>CANMMP010000003.1 GCA_947499125.1 uncultured Pontibacter sp.
TTTTTATTATCTGCCGACATTACTTCGAAAAGCAATGCCTTGTGCTATTCTGTCTCAATCAATCTCTCAAAGAACTTTCCTCCCTTCCCCCTCACCTGTCGTGAAGCATCCGGAATGTAGCCCTACTCTTTTAGTAGGCAGATCACCTGTTGTGATCCCGTGTTATCAATCTGTTTTTTTCTTTCCTTTCGAACCAGCTGTCCGAGTCGTTCGAACCATTCGTCCGATGTTCTCGAACCATTCGTCCGATTGGGAGTGCAAAGGTAAGAAGAGTTTTTCTACTTGCAATACCCTGCCACTAAATTTTATTTTTTTATTTTCCCTTCAAAGCCAGCTGCTTTTTCAAATACTTTCCTCTCCAGGCCTCAGCCTCAAGCGGAGTGCAAAGGTACAACCCTTTTTTCTGTCTTTCCAAGCTACCCGCTGAATTTATTTTCCAGCTCCCAGCCCTTGTTACACCACTCTCTTCACTGCCCATCCTGCTGATTGGGAGTGCAAAAGTAGCAGTTGTTTTTGGTTTAACAAGGGATGACAGGAAAGATTTCCTATTGCCTTCGCTAACGTGCTCACTACCTGCTTTAAAATTTTTTATGGAGGTTGCTGTCCCTGCCTTTCCCCCTGCTCGAGGGTTGGCCTGAGTACGGCAGCAGAGTCATAACATACCTGGAGTTCCCGAAAGTTCCGGTTGGGTAGAAAATAATTACAGGCTAAAGAAAAGCCCCGCTTTTGGGACGGGGCTTTATGAATAGATTTTATAGTTTATACTTCACTTGTTCGTTTGGCACTATCTGCATACTCCTGCAGGTATTTATACTTTTCTGTCAGTTCTCCGCCTTTAGCTATAGTTGCTCTTGCCAACATACTGCCTTCATCCTCATTAAAAAACTGGGGGAATACATAGTCTATTATATTGCGTCCAAAATCGCGGGAGGCATTGCGTGGCAATTCGCATGGCAGGTTATCTACAGCCATTATTGTTATATTCTTTTCTGAACTATAGGCAGGCTCCATGTTTCCGGTTGCGGGGTTGTAATCGAATGCCGGGTCCTGAATAGTAGTGGCGCGTTTAGTTGTAGGTATAGAACCGTCTACATCGCAGGTGATATCCGCTATAGTATTGATCTTAAAATCGGGGTGCTTGGTATCTTCTTCTGAAAATAGCTTTGGCGCACGCGGATCCCAGTAGGCACAGGCCATAAACAGGTCGGTAACTTTTGTAAACTTCCGGAACGTACTCTTATATAAGTGTGGGTTAGCATAAAAATCCGGCGAGTCCCATACCTCCACATCAGGCCTTGCGTTATAGTCGCCGGAGTGAAGTTGCGCATACACAGGCTCCGAGAACTGCTTATATAAAAAGTCGAACACACTTACTTTCCGTATCTCCATTTTATCGAGCACCTCCATAGCACCACCCGCTACCCTGCCGCCACCTGTTATCGCTATTTTAATTGCCGGGAGTTTAACCTTAAAGAATTCTTCCTGCATATCATCTATGTCGTGGCACAGGTAAGCCGGCTTCAGGTCGAACAGTTTATGCTTTTTGCCATAGGTAAGTATACCATTGTAAGCGCCCACTATACCTGCGTACCTGCCAAAGGCTACAACACGCTGCCCTTTCTCATCAGTTAGCAGCTCATAATCTATAAGTGTGATGTTCTTATCAAGTATAGCCCGCAACAGTTTGGCGTTATGGGGTTGCTTTTTTATAGTATGCGAGAAAAAGAAATAGGTCTTGTCAGGGATCAGCTCATCTACAGGCACCTCTTTTACACCCATCAGCACATTACAATCCTGCAGGCCCTGTTGTATGGCTACACCCAGCTCAGCATATTCCTCATCTTTAAAACACCTTACTTCACTTGGCTGCACTACCATTTTAAGTCCTTCAAATTCCTGCATTGCTTCTACACACTTTTTAGGTGTAAGCGGAACACGTTTGTCTACAGGTATTTTGCCTTCTTTAATAATGCCAACTTTTATGCTATTCATGTGTTGTATCCTGAATTGATTCTGTCTTTTTATTGTTGTAGAAATGTTAATCTGAAACCATAAAATCTATACTTGCGGCACACCTATATATATAAGGTGTAAAACACTGATTTTACATGGCAACTATTTAACCTATCATGGTTCAATATAAAAACAAATACTATTACTTTTGTGGAAAATCAAAAAAGGTCTGAAAGCCTTACGATTAACAGAAAGAGATAACCCAATTTCCCAATCAATATTTCATCGATATGATATTTAAAACCAAACCTGCAGACGTGTTTAAGGAGCGCCACAACGGCCCTGACAAAGAGCAGATGCAGGACATGCTGAAAACCATCGGGGCAGACTCGCTGGACCAGCTGATTGAGGAGACCGTACCGGCCGCCATTCGCCTGAAAAGACCTTTAAACCTGCCAGCAGCCCTGACGGAGACAGAGTTCCTAAACCAGTTCTCGCAGATCGCGAAGCAGAACAAAATATACAAGTCGTACATTGGCCTGGGCTACAACGACACCATTATGCCTCCGGTTATACTTCGTAATATTATGGAGAACCCGGGTTGGTATACTGCCTACACGCCTTACCAGGCCGAGATCGCACAAGGCCGATTGGAGGCACTGATCAATTACCAGACGATGGTAATGGACCTGACAGGTATGGAGATCGCCAACGCATCGTTGCTGGACGAAGGTACTGCTGCCGCTGAGGCCATGGGTATGTTCTATGCAAACCTCAAAGGTGCGCGCAAAACTGCCAACCGCTTCTTTGTATCAGACCTGGTGTTGCCGCAAACTATAGATATCCTGGCTTCGCGCGCTACGCCTATCGGCATTGAGCTGGTTATAGGAGATCACCGTGAAGTTGATTTTACTGATGAGACGTTATTTGGTGCATTGGTGCAGTATCCTGCTGCTGACGGTGCCATTTTCGACTATACAGACTTCATAGCAAAAGCACACGCGCAGGAAATGTTCGTAGCTGTTGCTGCCGATATCCTTTCGCTTACCTTATTAACACCTCCGGGTGAGATGGGCGCGGATGCTGTAGTTGGTACTACCCAACGTTTCGGTGTGCCAATGGGCTTTGGTGGTCCGCATGCAGGTTACTTTGCTACAAAAGATACTTTCAAGCGTGTTATCCCGGGTCGTATCATTGGTATTTCGGTGGATGCAGCAGGTAACAAAGCGTACCGCATGGCCCTGCAGACACGTGAGCAGCACATCCGTCGCGAGAAAGCTACTTCAAACATATGTACGGCACAGGTACTATTGGCTGTTATTGCTGGTATGTATGCCGTTTACCATGGCCCACGTCGCCTGAAGTATATCGGCTTAAATACACATGCTTTAGCGCAGCAACTGGAGAAAGGCCTGAAAGCATTAGGCTTTGAGCAGCAGAACGAGCAGTATTTCGATACGCTGAAGATAGCTGTTGAGAGCGCTGACATGCAGAAAGCTATCCGCACAGAGGCTGAAGCGGCTGGTATTAACTTCCGTTACTTCGGTGAGAACAACATTGGTATCTCACTTCATCAGAACACGAACCTGGCAGATATTAAAGCTATAGTTGCTGCATTTGCTAAGGTGGCCGGGAAGTCTGAAGATGTATTAACTATAGATGCACTGCCGGAAGATACAGATGTAACCTGGGCTGACAGTCTGATCCGTAAGAGTGAGTACTTAACGCACGAAGTGTTTAACAAGCACCACTCTGAGCACGAGATCCTGCGTTACATGAAGCACCTGGAGAACAAGGATATTTCTTTGGTTCACTCGATGATATCGCTGGGTTCTTGTACTATGAAACTGAATGCTACGGCAGAGATGATTCCGGTTACATGGCCAGAAATTGGTCAATTGCACCCATTTGCGCCTGCTGACCAGACAAAAGGTTACGCGCAGATATTTAAAGACCTTGAAACATGGCTTTGCGAGATTACCCGTTTTGATGCGGTATCGCTTCAGCCTAACTCAGGTGCACAGGGCGAGTACGCTGGCCTGATGGTTATCCGTGCTTACCACGAGTCGCGTGGCGATCATCACCGCACCGTTGCACTTATTCCATCTTCTGCACACGGTACTAACCCGGCATCTGCGGTAATGGCCGGCATGAAGGTAGTTATAGTTAAGTGCGATGAGAAAGGTAACATTGACGTTGCAGACCTGCGCGCTAAGGCTGAACAATATAAGAATGAGCTGTCTTGCTTAATGGTGACGTACCCATCTACACACGGTGTTTATGAGGAGTCTATTATAGAGATCTGCCAGATCATACATGACAACGGTGGCCGTGTGTACATGGACGGAGCTAACATGAACGCTCAGGTAGGCTTAACTTCGCCGGCGCACATTGGTGCCGACGTTTGCCACCTGAACCTGCACAAGACCTTCTGTATTCCTCACGGTGGTGGTGGTCCTGGCATGGGCCCGATCGGTGTGGTAAAAGACCTTGCTCCATTCCTTCCTGGTCACGCTGTAGTTGATCTGGGTCGTAAGGATGCTATTAACGCGATATCGGCTGCGCCCTGGGGTTCTGCTTCTATCCTGCCTATCTCTTATGCTTACATTGCCATGATGGGCGGCGATGGCTTAACAGAAGCTACGAAGATCGCTATCCTGAACGCGAACTATATTAAGGCTCGTTTAGAGAAGCACTACCCTGTACTTTACGTGGGTTCTAAAGGTCGTTGCGCACACGAGATGATCCTGGATTGCCGTGAGTTCAAGAAGTTTGGTGTAGAGGTGGAAGATATCGCGAAGCGTTTAATGGACTATGGTTTCCATGCGCCGACGGTATCGTTCCCGGTAGCTGGTACTTTGATGGTGGAGCCAACAGAGTCGGAAGCCCAGGAAGAACTGGATAGATTCTGCGAGGTGATGATCTCGATACGCGAGGAGATTCGTGAGATCGAAGCCGGCAAAGCGGACCAGAAGAACAACGTGCTGAAGAACGCGCCACACACGCAGAGAGTAGTGCTGGTAGAGAACTGGGAGAGACCTTACTCACGTGAGAAGGCTGTGTTCCCGATGCCTTTCCTGCGCGACAATAAAGTATGGCCAACCGTTAGCCGTATCGACAGCGCGTACGGCGACCGTAACCTGGTTTGTTCTTGTGCACCTATAGAAGCTTATAATGAGAATGGAAATGAGATGGTAGCTATTGGCTAACCAAATTATCCTATACTTTCAGAAAGCCTGGCCAGTTTGGTCAGGCTTTTTTGTTTATCAAGCTCTATTTATACTTTCATTATCCACGTTAAGTAATCGATAAAGTACTGAATTTCATCGACGAAATCCCCGAAAATCGTTAAAACTGTATTATTTCAATAAGCATCTGACAGGAAAAGCCTCTTTTTTATTTTTTTTGAAAATTTTTTCAAAAAATTTCATCCACATAATCGGCCTTTAAACAGTTTAAACCCATATGTAGCATTATATCAATAAAAGTATATGAATATTTTCTACACATTTTGGTTTTTGTATATATAAAATCCATAACTTTGCAACCGTTAAATCGTTAGAGTAGTCAAAAAACTATAAACAATATGAAAAAATCAGTATTACTTCTTACTTTTATTACGATTCTGGTATTAAGTTATACTTCTGCTTCGGCACAGTCTGCTACTACTAGCAGCCTTGCCCTGAGATTAGCACAAGATGTTGCTACTCCATCTGGCTCTGCGATGCTTACTTCTGGCGGTATAGTTGCTACTGCTGCTGCTAAAGTTCATGTATCTGTTCTTCCAGCTTTTGCTCAGCCTGCTAATAACGCTGCTGCAATCGCTGCTCCTTTTTCAGTTGAGGCTGAGTTTGCAACTGAAGTATCTATGGCTGACGAGCTTAACACATTCATTTCCCAGGAGCGTTCTCAGATGAAGCGCAGCTGGTTCCGCAAAAACAAGTAATTTACCAGAGCCCCGGGCTTCTGTAGCCATTGCGATGGGGCATGCGTATAGGTAGGTAACTACCAAAAAGCTCCATCGCAATGCAAATATCCTCTAAAACACCCCACTCCTTTTTAAGGCTGCTCCGGCCACTTTTTGTTTTCCTCTTCTTTAGTAGTTGCACTGTAGGCCCTGTTATAAACAGCACCTATAACGATAACGTCAGTTTCGGAAATTACCAATATTATGCCTGGCACGATACAGAATTGCCTGTGCGCATTACCGGCAATGGACCTGCTTACAGCCCACTCCTCGATCAGCAAATAAAAATAGCTGTTGAAAGCGAACTGGTAAAAGAAGGACTAAGACCAAACGACGAAGCCCCTAACCTCCTGATAGCTTATGATATTGCAGTACCGGGCCAGCATGCACCTGAAGCCGATACAGCCTTTGCACCGGGTTTTGGCTACGGTTATAGTTATTGGTATGGCTATCGCTACCGCTACGACACAACGAACCTGATAGACTTTAAAAGTATAACTGAAATGGCGCCAGGCACGGTGGTGATAGACCTGATAGATGCCAACACAAACCAACTGGTTTGGCGCGGTTGGTACGAAGCCGGAATAGACCCAACTGTAGCCAACACTTATGACATTACGCAAGCAGTTGTCAATATCATGTCGAGGTACCCGCCGGTGCCACAGGCCAGCCAGTAAGCTACTTTAACTTATAGCCCAGGTTAATACCCGTAAAGAAGTTGCGATCAGGGGCGGGTTGGTAGTAGCGCCCGCCAAAAGCATTCAGGTCGTTGCCGAGGCTATACTTTTCGTCGGTCAGGTTATCAGTGCCGGCAAATACATCGAGCTCCAGTACACCAGCTATAGTTCTCCGGAATCCAAGTTTAGCCCCCATTACCCAATAGCTTTTACTGTACACGGTATTCTCATCAGTCAGCGGAATTTCATCTGAAAAGTTTATAGTATAGTTGAAGTATAGGCCAGCAAGTGTGGCAAGGTCTATACCTGCTGTGGCCATGTGCGGAGCTACGCCTGTCAGTTTGTTCCCGCTCAGGTCAACCTCCTGGCCCTGGGCCTCCCGGAAAACCCTATACTCCTTAAACCGGAAATGGCTGTAAGTATAGCTCGCCCATACCTGCGTGGCACTTAACCAGTTGGCAGGCGCATCAATTAAAGTATAGTTCAGCGCGGTTTCTATACCTTTCTGTGAGGTTGCTCCCACATTCCGGAATACGGCAACACTAGAGGCATCCTGTCGGCTAACTATAGTTTCTTTTAACCGGAAGTAATATCCTACCACATCGAAGCTGAGCTTGTTATTTAAAGTATAGCCACGCAACCCTGCTTCATAGTTAGTGCCTTTTTCTGCCTGCAGGTCTGCGTTCAGTGCTCCGTCTGATGTCAGGATCTCCTCTTCGGTGGGTGGCGAAAAGCCGGAACTTATACTTGCATGTGCTGATACCTGGTCTGTCAGTTTTTTGAGCAACGCCACTCTTGGGGAAAGCACCGCATCAAAGTCTTTTACAAAAGTATAGTTATCACCTGCCAGCCTTGTTATTTTGTATCGGGCGTCGTTTAGGCTAAGGGCTGCGGTAAGTATAAAATCAGCGGGCAACTCCAGTTCTGTCTGCGAAAAAATGAAGCCTGTCGATGCTGTTACTTCGTCGTCGGTGCGGAGGTCGCCTGCTGTGCCACTGTTGTTATCGTAAGTGCGGGCCGCCTCAAACCCCTGCTGAAATTCGCCCCCGAAAGTATAAGTAGCCGGAATTGCGCCTATAGTTGTTTTATACACAAAGCTGCTGCGTGCGCCTGCTTCCTGGTTGGTATTGCGTTCGTAATCGGTGTTAAACGGGTGATCTTTAAAGCGGTGCAACCCATAGATGGCTGTGCTGTTGCTTAAGTTATCTGTTAAACTATAAGTATGCTTCAGGCCAAGGTTTATACCTTCCTGATTATAAGACGCATTTTGAGTTACGCTCCCAAACATGCCACCCCGCGCCTGCCTTGGGTTTTGGTTATACTGTTCTAACGTTAGTCCGCCGGGAAGTTCATAGTATAGGTCAGAATAAATAATGTGTGCGCTTATAGTTTGCTTATCAGAGATGTAAAATTCGGGAGAAATGAGTAGAACCTTCCTGTTTAGGGCAGACTGCTCGCGGTAGCCTTCGGACTGCTGATGCGCGTATTGTACCAGCACATTGCTTTTAGCGGAACCTGTACTTAAGCTGCCTGTATACTTGCGGTAACCATATGCACCTATAGTTGCAGCAGCGCGTACTTCTGTGCCCAGTTCGGCTCGCCTTGGCTCCAGTAACACGGTGCCGCCCGTACCTGCGCCATACACGCTGGCAGCAGGCCCCTTCAGTATCTCTATACTTCCGATGCTGGCTGCATCAATTAAATTAAGGGCTGTTGTACCGTTTGCTTCGGTAAGTGGTAATCCGTTGAAGTATAGTTTCACATTACGTATGCCATACGGAGAGCGCAGTGTACTTCCCCTGATCGATAACCTATAACTTGCCGGAGCGCGCTCATCCATTTTAACGCCAGGCACAGTGTTTACAGCCCGAACGAGAGAACTTTCATCAGAGCGCCTTATCACTTCGCCACCTATTATACTTATGGCTCCAGCTGTTTGCAATAAAGGGCGGTTTGTTTCGTAGCCCTGCACTTCTACCTCGCTAAGCATTTGCGGACGAGGCTTCAGCAATATATCGTAAGTACTGTTCTCACCTTCTGCTATAAATACTGTATCTGTATAAAACCCGAGGTGCGACACAAGTATATAAGGTGTTCTATCCGGAACGGTAATACTATAGTTACCAGCAGCATTAACACGGGCAGTCTCGCCACTTTCAGCCCGGATGAGGGCACCTGGCAGCGGTTTATAGTTTTGTGCATCTTTAACTGTTCCCGAAACTATATTTTGGGCTGCAGCAACCTGGCAAAGTGTAGCTAATAATAAGTATAAAAGTATCGTGTATTTCATGGGTGTGATAAGTGCTTCCTACAAAACGGCAATGCTACTTACAATGTTTAAAAAGCAAAAAAGCTCCGTAGATACTGCGGAGCCTTTCCAAACTATGAAAGCTAATGAGATGTTTTTATATCACTCTGTCTGATATGTCTTATTTTATTTTGAACTCGGTACGGCGGTTCTGCTGATGCGCTTCTTCCGGACACTCTACATTCTCGCCGCAGTTGTTCACGAGCTTTGTTTTACCATAACCTTTGGCAGTTAGCCTGCTTTGGTCTATCCCTTTTGTAACAAGGTAATCTACGGCTGCTTTGGCGCGCTTATCTGAGAGTACCTGGTTATAGTTCTGGCTTTCGCGGCTATCGGTGTGCGAGCTCATTTCTATTTTAATTTCAGGATTGTTCTGTAGCACTGTTGCCAGTTTATCCAGTTCGCGGGCAGCATCTTCTCTAATGTCCCACTTATCCAGATCGTAGTAAATATTTTCGAGCACAATCACTCTGTCCACTTCATTCTTATCGAATAACATAGCCACCTGCACCGTATCGCCGGCAGTTTCCGGGATGCTGGTTACAGCCTCTTGTGTTAAGTAACCTTGTCTTGTTCCCAGCAAAGTATAATTAGTGCCTTTGTAAGCATCCATAAAGTACTCGCCTTTCTCATCCGAGATGATTACAGTAGAATCTGTAGCATCTTTTTGCGAAACAACTACTCTTACCTGCGACAGCGGTACTTCTATGTTTCTCTTTTCGTTGTTCTGCTTACGCTCTAATGTAGCAATGGCCAGCACTACCGGTTTCTTCAGTATGTTAAAGCCATACAGATCTTCGGTGCCATTATCAGAGTCGCGGTTAGAGGACAGCATGCCTTTTTTGCCTGGCTCGGTAAACATGATACCATAATCGTTTTTAGGCGAGTTTATAGGTTGGCCCAGGTTACGGACACCTGCCCAATTGCCTACTTCCCCTTCTGCCGAGAAAATATCCAGGCCACCAAAACCGGTATGCCCATCCGAAGCAAAGTATAATTTACCGTTGACATCTACATAAGGGAAGCTCTCGCGGGCGGCTGTGTTTATAGTTGCGCCTGCATTTACGGGCTCGCTCCAGGTGCCATCGGCCTGGCGGGTAGTATAAAAAATATCAGTATCACCCAGGCTGCCGGGCATATCGGAAGCAAAGTAGAGGATCTGCCCGTCTGCCGACAGCGCCGGATGACCTACTGAATACTCAGTAACATTATTATAAGCGAAAGGCTGGATGTTGCTCCAGTTGCCGCCCTGCTTTTCAGCAGAGAATATCTCCAGGCGGTTAATGTGTTCCGGGCCAGTTTCAACTTTTACCCAGCTGGTTGGGTCCGGGTTGCCCGGCTTACGCTGCTGCACCATGTGCGTGCGTGTAAAGTATAGCATCTTCCCATCTGTATCAGATGAAGCGGTTGCGTTATGATACTCGGAGTTTAGCACATCCTGTAGCGCTACCGGGGCACTCCAGTTGCCATTATTATCTGGCTGCGATGTAAACAGTTGCAGGTAAGGGCGGCCTGTCCAACCGTATACTTCGGTTTTCTCGTCTTTCTCAACGCCTCTGTCCGAAGTAAAAATGATACCGTTGTTATATGGCGCCGGGCTGAAATCGGCGAAACGACCAGTGCTTATAGTTGTAAGTTGCTCTACTTCGGCGGTTGGCTGTTGCTGCATCCATTTAGCGGCCTTCTCGGTGGCAGCCATTAGCTGCTGAGCACGTGCCCCGTTTTCCGGCATGGCTTCAGCCCACTTCATATACTGCTCTTTGGCTTCGGTATACTTACCATTGCTGCGTAAGGCCTCTGCGTAGAAGTATAAATTCATAGGGTTGCTGCCTGGCAGTTCTACGGCTTTAGCATACCATTTCTCGGCCTGCACAGTCTGGCGGGTAAGGCGGTAGGCATCAGCAATGCGCTGTACTGTTTCGGGCTTAGGTTCGCGCTTGCTCAGAGCGGTGTTATAGTGCTCCAGTGCCAGTGCGTACGCTGCGCTTTCAAAATATCTATCTGCTTTCCGAAGGTCTGATTGCGCCTGTGCCACTGAGCTAAAGCTAAGCATGGCAGCTATCACAAAGTATAAGGGTGTAGATCTATAGTTCATATGCTTTCAGGCTATCGGTTAAAAGTATTGTGGGGTGATCATTTTCGTATTGTTCTTGCGGAAGAAGTAGTAGCCAACCGAGATCTCGTGTGTGTTGAAGTTGTTCATCTCGTTCAGCATTTTGTCGTAGGCATAGCCCAGGCGCAGCGAGCGGTGTATCATCAGCTCACCTATAAAAGATACTGCTGTGCGCTTATCCATACCTGCCTCTTTCGGGGTTTCGTTGAACAGGTTCACGCTGGTGCGGTACGAGCTGCCCAACCATAAACGATCGGCTAATAATATAAAAGCGTTCAGGTCTACAGCAGTCGGGGCGTTAAAATCTTCTTTCACCAGTATGCTTGGCTTCAGCTTTACAAAAGGCCCAAGGTCCATTACATAACCTGTAGTAAAGTAATAGTGGCGCTCTGGTTCTACCTGCTCCATATCTTTAAACTGCAGCAGGTCCGATGCCGAAAGGCCGGCATAGAAACGCTGTGTATGGAAGTAAGCACCTATCTTAATATCAGGCTTTATAGTGCTCTCAGCCGATACAGGTATACTTGGATCATCTTCGATACCAAACTCGCTGCCATCAATCTTGGTTTGCACCAGACCCGGCGCTAAACCAAGGCTGAATACGCCATATTCGGAAACCGGCAGCTTTACAGCGATGTTGGCATAAGCCGATAGCGAAGACTGCGCCCCGATCTCGTCGCGGGTAAGTGCCAGGCCCAGGCCCAGTTTGTTGCTTGCCGAGATGCCATCGATGGTAAGCGCCTGTGTTGTTGGCGCCCCCTCGATACCAGTCCACTGCGAGCGGTGGAAAGCGTTTACGTTAAGTACATTTTTGCTACCCGTGTAGGCAGGGTTAATACCCATACTGTTAAAAATGTACTGCGAGTACTGTGGATTTTGCTGGGCGCTTGCCGCAAAGGCAAGAAACATGGCCAGCAGGGTATAAACTATCTTCATTGTATTAAATGTTTTTGTCCTTTATAATGGCCTGTTGCTTACTTAAATATGGTTACATAACCTGTAAACACTTCCTGTTTGCCGCTGCATAGCTCCACGCTAACCTTGTAGAAGTAAGTACCTTCTTCCAGTCCGTTTCCGGCCCAGTTGTCGTTGTAGTTCTTTTTGCGGTATACTTCCGAGCCCCAGCGGTTAAATATGATCACTTCGTTGCTGGCATACTTATCCAGGTTCGCTACCGACCACACATCGTTCTTACCATCGCCGTTCGGGCTAAAGGCTTTCGGGAAATTAAGGCCGCCGTCTATTTTACTCAGGTCTATGGTAAGTACTGCTTCCGGGCTGCTGCAGGCACCTGTTGTGGCAATCACTTTTATGTCGCCGGTTACCTGGTTGTTATCAGCCTTTACTTTTATGCTTGGCGTACCCTGCCCCGAGATGATCGTAGTTCCGGCTGGCACCGACCAGGTATAGGTTGTTGCGCCTGGCACGGCATCTATACTATAAGCCAGTCCGTCGCAAAGCGTGCTGTTATCGATTATGATACCCGCTGATGCCGGTGCTATAGTGATGTCGGTCTCGAAAGTTATTGTCTGGGTTTCAGAGCAAGGTGTTGCTACGATCACGGTTACTTCGCCGCTGCCCGAACCTGCTGTTACAGTTATGCTGTTCGTGTTCTCGCCGGCAGTAATTGTCCAGCCCTGCGGCACGCTCCAGTTATAGGTTGCACCCAGCACTTCGGTTACCGTGTACACATTATCTGCTGAAGTTGCACAGCTAACCTCTGGTCCGCTTATGTTAACTTCCAGTGGTAATATGTATGGGCTTACCGCTATAGTTGCTTCCTGGCTTGTACCACAGCTGTTGGTTATACTTGCTGTAATGTTGCCCGGCTCGTTGCCAACTTCTACTTCTATAGTTGCCGTGTTCTCACCGCTTACTATTCTCCAGCCTTGTGGCACAGTCCAGTTATAGCCTGTAGCATCATCTACTTCGGATATACTATAGATTATGGTTTCGCCTACGCATCCGCCTTCCGGGCCGGTTATAGTTGGAGTTTCTGTTACGCTCAGGCTTGATAAAGGCATGATAGCGGCTTCGCTACTTCCGCAGGCATTGTCAGCTGTTACGGTTATGTTACCTGCTGCAGTTCCTGCCTTAACTGTGATGCGGTTTGTACCTTCGCCACTTGTTATCTCCCATCCTTCCGGTAGGGTCCAGGTGTATCCGGTTGCGCCTTCTACTTCACTTACTTCATAAAGCGCCTCACCTGTCTCGCAAACTGCTGCCGATGATGTTACAAATGCTGGAGTTGCTGGTACTGGCGTGATGCTTATAGTTGATACTTCCGAAGTTGCATTAAAGCAGCTGTTGCTTGCTTTTACAGCTATAGTTCCACCGTTGGCTCCTGCGTTTATAGTTACTGAGGTAGCAGTTTCACTTTCTTTCGTGATGTCGCCGGTCAGTATCCATTCGTAAGTTGCGCCTTCGGCCGGGTTAGTTACGGTGTAAGTTATACCTGCCTGGTTTGCACATGCTGTAGCAGCTCCGCTTATAGTTGGTTGTGCCAGTTCAGGAGTTACAGTTATAGTTGTTGCTTCCGAAGTTGCATTAAAGCAGCTGTTGCTTGCTTTTACAGCTATTGTTCCGCCATTGGCTCCTGCGTTTATAGTTATGGAAGTAGCTGTTTCGCTTTCTTTGGTGATGTCGCCGGTCAGTATCCACTCGTAAGTTGCTCCTGCTGCAGGGTTGGTTACGGTGTAAGTTATACCTGCCTGGTTTGCACATGCTGTAGCAGGTCCGCTTATAGTTGGTTGTGCCAGTTCAGGAGTTACAGTTATGGCAAGCGTTGCAGTGTATGTGTCGCCGCACTGGTCTTGTACGCTTACCTGTAATTCGCCACTCTGGCTACCGGCTTTTACGGTTATAGTTGTTGCAGTTCTGGATACCTCTGTAAAGCCATCCGGAAGAGTATAATTATAAGTTCCACCAAGTACTTCAGTTATAGTATAGGTCAACTCATCTCCCTGGCAAGCTGCGGCATCGCCGGTTATAGCCAGTTTAGGATCTTCGCAGGTTACGTTTATAGGTACTTCAACTTTGTTATCGTCTGGGTTAGGGTCCGGATCGCGGCTAATTATAGTTACTTTGTTCTTGATCTCTCCAGACTGGGTTATCCTGAACTTCAGCTTAAGAGTTGCAGTGCCACCATTTTCAAGTGTGCCTACTCTCCAGATATTTGTCGTTTGGTTGTATGCTCCCTGCGATGCTTCTACTACTTCTACCAATTCCAGTCCGGCCGGGATCTGTTCCTGTACTTCTACATCGGTAGCTGTACCCGGTCCGTTATTGTGAGCAGTTATAGTATAAACTACTTCAGAACCTATGGTATAATTGCCTTCGGCAGCTTCTTTGGTTATGCCCAGGTCGGTTACCACCACGTTTGGCAGGAAGATGTTGTTATAAGTAAGGTTTACTTCGTTGCTTATACTTTGCACACGGCCAATAACTACAACACCCGATGCCAGCGTAATGCTGCCATCCGCCAGAATTGTGCCCTGAAAACCCGTTGAGCCACCCAGGTTAACGTTGCCGTTCACAACCCAGTAAATGTTGCCAGGCTGCGCGCCACCCATTGCCAGAACGCCTGCTGCAGGAGCATCCGTCAGCAGGTCGCCGTCAATTATAAACACAAACGAAGAGCTCAGGTCGCCTTTACCATCTAAGGTAAGAACGCCTTTAAAACTGGCATCTCCGGATATTTTATAAACACCGGGCCCAAGCGGCAGAGCGCTGGCTCCTAAGTCGCCGTTTATTTGTTTTGTAGGTGTGCGGGCATACAACGCATTATAAGCTATCAGTGCATCTGCTTGAGCGCTGATAGCCGAGGCTGTATTCTTTTCAATTTTGCCACTTTTTACAACAAGTCCGGCTTCACCGTTTATCGTACTTCCCGGGCTTACACCCAGGTTTCCGGTAACTCCGGTTACACCACTATTGTTTACCTGAGAGGAGGCGAGCACTGCATAACTACCTGCATTGCCCAGTACATCAGATTGCGCGTGTGCCAGGGTGAGGCCAGCGCATAGGATGCAACAAATTAGCAGTAGAAGTTTATTCATATAAATATATTGAAATGGGATATGTTCTTATCAATAATATATATAGATGTATCTATACATATTGAACAATTTCATTTACTTAAATTATATGAATATGTTGTGTAAAATTTAAAAATTTATATATTTATATGGATAGGCAGTGTTATGGATAAAAAAATTTATATTCTGAGGCATTAAATATATTATTTGCAATATATAACACCAACTATACTATGGTCAAATTTTTTATTACAATCTTACAATTATAATAAAGTATAAAATATGCGTTTATAGGCATAATTTGCTGTGTTATGGGCATGTCCTAGTATTAGCCACAGAACAAAACAGTACAAAAAAGCCCTGTTGCGGTTAACAACAGGGCTCCTTATTATTTTATAGTTATTGGCTATACATGCACATGGCGCTCGGCATGGTACGACGAACGAACAAGCGGGCCGGACTCTACATATTTTATACCTCTGCGCAAACCCTCCTCACGGTAATGGTCAAACAGATCGGGGTGAATAAACTCGGCTACTTCGATGTGCAGTTTTGTTGGCTGCAGGTATTGGCCAAGCGTTAAAATATCGCAACCATTGGCAGCCAGATCGTCCATGGCCTGGTATACTTGTTCGCGGGTTTCGCCGAGGCCGAGCATGATACCGGTTTTTGTACGTTTGCCATATTCTTTCGTGCGGCGTATCTGCTCCAGGCTACGGTCGTATTTGGCTTGCGGGCGCACCTGGCGGTAAAGCTCTTTTACCGTTTCCATGTTATGCGACACAACCTCCTGCCCTGCCGAGATCATCGTGATCAAAGCATCCCAGGTGCCTTTAACATCCGGAATAAGGGTTTCTATAGTTGTTTCAGGAGATAGCTCTTTTACCAGCCTTACCGTTTCGTGCCAGATGGCAGCACCACGGTCTTTCAGTTCGTCGCGGTTTACCGATGTTATAACGGCATGCTTAACGCCCATCAGCTGAATTGCCTCTGCTACACGGCGCGGCTCGTCTACATCGTACTCGTTAGGGCGACCGGTGGCCACAGCGCAAAATGAGCAGCTGCGCGTACACACGTTACCTAATATCATAAATGTAGCCGTACCTGCTCCCCAGCACTCGCCCATATTCGGGCAGTTGCCACTTTCGCAGATGGTATGCAGTTTATATTCAGATACGATGTTTCGTACTTTGGCGTATTCCTGGCCTACAGGCAACTTTACTCTAAGCCAGTTTGGCTTGCGTATCTTGCCATTCTCGCTTAATTCGGCGGGAGTTGTGTTAGGCTGTATGATCGGGAGTGATATTAATTCATCCATGCTGCAAAGATAGGAAGTAATGCGTTAAGAGACATAAGCATAGAGCTAAGTTTTATAACGCGCACTTATGCAACAGCAACAAACCCGTATTTGTTCGGACAGGGAATTATTTGCGGCTTCCGTAAAAAATATTGAGGTAAACGGAGGTAAAGTGGCTCGTATTTTTAGCCTGAGGTATAATAACCAGTTCTTTCGGATAAGCTTCCAGCATCACGCCTACTTCTATACCTGCGATGCTCTCATTATATCGGCCGTACTCAAAACTTAAACCGCCTTTTATGTGTGCCCCTACATTTACATTAGGTTCGCTGAGGCCTGTAAAAAATCCGCTGCTGCCTTGTATGCGCTCTGCCGTTTTATGTATGGCCGGGTCGTAATGCTCTGTGCGCACATCGTCGCCGACCTGCTGACCGTAATCGTAACGAATGTAATATGGTACCAGCAAACCCAGCGATGGACCCACAGCACCTATAGCATTAACCTGCACCCCCGATTCGGCTGCTTTCCGGAAAAGCACCAGCTCGCGCCCATAATGCGGACGCACTACAAACAAATAATTCTGTTTGCCGCCTATAAAAGAGTCGCCGGTATAAGGGTTATAGTAGCGCTGCTCGCGCGGGTGTTTTACTTCTACAATCTCCAAGGCCCCGAACTGCAGCATTTTCTCGTTCATGGTATAGGCCAGGCGCACAAAAGCACCGCCAATAAGGCCGCCATTCGAGTTCAGGTTTACGCCATAGCTTATCTCCCGCTCAAAGGTCTCATCTTCATCGGACTGGGCAAGTGCAGGCAAGGCCGCAACACCCAAAACAAACGTCAGCAAAAAAGCGATGTATCGGATCACTTTGTACAGGTTATAGTGTAGTTAAAAGTAAGGAAATAAAAGCGTTATTGCAATGGCTACCCCAAAGCTCCGCTTCCGGATAATTTATACGTAAGCGTTTTATACTTAGTGGCATCGCTGCAACTATAAGCTTTATTTTATTAACCAAAACAGTAGCTTATAGTTTTATACTTACAAAATTTTAACTGTTAGATGCGGCTACCTGCTTTTTCAGCTCATCGGCACTTATACTTAAATGCGATGCGTTATAGGTACACATTCCATCCTGCACAAGTAAGATCTGCGGTGACTGATGCTGTACGTGCAGCACTTCGGCTATCTCGTTCGAAACAGGCCGGTAAGCCAGCAGGTCCAGGTAGTAAGGTTTTACATGGTCCAGTCCTTTACCATCCCATTGGCGCTCGAGCCGGCTTTTAGCAGTGGAGCTGATGGAGCAGGAGGTGCTGTGTTTAAAAATAACGACAGGTGTCTGTTTCGATTCTTCCAGTATTTTATCCAGCTGCTCTGAGCTGTTAAGTGGATGCCAGTTCATAATCAGTTTTAGTTATACAATGTAAGCAGTTTACCCGCCAGCCTCTTTCTTGGTTACCTTGCGCTTAAATAAACCTTTCTTTTTTACAGGTTTTCCAGCCTCATCAAACTTATAAGCACGGCGCTCATCGCGTTTTTTAGCACGTTTTCGCGCAGCCTCCCCTTGTTTAAAAGTATAAGCTTCTGTGTTCAGGTGGGTCTCCTTGTATTCTGATTCTGTGTTTTCAGCCTCTTTCAGGAAACGGCGCTGCTCACGCTTATGCTTTTCCGTGGACTGGTTCTTTATCTGGGCTTCGGCTGGAATAAGGCCGCAAAGCATTATAACCCCTAAGCTGGCTATACATTTTGTAAAAGTTTGCATCATAGGCTCCTTTCTGTTAACGCGTATTTAGTTTACGTTACTGCAATTTAAAAGAACAGGAATTTTTTACGCTTTTGCACCAGCCCGTTTTTACCGGTTGGCACTTTAATGGCCTCTAGGCCGGCAGCTCCTTTTGCCTGAACTTTTACACTTTTGCCATTCGGCGATGGGCAGGGCATACCTTTTTTACTACAACCCGAAGCAAAAGCCAAGGCTACAAAAAGTAAGAGCAAGTATAACGACCGGTGTAAGTTCATAGCAAAAGGAGTTTATAGTTTAGTATGCAAGTATAGCTTCCACTTTTTCACGCAGGCGCTGTTTCGGCAAAAATTCTGCTTCCAGCGGAGGCGCAAAAGGTATGGCAGTATCTAAGCTGGCTACGCGGGCAACAGGCCCATCAAGGTGCTCAAAGCAATTCTCGCCTATCCAGGCTGCTATTTCGCCGCCTATTCCGCCAGTCAGGGTGTCTTCGTGCAATATTATAACGCGGCCAGTCTTAGCTACAGTATTTCTTACGGCTTCTTTGTCCCAGGGTAGTAGCGAGCGCAGGTCCAGTATCTCAATGCTGGTGCCCGGCATTTCCTGCTGTAGTTGCTTGGCCCAGTGCACGCCCATACCATAGGTTATAATAGAAAGGTCTTCGCCTTCGGCCACTGTTTTGGCTTTGCCTATTTCTATAGTATAGTAATCGTCCGGAATATCCTGTGAAATAGAACGGTAAAGCAGTTTGTGCTCGAAATACATTACCGGGTTCGGGTCTTCGATTGCCGCATTCAACAAGCCTTTCGCATCATATGGTGAAGACGGATATACAATCTTTAAACCAGGAGTATGGAAGAACCAGGCTTCGTTGCTTTGGGAGTGGAACGGACCAGCGGCCGTACCGGCACCTGTTGGCATACGCACTACCACATCGGCATTCTGGCCCCAGCGGTAATGGCTTTTAGCAAGGTTATTCACGATCTGGTTAAAGCCTACGCTCACAAAGTCAGCGAACTGCATCTCTACCATACTCTTTTTACCCTTCACCGACATGCCCAGGCCAATACCAAGTATAGCCGATTCGCACAGCGGGGTATTACGTACTCGCTCTTTGCCAAATTTATCAACAAAGCCTTCCGTAATTTTAAACACGCCACCATATTCGGCTATGTCCTGGCCCATTAAAACCAGTTCCGGGTAACGCTCCATACTTTGGCGCAAACCATCCGAAATAGCATCTACAAAACGCTTCTCGGTTTTAGCTCCCGATGCCGGTGCCACAGGCTGCTGCACGTATGGCTTATACATATCAGCAATTTCTTCCTGGCGGTCAGCGATCGGCATTGGCGTGGCAAAGGCAGTTTGCAACCCAGCTTCTATTTCAGCTTTTATTTCTTCGCGTATACTTTCAACTGCTTTTGGGGTAAGCACCACTTCATCCAGTAAAAACTTCTCGTAGTTCTCCACCGGGTCTTTTTTTGCCCATTTCTCGAACAGTTCCTGCGGCACATATTTCGTTCCGCTGGCCTCTTCGTGCCCACGCATTCTAAAGGTCATGGCTTCTATCAGTACCGGGCGCGGATTATTGCGCATGCTGGCTGCGGTTTGCTTTACCGTATGGTATACTTCCAGCAGATTATTGCCATCTATCTGCAAGGCATCCATACCATAAGCAGGGCCTTTATCTATAAACTGGTTGAACTTAAATTGCTCGTTGCTTGGAGTAGATAAACCATAACCGTTATTCTCGATCATGAAAATAACCGGCAGGCCCCAAACCGCAGCTACGTTCAGCGCCTCATGGAAATCACCTTCCGAGGCTCCGCCATCGCCGCTATAAACTAAGGTAACTTTCTCTTTCTTATCCAGCAGATCGGCCAGGGCTATACCATCGGCTACAGCTAACTGCGGCCCCAGGTGCGAGATCATACCTACAATGTGGTGCTCGTTAGAGCCAAAGTGAAATGAACGGTCGCGGCCTTTAGTAAAACCGGTCTTTTTGCCCTGGAACTGCGCAAACAATTTATCGAGAGGCACATTACGGCTCGTGAAAACGCCCAGGTTGCGGTGCAACGGCAAAATATATTCGTCCTGCTCCAGCGCCATCGCCGACCCTACACTTATAGCTTCCTGGCCAATGCCGGAAAACCATTTGCTTACTTTGCCCTGGCGCAGTAGCACCAGCATGCGCTCCTCTATCAGGCGCGGCTTAAGTATAGCACGGTACAGGGAGATCAGTTCGTCGTCGGAGTATTCTTTACGGTTATAGTTCATCTTAAAAAAAGGAAAACCTTGTTACAGGTAGGCAAGTTACTATATTACATGTAGAGACAAAATATAGTAGCTAATTTATACTTTTGTTTCTGATGATGGCTAAATGGCTGCATTGTTAAATGGTTGAAAAGAATGAGCCTGAAATAACAATGCAACCATTAAGCAACTTAACAATTAAGAAATGATACAATTTAGAGAATTTACACTTGATAACGGGTTGCGCGTGATCGTGCACGAAGACCATACATCGCCGATGGCAGTATTAAATGTGCTGTATGATGTGGGCTCGCGTGATGAAGTGGAAGAACATACCGGTTTTGCGCATTTATTTGAGCATCTGATGTTTAGTGGATCAGTAAATATACCAGTATATGATGAGCCACTGCAGCGAGTTGGTGGCGAAAACAACGCTTTTACAAGCCCCGACATCACGAACTACTACCTGACCGTACCGGCGCAGAACATCGAGACAGGTTTCTGGCTGGAGTCGGACCGCATGATGGACCTTGCCTTTAGCGACCACGGCCTGGAAGTGCAGCGCAAAGTAGTAGTAGAAGAATTTAAGCAGAATTACCTGAACCAGCCTTACGGCGATGTATGGCTGAAACTGCGTCCGCTGGCTTATAAAAATCACCCTTATAAATGGGCAACTATAGGTAAGGAGATCGCTCATATTGAGGATGCTACGATGGACATTGTGAAAGCCTTCCATAAAAAGCACTACTCGCCAAGCAACGCTATACTTGTTGTTGCCGGCAACGTTACTTTCGACCATGCAAAAGAGCTGACCGAAAAATGGTTTGGTCCGATACCAGCCGGCGAAAAGTATGAACGCAGCATACCAAACGAGCCGAAGCAAACCGAACCGCGCGTACTCGAGACCTCAGCCGATGTGCCATTGAGCGCTATCTATAAAACATACCACATGCCGCACCGCACCCACAACGACTATTATCCTGTCGACCTGATCAGCGATATACTGGGTCGTGGTAAGTCGAGCAGGTTGTATGAGCAATTGGTAAAAGAGCAGAAACTGTTCAACTCTATCTCAGCATCAGTAACTGGAAGTATAGAACCAGGCTTATTGATTATACAAGGTAAACTGAACGAAGGCGTAGACCTGCAGGCTGCAAATGCTGCTATCGAGAAAATTAACCAGGAGTTAATGGACACGCTGGTAGATGAGCACGAACTGAACAAAGTAAAGAACCAGGCCGAAACCAGTTTAGTATTCTCCGAGATCGAGTTGCTGAACCGTGCCATGAATCTGGCCTATGGAAAATTATTAGGCGATGCCAATTTCGTTAACACCGAAGGCGAAAAGATACAGGCGGTAACGCCACAGGACATTCAGCGATGCGCCCGTGAGTTTTTAGATCCTAACAACTGCTCTACCCTGCTTTATAAAGCCGAGAAAAAAGAGAAAGAAGTAACTGCTGAAGTATAAAAACTATAGGTTACTTTCCTGTTTTTCTGAGGTTAGTATGCACCCTTGCTGCATGTTTTTACCAGCAAGTATAAAAGCCAGGCCATTGTGTTGTTGATGAAACACCAACAACGGCTCGATGGCTCGTTTACTATGGTAGAATATATATACCCCTGTTAAAGCAGATACAAACAAAAAGCGGGAACAAATGACTGTTCCGGCTTTTACTGTTTTATATCGAAGTATAAATTACTCTTTTGGCTTGTTTGCACCACCCTGGTTAGGGCTGGCAATAGAGTTACGCATATCAGTATCCGACTGGATGTTCTGCATTTTGTAGTAGTCCATGATACCCAGGTTGCCACTACGGAATGCTGCTGCAATAGCCTGCGGAATTTCTACTTCGGCTGCAATAACCGATGCACGTGCTTCCTGCGCTTTGGCCTTCATTTCCTGCTCCACGGCAACGGCCATGGCGCGGCGTTCTTCGGCTTTAGCTTCAGCTACCTTTAAGTCGGCACTTGCCTGGTCTATCTGTAGTTTGGCGCCAATGTTTTCTCCTACATCAATATCAGCTATATCAATAGAAAGTATCTCGTAAGCAGTACCGGCATCAAGGCCTTTCTGCAAAACAAGTTTCGAGATCATGTCCGGGTTTTCCAGTACGCTTTTATGTGAGGATGACGAACCGATTGAAGTAACGATGCCTTCACCAACACGGGCAAGTATAGTTTCTTCGCCGGCACCACCTACCAGTTGCATAATATTAGCACGTACCGTAACACGCGCCTTAGCAATCAGCTGTATACCATCCTGCGCTACAGCAGCCACATTTGGTGTATTGATCACTTTCGGGTTTACGGATGTAGTTACCGCTTCAAACACGTTACGGCCAGCCAGGTCAATTGCTGTTGCCTGCTTAAACGATAGCGGGATGTTAGCTTTATCTGCCGAAATAAGCGCTTTAATAACAGTTGGCACGTTGCCGCCTGCCAGGTAGTGCGTTTCTAGCTCGGTGCTGGTTAAGTTTATACCTGCTTTCGAAGAGTTGATCATCGAGTTTACGATAAGGCTTGGTGGCACCTTACGAATGCGCATAAACACGAGCTCCAGTAAGCTGATCTTTACTCCCGAAAATAGAGCTGTGATCCAGAGGCTTATCGGGAAGAAATAAAGAAATATGAGCAGCAGTATAATGCCGCCACCAATTAAAAAAAGAACGGATAGGTTTTCCATGGTAAAGATTTAGCTTACTTCTTCTACTGTTATTTTATTGTGGTTCAAACTTATTATTCTCACTTGTGTATTCGGCATCAGGAACTCACCTTTCGTTTGTACTTCGTGCTGCCTGTCATGAAACAGGGCTGTACCTTGTGGCCTGAGTGCTGATACTGTAACGCCGGTCTCGCCAACTATAAGGTTATGCGGATAAGCTTCGTTAACCCGACTGGTTATCTGGTCTTTTAGCGCAAACCTGCTCCATGCATCCGTCCGGAAACTATAGAAAAAGGCAATACCAGCCACCAGCACCGAAACGCCAAGTATAAGGTGTCCTGTATTAGAGCCCAATGCATCATACCCGATCCAGATACCAATGCCAGCTAATACAAAACCAAGTATACCGATCAGGGTAGTGCCAGGTATAAATATTAACTCCACTATGATCAGAATCAACCCGATCACGATCAATACGATTACAGTAACCCAGTCTAATAGCATAAGGATTGGCTTATTAGGTAAATATAGTGATTTTTAGATAAAACTGCGAATTATTACAATTTGATTACCGAATGTTATTACAACTTTATTATCCTTTTTTATCGCTCTGGTTATTTTTGAAGTGAGAGTTAAAATGAGTCAGCGTAGTTGAAAGCTGTCTTAATCTTCTTATAGTTTAAGACCTAGCAGTATGCGCAACTCCTGTTAGTGTCTGTTATCCTACATTCTAGTTTATTGTCATTTCGAGCGCAGTCGAGAAATCTTATATGTCCTATAGCTTGACTTTGTACATGCTTGAACTAAGCTATACTTTCATAGCCACTTCTTATCCTGAGAGCTTCACTTGCCTATAGTTTCAATCTAGCTTTATGCGCTCACGGCCGCGAGGCCCCGTCTTCGGGCATCGCGCTGCTGCTTTCTTGCTTCCCTCGTACCTCGGGCTGCCTGCGGCATCGCAACAAATCAAAGGCGCTCAACCCAAAGACTGATATCTTTCTCATAGTTACTGCTTAATTATAGCTTGAAACTATAAGCTTCGTCCTTTTCTCCTGGCTATACTTCCGTAGGGACAGGTCGCGACCTGTCCGCTCTTGGATTGTACATATAGAACTATAAAGAAATCTACAGCTATGACAGAAACTGTCCCCTTGAGGGGACTACAGGGGTGTTAAAACAGCAACTATAAAACTATAAAACCAGCTTTAGCAGTGTACAAAGTTCCCCGCCTTAGACAAGGAGGGGCTAGGGGTGGTTGGATTTCGCAAATTATAAATCCATAGCCAACTCCCTGTCGAGCCAGTTGAGTCAGAAGACCCAATATTACCTTAAATCACGGGCTCGGAGAATCGCGCCAGCTTAAACTTAAACAGCAACTACAGTTCTACCAACAAAAGCCATAAACAGAAAAGCGCCACTTCCCAAACAGGAAAGTGACGCTTTTATAGTTAGCCGACCTTATGATCGCAATTATAAATCAGCAATTAATAAGCTTTAGCAAAATAAACGCGTTGCTTACTTGGTTTCCCGGTCAGCATATCTACACCATCTTCCTGAGGGGTATTAAGCGCGATACAGCGTATTGTTGCTTTGGTCTCTTCTTTAATGCGTTCTTCAGTTTCAGGAGTACCATCCCAGTGAGCTAATACAAAACCACCTTTCGTTTCCAGCACCTGCTTAAACTCTTCGTAGCTGTCTACTTTGGTAGTGTGCTCTTCTCTATAGTTAAGGGCTTTGTTATAGATGTTCTCCTGTATCTCGTCCAGCAAAGCAGGTATGTAAGTAGCCAGGCTGTCGAACTGCTGAGAGCTTTTCTCTTTCGTGTCGCGGCGGGCAATTTCTGCTGTTCCGTTCTCCAGGTCGCGTGCTCCGATGGCGATGCGTACCGGTACACCTTTTAGCTCCCACTCAGCAAATTTAAAGCCTGGGCGCTCGGTGTCGCGGTCGTCAAACTTCACGCTTATACCTTTTGCTTCCAGCTCTTTTTTCAACTGTAATACTTTCTCACTTATCATTGCCAACTGCTCCTCCCCTTTATAGATCGGAACTATAACAACCTGAATTGGTGCCAGTTTCGGAGGTAATACAAGTCCTTCGTCATCAGAGTGAGCCATTACTAAAGCACCCATCAAACGGGTACTAACGCCCCACGATGTTCCCCAAACATATTCAAGGCCGCCATCTTTCGTAGCAAACTTCACATCAAACGCCTTGGCAAAGTTCTGACCCAAAAAGTGCGATGTACCAGCTTGCAGGGCCTTGCCATCCTGCATCATACCTTCGATACAATATGTTTCCAGGGCACCGGCAAAGCGCTCGTTTGGCGTTTTTACACCACGTATAACCGGCAGCGCTATAAATTGCTCAGCAAAAGTGGCGTATACTTCCAGCATCTGCTCTGTTTCTGCAATGGCTTCTTCAGAGGTAGCATGAGCGGTGTGGCCTTCCTGCCATAAGAACTCAGCCGTTCTTAAAAACAAGCGCGTACGCATTTCCCAGCGCACTACGTTGGCCCACTGGTTAATAAGCAACGGCAGGTCACGGTAGCTTTGTATCCAACCTTTATAGGTATTCCAGATAACGGCTTCAGAAGTTGGTCGAACAATTAGCTCTTCTTCCAGTTTAGCATTTGGGTCTACGCGTAGTTTACCAGGTTTATCCGGGTCGTTCTGCAGGCGGTAATGCGTTACTACAGCACACTCTTTTGCAAAACCTTCAGCGTTCTGCTCTTCGGCCTCAAATAAGCTTTTGGGCACAAAAAGCGGGAAGTATGCATTCTGGTGGCCAGTTGCTTTAAACATATCATCCAGTTGGCGTTGCATCTTCTCCCAGATAGCGTAACCGTACGGTTTTATTACCATACAGCCGCGCACAGCGGAGTTTTCAGCAAGGCCTGCTTTTTTCACCAGTTCGTTATACCATAAGGAATAATCTTCGCTTCTTTTTGGTAGCCCTTTGCTCATTTTTAAAATAATTTATAGGATATCCTTAATTAAAGATGTTTTTGGAATAATAATTGCTTCTAATCAACCTATAGATCAGACATCAATACTGCCCAAAATTACGTTAATATATTATACTATTGATAAGGTTTTGCGCCATTGTGTTTATATCTTTGATTTAGAAGTAGTTTAAGACACCAGAAGGCCATGAAAAAGTTTAACAATTTTATAATAGCACCGGCGCTGGCCCTATTTACAGTAGGTTGCAGCAGCCCGACCGCTATGCAAACGTCTGAGTACGACGATATGTACTATAGTACTTCAGACCGAACCGAATATGTACAACCTGCTACCGAAACGTATGCACAGCAAGACGTAACAGAGCAGCAAACTCAACAGGAAGAAGCCCAGCAAGGCGTTCAGAATCCTGAGTATTCGGAGCAAAGTGATGTAAGAACAGATGATTACTATGGAGACGAGTACTATGATGGACGCGAGTATGATGCGCGTGACAACTGGTATCGCCCAAACTATAATTTTGTAGATCAGTCATGGGCTTATACTTCATATCCAAGTTATAGAAGCAGCTATGGTTATAGCCGTGCTTACCGCAGCATCGATCCATTCTACGATCCATTTTATGATCCATTCTATTACGATCCGTTTTACTACGACCCATTTTACCATTTGCCTTTCCAGCACAGCAGGGTTAGTGTAAGTATAAGCTACCACTATGGTTGGGGCAGAGGATATTATCCGTATTATGGCCGTTATAACCCATACCATGCCGGTTACTACAATAACTACTTTGTTACAAACAACTACTATGGCCGCCAGTATATACACGACCGTAACTATTATACAGGTCCAAGCAAAGTGCAGTATGGCCCACGCGATAAACGAGGCGGTACGTTAACAAGAGAAGTACAGAGCACGGAACGCCCTGAGCGTGGCACCCTGTCTGAAACGAAACAGCAGCGTGTAGAGCAGCGTCGCCCGGATAGAAGAGTTGAACGCACAACAAGACCTGCTACCGGAGAAACGAAAGAGGTGATTACTACCCGCCCGGGACGTGAAACACCACGACCACGAACTGAAGGTGCAACACCTCGTACTCGTGAGCAGCGCATAACGCCGCCTGAACAGCAGCAACGCATACAGCCGGCAAGAAAACCAGCTACCGAGCGCCCTGCAACCCGCGAATACAGGCCTGCTACCCGTGAAGTTAAACCTGCTATCCGCGAAGCTAAACCAACTAGACGCGAATATCGTCAGGAACGCAGCACGAGATCTAAGCAGATAAAACAGGCTGAACCGCGCCGCCAGAGTACACCAACTTACCAGCGCCGGGAAGTGCAGCGTTCTGAGCCTGTCATACGCAGGTCGGAGCCGGCACCAACCCGTAGCAGCAGTTCAAGCTCCAGTTCCGGATCAAGCTCTGGTAGCAGTCGCCCAAAAAGAGGTAACTAAACCTAACTCAGAAGAAAAACCACATGAAAATGAATAAGCTACTTTCTGCCAGCCTGGCGCTTTTGCTGGGCTGGAGCGGAACCGCTTTGGCTCAAAACGAGGAAGATGCCCTGCGCTACACCCGGCTTGGCCTGCAAGGTTCGGCACGAATTCAAGGTATTGGCGGAGCACAAACAGCTCTTGGCGCTGATATATCCAGCATGTCTGTTAACCCGGCCGGTTTAGGTATGTTCCGTAGGTCGGAGGCCAGCCTGAGCCTGGGCTTTACAAATAACAACACTGATGCCCGTTTTATGGGTAGCAGCAGGCCAGACGAACGCACAACATTCAATATTCCGCAGGCTGGCGTTGTGTTCAGTAACCGCAAAGATGATAACGAAGGTGGCGACTGGCGTGGTACAACATTTGGCATCGGCATAAGCAGGCTGAGCAACTTTAACAGCCGCATTATGTACGGCGGCCAAACATCGAACACCTCCCCTGGCCTGGTAGAGTATATTTACGAATCGGCGCTTAACAATGGCTACACAGTAGAGTCTCTTACTGAAGAGTATAATACCGGATATTTGTCGCTGCCGGGCCTGGCTTTTGGTACTTACCTGCTGGATGAACTGGAAGACGCACAGGGTAAATACTACCTGCCTGCTGAGCGTTTTGGCGCACTTAATATTTCTGAAGAACTGGACCGCCGAGGCTCTCAAAACCAGTTTGACCTGGCTTTTGGTACCAGCTTCCGCGACAGAGTATACCTGGGTGCATCCTTAGGTATAGTTACTTCGAGCTTTACACAGGAGCGCATTTACCGCGAATCCGAAGCTGACCCTGATACTGATTTCAGTAGCCTGGAACTGCGTGATGAATTTACAACAGAAGGCGCAGGTATAAACTTGAAGGTAGGTGTAATTGTGCGCCCGATTGATGCGCTACGCTTTGGTGTAAGTGTGCAAACACCAACAGCTTACTCTTTCACCGAAACTTATGACCGTTCGCTATATTCAACTTTTGAAGGCTTAGGTGGCATTGAGAACTATAGCGCCCACGAAATGCCTGGCGAATTCTCTTACCAGTTGCATACGCCATTTAAAGCAAATACCGGTGTTGCCGTGTTTGTAGGCAAGTATGGCTTTATAACCGCTGATGCCGAATATGTAGATTATAGTGGGATGCGTTTCCGGGAAGATGGTGACGACTCGGGTTATAGCAACTACTTTAGCGACGTAAACAGCAACATTAACGATACTTATAAATCGGCGATGAACTATAGAATTGGCGCCGAAGGCCGTTATGAAGTTTTCAGATTGCGTGCCGGTTACAATATCTCGGGAGACCCATATAAGAACAGCTCTTTTGATGGTGCTGTAAATACTTTAACACTGGGTGCCGGTGTTCGATTACAGAATTACTATGCTGATATTGCTTATGCCCGAAGTACAGGCAAATCGCGTTACGCACCCTATACTTTCGATGACCCAAGCTATAACCCAGTTGTAGACCTGGACCAAAAGCAGAACAACGTAATGTTTACTGTCGGTCTTAACTTTTAAAGTATAAACTTATAATTGAAAGCGCCCCGACCTATGCCGGGGCGCTTTTATTTTAAAAAGGTACTGTTATACTTTCAGCAGATACTGTAAGGTTTTATACCTAAAGTATGGCCTTACCATAATATTACTATAAATTAGAGGAGCAAAATCTAAACTATTTAAAAACATGCATATCAGACTTAGAGCAAACCTTTTAGCTGCCATGTTTCTGTGCTTTGCCTTTATAGCGCAAGCCCAGCAGAAAAAAGACATAACCCTGGAGGACATCTACCAGAAAGGCACTTTCCGGGCAAAATCGGTGTGGGGCGTAAACTGGATGAACGACGGGCGCTATTACAGCTCGCAGGTGCCAGACGATAAAAACAAAGTTACCGATATCGTAAAGTACGACGTAACTACGGGCCAGCCTGTTAATACGATCATCGAAGGCGAGAACCTGGTACCGGAAGGCAGTAATAAACCGATCCAGTACGATGGTTATACTTTCTCTTCCGATGAGCAAAAGGTGTTGTTCTCTACGGATACCGAGCAGATCTACCGCCGCTCTTCTAAATCGGAGTTCTACATCTACGATATCGCTTCTAAAAAGCTGACCAAGCTGAGCAACGGTGGCAAGCAACTATACGCTACCTTTTCGCCGGATGCCAAGCGTGTAGCTTTTGCCCGCGAAGGCAATATGTTCGTGACTGACCTGTCGAACATGAAGGAAACTCAGATCACAACCGATGGTAAGTTCAACTCTATCATCAATGGTTATGCGGATTGGGTTTACGAAGAGGAATTCTCGTTTGCGCAGGGCTTCCATTGGTCTCCGGATGGTAAAAAGATCGCTTTTTATACTTTTGATGAGAGCAACGTGCCGGAGTTCAACATGCAGATGTGGGGCGAACTATACCCGGAAGATAACAAGTTCAAATACCCTAAAGCTGGCGAGGCAAACTCAAAAGTAAAAGTATCGGTGTATGATGTGGCCAGCGGCAAAACCGTGAAAATGGACACAGGTAACGAAGAGGATATTTACATTCCGCGCATCAAATGGACGAACGACGCCAACCTGTTGTCTATCCAGAAGATGAACCGCCTGCAGAACACGCTGGAAATACTGCACGCCAACGCCACTACCGGCAAAGCAGATGTGGTTGTAAAAGAGACCGACAAAGCATATATCGATGTAACCGACGACCTGACTTACCTGAAAGACGGAAAGCACTTTATACATAGCTCGGAAGTGAAGGGCTACAACCACCTGTACCTGTACAATATGAAAGGTAAACTGGTGCGCCAGATCACGAACGGCAACTGGGAAGTTAGCAGCTATGTGGGCTATGATGAAAAGAACGACCGTTTATACTATATGTCTACGGAAGTATCGCCGCTGGAACGCCACTTATACAGCATCAGCAGCAAAGGCAAAAAGAAACAGCGCCTGACGCAGCAAGCCGGTACGCATCGCGTAAACATGAGCAACGACTTTACCTATTTCCTGGATTACTACTCTGCAGCTAACGAAGTACCAACTGTAAGCCTGCACACGGCAAAAGATGGTAAGCTGATAAAGGTACTGGAGGAGAACACGCAACTGAAGAACACGCTGGCGCAACACAATATTGCAAAGCAGGAATTCTTTACCATGAAAACGGCCGACGGCACACAACTGAACGGCTGGATGATAAAACCAACAAACTTTGATGCTAACAAGAAGTACCCTGTGCTGATGTTTGTGTACGGAGGTCCGGGCTCGCAGACAGTAACTAACAGCTGGGGTGGTGCAAACTACCTGTGGTACCAGGTGCTGGCAAGCAAAGGTATGATAGTGGTTAGCGTTGATAACCGTGGTACTGGTGCCCGTGGCGCAGAGTTTAAGAAAGTGACTTACGCAAACCTGGGCAAGTATGAAATTGAAGACCAGATAGAGGCTGCTAAGTGGCTGGGCAATCAGAGTTATGTTGATAAGAACCGCATCGGTATCTGGGGCCATAGTTTTGGCGGCTACATGACGCTGCTGGGCTTAACCAAAGGCGACGGCGTATTTGCAGCTGGTATTTCGGTAGCACCGGTAACTAACTGGAGATATTACGACACCATTTATACAGAGCGCTTCCTGAAAACACCACAGGAAAATGCTAAAGGATATGATGACAACTCACCGCTGTTCTTTGCTGATAAACTGCAGGGCGATCTGCTGTTGATACACGGCACCGGCGATGATAACGTACACTTCCAGAATGCGGTAGCGATGCAGGATGCCCTGATAAGCGCAAACAAGCAGTTTGAGAGCTTCTACTACCCGAACCGTAACCACGGTGTTGGTGGCGGAGTAACTTCTATCCATCGCTTTAAAATGATGACGAACTTCCTGGAGCGCACGTTGCTTAACCCAACATCAACAGCTAAAAACCAGTAAGCAAGTATAAATACTACAGAAAGGCCTGCCGGAAACGGTGGGCCTTTTTTTGTGAATTAAAGTATAGTTGTTCTTCAGGATATTGCCAGACTGGAAGCATAACTATAGTAGCTTTTCTATACGGGTGTATAGTTGCTGCTTTTCTGCTTCCGGCACAGGTAACTTTACAACGTGTGCTTTTAGTTTTGCGGCTATTCCTTGCATGGTTTGGTATTCTGGTAAAGCCTTATTCAACTCCTGGGCAAAGGCCCGTATGCAGGTGGCTGTTTCGTCGGCGGTGCTGGTAAGTTTGTTTAATAAGAGCAGCAAGTCATCAAGCAAAGCGCTGTGTTCGTGGTCGGGGTACCGGAAGTGGCGATCTATTTCATTCCAGGTTTCTTCAAACAGAGTTCTCAACTGAATTTCGGCATAATAGCGCTGCTTATTAGGCTGGGTGGCTATCACAAAATGAATCGCGCGGTAGCCGGTGGGGTGTTCCAGTACTTTGCAGTTGCAGTTCTTAAACAACTGCTTGTGCTCTTCAGCGTCTTGCCGGCTAATATAGGCATAAGGCTTGCGCTTTAGCGGCCATACCTGCTGTATGTAATTGCCAATTGCCTGCCACTCCGATTTGTACAAGTATAAAACACGAACCCCGATCAGGTCATTTATATAATCGAGGTAATTGCCGGTGTGCAGGCAGCGTTCGGGGTATTCTTTTTTCTTCCGGATAATCTTCTGGATAAGATGCAGCGGATCTTTCAGGCGGAAAGTAAAAGCATGTATATCGTCTGTTTTCTGAAGTGTGCGCAAAATCTGTTCGGCAATCTCTTTAAGCTCGGGCACACGTGCCTGGTAATCGTTGTAAATAGAAACCAGCGTATCGGCATCTATACGTTGGGCATGCAGGCTTTCTGCACTTTCGTTAAGTTGCGAAAGTATAGTTAAGCGTGTAGCCTTTGGTGCCGCATTTGCCATGGTACTTCATTAGCCTGTTGTTCTTATACAATACGCTTATGAAGTATAAAGGCATCAACTATAATATTATTCTGCCGGATGTGTTTTGCTTTTAAGGCCTAACTGGGCATTAATAAGAGGTGTTTTGGGCGCCAGGAAAAAGCCCGTTAAGCTGGCAAACATAATGGGCACAAACTGATGGAAACCGGTTAAAGTTGAGAGCAAAATGATGGTACTGATAGGCGTGCGCGTAACGCAGGCGTTAATAGCGGCCATACAACTAACAAGTATAAGCGGCAGGTTTTGCCCCGGGAAAACAGTATAAATAATGAGTCCGGTTGTTGCCCCGACAAAAAACAAAGGAATAATAAAGCCGCCCCGCCATCCCGATGTAACCGTGAAACTGATCGCAAAGATCTTGGCTATTAACAGCGTTAACAGGAATTCTACAGTAAACTCTTCTTCTAACAGCACTGCTAATTCATCGTGACTGAAATAGCGGGTGAGCGGCATATAGTAAGCTATAGTTCCTACTATTAAACCACCGATCGCCATTCTTACATAGATTGGCATCTGCACCAGGCTAAAGAGTTGCTTGCTCTGGCGCACAACAAATATAAACAGCCACCCCACTGCGGTACCAGCCAGGGCATATAGCATCGCGTAGAAAAAGTCGTTTAGCTGCGGTGTAGTATAAACCGGGAATACCCAGGTAGGGCCAATGCCAATATGCGTGATAAGTATAAAAATTACGAAGCTGGAGCAACTGGCTACAAAAGCAGGAATAAGCGCCTGGTAATATTCTACTACATGGCGGTGATGCAGAATTTCGAGAGAGAATAAACTACCACCTAACGGCGCGCCAAACAATGCAGTAAACCCGGAAGCCATACCGGCTATAGTTAGTGAGCGGAGATCTTCGCCTTTAAACTTAAGCTTGCGCGCAATCCAGGAGCCGGTAGAACCGGTAACCTGCACCAACGGTGCTTCGGGGCCGGCACTGCCCCCACTCGCAATACAAAGCAACGACGACAGGATCATGGCCGGGTTATTCTTTGGCTCCAGCTTGCCACCCTTAAAACGGATGTTGTTCACGATCAGGTCCATCTCGCCAGGGTCGCCGAGCTTGTGGATGATGAGGCCAGCCAGTAAGCCGGCCGTAGCCATTAAAGGTATAACGATAAGCCCCTGGAACTGCGCCAGGAAATGCATTAGTTGCTCGAGCACGATCCAGTAAGAACCGGCAATTACACCACCTATAACTCCTACCGCTACCCACAAAAAGAACAGTTTACTAAATACAAACGGGTTAAACCGAAGCGGATAATTAAGCCGGTCCCGTAAAAGTATGAATCGTTTCGCCTTTTTATACTTCATGCCGCAAAGGTAGGCATAAATGTATGGGAGCGTAAAGTGGAAAGTGAATTTAGAAGTATAAGATTGTTAGAGAGATATTTAGTTAATGCCCATATCGCCAGTTTGAGCGAAGCGGCAACTGGTGGTTGTGTATGGCAGCCAGTTTGTAACTGGCGAAAGTATAGTTTATCTATAGTTATTAAACTTACCTTTCAATCTTCTTAAGTTTTATAGTATCTGCCTCTGTTCTGAAGCCAATCAGATAATTATTCTTGATTTCATACTTTGTTGAGTCAGTAGTTAGAATAAATGCGTCGTTACTGAAAATACATTTACCGTCTAAAAATCCTGTTGACGAACCTGGATCTGTACTATAGGACATACTAAATTCATTCTCTTTCTTCCACCGTGTTACTCTGAAAGTTGTATCTGCTTTCACAAATTCCCAACTTTCTAACCTTTCATTTTGATGTCTGTCTATACCTTCATCAAAAAGAATTACTCAAACCACTGAAGAGATTATAGAATTGATTAGAAATGGAGTAATATACTCTCTTTTCTTTAAAAAATAGAGACCAGCAGCGATTATAAGATTTAAGATAAATAGAAAAGGAACATAAATGAGTGTAGCTATAGATACACTCGGATCAGGATCAATATCATTTATCCATAAGCCGATTACCACTATATCAAGCAGTAATAACCCCAGTAGAACTTTTAACTTCTTTTTATTCACTCCTACAACTTCACACAAATATTCTGTGGTTCGGTAAAGAAACGAAGCGCTTCAAAACCACCTTCGCGGCCAACACCGGAATTCTTCATGCCACCGAACGGAGTGCGTAGATCACGCAGGAGCCAGGTGTTTATCCAGATGATGCCCGAATGTACCTGGTGTGCTACGCGGTGTGCACGTTGTAAATTACTTGTCCAGATGGTGGCTGCCAGGCCGTAATCGGTGCAGTTAGCGTATTGTATCACTTCTTCTTCGGAGTCGAAAGGCATGAGTGTAACTACTGGACCAAAAATTTCTTCAGTGTTGGTGCGGCAGTTATAGGGTAGGCCTTCCACTATAGTTGGAGCTATAAACCAGCCGTTCTTGCAACGTCCATCAACCTGCACCTTGTGCCCGCCGGTAAGTATAGTTCCGCCTTCCTGTTGGGCAAGCTCAATGTAAGAAAGCACCTTTTGCATGTGCTGCTCCGACACCACAGCACCCAGTTTAGAACCTTCTTCCATCGGGTCGCCCACTTTCATGGCTTTTACTTTGTCTACAAAAGCATCCCGGAATTTCTCATAAATAGGTCGTTCTATAAAAATGCGCGAACCACAAAGGCAGATTTGGCCCTGGTTGGCAAATGATGAATGTATAGTTGTGTGCAGCGCGTTGTTGAAGTCGCAATCGGCAAAAATGATGTTCGGGTTCTTACCACCTAACTCCAAAGATAATTTCTTGAACATTGGAGCCGCTGTGGTCGCAATTGTTTTACCCGTAGCAGTACCGCCTGTAAAGGATATGACCGGAACTTTCGGATGCGCCGTCATGGCTGCGCCCACTTTATGTCCGTAGCCATGCACAATATTCAACACGCCAGCTGGTAAGCCAGCTTCAATGCAAATTTCAGACAGCAGGTACGCCGTCATGGGAGTAACTTCCGATGGCTTGGCTACTACACAGTTTCCGGCTGCCAGGGCAGGAGCTATTTTCCAGGTGAACAAGTATAGCGGCAGGTTCCAGGGAGAGATGCAGCCGACCACGCCATGCGGATGACGAACCGTATAGTTAATGGCATCGGTGCCTTCCATGTAATGCGCTTCCGAAGCAAAATGCTGAATGGCCGTACCATAAAAACGCATGTTGCTGCTGGCACGCGGTATATCCACCGACTTTGCCAGTTTCAAAGGCTTACCATTGTCTATAGATTCCGCTTCGGCCAGTTGGTCAAGGTTCTGGTCTATCAGGTCGGCAATACGCATCATAATCTGCCCGCGCTTCTCGGCCGGGGTTTTAGACCACGACGGAAAAGCTGCCAACGCTGCCTGCACCGCCTGCTCTACATCCTGCTCATCCGAATCCGGGATCAAAGAGTATACTTCGCCCAATGCCGGGTTATAGTTGTCGATATATTGCCCGGCCACAGGCATTACCAATTCGCCATTTATATAGTTATGTATGTGTAGCATTTTTACCTCCCCCCTGCCCCCTCCTAAAAACAGGAGGGGGGTATTTGCAGGAATTGTTTTTAATTAAACCTGTATATTATATTTATAAAGCTCCCTCCCCTGTTTTTAGGGGAGGGCTGGGGTGGGGTCTACAAACTTCCCGTTCTACCACCATCAACCGGCACATTAATACCATTAATATAAGCAGCTGCCGGTGTAGCCAAGAAAGCAGCGGCGGCGGCAACTTCTTCGGGTTCGGCAAAACGACGGGCAGGAATCTCCTTCATCATCTCTTCTTCCACAGCATCCACTTCGGTAGCCGTTTTCTTAGCTTTGTTTTCGATGATGGATTCTAGGCGACCGGTGCGGGTTGCGCCAGGTAACACATTGTTAACCGTTATGCCAAATTGCCCCAGTTCATTGGCCATTGTTTTAGCCCAGCTTGCCACTGCTCCACGAATGGTATTTGACACGCCAAGGCCATGCAACGGCTGTTTTACCGATGTGCTGATAATGTTGATGATACGGCCATAGTTGGCAGCCTTCATTCCCGGGATCACAGCTTTTGCCAGCAGGTGGTTCGCGATCAGGTGCTGGTTAAAAGCAGCTATAAACTCATCCGAAATAGCTTCCGTAATTGGTCCGCCAGCTGGTCCGCCGGTATTATTCACTAAAATATGCACGGTAGGCTGATCTTTCAGATATGCCTGTACACTCACGTTCAGTTCATAGGGATTCGAGAAATCAGCCAGTATGTAATCGTGTTGCTGGCCCTTGCTGGTATCCAGGTCGTGCAGGGTTGCTTGCAGTTTAGCCTCGTTGCGGGCTGCTAAGGTTACATTGGCACCCAGTTGGGCCAGCTCTACAGCTATAGCCTTGCCAATGCCTTGTGTGCTTCCGCAAACTATAGCGCGTTTGTTCTGTAGGTTCAGGTTCATAGGTTAAATGTACGCAAAAGGCCGTAATTTTTATACTTGCACCTGCTCTATTGCAACCCCATTACCATTTTTGCCAGCTTTTGCGTACCTTCCAAGTACAAACCTAATCCAGTAAAACTATGGCCATACAACGACCTTTCAATTTTAAGCAGTGGATAGACGAACACCGCCATCTGCTGAAACCACCAGTAGGTAACCAGCAGGTATACAAAGGCAACGACGACTTTATAGTGATGGTAGTGGGCGGACCGAACGCACGCAAAGATTATCATTACGATGAAGGCGAAGAGTTCTTTTACCAGGTAGAAGGCGACATAGTACTCAAGATCATAGAAGATGGCAAACCGGTAGATATCCCGATAAAAGAAGGCGAAATATTCCTGTTGCCGCCAAAAGTGCCGCACTCGCCGCAACGCCCTGCCAACACGGTAGGTTTGGTTATAGAGCGCTACCGCCGCGAAGGCGAAAAAGATGGTTTTATGTGGTTTTGTGAGAACTGCGGAAACAAACTGCACGAAGACTTTACCGAAGTAACCGATATTGTAACACAGCTGCCTGTGATTATGGGCAACTTCTGGGATGATGAAGAAAAGCGCACCTGCGATAAGTGTGGCGACGTGTTACAGCCACCGGTTAAACAGAACTAAGATTTGTAAGATTAATGGTTTTCAGGATCAGGCTATAGTTATAGTTGCCAGATAAACTGTAGCTTATAGTTGTTGGAATGCTCCGCAGGAATAAGTTGCTGTATACCTGGCCATGAACTATACCTAACTATAGAACCATACCCCCAACTATAGGAACTTCAGTAAAGCTCCCCTCCTTAAGTAAGTAGGGGTAGGGGTGGTTTGACAGACCCTTACTATAGAACTATAGCCAACCCAAAAACAACAACCTTTGTGCACCAAAACCTACAAACCGAACGGTTACAACTGCGACCGGTACAGCCCACCGATGCTGAATTTATACTTAAAGGTCTGTCTGATAAACGCGTAACACAATTTTATGCCGTGCACTACGATACGCATGAAGCCGTGCAGGAACAGATGCAGTTTTACCATAACCTTATTGAGACCGGAACAGGCATGTGGTGGGTGTTTTCGTTAAAAGGAGAAACCGAACTGATTGGTGCCTGTGGCTTTAGTAGCATAGAGCCTGAGAACCGCAAAGGCGAAATTGGCTTCTGGCTGTTACCCGACCATTGGGGAAAAGGCTACATACCCGAAGCAGCCAGGGCGATTACAAAGTATGGCTTTTCAGAACTTAACCTGCACCGCATCGAAGCTATAGTTGAAGGCGGCAACGACCAATCGGAGAAGGTACTCCAGAAGGCAGGCTATACTTACGAAGGCCGCCTGCGCGACCGCGAAATAAAGAATGGGAAATTTATAGACCTGGTATACTATAGCATCCTGAAAGAAGAGTAAAACGCCAGCTTACTTTATAGTTAGTGCGTCAGCAAGTATACTTTATAGTTTCGCCAGTTTTTTTGCCCTAACTATACTTATACTTTTGCCGAACTCGTAACTTGCAGTAACCAAACTCCTTGTACCATGACCGTTTCTAAAATGGCCCGGAACCTGATCGGCTCCGAAATTATAAAAGTAGCCGGCGAAGTTAATGCCATGATTGCCCGTGGAGAGCAGATCTGCAACCTCACCATCGGCGATTTTGACCCAAGCATCTACCCTATTCCGCAGGGCCTGAAAGCAGGTATAACCAAGGCCTATAACGATGGACACACCAACTACCCGCCAGCTAATGGTGTGGCAGTGCTCCGCAAAGCAGTTGCCGAATTTACAGCTGATAAACTAGGCCTGTTTTACCCGGAGAACGACATACTGGTTGCCGGTGGATCGCGCCCCCTTATTTATGCTACCTACCTCGCTTTAGTTGACCCCGGCGATAAAGTAGTTTTCCCGACGCCATCCTGGAACAATAACCACTACTGCCATTTGTCCGGAGCTACGCCTGTTATGGTAGAGACCCGCGCCGAGAATAACTTTATGCCAACTGCTGCCGAAATAGCGCCGCACCTGAAAGGCGCCACGATGCTGGCTCTCTGCTCGCCACTAAACCCGACCGGTACCATGTTCTCTAAAAAGGACTTGCAGGAGATATGCGACCTGGTGTTGGAGGAGAACAAACGCCGTAGCGAAGGCGAAAAACCGTTATACATACTATACGACCATATTTACTGGATGCTAACCTTTGGCAATGCCGAACATTTTGACCCGGTAAACCTGCGTCCGGAGCTCCGCGAATATGTTATTTATATTGATGGCATCTCGAAGAGCTTTGCTGCTACCGGTGTGCGGGTTGGGTATGCTTATGGCCCGGCTATAGTTATGGATAAAATGAAATCTATACTTGGCCACGTTGGCGCCTGGGCACCTAAAGCTGAACAAATTGCTACTGCCGGCTACCTGAAACAAACCGACCAGGTGTACGGGTTTATGCACGAACTAAAGCACCGAATTCAGAAAAGCCTTGACGTACTATACCATGGCTTTAAAGAACTAAAATCCGATGGATTTGCTGTAGATGCCATAGAACCTATGGGTGCTATTTACTTATCTGTTAAAATGGACTTAGCTGGCAGAACCACTCCGGATGGGCAAGTACTACACACAAGCAAAGACATTACGTTCTATATACTTTCAGAGGCAAAACTGGCTGTCGTTCCTTTCTCAGCTTTTGGTTCAGCTCCGGATCTTAACTGGTTCAGGTTATCAGTTGGTGGCGCTTCGCTGGAAGAGATACAAAGCTCGCTTGGCCGCCTGCGCACTGCCCTGGAGAAGCTGAAGTAAACTATAGTTTCAACTATAAAAAATGCCTGCTAAATATACTATAGCAGGCATTTTTGTTTACAATGAATTTTCATGGCGCGAGCGCATTCGTCCCGAAGCACGTCCGGGATCTGCGACTCATGATGAGCTATAATTGGGGCGTCCCGCCTATTTGAGATGTACTGTGGCTGGAGGCCGCGCTATATTAAACACGAGCCAGGAGGCTCGCGCTATATCTATAAAGTATAAAAAAGAACGGCCTGCTTAACTTTAGCAGGCCGTTCTTTTTTATGATCTATTGCAAAAGCAATCAGCAATTACTTCCTTTCTTTCCAGAGTTGGTTAAACGATTTTGGCGCTATCTTCATGGGGGTGCGGCGCTTGCTCCAGGTATCTTTCAGGATGTAGCGCACTACAAAGTTTTTGATACTGGCAGGTGCCATATTCATCAGCTTGCGGCTTTTCATGGCTTTTAACCAGAGCTTAAAGGCTGTTTTCTCCTGCTTATCGGCAAGGCCCATATCCACGCTTTGCTTACGGTTAAGCAACAGCAGGTTGTGTATGTTTATTTTAACTGGGCAAACCGAAGTACAAGCCCCGCAAAGTGAGCTGGCATAACTCAGGTGTTTGTTCTCGGCCATGCCACTAAGGTGAGGTGTTATTACAGAGCCTATCGGGCCGCTGTAAGTACTCTCGTAAGTATGGCCACCAATGTTCTTATAAACCGGGCAAACGTTAAGGCAGGCACCACAACGGATACAATTAAGCGCTTCGCGTTTCTCGGGATGCGACATTAGCTCGGTGCGGCCGTTATCCAGCAACACCACATACATTTCCTCAGGGCCATCGGCCTCGTTTGGCTGGCGCGGACCGGTAAAGATGGTGTTGTAAACGGTTACATTCTGTCCTGTTCCGCTGGTACTTAATAGTGGCCAGAACAGGTCCAGGTCCATAATAGAAGGTAGCATTTTCTCGATGCCAACTATAGCAATATGGGTTTTCGGGAAAGTGGTAGATAAACGGGCATTGCCTTCGTTCTCGGTTACGGCTACGCCACCTACATCAGCAATCAGGAAATTACCGCCGGTTATACCTATCTCCGCCGAAGTATACTTTTCACGCAACAGCCTGCGGGCTACGCCAACCAGTTCCTGGGCATCGTCGGTTGGGGCTATGTTAAGCTTGCGCACAAACAGCTCGGCAATATCTTTTTTAGACATGTGCATAGCCGGTGTTACAATATGGTAAGGCCGCTGTTCTGCCAGCTGCACAATGTATTCGCCAAGGTCGGTTTCTACTACCTCTGCTCCGTTCTTTTCCAGGAACTCATTAAGGTGTATCTCCTCTGTTATCATCGACTTGGATTTAACAACAGATTTGGCACGCTTGCGCTTTACTATCTCCCCGATCTCTTTTAAAGCCTCCTGCGCATCGCGCGCCCAGATAACTTTGCCACCACGGGCTGTAAAGTTCGCTTCAAACTCCATCAGGTACTTGTCGAGGTCCTTAATGGTGTTGGTTTTTATATAAGAGGCGCGCTCCCGGGCCAGTTCGTGGTCTGAGTATTGGGTGAGGCCACGTTGCACGGCAGCATTATACTTGCCGATGTTAAACTTAATGGTTGCGCGGTGATTTTGGTCGAATGATTTTGTTTCTGAATCGAGCAGAAACTGCTTTAGTTTACTCATAACTATTTCGCCTACTGTTTTCGGGTGCCTATAGTTGCGGGAACTATAAAAAGAAAACACCCTAAAGTTAGGGTGTTTTCTGCAAAGCCGCTAAGAATGCGGTTATTTTCTGATATAACGTCTGTTATAACATGTTTCGTATTATTTTTTGTTGCTGTCCACTACAATTCTGTTGTCGCGGTTAGCCAGTTCCCAGGCAGTATAAAATGCCAGACGTGCTACTTTCTCAGCACTATCATAAAGTATTTTGTCTGCTTCGTCGCCAGGGCGGTGGTAATCGGCGTGCACTCCGTTAAAGTAGAATATGATCGGAATACCATTTTTTGCAAAGTTATAGTGGTCTGAGCGATAGTAAAAACGGTTCGGATCGTTCTCGTCGTTATACTTATAGTCCAGCTTCAGGTTAACGTGCTTCTGGTTTGCCTCTTCGTTAATGGCGTGCAGTTCCGATGACAATTTATCAGCACCGATCACATAAATATAGTTGCTGTCGTTGTTCTTCTCATAATCAAAATCCATACGACCGATCATATCGATGTTGATGTTAGCCACAGTGTTCTCCAATGGGAAGATCGGGTTTTCAGCGTAATACTCAGACCCTAAAAGGCCTTTTTCTTCGGCAGTTACCGTCATGAACAGGATGCTGCGACGTGGACCGTGACCTGCTTTTTTAGCCTGGGCAAAAGCCTCTGCCAGTTCAATAACAGCTACAGTACCTGAGCCATCATCGTTAGCACCATTAAATATTTTGTCTTCTCCTTCGGCATCTTCTTCAATGCCAACGTGGTCGTAGTGTGCTGTTATAACTATAACCTCATCTTTCTTATCAGAGCCTTCAATAAAGCCCAGCACGTTTTCGGTAGGCAGCGGAGATGTGTTGCGCTTAGTTAAGATCTTAACATCGGCAGCTGGTTTATAAGTAGTAGCAGTTGCACCAAGTTTATCCGGGGTTGTGCCTAAAATAGCAGCACCTACCATTGGCGAAGCTATAAAAGTAGTCGTACGGCGGTTATTTGTTTTACCCGGCAACGACAGCGAAGCCTGGCGCAAACGACCTGCAAAACGCTGATTCATCATGGTAAATGCATCAGGTGCCAACACATACATTACGCTGGCAGCCTCTGCTTTGCGGGCAAGCTGGCCAAGGTCGTTCATTTTCTTTTCGGCCTCCATCATGTTGGTTACCATACCTACCAGCATCTTGCCTTTTAGGCTAGCAGTATCAACAGGGGCATTGTCGGCAATAAATACCGGTGTTGCACCTTGCTCGGTGGTATAAATAGATGAACCCATCGGGAAGAAATCCTGCATCATCAGGAATTTCTGGTTGCCTACAACAATGTGGCCTTCGCCCCACTGGCCTTTCTCAAGGTCGAAGGTCTGGTAATATGGGTTAGTGCCATTCTGCACAGGGCCAACCAAACCATCTTCCCTGAACTCGCGGGAAATGTAGTCGGCGGCCATTTTCTGGCCTTTTTCGCCGGTATTACGGCCTTCGTACTCGTCGGAAGCAATTATAGTTAAGTGCTTTGATAAGTCGGCAGCTGTAATGGTCTGGCCATAGGTGGTTGCTGCTTCGCGTAGTTTTCCGGCGTCTGTAACAGGGCTTTTAGAGCTTGTGTTGGTAGAGGCGCAGCCAGTAGTAAGCAACGCTGCCAGCACAAAACCATAAGTATGGAGATGTTTCATTGTTTAAGAAGGTGAAGGTTTAAGTATAGTTAGGTTATTGCTTTACGATAAGTACGGTAGCAAAGGCGGCAACGCCTTCTTTTTTACCAACAAAGCCCAGCTGTTCGGTAGTTGTAGCTTTTATCGAAATGTCGCTTTCCGGTATGCCCATTACTTCGGCCAGGCAGGCTTTCATAGCAGGTATATGCGGGTTTACTTTAGGCTCCTGCAGGCAAATGGTAGAGTCTATGTTGCCGATCTCGTAACCATCGCGCGACAGCAGGTGCATTACTTCTTTCAGCAGAACTTTGCTGTCGATGCCTTTATACTTTGGGTCTTTGTCGGAGAAGTGGAAACCGATATCGCGCATGTTAGCAGCACCAAGCAGGGCATCGCAGATAACATGTATAAGCACATCGGCATCGGAGTGGCCTAAGGCGCCGTGGGTATGCTCGATCTTAATGCCGCCCAGCCAGAAATCGAGGCCTTCCTGCAACTGATGCACATCGTAACCGAAGCCGGTTCTGATCTTTAATTTCATAGTGTTAGGTAAATGCTTACAGGTAAGCAGGGTGTCGTAAAAGTAAATCTAACGGAAAGTTGCGAGTAAACACATAGTATACGCGCTTTTTCTTTGACTGTGCTTTACCCCTATGGTTTAAACGTATTCGCAAATTAACATATTAATTAAGCTCCTGCATTCGCTGTTTTAGCAATCACCAACAACACTGTTTAAGCAGCTTACTAAAAGTGCATCAGCTTAATTTTACATCTTAAAACAATACGCCAAAACAACTATAAACGGCAAGGCCGGTGCTCGTAAAAAACACCGGCCTTGCCATTTGAGAATTTATACTTCTTAAGCTTCTTTCAGCGTAATAGTGCGCTCAACTGTGTTGTATGGTCCTGGTAGTACGGCACCATTGTTATCAATCAACTCCAGTTTTATAGTTACTTCGCCCATTGGCAAACCTTCTATAATGTATGGCAACCAACGATCCAGCATAAACTCTGTGCCGTTTATAGTTGCACGTACTTTGTTGCCGGTTGCGCTCAGGTCAGTATTAACCAGGTAAAAATCAAGCATGATCTTCTGGGTATCGTTACCAACATACTCGCCTTTAGGACGGCTATAGAACATGTGCGGTGCTTTTACATCGAAGTCCATACGCTCGGCAGGGCGGCCTACTGTAACCATACGCAGGTCGTAAGCGCCTTTATGCTTCAGGCTTTCGTGGTAAGAGCGCGACAGGAACGACAGGATAACGTGATTGCCTTCTGCCAGGTCTTTCGTGAAAGTAGTCTCATAATGAGCAGTGTAAGGCTCGTTATCTACAATGTTGTGGATATGCTGACCTTCCTGCGAGTTTGCCATGTGTTCTGCGTTAGAGTGTGGCGTCATGCGGGTAAGCTGGTAGTTAGATAAAGTGTAGTTAAACTCCACTGCACCTGTATCTACCATACCACCAGCCGGAGGCGTGTTCAGTCTAAGCTGAGATTCAGGGTATTGCTGCGAATCGTCAAAAGCATAAACCCGAAGGCCATCCTTGCTCATAACAGCTCCTGCAGGCGTAGGGCCGGTTCTGGTTGTGCTTACAACAGGTGTTTGATTTTCAGCATCCTGAGTTTGACGTGCTGTATCGCACGCCGTGAAACCAAGCATTAGGGCAGCTGCCAGGCTTAAGTAGGTTTTTTTCATGAGTTAGGGATTATGTTTTAGCAATTCAGCTAAGTTAGTGAATTTATTTTTTTCGTATATTGCGAACTACGTGATAAACACAAAAAAGTATACAGAAATAACTATATGAGCGAGATTTTGTTTGATGAAGTTCCTTCACTCGATTTAGCAGATTTTACATCAGGTGATGCAGAAAGAAGGGCTCGATTTGTAAAAAAACTGGGTGATGCGTACCAGAACATAGGTTTTATTGCTTTACGTAATCACGGTCTTAGCGACGACCTGACTGAAAAACTGTATGCTGCGACTCAAAAATTCTTTGCATTACCTGATGATGTAAAGCAGAAGTACGAACACCCGGAACTTGCAGGCCAGCGCGGCTATGTAGGCAAAGGAAAAGAAAAAGCAAAAGGCTTTAACACCGGCGACTTAAAAGAGTTTTACCACGTTGGCCAGGAACTAAGCGACATTCCGGACAGCGATCCTATAAAAGAAGAATATCCCGAAAATATATTTCCTGCAGAAGTAGCAGAGTTTAAAGAAGTAACGTTAGAAGCTTACCGCAAACTGGAAGCAGCCGGCAAAGAAGTATTGCGCGCTATTGCCATACACCTTGGCCTGGACGAGAACTATTTCGATGATAAAGTAAAGTACGGCAACAGCATTCTGCGCCCTATACACTACTTCCCTATCGAAAACCCGGATAGCGTACCAGCCGATGCCGTACGTGCAGCAGAGCACGGCGATATTAACCTGATCACCTTGCTGATGGGTGCCAGCGCCGATGGTTTGCAGGTGCTTCGTCGTGATGGACAGTGGATTCCGATTACTGCCCTGCCGGAGCAGGTGGTTGTTAACGTAGGCGATATGCTTGCCCGTTTAACAAACAACAAGCTGAAATCTACAATACACCGCGTAGTTAACCCGCCTCGTGAGCTAATGCATACTTCGCGTTTCTCTATTCCGTTCTTTATGCACCCACGTTCTGAAATGGACCTGACCTGCCTGGAGAACTGCATAGACGAGCAAAACCCGAAAGGCTACCCGGATGCAACAGCCGGCGAATACCTGACCGAGCGCCTGATAGAGCTTGGACTTAAAAAAGCCTAAGTATAAATTATTTCAAATATTTAAGAGAGAGATAGCTACAAGCTGTCTCTCTTTTTTTATTTTTACCCGTTATGAGCCTGCGCTACTATATCTTTCTGAAGGATGTTTTAATGCTCGCCCTCACCGCATTCGGGGGGCCGCAGGCACATGTTGCTATGATGTTTAAGCTGATGGTAGAGAAACGGCGCTACCTTACCGAGCAGGAACTCATCGAATTAAATGCCCTTTGCCAGATTTTGCCCGGCCCAACCTCCACACAAACTATAACAGCTATCGGCTTCCGGATAGGTGGCGCTAACCTTGCTTACCTCACCCTACTGATTTGGCTGGCACCTGCCGCCATAATTATGGCATTGGCCGGCCTGACTATAGCCTACCTGCAGGAGAACAATGTATCGCTGCACTTTTTACGCATTATACAACCCATGGCTGTTGGCTTTGTAGCTTATGCCGCCTGGAAGATCAGTGTAAAAGTAGTGAACACAAAGGTTGCTATAGCTTTAATGGTGGTATCGGCAGTGCTGTCGTACTTTTTCCGTTCGCCATGGGTTTACCCTTTGCTGTTGATAGGTGGCGGAGCCGTAACGGCATTGCGGTTTAAGCAACACCCTCAGGAGAAAGACAAGCACCTAAACATACAATGGGCCAACTTTATACTTTATGTGGGCGTGTTTATACTCGCTGCTGCCCTGGGCGGGGCTACTTCGTCGTTGCCGGTCAGGTTATTCGAGAACTTTTACCGTAACGGTAGCCTAGTTTTTGGCGGCGGACAGGTACTTATTCCGCTTATGTATACCGAGTTCGTGGAGTTTAAGGGCTACTTAACCGGCGATGAGTTTTTGTCGGGGTTTGCTATAGTACAGGCTTTGCCAGGGCCGGTTTTCTCTGTATGTTCTTTTATAGGTAACCTGGCTATGCGCGAGCATGGGGTTGGCGGGCAATTACTGGGCTCGCTGGTAGCTACGGTTGGCATCTTTTTGCCGGGCACGTTCCTGATATTCTTTGTTATTCGTTTTTGGGAGGAGCTTAAAAAGTATAGAGTAGTACGCGCCTCGTTGGAAGGCATAAGTGCCGTGAGCTCGGGCATGGTGGTAGCAGCCGCTATTATGCTTTACCACCCCATCGAAAACACTTTTCTGAACTTCGGTATAGTTGTCGCCACTTTTGCCTTGTTACTTTTCACTAAAATACCACCTCCACTACTTATAGTTACCGGTTTGTTGCTGGGGTTTGTGTTGTAGGGTGGTTGAAGGTCTGGATCTGGCTATAACTTTACTTTATTTGAATAGTAAATGTGATTGTAATTGCTCTATAGTTATACCTTCTTTTCTTCTATGCAACATTGCATGACAGTTTGGGCAAACCGGCCTTAAATCATTTATAGGATCAACTGTGTAGACCTCTCCAATTAATGATATTTGATTCAAGTGGTGAACATGAATAAAGTCTTTACCTAACTCTCCATAAACCTTCTCAAAATTAAATCTACAAACTATACAAGATAGCCCATAATGCTCGATACAGACCTTACGAGCATAAGGGTTTCGCTCATATCTTGTTGATAATACCTGAGAAGGAGAACCTTCTAAATACTTCTTTTGAGATTGCTTATCCTTCAGTGAAAATGGTTTATTCCGCAAAGGGTATGTAGCCAGAAAATCAAACCAAACTGCTTCTAGTTCATCAACTAACTCTGGTCTTATAGATATACCTGATGCTTGCGGTATCCAGTTTTGTGCTGCAAGATTCCCTGTATTTAATATGTCAAGCGTTAAGATTGGATCTATATCAGGATTAAGAAGCAAGTTTAAATCTGCTTGAATAAATAATGCTTCTTTCCTTTCTCCGTCCCAATGTTTATCTAAAAAAGGATAAGATGTTATATAACCCTCTGCTACGATACCTTTAGGCTCAGTTCCAACTTTAACTATAAACATCCTATCACCCGGAGCCATAGACTTTGTGTTGCCACAGCTCCATCGCACAGAGCTAAATCCGTGTTTGTTTATTTCCTTGATATTTTCTTCAATATCATTCCAAACCCAACGCTTAGGGTTCCAGACAAAAAGATATGTTTTCATAAGTAAATAGGCCTTTGGTAAGTATGTATTAAATATACTATAAATTATAGCCTTTTTACCGATTAGCTTACCCCAAACTATAACTTACAAAAAAGGCTACCTATCAGGCAGCCTTATAAAGTTTAATATTTATCTCTCAGTATCCGGACCACTTTTGCATTGCAGTCCTTCCATCTTATGTAGTTGCTCAGCATTACTACTAATTACTACTAATCACCTCTATTCTACCGGCAAATAAAGCTTAACTGTTCCCGGACGCAGGTTCAGATCGTCCAGGTGGCCCATCTGTTTTTTGTCTTTGGTGATAAGGTGCATGTGCAGGAATGTGTCGTGGTGCGTAAAAACAGCTTTGTGCTCTGTCGAGAAGAAGCCAACAATCTCTACATCCTGACTTTGCAAACTATAGTTTGTCATTCCCTGATGGGCTTCGCCTGGTGAGCTAACCTGGGTGCCTTTTGGCAGGTTTACAATATGGATCTGGGCGCTATCAATAATACCCTGCAACCTGAAAGCAAATGGTCTTTTTGCCTGTTTCGTGGCTTGGTCCAGGTAAGCTTCCAGCTGTTTTATAGTTCGGATGCTGTCGGGTAGCTGTTGTTCTTTCCAGTTTGGCACATTAGCATATACAAAGAAGGGCGCTTTTACATCAAAGGTCTCTTCTACATGCATCTCCGTTTCCGAAACTACAGTAGATTTGTAGGACTTACCATCTATCACCAATAGCTCACCGGTAAGGTACTCTACCGGCCCCAATCCATACAGTTGTTTTTTGTTTGAGATGGTATCTAAAGCTATAGTTCCCTGCAGCTCCCCTTTCCTCATCACATTCCGCATAGCTCCCACTACCTGCACAGTCGTATCCGGCTGGCTCTGTTCTATAGTTGTTGTGCAGCCAACAGAAAGTATAACTATAGCATAAACAGCAATTGCAGAAATAAAATTGCGGAAGTTCATCAGGGCCCTCTATAGTTTAGCGTTTCTCCTTGAGTATGCGGAGCAGGTACTCGCCGTAGCCACTTTTGCGAAGTGGTTCTGCTACTTTTTGTAGTTGTTCTTCAGATATGAAGCCCATGCGCCAGGCCACTTCTTCAATGCAACCAATTTTCAGGCCCTGCCGCTCTTCTATCACCTGCACAAAGGTAGCAGCCTGCATCAGCGACTGAATGGTACCCGTATCAAGCCAGGCCGTGCCACGGTTAAGGATGCCTACTTTTAGTTTGCCGCGACGCAGGTATTCTTTGTTCACGTCGGTTATCTCGTACTCGCCGCGCGGGCTTGGCTCCAGGTTTTTAGCGATGGCTACTACCTCGTTATCGTAGAAGTATAAACCCGGTACGGCATAGTTGCTTTTCGGCTCGGCAGGTTTCTCTTCTATAGAAACAGCTTTGTTATCTGCATCAAATTCTACTACACCATAGCGCTCCGGATCCTGCACGTGGTAAGCGTAAACCACACTGCCATCGGGGTTGCTGTTGGCCTGCAGCAGCTGGCTCATGCCCGAACCATAAAAGATGTTATCGCCCAGCACCAGCGCTACCTTATCGTTGCCAATAAACTCTTCACCGATCACGAAGGCCTGCGCTAACCCATTTGGTACTTCCTGCACGGCATAGCTAAACTTACAGCCAATTTGTGAGCCATCGCCCAGCAATCGTTCAAACATGGGCAGGTCGTGCGGGGTGGAGATGATCAGGATCTCGCGGATACCGGCCAGCATCAGCGTAGAGAGCGGATAATAGATCATCGGCTTGTCGTACACCGGCATCAGCTGCTTGCTAACAGCTAAAGTAAGTGGGTGTAAACGCGTGCCAGAGCCTCCGGCAAGTATTATTCCTTTCATCTGATTAATGGTTGAATGGTTGATGTTAAATTGTTAACTCTGGTTTTGATTGACCCACCCCTGCCCCTCCGAGGAGGGGATTCTACCTCCCCTAACCCCTCCTAAAAACAGGAGGGGAACTTTTGTGTATGCTGTTACCCTCAGGGGACTTAACTCCAAGTATAATTCCCCTCCTCGGAGGGGTTAGGGGTGGGTTTCATTTGTTGCGAATCAGCAATTTACCCTTAAACAATTTAACAATTACCGCCTTAGCGGCGCTCGTACTGTTCCTGGTAATAATGTGTATAGTTGCCACTGGTTACATGCTCCAGCCATTCAGTGTTGGCCAGGTACCAGTCTACGGTTTTGCCCAAGCCTTCCTCAAATGTAACTGATGGTTTCCAGCCCAGCTCGTTTACCAGTTTACTCGAGTCGATAGCATAACGCATATCGTGGCCGGCGCGATCTTTTACAAAGGTTATCAAGTTGCGAGAGTGTCTTTTTGGTCTGCCCAGCTTCTCGTCCATTACATCGCACAGCAAGTTTATTAAATCCAGGTTTCTCCACTCGTTAATGCCGCCAATGTTGTAGGTGTCGCCTACTTTTCCTTCATGGAAGATCACATCAATGGCACGGGCATGGTCCAGCACATAGAGCCAGTCACGCACGTTCTCCCCTTTGCCATATACCGGCACCGGGCGCTCGTTTTTAATGTTGTTGATGGCCAGCGGAATCAGCTTCTCGGGGAAGTGGTTCGGGCCATAGTTGTTCGAGCAGTTGGATATCTTAATTGGCAAACCATAGGTATGATACCAGGCTCTGACAAAATGGTCAGAACTGGCTTTGGATGCCGAGTAAGGTGAGCGTGGATCGTAAGGAGTTTCTTCCGTGAACAAGCCATCTTCGTCCAGCGAGCCATATACTTCGTCGGTAGAGATATGGTAGAACAGGTGCTTTTCCAGATCATCAGCCCAGTGCTTTTTAGCCGCATGCAGCAGGTTTACTGTACCTATCACGTTTGTCTGCACAAAGGCCAGCGGGTCGGTTATAGAGCGGTCCACGTGCGATTCGGCAGCTAAATGGATAACCGCATCAAACTTATAGTTGACGAAGATCTCTTCCAAGTAAGCAGCATCGGTAATGTCGCCTTTCAGGAAACTATAGTTCTCTTTGTTTTCAATATCAGTCAGGTTCTCCAGGTTACCGGCATAGGTCAGCTTGTCCAGGTTATAGATCTGGTAGTTGGGGTATTTGTTAACAAACAACCGTACCACATGCGAGCCGATAAAGCCCGCTCCGCCTGTTATCAATATTTTCATGGCTATACTTTAGCTGTTGTGTTTTGTAAATGTAATTGCCAGTCCCAGGCGCTCTTCATCGATTCTTCCAGGGTGCTGGTGGTTTTAAAGCCTAAAACTTCGGTTGCCTTAGTTACATCAGCATATATTTTCGGTATATCACCGGCACGGCGCGGACCAATTTTATAGTTCAGTTTTACGCCGGTTGCACGCTCAAAAGCATGAATGGCTTCCAGTACGGTGTTACCCTGGCCTGTGCCTACGTTAAACATTTCGATCGCTTCGGATTTGTTTTGCAAGAGTCTTTCGATAGCCACCACGTGCGCTTTTGCCAGGTCTACTACATGCACATAATCGCGAATGCAGGTTCCGTCCGGCGTATCATAATCGTCTCCAAAAATGGTGATCTGCTCACGGATGCCGGCTGCGGTTTGGGTAATAAAAGGTACCAGGTTATTAGGTACGCCTAAAGGCAGTTCGCCAATTTGTGCGGATGGATGCGCACCGATCGGGTTAAAATAACGCAGCGCTATACTTTGAATGTTGCTGTTGCCACTATGCGCCAGGTCAGTCAGGATCTCTTCGCACACTTTTTTGGTGTTGCCGTAGGGTGAGTTAGCTTTTTGTACCGGCGTTTGCTCGGTTACAGGCAACTCCGCCGGAATACCATATACCGTGCAAGACGACGAAAACACCAGTTTCTGAACCTTGAATTCCTGCATTACTTCCAGCAACACCAGTAACGAGCCAACATTGTTATGGTAATACTTTAGTGGTTCAGCTACCGACTCTCCTACTGCTTTGTAGGCTGCAAAATGGATAACGCCAACTACACCTTGCTCCTGCTCAAATACTTTCCGTAGTTCGGCGGCATCGGTGCAATCAGTGCGGTAGCACTTTACATCGTGTCCAAGTATAGCTTTTATACCTTCTAAAGAGCGCTCTTCGGAGTTAGAGAAGTTATCAACTATAACCGGCTCGTAACCTGCCTGCTGCAACTCCACTACTGTATGTGAGCCAATGTAGCCAGCCCCACCTGTTACTAAAATCTTCTGCATATTTTATATGATCAGTCTCTAAAGACCTTATTTTACACTTTATTTATACTTTGTAAAGGTACAAGATTATCTGCTAATCATCTAACAGCGCGCACCATACGGTCTTTACCGAACAGGTCTTGTACTACCTTTGCTTCTGAAAAACCGGCCTGCAATAATACTTCACAGGTTTCAGGTCCGTAACGCTCGTTTATCTCGAAGTATAACTTGCCGCCGAGCTTCAGTAAAGTATAGCCAACTGTAGCAATGCGCTTGTAGAATTTCAGCGGGTCGGTGTCGGGCACGAAAAGGGCCAGGTGTGGCTCAAACTCCAGCACGTTGGCGCGCATCTGCTGCTGTTCTTCTTCCAGCACATAAGGCGGGTTGCTGGTGATAATATCCAGAGAGCCGGGAGCTATAGTTTGTACTTCGTCAAAAATATCTTGGTGCAGCCAATGTATAGGTTGGTTATAGTTGGCTGCATTGGCTTTTGCTATTTCCAGGGCTCCTTCCGATACTTCCAGCCCATACACCGCTTCGGTATTCAGGTTTTCAGCTAAGGCAATTGGTATGCAGCCACTGCCGGTACAAATATCCAGTATTCGTAAGTTCTGCTGATTCCGGTGCTCTTTTATTACCATATCCACCAGTTCCTCAGTTTCGGGGCGTGGAATAAGTACCTTTTGATTTACCTGCAACTCCAGACCATAAAAGTGCGCTACGCCCAATACATATTGCAAAGGTTCGTGTTTAAGCAGGCGGCCTACTATAGATTGCAGCTGTTCCTGCTGGGTTATAGTTACCTCCTGCTGCTGATTTAAGCTAAGCTGCACCCGCGACTGTTGCAGCACGTGCTCCAGCACTTCCTGGGCCATGGCACCTGCTTCCGGCTCCGGGTAAATTGCGGAGAGTTGCTGTTTTATAGTTTGTGCTGTCTGCTGAATGGTGGTCACGGCTATTTTTCTGTTGATTTCGGTATCTTTGCAAAAGTAACGGTTTAAGATCTGAAGATGTTAAATTTTGGAGATGAGAGATTGAATTTATCTCTAAACCAAAGACGTAAAGTATTGCGTCTCTACAACTCATAACTATTAACTCTATTGCAAAGCGAACTATACATGCGGCGTGCGCTGGAACTGGCAAAGTTGGGCAGCGGCTATACGGCTCCTAACCCGATGGTAGGCTGCGTGATAGTGCATAACGGGCAGATAATCGGCGAAGGCTGGCATCAGAACTATGGTGGCCCACATGCCGAAGTAAATGCCATTGCCAGTGTGCAGGATAAAAGCTTGCTGCCTGAAAGCCGTGTGTATGTTACACTAGAGCCCTGCTCCCACTTCGGCAAAACTCCTCCCTGCGCTGACTTATTAATAAACAGCGGCGTGCGCGATGTCGTGATCTGTAACCTGGACCCTAACCCTTTAGTGGCTGGACGTGGTGTGCATAAGCTGCTGGATGCAGGCATAAACGTAGAAACCGGTTTACTAGAGCAGGAAGGCTATGAAGTAAACAAGCGTTTCTTCACCAGCCATAGTTTAAAGCGGCCTTACATTATACTTAAATGGGCTGAGACTGCCGATGGCTTTGTAGCCGGCCCAGGTTGCGAACAACTACAGATAAGTGGCGCATTGGCAAAACGGCTTGTACATAAGTTACGAGCCGAAGAGCAGGCCATTATGGTTGGTACCCGTACCGCCCTGCACGACAACCCGCGCCTGAACATCCGGCACTGGAATGGCAAAAACCCGACTCGTATAGTTATAGATCGCCAGCTGACTTTAGCGCAAACTATAAACCTGTTTGATGGGAGTCAGCCAACTATAGTTTACAATTATAAAAAGCAGGAAGAGCAGGAGAATCTATACTTCGCGCAACTACAGGAAAATGAGTCACTGCTGCCTCAGATAATGGCAGATTTGTATAAGCGCAACATAATATCCGTGTTAGTGGAAGGCGGCACTTACTTGCTCGAGAGCCTATTGAAAGAAAACCTGTGGGACGAAACCTTTATACTTAGAAATACCGCTAAAACTATAGTTGACGGCATAAAAGCTCCTGCTATGGTTTATGGCAGTTTAACCGCGCAGCAAACATTAGGAACCGATGTACTGTTGCATTACCAAAATAACAATCAGCAATTAACATTCAACAATTAAACTCATGGCCGAATCGCTTATAGTTGACCAGACACTTACGAAGGAAGAAAAATACAAAGCCCTGTTGCCTCAGATCGAAGCCTTAACAGCTGGCGAAACCGACCTGATCGCGAACATTTCGAATATGGTAGCTGCCCTGAAGCAAGGCTTAGGCTTTTTCTGGGTAGGTGTATACTTTAACAAAGAAGGACAATTAGTACTTGGTCCGTTTCAAGGGCCGATCGCTTGCACGCGCATACCGTACCACAAAGGCGTTTGCGGCGCCAGCTATACCCACCAGCAAACAATACTGGTACCAGACGTAGAGGCCTTCCCGGGGCATATTGCCTGCGCCAGCGAATCTAAATCGGAAATAGTTTTACCTGCCATAAAAGATGGTGAAGTGAAGCTGGTACTTGATGTAGACAGCGACAAACTAAACGACTTCGACGAAGTAGACCAGAAATATCTGGAGCAACTGATGAAGTTGGTGGAAAGCTGGTATTGATTTTTTTGACAAAGGACAAAGGAGTTAATGCCGCAAGTTTAGCGGCAGCGTAACTTGTGGCTATAGTTGGGGCCAGTTTGTAACTGGCGTTCTGCGGAGTAGAAAAGCAAATGTCCAGAGTTTAAACTATAGTTTCATAGTTGCGCCTATAGTTGTTCTTGATTTTGCAAAGCACAGAAGTTACAAACTTCTGGCCATACAACACCACAAGTTACGCTATTGCTAAACTTGCGGTATTTACCGTAAAACCCACCCCTACCCCTCCGAGGAGGGGAATTCAGATAAAGCGATTTACAGCGTCTCTACAAATCCTGTAATCCTTGAATCTTATAAATCTTAGTTCCTGATTCAGACAAAACCAAAAAAGCCACTGCAACTATAGTTTGCAGCGGCCTTTTTCAATTATTTCAAAACTATAAAGTTTATCCGAACAAGGTTGGCGGTGGTGTCTTCAACTGAGCAATTACAGTTTGTCCACCTTTAGTTTTCTGGCCAAGCTCTGCTTTAATTTCAGTATCCAACGGCACGAAAATATCTACGCGCGAGCCGAATTTAATAAAGCCGAACTCCTCGCCCTGACTTACTTCGTCGCCTTCTTTTACATACCAAACTATACGACGGGCCATGGCTCCGGCAATCTGGCGAAACAACACCTCAGGGCCGGCAGTTGATTCTACTACCACGGTAGTGCGCTCGTTTTGTGTACTTGATTTGGGGTGCCAGGCTACAAAGTAGTTACCCGGGTGATACTTAAAATACTTTACAATGCCTGAAACCGGGTTACGCGTAATGTGCACGTTTATCGGCGACATGAAAATAGAGATCTGCTTGCGCTTGTCCTTAAAATATTCCGGCTCTTCTACTTCCTCAATTACTACTACTTTACCATCGGCAGGGGCAATAATAAGGTCTTCGTGCAGCAGCAGGTTGCGGTAAGGGCTACGGAAAAACTGTAGTATAAGCAGGAACAGCACAACCGACACACCAGTGAAAATCTTGTTGAAAGTACTATTGCCAGCGTTAAAGTTGTAGAGCAACAGGTTGATCACAACTAAACCTAACAACGTGAAAAACAGTATCTTCCTTCCTTCTTTATGAATTTTCATTAGTGTGTTTTGTAATTACTGCAGCTACTTTATAAGTTATAATAGCCCATCCAGTTTCGTAGATGGGCTATTATCTGCATCAAAAATATATAAACTTTCGCTTATTTTTATAAAAATCTTCGCTTAGAAACCGCCACGGTATTTGTACGTCATGGCTACTTTATCGATAGCTACAATGTAGGCAGCTATACGCATTGGTACGTTATACTTCTGCGAAGCGGCATAAACACGCTCAAACGACTCGTTCATAATGCGCTCGGCACGCTCGTTTACGCGGTCCAGTGTCCACTTGAAGCCCATGCGGTTCTGTACCCACTCAAAGTAAGATACGGTAACACCGCCAGAGTTAGCTAAAATATCCGGCACAACCATAATACCTTTTTCGTTGATGATGTTGTCAGCTTTATAAGAAGTTGGTCCGTTAGCACCTTCTACTATAAGCCTGGCCTGTATCTTATCAACGTTCTTTATCGTGATCACGTCCTCTACGGCAGCCGGTATGATAACATCAACTTTCGTGGTCAGCAATTCGTCCGGGTCCATCTGCTCGGCGCCTTTGTAGCCTTCCAGTCGGCCGTTGTGCGCATTCTTATACTCGATGGCATCTTCAATATCGATACCGTTATCGTTCCAGTAAGCACCACTCACATCACTTACGCCCAATATCTTAACACCACGCTCAGCCATCAGCTTTGCAGCCCATGAGCCTACGTTACCGAAGCCCTGTATAGCAGCTGTAGATTTTGTAGGGTCCATGCCGAGTTTTTCCATAGCAGCCATAGCCGATACCATAACGCCACGGCCAGTAGCCTCCACGCGGCCAAGCGAACCACCCAACACAAGCGGCTTACCTGTTACTACGGCATGTACTGTCGAGTTTTTGGTTTTGGAGTATTCGTCCATCAGCCAGGCCATTTCGCGTGGGCCTGTACCCATATCCGGAGCAGGAATATCCTGGTCAGGACCAAAAAGATCTACCAGAGAAGCTGTGTACGCTCTTGTTAAACGCTCGATCTCGCCAGCCGACATGGTATAAGGGTCGCAGATGATACCGCCTTTGGCACCACCGTAAGGGATGTCAACCACGGCACACTTCCAGGTCATCCAGGCAGCAAGGGCTTTTACCTCATCCAGGAAAACGTCCGGAGCGTAACGGATACCGCCTTTCGACGGGCCCAGTATAGTAGAGTGCACTACACGGTAACCTTCGAACACGCGTACTTTACCATCATCCATGGTTACTGGCACGTTCACGATCACCTGGCGGGTAGGTGTTTTGAGTACGTTATATGTTTCTTCATCCAACCCCAATACTTCAGCCGCAATATTGAAGCGTGACATCATCGATTCGAATGGGTTCTCCCTATCCTTGATCGGTGCTGGCTCTTTGTATAACATTATAGTAATCTTTTGATTTGGTCCGTTTGATTAAGATTTCGGCGGTAAAGGTATATAATTTATACTTACAACCGCCAACTAAACAAGAAACAAAAAATTAGAAAATCTGAAGAAAGGCAACTATGAAAGGAATAACAATTATTAGGCTGTCGAAACGGTCTAAAATACCGCCGTGGCCCGGCAGCAAAGTACCCGAATCTTTAACATCCAGGCTACGCTTCAGCATCGATTCTATCAGGTCGCCGAGCACTCCGAAAACTGACACCAGCACACCTATACCTATCCATTGGTACAAAGCCAGATCGGTTAAATAAACACCCAGCCCATACGCTACTGCCAGGGTTAGCAGCATGCCGCCAAACCAACCCTCCCAGGTTTTGCCCGGCGATACCCGCGGAAACAGTTTTCGTCTGCCAAAATTTTTGCCGGCTATATACGCCCCCGTATCGGAAGCCCAGATAAGTAACATTAGCCCCAGCACCGGGTGCCAGCTATAGCCATCAGGTAAAAAAGCTATTTTGTGCAGTAAAGCAAAAGGCAGTGCAATGTATATAACGCCCAGTAAGGTAAAAGCTATGTTCGTAAACGGGTTATGCTGCTTACGATACAGCTCCATTACAAAGATGAGGGCCAGCAACGGTAGCACAAAGTATAGCCATTGGGGCGGAATAAGTTCTTTTTCTATCAGGAAGAAGGCAGCAAACAGCACAATTCCTAAGGCAAGGCCTATCAGTTTATTTGTCCTGATACCCTGCGCTTCCATCAGGCGGTAAAACTCCAGCTGCCCCAGCACGGTAAGCCCCATAAAAATAAGGGCAAATGTCCACTCGCTTATTATAATGCTGCCCACAAAAAGGGCGGCGCCCAACACACCTACTATAAGCCGCTGATTTAAATTACTGAGTCCGGATATTTTGTTGCTCATGTATAGTAGGTATGCTGTTGGTGCTTTAAAGGTATAAAATTATTAGATTGTAAAATACCTATACTTCAGATTCGGGGATAGTTTGCAGCTCGGGCTCGCGGCGGTCGGGCACTTTTTTAAACTCCCGATACAGGTACCAGATTGCGGCTGCACTAAGTATAACCGACAACAGAACGCTCCACCATTCCATCGGCTCAGTGCTCTCTACATCAAAGTCGGCGGCGCCAGTCTGGTGCAGGTATAACATAAGCACTGTAAAACCATTATTAAAGAAGTGGGCTATAATAGGTACAATTATGCGGCCCGACCATAAGTATAAATAGCCGAATAAAACGCCAAGTATAGCACGCGGCAAAAACCCGAAAAACTGTACGTGAATAGCGGCAAATACAAAACCTGCAATCCAGATGGCTACATGCGGGTTGCCTAACCAGCGGTGTATCTGTTTCTGTAAAACTCCCCTGAAAACAATCTCTTCGCCAATAGCAGGTATAACCGCGATAACTATAAGCCCGACAATCAGCTTAGGAAAGTCATCGAATTTGGCTATCATTTTGGTTAGTTCGGCCAGTTCGTCTTCTTTGGCCCGTGCCCATTGCTCAAACCCGTTCATAAAATCCGGGAAATCCATGGTAGCATTCCAGTTTATGATAACCGAGTTGGCAGGCATTATCAGTATCATCAGTACACCGGCAAGCAACACCAGCAGCGGGGCAACCGGCAATTTCCAGTTCAGGTAAGGGTCAATTTTATACTTAAGCACCCGCAGCATAACCAACGGCCCAACTATAAACGACATAAACTGTATTACGCCCTGCAACAACAGCATAATATTACGCCCGTTCGGGTGAGCCATCGGATCTGTCGCAATCTCCGGGATCTGCATTAGTTTAAGATCGAACAGCACACCGGCCAGTATCGCAAATATAAAACTGCCTACAAAATAGCCCGCCATCATGAACGCAAACAGCAAAAGCAGCACGTAAGCAGGGTGTGTCTCTTTATGGATGAAACCTTTCATACAGGAGTTTAGGTTAAATTGGTGTAAATTTACGCGAATAATTAAATTTTGCTTTGGTAAAGATAGCGAACATAGAATTAGGCGAGTTCCCGCTGCTGCTTGCACCCATGGAAGACGTGAGCGATCCGCCTTTCAGAAAAGTGTGCAAAGCCAACGGTGCCGACCTGATGTACACCGAGTTTATTTCCTCTGAGGGTTTGATACGCGACGCAGCTAAAAGTGTGCAAAAACTCGACATTTTTGACTACGAGCGCCCTATTGGTATCCAGATATTTGGGTCGGATATTGAGTCGATGCGCGAGGCGGCAATTGTGTCGTCGCAGGCTGGGCCCGACCTGATAGATATAAACTATGGTTGCCCTGTAAAGAACGTGGCCTGCAAAGGTGCCGGTGCGGCCCTGCTGCGCGATATACCTAAAATGGTGAAGATGACCGAGGAAATAGTGAAAGCCACAAACCTGCCGGTTACCGTTAAAACCCGACTCGGCTGGGACGAAAACACCAAGTTTATAGTTGAGACTGCTGAACGCCTGCAGGACATCGGTATAAAAGCCTTAAGTATACATGGCCGCACCCGCGTGCAAATGTATAAAGGCGAAGCCGACTGGAGCCTGATTGCGGAAGTAAAGAACAACCCTCGTATGCATATCCCGATCTTCGGAAACGGCGACATCGATTCTCCGCAGAAGGCGCTGGAATACCGCAACAAATATGGCGTGGATGGTATTATGGTGGGCAGAGCCAGCATTGGTCACCCGTGGATTTTTAACGAGATAAAGCACTACATGGCAACCGGCGAGATTTTGCCCGGACCAACCTTGGAAGAGCGTGTAGAAGTTTGCCGACAGCACTTTACGCACTCGCTGGAGTGGAAAGGCGATAAGCTGGGTATTTTTGAGATGCGCCGCCACTATACCAATTACTTCAGAGGCTTGCCGCACTTTAAGCCACTCCGCATGAAACTGGTACAGTCCGAAGACATCCAGGAAATTTACGATACGCTGGAAGAAATAGCCCATACCATGAGCTATGAACCCATCGAAAGTTAGAAAAAATCCGGACATTAAAAATGCTAAACTACAAAAACGCCTGTTGCTACCTGCAGCAGGCGCTTTTATTTTGGTCTGAATCTGAACTAAGGTTTATAAGATGAAAGGATTTTAGGATTATGGTATCCGGAATTTAGGCCAACTATGTAGAGACGCAATACTTTGCGTGTTTTCTCTTAGCTTAAGAAGAAGTTTAGAATTTTATAAACCCAATAAATGCCCTTGCTGTGTGTTTTCACCAGCAAGTAGCCTGATATGCTGAAATGCCCTTGCTGTGTGTTTTCACCAGCAAGTAGAAGTAGCCTGATATGGTGATTGTTGGTGAAAACACCAACAATGGCTCAACTTCCATTATAGCACTGCATGCTGAGAGGCAAAAAAATCATGTTGATCCAAAAATCCTTCAAATCTTAATTTAGAATAAAACCCTGCTATCTCCTCCCCTTTCCGGACACTAAACTTTTCAATTTTCTAACTATAAAAGCTTTACTTTTGCTCAATTTATGTTTGGCACTTTATAGTTATCAGCCATTAAACCGACTACTGCACCACCTGTGACCGAGAAAACCGGAATACCACCAATTGCCTGGTTTCTTGTTATTATACTTGCTCTTATATGGGGCACCTCGTTTATCCTCATCAAAAAAGGACTTGTTGTTTTTAGCTCTGATGAGTTAGGAGCTTGGCGTATTACACTTGCTTGGATCACGCTTTTGCCCTGGGCCATTAAGCACATCCGGCAGGCAGAGCCACGGCACTGGAAGTTTTTACTGGGCAGCGGTTTACTGGGCAACCTGTTTCCGGCTTTCCTGTTCGCTTATGCCGAAACCCAGCTTGCCAGTGGCCTGGCCGGCGTACTAAACTCACTTACTGCCCTGTTCACGTTACTGGTTGGAGCTATTTTCTTTCATCAGGCCATCACCTGGATGCGTATGCTCGGTATCATTATCGGTATTATAGGTACTTCTATCCTTATTTTTTCGGGTGGCGAAAACACCAATTTCGATAACACCATGTACGGCTTATACATTGTGCTGGCCACTATCTGCTATGGCGGTAGTGTAAACATCATCAAGTTTAAGCTTACCGGTATTAAACCACTGGTTATGTCGAGCCTGGCCCTGACAACGGTAGGCCCTATTGCACTTGTATACTTGCTTACCACCGATGCTTTAGACAAACTGCAACATACGCCCGGCGCCTGGGAAGCCCTGCTATACATTGCTATACTGGCTGTTTTCAGTACGGCTGTCGGGTTGGTGCTTTTCAATAAGCTGATCCATATCTCTACTACACTTTTTGCCAGTTCATCTACTTACCTTATACCTATAGTTGCCCTGATGTGGGGCGTGCTCGACGGCGAAGCAATTCTGATCTGGCATTACCTAGGGATGTTCGTAATTTTAGCCGGCGTATTTATAGTTAACCGGGCAAAGTAACTTTAACGCAAAAGGCTCCCGTAAAACAGGAGCCTTTAAACTATAAGAAGCTAATCAGGTTATTATTTTTTTACCAGCTTTATGGTCTGGGTCTTGCCAGCCAGCTCTATGGTTAGCAGGTATAAGCCCGGCGGCATAGTATTGCCAACTCCCAGGTTTATTACCGAAGCACCGGCTGGCAGCTCCTCCTGGCGGTTTAGTATCTGCTTGCCGGCCAATGTATAAAGTATAAAAGTTGCTTTGCCTGCTTTTGCAGCACTCACATCTACATTCACTTCTGATACAAAAGGATTAGGGTAAGCTTTACTTTGGGTCTGGGCTATTGTCTCGAAACTAACTGTTCTTGGGCCATAGAATTTATATGTGCCATCCGCATCAAGTTGTTTTAGCCTATAGTATAAAGTGCCGTTTTTGCCGTTTCGGTTATCAACGAAAGTATAGTTCTGTGTAACCGACGAGTTGCCGGCCTTACTTTCCACGAAGCCAATTTTATAGTAGTTCTTTCCGTCTGCGGATACTTCCACTTCGAAGCCAACATTGTTTTCTTCAGAGGCTGTTTGCCAGCTAAGCTCAGCATTTATACCTTCTTTTTTGGCTTCAAAGTATACCAGCTCTACCGGTAGCGGTGTATTGCGGCTCTGGATGGTCATGTAATTGATTGAGTTGACTCCGCTGGCTGTAATTGTTTTTGTAGTTGTACTAAGTCCTTCCGGTGCCGATAAAGTATACCAGCCAAAACCCGGGCCTACAGAGCCAACCAGTTCAAGTATAGATTCATCATGCGTGTCGAGCTCGCTGGCAAAATAAGTGGCTGTAATATCAGCATCAAACTTGCCCCTGCCCTCTGCCGGTATAAACTGAAACTGGCGGCCTATACTTTTTCCATCTACCACGGCATCAGGGCCGGTTATGCGCACCATGGTTGCCAGGCCGGCACTTACTTTCGGCGTTATCGTTATGCCAATACCTCCGAAGGCTGAAGGAGCATTAGCATCAACAGTGCGTGTCGTTTTTATAGTGCCTACAATGCGCCTTAGGTTCGTTTCATTTACTAATGAGGCATTCGCAGCAAGCGCTATCTCGTTTGCACCGGTATTCAGGGTTGTGGCGGTCAGGTTGGCAGCAAAAGTCAGTGTTTCATCAATCACCGCATTCCCTGAAAGGGTTTTAACGCCATCGCCCGATATCAGCAGGTTTTTATAGTTGATGCCTGGCATTAGCTGTGCGCCTATGCCGTTAAACTCTATAGTTTGGGGTGTGATAACAACTGCTTCCGCGTTCTTGGTCATGTTTCCGGCAACTTTAGCGATACCCGCCTCAAAAGTAGCTGTGGCTGTATTCTGCAGATCAAGGTGCCCATACTGAACACTTTTTATAGTTTGGTTGCTGCCGTTGTAAACTACTGTGCTGGTTGGGTTTAAGGTATAACTATCGAAAAGCGGCAGCGAGTTTATATGGCCTATTTTCATGGTAGCGCCATTCAGTATCGTTAAGGAAGTGCCGGGAGCCGCTTTTTTGGTAAGTATATGGTTTCGGGCATCCAGGGTGCCTGTGTTCACATTTATAGTTTGCAAACCATTTACATCGCCGTAAAGCGCCACCGTTGTAGCTGCTGCTGTTTTAGTAACCCTAAGCTCGTTTATAGTTATCGGAACTGCCGAAGTTATACTTGCCGGGTTTGTGCCAGTCATGTTTACCCAGTTACCAGACGCACTCAAGCTATTGCCATTGTTGGTTAGGTTACCGTGCACGGTCAGGTTTTTCGAAACGGTCAGTGCAGCGGAGGCATTTACGGTTAAGTGCTGAAGGGTGGTGTTACCAGTGCCTGTTCCGTTCAGGTTTGCTGCTGCATTCGTAAACACCATGCTCAGGTTTGGGGCATTAATGTTTCCGTTGTTTGTCAGGTTATTGTCCAGGGTTAAAGTATAAGCCGTTCCGGGATCAGGTAATGTCCCTCCTGTGTTTACCAGCATCAGGTTAGCAACGCGTGTATTGCCCTTAAGTGTGCGGATTGTGCTGTTTATAGTTAGCTTCCCGTAAGTCACGTTTTCTATGGGCGTATTGCCACCGGTATAGATCACTTCGCTGTTAAAGGCTAAATTGCTTGCGCTATAGTTTGCAGGGTAAGTCGCCGCATTCCGCACATCAAGTATAGCATTATCTGCTACAGTTAGCGAGCCCCCAGAAGTGTTATTCAAGGTAAATCCATTCAGCACTAATCGTCCGCTCTGCACATTTAGGTTACCTGATAAAGTTGAGCTTCCGGTTGTGGTAAGCGTATTTGTTGTCGTTTTGCTCAGATTATGGAAACTGGTGGCAGGCACGGTCTGGTTTGCTGTGCCGGAAAAGATAACTGTACTGGTGCCGGGCGTAAAAGTGCCGCCTGCTCTTAACCAGCTTCCTTTCAGGTCTATGGTTGAGGCGTTGGCCAGTAGGTTGCCTGCATTAAACACTACATTGCCGGGCACATTTATAGTTGGCACATTCAGAGCCATCGTGCCGGCATTCATAGTTAAGTTACCACTAATATTTTGGGTTGTTGCCGAGGTGAAATTTGCTGTGCCCGATGCTTTATTTATAGTAAGATGATGATACGGAACTCCGGCCACTACCTGCGTTGCTGTACCATTATAGGTTACAGTGCCAGTGCCGCCTGTAAAGCTGCCAGCTGTATAGTTATAGTTGCCCCCGATGTTGAGGTTGCCCGAGCCGAGCACTATACTTCCGGTATTATGGTGTGCAACGTTTCCGGTTACATTTATAGTACCGGATGTATTATTAAGTGTAATGCTGTTGCCGGCGTTTCCATCATTAAAATTAAGGTTACCGCCTACGTTTATAGTTCTGGAGCCTGCACTTAGTATATGCTGTATACTTGTTCCGCTTCCTACAGTACCAAGGTCACCATTTGTGCGCAGCGAGCCATTGCCCATTGTGAGCGTGATCTGGTGAGAACCTTTAAAACTGACATCTTTTACCCATTCATCAAAGGTTATAGTTGGCTGCCGTTGCGGTACGTTCTCGCCAAGCACCACAAAGTCCGAGCTTATCGGGCCTGTAATACCGCGCGTTGATTCGCCATCTGTTACAACTTCCCAGTTCCTGCCATCTTCCCAGGCTATACTTTGGGTTCCGTCCCAATTATAAGTGCTTGGGTTATCGGTCAGCGTCCAGAAGCCGGTTACATTAGTTAGTGTATTGCGCTGCACCCAGTTTTGGGTAGCATTATAAGCGTGGCGGCTTGCAGTACGCCATACTCCGGCTGCAGTTGGGGCAAAGTATAGTTTCAGGCCATCTTCTTCGCAGCCATTCAGTTCGCTGTCGAGGTACTGTAATTGCAGGTTTGCGTTAGTATAAGTACCGGTTGGTATAATAATCTCATAAAGTCTTTTCATTGCTTTGCCCGACACAAAACCTGTAGGCTCAAAATTTGCCATACCTGAGCGCATCGTTACTTCATTTATACCAGAGGCTCCTGTAAAAGTAAGCGCTGCGTAAGGTCCGTTAAAGGCATAACTTGAACCCGACAAAAAACTATGCTGACGTGTGATTGTACCCACTATCCAGCCGTTTCCTGTTCTGGTGCCTAACACAAACACACTGTTTATTTCCGTATGAAGGTCGCCGCTGGTCATGGTTAGGTTGGTAGCAGTAGCATTGTTGTTGAGGATTACTTTGTTTGCCGTCCCTTTATTTATAGTTAAGCCATAAAAAACAGCACCTCCGGTTATAGTTGTGTTCGTGTTGCCATTAAAGGTTATCGTTCCTGTGCCGGGTGTAAAAGTGCCGTTGTTCAGCCAGTTACCAGCTATAGTATGTATAAAGTTACCCGCTGTAAAAGCTGAGCCTGTACCAATTGTAAGATTGCCACCTACTGTTAAAGGCGCTGCACCTGTATAGCTGGTAGTACCTATACTAGTCAGGTTGCCCTGCACTGTCATATCCTGTGTAGGTATAGTTTTAACGCCAGTGTTGCTGAATGTTAAGTGGCCGTACGTGTTGTGCTGTACCGCTTGGTTTCCGCCATAGTATTCGGTAGTGCTGGCAGGGTAAAATGTGCGGGTTGTAAAATTCACGGGCGTGTTTGTAGGGCCACCTATTTTAACAGTGGCACCATTGGCAACTATAAAATTACCTCCGGCTGTGGCCCGGGTTAAAGTATGTGTACCTAAATCGAGGGTAGCTTCTTTTACATTAACTTCCGTATCCGCAGCTCCCCCAGACACATTTGTAGGCCCAATCAGGCTCTTCACTCCACTCCCGCTTATCACCAGTTTCTGGTACAGTATCTGGTTATCTATGTTCTGGTCTATAGTTCCCGCATAGTCTATCGTGCTGGTGTGCTCTATAGTTGTTCCTCCAGAAGGTGGAGTAGGGTAAATACTATAGTTATCAATAAAGTTAGTGGCCTTCACTTTGGCTGTAGCACCTGCCCTCAGAGAGAAGTATCCGTTTGTGATACCTGTTGCGCCTCCCCAGTTTACTTTATTACTTCCCGGATCTAATACTCCACCCCTTTGAATATCTAAACTCCCATAATTGAAATCTTGAGCCTGTATCCGGATATTATTTAGCAGTGTTACGTAACTATATACATACAGTACTCCAAATCTATTCTCTGAGGTACCGCCTATAGTCTGGTTAGTGCCGTTAAAGGCTACTGCAGAAAGATATACCCAGTTATTATTCTGGAAATAAACTTCTTCCGTAAAACGGCCATCATTATCCCAGTTCCCTTTTATATAGATTACAGACTTTCGGTTATGCAACCTGCCGTTTGATAAAATATTCAAATCAGAACCGATATGCAGACCGTTGAGGTTCTCTATAGTTAATGTGACTTCAGAAGCCCCTCCTCCTATCGTTAATGATAAACACTCCGCTTTATTTTTCTCGTTTTGGTTATTCTGAATTGACTCTGGCTGATTTGTGAATGGGCCCGGACCAATAACAACATGCGTGTTTGCATCAGGCACTTTTTTAGGATCCCAGTTATCCGCAATCTCCCATTTTGTACTAACACTACCTGTCCAGGTGGCAGTTGTGGGTGCCTGAGCCTGAACTGACATCACTGCAAAAATGAATAACAGCATTAGACATGAAATCGCCTTGCTTAACTTTTTACTTACAAACAGATAAATAACTTCCATAAGGTATTTGTTTAGTAATAACATGCAGCTTAAGTATGGTAACATCCTTTAAAGCGTAATCCGGTAAGTAATTTTTGTAATCAATTTCTGAACTAAGGCTACAGCAAATTGCCCTTTTCGAAGGTGCAACTTGATGGTTGGTAGTTCTCGGAATGTGAATCTTATGTTCTGCTGCTAGTTTTTATGATAACTCAACAGAAAACCAAGATATAAGCAGGTGGCTAAAAGTATTTAACAATGAATATATATTAAATTACTTGTATAGTCAATATAAGTTTGCACTTATTCACTAAATTTTTTAATGTTTATATAGCACAATTATAGACTGAGGCTAATATGTACAATAGCAATTAAATAGTGCAATTTTTATTTAATTGATAGGACTGCTCTTAAACACCAATTAGTCAGGCGGATAGGATATAAAACAAAAAAGGCTCCCATGTTGGGAGCCTCGTTTGCTATAGTTGTGGTTGTATTTACTCTTTCATCAGCTTAAGGGTCTGTCGCTGGTTATTCAGTTCCATGATCAGCATATATAAACCAGGCTCATAAGCTGCCTGTAACAGTGGTAACGGATGTTCGTTTACACCAGCCTGCACTTCCAATGTCAAGGTTTTCAGCAATTTACCTGTAGTAGTATAAAGCATAAAAGTAGCCTTCCCAGCTTGTGGAGTAGTTATGTTTATACTTAGCTTATCTTTGAATGGATTCGGATACAGTTCAACAGGACCAGCTTTAACAACTAAACCAAAGTCAACTGTTTTAGGTCCGTAGAACTTATAAGTACCATCGTAATCAAGCTGCTTAAGGCGGTAATACTGTATACCATTCTTGTTACTGCGTGCATCTGTAAAGTTATAGGTATTCTTGGTAGTAGATGTACCCGCAACACTTTCTACAAAACCAAGTTTCTGGTAGTTATAGCCATCCGAAGACACCTGCACTTCAAAGCCCTGGTTATTCTCCTCCGAAGCCGTTACCCATTTCAACTCCGCATTGTTACCTTTTTTAACTGCAGTGAAGGATAGTAGTTCTACTGGGAGTGGCTGGTTACGTGAGCCAAATGCAAGTACGTTTATACTATTGATACCTGTTACTGTGATCTTATTGTCTACTGCAGGGTTGGTAAGCGGATCATTGAGTTCAGTAAAGCCATCTCCCATAAAGCGGGCGCTGTACAGAATTAGCTCGTCTTCTAAGTTCTCATTTAATTCTACATCCAGATAAGTTGCCTCAATAGTTGCATTAAACTTACCTCTGTTCTGCTCCGGGTTAAATATAAAATAACGTGCTACGCTATTGTTGTCTTTACCTATTGGTGTCCCTGTTACACGAGTTAAAGTAGCATTGCCCGCTGGTTCGGCAGGTGTTATAGCAATACCCATACCACCAAATTCTGCTTTTGAACCTGCATTAACTGTACGTGTAGTTTTAATAGTACCTAACACATGGCTATTTTCTGACTCACCTGAAAGAGTTGCAATTGGCCCTAAGGTTACTTCGTTACTGCCTGTTACTAATCTTGCTGCTTCATCTGCTAAAGGAGATACTGTGGCCGTAGCTGTAGTTACATCAGTAAGGTCAAAATAAAGTGACTCTTCTATTGTTGCGTTGTTAGTTAAGTTTTTATCTCCTGAGTTCGAAACACGCAGATTTTTATAAGTTAAACCTGCAATACTTTGCACATCAGATCCATTTATGTCAATTATAGAATTTGCTTCCATGTTAACCTGTGCAACTGTAGAAACAAAATCTTTTGCGATCCCAGTAGTTCCCGAGAATGATTTAGCACCATCTCCGCTAATTGTCAGGTTGTAATAGTTGCCCGTAAGCACTGCCTGAGGTAATGCACCGTTGTAATCTACATGAACATTTGTACCCGAAGCATCAACTGTAACGCCTGCATCTTTGGTGGCAACACCTGAAATACTTAGCACTCTGTTAAGTCCGACTGTATGCTTTGCGGCAAAGGTCTTAGTCCCGCCATTGCTTAACGTAAGATTTTGGTATGGCAAGGCGGCTACAATTTGGTTACTAGGCCCGTTATACACAACAGTTTCAGGAGTTGCTACTGTCTGGCCTGTTTCGCCACTTATAGTAAAGTTACCGGCAATTAAAGCAGTACCAGTTTCGAAAGAAGCTGCTCCAATGTTGTTTAAAGTAAGGTTACCATACTGTACGCTTTTCACCTGCTGATTTGTACCATAGTATTCTACTGTGCTGGTTAGGGCAAGGCTGAATACATCAGCGGCTGGTAATGTGCTGGTTCCTCCTACTTTTATAGTTGTACCTGGGTAAGCAGCAACCACAGTAGTTACTGGTGTTATTATTGTTTGTGTCGTCTCTTCTTCATCAACTATTACTGTTACCTCCTCTACTATATCGGGCTTCGGAGCAACATTGCTTGTTGTAAGATCAAGTATACCTGCTTTCACTGCTACTTGTACTACATCTTTAAGGTCTGTAGTAAGTGTAACTGACAATAGCGGATCTGCTTTATCTACCACAATACTTGAAAGTGCTAACGGCACTTTAGGATCTGCGGAAATTGTAGATGGAACACCACCCATAAACGCTATAGCTGAGTTACCTGTCTGTAGGTCTGTACCATTATGTGTTAAGTTACCGAAGACTGCTATGTTCTTACCAATTGTTAAGCTAGCATCTTTAGCAATAGTAAGGCTACCGAGTGTTGTAGTACCTGTACCTGTTATTTTAGAGTTGGCCCCAGTAAAAGTAAAGTTACCCCCAAAACCAAATTGATCTTTAGTTTTTGGGTTTACACTTACTATCATTCCATTGTTCACCAATTCTCCTTTAATATTGAAGTTGGTGCCAAAAAACGCAGTATTAGCAACATGTGGTATGGTATTTAGCATCCCCCCGGCTTCAATGGTAAGGTTCCCATCTAAGTTCCAATCTGTAAAGCCTAGAAAATAAACGCCCTCTTCATCCAAAGTGGTAGTTGTTATACCTAATTTATTAGAAATGATCACATTATTTAACTTTGGAGCCTGATTACCCGCAAGTATTATTTGTGTTGTCCCTCCGAATTTTACAGTACCTGTACTTTCAAAATTTCCAAACCTAAATGGATGGGCTGGAGGCAAGTCAGCTTCATCCATAAATGGATATGGAGTGGAGAAGTCAATCAATCCGGCACTTTTGATTGTGCCTTTGTTTTCTACCTGCGAGAAGAATCTGTGTGTATAAGATCCACCATTGAATGTAGAATTTTCCTTAACTGTAAATATACCTGCTACTGTCCATCCCACACTTGTTACAATCTCCTGCCCTTCAGTATTATCTAAGCTTATAGTAACATGGGCAAACTCTGGTGAACGAGAAGAGTTGAACACTGGTGCTACCTTACCAGCAAACTCTACAGCTGGAGGTGTTTTTGCATGAGGAACTATTGGAGAGAGTAGCTGTATGGTCTGAAGTCTTTCTCCTAAAAATTTAGCCAAACCATTGCTGAGTAGCATTCCCGAATTTCTAAAATTACCAGCAATTTCTACCTGAGAGTTTGTTGCATTTAAAAAACCATTGTATGGTATAGATGTATATAAGAAATTCCTTTCTTCAGGATTTGGTTTATCCGGAAACTCATAGACATCCCCGTTTCCTGTTATGTCAATATTACCGTTGATTGTAAAGTTTGTTTTAGGTGAAACTTCTGGTTTAACATTTGCATCATAATTAGGGTGAGAGAGTACATACATTGCCCCCACACTTACAATCATATTATTCACTGTAAAGTCAGTTGCTATAATATTTTTCTGTCCATTTGTTGCCCCTAAAATTACAGTGCCTGTTGGAGGATTTGGTGCTGTATAAACTCCTGGTGAGAATTCCCCATTAATTGAGAAGTTGCCATGCAGTGTTAATGTCTGATTATTTGCATCAAGTTTTGCACCAGAATAAATTGCAAGATCTCCTTTGACTGTAGTATTACCTGTTAAGCTTTTAGCATATGCACCACCATTCATAAAGGCTAATGTGCCATAAGTTAATGGCTTTACTTGTTGTGCATCTGCACCAGCATAAAGTACAGTACTTGCTGCATCCAGATTATTAGCACTGTAGTTAGCTGGAAAGTTATCAGTTCCTGTAATCTCTAAGGTTGTACCAGCAGCCAAGGTTAATGAGCCGTCAACACTGGTTCTGTTCATAGTATGCGAACCCAGGTGTAGAGTGCCCTGAGTCAATGTTACATTGCCAGAAACAATAAGATCACCTCTTACTGAAACACCTGCTGTTGATGAGTTTTTAAAGGTAAGGTTATTAAACGCTGAACCCGAAACGGTTTGTGCGGCTGAACCAGCAAATGTAACCGTACCCGTGCCTGGCTCAAATTGGCCAGCTATTAGGCTCCAGTTTCCTTCAAGGTTTATGTTAGAGTTTGTAGCATTAAATCTGCCTGTTCCCGCATTACCTACAATAATATTCCCTTTAACTGTTAAAGTACCGGGTGCATCTATAGTTGATTGTAACACTAGTGTACCGTTGTCTATATTCAAATTGCCAAGTATTGTTTTGTTTCCTGTAGTGCTATATTGTGCTGCACCACCTGCCTTATTTATAGTAAGGTTATAATATGGTAAGTCGGCTACAGTTTGCGCTGCACCACCGTTGTATGTTACTGTGCCTGTTGTAGTAAACTTACCTGTTCCGCTTGTTGTTTTTATGTAGTCTCCACCTACATATAAATTACTGCTTCCTATATAAATATTGGCATTATTCTGATTGATGGCACCTTTTACTGTCATCATACCAGATGATTTCTTAATATGGATTACTTGGCCATCATTTTCTGAAATCAGACTACCATTTATAGTTAATTCTCGGTTTGCAGCTCTGATCTCGTGTTTAGCAGTACCTGTACCTAATACTGCTACGTTACCTCTTACTAATAAATTGGAAGCAGTAGCTGAAGTAGAATCTATTGATAGTGCCATAGGAGTTACAGACTTAAACTGTAAACCTTTAATTACAACAGAAGATTTTATATGCGGTTGATTTATAACTGGAACATTGAGCGGATCAATGAGTGGATCATTGAGTGGATTATAGGAACCTAGTTCAACTATATCTGAGTTTGAAGGCAACGCTGAAGGGTTTTCCGTTACAGCGCCTGTTGGTCCCACCATTTTCCAGTTTGTCAATGTTTCCCATGCATTACTCGTACCACCCTTCCAAATGTATAAGTTTGATTCATCAGACAGTGTCCAGAACTTATTCAGATCTAAAATGTCCTTCCGCGCAACTCTGTTTGCAACTATATCCCAGTCATTCTTTAACCCAGAATCCCAACTCCCGTTTCCTGTGCTTGATGGTGCGAGTTTAAGACCAGCTTCATCAGTAGGCTCTGTGTTACCATTTAGCTCTGAATCGTAATACTGAATTTGTAAAATTGCTTTTTTGTACTTACCGTCTTTTACATTTACTCTAAAAAGCCTGTTAATTGGCACCCCGCTTGTAACTCCCTGTACTATTTGTGGAACTGTTGTTATGGCAATTTCATTAATGTCCTCTGTGATATTTGGGGTGTTATCAGCATTTTTAGGAAAAATGACTTTAACATGAGGAGCATTAAACGAATAACCATGATTATTATCAATATTAATACGGCCGTCTTGGCTATTGTCAGTGATAGCTGTTTCAATAAAACCAGCCCCAGTTATTTCTCTTACAATTGTTCCCTGTACCCAACCATTGCCACTACGCTCTCCAAGCAGTTTCACTTTTATCGCTGAAGTCCCAAATGGATCAATACCTACATTGATAGTGGAAATAGAGCCATTATCTAGATCCAAAGTGTTAGTAGTGATGTTGAAGCCAGTTGTAACTACGCTGCTTGCAGTTTTATTTACAGTAACGCTTGCCACAGTTATTTCAGCTTGAGCAGAGGAGCCAGAAATACTTGCATCAGCTGTACCGGCAAAAACTAAATTACTGGAAGTACCTGTGTAAGTACCGTCGTGTATCCAGTTGCCTTCTAAGGTGTGGGTGTAAGCTCTAGCATCAAAGGTTATACCTGCCCCAACTGTAAGGTTGCCCAGTGTTTTTACATTGCCAGCCGCTGTTTTTGTATTGCTGCCAGCTAATTGCAGGTCATAGTAGGTAACGCTATTTACATTCTGAGCAGCGCCGTTATAAACAACCGTATTTGGTGAAGTGGCAGTAAAGGTTGCAGCTATGCTTGTAAAAGCACCTCTTATACTCATTTTAGAAGAAGAGGCCATTCGTAATATTGACCCACCAGCTATAGTTACATCATTTAACTGGTGCAGGCCGCCAAACGTGGAGTTACCATTAAAAGTTATATTACCGGCAGTAGCATACAGATTATTACCACTCAGGTTACCGCTGATATAGAAACTTGAGCCTGTTTCAATAGTTGCTTCATCAATAGTACGCGCAATGCTTAGATTATAAAATTGTGTGTTGCCAGTACCTGTGTGCGTTATGTTGTATTTAACTGCAGCTTCTGAAGGCTTTGGCGTACCCATCGTTATAGTACCACCATTTGCTATAAATGAACCATTAGCGTTTGTAGTAAAGTTACCATTCACCAGAAACGAGGCAGAAGTAGTAGTGTACCCATTAACAGTGAGGTGATGAAGAGCTATACCTGAGCCACTTATTGTAGTGGGTATTCCAATCGTGCCACCGGTCATTGTCAAACCGTTTGCATCCTGGGTTAATGTACCAGGGCCAGTTGTACTGAGATTACCCTTAATTCTTAGTTCCTGACCAGACGGAATCTCTATCGTTGTACCTAAACCTGCAACCTCCAGGTTATAAAATTCATTTTTAAGGGTTGTGCTCAGCGCTGTAGTAGACGTTCTTTTTATTTTGCGGTTATTGCCTTTACCTAATATTATTACCTTACTGGTATTCGCTGTAAAGTCCGCATCATTTATCCAGTCGCCACCTATGGTATGTGTAAAGCTGCCACCTTGAAAAGAAGCTGTCCCACTTAAATCAACATTGCCACCAACTTCTACATTACTTAAGGCTGCGAATGAAGCAGAGCCACTCCCCTTTAAATTACCTGCTATAACCAGAGCTGTCGGTGCTATATTAGGCATTGTTTTAGTGCCGCTGCCGGTAAGGTGCAGGTTACCATAACCTTTTGCTACATTGGCCACAGTTTGTGCCGCTCCGTAATATTCTACTGTACTTGATGAGCCTAAATCGACTGTAGAAAAGTTAGCCGGGAAGTTCGAGTTACCATTCAATCGGAGCATAGCACCATTGGCCACGTTCATGGTCCCGCCACCTGTTGCAGTCCTGTTTAATGACCTATCCACCAAGTCAAGCACTCCTGCATCAACATAAAGGTTTGAAGCTATAGTTGTTTGTACGCCACCTATTGGCGAAGCTAGTGTCTTAACTGTACTTATGGTTCCACCACTAACTCTTAATACACCATACTGCCTTGATGGTAATATGGTCTGCGCAGCCGCACTAGCGTAATCTATTACTCCCAGCGTATTGAGAGTTGTCGGAAACATTACACTACCATTATCTAATGCATAATTCTCTACAAAAGTTGGTGCTTTTACATATAGTATTCCGGCTTCTGCAACTGTAAGTTCAGGTCTAAGGTTGGCATCACTACTGTTTTGGAATTTCACCTGATATATATCCGGATCTAAACTGGCTGATGTGTTGATTATTAACCTAGGCTTTTCTGTGGCTCGGATATTAGTATTGTTATTATTACCATTACCGTTACCACTTGTGTGGTATGCGTGTGTCTGGATGATATTAAGGCTACTAGCTAACTTAATTTTACCGCTGATTCTAACTTGTCCTAGCCCCGAAGTTGTAGGCTCAAAAAGAATCGTATTGGGAGCAGTTACCATGTCACTGATAGCAGGCCCCATAAACTCTGAAATTGGCCACACTTTACTACCAGCCCCTCTACCATTATTTTCAGAATAAGCGCTTTCTTTGTAAGTAGCACCATCTTTTACCGTGAAGCCACCTTTGTAATAAGCAATTGTACCGTTATTCTCTAGTGAGCCATTTGTTCCCACAACTACATAACCATTAATAGTAATACTGTTTGCTGATACAAATAAAGAAGCTGCATGCCCGTTATCCCCGATGGTAAGGCTTTTGATCGTGACATCCCCCCATATATTAATTTTTGGCTGTCTACTACTTGATACAGCTATATCCCCTATTATTACATCATCTCCAGCCTCAGGCGCACCTTTCGGTGACCAGTTACTGTCTGTACTCCAATCATCGCTTGTTCCACCTCGCCAACGTTTTGTATCAGCAAAACTACTCGTGGCAGAGGCTACTATTAAAATTGCAAACAGAAGTAAGAACCAAAAGGACTTCTTAAAAGTAAGGGTAAAAACTTTCATGCTAAAAGGTTAATTAGGGTGACGTAGTTTGTTTTTAAAGCTTCTATTCGGATCATGCACTTTCTTAACTAATGCAAATGCCGTATTCTATTTTTGTGGTATATCTAAATATAACTTTTCAAATAAAATTTTCTTAAATGAGATCTATTCATTCTTACTCCTTAGATAAGTTCTGCATTGACTTGAAATATTATGATGTTTAAATTTTAACTATTAAAACATTTAATATAACTATACCATATATCACATTGATATATTATAGAAGTTATAAAACCCTTCCTATTTAATCAAACCTTTTACGATAATAAACGTAAAGCTCCCCCAATATTCAATTCAACCTCTATTCAATATAGCCCCAAGCTATATTCCCATGAAAAGTTTATATAATTTTTAAGTTTATAAATAACCATTGGCTATCTACCTGCTCGATTTTTAATTCAGTGCGATAAAGTTTTATTAAATTATAATTTTGCCATTATAAAGTATAACCATATAACACAGCCTGTATCAAACTTTTATAGGTTATTTTATATATTTTAATTCTCTGAAGATGCTTATAAAGTATAACTGACCATTATTTTGGATGAGACATTACATAATACTTGAATGAGAGGGAAGTTTAGAGCAACAACTTCGCAATGCCCACTGTTTATCATTGAATAAACCCGGGGTTATAGCTAAAGGAACCTAATAAGAAGACATCTCAGGGATAGAACCAGCTTAACAGTCATGGTACCAGATTAGCGATCTGTTGCTTGTTACTCAGTAAGTATGTCATCAACAATTTGATCGTCTATACCTTTGGCTTAAATACGGATGAGTTCTTAAAAAAACATAGCCAGGCAGATCATCACTTTACACCCTATTTCGCTTTAAGGACAGGTTTATAGACAAGAAACAACATCGCTATAGGTTTACCTTTATTGCATACCCACACATTGTAAGATAGCATAGTCATTAACTTTTGAGACCAGCCAAATGGGCATAAAAAAAACCCCGACTTATTATAGCCGGGGTTCTTAATAGGTAGTGGTATTACGGTTATCTTTTTATAAGTTTTATAGTTTGCATTATACCATCAAGCTCTACAGTCAATAGGTATAAGCCTTGTGGTAGTACTTCACTCAGCTTTACCTCTAATTCCGAGCTACCAGTTTCCACCATTTGCTCCTGTTTCATAAGCTCCTGCCCTGCTATATTACGTAAGGTCAGTTTAGCTTTACCAGCTTGCACTGCTGAGATACTCAGCCTTACTTTATCAGTAAACGGGTTAGGGAAAGCCACAATACTGGTGTTAGCAACAGTGCCAAAACTTACTGTGCGCGGACCATAGAATTTGTAGGTACCGTCGTAGTCGACCTGGCGTAAACGGTAATATTGCATTCCTGTTTTACCGTTGCGAGTATCAGCGTAAGTATAGCTTCTTTTAACAGATGAAGTACCTCCTTTGCTTTCTACAAATCCGATATTCTGATAGTTTTTACCATCCGAAGACACCTGTACTTCAAAACCCTGGTTATTCTGCTCTGATGCTGTTTCCCAGGTTAGCACAGCTAGGTTGCCACTTTTAACAGCCTTAAAATAAATTAACTCAACTGGTAGTGGTTGTGTTCGCGAGCTACTAAAAGTTAAGTAATTAATGTTATTAACCTCACTTGTAGTTATTTTTTGAAAATCCATATCCAGGTCTTCAGCCTCAGAAATGGCATACCAACCAAAACCAGGACCTATAGAACCGAGCAGTTGTAGTTCGCTTTCTACATGGCTGCTGTTTAGTTCAGCTGAAAAATAAGATGCCGCTATAGTTGCGTTAAATTTGCCTTTCCCCATTTCTGGTTCAAAACGGAATGTGCGGGCTACGCTATTACCATCCTGCACGCCAGCCATACCAGTGATACGTGTCATGGTAGACAGCCCGGCGTTCACCTGGGGCATAATTTCAATACCAATTCCACCGAAATCAGTAGGATCACCTGTTAAAACTGGACGTGTGGTTTTTATAGTTCCAACAATTCTTCTGGCATTTACTTCGCCTTCTAACTGAGCAAGCTCAGCTAACACTATTTCGTAGTTAGTCGTGTTTAGAAGCATATCGTCGTTAAGCGAGGTAACAAATGAAAGTTTATCCTCTATATGCGCATTACCTGTCAGGTTTTTTGTGCCACTACCAGACACGCTTAGATTTTTATAGTTTAACCCCGGGATAGCTTGTGTTACACTTCCATTAAAGTCTATCGTATTATCAGCTGACAAGTCAGTCTTGGTTATATCAACTATGTCAAAAGCATTTGCAATACTAGTAGTTCCTGTAAAAGATTTGTTACCAATGTTACTAAGCGCCAGGTTATAGTATTTGTCAGGAAAAACTGATTGTGCTAACGCGCCATTATAGTTTACTGTAGTATTGTTAGTAATCGCATCAAATGCCGCAGTCCCAGAGCGGGTTAATGCACCAGAAACACCGGTAACGCCAGAAGCTAACACTTTAGCACCCGTATTGCTCAGCATCAGATCTTTATAATCAATAGCTGCTACTGCCTGTGCCATGCTGCCATTGTACTCTATAGTTTGCGGCGTTACAACTTTAGCTTCATTTTCTATAGTAAAATTGCCTGCTATCTTCGCATGACCTGCATTAAAGGTTTTAGTACTTATGTTACTAAGTTTAAGGTGACCATATTGTTCGCTTAGTACAGCCTGGATGTCAGCATATGCTGTTCCGCCATAGTACTCTACTGTACTTGTTGGCTCAAATGTAAACTTGTCTAACTGCAGCTGAGATGTTGTCCCCAGTTTACCAGCTCTTAGTGTAGCACCATCACTAACTTTAAGCTCCGAAACCAGACTACTTTCCTCGAAAATTGCGTTCCTTACCAGATCTTTATTAGTAAGATCTAACTCACCGGAAAGCACCTGCACATTTACCAGGTCCTCTACATTTGCACCTAAAGTAACTTTTCCAGCATCTGTTTTACTCACTTTTAAATACCCCAGGTTAATTTTCCCCTCAACGGTCGCATTTATAGTTGAAGCCCCAGTTCCTGTAAAATTAACTTCTGCTGTTAAGGCGTTTAACTCCGTACCCTCATGCTGAAGGTTTCCGGAAAGTGTGATGTTGCTTTCGAGCCTAGCCTTTGCTTTTTCTGAAATTTTGAGGTTACGGAAAGCAAATGCTCCGCTACCACTTATAACAGAAGGGATTATAGTTACCGGTTCAGTGCCTTCTGTGCGAAGCGCACGCAATTCTACATCAGAGCCAGTTGCATTAAATGTACCATTATTGATCAGGTTACCGCCTATTCTGAAATTATGTCCATCAGCTCCATTAAATACTGCTGTTGGCATAATGGTCATATCTCCTTGTATGTCCCAACTAGGAGTTATTACCGTAACTATAGGTGCTAGAGTTGTTGCTATTACCAGATTGTTAAGTTTACCTGAAGAAACGCCTTGGAGCTTTATCTGTTTACCACTGCCAAATGTTAATGTACCCGTACTTACAAACGAACTCGCCTGAGTAGCTCTAAAGGTAAAAGGAAACTCTGTCATAAGCACTCCTGGCGAAGACTCCTGTTTTAAATCCTGAGGCAGGAAGTTAATAACGCCAGAACTGGTAACATCGCCATAGTTAGTAAAAGCAGTACCAAATGTATGCGTAAAGCCACCTCCATGAAACTTAGCATCAGACATCACTACAAATGAACCCAATGCAGTCCAGGGCTGGCTAGTTGTTACACCACCTATATTTGATATGGTAACACTACCAAATGTTGGGGAAGCACTCGAATTAAGAACTGGTGGCACGAAACCAGCGAATTCTACTGTTGGGGCCTTGCCACCATCGCCTGGCACTATAGGAGCAAGTAGCTGAATAAGCTGCTCACGTGTTCCCATAAATTTAGCCTCGCCATTACTTCTAAGTATGCCCTGGTTTCTGAAATTGCCGGCTACACTTACATTGTTTGCTCCGGCATGCAGACTACCATTATTCGTGTAATCAAATACTCCGGAAGTAGGATCTACATTGCTTATTCCATTTATTTCCAGATCACCCTGAATTGTAACCCCTGTTTCGAACCTGTATCTGGAGTTCTTTTCAACGAGTAGGTTATTTATACTTATAGGATTACCTGAAAATAGTTTCTCAACTCCGCCAGTCGACGCCAACACAACTCGGCCATTTGGTGCTGTTTTACCATCCTCTGCGTAAGGCCCTGGATTAAAACTGCCACCATTGGTAAAGTGCCCACGAAGGGTTAATGTCTGCTCATTGCCGTTTAAAGAGGCGGAACCACCTATTTTAAGGTTACCTCTTACTTCAGTTGCATTCATCAGACGCTTCGCATTTGTACCACCATTTATTAGTTCCAGATTTCCATATGCTACCGGGCGTATGTCCTGAGCATCAGTTCCTATGTATCGAACTGTAGTAGTAGCATCTATCGTATTATTGTTATAAAGGGCCGGGAAGTTTGAGCCTGTAAGTGTGAGAGTGGAGTTGCCTAACAAGTAGAAGTTACCTCCTTGTGCACTACGGTTTATTGTATTGTTACCCAACTCTACTAAACCATTCGCAATACTAAGGGTGCTTTTAACCGAAACATTACCAGCAAGTGTTACCGGTAATGTGATATTACCTCTGTTAATAGTCAGGTTATTAAAAGTAGTGGCCGGGATAGACTGTGCTGTTGTGCCGGCGAATATCACAGTACTTGTCTGGGCATCAAAATCAGCAAGAGGCTCTTTTGTCCAAGTACTATGTACCGTAATTTCAGAACTTCCAGTCAAAAATGCGCCGCCACTATGAGTTATGCGACCCATAATTGAATGAGCGCCCTCCGGAATTGCCAATGACCCACTTTTTACCGTAAGATTACCATAAATTGTATTTGCCTGATTTGAATTTAAAGTAGCAACACCAGCAGTTTTATCTATTGTTAAGTGATGATATGTTACTGCACCTATATTCTGAGAATTACTCCCTTTATATACAAACTCTCCTGTGCCTCTGGTAAAGCGTGTATTATCTGCACTTAGAAAGTCGCCGCCCAAGTTAAATTTACCTGACCCTAAGTCAATAGTACTGTTGCCGCGGTGATCTAAAGAGCCTTCTACATTTATAATACCGGTTCCTAATGTAATATTAAGGTTATTACCTGCGCTACCATCGTTAAGTGTTAAGTTACCACCAATTGTAAGGTTGTTGTCGCCAACAGTAATGGTATGCACAATATCGGTGGTACTGGTACTGCTACGGCTACCTGACGCGGCTATGTTACCGCCAACAGTTAAATTGCCACCTGTTCCTAAGGTCAGGTTTAAGCCCTCAACTCCCCAGAAGCGTATACCTTTTACTTCTTCATTAGCTCTAATAGTAGGGTGAAAATTAAAGTCATTGCCTCCAAGCTCCACAATGTCAATTGCGCCAGGATATTTATTAGCTGGTTTAGCTGGAAGGGTAGTAATATCTTCCCAGTTGCCTAAAACTTCCCATTTATCACTATAAGTTCCTACCCACTGGAAAACAGATACCGTAGCAGATAATGTCCAGAGGCCGTTTACATTTGGTTCTGATGGAGGATCTTGTACATCATTTTTCCTTACCCAATTCTCTACAGCACTGTTACCGTCACGCCCCATAGCTCTCCAGGCGTCATCTATCTTTTTATAAAGCTGAAGTGTAGCATCTTCAGGGTTACCGGCCAGTTCGCTCTGTTTGTATTGGAGCTGCAACCTGGCTCCTGTGTAATCACCATTGGCAAGTATATTGTAGCTGCGGTTAATGGCAGCCCCAGACGGAAAGTCACTAATGTTTGCCTCAATAGAAGTAAATGAAACATCATTAACGCCATTAACTGTTGCAAAATGCAGTTGTGTATGAGGCCCGTTAAATGCATATACCTGGCCGGCAGCAAAGGCATGCGTACGACGTATAGTGCCCACAACCCAGCCATTACCGTTACGGGTATTTGTAACATTTACTCTATGTGTGCCTGTGCGAAGCTCACCCAGTTCCATATTCAGTATAGCAGTGTTAGCGTCGGCATTAGCCAGCGTAACAGATACACCTTCTGATGTCTTATTTATAGTTAACTGGTTAAAAGTAGTCGCACCGGTAATAGTAGTGTTGCTAGTACCTCTAAAAGCAACAATACCATTGCCATGGTTAAAAATACCGTCATTTTTCCAGTTACCATTAATAGTATGCGTATGCGTTTGCGCGTTAAAAGTAGCATCTGAATTAATAGTTAAGTTACCGTTAACAGTAAGCGCTCCGACTGCAGTTTTAGCACCTGCATTAGTAAATGTTATGTTATGATAAGTAGCAGCCAGTACATCCTGAGATGCAGCGCCATTATAAACTACAGTGTTAGGCGTGTTAAAAGTGGCATCAAAAGCACCGCTTGTTAAGGTAAAGTCGCCCGCTACACCTAATGTCGCGCTACCTGCCAGGCGCAAATGTGTGCCGTTTATAATAATATTATTAAAGTCGTGGGCATTGTTCAGCGTAGATGTTCCGTCAAAAGTAACCGTTCCGCCAGTTGCAGTAAATCTACCGCTACCAGTTACATCAGACTTTATAGAGAAAGAGCTAACAGAACCGATCTTCCCTTGAAAGCGTGTTTCAAATAAGGAAAGCGTGCCGCTGTTAACGATATCGTTATCTTCTAGTGTATTATCTGCAAAGGTTATACGGCTTGCCGTTGCATTAAAACTACCACCTGTATTTACAGTAAGGTCTTCGTTAACTATAAACGACGATGCTGTAGTAGCTGCACCAGTAACTACCAGGTTTTGAAACTTTATTCCATCTACACCACCGGCTATAATACTATTGCTGGCACCCGACAACCTTACAGTACCGCCTACATTTTGCGTTAAAGCACTTGTACTTATTGTTTGCAGTGTTCCTTTTACATCAATCACACTGGCAGTAATATTGATATTACCGTTTATAAAAAGGTTATGAAAAGAGCTGGTAGTAGAAGAACCAGCAATTTCCTTTCCGCCATTATTCATACGTACTGTACTGCTCACCCCTGTAAAAGTGGCATTGTTAGTCCAGTTACCGCCTATAGTATGTATAAAATTGTTTCCTGATGTCGAACCTGTAAATACACTGGTTCCTTCAAGCAATACATTTCCAGTTACATTGATGTTGCCGCGAGCCGTAAATGTTGCACTTCCATTACTTTCAAAGTTACCACCTATAGACATAGCTGCGGCAGGAAGAGTTTTAATACCAGAACCAGTCAACATCAGGTTACCATATGCAGGGTTAGCAACTATCTGGTTACCGCTTCCATAATATACTACTGTACTGTTCGCACCTAAAGTAACTGCCCTGAAACCTGGCGAACCCGCCGGAAAGTTGTTAGCATTATCGTTATTACCTATCAATAACTTAGAGGTTCCTTCCAAGCGTAGTTCACCTCCAACAAAAGAACCATTTGCACTCCTGTTTAAAGTATAGGTTCCTAAGTCAAGGGTAACTCCGGTTCTTACAATCACATTACCCTGTGCATAATCAGAGTACACGGTTGTGTTGCCCAGTAAATATTTCGTACCGCTTCCGCTCAACAATATGTTATCGTGTATTGCTGCCACGATGTATTGATCTACACCACCATATTCTATAGTACCGCCCTGGTTAATGGTTGATGGAAACCTACCATAATTTCCAGTAAAATTTTGGGTCATTACCTGAATCCATCCAGTAGCTGCTAACACAAAAGCGTCGCTAGTTGTATTTGCTTGTATGACTTTAAAAGTACCAGGTTGCAACTTACCATTAACCGTAATATTGGTTCCAGTAGTGTTAATCGCAGGTTCCATCGAAATATTGGTTTTCAGGATTACTGTACTAGCTTGGGCAACGGTCAGCTTGCTGAAAGAGGTAGTATTCCCCTGTATTTCCTGAGCAGTACCGGAGAGCTCTACAGCTGGAAAATAATTTGAGCCCCTATACTTATAAAGTATCTCTGAGTAATCTCCACCATTAACAAAATTTCCCCTTACTACCAGCAGTAGCCCTTCATTTACTAATGTTGCGCCACTCTTTATCTGGACGCTACCATGCACAGTAAGTTGAGAGTTGGGGCTTGTTATGGTAACTGAGCCATTCTGTATAATGAGATCATAGCAACTCACACTTCCTGTGATTTCTGGATCAGTAATTGCCGTGCCATTGATAATAGCAGTGGTCGTACTATTAGGCACCCCATTAGTCCAGCTAGCGTTGGAATTCCAGTTCGTACTATTACCGGTCCAGGTAGTAAAAGCACCTGTAGTTTGCGCCATCACCTTTGCGACGTGTGCCAGCATAAGGATTGCAAACAGTAATAAGAACCAAAAAAACTTTTTAATAGGAAGGGTAAAATTTCTCATAAGCTACTGTAAAACAAGTATATCAGTCTAATATTTTGTTGACACTTCTTAATTAAAGCACATTTTCTCAACTACAGGACCTAATTAACACATTTAAAGAGTTTATAACTTTATTTATAAAATGGGCTTTTAAAGGCCTTTTTCATTAAATATGAGCTACCTGGCATGCATAGCTAAAAATTGTCTTAAATTGCCAAATCCAGTCACTTAACCTCTTTATTATTGTACTAATCAAATCCATCTATCTGAGTACTATTGAAGTTAGACCCATAATCACAAATACTCAAAATATTTTTTTTCTAAAACAGCCTGTTTTTACCTGCACTACAAATCATACTACCCCTATTGCATCTAAACCTCATTTACAGGCTGTAGAGTGCAATTAAAAAAGTTACACTTAATGGAAAATTAATTTTTTTTCATAAAATATAGACATTCATAAATATTAAATTTTCAACATATATGATTATTCTGCGCTAATGTTTAAACATTTAAAATATATCAGAATCCGCTATCTCTATAAAATATCTCAATTGTTATAATTCTCTTAACAGGCTTATATATAGCACGTTTCTTATTGTCTGATTTATTTGCTTATTTAAGGGTTCAATTAATCCGAAACTTTTAGCTCATGAAGCTATCTTACTTATTCGCCAGCTTGTTTATGCTGGTACTTACTGCGCAAAACGCGCTGGGGCAGGCAAACTATAAATCCGAAATAAAAGAGCTGCAGATACAAGCCCTGAACGACACCACTTTTACTCTTCAAACCTTATCAGCTGATAGCAAAACCATACCTTATAACGGTGTGCTGCCTATTCGTGTAAATGGCGAGCTACAGCAGGCAACGCTTACTAACGGCAAAACCCAGATCGTTACCGCTGAGCGGCCGGACTTACTGCAGGTCTCTGTAAACCTCGAGTCTCATACACTGGCGCGTATTTACCGCATTGGCGAAGACCGAAGTGTTTCTGAGTTCCCGTTGTGGCTCTCTATACTTCCTCCGTTGCTGGCCATTTTGCTCGCGCTTATTTTCCGGGAGGTATTGTTAGCTCTTTTTGCGGGTATCTGGGCAGGCAGCTTCGTTATTTATGGGCTTTCCTTTAAATCCATCTTTACTGGCTTACTGGCTATTGCCGATACTTACCTGGTAAAGTCGCTCACCGACAGCGACCACGTATCTGTTATACTTTTCTCGATGCTGATAGGCGGCATGGTGGCCATCATCTCTAAAAATGGTGGCATGGCAGGGGTTGTAAATATACTCTCGCGCTATGCTAAATCGGCCAGGAGCTCGCAACTGGTAACATGGGCATTGGGTATAGCTATATTTTTTGATGATTATGCCAATACACTTATAGTTGGCAACACGATGCGCCCGGTTACGGACAAGCACCTGGTGTCGCGCGAGAAGCTGGCTTATATTGTGGACAGCACTGCCGCACCTGTAGCGGCTATAGCCTTTGTTACAACCTGGATCGGGGCCGAACTGGGCTACATTAAAGATGCCGCACTTAGCCTGGGTATAAACGAAGGAGCTTACTCACTATTCTTCCACTCCCTGGAATATGCTTACTACCCGGTGCTCACCCTACTGTTTATGCTGATGCTGATACTGATGCGTCGTGATTTTGGCCCTATGCACCGTGCCGAGACCCGCGCTATGGAAACCGGCGAAGTGAGCGCAACTAAACTTAGCGGTGCCGGAGAAGAAAAGCAGCGAATGGAAATGGCTGAGTTCGAACCTATAGATGAGAACCGTACCCGCTCCATTAATGCCCTGCTACCTGTAGCTGTTGTCATTTTAGGCACCATTATCGGGTTGCTTTATACGGGCTACTCAGCCGACACCTGGGCTGATGACTCAGTTGGGTTCTTCCGTAAGCTTTCTATAACTATCGGCGATGCTAATTCCTATATCGCCCTGATCTGGGCTTCGTTAAGTGGTGTGCTGGTAGCCATTGCCCTAACTTTAGGTCAGCGTATCATGTCGCTTTACGAAACCATGGAATCGTTGACGACTGGTTTTAAGACCATGCTTCCAGCTATACTTATACTTGTACTGGCCTGGTCGTTGGCTGAGGTTACAAAAGAGCTTTATACAGCCGAATACCTTACCTCTTTGTTCTCCGGTAATATTTCACCGCAATTCTTACCTGAAATTACCTTCTTCCTGGCGGCGATCATTGCTTTTTCAACAGGGTCGAGTTGGGGAACGATGGCTATACTTTACCCGCTCATGATGCCCGCTGCCTGGTACGTTTGCCAGCAACAGGGCATGAGCTTAGATGAGACGATGCCGATCATCTATAATGTAATTTCAGTAGTGCTGGCCGGTGCCGTATTCGGTGACCACTGTTCACCAATTTCAGATACAACCATACTTAGCTCGCTGGCATCTGGCTGCAACCACATCGACCACGTTAAAACCCAGCTGCCTTATGCTGTTACAGTAGCTTTAGTGGCTAACCTGGTTTGTACTAACCTATCGAGCTGGGGTGTGCACTGGTTGCTGGTATATGTTATAGGTGCTGTTATACTTTGGGGAATCATTAAGTTCTTCGCCAAGCCTTATAAGTTGCAGGAAGCTGTGAGTTAGAGTAAGTTAAGCTATCAAAACTATAATGCATGATACCAGCCCTACAGGAACGACCGGACATTGCAACTGACCTGAGCGCAAAGAAAGAACTCAGGCACCTGCAGCTGCTTATAGATGCTATTGATCGCAAAACTGTACCAGCTGCCCAGGAAGCAACTATAACGGAAATGGTACAACGTATTAATCAGTTTGAGGGCCCGGTTCCGCAACTGGGCGGCCTGGCAAAACAAACGCACAAACAGATACTGGAATTACTCGAAAAAGACCTGAAAATAGTACCTCAAAAGCATTACACTAAAAAGTGGATGGTGATGGGTATGGCGCTGGGTTTACCATTCGGAGTTGTATACGCTACTGCATTAGATAATATGGCGTTTTCAGGGATTGGCCTGCCAATTGGAATGGGTGTCGGTATTGCTATTGGTGCCTCTATGGATAAAAAAGTAGTCGCAGAAGATCGCCAACTGGATATTGAATATCAGTCAGAAACGACCATCAAACTATAACTCAGCAGAATTTATAGTTCGATTTCGTAAAAGTCGTGGGTTATGGTTCTGGCTCCGAAACTCTCCTTAAACCGTGCCAGGTTATAGTTTAGTACCTGCCCCTGCTGCTCCGTTGAGATCCCAAAACTGAAGTACTTCTTATAGTTGTATACTTTAGAGGTCAACTCATTAAAAAGCAGGTCAAGGGCTGCTACGTTTTTACCTTCCTCAGTTGCTGCTATGTATTGGCAATGGGCTACCTGAGGCGTTTCAAATACTATAGTTCCGGCCAATAGTTGGTTTGCCTTGTAAGCTTCGTATAGTTTAATGTTCTCCGGAAAAATCTTTGCAAGCCTCGTTATCTCTTCTGCTGTATGGGCCGGTTTCAGGTTATACTTTGTTTCCAGCACCTCCGCCTCTACCTGCATAAACTCCTCGTAATCTATACTTTGTTTTATAGTTAACCCGCTCTCCTGTGCAGTTTTTAATTTGCGTTGGCGGAGCTGAGTTAAGGGCAACTTCTCATTTAAAAGTATAACCGAATTCACATCGCGGCGAACCAACCTGGCACCAAGTTTAAACAAAGCATACAGGTCTTCTTCGGTGGGGTAACTATGGTAAATGTGTGGAATAGCTTTATAGTATAGCTTTTTAAAGTTATGCTGCTGCAGGTATAAAACGATAGCTTTAAGCACCTCTATCGCCAGTTCAGCTTTCATTGCCTGCCCATACACCAGCCCGCCATACGATAAGCCGCCATGGCTTTGTAACTCCTGCCCAGCTTCATTAGCCGGCAACACAGCCAGCAACTTCTCTTTATAATATACAAGCAGCGAATGATCTGTGAAGCGGTCTTCGTGGTACTCTATAAAGTTACGCTGCAACATAAAGGTGCCGTTGCGCGAGGCTGCTACAAAGGCATCCCAGGCTACTTTATATGTTGCGTTATACTTTACTATTTCAACCATTCTGTTGGCAAATGACAAAAGGCAATTAGAATCAGCGATTCAGTACAATTCTGAAAGTAGTGCCCTTTCCGGGTTCCGACCACTTTACATATAGCCTGCCCTGGTGATAGTTATCTATAATCCGCTTGGCAAGCGCCAGGCCTAATCCCCAACCTCGCTTTTTAGTAGTATAACCCGGCAGAAACACCGAATCTATCTTACTTTTCGGGATGCCTTTACCGGTGTCCGTAATATCCAACGCGATACTGCTTTTACCAACTAACAATAATTGCAAGGTTATACTTCCTCGCCCTTCCATGGCATCAACAGCATTTTTACAGATGTTCTCGATCACCCAATCAAATAGTGGCACGTTAATTTTGGCTGTAATATCCTCCGAAAAAGAAGTTAACACCTGCATTTCTACTTTACTTGAGATGCGGTTCTGCAGGTAATTAATAGCATTTTGAGTTACCTGGAATACATTTTCGTCGCGGAGCAATGGCACAGAACCAATATTGGAGAAGCGCTCGGTTATAACTTCCAGCCTGCGTATGTCTTTCCAGAGTTCGGCAACTATAGGTTCGTTCTCAAATTTGGGGCTTGCCTTCATATACTCATACCAGGCCATTAACGACGATAGCGGCGTACCCAGCTGGTGCGCTGTTTCCTTGGCAAGGCCAACCCAAACCCTGTTCTGCTCTGCCTTGCGCGAATAACTAAAAGCGAAGTAGGCCATCAAAGCAAAACAGGCTATTACCATCAGCTGCACATACGGGTAGTAACGCAGTTGCGAGAGCAGGTCCGAGTCTTTGTAAAAAACATAGTTAACAGAGCCCTCTGCCCAGGGTACCACGATCGGGGCATGCTGGGCCTTCATTTTCTCGATCTGGCGTTGCAGCAACTCGTTTACTTTCTCGGGGTCGTTTGCAATTAATTCGGGGATATCGATGTTTTTAGAGTCCAGTATGTTCTCGTTCTCATCGGTAAGTATAACCGGCACTGTGGTGTTAGCCGAAAGTATCTCCTCTTCTATAAACACGATATTGTCGTCGGAAGGGGCATTTATCATGTAGCGAAGGCCCTTTGCGTACAGCTGTACCAACTCCTGCTCTCGTTCTGATAACTTACTTACCAGAATATTGGTATAGACAATAGTTGCGCCTCCAATTATGAGGGCAATTATTACAACTATAAACTTTATCCTGTTTTTCTGAGAATAGATGGGTAGCATGCAGGAAACACGAAAATTATTTGAATTTAGTATAAATTAAGTAATAAGGGCAAGTAAGTTTTATTTTTGACAAATCTAACTGTAAATTTGCACTTTAGTATTTCTACAGCCATTATGCTACAGAACTTTAAAGCAATCAGCCTGTCGTACAAAAAAGCTCCGCTTGACATCCGGGAACTGATTGCCTTAGATGAGAATTCGTGCAAGCACTATTTACAGGCGCTCAAAAATTTTATTCAGGCGTCTGATATCCTGGTACTTTCTACCTGCAACCGTACCGAAGTATACTATAACTCCGACACCGACTATAGCCGCGAAATTGTAAAGCTATTGGGCATAACCAAAGGCATCAACAACATTTCGCAATATCTCGATTATTTCACGATCATAACTGAGCACGACGATGCGGTACAGCATCTGTTTGATGTTTCGATGGGACTGGAGTCGCAGGTGGTGGGTGATATGCAAATTGCAAACCAGGCAAAGCAAGCTTACCAGTGGGCAGCTGATAACGAAACTGCCGGCCCGTTCCTGCACCGCCTGATGCACACCATCTTCTTTACAAATAAGCGTGTAGTGCAGGAAACTGCTTTCCGCGATGGCGCAGCATCTACCTCTTATGCTGCCGTAGAATTAATTGAAGAACTTACCACTGATATAGTTGACCCTAAAATTCTGGTAGTAGGCCTTGGCGAAATTGGCGCCGATGTTTGCCGCAACCTGAAAGACAGCGACTATAACCACGTAACTATAACCAACCGCACCAAGTCAAAAGCACAGGCCCTGGCCGAAGAGTGCAACATGCAGGTGCTTCCTTTCGAGGAAATTGTACAAGGCCTGAAAGAAGCTGATGTAATTATTTCGTCGGTTGCCCGCGATACGCCTTTCTTTACAAAAGAGATGATACAGCGACTGGATGTACTCACCTTTAAGTTTTTTATAGACCTATCGGTGCCGCGCAGTGTAGAAGCTGATGTGGAAAGTATACCTGGTGTGCTGGTTTATAATATCGATACAATACAGAATAAGGCTTCGGAGGCATTACAGCAACGCATTAATGCTATTCCTAAGGTAAAAGCGATCATTACAGAATCTATTGAGCAGTTCAACGACTGGTCGAAGGAGATGGTGGTGTCGCCAACTATAAATAAGCTGAAGAACGCGCTCGAAGCTATCCGCCAGGAAGAAATAGCGCGTTACATGAAAAAGCTTGGCCCGGAAGAAGCAAAGCACATCGATAACATTACTAAATCGATGATGCAAAAAATTATTAAACTTCCGGTACTACAATTAAAAGCAGCCTGCAAGCGTGGCGAGGCCGAGACTTTAATAGACCTGCTGAACGACCTGTTCAACCTCGAAAATCAATCTGAAGAAATTAAATTATAACACTATAGAAATAAGTGAATAGCTTATTTTATTTAGTGAACGAAAAAGCCAAAGGCTTCCGTTAGCTCAAAATTTAGCTAAAACGGAAGCCTTTGGCGCTTCTGAATAAACTGACTATAGGTAAGTGCTATTGCTAAATATCAATGCAGCACTCTTCCAGGCAGTCAATCACATCAATAAGTTTAGGGATCGAAAGCGAGTAGTAGATCTTAGTACCTACTTTAAACGACGAGAGCACACCTTTGTCTTTAAGTGTAATGAGGTGTTGGCTGGCGATAGCCTGAGGCAGATTTAAATACTTATATATCTCCGTAACAGTCATTTTCTCCTCTTTCCCGAGCAGATCTACAATTGCCAGTCTTTTTGGGTGGGCCAGTACTTTAAGCATGGCTGCCGCCTTATCTATCTTCTTTGATTCAATTCGAGATAACAAACTTTTCATAATTAATAATTATACCTAACAGTTTCTACATTATTTTACATCCTATTCATATTAAGATATATACGAGGCTTACGTTATTTGGCTGAAGTGTTTCTCAGCATTTTTTTAACTTCGCCCCATGGACACTTATTATGTTATTGGCTTAATGTCAGGCACATCGCTCGATGGCCTTGACGTTGCGTATTTTAGGCTTACGTATAAAAACGAAAATTGGATATATAATATACTTAATGCTGAAACATTACCTTATGATGCTGCTTTAATTGACTCCCTCCGTGATGCCGAAACAGCCAGCGGTAATTCGCTCATCGCCCTCGACCATACATTTGGCAAGTATATGGGAGAGCAGGTAAAAAACTTTGTGAGCAAGTATAACCTCCAGCCCGACTTCGTGGCCTCACACGGCCATACTATCTTTCATCAGCCCGAAAAAAACATATCGCTGCAAATAGGCAATGGTGCCTACCTGGCAGCCCACGCCGGCTTACCTGTTGTCTGCGATTTCCGGACACTGGACATTGCGCTTGGCGGACAGGGCGCTCCGCTGGTGCCTATCGGCGACGAACTCCTTTTTAAGGACTATGACTATTGCTTGAACCTGGGTGGCATTGCCAACATCTCGTTTAACTATAAAGGCAAGCGCATTGCTTACGATATTTCGGCCTGCAACATGTTATTAAACACACTGGCAAACCATGCCGGGTTAAATTATGATGAAGATGGCAAACTTGCCCGCTCCGGCAAACTGGATGAACAATTATTGCAGAGCCTCAACTCTCCTTTATACTTTACACAACCTTACCCCAAATCTTTGGGCAAAGAGTGGGCCTTGGATAATAGTTTAAAAACGCTGGAAGACAGCACTGCAAGTATAAATGACAAACTACACACTGCCTGCCACCACATAGCGCAGCAAATTGCCAACAGCCTGCACCCAGCCGACCACAAACAACGGATACTGGCAACTGGCGGCGGCGCTTTCAACTCTTATTTAATAGAGCTTTTGCAACAGTATGCCGGTAGTAATTACCTTATTGAAGTTCCGTCGCCGGAGCTCGTGTCTTTTAAAGAAGCGCTGGTATTTTCTTTTTTAGGCGTACTGCGATGGCGTAACCAGGTTAACAGCCTGCAAACCGTAACAGGAGCCAGCCGCGACAGCATTGGAGGTGCCATTTACCTTGGCTAAACTTCGTGCTCTACACTTATTTTGTACCTTTGCACCACAACCCGATTTAACATAGATCAATCATGAAAGACCTGCTCGCGAAATTCGAGAATAAAAGACCTGAGATAGTTTTTGAATGGAAAGATGCTGAAACCGAAGCCGAAGGCTGGGTAGTAATTAACTCGTTACGTGGCGGTGCTGCCGGTGGCGGTACGCGCATGCGCAAAGGCCTGGATAAACGCGAAGTAGAATCGCTGGCCAAGACCATGGAAGTAAAGTTCACTGTTTCGGGCCCGGCTATAGGTGGTGCAAAATCAGGTATAAACTTCGACCCTGCCGACCCTCGCAAGCGTGGCGTGCTGGAGCGATGGTATAAAGCCGTTATTCCGCTGCTTAAAAGCTACTATGGCACCGGCGGCGACCTGAACGTGGATGAGATACACGAAGTAATTCCGATTACAGAAGATTATGGTTTGTGGCACCCGCAGGAAGGCGTAGTTAACGGCCATTTTAACGCAACCGAACCTCAGAAAATAAATAAGATAGGCCAGTTGCGCCAGGGTGTCATCAAAGTTATAGAAGACCCTGCTTATACGCCATCTGCCTCGCGAAAGTATACTGTTGCCGATATGATAACGGGCTATGGTGTTGCCGAAGCAGTTCGCCATTACTACAACATCTGGGGAGGTGAGTTTGCAGGCAAGCGTGCTATTATCCAAGGATGGGGCAACGTAGGCGCTGCGGCTGCTTATTACCTGGCATCTAAAGGCGTTCAGATCGTAGGCATTATCGACAGAGCCGGCGGCTTAATTAAGCAGGATGGGTTTACTTTCGAAGAGATCCAGGAATTGTTCTTCCACCGCCAGGGCAATGCGCTTTATGCTCCGAATATCATCCCGTTTGAGGAAATAAATAACCGTATCTGGTCTGTTAAGGCTGAGATATTTATACCTGCTGCGGCCTCGCGCCTGGTTACCAAAGGGCAACTGGAACAAATGATCGCCAGCGGCTTAGAGGTAATTTCGTGCGGCGCTAATGTGCCTTTCCAGGATCCGGAGATATTCTTTGGCCCAACCGGTGAATTTGCCGACCAGAATGTAGCAGTGGTGCCGGACTTTATTGCTAACTGCGGCATGGCCCGTGTTTTTGCTTACCTGATGGAGAATGAAGTAGAAATTACGGATGAGGCCATTTTCTCCGACATCTCTAATACTATAGCCAACGCGCTTGTTAAGTCGCATGAAAAGAGTGCCGATAAAACGGAAGTTGCTAAAACATCTTTTGAAATAGCTTTAAGCCAATTACTATAACATGGATTACAATTCCCTTAATGACTTTTTAAGACAGGAGTACTTCGGAAATACAGTTGCCAATTACCTGTGGTTTGTTGGTATACTGCTTTTCGGATTAATTTTTAAGACACTGCTTTCGCGGTTACTTTCTTCCATACTCTTTAAGCTGGTCAATAAGTTTTCGAAAGAAGAGCACCTTCCTGCTTTCCGCCGTTTGCTTATCAAACCACTGGAAGTACTGCTGTTCCTGGTGTTTTTATACTTTGCTTTTCAGGCACTGAATTACCCAACAGACCCAAGCGAGATACGCAAGGGCGATCCTTTCCTGAAAACATTCTTCTTCCGCACATACCAGGTGTTTGTTATAGTAGCCCTAACCTGGGTTATTATGCGTTTCGTGGATTTTGTAGGCATGGTATTTAAACACCGCGCTGAAAAGACCACATCAAAACTAGACGACCAGCTGATTCCTTTCTTTAAGGACTTTATGAAAGTACTTATTGTGATATTTTCTATCATGGTAGTGCTGGGGACCGTGTTTGGCGTTAATGTGGCAGGTTTTGTTGCCGGTTTAGGTGTGGGTGGTCTGGCTATTGCGTTTGCCGCAAAGGAAAGCCTCGAAAACCTGCTTGCCTCTTTTACCATCTTCCTGGATCATCCTTTTGTTGTAGGCGACCTGGTAGAAGTTGGTGGCATTACAGGCTCTATCGAGAAGATCGGTTTTAGAAGCACGCGCATTCGTACTTTGGAGAAGACGTTTGTAACTGTGCCTAACAAGAGTATGATCGATAAGCCGTTGAACAACCTGACACTGCGTACTTTCCGTCGCGTAAGCTTCGATATTACCCTAACCTACGATACTACTTCTACCCAGATAAAGAACATCTGTACAGAACTGCAGCATTTTATTGATAACCATCCGAAGACCAATGAGGATGGTGTAGTTCGTTTCCATAACCTGGGAGCCAGCTCTAAAGATATTATGGTGCTATACTTCGTGGAGGCAATCGACTGGACAGAATACATTAAAGTAAAGGAAGAGATGACCTATACTATAGTTGAGATTGTAGAGCGCCATGGTGCTGAGTTTGCATATCCGAGCCAAACATTATACTTACAGCAAAATAATGGCAAAACCGAAGTACCGGCTACTTTGCCACCACCAGAGAAAGTAAAGGCTTCGGACTTTGAATAAGCTGAATTGATACAAATAAAAAAGCCGGGGAAGCCCCGGCTTTTTTTTCACCCTTATATTTTTAGTCTGTCCTACTTCAGACTCTAACAGGTTACCTTAATACAAGGCACCTATCTAATAAACCTTATCCCTACAAAACCAATCGCTCAGGAATTGTAGTTTTGATTTACTTAACGCACTACCCTCTCCATAGTTACAATTATTTTATAATTTTTTCGTTATTCGTCAATTTAACACCTGTAAACACGCCTATATTTAATGCAAACATATTATTAGATTTATACAATATATTAACATCTATTTAATACTATATAAGTGCATTCAGGGTGTTTTAACACCTATTCCAGCATTTACACAGCATAAACAGCCTGTGTTAGCAAAATACCTTTTATCGGCAAGTATAGGTTTTGTATTTTAGAAAGGCGGGAAGTATAAATGCGACAACTATAAGCTGGTCTTAATCAAAATCGAAGTACTCGCCTTCTTCCAGCTCAACTGTTTTTTCTTTTTTAACGGGCTTCTTGCCTTGCAGCAGTTGTTTCAGTTCCTGTTTTTCTTCTTTCAGGTCGTCTTTTATCTTAGCACGCACGCGGTCGTCGTCGTAGGCTAATTTATAGTTGTTCTCTTTCCCTTTTAGTGTCAGGAAGAGCATGCTGTTTCCTGCATCGGGGTCTTCTGCTACCACACCAAATATACCGTCTTTATCCGGACGACGCTTCTGGAACAAAGGCATTTTTATCTTATAGTCCATATCCTGGTCAAAGGTGTGCATACCCGATATGGAAACACTCGGCAACGGCGACAGGTTAGTGCGGATATCCATCTCGGGGATAAAAATAGTGCGATCCTGGATATAAAAATTGTTGTGCAGCTCCGAGAACTTCATGTTAGAAAGCTCAGATCGCTTTACAAATGCTGACATCTTCTGCATCGGGGCAAAGTTGATCAGCTGGCCGTTCCGTATGGTGGCATCGATCTCAGCCTGTAGCAGGTCAGTCTTTGGGTTAAGCTGGCTATCCAGGAAAACATCTGAAACTATATTGGCCGTAAGCCTTCCCTGCAGATGGCTATCAAGTATAAAATCCTGGTTAAAGTTCTCGAACACGTAAAACAGGCTATCCACACTCATGTTATTAAGTTTGGCTGCTGTGCTCACCTTTAACTGGTTCTGCTGGCGTGCATCTAATGTCCCACGTACCGAGAAATTACCGCCTATGGCATTAAACGAAATGTTCGGTGTTTTTACAACTTGGCTGCGCAGGCTTACTTCTCCTTTTATCTGCTCGCCTTTAAATCTCCTGAACTGTAGTTTATCAACAGCTGCACTCAGGTCGAAGGCAATATCAGGAGACACCTCTAACCTGTAACCCGAACTGCTTTTCTGGGCGCTCGCCGGTGTGTTCAGGCTCTCGCTTAGCAGTTGGTCGAAGTTGAGATATTTGCTCTTAAAATCTGCATCAACCAGCAGGCGTTGGTTGTCTAAAAGCAGCCAGGCCATTACATTGTTAAACATTCCGTTCAGCACAAAATCAGACTCTCCTAAGCGGCCTTTAAAATCTGATACCGCTACATCGTTACGCTTAAACATAAAGTTTCCGCTCATGCCCTTTATAGGTAGTGGCAGTTGCGCCAGGTGCAGGTTTACATTATGCAGTGTTATATCGCCGGATGTATTTACGGTGCTGTTGCCCGGCCGCGACTTAAACTCGTTGAAATTACCTGAGAATGCAATGCGAACATCGGCCAGGCCGCTTCCGCTTTTAACCTCTTCGAGCTGCACCAGGCCAAGCACATACGCCACATCCACCATTCCCTTTAAGTCGAAAGCTATGGTTGGGTTAGCGAAATTGCTGTAGGCTATATTCCCAGAGAAAGGTTTATTGTTCAGGGAGCCCTTCAGGTTTTTAAGTGAGATGGCTGATGTGGAAGCATTTTGTTTTGCGCCGTTGGTAAAACTACCTTCAAAGTTCAGCGCCTCAATTCGCTGCTTTACATCAGGATGGTAAAAGGTTGCGTTTCGGCAGCCAAACTTAAAATCGACAGTTGGGTTATGCTTGCCGGAGGCCTCGCCTTTTATAGTTCCAGAAAAATATACATCGCCATCGCTGCGGTACCGGCTAAACTCCCTGGTTATACTTTGCGGTAACAACGACAGCATCGATTGTATACTGGTATTCTTGCCCTCCAGCACCAGATCCAGATTGGTAGCGCCCTTATAGTTTATAGTTCCGGCCACTTCGTAAGCGGCCTGTTCTATGTTTATAGTTGATGGATGTAGCTTTATACTTTCTGTATGACTGTTTAATTGCAGCGCAGTAGCTATAGTTACCCGCTTATCTTTAAAGAACTCGCCAGCAGTTATCCGGATGGTATTAATAGTAGCATCTCCGTTAGCTTCGATATCTATTGTTTCGGGAGTGATGGTTAGGGCTGCCTGCAGTTGGTGCGCCTGCGCTTCGTAGGTCTGGTTATGCTTTTTATCGGTGTAGTTTATAGTTACCCGGCTCAGGTCGATGTGCTCCAGGTTAAAGGCAAAATCACTGTCTTCGGTAGCAGTGCTGTCCTGCTTAAGCACCTGGTAATTTACTCTGCCATCTTCCAGCACTTTAATATAGATCGCGCCATCCTGCAGGTATAGTTCGTTTACGTTATACTTTCCGCGCAGCACATCCCATACACTAAAGGTAAAGTATAGCTTCTCCAGTTTAGCAAGTGACTCCTCGCTTTCGGGCACGGCTTCCACTACGTTTACCTGCTCCAACGATACCGAAACCTGCGGAAACTTATCCCAAAGCGAAACCGATATCTGGCCTACATCAACTTTGGTATTTATATGCTTATTGGCCTCCGTTACAAACAGTGAGATTATCTTATCCTGGTAAGTATAAACCAGCGCGAAAGCAATACCGATCATGGCAACCACAAATGTAGCTGCATAAAATAGCATTTTTTTAACAAGGCTGGCGCGCTTCAAGGGAATAATCAGATTTTAAGCATCTTACAAAAGATAAAGGTACAGTAGTTATTACAGGGTAGCAACAGGTGATATGGTTCAGAAAAAAATTTATTAAAATTTTTTTCAAATGTTTTGCAGTATCAAAAATAACCCCCATATTTGCATCATCAAACGGGGACAACAGGTCTACGGAACGATAAAACGGGGTGTTAGCTCAGCTGGTTCAGAGCACCTGCCTTACAAGCAGGGGGTCACTGGTTCGAATCCAGTACGCCCCACAAAGGACAACTTAAAAGTTGTCCTTTTTTTATGTCTATACTTTTCTGAGTGCCACCTCTTTAAAACTACTTTCTATAGTTTAACGCCTCCCCTCCTGCAATAGTATAATATTCTGATTTTCATTATTTTGCGAACTTGCTTCTTTGTTGCGGGAGTTTGTTGCAGCTGGTATAGTAAGTATAAGAGTTGAAGTTTTATAGTTGGCGTAGTAACTCACCCCTGCCCCTGCCTTATTGAAGGCGCCTACCCCAGAGTGGAAGCTTTACTGTTTCTATAGTTTGCTTTAGTTCTATAGTTGCTGTGGTCCAACCACCCCTAACCCCTCCTTATCTAAGGCGGGGAATTTTCTGCTACTATAGTTATGGTTATTGTTTTATAGTTCCTGTTTTTACACCCCTGTAGTCCCCTCAAGGAGACAGTCTCGATATTGTCATTTCATAAGCTGTAGGTTTTATAGTTTACGGTATTGGGCGGACAGGTCGCGACCTGTCCCTACGAAAGTATAACCACGGAAAAGCGATGCAACTATAGCTTCTCCAATTAACTATAAAAGCTACTATCGAAAGATATCAGTCTTTGGGTTGAGCGCCTTGTAGATTTCTGGTGCCGTAAGGCATTGCGAGGAACGAGCAAAAGAAATGTACACCGCGCGATGCCCGAAGGCGGGGCCTCGCGGCCGTGAGCGAGCCAAAGTAACTATAAAACATTAGGTATGTAGAGCTCCCAGGATAAGTAGTAACTATGAAAGTATAGCTTGGTTCAAGTTGAAAGCTGCTTAAATTATAAAACATCAGACTCTAGCAGGAGCTGCGCACACTGCTAGGTCTTACAACTATAGGACAATTAAGATTTCTCGACTGCAATCGGAATGACGTTCGAGGTAATTATAGAGTTAAAAGATCGATTGCTCAATCTGAGAGGATTGGGAAAAGTGTATTACTTTACTTTCGACAGGAACGAATTATGCAGTTGTAGAACCTGCGGTATAAGCGGCTGTTTATCGTCGTTGTAGATAATATGCTGTGCCCTCGACATTTTCTCCTCTTCCTTCAGCTGCTTCGCTATAATGGCTTCCACATCCTGTGGCGTGCGGTGAGGGTCTCTTTTCAGAATGCGTTTTATACGAACTTCCATTGGGGCAAATACCGTAATAATCTCATCCATCTGCCGCCACGATTCTGATTCGTACATTAGGGCAGCTTCTTTAATAAGATAAGGGGCTTGCTGATTTTTTGTAGCCCAATCAGCAAAATCCTGGGCTACATGCGGGTGCACCAGGCTATTTAGTAACTTAAGTTTTTCAGGGTCGTGGAAAGCTACTTTACCAAGGTAGGTGCGGTTTAATTCGCCGGCTAATGTATAAGTTTCAGAACCAAAGGCTTCGGTTAACTCCTGTTGTAGAGCCTTATCATTGTTCATTACCCATTTAGCGCGACTATCGGCATCGTACACAGGTATACCTAACAAACTAAACAGGCGGCAAACTATAGATTTACCGGCTCCTATGCCTCCTGTTATGCCAATTTTCAGCATACTATGGTTGCTCCTGAAGTATTACTTTTACGCGCTGAGGAGTTAATCTTACATTCCGTACGCCAACCGGTTTCTGTATCAGTTCGGGAGTTATAGTTGAGTCCTGGGGGTTAAAATTGGCATAGTTAAGTATAGCCTTAAACGATTCGCGATTCAGCAAGGCGGCCGAATCTTCGAATAACTGGTACTGCACTTTTATTGATGCAGGCCTTAACAATACAATATTACCAGCCGGCACGTTTACCATTTCCGGCATTAACTGCCGTTCTTCCTGCACCAGGTTCTTAACCGGTATGGTTACCTCAGTCTCGTTTATATTAGCTGTTACAAGCTCCTGCTCTTCTGTTTTTACTGTTATCGGCACTTCTATAGTTGATGTTACCGATAAGTCAGCGGAGGGTAGTTTTACGATGAATGGGTTGGAGTATTTTCTTAGTATACTTAATGGCCCTGTAAAAGTAACCGAGTCAGGGTCCAGTTTAACCGGCCCGGCTACCTCAAAACCAGCAGCAGTTAATTTCTGTCTCTGGTCAAGGGCAAGCGAAAAGGTTCGGTTCACTTTCTCATCAAAAAAGAAGGAGAGCGTATCGGTAACTACAAAATTGAGCTGCAGGCCATCCATGGCATTCACTAAAGCAGGGCGCAATGCCGAACCTAGTAAATAGCTATTCCGGGGCATGTTACGGATATAGATCTCAGCGGGGCTTACTTCGAGGCGAAGTGTTTTGCGCAATAATTTCCAGCCTTTTGCAGTCACGTTTACCATCACTTCTTCGGGCAATGGTTTTAGCGGCACCAGTTGTTCGCTGTTGTATACAAACCTTATCGGGTAAGTGGTTTGCGTAGAGTAGCTTTTGTTTAATGCATTAAGCAGCCAGAATGTAGAAGCCGCCACAAAACAAAGCAGCACTATTCGCCAGTACTGCTTTGTCTGTGGCTTAAATGGCTTCATAAACCATTCTAAAATATTTCTGGCTGGCTCAGTCGGCAATGGGCTGTTAGCTGTTTGGTTGTGGGTTTAGCTTTGCTGTAGCTTCCATCGAGATAGACGACTTCTCAAAAGTCAGACGTATTCCTTTGTCAACTTCAATTACAACGGTGTCATCGTCCAGGCTTACCAGCCTGCCATGTAAGCCACCAATTGTAACTACAGCCATTCCTTTTGCCAGTTCTTCACGAAACCTTTTCTGGTCCTTCGCCTTTTTCTGCTGCGGACGGATCATGAAAAAATAAAATACAAGGATGATGGCACCGAACATCAGTAACTGAGGCATTAAACCTCCGTCCTGGCCGGTCTGTAATAGTAGGGTTTGCATAATGTGTTATAAGGGTCGAATTAGTTTCTTCTTACAGGGCCTTCAGGACCGGCTGTAGGTATAGCACTGGCTTCAACTTCACCTTTCATTGATACACGAACAATGTTTGGATCGGTGTTGGCGCGGATAGTTACCACTGGCGCCTGCTGGCCATACTTGCCTGTGCTGTTAAACTCTACTTTAATTTCACCTGTCTGGCCTGGTGCTACCGGCTGTCTTGTCCATTCCGGTACAGTACAACCACACGATGCCGAAGCATTCTCGATAACAAGCGGCTCTTTACCTGTGTTGGTAAACTTAAAAGTATGGTTTACTACTTCGCCCTGCTTTATTTTTCCGAAATCATGTTCTGTTTCGGTAAAAGTCATAACCGGTGCGTTGCTGTTGGTAGCAGCCGTTGTAGTAACTGTCGGTTCTGCCGATGCAACGTTCGGGTTTTCAACCACAGCTGCTTCGGTGTTGGTAGTAACAACAGCTGCTTCAGTAGTTTCTGCGTCTGTTGTGTTGTTCTGGTCGCAGCTGGTAGCCATCAGGGCTACTGCCGCAGCAAATGATAATATAAGATTCTTTTTCATACTATAAACAACGTAAAATCTGGTAATTATAGTTTAGAAATAATGTTACGTGCAAATTCCATAGTGTTTGCTTTACCACCAAGGTCGCCGGTGCATTCTTCTTTGTTAGCCAGCGTGGCTTCTAAAGCAGCTTCTATTCTATAAGCTTCATCTTTCAGTTCAAGGTGATGCAGCATCATAATTGCTGAGCGCAGCAGCGCTGTAGGGTTAGCTATACCTTTACCGGCAATATCCGGCGCTGAGCCGTGCACTGCTTCAAATATAGCCATATCGTCGCCGATGTTAGCACCAGCTACAACACCAAGGCCACCTACTAAACCAGCACACAGGTCTGATAAAATATCACCAAACAGGTTTGTTGTTACAATAACGTCAAACTGCTCCGGTTTTACAACCAGCTGCATGCACATATTATCGATGATCTTGTCATCAGCCTCGATGCCCGGGTATTCTTTTGCGATATCGTTGAACACACCCAGGAACAAGGCTCCTGCGCCTTTCAGTATATTAGCTTTATGTACTGCAGTTACTTTTTTGCAGCCATGCTTTTTAGCGTACTCAAATGCCGATCTTATAATTTTCTGGCAACCGGTGCGGGTAATGCGTGCTACCGAATCAGATATCTGCAGGCGCTCGTCAAACATCTCCAGGCCAGAGTATAAGCCTTCGGTGTTCTCACGGAACAGCACCGAGTTCACGTTATCAAAACGGGTATCGATGCCTTTGGTAGTTTTGGCTGGGCGAACGTTCGAGTGCAGGTCAAATTTCTGACGCAAGTGCACGTTCACGCTTTTAAAACCTTTGCCAACCGGCGTCGTGATGGGGCCTTTAAGCGCTACTTTGTTTTTTTCAAGAGAAGCGATCAGGGTTTGCGGGATCAGCTCTCCGATAGAATCGAATGTAGTTTGTCCGGCATTTTCTTCTTCCCACTTAACGGGAACATTTGCCGCTTCAAAAATAGCTTTTACAGCTTCGGTTATTTCTGGTCCTATACCGTCGCCGGGTATCAGGGTAACTTGCTTCATGGTTTATATTTCTTTCCGGCTATTAATTTCGTTTATAAGTGAGTCCACATCGCCCAGTAGTTTTTCGGCTTTGCTTTTGGCATCATCAATTACGCGTTGTCCTTCCGACTTGGCACTTGTTGGCAGGCTTTCGCCTTTGGTCACCAACTGGTCCAGCAGGTCGTTCAGGGTGTCACGATATTTTTCGAGGCGGTAGCTAAGCCAGCTGCGAGTTTCCTGGCCCTTTTCAGGAGCGAACAAAATGCCCGCTGCTGCACCTACTGCGGCGCCGGATACAAAAGCCAGTAAGGCGGTTGTTTTCTTACCCATAGTTATGTTAATATATCGGATTCGTTAATTTTTTACTTTCTTACGGTTATTCCGGTGTTATAGTCAGGGTTGCCCCTATTTGTTGTCTATAAGCCCTCGTCCCGATTTACGTATCACACCTTTATTTACCAGGTCCTGTGCCATTTTATCCAGCACGCCATTTATAAACTGCTTGCTTTTAGGTGTGCTGTATAGTTTGGATATTTCGATATACTCGTTGATGGTAACTTTTACAGGTATGCTACGGAAAATTTGCATTTCGCTAAGTGCCATCTTCAGAATAATTTTATCCAGCAGGGCCACGCGCTCTACATCCCAGTTCTGAACGCTTTCGGCAATCATGGTCTCATACTTCTCGTCGTCCTGCAGGGTTTGCTCATAAAGCGTTTCAAAAAAGGCTTTATCGTCTTCCCAGTTCGGCGACAGGTCGAGCAGTACTACGTCTTCGGCGTTGCCTTCGGCTTCTTCCCCAAACATTTTCAGGGTTTTGTTTACCAGGCTTTTAACAATGGCTTTGTTTTCGGCCCAGTTCAGGTCCTGCTCTTCAAACAAAGATTGTAAAGTTTTTTCTTTAAAGATAATGTTTTTATAAATATGTTTCACCAGCTCAAAGTCGTCTGTAAGCGACGGAGCGGGGTTTTGCAGGTAGGCCAGAAAGGCTTCATCCTGCTTGATTACATTTTTATAAACCTGTCTTATCTCGCTTACATCAGAACCCCAGCTAATGTTACGGCGGATGATGTGCTGCTGGTAAGATTTGTTGTTGAGTATGCGCTGTACCAGTTGGTTGCGCAGGAATTGCTTTGTATCAGGGCCTTTGGACTCGGTGAAACGGTTGCTACGCTTCTGCTCCTCTTCCTCTATCAGGTCGGTTATCACGTTCAGCAACTGCAGATTGGCCAGATAATGGTCGTAGATACGTTCTACGGCGCTCAGCATCTGGTTCTGGTAATAGCGCAGGTCTTTGCGGCTTTGGTTCTGGTAGCTTACTATGGCCCTGTTCACCGCATCCACTATTTCTTTTTCGTTGTCTTCCACATCGAAATGGTGCTTTTCGTACCATTCTTTAAAAAGCAATGTCGCTATCTGCTTGCGGCCTTCCAGCAGCTTTCTGTCCTGAACCTCCATGGTGTTAAGGTCCGGAGCAAAGTCGTCTGCTATCTGGTCCAGGGCCAGCAAATAATCAGAACCTTCGGCCTGCATGTATGCATAGATCGCCTGCATGGCTTTTATTCGTAGTGTTCTGCGGTTAAGCATAAATTATAGTATAAAGAACGTTTTTGTTATTATAAAATCTTACTGACTGTGCGCCTGGCGCTGCTTGTAAGTATACGCAAACTGCAAAGCAGTAAACCTATATCACAATTTGGTAGTGGTACGTGTTTAAAACAAAAGTGCCACAATTTCTGCAGCACTTTTGTTCATTTATACTTCTATAAGCAACAGCTTAGTATCTTGATTTGATCTTGCTGATGCTATTGATACGCTTTTCAGCCATTTTCATAGCGGCCTGCTGCGTATGTATGCCTTCTTTCTCAGCCAGGTCGAAGATATCTAAAGTATAACCATAGATACGCTCGGTCTGGGCGTAAGCGCTTTCGCGGTTGTAGCCCTGCAGCTCAGAGTATACGTTAATCAAACCACCTGCATTTATCAGGAAGTCTGGTGCGTAAAGGATGCCTTTTTTAATAAGAGCCGGGCCATGAATGTTTTCGTCGCGCAGCTGGTTGTTAGCCGAACCTGCGATGATCTGGCACTTTAAACGCTCGATAGTATCGTCGTTTACAGTAGCACCAAGAGCACACGGCGCATAAATATCTACATCAAGGTCGTAGATATCATCCATGCCTACCACTTTAGCGCCATACTTGTTAGAGATCTCGCGAAGACGGTCTTCATAGATATCTGTGATATACACTTCAGCATTTTCTTTGGCAAGCAGCTCTACCAGGTAACCACCTACGTGGCCAACACCCTGTACAGATATTTTTCTGCCTTCCAGCGAATCAGAGCCATATGCTCTTTTAGCAGCCGCTTTCATACCCATGTAAGTACCGTAAGCAGTTACAGGAGACGGGTCGCCGCTACCACCCATAGCTTCAGGCAAACCAGCTACATGATCTGTTTCCATTTTAATGTACTCCATATCTTTTGTAGTAGTTCCTACGTCTTCAGCGGTAATGTAAGCACCGTTCAGGTTCTTCACGAAACGGCCGTAACGGCGCATTAACGCTTCAGATTTATCTTTTTTGGCATCGCCGATAATTACTGCTTTACCACCACCCAGGTTAAGGCCAGAGATAGCAGCTTTATACGTCATACCTCTTGACAGGCGCAGCACATCGTTCAGCGCTTCTGCATCCGAAGCGTACGTCCACATGCGTGTTCCGCCCAGTGCAGGGCCCAATACAGTGTTGTGGATACCGATGATAGCCTTCAGACCTGTGTCGTGGTCATGACAGAAAACAACTTTCTCGTGATTGTATTCTGAAATCTGACCGAAGATAGATGATGTATCCTTCTTCAGTTCTACTTCTTTAATTTCGACCATTTATGAAATTGGTTTAGTGTTATTCTATCTTTGTGCTGAAGAACGTAGTAATCCACTCCCTTTCGCGCTGCAAAATTAATTCTTTTTTTGATTAATTCAATTTGTACTTTAGAAGTCTTCGTAAAAGCGTTAAAGGCATTAATATCTTATTGTGAAATCGTTACGCTACCTAAATAAATACCTGCTTAAGTATAAATACCGCCTTATGTGGGGTTTGGTGTTTATCGTTATATCTAACTTTTTCCAGATACTGCCCGCACAGGTAGTACGTTACGCTTTCGACCTGATAAAGGAAGGTATTAACCTGCACAATTTATTTGAGGGCATGTCGCAGCAAGACCTTGTGTATGACAGTTTTGCCCGAAGTATACTGGTGTATGGCGTGGTTATACTTGTTATGGCTTTACTGCGGGGCTTGTTCCTGTTTTTTGTGCGGCAAACTATAATCGTGATGAGCCGCCTGATAGAGAACGACCTGAAGAACGAGATTTACGAGCATTACCAGAGCCTGCCGCTCAGCTTTTACCGCAAAAACAACACCGGCGACCTGATGTCGCGCATCTCGGAAGATGTGAGCCGCGTGCGCATGTACCTGGGCCCGGCTATTATGTATGGGCTAAACCTGGTGGTGCTATTCCTGATGGTGATCCCATATATGTTGTCGGTAAACGTGAAGCTTACACTTTATACTTTGATCCCGCTGCCGATACTGGCCATCAGCATTTATTATGTAAACAACATTATTGAGCGTAAGTCTGATGAGATACAAAAAAGCCTTTCAGGTATAACGACGTTTGTGCAGGAGGCTTTTTCGGGCATCAGGGTGCTAAAATCGTTTGTGCGCGAAGACGACTCGCATAATAACTTTACCACTGCCAGCAATACCTACAGGGAGAAGTCGCTGGACCTGAACTTTGTTAACTCGCTGTTTTTCCCGCTTATACTTTTCCTGGTGGGCCTGAGCACTATCATTACCATCTACATTGGCGGCCAGGAAGTGATAAACGGAAGTATAACGACCGGTAACATTGCCGAATTTATTATTTACGTGAACATGCTGACCTGGCCGGTAACTTCCCTGGGCTGGACAGCCAGTTTGGTGCAACGTGCTGCTGCATCGCAGGCGCGCATCAACGAGTTCCTGCATACCAAAAACAATATTGTTTCCCGTGAAAACATCCGCAAAGATATAAAAGGCGATATCCGCTTCGAGAATGTGGATTTCATTTACCCGGACACGAATATCCATGCGCTTAAAAATGTATCGTTCAGTATAAACCACGGCGAGACACTGGCAGTAATTGGTAACACAGGCTCCGGTAAAAGCACGATCGCTACTTTGCTGCCCCGCATGTATGATGTTAGCAGTGGTCGTATTTTTATAGATGGCGTTGATGTGCAGGATTATAACATCGAAAGCCTCCGTAGCCAGATAGGTTATGTGCCGCAGGATGTGTTCCTGTTCTCTGACTCTATCCGGAATAACATTGGTTTTGGTTTGCCAAGTATAACCGAAGAACAAATGATACAGGCCGCCAAAGATGCTGACGTGTACGAGAACATCATGCGCTTCCCGGAGAAGTTCGACACGAAGTTAGGCGAGCGTGGCATTACCTTATCAGGCGGACAAAAGCAGCGTGTATCGATAGCCCGCGCGCTGGTGCGGGAGCCAAGTATACTTATACTGGATGATTCGCTTTCGGCGGTGGATACTAAAACGGAAAATGCTATACTTAACAGCCTGCGCCGCATTATGAAGAACCGTACATCCATCATTATTTCGCACAGGGTATCGTCGGTAAAATTAGCTGACAGAATTCTGGTGTTGGATGATGGCGCTATCGTACAACATGGTACGCACAACGAGCTGATCAAGCAAAAAGGATTGTATAGAGAACTATACGAACGCCAATTACAGACGGAAGAACTTAACTAAAAGTCTATAAGATCTGTGACCTGGCAGAATGTTTCGGGTTTACTCTATCCTGGCCTTTTGCTGAAATAACTCCGGTATCTGGGTGGTTTTCTGGTATACTATAGCTTGTTTTATTATGCTATAATTCGGCTGAAAATCCTAAATAAAATTATAGTTTAGATAGCTATAGCAATAAATAGATTGCCTTGCAGGAATTTTTTAGAGCATATTCTGTTATAGATACGTATAGGTTATTCTACAAAACTATAAAACACTCTATATATGGCTATTGATTTACAGCAGATCGGCAAGAGATTCAGGTTTTACACGCACCTGAATGAGTTGGAAATGGACGACCTGAAAACCATGACAGGCAGCGACGAAGAAACGCTTAACCATATTTTAAATGGTAGCAATATTGTGCTGGATGAGTTGGTCGCTATTGTAAAACACTTCCCCGACCTGAACCCGCAATGGCTTATTTATGGCGAAGGCAGCATGTTTAAACCTAAAGGCGAGAACGGCGAATGCCACGATACTCCTAAAAACTGCCTGAAAAAAGACAAAGCCGCTTACCTGCAGCAGATGAAGAATATGCTGGTAGAACTGGATGCCGCTGAAGTAGCAAAAGGTCACCATGCCGATGTAGATGCCCTGATGGCGAAACTAAATGAGCTCAAAGCTAAAGCAACTGAATAAGCTGTTGCTGCTAGCTCTTGGCCTGCTGCTTACTGCTGATACCGTTAAGAAAAAGCATAACGGTAGATAACTTCCTATTTCAATAATTCTGCTTCGCAAACGCACCGGAAACCGACTTTGTCGGATGGCGAAGTATAGAGCTGCCTGTCTGTAATTTCGGAGTCGCTTAGTTCATCTTTCCAACTGCCGCCTTTGGCTATGCCTTTCTCGGCTACCATTTCGGCTACGTTGCCCAGCACGTGGTAGGCACCGTAATCATTTGGCCAGCCACCATACACATAAGCCGGCGTCCGAAATTGTAAAATATATGGTAGTGTGCGTTTTACATTTATAGGCAGATCGTGTACCTCTGTTTGCTTCAGGTCTTGTTCTATCTGCGCTACAGGCTTAGGACTAATGATCTTTCTGGCAATAAATTCTGCTGCTTTGGGGTTGACTTTATACTTTACTGTTCCCTTAGTATATGAACTGTGAGGGAGCTCAATTTTGTCAAGCCCGGTAGAAGCAATAACTTCCCACTCCTGCTCTGTTGGCAACCTGTAAGTTATTTTTAGTTTCTGCTCATTCTTTGGATCAATGTTATATTGTTCCGTCACTACTTTTGAGCGCCACTGGCAATAGGCAACTGCCTGTTCGTAATTCACACCAACTACAGGATAGTACAAATATTGTGGATGATAAAGGTATGATGTTATCGGCTCTATAATCTGATCTATAGTATCTGTGCCAATTATCATAACACCCAAAGATCCAAAACGATAATAATCCCTTTCATTAAGCACAATTACTGTCGTATCAGGTATCATGCTTTGGTAAAACGCCTCAGTAGAATCGCGTTTTATGTAATGTAAAAACTCTTGCCAGTGGATATTTGCTACTTCGGTTTCGTCGAAGAATAGCTGAAGTGGGGTTATAAATATACCACCCGGTGCATAATTCAAAGGCATATCTTCTTGCAATGGCTCAACTATAACTTTGCTCATAGTTGCCCCTTGTTCTTTACTTTCTGCCTCTTTCTCTTCCTTGCTTAGATGGCGTGAGCTCTCCCACTTTACACTGCGCCGCTTGATAAGTTTTTGTTCAGGGAACCCTTTATAGTTATAGAATGGTGCCTCAAAATATGGCCAACCTTGGTTAAGCCCGGTTTTAGTACTATAAACTGTAGGACGAATGGAATTAGGGTATTGCGTAGTACATGCAGCTACCAACAAGCCAAATAAAATCAACAGAATTAAACTGTGATTACGCATGCGTTTATAGTTGTTTCTGGGCAGAGATGCCGTTTAAGATCAAACCTACTGTAAACAATACATCCTGCTCTATTTTGGCGAAGTTTATAGTTGGCAGTTGCTGGTAAAAAACACGTTCAAACTCATCAAACTGGATCAGGTCTTTCACTACCATCATAGAGTATCCAACACGCTCGGCTTCGCAAGGTATAAACACACCTTTCTCTATCCCGTCTTTTATAACAGTAGCATAATAGTTCGTCTCCTTGGCCCTCGATTCGGCGAAAAGCTTCTGAAACAGACTACGCGTTTCGATAAGTACTTTTATGGATATGGTGTGCTGTGTTACGATTTCCTGGTAATAGCGCAACGACGACTGAATGTAAAGCAAAAGCTGCTTGTGCGGATCGGGCTCCTGCTCTGCTATCTTCTTCAGGCGGTACAGGCTATCCTTCCACTCCTGCGAGAAAGCCTCTATAAACAGTACTTCCTTGCTTTTGTAGTAATAGTATAGGGTAGGTTTTTTCAGGCCGATGGCATGCGCAATATCATCGAGGGTGGCTTTGCTGTAGCCCAGCCTGCCAAACACTGACTTGGCTGCGTCCAGTATCAGCTCTTTTTTTACGTCTGCTTTTTTGCCCAAAGTATAGCGGTGAAGGTTAGAAGGCCTTACCAAATATAAGTTATAATTTTATACTTACAAGGCTATTGCTTTACCGGCACTTCCACCACAGCTTCGCGGTCCGTCGGGAACCACTCTACATAAAAATCCTGTAGCTGCAGTTTGTTGTCTTTGGCATGGTCAAAAATGGCTTCGTATAGTTTGCCGGGTGCTACCATGTAGTGGGCTTCTATTTCGGCGCGCACCACTTCACGGCCGCCAGGCACACGAAGCAACTCATAACCTTCTGGCAGGTTTATAGTTGAGTCCTGTATTACCAAGCCGATAAAGGCTTTTATAGAATCACTTTTGCTTTCGGGGTTGTTATAGTATACGTTACCTAAAACCCCTCCCATTTCTTCCGAGTCGCGGAGCTCTGCGGCTTTCCGGAAAGCATTGCCAAAAGCATCGTCTTTAACGGTCCCTTCGAAGGCCTGGCCAGCCAGCAACAATGGCTCTGATGTTGTTACAGATACAGTGGGGCCGCTAAAACCACCCAGGTAGGCATAAATACCTACTCCAAAAGCCACAAGTATAGCTATGGCCACTAAAAATTTCCTGCTCATATATTGATCATGTTCTTGTACTGCATATGGTATAGTTGGGCGTAGTAGCCGTTATGCCGCAGCAGTTCTTCGTGGTTGCCCACTTCTTTTATTTCGCCCCTATCCAGCACTATAATTTTATCTGCTTTTTGGATGGTAGATAAACGGTGCGCAATAACGATTGAGGTACGGCCATGCATCAACTGGTCGATGGCGTACTGTATCAGTTCTTCGGTTTCGGAGTCTACGCTGGAGGTGGCTTCGTCTAAAATAATGATTTCGGGGTTATAAACCATAGCTCGTACAAACGAGATAAGCTGGCGCTGGCCCACCGATAAAGTAGCCCCGCGCTCCATTACCTGGTAGTGCAAACCGCCAGGCAAGCGCTCTATAAACCGCCGTGCCCCAACCAGGTCGGCGGCATGCCACATCTGTTCTTCGGTTATGCTTTTGTTGCCCAGGCTAATGTTGTCGGCTATACTTCCCGAGAATAAAAACACATCCTGTAACACCACACCAATATGATGGCGCAGCACACTCAGGTCGTATTCTTTTATGTCGTGGCCGTCAACTATAATATGGCCTTTATTTATCTCGTAAAAACGGTTGAGCAGGTTGATGATAGATGTTTTACCTGCACCCGTTGCACCTACAAAGGCTACAGTTTCGCCGGCTTTCACATCAAACGAAATATCGCGCAGCACCCATTCTTCGTCGTTATAGGCAAACCATACATTCTCGAAACGCACGTTGCCTTTTATCTTCTCAGGAGCATAATCCCCGTTGTCGGCTATCATTTCTTTGCTATCCAGCAGCTTCATCAAACGCTCGGTACTTACCACACCCAACTGCAGCGTATTAAAACGGTCAGCAATCATGCGTATCGGCCGGAAAAACATCTGGATGTAAAGTATAAAAGCCATCAGGGTACCCAGCGAGGTATCATCGTCAATAACGCCGTGTGCACCATACCACACCAGCAAACCCAGGCCGGCTGCACCTATAATCTCCGCTACCGGGAAGTAAACGCTATAGTATAGAACTGAGCGGATGTTGGCGCGGGTATGCTCTTTATTGATCTCCTTGAACTTATCCATCTCGCGCTTCTCGTTGTTAAAGATCTGCACGATGCTCATGCCGGTAATATGTTCCTGCACAAACGAATTGAGGCGGGCCACAGCCGTACGCACTTCCTGAAAGGTATCTTTTATCTTCTCTTTAAAGATGTAGGTACTGATAAGCATGATCGGGAAAGTAGAAAGGCTGACAAGCGCCAGTTCCCAATCGATGTAAAACATGAAGCCAACTATAAATACCAGCTGCAGAATATCGCCAATCATAGCGGCAAGGCCTTCACTGAACACATCCGAAAGCGTTTCCACATCCGATACGTTGCGCGTAACCAGTGTGCCGATGGGTGTGCGGTCAAAAAATTTAAGGCGGAGATCCAGGATATGGCGGTATAGTTTTATCCGGATATCGCGGACGACGTGCTGCCCCAGCCAGCCGGCAAAATAGGTGTGCAGATACTGCACGATAGCATGCACTACCAGCAGCACAGCCAATATCACGAACATCTTGTTCAGGCCTTCCCAATCGTTCTGCAGTATCTCGTTATCAACGGTATACTGTATCAGGAAAGGGCGCAGGGCGGCAAGTATAGCCGAAGCAAAGGTCAGGAATACGATAAAGTAAAAGATGCGCACATAGGGCTTCACGAAATCAAAAAGCCGCGACAGCACATCTGCATCGAATACTTTGCCTGTATTTTTAGGTTTGTCTTCCAAAGTTTGCGAAAAGTATAAATTATAAACGCAGCGCCCGTACTTGCTCGTGCAGGAGGCATCTATACTTAACCAGTAGCAAAGGTAAGTGTTTTTAACGGACTACAGCTGCCGTTTTTTGCAGAGATAAGTACAGCGTGGCGCTATTGTTTTACCACCTTTACGTGCTGTACTTGTACTTCGGTTATCAGGCGCACAAAGTATATGCCCGGTTTCAGGTCTGCGGTTGGTACCTGCAGGTTATAATACTGGCCCAGGTTGCCTTGCCCCTGCTGCCAGGTGCTTAGCTTTTGCCCGTTGCTGTTTATCAGGTCGAGGGTATACTTGCCGGCCGCAGGCAGCATAAACTCCAAGGTAGTAGTATGGCTTAGCGGGTTAGGGTACGCTATCAGTTTAGTGTCTTCTACTATAACATCAGAAGGTATAAGCGGGTCGCAGGTGCCCAGGTAACAGCCATGATCCAGGTGCTCCTGCACCATGTTTGCAGGCACGCATATGGTCTGCCCGTTATGGCATATCAGCACTTTTTCGTTGTTATCGCCGCAGCTGGCATCATTCACTTTTAAGTATAGTTCCTGCACAGCCAGTCCGCCGTTGTGGTGCCATTTGTCTTCAGCTAACAGCTTTATAGTATATTCGCCTACATTGTTTATAGTTGGCGTGCCTGTAAGTATAGCGTTGCCTTTTCCGTCATCTTCCAGCGTTAGCCAGTCCGGTATGCCCTCTGCCAATATCTCCAGCTGGTCGCCATAAGGGAGGTCATCGTCCTGTGCTGTTATTTCATACCTATACGTATAGCCTGCCGCCAGCGGGTACTCTGTAGGAGCCGATGTAAAGACCGGCGGTGTGTTCACGACCAGGTTAAAACTATGGCTTATTTCTTCGTTGCGGCTATCGCGTACTTTGGCAGTTACCCTATGAGTGCCCCAGTTCTTCGTTTCTGGGGTCCAGGTTAGTTGCATTTGTACCGGGTTTGCAGCAGCAGGTGGTAGTTTGGGAGCACTTCCTGGCAGGCCGGTCAGTTCAGTTATAGTCAGCTTTTCGGATGCTACCGGGGATGATGCCTGTAATGTTAGGTTTATAGCCTGGCCGGGAGTTGTAAAAGTATAGCTGTTTGCATCAGGACTCGGCGGAACATCAAAGCGGGCTTTATAACTTACCTGTATCGTTACAGAAGTGCTGGTTTGCACGCTTTTTTTATCCTGCGCTGTAAAACTGATCACATAAGTACCGACATCGTTTACGGTTGGCTTCCAGGCAAAAGCACTTTGTACCGGGTTAGCAGTTAAGGGCAGTGCCGGGTTTATAGTTGACGTAACAGGCAAGCCAGTCGCGATCAGGGTTACTACATCATCCGGGTCAGTGTCGTGGGCTTTTATGTTGAACTTTAGTTCTTTATCAGGAGCAACATGGTATACAATTCCGTTCTCAGGAGTTATACTATAGTCGAAAACTGGTGCTGTAGATTGCTCTGTAATTTTAATGATGAAGTCGGAAGTTACTTTTGCCCCGCGGCTGTCGGTTATAGTAATGGCTGCATTATATATTTCGCCGGCATGCTTTGTTTCGGTGTTAAAGTGCACATGCCCTGAGGCGGCATCTACTGTTAAACCTTCCGGGTTATGACCACCTCCCATTTCAGCTGAAGTTGCCAGCGTGTAGGTCAGCGCATCCCCATCCGGGTCGCTTGCCGGCATCTCAAACGAAGCATGATGTAAGTGCTCCGGCAGGTGCACCATGGCCGGAAGCGTGGTTACAGGAGCGCTGTTACCATTACCTATCGTAACGGTGGTTTGCAGGTTCCATTGGCCTTCGGGGTTATTTTTGAGCTCGCTTACACGGCAGCAGCCGGTAAAATTGGCAATATAGGTTCCGGTAGTATTATAGGTTTTGGTGATGATGGCTTCGCCGTACATCCAGTCGTCTGTCTTATTCACAGCCGTTACGTTCAGCTTTATCGGGCCAAAGGTGCCATCGCCAAACATGAAATCTCCGGGGTTCACTACCTGCCCTACTTCAGCATAAAAAGCCGTATAGCGCCACGACTGGCTTATCTTGAATTCGACGGTATTGCCATCTACATAACGCCAGCTCACATTTCCATACCTGAAATGCGACGCCTGGGCTATAGTTACAGAGGTGAGTAAAAGTATGGCTACCCAAAAGCCTTTTGCTCCGCTATTGTGCCCAACCAGGCGCACCAGCGATTTAATTATTCGGATAGCAGTTTCAGGGTGTAAAGGTGCCCGCATAGGCATTATAGTTTAGGGTTCGGTTGCAGTAATCTGTTGGTTTGTTTTACTCCTGCATCAAGGTAAGTTGGCACAGGCTATCAGAAGCGGGAACATAAAGCGGGCTAAAAGTGCAGCATATTATACTTTGCCTATACACCAACGTGATTCTTGCACTCAGGTTTCACTATAAATTTAACTTTACCTATATTTTGCCTGACCTATAAAACAAAAGAGCCGCAACTATAAAGCTGCGGCTCTTTCTTACCTGAAATTTTATTTGTACTTACACTGCTGCGAGTGCCTGCTCAATATCATTTATAATGTCCTGCGGATGCTCTACACCCACCGAAATACGAACCATACCTTCTCCTATTCCCATCACAGCGCGGTCGGCCGGCGATATGTCGGAGTGCGTCATGGAGGCAGGGTGCTCGGCCAGCGACTCAGTGCCGCCTAAGCTTACAGCCAGCTTTATAAGGCGCAGGCTGTTCAGGAACTTAAAGGCTTCTTTTTCGCCGCCCTTTATATCAAACGAGATCATAGACCCAGCCGACAGGCATTGCTTTTTATAGATAGCCTGCTGCTGCGGGTTGTCTTCCAGGTTACCTAAGTAGTAAATTCGGTCTACCTTTGGGTGGTTCTTCAGGTACTCAGCTACGCTTTCGGCACCGCGCGCCTGGGCTTCCATTCTTATTTTCAGGGTTTCCAGGGAGCGCATCAGCATCCAGCCGGTCCATGGGCTTGCCATCGAGCCCATAAAGGTACGCATGGCTTTTACCTGCTTCATTAAAGCTGCAGAGCCAATGCAGGCACCTGCAATCAGGTCGGAGTGACCACCAATATATTTCGTTGCCGAATAAACCAGCAGGTCAGCGCCGTGCTTTAGTGGGTGCGAGAACAATGGCCCCAGGAAGGTATTATCAACAGCAACGAGTACTTCTTTATCGTCGGTGGAGTGCTTTTTGGCCAGTGCAGCGCAGGCTTCAATATCTACGAGGTGGTTTGTTGGGTTAGCCGGCGTTTCGATGTACACCATCGCCAGTTTATCTTTCACTCCCGACTCATCAAGCAGCTTTTCCACTTCTTCGGCAGGCATATTGGCCCTAAAGCCTATACTTTGTATACCGAATTTCGGGAGTATGTTTTTGATGTAGTAATCAGATCCGCCATAAATAGGCTCGCTGTGCAGTACTACGTCGCCGGGTTTTAGCAGGGCCAGCAACATGGTACTGATGGCAGCCATACCACTTGCAAACACTGCGGCATCTTCGGCGCCATCCCAGAAACGTAAACGGTTCTCTAATATCTCCAGGTCGGGGTTGTTCAGGCGGCTATAAATAAGGCCCATCTGCTCTTCGGCACCTTTATCGCGCAGGCCGTATGCCAGTTCAAAAAAAGCTTTGCCCTCTTCGGCATTCTTAAAAACGAAAGTAGATGTCTGGTAGATAGGCGCTTTTACGGCCATCTCCGACCACTCCGGGTTATAACCATAGCTCATCATTAAGCTTTCGGGGCGGAGGTGTTTTCCGTTCAGGTGCGGGCCCTGATGGTCTTCTTCGAGTTGCATAAGTATTATAGTTTATTTGGGATGATATTCTGAAATAAATGTTCGGGATATTCTACTCTGGCCAAGTATAAACCTTCGGAGGGTGCCGCGCCACTGGCCTGGCTCCTGTCCTGACTAGCGATCATCTGCTCAAATTGCGCTACGGTTATTTTGCCACGGCCAACATCGGTTAAAGCGCCAACTATAAGCCGTACCATGCCACGCAAGAACCTGTTCGCCATGATGGTAAAAACCAGTTCGTCGCCTTGCTGTTGCCACATAGCCTCATACATGGTGCAGCGGTAGTGCTTCGTGTCGCCTTTTACTTTACTGAAGGTAGTGAAATCCTCATACTTTAAAAGTATAGCTGCCGCCTCGTTCATTTTGGCTACATCTAAAGGCTTGCTGTGGTACCAGGCGTGGTAGCGCCTAAACGGGTTTTTGGTAAGTGTAATGTGGTAATGGTACGTACGGGCAAAAGCATCGAAACGGGCATGCGCCTCGTCGGGCACTAAGTATAAATTGTAAGCGGAGATATCGTTGGGTAAAATGCGGTTTAGTTTATAAACCACTTGTTGCGGGTCGAGATGCTGAACGGAATCGAAATGCACAAATTGCTGACTGGCGTGTACGCCTGTATCGGTGCGGCCGCTGCCGGTGCTGCTTATTTGTTCGCGCAGTATTTTACTCAGACAATCGTCGAGTACCTGCTGCACCGAAATAGCATTGGGCTGTACCTGCCAGCCATGGAAACGTGTGCCGTCGTAGGCTATCTCTAAGAAATACCGCATACACAAAGGTATCATTTCCTTTTAATGCTGCCCAACAAAGTATACCCCATAATAAAGCCCGGCTACACAAAGTATAGCCGGGCTCCGTCTGGGACACTGTTAGGAAAAGTGTATCTTAATTTCCGGAAGGTCTTCTTTTACCGATAATGATATCGCCTGGCAGGCCTATATCACCACTGCGACGCTCTTCCACACGCTCATCTTTCTTGCGCCTCACTTCAACTTTTTCCTTTTCTTCTACTCTGCGGCGCTCACGCTCATCTTCACGGCGCTGCTCGTCAGTTTTACCAAATATGGTGCGGTCTCTTCTGCGTTCTACGCGACGATCATCGTCGCGTCTCTCATCACGTTCCCAACGGTCATCGTCGTCGTCGTGCTTGTGCTTGTTTTTCTTCTTGTTATATTTCTTTTCTGCTTTGGCGTAGTCTTTTTCGCGTTTCCACTCGGCATGGGCGCGATGCTTTTCTTCAACAAATGCCGGCTTGCCTTTAGCTTTACCTTTTCCTTTGCTGTTTCCCTGCGCCACTACGGTCTGGCCAACTATAGTTAAAACAGCTACCAATACGATCGTTAATACCTTTTTCATATGCTTATAAGTTAAGTCTGATTGGTTAAACGCAAAGGGTGTGCCAAAACCATATATAGTAGAAAAATTTATTTGAGTAGAAAAGACAAATCCCCGCTCCTGCTACCAGAAACGGGGATTTATTTTGTAGAATTTACAGCTATTACAGAAACTGTCCCCTTGAGGGGACCATAGGGGTGTTTACATCAGGAGAACCGCTCTTTCGGATTTGCAATCCGAAAGTATGTTATTACCAGGATTTGCAATCCGACTTTATACTTTACCAGCTGATTTACTGTAGCTGAAAATCGGATTACAAATCCTCATAGTAAGTGCTTCGGGATTGCAAATCCCGAAGAGCGACTGCCCCGAAGAGCAATTCTCGTTTTACAGTTTCTCGTAAATAATAGCAGCGCCCTGGCCTACACCTACACACATGGTAGCTAAACCATAACGCACATTGTCGCGGCGCTTCATTTCGTGCAGCAGCGTAGCCGAGATGCGTGTGCCGCTTGCCCCCAGCGGGTGCCCGATCGCAATAGAACCACCGTTCACGTTCACGATAGCCGGATCTATGCCTAATTGCTGCACACAAGGTATAGCCTGGGCTGCAAAAGCCTCGTTTATTTCGGCCAGACCAATGTCGTTTATAGTTAAGCCTGCTCTTTTCAGTGCTTTTAAGGTTGCCGGAACCGGACCCATGCCCATATGGCTTGGCTCTACGCCGGCTATACCTACGCTTACCACGCGGGCCATCGGTGTTAACCCTAATCGTTTTACTACCTCTTCGCTCACTATAAGTGAGGCCGCTGCGCCATCGTTTATGCCCGACGAGTTACCTGCAGTTACGCTGCCGCCTTTTTTAAAAGCCGGAGCTAATGAATTTAACTTATCTATACTTGATAAGCGTGGGTGTTCGTCGGTATCAAACATAACCGGATCACCTTTGCGTTGTGGTACCGGGTAAGGGATTATCTCGTCCGTAAACTTACCGGCTTCGTGGGCGGCTTTATACTTTAACTGCGAGTTATGGGCAAACTCGTCCTGCGCTTCACGTGAAACACTTTCGCGCTCTGCTACATTTTCGGCAGTTTCGCCCATGGCAAAAGGGTAATGCAGCTTAGATAAGGTAGGGTTGGTAAAGCGCCAGCCTATAGTTGTATCATAAATTTCGGGCGTTCTGCTGAAGGCTGTTTCGGCTTTGGCCATTACGAAAGGGGCACGCGTCATGCTTTCAACGCCGCCAGCCAGGTATACTTCGCCGTCGCCGCTTTTAATGGCGCGACTCGCATCCATTATAGCCTGCAAGCCTGATGCGCAAAGTCTGTTAACAGTTACGCCACCGATCTGTAGAGGCAAACCGGCCAACAGCAAAGCCATGCGCGCTACATTACGGTTGTCTTCGCCGGCCTGGTTGGCTGCGCCCAGCACTACATCCTCAATAAGTTCAGGTGCAACCTGCGGATTGCGGGCCATCAGTTCCTTTAAAATAAAGGCGGCCATGTCGTCGGGGCGAACAGTGCTCAGGCTCCCGCCAAACTTGCCAACCGGTGTTCTTACGATATCAATTATATATGCAGAATTCATTTATTTTAGTTTTACAGGTCTTTGTCTAATTTTGCAACTCTTTGCAAGTTAAATTAACCTACACATGATACAAAGAATTCAAACCGTATTTCTGTTTCTACTGGCTGTGGCCGTTATCGCGATGTTGTTTTTACCGCTATGGTCTAAAACCGATGCTGTAACCGGCGAAACCGTTATACTTACTGCCTGGGAAGTAAAATCTGCCATGCTGAACGAGGCTGGCGAACCAGCCGCTGCCGGACAAACGCCATCTAGAAGTGCTATCGCGATCGGCATATTGGCCATTGCCGCTGCCATAGTAGCGTTGGTAGAGATATTTCAGTACCGCAACCGCCTGAACCAGATGAAACTGGGCCTGCTGAACACGCTGGTGCTGGCTGCTCTTTTCGGAACGTCGTTTTATTATGCGGCTTATGTAGCAGCCCCTATGGTTACTGCCGAAGACAATGGCTCATACCACGCCGGTTTTTATATGCCGATGCTGGCCCTGCTGCTAAATGCGCTGTCAAACCGCTTTATTAAGCGCGACGAGGACCTGGTAAGGTCTGTGGACAGACTGAGATAATGACCTCCCCCTGCCCCCTCCTAAAAACAGGAGGGTGTATAAAATGTAATTTGCAAAAGCCGCTTCCTTTTCCGGGGAGCGGCTTTTTGTTTGTTATTACCCCTTCCCAACCTTCCCCTAAAAACAGGGGAAGGAGCTTTGCTATCGTTTTATAGTTATCGTTTGTCATCCCCCTGCCCCCTTCAAAGGGGGACTTTTCTGCTGCTCCAATTGACAAGCTATAGTTCTATAGTTGACAGTATTGAGCGGACAAGTCGCGACTTGTCCCTACAGAATTATAACCACGAGAAAGGTCGGAGCTTATCTGTTCAAAGCATAAACCAGCGGTTAATAGATGAATGATTTCAGTCTTTGTCTTGAGCGCCTCGAGAGGTTCCGGTGCCGTCAGGCACGGCGAGGTACGAGCCGAGGAAGCGAAAGCAGCGAGAAAGGCAAAGACGGGGCCTTGCGGCCCTGGAGCAAGCCAAGGAAACTACAGAACTTTAGGCTAGTAAGACTGAGGATCAGCAGTAACGATAAAACAACAGCTTGTTTCCAATTACGAAAGCCACCAACTATAACTCAGACACTCCCATATAAGACTGCTCTGTAGCGAACAAGACACTCGCAGGAGCTGCGCACACTGCGAGGTCTCTATTCATCAACCTTTAAATCTGCATAAATAACCCCCTCTGTTTTGGGGGAAGGGGCCCTCGACAAAGGAGGGGGCAGGGGGAGGTTACCTCCGGCTGGTATAAGCTTCCAACTCTCTCACACTACTGTCAAATTTAAACACATCGTAGATGTAATAGAAACGCTCGCGGTCGCAGACATATTCGTAAGCGAATTTGGCGAATTCTACGCGGGTGCTCTCATAATCAAACTGCTCTAATATAAACTTCAGGTCTTCGGCCAGGATGCTGCTGTTGCGCAGGGCTTCACGGGCTATGGTTAGTTTGGTGCTCTCAAAGCTGCGGCTTTTCATGGCTTCGGCTAAGCGGTCGGTGTCTTCGCGGGTGAGCAGGTAATCGCAGCGGCTCTCGCGACGGTTGTAGCGGTCGTCGTAGCGCGGTGGGGCTGGTATGTAGGGTTCTGCGGGCGGATAAGGCACACGAGGTGGCACTACTACCACCGGAGGCGGCAACAGGGGCACCTGGCTCAGTGTTCTCAGTTTCAGGCGGCCTTTGCGCTCCACTACATCAATGCCATAGTTGGTTTCGTAGCCATCGCGCAGATATACTTTGGTGTTGAGCTGGTAATCGCGGTGGCGGCCGCGTACTTTAACTTCCACGTAATGTTTGCCGGGACGCAAGTGATCTATGCGTACAAAGTTGGTTGCTTTATGGTTTACCAGTTTGCCGTTCAGTTTCAGGTAAAAAGGCTCGCCGATGGGCGCACGAAAGGTTAAAACAGAAGCCTGTACGAGTACCGGCATCGCCAGCAGCACAAGCAGGAGCGGAAGTAAAAGCTTTCTCATGGTAGTATAGGTTATGATCTATACTTTGCCCGTTCCAATTTCTGTGCCAGTTGTATAGGTTTTTGCTGTTATAGGTTGGGTTTATAGTTGCTGGCAGGTAAAACAGCGTTTTGCTATGGCCACAAAAGCAGATAAAAAAAACCGCAAGCTAAATGCCTGCGGTTTTATACTCTTCAATTATCTCTATACTTCTTATTTCTCTCGTTTTAGATTAAAGTTATAGTTCAGGCCTAATTCTAGTGATTTAACAAAGCTCCTTCCGCCGTAGCCTTTGTCCCAGTCGTAGTGGAAGGAGTTTGGCCCAGTAAGGTTAGTTTTATAAAAAAAGTAGGACACGTTACCATAAAAGTGCTGGCTTATTTTATAGTTAAACCCTACACCTGCAATGGTAAACACATTAATGCCACTATCTTCAACTGTAAAGCTTCTTGTACCTTCATCATCAGTTATTTTAACATCGGCTGTTGTAATGCCATAAGCTGGCACTAAGGCAACCACTCCATACACAGGTAGCTTCTTCTTTATTTTAAGAAATGTTAAATAAACTGATACCGGAGTTGCAAATGCTATCGTCTTGGATTTAAAACTTTGTTTTACATCCTGTAAATGCAGTTCGGTTTCATCTTTATCGCCGCCTGCACCAACTCCAACCTGTAGCTTTAATCTTTCTGTTAGTTGATAAGCTGCGGTTACGGAAATAGGCTCAAAATATCCTGTCCGTACTGCGCTTGGGAGTTTGTCTCCTTCATAATAAATATGGAAAGAAGTGGTATTTAAATTAACTCCTAAATATAAGCCTCTGCTTTTAATATTAACTGAATCATTATATTGAGCTTGGGCAGCGACAGCTAAAGAGCAGATTGAAAGTATAAATGATAGCAGTAGTGTTTTCATAAAGGGCAGGTTACAGTCCAGAGTTACTTATTTACCTCGCTTTAGATTAAAGTTATAGTTTAGGCCAATCCCGATTGACTTTGATGATTTAGACATAAAGCTGAAGTAACTATAATTTAAGATGTCCTTATACATCAAATTAACTTTACCAAAGGCATCTAATCTATTACTAATTTTATAGTTCAGTTGTACTCCAGCTGTTGCAACAAGATATATACCAGCATCTTCATCTTCATAAGTAACTTTTCTTGTTCCTTCATACTCTTCTGAGTATTGATGCCACACTGAACCAATAATGGGAGCAAGAGATGCCGTCGCAGAAACTCTCAATTTTCTTTGGGTTCTAAAAGGATTTATCTGAATAGTGATTGGCATGGCTACACCTTTCATTTCGCTTTTATGAAAATGATAAATAATAGTATCATTGTAGCCATAGTATATACCAGACAGCCTATCTTCCCGTTCTCTACCGTAAGTAAGACCTATTTGCAGATTTACTCTTTGAGATAATTTGTAGCCTGCGTGTAAATGCAGTATGGGGGTGATTCCTCCGCTGAGTTTTTTGACTGGATCCCACATTGAATAAGGCACACCGCTTATTTCTACTCCAACATATACCCGCTTCAAAGACTTTATAGTAGAATCAGGATTAGCCTGGGCAGCGGCAGCTAAAGAGCAGACTAAAAGCATAACCGATAACACTAGTGTTTTCATAAATAAGGTTACAGTCCAGAGTTACTTATTTATCTCGCTTTAAATTAAAATTATAGTTCAGGCCAATCCCTTTAGAGCTTTTTGAGAATGAAGTAGTTAAATGTCTCTGTTCTAAATTATAATGAGCTAAGTCTGCTTCTGCGTAGACACTCCACCGGCTACTAAAGCTGTACTGAATGAAGACTCCAGCAGATATGGTAGCTGTAAACTCTGAAATGGTTTTATTATATAGCTCAGTTCTACTACTTGCACTACCATTAAGACTTTCATTGGCCCATACTTTTACATCCCTGAACAAAGGTATAAGAGAGGCATTGCCATAAAATTGTAATCGTCTACTCAAATTAAATGGTGTCCATCTAATAGATAATGGCATAGCAACCGCACTTATCTGCTGATAACTTTCTTTCATGTAAATGCTGTCAACATCAATATGTCTTGAAACTCCCACATGTGATGCTTCATTCATGCCGTATCCAAGACCAATTTGAGCTACCACACGATTATTGAGTCTATAGGAGTAATTTACTTGTATAAATGGTACATCTAATGCCGGCATCTGGTATTCCGGACTTCCTATTGCATCATAAGGCATGAGACGAAGTCCAATTCCTATAAAGGACTTCTTAATTGTCTCTTCGTCTGACGAAGAATTTTGTTGTGCCATTGTACTTGTGATAACTCCTAAAATAATTATAGTTATGATAAGCACACGCCTGAAGTTCAATAAAGAACAAATATTATCAACTAACATAACATTCATGATATATAAATAAAAACTAATTCAAAAGCTTAATTTATCCTATTGTATAAATTAAGCTTGCTTAAAGGATTTTCAATTTAAGATGAAAGGCTACCTCAATACCTAAATTCATTGTCTAGGCATTGAGGTAGAGAATGTTATCTAATCTTCTTATAGCAGAAATATATATAATCGCCTCCTGCACCTTCATTTAAATCGCCTGGTATTCTTTTCCAGCCAGTAGGTGGTACAAGTAGTGTTATAAATTATAGTTTAGCCCAATCCCGATTGATAATGGTCTTGAATTAGCATAATTGTTATTATGTCTTAGATCTTTATATATAAAGTTCCCTTCAACATAAGTATCAAAATGCTTATTAATTTTATACTTTAACAGCAGCCCTCCTATAAAGAAAATGTTTGTTTCTGAGCCTTCAATTTCTGATACAGTAGCTACATCTGCACGCTTCTCAATAGATTTAATGTTAGTCGCTCCAAACACAGTTACAACCTTAGTTGTAGCATAGAGTTGAAGTCGTTTGTTTGGGTTAAAAGGGCTAAAGTGAACTGCAAGCGGAACAGTCAATCCCCATGTTGTATTATATTCATCCCAATAAGTCAGCTCATCATCGTCTTTGTTCTCATAAAACTTTGTCCCATAATGCTCTTTGTCCTTTCCATAGCCTATTCCTATTTGTACATCAAGTCTGGGAGTAACTTTATATCCTATGTGTGGGGTTACCCAAGGCTCAACACTACCACTAATAGCAGGCGACTTATGCACAAGCATGTATGATATATTGCTTAACCCCACACCTATATATAGCTTCTTACTAAATGGTATAGCCGTTTTTATTGAATCTTGAGTTTGAGCTTGAAGAGAAAATGCTGCAAGTAAGCAGCAAAAAGTAATAAAGTAGTGCTTCATAACATTTGATTATAGTTATAAAATTCACTCAGGCGTTAGCAAAATATACCAAGCCATGAGTGAATTTTACTTTGCAATAATTTTTATTAATTATATTTCACGCAGAAATAGATATAGTCTCCACCTGCACCTTCATTCAAGTCGCCAGGTATTCTCTCCCAACCATCTGGTGGTTGTATGGCGCTGCTGTTGCCATATATAACTCCAACTTCTTTTACATAAGGTAACCCTGTATTCCAAGAGTCTTTCTTTTGGTACGCATATATGTATTTACCTCCTGAACCATCATTCAAGTCCGGACAGTGGTACCCTAAAATATCTTTCACTTCAATAGGAGGAGTTTGTAAATCCGGCCAATCATTTGCAGGGCCAATATTCTGAGACTCAACAACAATCCCTCTTACAGGCACCATCCAACCTATTCTTACATCATTCACCCAAGCTCCTGGGTTTGAGTTTGAACCGACAACTTTTTGAGGATCACGTGTAAACTGCAAGTATATGTATTGACCACCTGCACCACGATTTAGATCAACATTAATTTTGTAATAGCCATCTAATGTACCTACTGATGAAGAGCTTCCTTTCGTTATCTTCAAATCCTGGATAAAATTTTGAGGATTGTAATAATAACTATTAGGATAGACTGAATTTCCAAATCCCTCCGAACTTACAAAAGTTGAAGTAGGTGTAGTTGGGGTTGTTCCGCCACCGATAGGTCCGCATTCTTCACAAGGCGTGATATATTTAGAACCTATTCCTGCGGCATCATACTTCGGCCTTGTTGGCCTCTCTGCTCCGTCTTCGTAACCTGTTACCTGCACATCTTTGCTTACATACTGGCCGGTTTTGTCAGACTTATACTTGTCGTCCTTGTCTTCTTTGTCTTTGCCGCTTTTAATTGTCTGTGCTTGTGTGGTGGTTAGCGCACCAGGCTTTACGGCCTCGTCTGCTTTGTCGCAGCTCCACAAAAAAGTGCTGGCAGCTATAAAAAATACTGCAAACAGCTTAAGCCATAATGGCCTAAAATGGGGGGGGGTAAAAGTTTTGTTTTTCATAAATAAGGTTGGTTAGATTTAAACATGGCCAAACTTAAATACAATAATTTAAACTTAAAAGGCTATCGCGCCCCTGTTTGTAACATGTGTTTTTAACATTGGCTTTCACAAAAATCTTATCATACAAGCTAGAATAAAAGATTACTGGGTTAAAAAACAGGCCGTTTTTGGGCAATTCGTAACATTGGGCACAAAAAAAGCTGCACGTTTTTTTTACATGCAGCTTCTCCTGAGTTTATAGTTATGGCTTATACTTAGCCTTCGTAGTAAAACTCGCCGTGGGCGCTTTTTATAGTTAGTTCGTTGGAGTTGCTAGCTTCCACGCGGCCAATTATCTGCGCATCCACATTAAACGACTTTGATATCGCGATCAGCTCCTGTGCGTATTGCTCCGGAAGGTAAATTTCCAGGCGGTGGCCCATGTTAAACACCTTATACATCTCCTTCCAGTCGGTGTGGCTTTGCTCCTGAATAATGCGGAACAGCGGCGGCGTCGGGAAAAGGTTATCTTTTATAATGTGTACCTTATCGGTAAAGTGCAGCACTTTGGTTTGGGCGCCGCCGCTGCAATGCACCATGCCGTGCAGGTGCTGCCGGTGCGCTGCAAGTATAGCTTTCACGATGGGCGCATACGTCCGAGTCGGCGAGAGCACCAGTTTGCCTATCTCCATGCCGGTCTCTTTGTCAACATCGGTCAGGCGCTTGTTACCCGAGTATACCAGGTCTACGGGCAATTCCGGGTCGTAGCTTTCGGGGTAAGAGTTGGCCAGGTAACTATGGAACACATCGTGGCGGGCCGAGGTAAGGCCGTTGCTGCCCATTCCGCCATTATACTCGGTTTCGTAAGTGGCCTGCCCAAACGAGGCAAAACCCACAATCACATCGCCGGGTTGTATAGTATGGTTACTGATCACTTCGTTGCGGCGCATGCGGGCCGTAACCGTGCTGTCCACTATAATCGTGCGCACCAGATCGCCAACGTCAGCGGTTTCGCCGCCGGTGCTGTATATGCCCATTCCATTGTCGCGCAGCATCTGCAGCACTTCTTCGGTGCCGTTTATAACAGCGGCAATCACCTCGCCGGGCACCAGGTTTTTGTTACGACCTATAGTTGACGAAAGCAGGATATTATCGGTAGCGCCCACGCACAGAAGGTCGTCGGTGTTCATTACCACAGCATCCTGGGCAATGCCTTTCCACACGCTTAGGTCGCCGGTCTCTTTCCAGTACAGGTATGCTAACGATGATTTGGTGCCAGCCCCATCGGCGTGCATAATGTTGCAGTAGTCGGGGTCGCCGGAGAGTATATCCGGGATGATCTTACAGAAAGCTTTCGGGAAAAGTCCTTTGTCGATGTTCTTGATGGCGTTGTGTACATCCTCTTTAGATGCCGACACACCGCGGCGCAAATATCTGTTTTCCATAGTCTGAGATGATTTGCCTACAAATTTAACAAAGCAAGCGGGATTGTAGTGTTCTGATGCAAATAAAAAGACACCACCAGAATATAAGTACTATAACTATAAACTAACTATAACGCATTATATAGTCCAATCGGTATACTATAAATTTTATATTTTTTAGCAGGCAACTATAAGCAAACCGGGTACATCTGAGTAGTATAACCAAGCTATAAACATATGAAAAAGCATTTTCTATTGTTCGCACTTTTCCTGTTGTCTGTTCCGCTACTGGCCCAGGATAGCCTAAGTACAAAACCGCTTGCTACCAAACCTTACAAACTTGCCCTGGGAGTGCGCTATTCCCCGGGTGGCCCTGCTTCCGATATTACTTTTAATGCCCGTTACTTTTTCAGGCCACAATCTGCTATAGATGTGCAGGCCGGCAAGCTCGCACGCAACAACGCATATGTGGCTACAGTTAGTTATGTATGGCAACCGGCATTGCTGACATCATCGCGGCTGCGGCCTTATGTAGGCCTCGGTGTTGGCGCAATACGTTACCAGGATCATCAACCAGAAGGCAGTATCGTTAAAACTAACCCGGTGGCGGTGCTTAATACAGGTTTAGAGTACAGGCTTCGCAAAGCCCCCATTGCCTTCTCCTTAGATTACCGCGCCCCCATCGTCCGTTTCGATACCAGCCCTATCCAAGCCCGAACCCCGCTCAGCGATTTCAGTAACCTGGGTGTTGGCATTAAGTTTCTGCTGAAGTAGGCTATGGTTTTATAGTTGGCTTTAGGTTAGCGGGAGATTTATAAACCTATAGTTCTATAGTTCACTTCCAAACAACTGGCAACAAGACGTAACGTATTGCGTCTCTACACTTCTTCTGTGTAGGGACAGGTCGCGACCTGTCCGTTCCATACCGTAAACTATAGTTCTATAGCTTGTAGATTAGAGTAACAGCACAAACTCCCCTCTCGGGAGGGGCAGGGGTGGGTAAAACGTCAACTATAAAACACCTCCTTACCCTCCTTAAGAATAGAATTCTCCTGTAAAGTCCGAATTCTCTTGGACTACCGAGAGCGAGAGTTTGCATGCAGAAGCATAGCTCTGAAGAGTTAGGGGTGAATTTATACTATTGCCAACGTTATTCCAGTTCTGTCCCTCCGGGCCAATTGAGTCAGGAGACTCAACACCATTTCAAGTCACGAGTCTGGAGACTCGCGCCAGTAGTACGAACTATAAAACCATAACTGCCCAAACAGCAAAGGCAGAATTCCCCTCTCGGGAGGGGCAGGGGTGGGTATCTTCTTTTAGAAATCGGAGATGTGATTAAACAAAAAGAGCAGCTGAAGTATAAACTCCGGCTGCTCTTGTATGTAGCGCTACACTGATTACTCCTGTATACGCACTACTTTAAATTCGGTACGTCTGTTTCGCTGATGATCTGCATCGGTGTTTGCATTTCGTACTACAAGGCGGGTTTCGCCATAGCCTTTTGCTGTTATGCGGCTACGCTCTATACCTTTCGAGATGATGTACTCTACAGCAGACTCGGCACGGCGCTGCGACAGGTCCAGGTTATAGATATCGGAGCCACGGGCATCGGTGTGCGAACTTAGCTCTATCGAAATGCCCGGGTTATCTTTCAGTATCTGCACCAGCTTGTCCAGCTCTAAAGCGGCATCCGGCCTGATATCAGCTTTATCAAAGTCGTAGAAGATATTTTCCAGCACGATCGGCTTCTCTTTCACGATCTCGTTCAGTACAAGTGTTGCTTTTAAACGGATGTCGGTCACGTCTTCCAGTAACTCTTCCTGGCTCGGTATTTTGCCTACTGTAGTAATGCGCTGGCGTGCTGTAAAGAAACCCTGCTTCTCTGAAACCAACGAGTAAGTTGAAGCCGTATCGAGACTGAACGAGAATTTGCCTTCAGCATCAGAAGTGGTTTCCTTAATTTTCTGGCCCTGCTCATTTTGCAGGATCACTACCTGGTCAGGAACTATAGTTTGTTGCTTGGCTCCTTCGCGGCGTAGAAACACGGTGCCATCTACATAAAAATTAACCTGCTTGCGCTGCGATTTCACAAAGCCATACAAGTCGTCGCCGCCTTTGCCGCCATCTCTGTTAGATGAGAAGAAACCACGTATCGGGCTCTGGAAGTAGATACTGAAATCGTCGCCAGGCGAGTTTACCGGTGCGCCCATGTTTACAGGCTTTCCGTTCTCTACCCGGAACAGATCCAGGTTGCCCAAGCCAGGCAGGCCATCGGAGGCTATGTATAAAGTGCCATCCGGAGCTACATGCACAAAGCTTTCGTTGCCCGGCGTGTTAATATCTGGCCCTAAGTTTTCGGGTGTTCCGAAGCGGCCGTTCTCATTCACTTCTACTTTGTAGATGTCGTTACCACCCAAACCACCATTTCTGTCTGATGAGAAGTATAAGGTACGGCTATCAGGAGAGAAGGCCGGAGAAGAGTCCCAGGCGCGGGCATCGTTTATCGGTATTAATTTAGGTTCTGTCCAGCTACCCGAGCGGAAGTAGGTTACAAACAGGTCTACGTTCTGCCGGCCTTTTTTGCTTCCTTCGTTGCCACGCGCAAAAACCATGGTGCGGCCTTCGTTGCCGAAGGTGGCCATGGCATCGTGCATTTCATCCAGGTTACCTACATCAAACTTGCGTGCTGTGCCACCTGTCTCAGCCATCGAATCCGAAAGTGGAATAGTATAGATATCGATAAAGCCTTCGCCGTTGCCGGCAAAAGTTTTACCAGAGCCTCTTGTTGAAGAAAACACCAGCTCGTTGTTGAGAATATAAGGAGCAAACTCCGATGCTTCGGTATTAAGCGCCGTAAGGTTTTGCACTTCGAATACCTGCGCCCCACGCATGATCTCGCTTAATTCATCAAACTGCTCTACTTCGCGGGCAGCAAGGCCTTTTAACTTTGGGTTAGTGCCAATGCGGGCGTAATCTTCCAGTTGGTTCAGGGCTTCTTCGTAGTTACCGTTGGCTTTAAGGGCCATGCCATAATAGTAGTAGGTATCTTCCTTTTTAAAGCCTGCATCCAGGGCAGCTTTATAGTATGGCTCGGCTGCTGCCAGCCTGTTCGATAAACGGTAAGCTTCCGCAATTTTATAGTTTACTTCGCCAGGGTTTTTAGCGTTAGCCAGGGCATTGGTATAGTATTCTATGGCTTTGTCATACTGCTCCATCTCGAACCGCTTATCGCCTTTGCCTATTTGCTGCGTAGCGCCGCAGGCACTTAAAAACAGGGCAAGCAGCACCACCAGGCCCAGCTGGTTAAGCGAATTACGGAAATTGTTAATTTGTGGCATTTGCAGCATGCATTTATAGTTGAGCAGATATCTAAAAGTAACGTGCCAGCCAGCTTTGCTGCGCCGGTCGTGGCCAGTCAGCTTGCAGGTCGCCGAAATTATTTACTAAGGTATCAAAGTATAACGTGTCTTTGTTTATGTCGCCGGCAGCTACTCTGTCTTTTAATTGGTTTATACTTACCAGCTCCACATCTTCATTTTTGAGGAAAGCCAGTTGTGTACGGTCCAGGAACGAAACATTAAAACGCTGCTCCATATCGCGCACAAAATTAACCGACTTATCGATAGAACATCCGCTGGAAGCAGTAGCACTTTCGTTGTTCGCCAACACCAGAAACCGGTCGTGCAGCAACTCAGCCGAAGCCTGCAGATCGTTGCCATGACTGCTCCAGTCGGTAGCAAAAGCCTGCAACAGGGGTTTCATTTCGGCTTGTTCAGCTTCAGTTAGTAACCGGTTTGCCTGGTAAACCCATACACGAGCCTGCGGTGGCAGTTCGTCAAACGGAATATACATTTTATTAATTGTTGAATTGTTGATTGCTAAATTGCTGAACGGTTATGAAACCATCAACCATTTTAACAATTAAGCAATTTATTTAGTAAGTCCTTCAGCCTGTGCGATCAGTTCAGCAATGTCGAACACTTTTACGTTTTGTTCCTGCTCCTTGTTCTTCACACCGTCGTTCATCATCACCATACAGAAAGGGCAAGCAGTTGCAATTACACCATCTCCGTTACCTAACGTGGCCAGGGCTTCTTCGGTACGCTCAATATTTACCTCTTTACGGCCCGGCTCGGCTTCTTTAAACATCTGGGCACCACCGGCACCGCAGCATAAACCATTCGCCCGGCTACGCTTCATTTCTACCAGGTCGGCATCAAGGGCTGCCAGCACATCGCGCGGCGCTTCATAAATATCGTTTGCACGACCCAGGTAGCAAGAATCATGATAGGTAATGCGCTTTCCTTTAAACTCGCCACCGCCTTGTATCTTCACGCGGCCTTCGTTTATAAGCTGCTGCAAAAAGGTTGAGTGGTGAATTACCTCATAGTTACCGCCCAGGTCAGGGTATTCGTTTTTGATCGTGTTAAAGCAATGCGGGCAAGCTGTAACTATCGTTTTAATGTTGTAGCCATTCAGTACTTCTATGTTGGTAAGTGCCTGCATCTGGAACAGGAATTCGTTACCGGCACGCTTGGCCGGGTCGCCGGTGCAGCTTTCTTCGGTACCTAAAACGGCATATTTTACGCCCACGTGCTCCAGAATCTGTACAAAAGCACGGGTTACTCTTTTATAACGATCATCAAATGAGCCGGCACAGCCAACCCAGAATAAAACTTCAGGCTCCTGACCATTAGCAGCCATTTCGGCCATGGTAGGCACTTTTATTAACTTTTTATTTTCTTCCATCTGTGTATTTGTAAAGGACTAAGGACAATTTGGCAAAAGACAAAGGAACAACCGAAGGCTTCCTTAATCCAATGACTTATGTTCTTTGTCAGGGAATTTCTTTTGTTTAGTTCTTCGAAGGCAAGTATAGTTCGTCGGCCCAGTTAAAGCGGTCAGATGCCGGGAATGCCCAGGGCGCACCGTTGTTCTCGATGTTAGTGAACATAGCATTCAGCGATGCCGGCGCAGCAGATTCTTCCAGTACCAAGTAACGGCGCAGGTCCATGATAGTAGACAACTGGTCGATGTTCACCGGGCAAGCCTCAACACACGCGTTACAGCTAGTACAGGCCCAGAGCTCTTCCGGGGTAATGTAACCGCGCAGCAGTGTTTTCTCGTCTGTGGTCTCTACGCGCTCCACGCCCATCTCTTTGTAATGGTTTGGCGCAAAAATAGCCGGGTGCTCGCCTTTCTCCTCCATGCGGTCGCGGGTATCCATTACGATCTTACGCGGCGAAAGCAGCTTACCTGTTATGTTAGCCGGACAAACCGAAGTACAACGGCCACACTCCGTACAAGTATAAGAATCCATCAGCTGTTTCCAGGTCAGGTCTTCCACGTCTTTCGCTCCAAAGCGCTGCATTACCGGGTTGCCATCGGCATCTACTTCCGGCGCTGGAGGCTGGTAGCCTGGGTCCAGCATGGCTTTAATTTCGTGGGTAATGGCCGGGTTGGTTGTCATCTTGCCTTTTGGTACCAGCTTGGAGTAGTACACATTCGGGAAAGCCATGATGATATGGAAGTGCTTCGAGCTTGGCAGGTAGTTCATAAAGGCCAGAATACCTAAAATATGGAACCACCAGCCTACTTTAGCTATAATGTATAGTTGCCCCGGGTTATCGCCAAAAACATTTACAAACATCTGGCTTATAGGATAAGCGCCAACTACTTCTTCGCCGGCCAGCATTACACGCTTCATATCGGCAATGTTAAACACGAACAAAGCCAGCATCAGCACGATCTCTATTACCAGAATTATGTTAGCATCCATTTTTGGCCAGGCGCGCATCTCTACACCTGCTGCCAGGCGCGGCACTTTGGTTACATTCCGGCGCCACAGAAAAATAGCACAAGCTATAATTACCAGGGCTGCCAGTATCTCGTTCAGCGCCATCAGGCCACTATACAACGGACCAACAAAGCCTAACACACGGTGCGTACCAAAAATACCATCTATCAGTATCTCCAATACTTCGATGTTGATCACGATAAAACCTACATACACAAACAGGTGCAATACAGCAGGCAGCATGCGCTTAAACATTTTCTGCTGACCGAAAGCTACCAGTAAGGTTTTGTTGATGCGCTCCGAGGGGTTATCCGCCAATTCTACATCGCGGCCCATAAGCACGTTTTTACGAATTTTGCGGATCTGCCATACAAAAAGGCCAATGCCCAGGGCTGCCACAATCAGGAAGATAATGTTCTCTACTCCTATCACGGTAAATTATTCGTTATACATACTAATTTGTAGATAAAGATAGTAGTTTCATAAGAATAAACGCATATACAGGCATTTTTTAAATTTTTTCTGCCGGAATGTTTGCTACTTAAAAGTTAGTTACTACTTTTGCATACCCTTTCGGAAGATGGGGTTACAACAGAGCTGGTGATGTAGCTCAGTTGGTAGAGCAAAGGACTGAAAATCCTTGTGTCGTTGGTTCGATTCCAATCATCACCACCAGCTTAAACCCTTGCTATAACAGCAAGGGTTTTTTGTTTTTATACCTATCTGCCACGTCAGAGACAACTCCTGAGACTATCTTTTATAGTTTATTCTATTCTATATCTTTTTTATTATATTGTTACTCCAACTATACTATAGTTTATAGTTATTGGATGCATTTATACTTTGCCTATACTTAAAAACTATGGATACGGTCTTCTGGATTTGCGTGCGACTAATGGTAATGGGTGCAAAACTACTGGGTATAAGTTATCAGCAGCTTAATGTCATTCTGTTCGTTATCCTGCATCCGGCCATTACTATCTTTTTCTGGTACCAGTACAGGCGCTACAAACGAAAGTATAAAGTGGCAACCGCTACTACACCAACAAACTAATTTACTATGCGCGCTATTCTACACTTAAAACACTGGCAGATTTTCTCTCTGCTAATGCTTATCATGCTGATCGGCAACATCGATCTTAAAGGCATGGACCAACTGACTATGGCTTTCTCCACTACGGGCATTATTTTATACTTAATGGTGCTGCTTATGTATGGGCACGCGCTTTATACTTACCTGCCAAAACATATCTCTTTTAACTACAACCTGTTTCTGATAAGTAGCTTTGTGTATGCGGTAGCAATATCAACTATAACTATACTTTATAATACTGATAATTTTCACCAGACAGCCTTTTATATACTGCCTTTTGTTTTAGCAGCAGCTGCTTTGTTGTATGCTATCTCATTTCCGGCCCGTATCTTAAGATCTCTGGAGTTAAACAGGAAAGTGCAGTTTGGAGAGTATACTATGCTTGTGCTAAGCATCATTTTCTGGCCTTTCTGTATCTGGTTCATTCAACCTAGAATAAACAAAATCGTTGCAGAACATCCGCTTGCTTTTGAATCTATAAGCAATTAGCCCTTAGCTCTAGCATAGCAGCCGAGTAGCCTAAATCGTAGGCTTTGTTATAGTAAAAACAGGCCGAATCGGGTTGTTGTTGTTCGAGTTTGGTGCGCCCCATCAGCCAATGTAATCTGCCATTATTTTTGTCCATAGCTAATGCACGTCGGTAGTCATGCTCCGAAAGTTTCCAGGCTTCAATTTTATAGTACCCAAAACCCCGGTAAGTTAACGCATCAACCCGCTTTTTGTCATCGGTGCCATAGCGCAGGTAAGTTGAGACATCGCTCAGGGCTGGTTTATACTTCCTTAAATAAAACAAACGCACTTCACCACGAGCCAGGTAAGCATCCCATAGTTTATCGTTCAGTGATATGGCTCTTGTCAGGTCGGCTTCGGCTTGCAAGTAACTTTGCAGGCGGTGCTTGCTTAAACCACGCATAAAATATACTTCAGCCGATGGACTTTTCTGGTTAGCAATAGCTTTGTTAAAATCCTGCAGAGCTGCTTCGTAATCTTCGAAAACAGTCAACTCAATGCGGCCGCGCTCGGTGTAGGCAGCGGCATTATCGGGCATAAAATGAATGGCATCGGATAGCAAGCGGTGGGCACTGCTGTATTTGCCACCTTCTATATAACTCAGCGCCGTTTTATACTTGTCTTCCCCGGCAATGTGGTCCATTACTACCTTTAACATTACCGTAAACAACAATATGCCACTTACAAAAGCTATAGTTATTGCCCAGTCTTTGCGTGAGAACCGGCGCTGCTCCTCCGTACGGATAGGTTTGTAAAAGCGCTCTTTTACACCAGCAGGTTCGCGGGTTTGCCTGTAGCGCTGGTTATAGTAGGGCTGGTATTGGTTTACAACCCGCTGGCGCTCGCGCAGGTATTGTAGTTTAAGGTCGTAGCGGGCACGTTTGCTTGGGTTCGATAAGGTTTGGTAAGCCGTATTAATGAGCTTAAACTTGTCTTCCGCTATAGTGTTGCCCGGGTTTTTATCGGGATGATATTTTACGGCCAGTTTTTTATACGCCAGCTTTACCTCGTGCTGCGTTGCAGTCGGGCTAATGCTAAGTACCGTATAAAAGTTCTGTTCCAAAGTATAAAGCTATAAGCCTGTAAAGTTAAATAAAACACATTTTATAGCTTAATTATGTATTTGGCAGCAATGTAATCTTACTTTACGTAAATATTTGAATACACCTGCGTATACAACATCAGCAACAAAATAAAGCTAAAAAAACTATGGCTCTACAAGATAACGGCACAAAAGAAAAAAACCCCAATATCATCGAAAACCTGATGGGTTATGTTGATACTCGTATCGATATTATACGTTTAGAAGTTCAGGAAAAGCTAAAGTCTTCGTTTGTAAATATTGTACACGGCGTACTACTCGGGCTGATCGGGTTTATGGTACTGATATTTGTGAACATTTTTCTTGGGCTTTTGCTGAACCACCTGCTCGACAGCTCTTTCTGGGGTTTTGGCATTGTTGCCCTTTTTTATATTATACTACTGGTCATACTTTTAATTGGCCTCGATAAAAAGGTGTTCCAGGGTATGGCCGATAAAACATTTGATAACACGATTTACAAGACAGATAAACGAGAAAAATCTATATGAGCGACGTAAACAATCCATTGTTCGACAACCAGCGCGAATTTCTGGAGCGCCAGAAAGAAGAGTATAAAAATGCTCTGATGGGCGATGTAGAACACATTAAAACGCAAGGCCAGGAAGTTGGCAAAAAAGTAGCTGTAGCTGGTGGCGTATTACTTGCCGGTTACCTGATAAAGCGCATGCTTAGCAGCGGCGACAGTAAAAAAAAAGCCCGCAAAGTAAGTAAAGCTGAAGCTGCTAAAAAGGCAAAGATTGAATCGGCAGGCATATCGCACCCCATACCTGACTACGACCCGATTGCGCACGCCCCGGAAACTGTATATAATACCGAACCAGTAACACCTGAGCTTAGAGAGCAAAAGCTGAAAAAGGCTAAAAAGAAGAAGTCGGGCCCTGGCATGTTGCAGTCGCTGATGAAGTCGGACTACACGCGTACACTGGCCCTTGAGGGTATAGCGCTGCTGGTAGCCTACATAACTAAAAAGGCAGCTGACCGCATGCAAAATCAATCTGAAAATACCGATATTGCAGAAAAAGCTGTTCCGGCCACCGAAGCAGACCCTGTAGTACAAAGCGTTTCAGAAACTAAGCATGCCATTTAACAACCTTTGCCAACCACAGCAGCCCGCACGCACCGGCCGTAAACATTTCGCTGTTTTGCTTGACCCCGATAACCTGGACGAAGCAAAATGCCTGCACCTGCTCGAGTTAAGCGAAGCCAGCCACGTAGATTTCTTCTTCGTAGGCGGCAGCCTGATAACTACACAAAACCAGGCTGGTATTATTAAACTGATAAAAGAGCGTAGCCGCATCCCGGTTATACTTTTCCCGAGCAACAGTCTGCACATCGACAACCAGGCCGATGGCATCCTGTTGCTTTCTTTAATTTCGGGCCGTAACCCCGAGTTCCTTATCGGGCAGCACGTACTTTCGGCGCCTATACTTAAGGCCAGTAACCTGCACGTTTACCCAACCGGCTACATGCTTGTGGATTGCGGCCGCCAGACCACAGCCTCTTATATGAGCGGCACCACTCCTATTCCGTTTGACAAAGCAGCTATAGCAGCCTGCACGGCCATGGCCGGCGAATTGCTTGGGTTAAAGTATATGTACCTGGATGGTGGCAGCGGCGCGGCAAAACCTATAAGCGTTGAGATGATAACTGCCGTGTGTGAGGCAGTAGAAGTACCCGTTATAGTTGGTGGCGGCATTAACTCTGCTGATAAAGCGAAGGCGGCCTTAGATGCCGGAGCAGATGTAATTGTGGTTGGTAACCATATAGAAAAAAGCCCCGGCTTTCTGGCCGAGGTTTCTTCAGTAATCAATTCTTATAATCTTGCCTTAGATGTTCATCGCTGATTCGCGACGACGCATTTTACCGGCTGGTATACCAAACATCATCTTAAAGCGACGGCAGAAGTAAGCGGTATCTTTGTAACCAACTTCTTTACCAATTTCGCGGATACTCTTCTTAGTAGTTCTTAACAGGAATACGGCACGCTCCATACGCTGGTACTCGATGTAGTCCTGAGGGTTTATACCAGTCAGCATTTTGAAGTACTGGCCAACATAATCTTCCGACACGTTTGCAACGTTAGAAAGCACTTTGTTAGAAAGGTCGCCGCCTAAGTTCTCCTTAATGTAGTTGAACAGGTCTATGAGGCGTGGATCTTTAAAGTATGTGCTGTTGGTTGCCAGCTGCTCCACAAACATTTTGTTGCGAAGGATGTGACGTACGATCTCTACCACGATGTTCTCGGTGTAGATGTTGATCAGACGCTCTTTACCTGGCAGCTCCTGCATGCTCTCTTCCACTACTTTTATCACCAGGTTAGCCAGCTTGTTGTTTCCTGAGATAAGGAAAGCAGGCACGTCTAATGATGCAAAGAAGTTAACAGAGTCAAATACTTTGGCTTCGAAGCTTACAAAGCTGTGGCTTTCTTCAGCATCGCCTATCAGATCAAGGTCGCTGTTGTTCTTAAAGAATTTCTCTTTGTTGGTGATCAGGTCATCGTTAGAAATAACCTTACCATCGCCAGAGCCATACTTAACGCGTGTGCTACGGCCACCCGGAATAAACAGCAGTTCCCCTTCCTCTACCTGTTGCTCCTCGTCGCCATAAATTATACTACCCTTATGGAGCAGTATCAGGTTGTTGCCAACATCGTAGTAGTTGCGAACCGCAAATGGTTGCTGCAACACCAGATTCTTGGCCTTAATGAAACGCACCCCAAGCGATTCAATAATTTTATTGTAATCTTCCATTGTTTAACCAACTAACTTTTTATACTATAAACCCGTTAATTATGGCTTAAAGCTAAGACTAATCTTTATAAAATTCAAATTAATTTTTAAAATTAAATTTTAATTCAGAAAAACCTATAGATAGCCTAAGCTGCACAGAAACACATTTTTATAGTTAAAACTACTTTAGCAGTTCTCTTGAAATTACTATTTTCTGTATCTCAGAAGTGCCTTCGTATATCTGTGTTATTTTTGCATCGCGCATTAAACGCTCCACATGGTATTCTTTTACGAAACCGTATCCGCCGTGTACCTGCACTGCTTCAATGGTAGTATCCATCGCTACTTTTGATGCAAAAAGCTTCGCCATAGCCCCAGACTTACCATAATCAGCATGCGTGTCTTTATCGTAAGCAGCCTGTAAGCATAACAGACGTGCTGCCTCGATGTTCGTAGCCATATCAGCCAGCTTAAACTGGATAGCCTGGTGCTTCGCGATCTCAACTCCGAACGCTTTGCGCTCTTTTGAATATTTCACAGCCAGCTCGTAAGCGCCTGATGCTATACCCAATGCCTGCGAAGCAATACCAATACGGCCGCCAGATAGCGTAGACATGGCAAACTTAAATCCGAAGCCATCTTCGCCGATACGGTTCTCTTTTGGTACTTTTACGTCAGTAAACATTAAAGAGTGAGTATCTGACCCACGAATACCTAACTTATTCTCTTTTGGTCCAATTTCGAAGCCTTCCATGCCACGCTCTACTATCAGCGCGTTAATGCCACGGTGGCCTTTTGCTACGTCTGTTTGGGCTATTACAATGTATACAGAAGCGGTGCTACCATTCGTGATCCAGTTCTTTGTACCGTTCAGCAGGTAGTAGTCTCCTTTATCTTCAGCGGTTGTTCTTTGTGATGTTGCATCAGAACCAGCTTCCGGCTCCGATAAGCAGAAAGCACCGATGATCTCGCCGGTAGCTAATTTTGTAAGGTATTTCTGCTTTTGCTCTTCGTTACCGTATTTCTCCAGGCCCCAGCACACAAGCGAGTTGTTAACCGACATTACCACCGAAGCAGAAGCATCTACTTTAGAGATCTCTTCCATAGCCAGCACATACGAAATGGTATCCATGCCGCCGCCATTGTATTTCGGGTCTACCATCATGCCCATAAAGCCAAGCTCGCCCATTTTCTTTATCTGCTCTGCCGGGAATTTCTGGTGCTCGTCGCGCTCAATTACGCCAGGTAAAAGTTCTGTCTGAGCAAATTCGCGGGCAGCAGCCTGCACTGCCAGGTGTTCTTCTGTTAACTGAAAGTTCATATTATTATATATACAATAAGGTAAAACGATAACATTTCGGGTGCAAAACTATAAAATACAACAATAAAAATTTAACCTGCCGGCTAATTAATTGTTGATAAGCACTATAAAAGTTGTGCTAAAAGTATAAATCTGCTTAAACTATAAACGCCACCAGCTCATACAGAACGGGTGGCGTTTATAGTTTACAGTATTCATTTTATACTTAGTCGCGGCGGCCTAACAGCAACGAGCCATAGTATAACAGTGTAGCCAACGAACCAAGCGCTGCTACCACATACGTCAGGGCTGCCCACTTAAGCGAGTCTTTTGCAATGCCATATTCCTTTTGGGTTACAATGCCGTTTGAGCTTATCCAGTTAAGGGCACGCTTGCTGGCATCGAACTCTACAGGCAATGTTACAAAGCTAAACAAAGTGGTCAGGGCAAAAAGCGCCACACCAATTGCCAACGGCACCGGCGTAGTCTGCAACATAAGTATACCGGCCAGCAAGATCCATTGCATATAGCGCGAGGCTATACTTAAGGCAGGCACCATAGCCGAACGGAACTTCAGGAAGCTGTAGGCTTTTGCGTGCTGCACTGCGTGGCCACACTCGTGAGCCGCTACGGCTGCTGCTGCTGCGCTACGGGCATCGTACACATATTCGCTCAGGTTTACGGTTTTATCGGCAGGGTTATAGTGGTCAGTTAAACGGCCTGCAACCGAAATAACACGCACATCGGTAATGCCGTTATCAGCCAGCATTTTTTCTGCTATTTCGCGGCCGCTCATGCCAGAGCTTAGCGGTATTTGTGCATACTGCTTAAATTTACTTTTCAGCCTCCAGCTCACAAGCCAGCTTGCAAGCATAATGGCAATCATTATTATCCAGATACCAGACATAATTCTCCTATAGTTTAATTTACTTTTTTACTTGTTCTTCAATCTTCTTTACGATGTTGGTTGTAGAATAACCAGTTACCAGCGGAACTGTTTTCACTTCGCCACCGGCATTTAATACTTCTTCGTGCCCCACGATCTGCTCTACAGAGTAGTCGTCGCCTTTTACAAGTATATCCGGTTGTATGGCTTTTATGAGTTCCAGCGGGGTATCATCATCGAAAAGCACTACTGCATCTACAAACAAAAGCGATGCCATAACCCGCGCGCGTGACATTTCGTCCTGAAGCGGGCGGCTTGGCCCTTTTATACTACTGATGGAGCGGTCGGTGTTGAGGCCAAGTACCAGTTTATCGCCAAGTTGTCGTGCTTTTTCCAGGTAATCTACGTGCCCCAGGTGCAACAGGTCGAAGCAGCCGTTTGTGAAAACAATTTTACTCCCTTGTGCGCGCCAGGTTTTTACCTGATCTAAAAGTTGTGGTAAAGTATAGATCTTATCTGTTGAGTTCATGGTTTGCATTTGTAGGTTCGTGGGCGGCAGCTGTAACTTCGGCGGGCTTCTGCAACATGCCTGCTATAAAGCTAATCACTCCCATAACAACTACCAAAAGGGTTTGCGATGTATGTGCCAGTAACGCATAAGCCATGCCGCCTTCTTTGCTTACGCCATAAAGCAATAACGTAGCCTGTACCAGCAAATGATATACGCCTACCCCACCCTGCACCGGAGCAGCCATACCTAAGCTGCCCACCACCAGCACCGATAGCGCTGCGCCAAAACCCAGGTGGCTTGTAGCCGGCAAAGCATAAAACACGACCAGGCTCATACCATAATACATCATCCAAACAAAAATGGTATGCCCCCAGAAAGAGGCCTGGTTCTGCAGTTTGGTTATACTTAGCACACCTTGCAGCATGCCTCTTATAAACTGTTCTGTTTTAGCAAAATAGGTATTTTTACGGAGTCGCGACAGAAACCGCAGCAATAGCAGTAAGCTGGCTATACCTATAAACAGCAAAGCCAGACCTACCCAGTACAACGAGTTTATAGTTTGCTCCAGGTTGCTGTACTTGCTACTGAACAAGTCCCAGAAAAAGTCTTTGATCTGACTGAACTCGAGCAGAAAGGTAACTGCTATCACCAGCAGAAGCATTAGCATATCTACAAAACGCTCGGCTATAACGGTGCCAAAACCTTTGTTTACAGGCAAACCCTCGGAGCGCCGCAGCATACTGCAACGTACCACTTCGCCCATACGCGGCAATACCAGGTTGGCCAGGTAGCCTACCATCATGGCGTTATAGGTGTTCGGGAAAGACGTATGGTAACCGGTTGGCTGTATCTGCATTTTCCAGCGGTAGGCACGGCTAAAATAGGCCGCTATGCCCATCAACACCGACAAAAGCACCCATACATAACTGGCACTTTGCAATTCTGCCCACAGCTTACCGAAGTCCAGCTCTTTTAAGGCATACCACATCAGGAATGCCGATATGCCAAGCAAAAAACCGTACTTCAGAAAAGAGAGCAGTTTTTTGTTCATGCAGGTTATACCAGGCGGTTATGCTGATCCGGGAAAACCAGGGTTGGTTTATGGGCTTTAGCATCCGCAAACGGAATGCTGCAGTAAGAGATAACAATTACAATATCGCCTACCTGCACTTTGCGCGCAGCCGGGCCATTTAAGCAAACAGTGCCGGTTCCGCGCTCGCCTTTAATTACATAGGTCTCGAAGCGCTCGCCGTTGTTAATGTTTACGATCTGTACTTTTTCATTCTCTACCACATTGGCGGCATCCATCAGGTCTTCATCTATAGTTATGCTGCCAACATAGTGCAGCTCGGCCTGGGTTACCTTACAACGGTGGATCTTGGATTTTAAAACCTCAATATACATGGTTTGTAACTAAATAAAGCGCAAAGTTAGCTAAAATCAGGCAGATAAACTATGAAACTATACACCTGACTTTTACCTGCCGCTTCTCAACAATTTATACTTCGCTAAGGTTTACAACCAGGTTATCGATGAGGCGCACCGGCCCAACATACGCTGCCATGCACAAGGCTACTTCTTTTACATCGGTTATACTTTGTACGGGCTGTAATGTAAGCGGGTCCGCAATTTCAAAATATTCCAATTGTACTTCGGGTTTGCCTTGCAGGTACTCGGCTACGGCAGTTTTTATACTTTCCTGCGATTCATACTTTAGTTGCGATTTTGCCAGTTGCAGGGCCTCATGTAAGCTAACAGCTGTTTCGCGCTGTTCAGCAGTTAACCGCTTATTCCGCGACGACATAGCCAGGCCATCGGTTTCGCGGACGGTTGGGTAGCACACCAGTTCTATATCAAACCCTAACCCAAGTATAAGCTGCCTGATAACGGCTACCTGCTGCAGGTCTTTCTGGCCGAAGTATGCTTTATGCGGCTGCACTACATTAAAAAACTTGCTGACTATAGTTGCTACGCCATTAAAATGGCCTGGCCGTTGCTCGCCTTCCATAACCTGCTCCAGCGCCCCGAAACTAAACTGCAACATAGTGTGTTGTGGATATATCGCTTCCGGAGATGGTGCAAATATAAAGTCGCAGCCGGTGGTTTGCAGCAGCGCTATATCAGCCTCTAATGTACGCGGGTATAGTTTGTAATCGTCGGGGTTGTTGAACTGCGTCGGGTTTACAAAAATGCTGCACACCGTTACATCGTTATCTTTCACCGATGCGCGCAGCAGTTGCAGGTGGCCTTCGTGCAGGGCTCCCATGGTTGGTACAAAGCCTATACTTTTGCCATTGCACCGCAGCGCCTGCATTGTTTCGCGAAGCTCGCTTACCTGCGTAATTACTTGCATATGTTGTGTTTCTGGTATACTATTTTAAAAGCCGGCAAAAGTAAGTGAACGCAGATAAAATTGAAAATTAGAATAAAAAATACTAATTTTGCACGTCCCAATACTGTTGCTTAATAATTTTTAATTACAAACTCATGTCAAAATTGCGAATTCTTTACGCCGCCACCGAGATCCTTCCCTTCCTTCAGACCACAAAAGTAGCAGAGTTTCTGAATACCCTGCCACAGGCCATGCAGGAAAGAGGTATGGAGATACGCATCTTTGTGCCGAGGTTCGGTATAATTAACGAACGCAAAAACCGTTTACATGAGGTAGTACGTCTTTCAGGTATCAACATTGCTGTTGGCGACGACGAAAAACCGCTTGTAATTAAGGTTGCTTCTATTCCGAATGCCAAATTACAGGTATATTTTATCGATAACGAAGACTATTTCCACAGAAAGTCCGTTTTCGTTGACAAGAACAACAAATTTCACCAGGACAATGACGAGCGCGCTATCTTCTTTTGCAAAGGCGTGCTGGAAACTGTTAAAAAACTGGGTTGGGCTCCGGACATTGTGCATTGCAACGACTGGATGACCGGTTTAATACCAATGTACCTGAAAACAACTTACAAAAAAGATCCGATCTTTAAAGACTCTAAGTCGATGTTTACGGTGTATAACCACAACTATACACACAAGTTTAACGGCGACCTGGCTGAGAAAGTAAAGATGCTGGATATTGATGACAGCATGCTGGCCCACCTGAAGTCTGCCGATATCGACAGCTTCCTGAAAATAGGTATGGAGTATGCCGACTCGGTAATTAAAACAAATGAGAATTTCAGCGACAACATTACTGCCTTGTTAAACGACTTTACCTCGAAGAACATAAGCACTGTTACCGCCGACGATACCCTATCAGACTCTTACTATAACCTGTATAATGAACTCAGCCGTTAGAAGATTTACCCTTTTCTTCTTTTCCCTTACTGCACTTGCCTCCTGCGAAGACCCATCCGATATAGGCCTCGACCTGAAAGATGAAAACGAGATCGGCGCCTACTATGATACCCTGAATATAAAGACCGGAACAGTTTCCAAAACTGATTCTGTGCTTGCCTTCAGGCAATATCCGCTGCCGGTTGGCGGCTACCAGGATGGCGCTTTAGGAAATGTAAAGGCTACAATTTTTACAGAGATAGGTTTATCAGGGCTTAAAGTAAGCTTTGGCAAAGACCCTGTTGCCGACTCGCTGGTACTTACCCTGGACTATGCCGACAACATGTATGGCGCCCAGGATATCGAGCCTCTTGAATTAGACATACATCGTTTAACAGAGGGCTTCCGCGATAAAGCATCTTACTTTACCAACTCGTCGCTGGCTTATAGCCCCGAAGTACTTGGCAGCACTTCCTTTAATCCGGGACAGGTGGACTCTACAAACAGGATTATACCTGCGAGGATCCATTTGAGCATGGAACTGGCAAATGAGCTGCTTGCCCAGAATGGCACGCAAACCCTGGAGAACCAGTTTAAGTTTGTTGAGTTTTTTAAAGGTATAGCCATCGTACCGACAAAAGAAGTACCACGTGAAGTCGTAAATATCGTTACTGGTGGTTCTAACATTCGTACCAAGCTTACATTATACTATAAGAACGATACAACCCGCAACGAGCACAACTTCCTGTTAAGCGGCGAGAACATACGTAACTTCTCTAAAGTTGAGGTTAACAGAAGCGGTACTGCTCTGGAGGGACTTGCCAGCTATGAAGTACTGCCATCGTCAGCTACAGGCGGCGAAAGCTATGTGCAATCAGGAACACAGTTGTTTACGAAGTTAACCATACCCAACCTTGACAAACTAAAGGAAGAGCATGGCAACATTATTATAAACCGTGCTGAGCTGATCATCCCGGTTAAAAATAATTCGTTCGTGACGATATTAGCCCCAATGTACTTAGGCCTGTACGAAACGAATAACACTAACAGAATTCTTTACACAGCTACCGGTCTTGCCAAAACAGTGTCTGTTGACGATCCGGATGCGCTGGATACTTACAGATCTCCTACTGCTTTACGATTTGTAGAAAAAACTAAAACAGAAGGATACTATAAGGCGACTATTACAGCTTATGTACAGGCTATGGTAGATGGCAAGAAACCAAATAACGGGTTCCTGATAACGCCATCAACTTTCCAGGCGAGCACAAGCGGCAACGTACTGGGTACTTTAAGTATACCACAGCGAGCTATTATACTTAACACTCCTGAGAGTCCGGTGCAGCTGCGCGTGTACTACTCAAAATTGAACTAGATTTTATTATAAAATAATTATAATAGGTACCTTTGCGGGTACCTATTTTTTATGGGTATCTATTACAGATTATACAAAACAGACTTATGTGCGGAATAGTAGCATATGTTGGGCATAGAGAAGCTTGCCCGATAGTAATTAAAGGCCTGAAGCGCCTGGAATACCGTGGTTACGACAGTGCCGGTGTGGCACTAATGAACGGTGACTTAAATGTTTATAAGAAGAAGGGCAAAGTAAGTGAGCTGGAAGCATTTATAGCTGACAAGAATGTGCACGGCACTATTGGCATGGGCCATACGCGCTGGGCTACACACGGCGAACCAAACGACGTAAATGCACACCCACATTACTCTACTTCAGGTAAAATTGCCATTATCCATAATGGTATCATAGAGAACTATGCGGCTCTAAAAACTCTCTTATCAGAAAAAGGCCATACTTTCAAGTCTGATACTGACTCTGAAGTATTTATTAACCTGATAGAGGATATCCGTAGCACAACAAACAGTACATTGGTAGAGGCAGTTCGCCTTGCCCTGCACGAAGTAGTTGGTGCTTACGCTATAGTTGTTCTATCGAAAGATGATCCGAACCAGCTGATCGCGGCTCGTAAAGGTAGCCCGCTTGTAGTTGGTGTTGGCGAAGGCGAATACTTCTTTGCATCTGATGCGACTCCTATTGTAGAGTATACAAACGATGTGATCTACCTGAACGACTACGAAATAGCTGTAGTGAAAGATGGTGAACTGGACATCCGTACAAAAGAGGACGTAAAACAAACCCCATACATTCAGCGCTTAGAGCTTGCCCTGGAGTCGATAGAAAAAGGTGGCTACGAGCACTTTATGCTGAAAGAGATATTTGAGCAACCACGCTCTATACTTGATAGCATGCGTGGCCGTATGATAGTGGAGAGCAACCACCTGATGATGGGCGGTGTGCGTGAGTATGAGAATAAGTTTGCCAATGCGAACCGTATACTTATAGTTGCCTGCGGTACTTCGTGGCATGCCGGCCTTGTTGCCGAATACCTGATCGAGGACCTTGCCCGCATACCTGTTGAGGTTGAATACGCTTCGGAGTTCCGTTACCGTAACCCGATCATCAACGAAAATGATATCGTAATTGCGATTTCGCAGTCTGGTGAAACAGCTGACACGCTGGCTGCCATAGAACTGGCAAAATCAAAAGGCGCTACTATTTTCGGTATCTGTAACGTGGTAGGTTCGTCTATTGCACGTGCTACCGATGCTGGTGCTTACACGCACGCTGGTCCTGAGATCGGTGTGGCATCAACAAAAGCGTTTACAGCACAGGTAACAGTGCTTACACTTATTGCCATGATAATTGGCAGCAAGCGCGGTACTATAGAAACTACCAAACTGCACGAGCTTATAGTTGAACTGGAGCAGATACCTGCTAAAGTAGAGCAGACGCTTAAGTTAGACAAGCAGATCGAAGAGATAGCTGCTATCTATAAGGATGCAACTAACTTCTTATACTTAGGTCGTGGTTATAACTTCCCGGTTGCCCTGGAAGGCGCGCTTAAACTGAAAGAGATATCTTACATACACGCAGAAGGTTACCCTGCCGCAGAAATGAAGCACGGCCCTATTGCCCTGATTGATGAGCAGATGCCGGTTGTAGTAATTGCTACAAAAGACAGCTCGTACGAGAAGATCGTATCGAATGTACAGGAAGTGAAAGCCCGTAAAGGCAAAGTAATTGCTGTAGTTACCGAAGGCGATACAACCATACCATCTATGGCCGACCACGTGATCGAGATACCAGAGACGAGCGAGCACCTGATGCCGTTGCTGTCTGTGGTTCCGTTACAGCTGTTGTCTTACTACATTGCGGTAATGCGCGGTTGCAACGTAGATCAGCCTCGTAACCTGGCGAAGTCAGTAACTGTAGAGTAATTTATACTTGTTATAAAACAGAAAAGGAGACCTATGCGGGTCTCCTTTTTTTATAAGATTATACCTTTTAGTTGTACCAGCTAAAATTCAAAGTTCTCCCCTTTCAGGTACTTCGTCTTTAGCAGCGGGCATACTTTGTAGCGTTCTTCTTTGGTGTCTTCGTAAACAGCTTCCAGCACTTTATACACATTCTCTACCCCGATCTGGTTTGCCCACTCAAAAGGCCCTTTCGGGTAGTTGGTGCCCAGCTTCATGCCCAGGTCAATGTCTTCTATAGTTGCTGTTTCTTCCTGCAAAGTATAACAGGCTTCGTTTATGATCATACAGATGATACGCGGCGTCACCATGCCCACCCTGTCATCAACAACCAAAAACTCTGTTCCCAGCTCGTTGCACACTTCTATCAGTTTCGATTCCGCCTTTTTATGCAGCAAACTTACTTCCAGCACCGGGCGATTGAACAGCGAAGGCAAACCATTGAATCCGATAAGTGTGCAGGGATTTTCTACACCAGATTGTTTTACAAGTGCAGCCAGTTGCACTGTAGCCGCATTACAAAAAACTACCTGCTCCGGGGCATAATCGCTCAGGCGTTCAGGCTGCTCATGTAGCAGGAAATCGAAAACAACATCAGAAGGCTTCAGCTGCGCATCTATTACGTTGTGCATTTGCTGGAAAGTATAACTGACGCCATTGTTGTCTTCCGGGAACTTCTGACTGAACTCTGCGGCCATTTCGGGGCCAGCCAAAACAAGTATGTGCATATTTCTGTACTTTTGATGGTAAAGATAAACATTTAAACTTATTCAGAATGGCACATAACATCGTTAACTCCCCAAAAGCACCGGCCCCAATCGGGCCATACAGCCAGGCTACTATGGCAAACGGCGTACTTTATGTATCCGGCCAGATTCCGCTGAACCAGGAAACCGGCGAACTTGTAAGCGACTCTATAGAGGAAGAAACGCATATGGTAATGCGCAACCTGCAGTTTATACTTGCTGAAGCTGGCATGGATTTCAGCAATGTAGTAAAGTGCAGCATTTTTGTGAAAGACCTGAACAACTTCGGTAAGATAAACGAGACCTACGGCAGCTATTTTACCAGCAACCCGCCTGCCCGCGAAACCGTGGAAGTTGCCCGTTTACCAAAAGATGTGAACGTAGAGATATCGTGTATTGCGGTGAAGTAAGAAGTCTTCGCTTAAGGATAACTAAACCTCCAATTCTGTCTTTTGATGATGGCATTGGAGGTTTTTTATGAATATATCTTATATTCGCTATAGTTAGATATTATCTCAACGTGAAACAAACTTTACTTCTCCTTGTCTTCCTGTTTGTCGTTGCCTGTGCAAGTTTACACCAGACCACCAAAGAAATCTATTCCGATTCTAACGCCAATCCATTTCCAAAAGAGAGCTATTCAGAGGCTTCCGTCGATTTCAGAGCAGTCTACAATAATGACACGGTATACTTTCATCTGAATAACTCGCTCATGTGCCCTTTAACAGTAAAGCTTCGAGAAGACGCGACTCTACAAGACTTACACACAAAATTTGGGGTTATCATTCTGAGTGAACAACAGGATACCATCATCAAAGTACATCACCCTGGCCTTGCTGGCTTTAAGTCAGAACAAATTTCATTTATAATATTGAGTGGAGATATAAGCAGGAAAATTACAAAGAGTCCTATTGCGTTTCCTTTCCCTCAAGGAAAAGAGTACAAGATCATACAGGGTTATAATGATCCGTTTTCGCACAACGAGTTAAAAAGCATATACGCGATTGATTTTAATTTACAGATAGGAGATACGGTAACAAGTGCTGACGACGGTTATGTGGTAGGCGTTATCGAAGACTACAAGTATTATGGCACTACTAAGCAGTGGCGTGAAAACGACAAGAGTAATTTCATTACTATCTATCACCCACACAGTGGTTTGTTTACACAGTATGTACACCTGCATCACAAAGGATCGTTGGTAAAAGTAGGCGACCGCGTTATGAAAAGGCAGCCGATTGGGATTAGTGGCATGACAGGCTTTACCACCATCGCACACCTGCATTTCAATGTAAAGTCCCCATCAGAAGCGCATAACCTAGTCTCAACTGAAATCGATTTCGAGAATGGTATTAAAGGGAAAGATTTGAAACGAGATGACTGGGTGAAATAAATATTCTCTCTCAAATCCCCTCTCCTTTTGCTGCCTCCGCCTCATCTATAGGTTCTGGAGCTTCCTCCTCCCCGTATACTTCCTGCTCGTGCTTGCCGGGCTCGGCGTTTACAGCGGAGTTGCCGGCTTCTATCTCCTGCCGGATAACGCGCACAGCATAAGTTGCCGGGTAAATGTTATGGCCATACTTGCGTGAGTATACAAACGTAAATACCGCCCCGAAAAAGATGATCTGCGAAGTGAAAAATACCCAGGTAAGTATAAGTATAACCGAGCCTGCTGCGCCATACACCGAAGCCACATCGTTCTTGCCTAAGTATAACCCGATCAGCCCCCTGAAAACCGAGAAAAGTATAGCTGTTACAAAAGCACCTACCCATACATCGCGCCACTTAATTTTAGCATCAGGCAGAAACTTATAAATGCAGGCAAATAAAAAAGACATCAACAATAGCCCTGAAACCAGGTTAGACAGGTGCAGCACATACACTACCCAACCCGAGAAACGTGCCGTCAGGAAATCGCCGATGATAACCAGTATCGTATTGGCCAGCAACGAAAGCATCAGGATGATGGCAATGGTCAGGATCATGCCAAACGAAAGGAAACGGTCGAGCACCAGTTTTAAATAGCCGCTCTTGGGTTTAGGCTTTACATACCATATCTCGTTCAGGGAGTCTTGCAGCGAAACAAACAGGCCGGTTGCGGCAATAAACAGTGCGATACCACCAACTACAGCAGCCAGGTTTAAGTTGGTAAAGGCATTTACATTTTCTACCATCTTCTGCACCGCATAAGCTCCTTCCGTCCCGATCAGCTCTTTTATCCGGAAATATATCTCTCCCGAAACCGCCTGCTCTTCCAGGAAATATCCGCCGGCGCTTATAATAATAATGATCATGGGTGGCAGCGCAAAAATGGTATAATACGCCAGCGCTGCTCCTTTCTGAAACGAGTTATTATCCAGGAACTCCAGCCAGGTCTCCTCTAAAAGGCACCAAACCATATGCAAACGCGACCGTACCATTTTTTATACTTTATGTACTATATATTAAAGCAGATACGCAAATAGTTCATATTGTTTATGCTTATGCCTGCCCTATAGGTTTAACCAGCCTACTAAGCTGCAGCTTATACTTATGTTTACGCACATTATTTTGTAAATTGCATCCGAATAAGACGATACAATACCATACATGGAAAGAGAAGTTAGAGTACGCTTTGCCCCAAGCCCGACCGGCCCGTTACATATAGGTGGTGTTCGCACTGCCCTTTACAATTACCTGCTTGCCCGTAAAACAGGCGGTAAAATGATCTTGCGCATCGAGGATACCGACCAGAACCGCTTTGTGCCAGGCGCTGAAGACTATATTCGCGAATCGTTGGAGTGGTGTGGCATTGAACTGGACGAAAGCCCATGGAACGGCGGACCTTATGCACCTTACCGCCAGTCGGAGCGTAAGCCCATGTATATGCAGTATGCTATGCAGCTTATTGATGCCGGCCATGCCTACTATGCTTTTGACACCGCCGAAGAGCTTGATGCAATGCGCGAGCGCCTGAAAGCAGCCAAAGTAGCTACGCCGCAGTATAACGCCATCACCCGTGCTACCATGCGCAACTCGCTTACCATGCCCGAAGATGAAGTTAAAAAACTGCTGGATGCTGGTGAGCCCTATGTTATCCGTTTAAAAGTGCCCCGCAAAGAAGAGATCCGTTTAAAAGACCTGATCCGTGGTTGGGTAATGGTGCATTCTTCTTCTATTGATGATAAAGTGCTGATGAAGTCGGATGGCATGCCAACGTACCACCTGGCTAACATCGTAGACGACCATTTAATGAAAATAACGCACGTTATACGTGGTGAGGAATGGTTACCATCTGCGCCGCTACACGTGCTGCTTTACCGCTATTTAGGTTGGGAAGATACCATGCCTGAATTTGCGCACTTACCATTGTTGCTTAAGCCGGACGGAAACGGAAAACTGAGCAAGCGTGACGGCGATAAGCTGGGCTTCCCGGTATTCCCGCTGCGCTGGCAGGACCCGAACACGGGCGAAATATCGTCGGGTTACCGCGAGGCTGGTTATTTGCCTGATGCTTTCGTAAACTTCCTTGCCTTTTTAGGTTGGAACCCGGGTACGCAGCAGGAGATATTCTCGATGGAAGAACTGGCCAACGAATTTACTGTTGAGCGTATCGGTAAATCAGGTACACGTTTCGATATACAGAAAGCCCGCTGGTTTAACGAGCAATATCTGCGCGCAAAGCCAGACAACGAACTGGCAGGCTACCTGCTTAAAGCGCTGGAAGAGCACAACATAAACTGCACCCCGGAAAAAGCCGAAAAAGTTGCCGGCTTGATGAAGGAGCGTGTAAGCTTCCCGCAGGATTTCTGGAAAGAAGCTGCTTATTTCTTTGTAACTCCGGAAGAGTATAATGAGAAAGTTGCTTCTAAAAAGTGGAACGCACAATCGGTAGCAGTATTTGAGGACTTCAAGAACGAATTGCCAACTATAGCTGACTTTAATGCTGACTCGGTGAAGGAATTGCTGACTAGTATACTGGAGCGCCACGGCATGAAGATAGGCCAGGTAATGCAGGCACTACGCCTTGCCGTAACCGGTGCCGAAGCCGGCCCAGACCTGATGCAGATCATAGAAGTAATTGGACGTGACGAAACTATAAACCGTATCGATACTGCCATTACTAAACTTAACAAGTATATCGCAGCGTAGTAGCCGCATAAAAGTATAATTTCAGAGGGCTGATCCGGGAACGGGTCAGCCTTTTTTGTTGGGCTATACTATAGGCTAAAGCTATTGGCTGCAACTATTTACCTTTTTATACTTATACAACAGGTAAGTATAAACTATAAAACTATGGCCCGAAACAAGAAACCCGATAAGAGCAAAAAAAAATCTAAAGTGCATAAAGACCTCGAAGGCTTCGAGATAAAGGTAAACGAGCACGGCGAGATCATATCAAACTATAGTATCGACAAGATAAACGAGTTCCTGAACAAGAACGTGGACGATAAAAAGCTACTGAAGCGCGATGCTGCCGAAAAAGCCAAGCGCGAGGAAGATGACGAATACCACGTTGAGGAAGGCGAAGAAGTTGAAGAAACCGACGAGGACTTTGTACGCGGCACAAATGCTGTGACCGACGCAGAAGACGACCTGCCAAAACTAAGGAAAAAGAAAGGCAGCACTGCTGATGACGAAGACGACGAGGAAGAATAAACTATAGCTTTTGTTGTGAGGCTATTTATTTGCTGATTTCTTAACTTGCTACTATAACTAACCTAACCATACTAACTATGAGAAACTCGCACGAAGTAGACCACAAAATTTTTGGCAACGACATTCAGGTACTGGAAATAGAGCTCGACACAAATGAAACTGTAATAGCCGAAGCCGGCGCTATGGTTTACATGGAAGAAGGCATCGAATTCGAGACCAAGATGGGCGACGGCTCAAACCCAAGCCAGGGCTTCTTAGGAAAACTGGTATCGGCTGGTAGCCGCCTTATTACCGGCGAGTCGTTGTTTATGACGCATTTTACGCACCGCGGGCACGGCAAAAGCCATGTTGCCTTTTCGGCCCCCTACCCGGGCACTATACTTCCCGTGGACCTCAGAACCATGCGCAACAGCAGCTTAATTACGCAGAAAGATGCATTTCTGGCAGCGGCCCTGGGCACAAAGCTTAGTATCCATTTTAACCAACGTTTAGGCGCAGGCTTTTTGGGTGGCGAGGGTTTTATACTTCAGCGCATGCAAGGCGATGGCATGGCCTTTATACATGCCGGCGGAACTATAGTTGAGAAGCAGCTAAATAACGAAACCCTGAGAGTAGACACTGGCTGCGTAGTTGCTTTCGAGGAAGGTATAGATTTTAGCGTGCAGCGTGCCGGTGGTTTAAAATCGATGATATTTGGCGGCGAAGGTTTATTCCTGGCTACACTGCGTGGTACAGGCCGCGTTTGGCTACAATCTATGCCGGTTAAGAAACTTATACAAGCGTTGATGCCACACGGCGAAAACGCGAAAAAAGAAGGCAGTATTTTGAGTAGCTTCCTGGAGTAGCAGCATTTAGATAACGCTATATTTTGAAACCGGAATCATACAGCGTATTTTTCAGCTATATCCAATTTATAAACTATGACTATAGAGATAAGAAATACATGGAGTGTATTAAATAAGGGCTTAACCTTTATAAATGTCTTACTCCTTGGCCTTGTTACAGGAAATATAGTTAGTTACAAAGCTACCAGAGACAAGAAAATTCCGGTAGTAGCAAACATTATACTCTTATTTATACTTGGTCTGGGACTATTTGCAGCCATTTATCAGCTTATGTAACTGCTATAGTTACAAATTATAGCTAACAAGATATAGTATAGTTTTAAAATGAAGAGCCCCGGCAAGTATAAACCTGCCGGGGCTCTTCATTTTATTTATGTCGCAAGTTTAACTTAAATTTAAAGCCCGTTTACCTGCATAATTTCTTCCAGGTACTCGCGGGAGTTGCTGAGGCGTGGTATTTTATTTTGACCGCCCATTTTGCCCTTATCGCGGAGCCAGTTCATAAAAGTGCCTTCAGGGGCAATGTGAACTATAGGTTCCTGCAAGGCAATATCGTTCTGCCGTTTAGCGTCGTAATCAGAATTTATCTCACGCAACGACTCGTCTAAAACCTTCGTGAACTGCTGCAGGTTATTTGGCTCTTTCTCAAATTCTATCAGCCATTCGTGGCCGCCACGTTTGCCGCTTTCCATGTAAATAGGTGCAGCTGTAAAGTTAGAGATAACCGCATCAGTGGCCTGGCAAGCGCTTGTAATAGCAGCTTCTGCGTTCTCAACTATAACTTCTTCGCCAAAGGCATTTATAAAGTGCTTCGTACGACCGGATATTTTTATGCGATATGGGCTAAGACTGGTAAAACGTATCGTATCACCAATTTTATAGCGCCACAGGCCCGCATTTGTTGAGATAACAATAGCGTAGTTCTTACCAAGTTCTACCTGGTCCAGCGTCAGCGTTTTAGGATTCTCTTCTTCAAACTGGTCAACAGGTATAAACTCATAGTATACACCATAGTCCAGCATCAGCAGCATTTCATCTTCGGTCCCGGCCTGATCTTGTATCCCGAAAAACCCTTCCGAAGCATTATATACTTCCAGGTAGTTCATTTTATCAGACGGGATAATATCACGGAACATCTGGCGATAGGGGCCAAAAGCTACAGCACCATGCGTAAATAGCTCTAGGTTTGGCCATACTTCCAGCACATTATTTTTACCGGTAACTTCCAGAATGCGCTTTAACAAAACATAGGTCCAGGTAGGCACTCCGCTCAGGCTGGTCACGTTTTCCTGCACGGTCAGTTCTACCATCTTCTCTATCTTCTCTTCCCACTTATCCATCAGGGCTACTTTTAGCGGCGGCGTGCGCATGGCCTCCGCCCAGATAGGCAGGTTCTGCATAATTACCGCCGACACGTCGCCGCAATTAACTTTAGCATTCAGCTCGCTTGGGCGGTGGCTCCCTCCTATACTTAGCCCTTTACCAGTAAACAGTTTCGTATCCGGGTAAAGGTTTACGTAGATAGACAGCATATCCTTGCCGCCTTTGTAATGGCAGTCTTCGAGACTTTCGGGGCTGACAGGTATATACTTGCTGCGGGCGTTTGTTGTACCCGACGACTTGGCAAACCAATCTATTTTACTTGGCCACAACAGGTTTTGCTCGCCCTTCATTACGCGCTCAATGTATGGGTATAGCTCTTCGTAAGTCGTAACCGGCACCCGCTCCTGAAACTCCCTTACCGAAAGCCCGTCGCCGTAACCATACTTCTTTCCCCACTCTGTTCCTTTCGCTTTCGAAATCAGGCTCTGGAACAGTTCCTGCTGCACCTCATGCGGATATTTCCGAAACAGATCAATATCATGGATCCGCTTCTTCATTACCCAGGTTACAATTGAATTTATTATTTCCAACGCTTGATGGCTAAATTGTTAAGGGTTAAATGGCTAATGTGTTGTTTGTCCATTTGATAAGACTATTCATGGCTATTGGCAACTTTTTCAATTCGCCGATTATGAGATGGTACTCTTCTTTCGATATCAGATTGCGCGCTTTGGCTTTCTCTGTCCAATCAAACGATTCGTACATAGAACCCTGCGCATAACGATAAAACTTTATCTTATCTTTTTTGCCATATCTGCCGAAACCTTCCGCAATATTGGCTGAAATACTATCGGCAGCAGTTACATATTGCTCTCCTAACGTGTTCTGAGCAAAACGGCTCCAGTTCATAACAATATCCCAGATATGATTACTTAGCTTATAACTGATTCTGTAAGCTTCAATGTCGTTCAGTTTAAGGTATTTTTTCTCTTCCATAAACATCCCTGTTAAATAAACATTTAACAATTAAACCATTTAGCCTTCAGCAATTAAGCCTAAACCTTACGTTTCAACTCAAAGTGTTTACCCAGATAAACGCGGCGTACCTGCTCGTCGGCAGCTAGCTCTTCAGCAGTTCCTGCTTTCAGTATTTTACCTTCAAACAGCAGGTAAGCGCGGTCTGTAATAGACAGGGTCTCGTTTACGTTGTGGTCTGTTATCAGGATGCCAATATTTTTGCTCTTTAGTTTGGCAACTATACTTTGTATTTCCTCCACCGCGATCGGGTCAACGCCGGCAAAAGGTTCATCTAGCAATACAAACTTTGGGTCAACGGCCAGTGCCCGGGCAATTTCGGTTCGCCGGCGCTCGCCACCACTCAGCACAATGCCCTTATTTTTCCGCACATGCGTTAACGAAAATTCTTCCAGCAGTTCTTCTACCTTCTCGTGCTGTTCCTGCTTTGTTTTGTTCGTCATTTCCAGCACAGCCAGGATATTTTCCTCCACGGTAAGCTGCCTGAAAACTGAAGCTTCCTGGGCCAGGTAACCAACGCCACGTTTAGCACGCTGGTACATCGGTAAATCTGTAATATTCTCTGTATCAAGGAATATACTTCCCGAATTTGGCTTCACCAACCCCACGATCATGTAGAAAGAGGTAGTTTTTCCGGCACCATTCGGCCCCAGCAAACCAACAATTTCGCCCTGGTTCACTTCCACGCTTACGTCGTTAACTACATGGCGCGATTTATACTTTTTAAATAGATGTTCTGCTCTGAGTATCATGTGGCTAAGTTACATATTTATCACATCATGTAGCAAAGGTGCAACTTTTATCGATGCTTCTGGTGTTGCATTGGCTAACTATAGATTTTGTACAATTTAGCTTGAAAAACAATTTTTATAGAAGTTACCTCTAAAGCTTGTATATCAGCAAATAGTTATTTAATTTAAAAAGACTTTTAGCCAATTATCTTTTTATGATGCTACCTCTACTTCAATCAGTTAGCAAGCATGCTGCTTTAACAGGCCTACTATGGTTGTCGGCAGCTACTGGGTATAATACCATTCATGCCGAAAATGCGTTAACTCCTGCCATTGAGTTTAACGGTGAAAACACTACTAAAAATACTAACTCCCTTAAAGGCATCGATGTTTCGAGATGGCAGAAAGAAGTAGATTGGATGCAGGTAAAAGAAGCTGGCGTTACCTTCGCTTTTGTCAAAGCTACACAAGGCGACTTCCGCTTAGACCCATTTTTTGAGCGCAACTGGGAAGAGACCCGCCGCCATGGTATTAAGCGTGGTGCTTACCATTTCTTTAAGCCCGAAGCTCCTGTAGAAGATCAGATAAAGCTTTTTACAAGTACTGTAACGCTGGCTCCCGGCGACCTGCCTCCGGTGCTGGATGTAGAAGTTGCCCAGAAAGGTATGAGCCCACGCGAGCTGAGAGCAAAAGTAAAGATCTGGCTCGAGGCTGTTACGAAGTACTATGGTGTAAAACCGATCATCTATACTGGTCAGAACTTCTATCGCCGTTATTTGCAGGGCCACTTTACAGAGTATCATTTCTGGATTGCGCGCTACAGCCCGGTGCAACCTGAGATACATCACACCGACAGCTGGATGTTCTGGCAATTTACTGACCGGGGTTCTGTGGCAGGTATAAACTCAGATGTAGATATAAACTTTTTTGCCGGCGACATGGATAAGCTTAGCGAACTTTGCCTGCCGGAATTGGCTACCGCCCACGACATTGAGAAGCCGTTGCTAAAATTCAGACACAAGTTTCCGCAACCATAAGCTGACTTAAACTATAAAAAGAAAGCCTTTACTTAACTGTAAAGGCTTTCTTTTTTATCTGAAACGGATATCTTTTATCTGAAGCTGGGTAGTGATGTTTCCCCTGTAATTGTTCTCTTCTATACTGTAGCACACATCAAAAGGAATACCTTTTGAAATTCGTGGGTATAGCTCTCCGAAGCCGAAGGCAATGGCATCAAACCAGGTATAGCCATCCTGGGTAAGGCGCAGTTTTAAATGGGTTTCGCCTACTACACGCACACTACCAGTATCGTAAACGCATTCCGAAACAAATACCGGGCGCATATTGCCTGGACCAAACGGCTCCATCTGCTTTATAATATTAAAGAAATTGCGGGTGATCTGTCCAAACTCTATCTGAGCATCGATCACTATTTGCGGGGTTTTCTGATCTTCGGTTATTACGTTGGTAACAAACTGCTCAAACCGCTCCCGGAAAGCCGGGATATTCTCTACGGGCAACGTTAAACCTGCCGCATACATGTGTCCGCCATATTGGTCCAGCAGGTCGGCACAGCTTTCGATGGCACTATGCACGTTAAACCCATGCACGGATCGTGCAGAACCCGATGCTTTCCCATTAGACTCGGTCAGGATTATAGTTGGACGGTAATATTTTTCTATACAACGAGAAGCCACTATCCCGATCACCCCTTTATGCCAGGTCTCTTTATATAATACTGTAGAGTTGGAATTCCGAAGAAAATCATCTTCCTCGATCATCTGCAGCGCTTCTTTGGTAATGTTAGAGTCTTTAGTGCGGCGCTCTTTATTCGATTCGTTTATGATATCGGCCATCCGGAAAGCTTCTTCCTTCGTTTGGGCCAACAACATCCGAACAGAGTTTTTAGCATCGCCCATGCGGCCTGCTGCGTTTATGCGTGGCGAAAAGCCAAACACAATACTGTTCACATCCATCTCACCGGTAATACCAGCCAGTTCCTGCAGTGCTTCCAAACCAGGTCGCATCGGGCCGGGTCCGTTTAGCAGTTGCAGCCCGTAATAAGCCAACACACGGTTTTCGCCGGTTATAGGTACTATATCCGCAGCTATACTTACCACAACCAGATCCAGGAAATTGAACAGCACATCAGGCGCTATACTATTCTGAATACAGAATGCCTGGAGTAGCTTAAATCCAACACCACAACCGGCCAGCTCTTTGTAAGGGTAAAGGCAATCCGGTCTTTTAGGGTCCAGCACAGCTACTGCCTGCGGAATATCGTCGTCAGGTAAGTGGTGGTCGCAGATAATGAAATCGATCCCATAGCTACTTGCCAGGGCCACTTTATCAGCTGATTTAATACCACAGTCCAGGCTTATGATCAGGTTAAAACCATTTTCAGCAGCGTACTCTATTCCAGCCGTCGAAATGCCATAGCCTTCCTTATACCTATCCGGAATGTAAAACTCGATCTGGTGGGTGTAATTGCGCAGGAAGCCATACATTAAAGCAACGGAGGTGGTGCCGTCTACATCATAATCGCCGTAAACCAGTATCTTTTCGGAGCGGTGCAGGGCCTCCGTCAGCCTGTCAACTGCCTCCGCCATGTCCTTCATCAGAAATGGGTCGTGCAGATCATCCAGGGAGGGGCGAAAAAAGGTTTTAGCTTCTTCGAATGTACAAATACCGCGCTGGCAAAGTATACCGGCTATCGTTGTGCTTATTTTTAAGCTATCTGCCAGTTGTTGCACTACCTCTTCGGGCGCCTCTTCTTTAAATACCCACCTTTTCTCCATATCTGCTTCGGCCTTGCTAAAGTTCCGGTGCAAAGGTAACCAAATTATACAGGTTTTGGCTTGCCACTTAAGCCCCGATTAACCGGGGTCTGCTTAAATTATGTATTTTTGCACCGACAAATCAGTTACCTGCATGAAACGACTAAGACATTTATATGACAAGTATAAGGACTACTCGCTGGACCTGCTCATGTATGGGTTCTTCCTCGTCTTTATTCTTATCCTCTTCCTTTTCTTTAGCTAACGTGCTATCTGGGCTTTTTTAGTATTGTTAAGATGTGATTTCAAAAGAGCTGGGTTGGTATAAGGATTTTATACATCCTGTAATATCTCTATTGCCATTTCGAGCGTCAGTCGAGAAATCTTATATGTTCTATAGTTTACCCTTTTGTCATTTCGAGTCTTAACGAGAAATCTATCTCAGCTCATAGTTGAAGTCTATCGTTACTTGAAGCTAGCAATACTTTCATAGTATTCTTTTATCCTGGGAGCTCTACTTGCCTACAGTTTTATAGTTGGCTTTATGCGCTCTAGGCCGCGAGGCCTCGTTTTCGGGCATCGCGCTGCTGCTTTCTTGCTATCCTCGTACCTCGGATTGCCTGCGGCACCGCAACAAATCAAAGGCGCTCAACCCAAAGACTGATATCCTTCTCATAGCCACCACTTAACTATAATTTATACTATAAGCTTCGACCTTTATCGTAGTTATATTTCCATAGGTACAGGTCGCGGCCTGTCCGCTCAATATCGTAAACTATAGAACAATAACTAGTGAAAAAGTAGCAGCAGAACTGTCCCCTTGAGGACAAGTGAGAACGGGAGTTCGAAACTTGCGAGCAAAGCTCATAGGGGTGTTTAGGCTGCAACTATAAAACTATAACCTTAACTATAGCACCAGCAGAAAATTCCCCGCCTTAGATAAGGAGGGGTTAGGGGTGGTTGGACCAGCAGCAACTATAAAACTACAACTCCAGCAAGAGACGAAATTCCCCTCCTCGGAAGGACAGAGATAGGCAATGGAACAAAAGCGAGTCTGGAGACTCGCACCCACTTTACGTCACCGGTTAGATACCGGCGCCAGAGAAGGCAAGGGTGTATTCTAACAAATTCATTTGCTCAGCATTCAACCACAAACTATACTTTAATTAACAGTATCTCCTCTAAGCTTACGGAAACGTTTGCGGGCTTCGGCGGTGTAAATACTGCCCTGGTGTTTTACTAACAGGTCGTTGTAGAGTTGTTTTGCTTTTTCAGGTTCATTCAGGCTCTCTTCGTATATAAAGGCCATTTTATACAGCGCATCGTCACTTAAGATGTCGTATTGCGGGTTCTCAGCTATTTTTTGTAGGTTACTGATCGCTTCAGCAAAATTCCCGGTGCGCTCATGTATCGCAGCTTTCTGATAATAGATCTCATCTGTTAAGCTATGCCCGTTATACTTCTTTAACATCCCATCCAGGCTGCTGAGCGCTTTATCATACTTATTCTGAAATACCATTAACTCGATCGCGGCGTATTCTTCCATTGCTGTAGTCGACGTATCCAGGCCGGTGTTGTCTGTTATCAGCAGGCTCAGGTCCATGGCATCGTTGGCTATTTCGCGGCTTGTAGCCAGTTTAAGTATATCCAGGTGCGCCTGGGCTAACTCAAAATCTCCTTTATAATAACTTAACCGGGCGTTCCTTAACTTGGCTTCATAACCTATAGGTGTGTCTTTATGCGATTTTTCTACCTGCGAGTATAATAGCGTTGCTTCCCAGGGTTCGCCTTTCAATAAGTATATATCGCCTAATGTCAGCTTGCTTTCCGCTACCAGTTGGGGGTTAGCGCGTGGCATGTCAATCGCTTCCTGCAGCAGTGCGGTGGCTTTGTCTTTTTCATCCAGGTAAAAAGCATACAGGTTTGCCATGTGTTGCAACACCTCGGCTGTTGCGGCATGCCTGCCAACTTCGGCCAGCAGCGCGTCATAGTCTGCTATTAAAGCCCTTATCTTTTCATTATCAACCGGGAATGTGTTTTGCACCTGCTCCTCACGAGCATTTATCAGGCGCTGACGTGCTACCAGGTAATATGGACCTTCCGGATATTCGTTCACAATGTATTCGTAAGCTTCAATGGCGCTCTCGTAATCTTTATTTTTAAGGCTGATCGCACCAAGTTCCATTACTTTCGTGCCACCACTCCTCGACCGTTTATCAACAGCCCGGGCCTGCATCAAAGCACTATAAAAATCGAGGCGCTGCACGTATAGCCAAACCAACAGCTCGTTATAACCTAACCTATCCGGGTGCTCCTGTACTCTTTTTATCAATTCCGTTTCCAGGGCGTCCATGGCTTTTTCTTCGCGGAGGCTATTTTGCAGCATGTTCTGCACATAGCTTATTTCGGCTTCGTTTTCCTGTAGCAGGTTTAGCACCTCGGGCACAAGCGCTTCATTTTTCTGTTGATAAGTATAAAGCGCAATTAGTGAGCGGTTATGTTCCAGCGGGTTCTTGCTAAGTTCGCGGCCCCGCAGGTAAACCTTTTCAGCATAATCAAAGAGGTCGTTTTGCAGGAAAGCGCTTGCAACTGCTATTGTGTTATCGGTAGTGGTTTGTTGCACCAGGCGGTTAAACTGCTTTTCGGCTGCACTTTTATCGCCGGCTGCCTGGTATACTTTACCCAGGTCTACTTCAAAAGTATAGTTATCCGGGTACTGCTTTATAGTTCGTTTTACCAGCTTTTCAGCCTCTTTATAGTTGCGGAGCGCTATCAGTGTCTTCAGGTAGTCGGGGTAAGCTAACTGGAACAACCTTTTGTCATTTATAATTTTACTATATAGTTCTTCCGCTTTCTGGTACTCCCCTTTATTAAAATAGGCACGTGCCAGCTCCAGGTCCTGGGTTTGGGCAAAGCTTATAGTTGCCGACAGCAAGCATAAAGTAAGCAGCAGGTATATTTTTTTGATCAGCGCCATAGGTTTACTTAAAACGAAAGTTAGCTTAAAGTTGATATAGCTTTTTATACTTGGGTGGAGGTTATTTATACTTTATTTCGCCAGCCTGTAAAACAAAACAGCCGCCCTGTTTCCAGAACGGCTGTTTTATAGTTTACAACTAAATTAAGCTTAGAAAAACTTAACGCGGTTGTCTTTAATATCTGCTTTTTCTTTAATGGCATCGAATGCTCTTGTCTCAACGTTAGATGAGCGCATGTTCACCAGCTGCTGTTTCACACCAGAAAGGTCTGTTACTTCAGGAGCTTGTGTCAGGTTGGTCAGTTCTACAACTATAACACCACCGTTGCCTTCGAAAGGAGCTGTTGTTGCACCTGGCTTCAAGGCGAAAGCTTTACCAACAGCAACCGGCTCCAGGCCGATACCAGGTATAGTTCCTGAAGCAAGTGTTACGTCATCAGCAGTTCTAACCATTGCATCCGGACCGTAAGCTGCTGCCATCTGGTCTACGTTGCCTTTGTTCTGCTGAAGTTTCTCCATGATCTGCTTAGCTTTTAGTTCGCTACGAACGGCAGCGGTCAGTTCTTCGCGTACGTTCTCGATGCTGGCATAGCCTTTTTCGCGCTCACCTGTAAGCACAGCAACTATAAACTGGTCTTCAATTTCGAATACCGGCGATACGTCACCAACTTCTGTGTCTTCAGCATAAGCCCAACGTACGATCTCACGTGCGTTGTTAAGCGGACCAACAAGTATGTTGTTTTTACCGATCTCTTTTACTTCCTGTATTTCCAGAGACTGATCTTTGGCTACATTGTCTTTAAACTCCTGAATGCTTCCGCTTGTACCTGCAAGCTCATCCGCAGTTGCATAAGACATATCGCGTGATGATTCGCTTGGCTCTAATGTACGCTGTACGGCAGCTATTTTATAAGAACGGCTTGTTTTAGGCTCTGTAACTTTAATAATATGGTAACCGAAATCAGTTTCCACTACGTTTGGCAGTAAACCTGCTTTTGACGACGCAAATACAGCTTTCTCGAACGGCTCCACCATACGGCCTTCTTCAAACCAACCCAGGTCACCTCCGGTAGAAGCTGTACCGTCGCTGCCATGCTCACGTGCCATCTCTGCAAAGTCAGCACCATTTCTGATCTGGTTCAGGATGTCAGTAGCTTTTGTTTTAGCGGCTGCTTTAGCTTCCGGGGTATCGTTTTCTGGCTTGATAAGGATGTGGCTGGCTTTTGCAGCACTCTTACCACTGTCATTTATATCAACTACTTTGTATAGTGCGTATGATGCGTCTGTAGTGTAAGGGCCGTATACTTTGCCTTCTACCAGTTGCTCGGTGCGCAGTTCCTGTGGCAGGTCGCCAGGTGTCAGGTAAGTGCCGTCAAACGGGCGGTCAGAGTTCGCATTCACGAAAGCTGAGTCGTTCTCCACAGTTGCAAACTGCTGTGCTACGCTGGCAATCTCTTCCTGGTGCGACAGGCTGTCGTCTGCAGAAACGTTAACCGGAATAGAAACAAACTCGATGTTACGGCCAGCTTCTACTTTATAAAGCTCTTTGTTGCGCTCATAAAAATCTTTCAGCTGCGCATCAGTTACTTTTATAGTCGAATCAGAAATAGTGAAGTAAGGCACATACAATACTTTAACTGATGCCGAAGCATTTTGTGCGTTAAAGAAGTTCTTAGCCTCAGCTGTAGTTACATAAACCGACTTGGTAAGCAGGTTATTATAGAGTGTACGTACGCGGTCTGTAGCAATACCCTGCTCAAAGTTAACCCACATTGGTCTGTCGGCTGGCGTCATGTTCTTCAGGTACTCTACTACCTGGTTGCGGTCGAACTCGCCGGTTTGAGGGTTAGTAAATGCCTGGCGTACGGCCGGGTGTATGTTGTTACCCTGTACCATGTCGAACAGTTCGTCTTCTGATACAGCTATACCTAAGCGCTCATATTCCGACTCTAAAGCAATCTTAAAGATCAGCTGGTTCCAGGCTTGCTCGCGCAGCATGGCCATCTCGCCTTCGTTAGCTGCTCTGCCGCTCTGGCCTTCATAATTAGCTCTCAGTTGCTGAAATACTTCATCAAACTCCTGGTAATCAATTGTTTCGCCAGCTATTTCGCCAATCTCGTTTGCGTTGTTACCAAGTAGCCTTGAGTTTGGTCCGAGCAGGTCGCCGCCTACTACAAATATACCAAGCCCTATAGCAATGGCGCCTACCGCCCAACCAGACTTCTCTCTAATCTTGTTAATTAATGCCATTATCTGTTTAACTTATAAAAAGGATTGTGCAAAATAAGGTTAATCGAGCTAAAATTCAAAATTTTTACCATTCTGTTTAGCGCGTTGTATCTGCCTGAAAATCTAAGCTTTTAACAAGGCGCACCGTGTTTATGCGGTTTTCGTCCATTGCCAGTATGGTTATTTTAAATGGCGGGTACTTTACGATGTCGCCCGGAGAGGGAATTTCGCCGACTTCTGAAAAAATAAAGCCGCCCAGCGTCTCGTAATCGCCTTCCGGAAGGCCAAGCTCATACTTATCGTTCAGGTAATCTATTTCGTGGCGCGCGCTCAAAACATAAATCCCTTTTTCAGGAACAGCATGCTCGAGCAGGGCATCATTCAGGTCATATTCGTCTTCGATCTCCCCAAAAATTTCTTCTATCACATCTTCCACTGTCACTATACCTGCCGTGCCACCAAACTCATCGAGCACAACGGCCACACTGCGGCGCTCTGCTACAAAACGTACGAACAGCTCACTGGCCAGCATACTTTCAGGCACTAAACTTACCACCGACAGTATATCCGATATCTTCTGCGGTTGCTTGAACATATCGAGCTGGTGGCAATAACCTATAATATTATCGATGTTATCGCGGTACACCAGTATTTTAGAATGCCCTGTGTTAATAAATGCTTCGCGCAGCTCATCTACCGGGTCATCTACTTCTATGGCTTCTATTTCGGTGCGGGGCACCATGCACTCCCGTACTTTTATAGTTTTAAACTCCAGCGCGTTATGGAATATTTCTGCATCTACCTCAGGGGCATTATCCTGTTCGGGGTGGTATAAGCGATTCTTTATGTATGCGTTCAGGTCGGTGAAACCAAAAACAGGCCGTTGGTCCTGGAACTCGATCTTGAATAACCTTTCGGCTACCAGCTTGCTCAGGCTAACTATAACAAAAACTACCGGGTAAAGCAGGTAATAAAACAACAGGATAGGCAGCGCCAGCACCTGCAGCATACGGTTCGGGTTAATTACAAAAAGGCTACGTGGCAAAAACTCGGCTGTAAGCAGCACCACCAACGATGCAACTGTAACCTGCACCAGCAATATAAGCAGGTCGTACTGCATCTGGTCCGGGAAAACGCTGGTAAGCCAGGTATGCAGCACGCCGGCAATGGCAAAACCATAAAGCACCAATGCCAGCGTATTACCTATCAGCGCTGTGCCCATAAGCTTGGCAGGGTTCTTTAGCAGGTGCCAAAGTATACGCCCCGAAAGCGCACCATTCTTCTCGCTCAGTTCTATCTGCAGCTTATTAGCAGCCATAAACGCCATCTCGATGCCCGAGAAGAACGCCGATAGCAGCAGCCCTATAAGTAACAGTAAAATCTGTTGAGGTTCTATCATGGGATTCTATAGCCGAAATCAGGCCTTGGTATTCTTTTTACGGTGCCTGTAAACCATAAACAATACCAGCGTTATCATAAATATCCAGTAATTGGCAGCTATACTTTCTTCTATACTGCGGTGCACACCTATTATCAAGGTCACGAATGCCAACGACAATAAAATGGTATTTATAAGCTTTGGGTTCATTATTCTTCCAGGTCGAATACGCCTGTTATTTTCTGTATCGTATAGTTTTCAAAATTCTGATCGGAGCGCAGCCCCTGGCCTGTTATTACCCGGTTCGGGGTTGTTATTTTCACAAATTTATCTGTGTATATCCGGCGGCGGCGGCGGTCCCAGTATAATTCTTCGGTTTCGAGCTTCTCCTTTTTTACAAGGTTATTCACTTTTACATCGCCCCTGGCAAAGTATAGGTCCTTGCTTTTCTCCTGCCTGCCATAATTGGCCTCCATAGTAGATGTTACCGTACCTTCCTGCTGCATAAACTCTACATGAAAGCCTTCCGGAAAAACGCCATCACCACGTTCGAACTCCTGCTGCACAGGTGCTTTCAGCCGCACCATTAGCTTAGCCGAGTCGCTGTACAGTGTAAACACGTCCCTGTTCTCTATTATCGGTCCGTTATACTTCACTTCCTTATCCGGGTCTTTCAGTTCTTTATTGCAGGCAGTGCTTAGCAACAATACCAATACCCAGCTTAAGTGCAGCCATCCTTTTATGCTCATGTTATAAAGTATGGTTTCTGTGAATTTAGCAAATTTTATGCGATTGTGTAAATATCCTCTCGTCTAAAGCCTATAATAAAAGAAAGGCCGCTATTAAACGGCCTTTTCTGTATCTGATATTTTCAGGCGATAATGTTACTCCAGGCGGCGCTTAATAAACCAGCGGCTGTTTATAGTTACGCCTACCTTAAACTGGAAATAATTTTCCTGCACAAGGCCGTTATCGGTGGTGCCGCGCACGCCATAACCAAATGCTGTGTTCAGCTGGTACATGTCGTATATCGTCGATCTGCCAAATGGAAACGTAGCACCTACTGTTATGCCTTTATCTTTTATCTGCTCATCATTTATCTCGTAAGGAGCATTGCCAAAGTATAAACCTGCACGGTAAGTAATACGCTCAAAGTAGTTACCTACCGAGTTTGCATCCGGTGTATATTCTGCACCCGCATTTATACGGTAGCTATCAACCAGTTCGGCCTCGTCATTAAAGTTTCTGAAATCTGACCACTTCTGGGTATAGAAGTCTGCTGCAAACGTCAGGTTAGAACCATTATCTATACTTATACCTGCGCTAAAGCTTGATGGTAACAGAACTTTACTGTCCGAGCTATCGGCAAACATACCATCGGTAATTACAGTCCCGAATTTGGTACGTCGCATAAAACCGGCATCGCGCTCTGCGCTCATATCTGTACTCAACGTATAAACAGCACCTGCACTTAAAAACAATTTGTCTTTCAGCTTTGCTCTATAGTTAGCCCCTGCTCTGAAAAGCAGGTCGTTATACTTTGTTTTTTCGCTGTATGCTACTTCTTCTATATCCAGGCTAGTATCAAGGCTATCGTTTTTAATAGATGTTACCGACTCTTTAATGATAGTACCAAACAGGTAAGATACGCTACCACCTATAGTTAAGCCTTTTGTTATCCGGACGCCATGCCCAAAGTATAGCTCTGAAAGGCCACCCTCTCCGCGGTACGATGTAGTTACCACATCCTCAGGAGTAAGGCTTGTTTGCGACGAAACTGAATAGGAAACATCGCTGTAAGGGCGGAGGCTAAGTGCAGTTGTCCAGAAACGGGCGATCGGTACAGATAATGAAATAGAAGACAGGTTAGCTGTTCCGCCTTTGTTCGATCTGTTCGCGTTCTCTAATTTTTTTTGCTCGCCTGCAATCCCGATCTCAAAAGATGTAAGGCTGTTATAGTATAACAGAGCCGGGTTGGTGGTATTTATCTGGTACGCATTTGCTGCACTGATACCTGTATTGGCCATACCGGCATTCCGGATGTTACCTGTGTTATGGTTATACTCGCCTAAGCCGTATCTGGAATATGGAGTGTTGCTGATATTCTGAGCTTGTGCGGAGTAACCTAAACATAGCACAGCCGCAAAAAGCAAGGCGCGAAGTGGTTTATACATTATGTGTCAATATTCTGTGGAGCCCGATTAAGACTAATTCAGGAATTACAAAGATGCGTCCTTTTAATTTACTTTCAAAAAATCCTGCGTCGCCACCGCAAAGTATAACCACCAAATCAGGTGCTGTCTGGCTATAATATTCAATTAGCCCGTTCAGTTCGGCTATAGTGCCGGCCAATACGCCGCTTAAAATAGACTCCTGTGTGGTTTTACCTGTTACCGGAAAGTTTTGAGAGATTTGCTCTACTAACGGCAGACGCTCGGTAAAAGTATGAAGGGCCTTTAATTTCATGCGCAATCCCGGTGCTATGCCGCCACCTTCGTAAGTACCCTGGCTTGTTACAAACTCGTGGGTGATGCAGGTACCGGCATCAAAAATAAGGCAGTTGCGCCCCGGAAAGAAAAAGTTAGCGCCAGCTGCTGCTGCAATGCGGTCGGCACCCAGCGTTTCCGGTGTTTTATAGTTGTTTATAACAGGCAAAGCTGTCTGCGCAGACAACTTTATAGTTGTACCGCTTACAGACAGCCCTGTTATGTATGCGTCAGCATCGGCGGCTACGCTCGCAACTATGGCATCTTTAAAAGTATAGTTCTTTATTTCTGCCGGAATGTTTTCAACTCCCCGGAAATAACCTTGCGTTACAAGGTTATCGCCCTCAAAAATACCATACTTTGTGCCGGTGTTGCCTGCGTCTATCGCGATGCTTTGCATGTTCTAAACGAAATATTTCAGACGAATAAGCTCTTTTTCACTTATATAACGCCAGTTGCCGCGTGGCAGGTCTTTCTTGGTCAGGCCTGCATATTGTACACGGTCCAGAGTTACTACTTCGTAGCCCAGGTGCTCAAAAATACGGCGAACAATGCGGTTACGGCCAATATGTATCTCTAAACCCAGGAAACGGTTTGTATCTCCTATCAGGGCTACATCATCCACTTCAGCTTTGCCGTCTTCCAGTTCTATGCCTTCCGCTACTTTCAGGAAATCTTCCTTCGAGATCGGCTTATCCAGCTCTACCTGGTATATCTTTTTTACACCGTTTGATGGGTGTGTTAGCTTTTGGGCCAGTTCGCCATCATTCGTGAAAAGCAGCAGACCTGTTGTGTTGCGGTCTAGGCGGCCAACCGGGAAAATACGCTCTTTCGAAGCCTTTTCTACCAGGCTCATCACGGTTTTGCGGCCTTCCGGGTCGTCTGTAGTTGTCAGGAAGTCTTTTGGCTTGTTCAGCAGTACATAAACCAGTTTTTCGCGGTTCAGTATCTTTTTGCCGTATTGCACTGAGTCTTCCGGCTTCACTTTAAAGCCCATCTCTGTTACAACATGCCCGTTCACTTTAATCTCACCCGATTCGATCAGCGTATCAGCTTCACGGCGGGAGCAAATGCCGGCATTCGCAATGTAGCGGTTCAAACGGATCGTTCCGTCATCTTCCTCTTTGCGGTTGCTTTTCTTTATGCGTGGGTTATTTTCGTAATGCTTGATGTTGTAATTCGGTGCCTCGAACTCACGTTCGCCCTGTGCGTTGCGGTTAGAGTAGCTCGATCTGTTGCCTCTTTTCTCGAATTTACCACCACGATCTTTGTTAAACGATCTTTTATCGCCTTCAACGTTGCGGTCGTCTCTTCTGTATGGTCTTTCTTCGCGTGCTCCTTCTCTGAAGTTACGACGCTCGCCACCTTCATTTTTATCTGAAGTATAGCTTTTGCGTTCGCCACGGTCATCGCGGTTAAAAGTGCGGCGGTCATCGCGGTCGTTATTAAACGGACGACGGTCGCCTTCTCTGCGGTCTTTGTTGAATGGGCGGCGATCTCCTTCGCCACGGTCGTTTTTGAAAGAGCGTCTTTCCTCACCGCCTTCACGGGGAGCACGACGATCATCTCTGCGATCGGAATTGAAGTCGCGGCGCTCGCCTCTTTCAGGGCGCTCACCAAACGATCTTTTAGGAGTGTCTTCTCTTCTATCGCCAGCTGGTCTGCGCTCACCACGCTCGTTGCCAAACCTGCGGCCTTCGCCACGGTCTTCACCAAAAGAGCGACGGTCGCCTTCTTCACGGCGCGGTTTAGCTTCACCACGGTCATCCGACTCGTTGCGGTTACGGTTAAAGCTGAATTTCTTTACTCCGTCTGCGTTACGATCATCGCGGTTAAAAGTGCGACGCTCGCCACCTTCGCGGTTATCGCGGCGGTCTGCACGGTTAAAAGTACGGCGTTCACCACCCTCCGTATTATCGCGACGTTCATCGCGATTAAATGGACGACGCTCACCACCTTCACGGTTGTCACGTCTTTCCGGGCGTTCACCAAACGATCTTCTGCCACCTTCTTCTCTCCTGTCGGAGTTATAAGGGCGGCGGTCGTTACTTTCGTTCTTATCTCTGCGGTTAAATATCTTTTTCTCGCCACGGTCGTTGCGTGGTCTTTCATCTGAGAAGCGGTTGCGTTCTCTGCGACCTTCTCCGTCGTTATCGCGGGCTGGTCTTTCGTTATCTTGTGCCATTTTATGTATGTTACCGATGCAGTATCGCTACTGTACCTTTATGTGCAGTAATCTGTACTATTAAATTATTTGTGTGATCTCGCTAATCTGCCACTTCGCCGATTGTATTCTCTTCGGCGGCAAAGTCTTTTAGCTGTGGGAGGTCTTTTATGTGGTTAATGCCGAAGTAATCCATAAACTTCTGCGAGGTGCCATAAAGCACAGGGCGCCCTATGGTATCAGCTTTTCCTTTTATCTCGATCAGGTCCTTTTCGAGTAGTTTCTGGACGGCATAATCGCAGCCAACGCCACGTATCTGCTCTAAGCCGCTGCGGGTGATAGGCTGCTTATAGGCAATAATTGCCAGCGTCTCGAGTGCGGACGCTGACAATTTTTTCTTTGATTTCTGTTTGAGGTATACACTTACTGTATCCTGGTATTCAGGTTTGGTCAGAAACTGGTAACCGCCTCCTATCGCATAGATCTGGAAGGCAAAACCGGCATCGTTCAACTGTTCGTTTATAGCTTCTACGCTTTCCAGCACATCGCTTACCAGCACTTCCATCTGTAATGCTTCAGTAAGGCAGCGCTGTATCTCCTCTATACTTATCGGGGATTGGGCGCAAAAAACCAGTGCCTGAATATGATTCTGCAGGATACTCAAGGGTAAAAAATACTAATCGTTACGCTGTAATTTGGCTTCGATGGTGTGCTGTGTATGCGGTACGGCACGCAGTCTCTCTTTCGGGATAAGCTTACCTGTAACTATACAAACACCATAAGTACCATTTTTAATGCGGATAAGGGCGTTCTCCAACTGTTGGATAAACTTCATCTGGCGAGAAGCCAGCTGGTTTAAGCTTTCCTTTTCAGCAGTATCGGCACCGTCTTCCAGCACTTTAGTAGGCGAAGCTGTGTTGTCTGTGCCTGTATCGTTGCGGCGGCTCAGGGTCTCTTTAATGAAAGTTACTTCCTTCTTGGCGTTAGTAAGCTTCTCGTTTATGATTCCTTCAAACTCCAACAACTCCTCTCTGGAGTAACGCTGTTTCTCTTCGTTCGTATTCATCTCGTTGTAAAAGTATACCTTATAAGGGTCTGTTTTCTTTGGTTTACAGTTGTTATCCCTAACAGCTGTTGTATAAATTTAGTTTACTTATTTAAATTCCGGGGTAGTAGCCGGCCTATATAAAAGTGGTGCAAAAATAACAGGATTATTTAATCTTTACTATCAGCCCTCTATTATTTCACCTGTTTTTGTGCACAGTATCAACCTTTTCCGTGCAATTAAGCTCTTACAGAACTATAACTATATTACAGATCGATGTTTTAACCTTTATTGCAAAAATTAAACCAAACTGCGGAAGGTTTATACTTTTGATCAGAAGCTAAGCATATGAATAACGGCTGCGGCAGCCTCTACCCCTTTGTTGCCATGCTTGCCACCGGCTCTGTCGAGGGCCTGCTCCAGGTTATTTGTAGTAACCAAACCAAACGCAACCGGCTTGTTATACTTCAGCGATACATTGGTGAGGCCATTGGCTACCGCGTGGTTTATATAATCGTCGTGCTTGGTATCGCCTTTTATTACTACACCAATACAGATCACGGCATCTATCTCCTCGTGCTGCGCTAAAAACTGGGCTCCTAAGGTAAGCTCAAAGCTGCCCGGCACGGTGTTACGGAAAATGTTCTCTTTCTGAGCGCCATGCTTTAACAGTGTTTCGATAGCGCCGTTGCTTAGGGTATCGGTAATGTCTTTGTGCCAGTCGGCTACAACAATACCAAATTTCTTATCAGCCATATCGGCGAAGGTGGCGGTATTGTAATCGTTCAGGTTCTTTAAAGATGTTGCCATGCTTTATAATTGCTGATTGTTAATTGTTGATTGCTGCCTGTAGACTATAGAACTATAGTTATAGTTTAAGGCAGTTATAAAAAAAGAAGCGCTTTTGCCTTATAATTAAAGACAAAAGCGCTTTTATAGTTTATACCCGGGCGTTAATTAGTTAGCGCCACCAGCAAGTGCTTCAGCACGTGCCTTGTATTTTTTAGCATCGTTCACTTCAGCGGCTGTTACAAATTCTTTTATGATCCTGTCATAAACTTCAACAGCAGCTTTATAGTTGTTGTCAGTTTCGTAAGCTACACCAGCCTTCATCAGGTACTGAGGTGAGAACTGCTCATTTGACTTATGGTTGGCTGCTTTTACGTATTGGTCAGCGGCTTCTTTGTTTTTGTTCTGCTCCAGTAACGCATCACCGATCAGGCTGTAAGCGCGTGCCTGCAACAAATAATCATCTGATTCAAACTCTTCCAGGTGTTGCTGTGCCTCGGCAAACTTACCATCTTTTAACAGTGCTACACCAGCATAAAAGTTAGCCAGGTTTCCGGCATCTGTTCCGCTGTACTCGTCAGCAACTGCTAATAAACCTTTATATTGCCCATCGCCGTTCAGGGCTTTATTCAGCGAGTCCTGCTCGAAGTAATAAACTGCCTGGAACATGGCGTTACGGGCTTCCTGGGTTTGCGTAGTGCGGTAGTTATAGTATAAAAATCCTGCTACAACAATAGCAGCAATGGCGGCAAACACACCAAGCAGGGTTGATTTATTCTTCTTTACGAAATCCTCAGAACCCGTTGTCAGGCGTTCTGCCAACGCATCCGGGTTCTCAACCAGCTCTTCAAACTCGCTGTGCTTCTGTACTGTTTCTTTTGCCATTAGTTTAAATTGAATTAGAAATTCAAAAGTAGGAATTAAAAATCGTTTTTAAAGTGATGTCCTTACTTTCGGAACACCAAATTTATAATTTTTAATTCCTAATTCTAAATTATTTTAGTCCATTACGTATGGGTAGTCCGGCTCCACGTAAATATCTGTGTATAACTCAGATGGGTCCGGGTAAGGAGAATCTTCGGCAAACTTAACAGCATCCATTACTCTTGCCTTTATTTTCTCGTCTATCTGCTCCAGTTCTTCTTCGGTGGCCCACTTGTTTTTCAGTATAGTTGCTGCCACAGATTCTATCGAGTCGCGGCCTTTGTAGTCTTCCAGTTCTTCTTTGGTTCTATACTTAGCTGGGTCCGACATAGAGTGGCCTTTGTAGCGGTAAGTTCTGAACTCCAATAAAGTTGGACCTTCGCCGGCACGGGCACGCTCAGCAGCTTCCGCCACAGCAGTATGCACGTTCTCAACGCTCATGGCATCAACCGGGAACGAAGGCATATCGTAAGCAGAGCCCAGTTTATAAAGATCCTGCACGTTTGAGGTACGCGTTACAGAAGTACCCATCGCGTAACCGTTGTTCTCAATTACAAATATCACAGGCAGTTTCCAGGTCATGGCCATGTTAAGTGCCTCGTGGAAAGCACCCTGGCGCACCGCACCATCGCCCATGTAGCAAATGCAAAGCTTGCCTGTTTTGTTATACTTCTCGGCAAATGCCAGACCAGCACCCAGTGGCACCTGTCCGCCAACTATACCGTGGCCACCAACAAAGTTTACTTCCTTATCGAAGATGTGCATAGAGCCGCCCTTGCCTTTAGAGCAGCCAGTAGCTTTGGCAAACATTTCGGCCATTACAGCACCCGGTTCAGTGCCCAGGGCAAGCGGGTGAGCGTGGTCGCGGTAAGCGGTTATCCACTTATCGCCTTTCTCGAGGGCAGTAACTGCACCAGCTACACAAGCCTCCTGGCCAATGTACAAGTGGCAGAAACCCTTAATTTTTTGCTGACCATAAAGTTGGCCGGTTTTTTCTTCGAAGCGGCGGATGAGTTTCATGTTCTCGAACCACCACATATATGTTTCCTTTGAAAACTTTGGCTCAGCCTGTACCTTTGCTTTCGACGACTTCGCTTTTGCCTTTTCTTTCGTAGCCATGGGTAAATATCTAATCTGGTTTTTATCCGTTGCATGCTCAGGTATAAAAAGTACCTTGCATGTTGGGCGAAAAGGCCCGGAACGGGTTTAGCTGCGAAATTACGGAAAAAGAAATCAATTATAAACTGAATGCTCCTCGAAAATCTAAGTCTGCTGTTTTTCAAGAACTACGACGATGCCACGCTGGCTTTCTCGGAGCATATAAACTGCTTTATTGGCGACAACGGAAGCGGTAAAACCAACCTGCTGGATGCCATACATTACCTCTCGCTGACTAAAAGTGCCTTTAACAGCTCTGATGCGCAAAGTATAAAACAGGGCGAAGAGTTTTTTATGGTGAAAGGTAAGTTTATAGTTGATGACACCAAACACACGGTGCAGGTAAGCCTAAAACAGGGCCAGAAAAAGACGGTAACACACAACAAGGTGCTTTACGAAAAGATGAGCGAGCATATTGGCCGTTTCCCGGTGGTGCTGATCTCGCCTTACGACACCGATCTGATTCGTGAAGGCAGCGAAGAACGCCGCAAGTATTTCGACAGCCTGATCTCGCAACTGGACCATACTTATCTGGAAACTCTGATACAGTATAACTATATTCTGAAGCAACGTAACTCGCTTTTAAAGCAGTTTGCCGACCGCCACTACTACGATAAAGATTACCTGCACATACTGAACGAGCAGCTCGTACCGCTGGGCCAGCAACTGGCACAGGACCGCGAAAAGTTTTTGGAAATGTTTGTGCCGGTTTTCCAGAAACATTACCGCCACATCTCCGACAGCTCCGAAACCGTTACGCTAACCTATAAAAGCCAGCTTTTGGGTACTGATTTTGCACACCAGCTGCTACAGAACGAGCGCAAGGACATGGCTTTGCAACGCACAACTATAGGTCCGCATAAAGACGACTTCGTGTTTTTGATGGATGGCAACCCGGTAAAGCATTTCGGCTCGCAGGGCCAGCAGAAAAGCTATGTAATTGCCCTGAAACTGGCGCATTTTGAGGTAATGGCAGAACGCCAGCACCACAAGCCCCTGCTCCTGCTCGATGATATTTTCGACCGACTGGACGAGAAACGCATCACCAAGCTCATGCAAATGGTAGCCGCCCATACTTTCGGACAGATATTTCTAACAGACACTCACCTCGACAGAACCGACAAAATACTCGAAGGCCTCTCAGAAAGTATCCGTAGATTTGATGTGAAGGATGGGGTGGTGAAGGTGATTGGGTAGTTGTTGATTGTTGGTTTGGAATATTTCGCTGAAACGTCAAATTTGATGAAGATATCAAAAAGTAACTTGGGATTGTGGAAAGCATTATTCCCTTCAGGTTTCATTATCGTTCATATCTTTGTTGGTTCAGGCTGGTTTTATATTTCCATATCTTCTAAGCTATATTTTCTTTTCATTCCTTATGTTGCTGTAGCATTCTTTCATTTTTTTATAGCCAAAATATTACGGTATTATAAATTAAAAGAGGTCTATCTCGCAGAAGATGAAAGGGAATTAATAGTTATAGATTTAGAAACTACGAAGAAAAGCTCTGTTAATTTGGATGATCTTACGAAGGTTGAAATGAGCTTTGGTATTGTGGAGATTGAAACTCAGCTTAAAGAAAAGATTTATACTCTCCCTCATTCAAAATGGGAGTTTAACTATTTAAAAGCAGTTGCTGGTTTATAGTTTATTGACTCATCTACCCATTCATAATTCATCATTACTAATTACCCAAACCGTGCGCTACTACAAGAAGAAGGAAGAGATTGCGAAGCGAAAAGCGGGCACACAAACTATAGGCGAAAGTATAAAAGGGCTTCTGCAAGCTTACCGCCTCGAAGGCAAACTGAATGAAGTAAACCTGGTGCAACGCTGGGAAGAGATCATGGGCAAACCTATCGCCATGAAAACCCAGGAACTATACTTCCGGGACCAGAAACTGTTTGTACGCTTAACCTCTGCCCCACTGAAGCACGAACTCAACATGAGCAAAAGCAAGGTTGTAGAACTGCTGAATCGCGCTGCCGGCCATGAGGTCGTGAAGGAAGTTGTGTTTCTATAGTAAGAACTATGATTTCTGGGATTTGCTGGATTTGTAGAGACGCAATATGTTGCGTCTTTTTCATTTCGTCTAAATCAGGGTTCTGCTGACCTCACAGCGTCTTTGAGACCTGTGAGGGTCTTGCTACGAAGCAACAAGTATAAACCCACCCCTACCCCTCCCAAGAGGGGAATTTGGTTTACGAAAAATCCTGTCCATCCTTTAATCCTGCAAATCCTGATTCAGACAAAAAAAGGATAGCTGCCGTATACTTGCCAAAGTATAAAAACAGCTACTATGACCACACCCGCTTTCCGCCCTGTCTCCTATTCCCGCACTACCCTCACCGAGCTCATGATCCCGAGCTATGCCAACTTTGGCGGTAAAATTCATGGCGGTATTCTGCTTTCTTTGATGGATAAGGTGGCGTATGCCTGTGCAGCCAAACATGCCGGTAATTACTGTGTTACGGTATCGGTAGAGGGAGTGCACTTTCTGCAGCCTGTGGAGGTGCAGGAGCTGGTATCGTTGCTGGCATCGGTAAATTATGTAGGCAATACCTCGCTGATGGTGGGTATAAAGGTGATTGCCGAGAACGTGAAAACTGGCCAGGTGAAACATACTAACACCTCCTACTTTACCATGGTGGCCAAAGGCGACGACGACAAACCAACCCAGGTGCCAGGGCTTTTACTTGAGTCACCGGATGATACACGCCGCTTTTTAGAGGCCATTAAACGACGAGAGTTAGCTCAGCGCTACCAATCCGAATTTTCAGAAGCTAAAACCACACTTACTACAGAGCAGGAGTTACATAAGCTGCAGGGCGAACGTTGCAAACTGGCTTATTAGCAACTATAAAGTTACAAATTGCGGTTAACCCACCCCTACCCCTCCCAAGAGGGGAGTTCTGCATACAAGCAGGTGATTCCCCTCCTCGGAGGGGTTGGGGTGGGTTTGCAATCTAATGCCGTTAATTTAAGCAGGATTTGTCATCTCGACGCAAGGAGAGATCTATTTAGAACACCCTTGAAGACATCTTAGATAGATTTCTCACGCTGTTCGAAAGGACAGCATAGAAATAAAAACCCTTAAGTTGACGGCATTGGGTTTATACTTCCAATGAATCCTTAACATTGATACCCGAACTATAGAATAACACCTTCATCACACTTCAAACTCTGAAAATGGATTTTTGAAGATTGTTGATTATCTTTAAAATCTATACTTACTAACTATCATGACCTTAAAACGAAATTTCGCCCGGTTGCTGGCGCTGCTTATAGTTGCCGGTTTATACTTTACCTCTACTCCTGCTACGCTGGCGCAAACCGCAGTTACCCACGATCCGGAAATAAAGAAAATGGTAGATGAGCTGTCTGCCGATAAGCTGGAAGCGTTGGTGCGCAAGCTGGCCTCTTTTGAGACACGCCACTCGCTGAGCACTACCAAAGACAAAAAACGTGGCATTGGTGCTGCCCGCGAATGGGTAAAATCAGAATTTGAGAAATACGCCAAAGCATCTGGCGGCCGCATGACCGTAGAGCTGGATAAATTTACAGTAAAAGCCAACGGCCAGCGCATACCCGAAGATGTGGAAATGGCGAATGTAATGGCAACCCTAAAAGGCACCGACCCCAACGACGACCGCGTGCTTATAGTTAGCGGTCACCTCGACTCGCGTAACACTGATATTATGGATGCCAAAGGCAAAGCGCCGGGTGCTAACGACGATGGCTCTGGTGTGGCTGCCGTTATGGAACTGGCCCGCATTATGGCATCACGCCAGTTTCCGGCAACTATAATTTTTGTGGCTGTAAGCGGCGAAGAGCAAGGTTTGATGGGTGCGCGCCACCTGGCCGAAAAAGCCAAAGCCCAGAACTGGAACCTGATCGCGATGCTAAACAATGATATGCTCGGCAACTCGATGTCGGATGAGACTGGCCTGCGCAACAACATGCAGGTGCGTATTTTCAGTGAAGGTATACCTTATGTAGAAACAGAAGAACAGGCTCGCATGCGCCGTGCGACCAACCGCGACAACGACAGCGAAAGCCGCCAACTGGCACGCTACATGAAAGAAGTAGGCGAGCGTTATGTAGACCAACTGGAAGTACAACTGGTTTACCGCAACGACCGCTTCCTGCGTGGCGGCGACCACACACCATTCAGCCAGAATGGTTTCCCGGCCATCAGGGTTTGCGAAATGAACGAGAACTATAAATACCAGCACCAGGACGTGCGTGTAGAAAATGGCGAGCAGTACGGCGACCTGCCAGAGTTTATAGATTATGAGTATCTCCGCAAAAACACGGCACTTAACCTGGCATCTCTGGCTAACCTGGCCAAGGCACCTTACGCACCGGTTGCTGTTGGCGTAAACATCAAAAACCTGACAAACAAAACCTACCTGCAGTGGGAAGCGCCCAAAAAAGGCAAAAAACCAGCCGGGTACTACATCCTGATGCGCGAAACAAGCAGCCCGGTCTGGCAGAAAAAACTTTATGTAACAGATACAAAAGCAACCCTGCCTTACTCTAAAGACAACTATTTTTTTGCAGTGCAGTCTGTTGACGCTGATGGGCACGAGAGCATCCCGGTTTTCCCTATGCCCGTGCGCTAACTATAACTTCATTAATTAACAGAAAGCGGAGACTATAGCTATAGTTTCCGCTTTCTGTTTTATGAGACATCGGGCACAAAAAAAGCAGCCATAACAGGCTGCTCTTTCCAATCAATAGGTTGTGTATTCGGTTATAGTTTAGATATCCGGCTGGCTGCCGAAGTATTGGTTGTGATAGATGGTTTGCCCGCGTAAAGTATATGCGATGCGCCTGATGCATTAATATCGAGCTTGTCGTTTGCTGTAACTTTAATTTTGCTGGCACCGCTGGCATCAATGTATACATTTTTAGCTGTAAGCTTCTGCGCATCTACATTAGAGGCACCCGACATATCCATTTTCACATCGTTGGCACGGCCTGTTAAGCTTACTTTGCTGGCACCACTCATATCGGCATCCAGTTTATTTACATCCAGGGCAAGCGTTACGTTAGAGCCTCCGCTTAGATCCATTTTAAATTCTGAAGTCTTAAAGGTAGATAAGCCTTTTACATTAACACCACCGCTAATGGCCAGTTGGTCGAGCTGCTTTACTGTTACAAAAGCGCGCATGCCTTTTTGGGCATTAATGCTGCCTGTTGTGTAAATATGCAGCACCCCATTTTTTACCTCGGTCTTTACCTGGTCCATCAGGTTTTCTTCAACCTCTAGTTTCAGGCTCTGCTGGTTGCCCTGCTTTAGCTCTACATCAAAGCCGCCGCTTACTTTTATACCTGTAAAAGTACCTACCTGGCGGGATTCGGTTTTCAGGTTTCCGTTGCCTTTGGTGCGTTGTGCCTGCGCTTCTACGTTTGCCAACAAAAACACAAATAAGAAAGCGCAAAGTGCTGTGGCGAGAGAGTTAAGGTTTTTCATGGTTTTATTTTGCTGCTGATTTTAAATTGATTCCTGCCTAATAGATGCAGTAATTTCCGGAAGGTTGCTTCAGCCCGGAAAAAAAGTCTGATCTAAAGCTAAAGTTATACTTAAAGCACCTGCTTTTGAGCTGGGATTTATAGTTGCCCGGCTGTGCACTTTAGTTGTTTGTCTGGTAAGAAGGGCTGGCTTGGCTAATGTAAGTGCTTTTGCGGGCCCGGAAAGCTATATTTGTATAAACAGGTTTTGAAAGCAGATCCTGTTAAAGAATTGTAATGATTGTTGTTTGTGTTTTGGGTGGCAGGCCTATTTATAGTGCCTGCCACTTTGCATTAAAGGCCGGTTTATAGTTGCTAAAAACAGTATTGCCCCCAAACTATAAAACAGCACATCCAAAATATCGGAAGTATACGTGGCAGAAAAAAGTGGCAAAACAACCTCGAACCACAAACTAAAAAGCACCACTGCTACTGCCACATACTTTACCGGAAGTATAAACCCATTATCTCCGAAGTATAAACGCTCGCCAGCCAAAACTATAGTTAGTACCACCGGCATACACAGCAGGTCGTCGAGGTAAAAGTTTATAGGTTGCAGGTACACACCCCGCCACTCCAGCAGTTGGTTTATAGCAAAAAGCGCTACACAAAGTATAAAAACCGGTTGTTGCAGTGTACGCATTTCTTAAACGGCTACTAAACCAACCAGCAGCATTATTGAGCCAAGTATAAGCAGGAAGATCTCGGCAGCATTCAGTCCTTTTAAACTATACCATTTACGAGCAGGCAACGGCTGTCCGCAATTTTCGCAGAGCGGGCCGGCAGGTACTACCGCCTGGCAATTAGGGCAGGTTACAGTTTGTTCGGGCTTTTCTGGCTGGTTCATGGTTAAAGTATTTTTTAATCAGGTATACGCAAGGCTAGTTTTTAGATGCCTTAATAACCTTGCAATGCCTTAGCAGGTACTATTTGTATGATCGAGACAAAAGTAGACACATTATACTATAGCATCAAACGTGGCGAAACCCCGCTTATAGCCACAGCCATACATAGCGGCCACAACGTAAGGCCTAACATCAGCCAGCTTTATAACCTTACAGAAGACGAGCGGCTGCGCGAAGAAGACCCTTTTACTGACCAGTGGGCAACTATAGCCGACAACCAGATAATCGGCCATAATTCGCGTTTTGAACTGGACCTGAACCGCTCCCGCGACAAAGCCATCTACCGCAAGCCCGAAGATGCCTGGGGTCTTAACGTCTGGAAAGAAGAGCTGACAGACGAACTGGCAAAGGAATCGTTGATGCACTACGACGAGTTTTATGCAGATGTGAAGCAGTTTTTAACGGAGATACAGAAGCAATATGGCTGTTTTATAGTTTACGATTTGCACAGCTACAACCATAAACGCGATGGCGCCGATGGCCCTGAAGCCGACCCGCAGCAAAACCCGGAAGTAAATATTGGCACCGGCAACATGAACCGCCAGAAATGGGCTCCTGTGGTGGATGCATTTACACAATCGTTGCAAGGCTACAACTATACAGGCAGACAGCTGGATGTACGCGAGAACGTGAAGTTTAAGGGCGGGCACTTTATGCGCTGGATCCACGATAACTTCGGCGACAATGCCTGTGTGCTGAGCATCGAGTTTAAAAAGTTCTTTATGGATGAATGGACCGGCCAACCAGATAATGCGCAAATACAGGAAATAAAAAAAGCCCTCCAACATACTATAAACCCGGTACTGGATGCGCGTAAACAGGTGTGCGGCTAGTTTTTTTAGATAAAAGATTTATTGACAAAGGACAAAAGATGGCTTTGATAGCATGAGCTTCGTTTTAGTCTTCACTATTTGTAATAGAACTATAACTGCTCTTAGCAAAGTCTTTTGTCGAGCGGTCTTTTGTCATATAGTCCTTTTTCCAAAGCCTCGTAATAACTATGATTGAAGCTATAAGCGACAGTTTTATCAGGAAAATAACGAAAAGCCTGAAGCGTGGAAAACAGGTGCACCGCCGCCTGCCGGATGGCGGATTGGTTTACATTGACCGTCAGCTGCCGTTCCTTATACTTTTCAGGCATCCCGAAGGCCAACCCGACCATGCTACCGCCGACTTTGTAAAAGCCACTGCTTCGTACATTATATCGTCGCAGGAGCAAACCGATAGCCTGCGCAAGCTGGTGCAAAGTATAGCCAAAGCCATGTCCGATGAGTTTGGCGCTTTTATGATCATCGAGTTGATAGCTGCTACTGAGAAAGATGCACCGCTGTTTAAAATATTAGGCCCTGAGCTACAGCTACCCGCCACCACCAAAGTATTACGCCAGGAACTATCAGCTATAAAAGCAGGCAATATTCCAACTACTGTTGAGACAGCTTCGAATCAGAAACTGCTGGAAGAGCCCTGGTGCCTGATGCCGGAAGAAGAACTGAAAAAACATGCCATACTTATACTTGGCATCGAACTGAAACCGGTTTACAAAAACCCGCATACAGGCACTATTTACCCTTTATTGCTTCGTACGCTCCGCCAGAAAATAGCAGACGCTATCAAAAAAACAGCTTATGATTTTGTGCAGGTGCAGGGCTCGCATAAGGTGGTGCACTTCCAGGCGCTGGGCAGGCGGGCAGTAAACCGCGTAGTATGGCGCATAGATGAGCAACTGACCCGCATAAACAAGCAGTTCCGGTTTTTGCTGTTGGTTACGCCCGTAAATAATAACGAAGCCTGGGAAGAATTCAGGAAAAATGGTTTTGAGAAGACACCCACTTTCCATTACCGCCTCATGCCCGTCGACACGGACCAGCTTAAACGTGAACTATACAATATTTCGGTAGAAAAAGTAGACGACCCTACACTGGCTTACCTTTTCCGGGACAAGCGCCACGAACTGGATAAGATGATAACCATGTTGGCTGACCGTGGCAAACCTGATTTTTTGTACAGCAGCATGCAGCTGTACGGTGGTATAGATAACCAACTGCTAAAAGTGGCGGAAGGCATACTGGCTGCTATACCCAAGCCCACCCGCGACCCCAATGCCGAGCTTATACCTGTTCCCGAATTTGCCGCCCTTGCTGAGCAGGAAATAGCGTTTTTAAAAGAGCAATACCCTGGTGTAGATTCCGGAGTAGATGTGCGCGACGATATTGTAGGCCTGATCGTGTCGGAAGGCAGACTGAATGTTGGGACGGATGCTAAAATACCGCGCAGCAGAGCCGAGGCTCTTATTCAGCATGAAGTGGGCACGCACATACTGACCTATTTTAACGGCAAAGCACAACCCTTACAGCAACTATACCTTGGCAGCCCCGGCTACGAAGAACTGCAGGAAGGACTGGCTGTACTTAGCGAATGGCTGGTTGGCGGCCTGGACCATGACCGCCTGCGCATATTGGCCGCCAGGGTTATTGCAGTACACCACTTAACCAAAGGCAGCACGTTTGCAGAGAACTTCTGGCGTCTGAAAGACAAGTATAACTTCCCGGACGAAACTGCCTGGGATATAACCATGCGCGTGCACCGGGGAGGCGGCCTAACCAAAGACGCTGTTTACCTGCGCGGCCTTGTGCATTTGCTCGATTATCTAAAACAGGGCAACGAACTGGAGCCTCTCCTGATTGGCAAGATCAGGCAGGATTATATTCCGATCGTGCAGGAACTGATCTATAGGAATGTGCTGCGCCCGGTACCGCTAAAGCCGCGTTACCTGCAGGCCGAAGGCATAAAATCAAAGCTCGAACAACTAAAAAACGGTATTACAGTATTTAACTTACTATAATATTCCACCCTAAACATCAAACCACCTCCATGACAGTAGGATTTGTAGTAAATAACTTAGAAACAGAAAAAGAAGGGTATTCGACCATATTTTTAGCACAGCGCCTGCATAATGCCGGCCACACCGTTTACCTGATGGGCGTCGGCGACCTCGCTTATTACCCTGACGGCTATATGGGTGCTATGGCAGTACAAGCCGACCCTAACCACAAGTATAAATCGCCGGGCGCGTATGTTGATTACCTGCACAGCGACAAGGTAAAGAAAGTACGCATTACAGCCCGCGAACTTGATGTGCTGATGCTGCGCAACGACCCATCCTCAGAGCCCGAAGGGCGCTCGTGGGCACAGAATGCAGGTATAATTTTTGGCCAGCTGGCTATGCGCCATGGTGTAATTGTGCTCAACGACCCTACTTCGCTATCCGATGCTGTAAACAAAATGTATTTCCAGCACTTCCCGGAAGAGGTTCGCCCGCGTACGCTTATTACCCGCGACCGGGACGAGATAAAGGAATTCTTTAACGAACAGAAGAACAACATTATACTTAAGCCACTGCAAGGCTCGGGTGGGTCGGGTGTGTTTATGGTAAAGAAGAAAGACGCCACCAACCTGAACCAGATAGTAGAAGCTATTAGCCGCGATGGTTATGTAATTGCCCAGGAATACCTGCCACAGGCCACAGAAGGCGATGTGCGTTTGATCGTGATGAATGGTGAGGCCTTACAGGTTGATGGCAAATACTGCGCTATACACCGCGTTAACGCTAAAGACGACATCCGTAGCAACCTGCACGCAGGCGGCTCATCTAAACAAGCAAAAATTACACAAACCATGCTGGATCTGGTTGAGCTAGTTAGGCCAAAACTGATACAGGATGGTATGTTCCTGGTAGGCCTGGATATTGTGGGCGATAAGCTGATGGAGATAAACGTGTTTAGCCCGGGCGGCCTGACAGATGCCAGCCTGAAAGAAGGCGTAGACTTCTCGGAACCAATTATTGCTGCCCTGGAACGCAAAGTACACTATAAAAAAACCTACGGAGCCCAGATAGATAACAAGACCGTAGCCATGATCTAAACTATAAACCGGTAGCTTAAACTTATAGTTGCCAGGTAAATTATATAGTATAACTATCTCTTAAAGTATAGTTATGCCTAACACTAAAAGTTAAGCCGGTAGAAGTATAAACTACCGGCTTAGCTTTTTCTGATCTTTATAGTTTTGAGTATTTTGCTTTTGCAGGATGCTCTATTCCGCAATTAGGGTATAAGATTTGCCAGGTAGTAACAGTTTATACTTTACTCTACCTTTTTAGTAGTGATTATTATAGCGCCATTTGCTCCTTCCTCTCCGTAAAGTGCCCTGGCTGCCTCTCCTTTAAGCACGGTTACGTCAGAGATGTTGTTTTTATCGATACCAGAAAGTTGTTCGGCCATAGCGCCGGGCTCTACTACACCTATTTTAACTTTATCAATTACCAGCAAAATATGTGTTGTATCTGATACACTCGATGCCTCTTCTTCATCTTCCATGGTTATCTCCGGCATCTCAGCTCTTTCGCGATACATCGGGTCTACTACTTCGCTTTCTTTGCCTTGTTGCAGCGCAGTAAGGTATCCGTTTATGGCTCCTAATACCTGTTGTTGCTGGGGGTTAAGTAATGGCCTGTTATGCAACAGATCATCCCGCAACATTTCGAAAGACTTTTTGCGCAGGCGCACATAATCCAGCATCACCAGCACCCGGTCCTGATCTTTGCCCTCTATATCGTTTATCTCTTCCAGCAGCACTTCGCCTTCATCCCACAGTTTTATACCTGCCTCCAGTTGCGGAGCAAATTCTTCAGCTGTGGCAGTGGCTTCCTTTTCAGAGAGCCGCACCAGCACTTTAATTGCTTCAGCTTCCTTCTGCGCTACCTGGTCCAGAGTGTACAGGTAACGCATTTGCCCGGTAAATGGCACCAGGTTATATACTATAGTTAGTAGCAGAAGTCCCGAAACAGCTAATATGGCATTGCCGGACAGGCTAAAGTTATGCGCTATCTGGCGGTCGGAGCGCAGCATGAGTATAGCTCCAATTAAAATACCAGCAACCAGGCCGCCGGTATGAGCAGCATTATCAATACCTCCCGTCATGCCATACATCAGGTTTATACCTATCACAATACCCAGGTTGCCCAGCATAGCCCTCTTCTCCGGCCACGTTAGCTTACGCTCCAGCGCCATCAGTACCAGTAACAAGCCGAACATACCAAAGATAGCTCCGGATGCTCCTACGCTCACCCTGGTGCCATCCCACCACACACTGGCCAGGCTGCCGGATAAGCCGCAAAGTATATAAGCGATCAGGAAAGGAACGCGCCCGATCATGAGCTCCAGTTGACGCCCGACACTTACCAGGGCCAGCATGTTCAGGAGCAGGTGCACAATACCACCATGTATAAATGTGCTGGTCAGTAAGCGCCACCAGTCTCCGGACAAAGTATAAGGGCCATAGTTAGCACCAATTGCAAAGAGTTGGCCTGCATCAGGTGTTAAAAAGTGAATGCCTGCCAACACCATCACTATAAATACAAACAGGTTGATGTTAAGAAGTATGGGCGTGATAAAGTAACCCGACTGTGGTACAAAGATCTGCAGAAAGTCCTTTACTTTTTCGGCAGGGGTTTTCGGTTGATTTTCCTGCTCCAGCTTTGCGTTGTATACTGCCTCAGCATAAGATCTTATTTCTTCCAGGTCTGCCACTTCAACATTCCGCAGTTGCAGCTCTGCTATTACCGCAAGCACAATCTCGGGTTCGTATTCTTCGCGTGCCTGAAGCAACCTCAACAACTTATCTGTATCAAGCAGTGCCACCTGAGCAGCATACACATTTTCCATCTTTATACTTTTAATATATAAAGGTAGCAAAGGCGAAGGCACCCTCAAAATGTTGATCTATGGAGGTGTGATATATTTAAAATTTATCTATACCCTGTGTTACAGGCTTGCCTTTGTTTTAGTAACATGAGAATAAAATCCATGCTCTTCAAAGCTATGTTGTTGTAGGATATGCAGATGTGGGCCTTTATGGAGATCACTTTATCAATAGGCCAACCTTAAAACTATAGATGGCTTATAGTTTGGTAGTGATTTGGCTGAAGTAACAGGTTTTGAGCTGAATTTTTTTAAGCGAAAAAAGGCCTTTACGCAGCGGAAACGGGGATTTAAAAATATTTTAAAAAATATTGAGGTGCACGCTTGCTTTTGGGAAACAAGAACTATAATTTTGCACCCGAATTGAGAGAGACAGATTACTGGAAAGCTAATATTCAAACAAAAATTTAGTAATCCAAATTCTGGATGAAGTTTTTTGTGCGGCTTTTATTTTTTAGCTCCGGAAATCTCAAAATATAAGTTAAAAATACCCGCCAGACGGGATAAAGATAAGGTTAGTTAAAGTTAGATTAGTTTAGTTTGTTTTAAGGTGAGAGAAAGCCCAGTCATTTTGACGGGGCTTTTCTCATTTATAGGGTTTATAGTTTACTTCAGGTATTTCTCAGGTATAGGCTGGCTTTTGGTTTCAGGTGTAAACAGCAGGCTGGCTATCCACCATCTGCCTTTATCAAAAACAAGCTGATAAGTATTTACACCACGGTCTTCTACTTTCCCATTCTCGCCGAAACGGGTCTCGTACACCTGGAAAGCCGTAGCCAGGTTGCCAAAACGTTCGATGCGCAGGCTTACCTGGTTCTCATAAAAGCCTAATTCGGCGTAGGCTGGGCCATTGCGGTCAGCGAACTGCGTTACGGTAGTGATGCGCACAAAACTGCTGTCGCCTTTAAAGAACACACCACCCATTTGCGCATCCGGTAAAAACAGGGCTTTAAACTTTTCCATGTCACGCTGCTGCCCTTTCGGCCCCGATATAATTTTGAGCCCGGTGGCAGTGATGGCCTCTATAGTACCAACCTCGGCAGAGGTAAGTTTAGTTTGTGCCTGGGCAGTTAAAGTCATGGCAAGGCCAAGTATAAAAGTTAGCAACGACCTTTTCATAGTGTGAAGTTCTTATCTTGAAACTGAGAATCGTACAGGTACTGTAAAGGCTACTTCTACAGGTTCACCCTCAAACAAGCCGGGTTTCCAGGTGGGCATTGTTGCAAGCACCCTCACTGCTTCTGCATCCAGTTCAGGATCTACACTTTGTACTACTTCCACATTACCTATTGCCCCATCTTTTGAGACCACGAAAGCAACTACAACCATACCACTTATCCCACTTCGTTGCGCCATCTTTGGATACTTTATATTCCTTGCCATGTATTGCCTAAGGTGTAATTCCCCACCCGGAAACTCAGGCATTTGCTCCATCCTGAAAAACTTGTGCTCCTTGCCCTGCTTATCATATAGTTTCCCTGATATTAGCTCATTCTGGTCATAAACTTCAATCCGGCGCAGTTCGCCTGTCTCGTAGTAAGCTTTCAGGGTATCCTGTAGTTTATAGTTGCGGTAATGTTGCGTATACTGCAGTTGTCCGCTTTCGTAATAGCTTTTATACTCGCCGTGCAGCTCATTTTTAACATAAACTGATTCTGTTTTTAGATTCCCGTTCGGATACCACTCGTAATGCGGGCCCTCTAATACCCCTCGGCCGTAAAGTCCGCCATTTAAGTTGCTATAGGTAAGCCTGCTTACTTTAGCACTATCCGAAAGTAGGTAACGCGTTCTGGTGCCTCCCCAGTTTTCATTCTTTTCTTCCACTTCGTAGTAGTGTGCTTCGCTTTGAGGCACCTCCACACGACCGCTTTTACTTAAGTATTTTATAGTTTGCGCCGAAGCCGTATTTGCCATTATAAGTATAGCCGCAGCTATAAGGCAGGTATAAGTTAATTTCATGTGTGGTAATTATAAAAGCACTTTCTCTCTTTCGTGCTGCTCTACTTCTGTAAACTCCGGTTCGTAATGTGCTGCCGGGTGCAGGCGCTCTACAAATGTTTCTTTCACCCGTAGCGATAAGTTAAAGTATGGCACCCAGATAGCGGCCGCTACAAAAGATTTAAGAACCTCTTTTCCTGCTTCGGTATTGTTGCCCATGTCCACGCCAAGTAAGCTTGCCAGCACATAATCAAACACAACAAAGGCTAAATTCGAGGCATAAAAAATTGTCATGAGTCTCGGCACGCTCGACCGCCGGTTAAAGAACAGGAAGATCAAAAGTATACTGAAAGCCACATAAGAGGTATTAACTATAACTTCCATAGTTAAGAGGCCTGCCAGCGCCGGAGAATATACACCAGATGTCGGGTCCAGAATATTGCTCCACACCGCAGCATCGAAATACTGGCCGTTTAGTAAGCCAATAAGAAACCTGATGGGAGTAGTTACCAGCCCTATAGTAACCAGAATAAGCCAGCCTCCTATACTTCTGCCATCCAGTACACTATAGCCTTCCGGTAGTTGTGGGTCCCAGTGGTGTAGTTTATAGGCACCAAAAGCAGCAGCCATTAACGTTACAAGTGCCAGCATAATAACCGGCCAGGTTATACCTTTATTCGCAGTAAAACCTTGGTTATAAGTCAGGCCATACGATAGCACATCCAGCACACTTTTCTGGTTGCGTATATAGGCGGCTGTTGCCTCAGCGGTTACATGATCCTGCTTGTTTTTATAAGTATAAGTTATACTTACTTCCTGGCCCGATGAACTATATTCCACCTGTTTCCCGAAATGAAAGGCATCATCATCTATCTCGAAGTTGTCGTTATCAATGGACCAGGCTTCGGGTAAGAGTACGGTTATTTTTTGCTCTACATGCAGTGGGTAATTCAGGCCGAGTGGCATTGTGCGTTTTGTTGTTTTTGGTTGCTGAATGTAGGCGCGCAATACCTGTGGCGTAAACCATGCTTCCACTACTTTTTCGTTGTCCTGTTGCGGAGCCCAGAAGTTCGGGATGCTATACTTTTCGAAAACAATAAAGGTGTGCCCGTTATCTTCGTACCGTATCTCTCCGTCCTGCTCTATTTCAGGATAGCTGTTTGCATAAAAGTTAAGGTAGTTCTTTTCAATGTCTTTGTTGCTGGTAGTGGAAAAGTGGCGGCGCTGATAGTCGGCTTCCGAACCGGTATAAACTGTGCGAACCTCCAGGGCAACAGGGGTAGTAAAATCGGTAACATGAAAAAGCTCATTAACCTGGATCTGGGCTGTATTTAAGGTAGGAGCAGTAACCGTGGCCAACGCTTTTGTCTGGGGTTTTATGAGCAGTGCTTTTCCATAAGCCGGCAGGTAAATACTTTTAAAGTCGCCCCGCTGCTTGCTGATCGTAGGATCGTACCAATACGTTTTGCCACCCAGCAATTCTACCTGCACTATGCAATGGTTAAAAGCGTAAGGCGACGGCAGCTGGTCTGCGATGTGTTCCTTAACGTTAGAGTTTACTAAAGCCGGATAAGCCTTGATCTCCATCTGCTGCAACATCACGCATAACAGCAAAGCCTTGTCTTTACAATCGCCGAAGCGGTTTGCAAACACTGCCGACGGAGTGCGAGGCTTAAAACCGCCTATACCTGCCTCAAACCCTAAATACCGTACTTCGTCCTGCACAAAACGGAGCGCAGCTTCTATGCGGCCTTCGTCGCTGCCATAAGCTGCCTTTATGCTATCTATTTTTGCGGTAAGAGGTTTGCTGAGCTTTTCTTTTACGTCGTATAATGGCAGTGCCCATTGCATCACTTCTGCCCAGGAGTTAAACTCTGATACATATACTCCCGGATAAGGGTCGTACCACGATGGTGCTTCATCATCTACTTCCGTGCCCGGCAGATTTTTAAGATGCCAGGTATAAATGGTACTTCCATTGTCGGTTGTAATTTCCGGCTTTTTATCCGTTAAGTATAGTTTATAGTTTAGCTTGCGGTTTTGCGGCACTATAATGCGCAGCAGGCGCTCATCCATTGGGTCGTAGCCCTGCAGGTTAAACGAGTTAAAGAACCTGCCTGCAAACACCGGGTTGGCACCTTTTATAGTACAGGAATATTCTACAATGTCGCCTACCCGTATATCGTCCAGCACCAGTACAGCAGTCAGGCTCTCGTCGTAAATGCCTTCATCCATACCTTTTTCGCGCTGCAGTACTTTTACTTTGTTCAGGTTCAGCTTATCGATAGCCTTGCCGTTACGCCATACTTTTACTTTGTGCAACTGCAGCTGCTCATGGTTAGGGTCGAAAGAAATGCGCAGTTCTGATGAGTTCTGAACGCCTTCTTCGGTAGTAAATTTGTAGCTGTTATGGTAGTATACTTCTTCCCGGCCTATATGGTATTGCTGCCCCATAAGCAGGTAATGGAAGCCGCCGTTTACTTCGTTTGTGTTGATATTGGTATCAGTGCGCTGGGGCAATTTCTTAATCCAGGTGGGTTCCGGCGTAACCGAGACATTTCGGGGAGCAGCCAGCGCCTGGTGCCAGCTAAAGGTCAGTAAAAACAGTATGGCAGCGGCAAATGCAATACGTTTGCTTTCAGAGTAAAGGTGTTTCATGATGGCTAAAAATTGATCATTAAATATAGTACATTTTATGTTATGAGCTTATATTCCACCCTCATCTTGCCCGGTTAAAAGTATAAATTACCATAGTATTGCCTAAAACATTCTCTTGTGCCAATGGTATAGCTATAGTTGAGTTACAAGTATAAATGAAGACTTTCAGAGATAAACCTGCTGCCGCAACCAAAGCAGCTGACGATAAAAAGAGTTTTAAAGAACAGGTAGGCGCGCTAAAGAACCTGCCTAAGTTTTTCCGTTTGATATGGGAGACCAGCCGGGCTATGACCATTGGCAACCTCGTACTGCGCCTTATTAAATCGGCGATTCCGCTCTCGATGCTCTATATCGGCAAGCTGATAATTGATGAAGTTATCCGGCTGATAGACGTGACCGGCGACCGTGACCTAAGTTACTTGTGGATGCTGGTAGCTGCAGAACTGGGCCTGGCTATACTTTCGGACCTGATAAACCGGGGCATTACACTGCTGGATAGTTTGCTCGGCGACCTTTTCTCCAACAAAACCTCTATTGCCCTGATAGCGCACGCGGCTACCTTAGACCTGACACAATTTGAGGACGCCACCTTTTACGACAAGCTGGAACGGGCACGCAGGCAAACTGTAACCCGTGTGGTTTTAATGTCGCAGGTGCTGTCGCAGATGCAGGATATTGTAACGATAGCTTTCCTGGCGGTTGGTCTGATAGCATTTAACCCGTGGCTTATTGGTATACTTCTGATCGCGGTTATACCTTCCTTTCTCGGCGAAACGCACTTTAACGAACGCACCTACTCCCTTTCTCGCTCCTGGACACCCGAGCGCCGCGAACTGGATTACCTCCGTTACATTGGCGCCTCCGACGAAACAGCCAAAGAGATAAAGACCTTTAACCTTTCCGGCTTCCTGACAGATCGGTTTAAATTGCTTTCGGATAAATACTACCTGCTCAACAAAGGCCTTATTATTAAACGGGCCATTTGGGGGAGTGCCCTTAGCGGGTTAGGTACACTGGCATATTATGGCGCTTTCATTTTTATACTGATGCAAACAGTGGCCGGGGCTATTACGGTAGGTAGTTTAACTTTTCTGGCTGGCTCGTTCAGTAGTATGCGCGGTTTGTTGCAGGGTATCATGACGCGCTTTTCGCAGATAGCAGAGAGTGCTTTATACTTGCAGGATCTCTTCGATTTTCTGGAACTGAAACCGCAGATAACGCCTCCTACAAACCCTTTACCTATTCCGAGGCCCATACAAGAGGGCTTTACTTTTGAGAATGTAGGTTTTAAGTACCAGAACAGTGAGCGTTGGGCTGTACGCAACCTAAGCTTCCATTTAAGAGCCGGCGAAAAACTGGCCTTGGTTGGCGAGAACGGAGCTGGCAAAACCACTTTGGTAAAATTACTCGCCAGACTCTACGAACCTACTGAAGGTCGCATACTTTTAGATGGCCTCGATCTGCGGGAGTATGACCTCAACGACCTACGCCACCAGGTAGGTATCATTTTCCAGGATTACGTTCGTTTCCAGATGTCGGCTTCCGATAACATTGCTATTGGGCAGATCAGTAACATCCGGGATAAGGAACGCATACAGGGCTCCGCACAAAAAAGCTTAGCTGACCCGGTTATTCAGCGCCTGCCCGACAAGTATGACCAGGTGCTCGGTAAGCGCTTTAACAAAGGCGTAGAGCTATCGGGTGGCGAGTGGCAGAAAGTGGCGCTGGCGCGTGCTTATATGCGCGATGCGCAACTCCTGATACTCGATGAACCAACCTCCGCCCTCGATGCCCGTGCCGAACACGAAGTTTTCTTACGTTTCTCTGAGTTGATAGCTGGCAAAACCGCAGTGCTTATCTCCCACCGCTTCTCCACTGTGCGCATGGCCGATAGGATCTTGTTCTTAGAGCAAGGGCAGCTTAAAGAGCTGGGCTCACATGAAGAATTACTTGCTCAAAATGGTAAGTATGCTGAGTTGTTTAAGCTGCAGGCGAAAGGGTATTTGTAGTTCTGCTCCGGCCTTACACAAGATAGGCAGTTAACCCACCCCTGCCCCTCCGAGGAGGGGAATTTTGGCTGTTGTTTTATAGTCTGCGAAATCAAACCATCCCCCTCCCGAATCAAGTTCGAGATCTGCGACTTGTTTAAGGCGGGGAATTTTTGGCTGTTGCTTTTGATAACTTTATAGTTTTATAGTTAAGGTCTTAACACCCCTATTGTCCCCTCAAGGGGACACTTCTGCTATAGCTGTAGATTTCTGTATAGTTATATAGTTACAGACTGAGAGCGGACAGGTCGCGACCTGTCCCTACAGAAGTATAACCATGAGAAAAGGTCGGAGCCTATAGTTTCAAAGTATAATTAACCGGTAGCTATGAGAAGTTTTCCAGTCTTTGGGTTGAGCGCCTTTGATTTGTTGCGGTGCCGCAGGCAATCCGAGGTACGAGGATAGCAAGAAAGCAGCAGCGCGATGCCCGAAGGCGGGGCCTCGCGGCCGTGAGCGCATAAAGCTAACTATAAAACGATAGGCAAGTAGAGCTCCCAGGATAAGAGATAGCAATGAAAGTATAGCTTGGTTCAAGGTGCTATAAGTCTCACTTAAAGGACATATAAGATGTCTCGACTAACGCTCGACATGACAAGAGAGAAGCTAAAGGCTATATAAGATTCCTCGGCTGACGCTCAGGATGACAAAAAAACTACTATAACACTTATAATAAATAATAAACCACCTCCTCTCCACGTGGAACATTTTATCAGAACGGAAAGAAGAATGGAATGATAAAGGACGCGATAGCCCATAACAGTAGGTTTAGAGGAGTGCCTACGCGCAGGTAATCTGAGAAGTAGTAATTACCGGGGCCGTAGATCATAGTGTTTGTCTGGTAGCCCATAGGCGTCATAAAGCTGAGGGATGCAGCGTATGTTACAGCCATAATAAAAGGCTTTACACTAACATTCATTTCGTGGGCTGTAACGATTGCGATAGGTGCCAGCAACGCCGCTGTAGCATTGTTCGACATAAAGTTGGTAGCCATAAACGTTACAAAAAAGAACACCGACATCAGCACATGAGGCCCAAAAGTACCAACGTACTCTATCAGCAATTGTGCAAGCAACCTGGCTGCCCCGGTCTTTTCGAGGGCTGCCCCCATCGAGAGCACGCCTGCTAACATAAAGATCACTTTCCAGTCTATTGAGCGGTATACTTCGTCGGGTCGGATGCATTTAAAGAAGATCAGCAGCAATACACCAACTACCGAACTTACAACTATAGGTGCCAAACCAGTTGCAGCGGCAGTAACTATACCTATACTTATAAGCAACACAGGTACAATTTTACTGTAGTCAAAATGGCTGCGCACTGATTCTGAAACTATAAGTATGTTGTCGTTTTGTCTTAGCTTTTTAGCCTGCCGTTCATCTGCTGATATAAGAAGCACATCGCCGGCTGATAAGTTAATATGGGTTAGTTTTTCGTGTAGTATTTCGTCGCGGTGCCGGATGGCAAGTACAGTAGCCCCATCGTTTGCAGCCCTGAAATCCAGCTGTTTCAGCGATTTGCCTTTCATGTAGGAATTGGGCGTAATAATGGCTTCATAAAGCATGCGGTTATCCTGTGCCGGGCTATTTAACTGGGTTTTCCGTTCGGGTTTAAGCTCTATGCCTTTCTCGTGTTTTAACTTCCGAAGCTTACTTACATCGCAACGCACCCGCAGCACATCGTTGGCATGCAGCACAGTATAAGGCGTTGGTTTTATGCGCTGCTTTTTATCGCGGGTTATCAGCAGCACGTCCATATCCAAGTTCTGAACAAGTGTTGAGCGTTTTAAGGGCACCCCCACCGACGACGACTCAGGCAGCAACACTATCTCAGCCAGGTAATCTCCCATCCCAAAATCTTCTGACAAACTTTCGGAAAACTTGCGGTTAGGTAACAAAAAGCGGCCTACAAGCACCATATACAATATACCGGCTATAAGGAATATGATGCCGGCAGGTGCAAACTCAAACATTTTCAGGGGCTCTTCGCCCTGGGCTTCTACTATACCGCTTACCAATATGTTAGTGGAGGTACCGATCAGCGTACAGATGCCACCCATCAGAGCGCCAAACGAAAGAGGCATTAACAATTTGGCAGGACTGATCCGGATATCGCGACAAACCTGTATCACTACCGGCATCAGGAGGGCAACAACTGCTGTATCATTAATGAAGGCTGATAAGCCCCCCGAAATAAGCATAACAGCCAGCAGGCACAGCAGGTAATTTTTACGCCCGATGCGGGTCAGCAGACTCCCGACACTGTTTAAAGCTCCCGATTTAAAAATAGAAGCACTTATAACAAACATAGCCCCTACCGTAATGGTAGCGGGATTGCTGAAGCCAGCCAGGCCTTCTACAGGTGTCAGGATACCGGTAACTATAAACAGGGCCACGATCAGCATGGCTACTGTATCAATGGGGAGTTTCTCGCTGATAAACAGCCCGATGGCTATAGCGATAATTCCTAAAACAAGGGCTATCTCTAATCCCATTGTTGCAGAGTTATAGTTTATGGCTTACAAATACGCCTGAAATACAGCTTGTTATGCTACATGAAAGGAATAAATGCTAACTATAACTTTAAATTAGCCTTAACGGTTACGGCAAGTAAGTTATTTATTGAAAATGCCTTCGCGATGCAGGAAAGTATAAATGGAAGGAGAAGCTTAGTTTACAGCAAAATAATCGAGCCAGTCTTCGGCTTCGGAAGTAGTGGAAAAGTTGCGGTGCTGGAAAGCTATTTTGCTTAAAACCTCAAGTAACTGCAGGCTCGCAATTTTATCATTAGGTGCTACAATGGCTACTTTCTGTACGCCTGCTTCGTCGAGGAGCTGCTGCGATTTAAAGTGCAGTTCGTTCAGTTCCTGCGGATGCGTGATCATGGAGTGAAGGTCGGTGAGCACCGTAAATCCAGGGCTTGTATGCGAAATAGCTTTTCCCCAATCTGATAGCAGCTCAGGTACAGCAGATTTGTTTTTCCAGAAACCATGTATCGTAAAATATACCCTGTTCTTAGACTTGTCATACAGCAACTGATAGCACGTATTGTTTGCTATCTCGGTATGAGCTTGTTCAGGAGCGGTATCTTGTGTTGTACTTAACATGGTTGTGTTGTGTACGCAGATACTAACTGGCGGCTTTATACTTTATTAAGTTTCTGTTGTCTTAATCTGTATTCCTGATTGTATTAAGTACCAGGTCCGGATAATCTGTAATAATTCCATCCACTTGCAGCGCAATTAAATTTTGCACTGTTAAGGCATCGTTCACTGTCCAGGTAAAGCATTTTATACTTTTCTCCCCTAGTAACTGCATCAGGCTACTATCCAGTAACCTGTAATGTGGATTATAAGCATAAGGTATAAAACCAAGCTGTTGCAAACGTATTTCCGGTGGAGTCAGGTCTTCGGTAAGTAGGCCCAGTTTTATAGTTGGCCGTAACTGGTGTAGCACCTGCAATAGCCTCACATCAAACGACTGCACCATAACTGAGCCTCCCAGGTTATAGTTATCCAGTACCTTTAACAAGGTCTCCGCAAAAACCCCGGGCTCCGGATAAAAGATATTATCCCCTTCCGGGAAAGATTTTATCTCGATGTTAAAGTATGGTTCCTGCAGTTTATAGTTCAGGCTATAGTTTCGTACGGCTTCTATAACTTCGGAAAGCAATGGTTTGTAAGCAGGCAGGTTATGTTGCTGCCTGAACCGTGGATGCGGTTTCAACCCACAATCGTATAGCTGTATAGTTTGATAAGGCAGGTTATAGATGTTGTGTTGGGCTTCTTCTTCCGGGGTTATAGTTTCGCCATTGGGTTTCAGGCAAAACTCCGATGCAAACCAGGCCTCATGCGACACCAGTACCTGTTTGTCTCCTGTTATTACTATGTCCAGTTCCAGGGCATCAGCGCCGAGTTCTGTCGCTTTTAAAAAGGCCGGTATAGTGTTTTCAGGAAGCAGGCCCCGACAACCACGATGGCCGTGTACTTCTATTTGCTTCAGGCCTGCACCCACTCCCCTAAAAACTCAGTGCGCTGCTTAAACCATGTATAATACCGTTCTTTACTTCGGTATCGGGCTTTGTTATACTTACACCATTAATCAAGGTGTTCTTTTTCCGGCAGATGGTTATAGTTTTGCCGTTAAGGGCCTCTAATTTAGCTCCGTCTTTCAGGTCTTTTTCGGTGTAACGGCCTTTTACAAGGTGGCCAGCCATTACCAGGCGTATACGCTCAGCTGGTTCGTTCTTCAGATTTGTGAGGTCAGCTTCGGGCGGAGCAAATAAAGTATAAGGCGAGTTGCCCGATAACACAGGCACCAGTCCGGCAGTTGTTAAAAGGTCTATCAGCACGGGCCGTTCTTTCATGATGTGTTCGATCATGGTTGTGCGGGCCATTTCGGCTGAGGCCACATCCTGGGCCTTTATATGTATAGTTGGCGCTGCAAAAACTGCCAGGGTAAGCAGTAGCAGCAGTTGTTTTTTAAGCGCTTGCATGGTAATAAGTTGTTTGTATCCAACCTCTTATACGCAGCAGCTCTCACAAAGTAAGGTACTATTCCAGTAAAGTAATTGACAATCAGCTTAATTAAAACGGAAGCCTCCAGCTGGCTATCTGCTCTACAAAATTTGGCGCAGCCTGCGGAACAATGGCTATACTTAGCACAAACCCATAAAGCGCTCCGTAAAAGTGCGCATCGTGGTTAATGTTATCGCCCATCTTTCTGCTGGAATAATATGAATAGATAAGGTAAAGTATACCAAGTATAAACCCAGGAATACAAAGCACTGCATACAAGCAGATATCCTGAGTAGGGTAAAATAAAATGCTGGAGAAAACTACTGCTGCCACTCCGCCTGACGCACCCAAAGCTCTGTAACCCGGGTTATGCCTGTGTTTGATATAAGTTGGGATATCTGAAACTGTAATGCCCCCGATGTAAATAAGCAGGTATAGCAGAACGCCGGTTGTTGTCCCGAAAAGCCCCATAAAAGTATACTCCACGTTTGTACCGAAGAAGTATAGCGTAAACATATTAAAGAACAGGTGCGTGAAATCGCCGTGCAGAAAACCGGATGTGATAAAGCGATACCAGGAATTGTCGCGGTTTACTGTGTAAGGGTAAAAGATCCACTTCTCCATAAGAGAATGGTTACTAAACGCATACCAGGAAATACCGGCAGTAATAATGATAAGTATAAGGGTAACACTCATTTTTTAATTTTGAACTAAGCTTTTTAAGATTTTATAGGTTACTGGATCAGACCAGTGATTCATCTAACTTGTATGATTCCAGACTATAGGTTCAATAACTATAAAGATCCTGATCCATACAAACAATCAGCAATTAACTATCCCGCTCCATTAACTGCAGGGCCAAACCACGGATGGTGGCTTTTCGCTCATCTGTTAAGGCAATAGCATCCAGGTGGTTCAGTGCTTCTTTAAAGTATAGGTCTATCTGCTCTTCGGTCTGCTGACGGATGTTGAGGTCGTCGTATACTTTGGTGATAGCTTGTACTTTGGCTTCGGCGGTATGGTCCTGGGTAATATTGCGCCAGCTTTTTATAGTTTCCAGTTGCTCGCCGGTTGCCTGTTCCAGCGCTTTCAGCATCAGGAAAGTCTTTTTATCAGATAAGATATCCCCACCAACCTGCTTGCCAAACTTATCTTTATCACCATACACATCTAGCAGGTCGTCGCGCAACTGGAAGGCAATACCAATGTTATTTCCGAAAAGTCGCAGGTGCTCAGCATCAGCATCAGGTGCACCTTGCAGTATAGCTCCCAGTTCTAAAGCAAAACCAAGCAACACAGCCGTTTTAAGGGTTATCATCTGAATATATTCCGGAATGCTAACTTCGGTGCGCTGCTCAAAATTCATATCCAGTTGCTGGCCTTCGCATACTTCGGCAGCTGTTTTACTGAACAATGCCAGCACCTTTGCCAGCTTGTCTGGCTCCACTTGCGTCATCAGTTCGTAAGCACGAACCAGCATCACGTCGCCGCTCAATATAGCTATGTTGGCATTCCATTTTTCGTGCACGGTTTGCTGCCCACGGCGCAACGGCGCTTTGTCCATGATGTCGTCGTGCATGAGCGTGAAGTTGTGGAAAACTTCTACCCCTGCAGCAGGCAAAAGCGCCTTCTCGATATCATCATCAAACATTTTAGCCGACAAAAGCACCAGCATTGGCCGGATACGTTTGCCGCCAAGCGCCATAATATAGCGGATGGGTTCGTATAGTTCGGATGGTTGCTCGCCGTAACGAAGCGTACTCAACGTACGGTTTATCTTTTCAGACAGGATGTTGATATCCACAGGGTGCTTAATGTGTTTTTAATGTTTCTATCAGTTCCAGATCGATGGTACGGTCGTTCAGGTTGGCGCTTACAACTTCTACCAGCACTTCGTCGCCAAACGAAATAATACGCTTGCTCTGTCGGCCAATAATGCGGTAGTTGTTCGCATCCAGTTCATAGTAGTCGTCGTCCAAACTCGACAGTCGTACCATGCCTTCGCACTTGTTCTCCTCGATCTCCACAAATATACCCCATTCTGTAACACCAGACACAATTCCTTTGTATTGGTTGCCGATCGTGTCCTTCATAAACTCAACCTGCTTATACTTAATAGACGCACGCTCGGCATCGGCTGCGCGTTTTTCCATTTCAGATGAGTGTTGGCATTTTGCTTCGTATTCGTCTTTCTCCGTTGAGGGGCCACCATCCAGGTAGTGCTGCAACAGGCGGTGCGCCATCATATCAGGGTAGCGACGAATTGGAGATGTAAAGTGCGAGTAGTGTGCGAATGCCAGACCAAAGTGGCCTTCCGGCTCGGTGCTATACTTTGCTTTCGCCATCGTACGGATTGCCAGGTTCTGCAGTACGTTCTGTTCTGGTTTGCCTTCGGTTTCTTCGGCCAGGTTGTTCAGTTCTGCTGATATGTTGCCGTCCGGGTCTACTTTGTAGCCAAACTTGCGGGCAAAAATCGAGAAGGTACTTAACTTATCAGGATCCGGGGCGCCGTGCGTACGGTAAACCATAGTCGGGCGCTTTTTGCCTGAACCCATGTTATACACAAACTCTGCTACCTTTTTATTAGCCAATAGCATGAATTCTTCAATCAGTTTGTGGGCATCCTTGCGCTCTTTTACATAAATGTATAGTGGCTTGCCGTTATCGTCCAGCTTAAACTTAACTTCTGTGGTCTCGAAACTGATGGCGCCATTCTTAAAGCGTTTGTCTTTTAGCTTTTTGGCAATACCGTTCAGGATGTTGATCTCTTCTGCAAAGTCGCCTTCGCCGGTTTCGATACGTTCCTGGGCTTCTTCGTAAGCAAATCTTCGGTCAGAGTAAATGACAGTGCGACCAAACCATTCGCTGTATAGTTTGCCGTTATCATCCAGTTCAAAAACTGCCGAGAAAGTCAGCTTCTCTTCGTTAGGGCGCAACGAGCAAAGGCCGTTTGAGAGACGCTCAGGCAACATTGGCACCGTTCTATCCACAAGGTAAACCGACGTAGCTCTGTGGAAAGCTTCCTTCTCCAGTATCGTTTTTGGCTGCACATAATGCGTTACATCGGCAATGTGCACCCCAATTTCCCAGTTACCGTTCTCCAGTTTCTGTATCGACAAGGCATCATCAAAGTCCTTGGCATCGGCCGGGTCAATGGTAAAAGTGGTTACATCTCTGAAATCACGGCGCTTGGAAATTTCTTCTGCTGTGATCTTATCGGAAATGCTTTCAGCTTCTTCTTCCACCGTCTCCGGAAACTCGAATGGCAAACCAAACTCTGCCATAATAGAGTGTATCTCGGCTTCATGCTCACCAGCCGGACCAAATACGCGGGTTACTTCACCGGTTGGGTTTTTGCCCGGCTTATCTGGCCACTCTGTAATTTTAACCAGTACTTTGTCACCATTATTAGCGCCGTTAAGTCCTCGCTCGCCCACGAAAATATCGAAGTATAGTTTCTTGAAATCCGGAACTACAAAGCCAAAGTTCTTCGATAGCTGTATAATACCTACCAGTTCTTCGCGGCGGCGTTCTATAATTTCCACAACTATACCTTCAGCACGTCCGCCTTCATAAGTCGGCAGTACTTCTACTTTAACGGTATCACCATCCATCGCATAGTTCAGGTGCTCCCGGAATACGCGCACATCGTCTTCGGTTTGCTCCGACACAATGTAGGCATACTTGTTATTGGCCATATCAACCCTGCCGATAATAATTTCTACCTTCAGGTTAAGCGTATACTTGTCTTCATCGATTACCAGGATGCGACCATCAGACAGAAGCGCACGAAGCATATCTGAAACCTGTTCACGTCCTTTTTTATCTACCACCCCTAAGCGGCGGTGTATCTGGCGAAGTGTAAATTCTGTATCGGGATTTTTAGAGAACAGCTCCAACACAATGCCTTTTGCTGATCTGTCGCGACCTCCAGCTTTGCGGCCTGATGACTCTCTTCTGTCACCTGACCGGCCTCTGCCACCACCTGATGTTTCTCTTTTAGGTGAGTCACCGCGTGGTGCTCCGTCTTTTCTTGATGACTCGCCACGGCGGGAGCCACTTTTGTCGTTGCGGCCTTTACCTCTGCCGCCAGTGTTATCTCTTTTACTTCTCATGTATCTTATTCGTAGGAATTCAGCTCCTTTAGCTTTACTCCAATGTATTTACAAACTTTAACTTAAATAGTTTTGATACTATACGCCACAAGTAGCGCTTTGGCTAAAGTATAATTACAATTATAGGGTAATTTATATAGAAAGCACTATATAAGTGTTATTGATAGGGAATAATGTGTGTTAAGAAAGGGTTAAGTTTTTAATTCTTCCATCATCCAGAGCGTTAGCTGAAGGATCTTATATGTCTTACCCTGTTTGTCATTTCGAGCGCAGTCGAGAAATCTTATGTGTCCTATAGTTTGATCTGCTTGCTACTTGAACCAAGCTATCCTTTCATAGTTACCTCTAATCCTGGGAGCTTTACAAACCTATAGTTTCAAATTCAACTTGGTGCCCTCACGGCCGGAAGGCCCCGTCTTCGGGCATCGCGCTGTGCGAATCTCTTTTGCTCGCTTACTCGCAATGCCTTTCGGCACCAGATATTCACAAGGCGCTCAACCCAAAGACTGATATCTTTCGTTAGCAGCTGCTTAACTACAGTCTAAACTATAAGCTTCGACCTTTCTCGTGGCTATACTTCCGTAGGGACAGGTCGCGACCTGTCCGCTCTTGGTCTGTAACTATAAACCTAACTATAGCTATGACAGAAACTGTCCCCTTGAGGACAAGTGAGAACGGGAGTTCGAAACTTGCGAACAAAGTTCACAGGGGTGGTTAGGCTGCAACTATAGAACTATAGTTAATGAATTGACAGTAGCAGAAAGTCCCACTTCGAAGGGGTAAAGGGGGATGACCAACGGCAACTATAAAACTATAGCCTAGACTACAGCAATAGAAAGAATTTCACTCCCGGGAGGGGCAGGGGTGAGTTATATTCCTTTCTTGGCTTAAGCGTAAGGGTTACCGAGAGAGGAACACTGGAGAGAGGCAAAACCTTAACTATAAAACTATTTCTATGGTAAGTTTCCTCCAACGAAAGGTAATTAAGAAATTCTTCTTCGCCCGTATTGAAGTAAGTACTTTTATAAAATCACTATTTTCGTATTAGATTATGCAAAAGAGGGATATGAAAAGAATGAATCCATAACTTTCTGTGCTACAATTACTACTTATGGAATAATTAAGCATAGAGAGATTACACTATAGACTAAAACGAATCTGGATAGTTACAGAAATAGCGATGCCTATTTATTTATATTAAACCCAATTAGCAGCTGAAGTGAAGAGTTTTGTAAATACTCGAGATCCATATCATTTTCATAGTAACTTTTTTCCGCTCTTAATTTTACTTCCATTCCTTTTAAAATATCATTGAAGTAAACCCCTGCTTCTCCCAATATGCCGTACTTCATCTCAAATTTAGAATCTTCTTCATAACCTTCGTAATAACTAAAGCGATGTGGTGTTCGCTCTATATCGCTCAGAAATGCTGTACCTACGTGAGGACCCAACGCGATAAATGGTCTGAAGTTTTTACCTTTAAAGGAATAGCGGAATAGTAACGGCACCTCTATGAAATTTACACTAAGGGCTAAATCAACTGTGGTGGTGTTATTAATTGGAACAGGAAGATTTTTGACACTGGCCGATTTATGGCTGAATTGTAGCCCTGGCCTAAAGGATAGACCTGTATCATTTCCTAACTTTACAGAAACACCTGCTACAAAACCTAAACCGGTTTCAAATTCATCTTCGGCATTATTTCTACTCTTTTCACCATACTTAAATCGGCTCATATCTGCTCCAAGATAAACCTGAGGTTTAAGCTGAATTTTTTTTGGTACATATTTTACGACCTGTGTATCTCCAAAACCTTTGCAGGTGTTATAATAAATTACTAATGCAGATAAACCACTTAAACTATAATTTAAATTAGGAACTGTACCTGTAGTATAGTTAGTCTCTTTGCACTGACTAACGAGGAAATTAGATATTCCTGGAAATAAATTTTTTGTAACAGCCAGCACTGTGTCATTCAATTTAAGATAAAATTGTTCTTTTGATGTGGGTAATTTAAATTGGTATAAACTTGTGTTGCCAATAATAACCTGATGAAGAAATTTTTTGGTGCCCATTACATTCTCTACAGAATAATAATTGCCTTTATCATAAGCTGCCTTAATTTCTTCCGGTCCATAAGTCTTTCCCCCTGAATTAGCATCCGATAAGATTAGCTGAGAATCACTTTTAAATTTTACTTTCCCTCTTAACGTATCTCCCTGAATAGAAACTATGTAATCTTGTTTTACATTTTCTTGTCCTTGTGCATTAAAAGAACTCGTAATTAAGACTGCGAAAGTTATGATTTTGAAAAAGTTGATTAAGTTGCTTTCAAATAAAATCTTCATAATCCGGAGTTGATTGTTATAACTAAAAATCAAATTTATGATTTTTTAAATATATAACTAACTATATACTTTATATTTGCCCTGTCTTCATCAACTCCCGTTTTTGCTGAGCTTGCAGGATATCTTCTACTTCGCCTTTCGGGATAGCGCTGATAAGGGTGCGGGTGTATTCCTGCTGTGGATTCAGGTATAGTTGCTGCGGTGTTCCTGATTCCACGATCTGGCCTTTGCTCATTACAAGTATCCGGTCTGACATATACTTGGCCACCGACAAATCGTGCGTGATGAAGATATAGGTCATCTGGAATTCGTGCTTCAGCTTGTTCAGCAAATTAAGTACCTGCGCCTGCACCGACACATCTAATGCAGAAACAGACTCGTCGCAGATAATACATTTTGGCTGCAAGGCTAAAGCCCGGGCTATACTTATACGCTGTCGCTGGCCACCTGAAAACTCGTATGGATAACGCTGTAAGTGCTCAGAAGTAAGTCCCACCTTTTCAAGTAGTTCCATTGTTTTCGCTTTGCGTTCTTTATCGTTGGAGTATAGTTTATGCACACGCATTGGTTCCATAATGGCATCACCTACCGTATGCATCGGGTTAAGCGACGCGTAAGGATCCTGGAAGATCATCTGGAAATCGCGGCGGCTCTTGCGAAGCTCTTCTGAACTAAGTTGGGCAATATCACGACCATTAAAGATGATGCTGCCTTCTGTTGGCTCTACTAATCTTAGTAAGGCACGGCCTAAGGTAGTTTTTCCACAACCTGATTCGCCAACCAAGCCAATTGTTTCGCCGGGGTTAACTGTAAAGCTCACACCATCTACAGCCTTTACATAATCGGTAGTGCGGCCAAAGAAGCCTTTCTTGATTGGGAAGTATACTTTTAGGTTCTCTACCTTAAGCAATGGCGGCTTCTGCTTATTTTCCTGCTGGTGCTTTATATCGGTAACTGTGCCTACATAACTGTTCACTACATCCACCAACGATGGCTCAATAACTTCTTTCTTCCTTTCGATGATGTTTCCATGCTCATCTTCCAGCATGAAATCCGAAACAGTTGGCAGTGTAGATTGTGGTTTGGCAGAAAGTTTCGGGCGGCAGGCAAGCAGGCCTTTGGTATACGGGTGCTGTGGATTGGTAAAAATATCAAGCACTTTGCCCTGCTCCACCAGTTTGCCTTTATACATAACTAGGATGCGGTCGGCTATTTCGGCAACTACACCTAAATCGTGGGTAATGAACAGGACAGCTGTATTTTCTTTTACACGTAGCTCGTCTATTAACTGCAGCATGCGCGCCTGCACCGTTACATCCAAAGCAGTAGTTGGCTCATCAGCAATCAGGATGCTGGGTTCACAAGCCATCGCCATGGCAATCATCACGCGCTGTTTCTGACCACCGGAAATTTCATGTGGATAAGCGTCGTAGATCTTCTCTGGTCTTGGTAGTCTCGCTTTTTCGAAAAGGGCTATAGTTCGTTCCCTGGCTTCTTTTTCTGAAATATCTCTATGTAGCAGCAAAACTTCGGCAACCTGTTTTCCACAGGTATAAACCGGATTCAGCGACGACATTGGCTCCTGAAAGATCATACTGATATCATTCCCCCGGATCTGCTGCATCTGCTTTTCCGGCACCTGAAACAGGTCTACTTCCCCAAACTTTTCTGATTGGAAAATGGCTGTCCCCCCTGCTATGCGGCCCGGCGGCGTGTTAATAAGCCGCATTACAGACAGCGATGTAACCGATTTACCTGAACCAGATTCCCCAACTATAGCTACTGTCTCGCCTGGGTATACTTCAAACGATACCTTATCCACCGCTTTGGTTGTGCCACGGTGCGTGGAAAACACAGTTTCCAGGTCACTTACTTTAAGTATAGGTTTTACAGTTGCCAAGGTAATTCGGGTTTATGCTTCAGGTAAAAATAAGAGTTTTTAGCAATTGTTTATCTCCCATTATTCAGTAGCTTTCCTTAATAATATTTTATTTGCTTTCAGAAGATTTTAAAAATGAAAGAAGACTTTGTAATTGAATGGTTAAAGCAATATTTTGATAACCCTAACCTGAATGAGAGAGATTAAGTCTATTCTTCATTTTTCATTGCTCTGGAATTTATTTGAGTATACTTACTTTGATGACAAACAACATTTAGATGTTCCAAAGCTTTTAGAACTTGCTGAAGCTGCAAATCATAATTTATGTGATACTGATGCTGACAGTATATTTGGGTATTTCCAAAATAGATACTTTCACAAAAGTAATTTTGATAAAACTAAATTTAAGAGTTTAGGTCTTACTTTGAAGAATGCAAAGTTCTGTCAAACAGCTTTATCTGGGAATAGTATTACGAGATTAGATAAGGTTAAGTGCATTTTCTTAATTATCCACCGATTCAGAAATAATCTTTTCCATGGCAGAAAAGAACCCAAATGGTTAAATCTCTATAAGGAACCATTTACGAGAATTAATATTTTCCTAACCTATTTTTTGGATACTACTTCAGATAATATTAAAATTAATAAATATAGGTTTAATTAGTTGAATCGCTAACATATATAATTTATGAAGTTTAAGTACATATTATTCACTATTATATTAGCTCTAACATTATTTGCATGCAATAAAGCTGAATCTGAGAACGAATATACAATCTCAAATAATAACATTGAATCAAATTATTCTTTGCCTGATTCGATTATTGATGCAGGGATTATAAAATACACAATTAGACGCTTAAGTGGTGGAGTAAACTCTTATTTTAAAAAAGGGTATGCTGCACATGAAAGATATAGGAGCCTACAGCTTATTGATCACTTAAAGAATAAGATAAATTCTAAAGAAATTTATTCAGAAGCTTTACATTACTACTCACTATCTATAAGTAATAATGAAATACATAAAGAGCTCGCTTTACAAAATAGAGCTTCTCTTAAGCTCAATTTTGGAGATTATTATGGCGCAATAGTAGATTATGATAGTTTATTGAATAAAGAAGTTAGGTATCAAAATGAACTACTATTATTAAAGGCATTTTGCCATCTCAAAGTAGGAGACATTGACAAGTCAGAAGAACTTATCAATAAAATTACAAATAAGTATATTGAAAAGTCCCATGATAATGAGGGTGACAAAACAATATCAAGGCCAAATAAATTTGGTTTTAAAGCTGATTTACCGGATCGTACAGTTGATCGCACTTTCTTAGCTTCAGCGTTTTATTATAATGGAGTTATAAATTACATAAAGGGTAATAAAATAGTAGCCTGTCAAAGTTGGAGTAAGGCGTCAGAATTAAATGAAGATGTATCAATTTATGCAACACTAGAAGTAATTCAGGGATATTGCAAATAACTTTAATACATACTATAGCAAAAACCGCCTTTTTATAGTTTATGCTTCGGCTTAGAAGCCCTGCTGCTGAACAGTTTTGTGTTCCTGCTCGTGGTGCTCGCCAAAGAAACGCTTCTGGTTAAACAAGATGGTTAATACACCAATAAAAATGGCAGAATCAGCTACATTAAAGATCGGCCATAGCGACATTGGCTTTCCTCCCATTAAAGGTACCCAATGCGGTATAATACCTTCCCAGATATCCAGGTAAAACATATCGATTACCTGACCATGGAACCAAGGTGTAGATGAACCATAAGGCGCATTATCAAACCATACACCATAGAATGTACTGTCTACTAAATTACCAACTGCCCCACCAAGTATAAGCGCTATGCACCAGATCAGACCTTTTGGAGCTTTATGGTTTACCAGGTAGTATAAGTAGTACCCGATACCAAACATAGCTACCAAACGGAACAGCGTCAACATCAGTTTACCATATTCTGAGCCCAGCTCCACGCCAAAAGCCATACCTGGGTTTAGCGTATAGTGCAGTTTAAAGAAATCGCCGATAACATGAATTTCGCCGGGCATGCCCATTTCCATGTTGTAATGCACGATCAGCTTTACGGCCTGGTCTATCAGGATAACAACAAGGCTGAGCAGGTAAAATTTCCAGTATTTCATGTGTGTAAGGTAAGCAGTGCTGGTTGGTTATAGGTTAGCAGCTACTGCAAGTATACTTAATAAAAATAAACGCACCCATCAGTATTAGACAGACGGATGCGTTTATAGTTTAAACTGCTACAGATTCGGTACGAATCTGCATATATATCTGATACTCGTCCATTTCCAGCAACGTACCATCAGCAAGCCCATCCACTATGTCTAGACTCAACGCCTGTGTTTCGGCGCAGATATAGTTTCTGAAGTTCTCAACGGCAGCGTTTACTTCCGGAGCCGATGGCTGCATCAGAATATGGATCTTGTCCTGCACTTCCAGATTAGAGTCTTTGCGCAGATTCTGGATACGATTTACCAGGTCACGGGCTATACCTTCCTGCTTCAGTTCTTCGGTTATAGTTATATCCAAGGCCACTGTTAGTTTACCTTCGCTGGCTACCAACCAACCCGGTATATCTTCTGAAGAGATCTCCACATCATCCGGCGTCAGCACGGCCGTTTCATCATCAGCAATCAGTACTTCAAACCCACCTTCACGCTCCAGCTTCGCAATGTCATCCTGATTCATTTGCTGCACTGCAGCAGCTACCAGTTTCATCTTAGGTCCGAACACCTGGCCCAGCTTCTTAAAGTTAGGCTTGATCTTCTTCACCAAAATGCCGGAAGTATCATCGATGTATTCGATATGCTTCACGTTCACTTCGCTCATGATCAGGTCTTCTACCGCCTGTATCTGGTGCTTGGTGTGCTCGCTTAATACAGGTATAAGTACACGCTGCAACGGCTGGCGCACTTTTATCATGTGCTTCTTGCGTAGCGAGTGTACCAGCGACGATACCGACTGGGCCAGTGCCATACGCTCTTCCAGGTCTTCGTTTATAGCTGCAAGTGATACCTCCGGATAGTAAGCCAGGTGCACCGATTCCTCTTTATGTTTGCGGCTAACGTAGTTCAGGTCGCGGTATAGTTGCTCAGTATAGAAAGGCGCAATTGGCGAAGCAAGCTTGGCAATCGTTTCCAGGCAAGTATAAAGTGTCTGGTAAGCAGCGATCTTGTCTTCGTTGTACTCGCCTTTCCAGAAACGTTTGCGGTTCAGGCGCACGTACCAGTTACTCAAGTCATCCGTCACGAAATCCTGGATAGCACGGGCAGCTTTGGTTGGGTCATAATCTGCAAAATAGGCGTCTACGTCTTGTACCAGTGTATTCAGTTTCGAGATGATCCAGCGGTCGCTTTCCGTTCTACGCTCTAATGGCACATCGGCTTCGGCATATGTGAAGTTGTCCAGGTTAGCATACAGCGCGAAGAATGAATATGTGTTCTGCAGTGTTCCGAAGAAACGGCGCTGTGTTTCCACTACACCATCTGCATTAAACTTCAGGTTATCCCAAGGTGGCGCATTCGCAATCATGTACCAACGCACAGCATCCGGACCATATTGGCCTATCATTTCAAACGGATCGATGGCGTTACCTAAACGCTTACTCATCTTGTTTCCGTTCTTATCCAGCACCAGACCGTTCGCAATCACGTTCTTATAAGCTACGCTGTCTTCCAGCATTACGGCCAGCGCATGTAGCGTAAAGAACCAGCCACGCGTCTGGTCAACACCTTCGGCAATGTAGTCTGCCGGGAAGTTCTGCTCAAAGATATCTTTGTTCTCGAGTGGGTAGTGCCACTGTGCATAAGGCATCGCGCCCGAGTCAAACCAAACGTCAATAAGGTCTGGCTCTCTGTACATTGGCTTGCCACTTGGGCTTACCAGCACGATGTTATCCACGTAAGGGCGGTGCAGGTCGTTTATCTCAACAGCCACATCCATGAAGCCTTTATCCACCGCATGGTCGATATGCTCGCTTAGCTCTGCGATAGAACCAATGCAAACTTCTTCTTCCCCATCCTCAGTTCTCCAGATAGGCAAAGGTGTACCCCAGTAGCGCGAGCGCGACAGGTTCCAGTCCACCAGGTTCTCGAGCCAGTTACCAAAACGGCCTGTACCCGTAGATTCCGGTTTCCAGTTGATCGTTTTGTTCAGCTCGATCATTCTTTCCTTCACCGCAGTTGTTCTGATGAACCAGCTATCCAGCGGATAGTAAAGTACCGGCTTATCAGTTCTCCAGCAGTGCGGGTAAGTGTGCTCGTATTTCTCTACTTTAAAGGCTTTGTTCTCTTCCTTCAGTTTAATGGCAATCAGTACGTCCGTTGACTTATAATCCGGAGCAGACTCATCCTGGCCATCGTAGTTCTTCACGTACATGCCTGCAAAGTCAGTTACTTCTTTCACAAAGCGACCTTGCTTGTCAACGAGCGGCATTGGCTTGCCATTCTCGTCCATCACCAGCAATGCAGGTATGTCGTTCTGAGCAGCCACTTTAAAGTCGTCAGCACCAAATGTTGGGGAGATATGCACGATACCAGTACCATCTTCCGTAGTCACGAAATCACCAACCACAACTCTGAAGGCTGGCTTGTCCGGCTGTACGTAAGGCATCAGCTGGTGATACTCCACTCCTGCCAGATCAGCGCCGGTAAATTCTTCTACTACATTAAATGGTATCAGCTTGTCGCCCGGGTTATAGTCTGCCAGGGCAATGTCTTTGGCTTTGTCGTTGAAGTAGCGGCTTACCAGGTCTTTGGCAAGTATAACCGAGATAGGAGCATAAGTATACGGGTTATAGGTTTTCACCTTCACATACTTAATGCCTTTCCCAACTGCCAGTGCGGTGTTAGCCGGAAGCGTCCAGGGTGTAGTCGTCCAGGCAAGGAAGTATACTTGCTCATCTTCGTTGTCGAACAGGAACATGTTACGGGTGATCTTCTTCAGCTCGAACTGCGCTACAATAGTGGTATCTTTTACCATCTGGTAACAGCCCGGCTGGTTCAGCTCATGCGAGCTCAGACCTGTACCTGCACCAGGAGAGTATGGCTGTATCGTATAACCTTTGTACAGATAACCTTTATCATACAGGCGCTTCAGCAGTGCCCAGCACGACTCGATGTATTCGTTCTCGAAAGTGATATACGGGTTGTCAAGGTCTACCCAGTAACCCATCTTCTCGGTCAGGTCGTCCCATTGGTCCTTGAAACGCATTACCGTTTCACGACAGCGCTGGTTATACTCTTCAACCGTTATCTTCTTGCCGATATCTTCTTTGGTAATGCCCAGTTCTTTCTCAACTTGCAGCTCTACCGGAAGACCGTGTGTATCCCAGCCGCCTTTGCGGTTTACCTGAAAGCCTTTCAGGGTTTTGTAGCGGCAGAAAATATCTTTAACCGCACGTGCCATTACGTGGTGAATACCCGGCGTACCATTTGCAGATGGCGGGCCTTCGTAAAATACGAAGTTATCGTTGCCCTCTCGCGTTGCCACCGACTTCTGGAAGATGTTGTGTTCTTTCCAGAAAGCCAGTACGTCATCGCCCAACTTGGCGTAATTCAGATTTTTATACTCGTTATACTTCACCGTTTTCAGGTTTATCTTTATCTCTCGAATTCACTCATTCCTAAACTATAAACTATAGGTTTAGTGGCTATAGTTAGCAGTTTGACTACAAGCCGGTAAAGTTAGGCATTTTTGCTCATTCTTATAAACTCAAAATGGCACAGCTCAGCAACTATAACCTTCATAAAAAGAAAAGCGTTGCCATTACAGCAGCGCTCTATACTTTCATTAATAAGATTCAGGTTTATAGTTTGCCAGTTATAGTTACCATTCTATAACAAAGCCCGTAGTTGAAAAATAAACTAGAAATTGGCTTTTACAGCCTATTTAAGGCCTATTCGACTCAACTTTTCAACAGTTAGTTGCCCCGGCTTATCTCAATAATTCTATCGTTAGAACCGTTGCTGGTGGCTATGTATACTATGCCATTTGGCGCAACCAACACATCGCGCAGCCTGCCATATTCTCCACGGTAAAATTCGTTTGTTTCTGTTATTTCGGTGCCGGCTTCGTTCAGTTTAAACTGGTAGAGTGTTCCATCTTTCAGGGTGGCTACCAACAGCGAGTTCTTCCATTGCGGAATTTGGGCGTTGTCGTAGTAATCCATGCCGCTTACGGCTATAGTTGGCGTATAGCTTACCAACGGCTCTACTACATTTTTCTCATCACAGAAACTTTGCTCACCAGCCTCGTCGCAGAAACCGTTCACATCGGGCCAGCCATAGTTGCCACCTTTCTGAATGATGTTGATCTCGTCGTCTTTTTCAGGGCCATGCTCGGAGCTATATAGTTTACCATTTGCAAAAACCAGCCCTTGTGCATTGCGGTGGCCTAAACTCCAGACTGCATTCCCGCTTACCGGGTTATCAGCAGGTATAGAACCATCCAGGTTAATGCGCAGTACTTTACCGTTTGGCGAATTCATGTCCTGTGCCCATTGTACCGTGCCGGCATCACCGGTAGTAATGTATAGTTTCAGATCATCAGAAATGACCATGCGGCTACCATTATGATAGTTCAGCGCACCAATGCCATCAAAAATAACCTGCGGATTAGTAAGCGAAGTACCGTTGTAGGTGTACTTTACTATCTTCTCAGAATATTCGCCGCTACCGGTTACGTAATTGTAAACCAGGAAAACTTCCGGAGTAGTACTAAAATTCGGGTGGAGTGCCATACCTAATAAACCACCTTCTCCCCTGCTTTCTACTTCGTTTATAGTTGCCACTGCCGTTACAGCACCAGTTTCAGGGTTTACACGGCTCACTTTTCCACCACGTTCTGTCATCCAGATAGCGTTATCAGAGCCCCAAACTAATTCCCAGGGGTAGCTTAATCCGCTTGCTATAACTTTACTGGTTAGTTCGGCATCAGTCAGATCCGGGTCGGGTGTTGGTTGGTCGTTGTTGTCGTCGGAGCAGCTTACCTGCACAAAAAGCAGTAGCAGCAAGCCGCAAATTCTCCATCTATTCATAGCTTTCTAATGTTGATATTATACTTGCTATGTAACTTAAGCTATGGCAAAAGGTTAGCTCTAAAACGTTCTTTTTACCTGATCATGCTGTTTACTCCAACAATAGATATTGCTCCAGACTATTGTATAAACCTCATCAGAAATGCTTTTAAAGTATAACTGCGTATGATTCTGAAATATTTTTCCACAGGGAACATTCAAGACTAAAGCAATTCGGTTTACCAGGCTGTCTTTCTAATAATTCTATAGTTTATAGTTACGCTGTTGGGGATATACTTCGCTCTTTCGGACATAAATGTCCGGAAGCCATCTGCTGGGGACATCCTTGTCCCCAGCAGATGCTGTTTACGAAGACGTCCTCAGCAGTAAAGTTTCGGACACGGATGTCCGAAACAGCAGTCGCAGTATGGGAACATTATGAAAAAAGGCAGCCCGGTTTCCCAGGCTGCCTCTCCTATAGTTCTATAGTTTATACTTACGCCAGTTTCTCCAAAATGCTTCTGAAGCTAACAGCGTTATCAATGTAAGTTCTAAGCTCTGCAATTGGCATACGTACCTGCTCGCGGCTGTCGCGGTTACGAACGGTAACGGTGTTGTCTTCCAGTGTCTGGTGATCAACGGCTATACAGAATGGCGTTCCGATCAGGTCCTGACGGGTGTAACGCTTACCAATGCTGTCGCGCTCTTCGTAGATCATGTTGAAATCGTACTTCAACGAGTTGAAGATCTCGGTTGCTTTCTCTGGCAAGCCATCTTTTTTGGTAAGCGGAAGTATAGCTGCTTTTACCGGAGATAAGGCCGGGTGCAGTTTCAGGAACGTACGTGTTTTAGTAGCTTCGCCTTCAGTGATCTCTTCTTCCTGGTATGCGTTGCAAAGTGCCATCAGGAACAGGCGGTCTGCGCCGGCCGATGTCTCGATCACGTAAGGAATGTAGTTACCGTATGGTTTGCCCGCTTCGTTCAGGTCGTTGTCGAAGTACTGCATTTTCTTACGGCTCAGCTCCTGGTGCTGGGTCAGATCGAAATCAGTACGCGAGTGGATACCTTCTACTTCTTTAAAGCCGAATGGGAATTTATACTCGATATCAACGGCGGCATTAGCATAGTGTGCCAGCTTTTCGTGGTCGTGGTAGCGCAGGTTTTCAGCCGGAATGCCAATGGCCTGGTGCCATAATTTACGGGCAGCTTTCCATTTCTCATACCATTCCATTTCAGTGCCAGGGCGAACAAAGAACTGTAGCTCCATCTGCTCAAACTCGCGCATTCGGAAGATGAACTGACGCGCCACGATCTCGTTACGGAAGGCTTTACCAATTTGCGCAATACCAAAAGGCACTTTCATGCGGCCGGTTTTCTGCACATTCAGGAAGTTAACGAATATACCTTGCGCTGTTTCTGGTCTCAGGTAAATAGTACTCGAATCTTCAGCTACAGAACCAACCTGCGTTGAGAACATCAGGTTGAACTGACGAACTTCGGTCCAGTTGGTAGTACCGGAGATCGGGCATTTTATATTTTCACGAACTATAAGCTCACGCACGCCTTCCAGATCTTCCGCTTCCAGCAACTTGCCCATCTCAGCTAACAGAGCACCAGACTCTTCAACCCTACCTTCGTTCTCTAACGCAGCGGCTTTTTCTTCTATCAGCACATCGGCACGGTAACGCTTCTTCGAGTCTTTGTTATCGATCATCGGGTCGTTAAAGCTGTCGATGTGACCCGACGCCTTCCAGGTAAGCGGGTGCATAAAGATGGCTGCATCCAGGCCAACCACATTCTCGTTCAGTTGGGTCATGCATTTCCACCAGAGCTGCTTTATGTTGTTCTTCAGCTCCACACCCATCTGGCCGTAATCGTAAACAGCCTGCAAACCATCGTAGATCTCACTGCTCGGGAATACAAAACCGTACTCCTTCGCGTGCGAAATGATGTCTTTTAACTGGGTATTTTCTTCAGTAGTTTTCTCTTTTGTTGCCATAAGTGCAAAGATAGGTTTTTTAGCATTGCGTATGCCAAAGGTGTTTTACAGTTTTTATAGTTACCCTAACTTATAGTTACCGCAACAGTATAAATCGGTTATGTTAACAATTTGGTAACATAGGTAACATTATAGCAACATTATTTTATGAGTAACTTGCCGCCGTTTTTAAAAAAATTGTAGCACTACAAAATGGCTAAACGTAAAAAACTCGCCAAACGTGTCATAGTGGCCCAACCGCACAGGTTTACCAAACGGTACAGCCTTGTCGATGTTATCTTCCGGAAAGAAAAGAAGTTCCTGTACTTTGTAGCCTTCTCGCTTTTAGCCGCCGGTGTGGTTTATCCTTACCCTGCTGTTGCCATGTGGGTTGGTTTTGCTTTTGCAGGCTATTCCGCCATCGCCAACGACAGTATACAGACCTTAGGTACCTATATTGGCTCTAACGAGGATAAAAAATGGTATTGGCAATGGTTGTTTATGGGCCTTATTTTCCTGGGTACCGTGTACTATAGCTGGCATGTGTTTGATGGTGATGTAACTTACCAGCGACTTGCCTCCAAAGGTTTCGACCAGACCCCGGATAAATTCGTGTTCCTGCAGCTGGCCTCTCCGATTATACTTTTACTGCTTACCCGCTTCCGTATCCCGGTTTCTACTACATTTATGCTACTCAGCGTATTTACAGTAAGTTCGGGTGCTATTGTAAGTATGGTAAGCAAAAGCTTAATGGGTTATGTAGCTGCATTTGGCGCTGCCCTTATCATTTACCTGCTGCTTACAAAAGCGATCAAACGGTTTGTTAAAGGCGAAGCGCATTCATTCTGGGTTTGGGCCCAATGGATCATCAGTGGCTTTTTATGGCATACCTGGCTTGCGCAAGACCTTGCCAACGTAGCCGTTTACCTGCCCCGTAAACTCGATATTGTTGAATTCTCTGCTTTTGCAGGTTTTATCTTTCTGGGCCTTGGCTTTATGTTCTTTAAGCGCGGCGAGAAGATTCAGGATATCATTAACGAGAAATCGGATGTACGCGACGTACGAAGCGCCACCATCATCGACCTTATTTACGCTATTATACTTTATTTCTTTAAAGAGATCAATAACATACCAATGAGTACTACCTGGGTGTTTGTTGGCCTGCTTGCCGGCCGCGAACTGGGCATACGCATCCAGTCTCAGGACTCAGGCGAGAAGTTTGCCAAAACATTCAAGCTTATCGGTAAAGACATTGCTTCTGTAACCATTGGTCTGATCATTTCGGTTATACTTGCCATTGCTATCAACCCTGTTATACAGGAGGAACTTATCAACTTCCTGTTTAAGTAATAGCCGGTAATACCTATAAAACAAAAGGCGCTGCAAAAATTTGCAGCGCCTTTTTTATGGCTTATAGTCAGCTTATGAGTATTATTTCTCAGGCCACTTTACTTCCAGGTTATCATCTATAAATACGCCGAAGTTTACAGCTATCAGCTGGTCTTCGTCAAAGTATAGGTCAATCATTTCCTTTTCGTAAGAGATGCGGGTTTCGCCTTCTTCCATCTCTTCTACATCAGGGTTGGTAATGTCGTTATCAGCGAAAAGCTGAACCAACTGTTTCTGGCTCATTTCAAAAATGCGCTCGTTCCAAAGCAGCATATCGCGGTTAGCCGTTTCGATGCAGCTTAAACGGTAATCGTCTTCCTTATCGAAGTATAACGAATACCCATCTTCCCAGTAGTTCCAGGCTTCATGTTCAAACTCATCTTCTTCTTCCGATTCTTCGATCTCTTCCGGTTCGCCGATAAGTTCTTCTACTTCTTCTCTTGTCAGGCCAAACTTGATCTTACCAAGTCCTTTACCTAACCTGATGTCTTTATTGATCATTTTCTTTTTTTGCTTTTATGATGCAAATATATGTGAATTACTGTTTTTGAGATAGTACGGTTGCAGGTAATTATTTTATACTTCGTAGCGCGCCTGGAAATCCTTTTTTTGTTTCAGGTATTCGGGATGTTCTTTGGCCTGGTACCACTTTACTTTAAAAATGGCTGCCGATTCTGCTTTTACCGGATCTGGGTCGCGTGGCAGTTCTTCTCTGCCGTGGGCTCCGCTCTGGCCTTTTTTATCGTCTGGCACAGGGCCTTTATACTTCTGGCCGGTTTTATGGTTGGCATATCGCCGGCTGCGGGTATAGCCCATCTGCAAAAATTTACGGGCCATATCTGCCCCAACAAAATCGTTCTGCTCCAGGTAATCTTCAAACAAATTATAGATCTTCTCCGACGATTCTTTGGCAATCTCGGGTGTTTTAAAGCGCCAGTGTGGTAGAATTTCCGATTTATAAGGCTCCACTAATAACACACCCTGCTCGCCTTTACCTACACGGTATAGTTCCGGATGCTTCCTGAAATCGGTTTTACCAAAATCCAGGTCGTAGTTAAAAGCCTTTTTATTTATTGTTTTCTGAGCCATAGCCCATTCCTACATAGCCATTTGTTGTGTTCAGCATCGGGTTTTGTTCCGGGTAGATGATGATAAAACTATTCTCTTTATAGTTACGGGAAAGCAGACGCGGCACATAATCCATGGTGCTGTTGTACGAAATAGTACCTTTTCTTGCCGATATCACCACGATCATGTCGTCTTTAGCAAGTTTGGTCTTCATGTCTTCCACCTCCTTAAAATCAGTCAACGGTTCAAACTCTGCTTCTACTACTGGCTTGCTTTCGGTAATTGCCTGCCTGATCTTGTTTAAGGTGCGCTTACGGCCACGGAATAATATTTTGGTACCCAACTGTACCGATAAGGTCTTAACAGCTTTTAGCCATCTTAAGAAGCCCCGCTCCAGGTCGGCGTTCAGCGGAACTATAACTATAATGCGGCGGGTGGTATTCAGCGGGTGTGTGATCTTACACACTAGTATCATCTGCTCCGTACTTTCCAGTAGGTTATCCAGCACCGATCCGAATATGCGGTCGCGGGCAGTAATTTTAGCATTCCAGCCAAGCACTACTTCCGTTATCATGAGCTCCTTTATAGCACGTAAAATACCGCTCGAAATGTTGAGGTCTATTTTAGATACGAGCTGCACATCGTTATCTGTGGCCGAAGCATGCGTAATAGCTTCCTGCAGCATCTTATTCTTCTTGTAGATCTCTTCTTCGGCATGTTCATTATCTATAACCACTGCCAGCGGGTAGATCGGCTCGTCGTAGTCCGGGTTCTTTAAAATAATGGCAAGATCTATCAGGTGTTCTATAGTTGCCGGGTTTGCTATGGGCACCAGTATCCTATCTGGTTTATTGCTGAGGTCTGGTTTGCGCCTGCTCTCGAATATGGCCAATGCTTTACCTGCTTTCTCGGTTATAAACGAGCTTACCAAACTTGTGGCAAGTATAAGTACAACCGTCATGTTCAGGGCAAATTCCTGTACTATACCTAATTCGTAACCTACCAGTATAACTGCCAGTGTTGCTGCAGCACGTGCTGTGCTTAAGCCAAATATCAGATTACGTTGGGTTACTGTGTAGCCATATAACTTTTGAGTTACAAATGCTGCTACCCATTTTGTAGCTATAGCCAATATGGTTACCACTACAACCGTTAGCAAAGCTTCCCAACCCTCAAACAATACGCTAATATCAACCAGCATACCTACACTGATCAGGAAGAAAGGCACGAAAATATTGTTTCCTACAAACTCCAGCCTGTTCATTAAAGCAGAAGTGTGCGGTATTAACTGGTTCAATGCCAAGCCAGCTAAAAAGGCTCCAAGTATAGCTTCCACACCAGCCAACTCTGCCAGAAACGATGCCGCAAATACCATAGCCAGCACAAATATGAATTGCGCCCCCTTTTCACTTTCTATCTGCTTAAATATGGCTTTGGCTATTATCGGGAAAACGAAGAGAACCACTGCTACAAAAGCAACCAGTTTCGCAGCCATTATCAGCCAGTAGTTAAAGCTCACATTACCTTCCAGGGAGCCAACTATAATTGCCAGCACAATAAGCACTGCCGTATCGGTTATTATCGTTCCGCCTATAGTTACTGTAACTGCCTCGTTCTTTGCCAGGCCCAGCTTCGAAATTATGGGGTAAGCCAGCAATGTATGCGATGCAAACATACATCCCAGCAGTATGGCTGCTTTATAATCGTAATCGAATAAGTAAACAAACGTGAGTGTTCCTATAATTATAGGTACCAGGAAGGTAAGCGCGCCATAAGTTATACTTCGGATCTTTGTTTTCTTGAACCCGATCATATCCATTTCGAGCCCGGCCAGGAACATAATGTAAAGTATACCCACCGTTCCGAACAGAATCATACTGGCGTCGCGTTGCATTATCCCGAAACCATTTGGCCCCACAATTACACCTGCTATGATCATTCCTATCAAACCTGGTATCTTCACTCGTTTGAGTATGATCGTCGAGATAAGTATGATCAGCAGTACCATGGTAAAAATGAGTACCGGGTCTTCGAAAGGCAGCGCCAGTTTCAGCAGTAATTTCATTCGTTTTATTTTGTGTCTTTCTTTTTTCTCTCCTTAAAGATATTCTTTAATTTTTTTTTGAGCTGATTTTTCTTCCTGTTTCACACCTTTCCACACATCAAGCTTTCTAATTATTTTAAAAAATTAAATTTTAAATCTCTTTTCTCTTTCACTATTTAGGCTGTTTATAAGTGCATAAGTTTTATGTTTCACGGGCATTGCTTACAAGTTGTTTAAGGATGTGCTCCTATTCCACAGGTGTTCCACACTTACTTTCCCTTTAAATTTTTACTGTTCAACTCTTTAGTTGCTTTTTCCACGAATGGCTGTTTTCTGTTGATTTCTTTTTGCACACCTGTTCCACGCGTGGAAAACTGTTTTTTTGATGTGATCTTATACACCTGTTTCCACTTTTTACCGTGGAACAGCCCCTTTTTATAGGTTAGTGCTACGAGTGGTTTTAGGTTTTCAATACATTACCCACTTTTATCCACAGTTATCCCACCTATACTTGTGGATTTCTTTATCCAACTTCTGTTTTTATAGTTTTGTTTTGAATTTTGTAAACAGAAGCCTCCATTTTATAGCTTTTAGCTCTCGTGAAACGTGGTTTTATACGTACCTGATCACGTATTTAACTATAGGTCATAAAAAAAGGAGACCAATTGGCCTCCTTTCCTTTAGAACTGGATCTTAATATCCTCGAGCTCCCAGTTGGCTCTTATCTCTACTGTTTCCGGATGAATGTAAACCGGCTCCGGTTCTTTATTAAAATCTGCTGTACCCCGCTCCCACTTACCATTGTTGTTTTCATCTATCAGTATCCTGAATCTGTAAACTCCCGGGCCTACATCCCTGAAATTAAAAGTTCGTCCGTTCTTTAATTCCCGAACTATATTATACTGTGGGTCGACTAACTGAAGTATAAACGATTTGGCTGTTGTAGTTACGGTTCCTTTTACGCTTCCATTTGCCTGCGCTTCGGCTACCACTAATTGTAAACGTGGGTAATTTAATTTTACCGGATGCACTGGCTGTACCTGTACCGAATCAATAACTATAGTATAACCCGTTGTCCTGGCTTGTAAGGCTGGAACAGTAAAGCTTAGTTCTGTCTTCGTTTTATCAAGCATTACCTGTTCCGGGTAGCTTAATGTTTGTTGCGTTGCTGAGTCGGTAACTATAGTTATAGGTGTTTTACCATTTATCTTTATCTGTCCCTGAAATTCTATAGTTGCTTTTTGACCTGGCCTAAATGTTTGTGGTGTGTTAGTTTTGTTCGTGATCTTAAATTGTGCGCCTTGCAAACGCTGTGTATAAGTTTGGCCGAAATCTACGTGAACTGAGTCCAGGGTATTATTTCCTGCAGAATCAATGGCTGTTACTAACACTCTCCCACCTGTAAATTTATCTGACCTGAACAACTCTACTGTTCTACCATCCGGCTGGATCTTATAGTTTATACTATCTGTTCCTGTAGTAGCTTTTGTCGAAATACTTTGTACTCCTTCGCTATAGTTTAACGTAAAGCGATCAATAAATTTCTGGCGTTGTAGCGGAATAGGTTTTTTAGTGTCGATCTTAAAAGTCTGGATCTTTACTTGCTGAGTGTCGGCTGTGATGGTTATAGGTTTTGCTAAAAAACCGATGCGTTCATTTTCATTATCATACAGGTTGCTGCTGTTGGCATCCTGTAAGGCATATATTCTATAGGTGTCTTCTTTTATATTCTCGAAATTGAACTTGCCATTTGCATCTGTTAAACTCTGGTAATAGGGCCTGGTCTTCCTGATATTCATGGTATCGTTTGCCGGATATAGCGCTACAACTACATCTTTTTCCGGAAGCTGCGTCATCAGGTTTACTACTTCGCCTCCTACTTTGCTCGAGTCAATATAGCTTCCTGTACTAAACGATAGTCTTAATCCTCTTACCAAATTTCTTTCTGTAATATCGGCAATACCATTTCTGAAATTGAATATGAAGGTAGTGCTGTCCTGTAATGGTTTATCAAACACGAGTTCCATCACCTCATCATCAAACCGTATCTTATACTTATTATCCGTGTTCGGTGTGATCATTAGTTCCTTTTGCAGTGTTACCTGTTGTACTGCTTCGTCAAACTGTAATCTTACATTGTTTGTATTTACATTAACCGCCTGATCTGCGGGCGAGCTATTAACTAAGGTTGGTGGAACAGTATCGCGTGGGCCACCTTCCGGGGTGCTGATGCTTGCGCATCCTGTTAAAGTTAGCGTTGCCAGGCCGGCTAAAATGCTGTTGATAATTTTCATAGAATAGGCCTTGAAAATGAAAAGAGGCAAACTTTCGCTTGCCCTTTCCGGTGTTTATGCACAATGTTTTTATTTTCGTTTTGCTACAAATATCAGGCTTGAGTAATCGTTGCCATTCTTCTCGGCATAGCTATTCGACTTGTATCCGTTTAGTACGCTATTGATCATATTTGTTTTGCCTTTAATATGTTTCTCGCTTAACATGCTTACATAGTAGGCGTCAAATTTCATGGGCAATACTTCTTCGAGTTGCATTTTGTGCTTCTTTAAAAAGCGCTTCATGGTTGGCTGCGTAAAGTGGTACAAATGCCGAGGAACATCATAAGCCGCCCAGTTCTCTTTATATTGCTGCGCATCATGCGAGTCTGCATTTGGTACAGCAATTATAAGTGTTCCGTCTTCTGCAAGATGAGAGATCAACTCCTTTGCAGTTTCGTTCAGCGAATGTATATGTTCGAGCACATGCCAAAGCGTAATGACGTTATACTTTTTATCAGGATCTAGACTGCTTAACTCAGTTGCAACTTTTGTTCCGGTTGCTCCTTCTGCTAATTCGCGCGCTTTGTCGTTAGGCTCAATACCCTGTACCTGCCAGCCATCTTTTTTACAGGCTTCCAGAAAAACACCTGTACCACAACCATAGTCCAGTATAGTTCCTTTTGCTGGTTGATGCCTGTTTATCAGTTCTACTTTCTGCTTTGTTGTAATAGAGCGTACTACATGATATGCCCGGTTTATTATCCCGCTTTTAGTATTGCTATGCGAAATATATTCTTCCGATTCGTAGTAGCTGCCAATACTGTTCTCGTCTGGTCGTGGGTTCGTAAATTTAAAGGTGCAGTTTTCGCACTCCACTATTACAAAGCTCTCTTTCGAAACGGAGTTGTCTGTAACTACCAGGAAGTTTTTAAATTCTTCTTTGCCACAGATAGGGCAAGACTCCAGTCTTTCGTAGCTCATTTATTTTCCAAGGTATACCATCAGTACCGATATATCAGCCGGTGATACTCCACTGATCCTGGATGCCTGGCCTATAGTTTCAGGTTCCACTTTCAACAGTTTTTCACGCGCTTCCGCCGATAATGCCGGTATGTTACGGTAGTTGATTTTATCTTTTATAATATAGTTTTCGAGTTCCCCCATTTTTGCTGCCATGCTATATTCTTTTTCAATATAGCTTTCATACTTCACAGCTATTTCGGCTTGCTCTACACTATCTACCTTAAACTTACTTAAATATTCTTTAACCGCAGGTACTGCTGCAGCTATATGTTGTATCTCGATGTTCGGTCGTTTTATCAACTGGCCTGCACGCTGCTTTTCTATAATAGGTGCTGACCCCATACTCTCCAGCATGCTGTTGATATCTCCGGGCTCTATCGGCTTGTTCTGTAAGTATGCGATGATCTCGGCTGTTTCCTCTATCTTCTTATCCACAGCTTTCAATCTGCTTTCATCGGCAAGGCCAAGCTCGAAACCAAGTCTAGTAAGGCGTATGTCAGCATTGTCCTGACGCAACAATATGCGGTGCTCAGCTCGCGACGTGAACATACGATAAGGCTCATCAGTACCTTTATTCACCAAGTCATCTATCAATACGCCAATGTATGCTTCTGATCTTTTAAGTATAAACGGTGCTTTTTCGTTTATCTTGTTGTGGGCATTTATACCAGCCATTAATCCCTGGCAGGCGGCCTCTTCGTAACCTGTCGTTCCGTTTATCTGTCCAGCGAAGTATAGATTTGAAACTAGTTTTGTTTCGAGAGTCAGGTTCAGTTGGGTTGGCGGAAAAAAGTCATACTCGATAGCATAACCCGGACGGAACATTTTAGCATTCTCAAAACCTACGATCTTACGAAGCGCTTTCATTTGCACATCTTCCGGTAATGAGCTGGAGAAGCCATTTACATATACTTCTACAGTACTCCATCCTTCCGGCTCCACAAAGATCTGGTGGCGGTCACGGTCAGCGAAACGGTTTATCTTATCTTCTATACTTGGGCAGTAGCGTGGCCCTAATCCCTGGATACGGCCCTGGAACATCGGAGATTTTTCGAAGCCGGTTTTCAGTATCTCGTGTACATCGGGGTTAGTATAAGTTATAAAACAGCTGCGTTGCTTAGCAAGTGGTTTTGTATCTGTATAAGAGAACTTCGATGGGTTTTCGTCACCGAACTGTTCTTCCATTCGGCTATAGTCCAGCGAGCGTCCATCTACACGCGGAGGTGTACCGGTTTTCATTCGCCCAGCTTCAAAACCTAATTCAACTAGTTGTTCGGTTATACCTTTCGCTGATTTTTCAGCTGCTCGACCTCCACCTAATTGCTTTTCACCGATGTGGATAATACCATTCAGAAATGTGCCATTCGTTAAGATAACGGCCTTTCCTCGTATAGTTATCCCCAGGCTGGTTCGTACTCCAACGGCTCTCCCCTGCTCTACTTCAATGGCTGTAACCATCTCCTGCCAGAAGTCTACGTTCTCTGTTTCTTCCAGCGTTAAGCGCCAGGCTTCAGCAAAACGCATTCGGTCGCTTTGAGCTCTTGGACTCCACATAGCGGGGCCTTTCGATTTATTTAGCATCCTGAACTGGATCATGGTTTCGTCGGTAATAATACCGCTCATACCACCCAGTGCATCCACTTCACGAACTATCTGCCCTTTTGCCACACCACCCATTGCCGGGTTGCACGACATCTGTGCGATGGTGTTCATGTTCATGGTTACTAGTAAAACTTTAGAACCCATTTTTGCTGCAGCAGCTGCAGCCTCGCAACCTGCGTGGCCAGCTCCTACAACTATAATATCATATTCTGGAAACATGTACTTCTGATTTTAGAGATGTTTCACGTGAAACATCAACAAGAGATTGGTAATTCCTTTTTTGCGATTAAAATTTCCGCAAAGATAAGCAAGAATCTTCTTGTTTGCGCATAAGTGCCTCCTGCTCTTCGGTTTTATCCTTAAAACCAAGTAAGTGCAGTACACCATGAATGAGAACGCGGTGCAATTCGTCCTCGAAGGGTATATTTAATGATTGGGCATTATCCCGGATACGATCTATACTAACAAAAATATCACTTTCAACTACGCCTTCTTCATCAGCGTTGTCAAAAGTGATAATATCGGTAAGCGTATCGTGATCTAAGTATTCTACGTTTATCTGGTGCAGGTAATCGTCAGAACAAAAGATGTAGGTTAAATTAGCAAGTTCGTGATCGTGTTGCTCTATAACAGAGGCAATCCAATCAGCGATCTGTTCCGGGTTAGATAACGAAAACTCGATGTCCTCGCTATGAAACTCAATTGGATGATCCATTCTGGCTTGGAAGGATATTAAACTTCAGCTGCACTTTCTTCCCTTCTTCCATGAAGTTAACTTCGTCGCATAGGTTGCGCATCAGAAATATACCGCGGCCACCAGGGTTTTCCAGGTTTTCAGGAGCAGTTGGGTCTGGCAGATTCTCATAGTCAAAACCAGGGCCTTCATCTTCTACCTCAAACAAAAGCTGGTTGTTTTCTACCTGCAGCGTAAGATATACGTTCTTGTCTTTGTCGAATTTGTTGCCGTGACGGATAGCGTTGTTTACAGACTCAGTTACAGCAACCATAATGTTGCCATATATATCATCTTCAAACTCGAATTCTTCCTTTGAGTTATCAATAAAGCTTTCGATTACGCGGATATTCTCGATCAAGGAAGGAATCTGAATTTTAACTTGATTCATATTAATCTAACGTGTGTAACTATAGGTGCTTAATTTTTTATTTTGTTTGCTGAAAATACTCGTTTACCTTTTGCTTATAGTACGGAGACAATGCAGGTGGTATAGTTCTAAGTAATTCAGTCTGCTTTTCTTTTGCTTTTAAATACTTATCGAACGATGGAGGTAACTTACGGGCAATGTCCTGAGCGGATTTAGCTTCACGCTTATTATCCAGTTCCCTCTCCTTCATCGATCTCTCAGCTTCTAATAATCGCGTCAAAATCTCGCGCTGGCGCATGATCGTCTGCTCAGTCAACCGTTTATTAACGAGATCAGTCTCGGTTTGTTCCATCATGCGACTAATATTTCCGATGTCACCCTGCTGGCCTTTTTCGCCAGGTTTGCCCCCTTGTTTCTCCATTTCGCGGAGTGCATTTCGGAGAGCCTCCTGCTCAGCAGCCAATTTAGCTAATTCTTCAGAAAGTGCCTTACCTGATTTGCCACCTTTTTTCAATTCTTCTAATTTTTTATTCAAACCGTCCTGCATTTCGCCTAAACCGCCTGGTTTTTTCTGATTTCCCTTCTCTTTTCCGGCCATACTTCCCTGCATCTGGGCTATGGCCTGTTGCATTTGCTTCAAAGCATCGTTCAGCATCAGGGCCAGGTTGTTCATGCTGGTCATGGCAAGTTGCTGTTGGGCAGTAGCACGGCTCACGTTCCTGTCCCGGATCTCCTTCATGCTGTTATCCATACTTTGGTTCATGGCGGCAACTTCGCGGGTAACGAACGACTCTATCTGGAAAACTTTCTTTGCAAGTGAGAACAAGCTGTCTTCTATTATACGAGCATTGTCGCGGAGGTTAAGTTGTTCCTGCGAAAGCGAAATGAAACGCGGGTCGCTTTGGTTAACGCTCCTGAACGATTTCATAAGCGCTTCCTGATCGAAGGACAATTTAATAAGGTTTTCCAGGATATCGCGCAAATGGTCGAGGTTTTGCTGCATGCCGCTCATTCCCATCGAGTTCATCATTTGTTCCATTTGTTGGGCCATCTGCTCCATCTTCTGCCCTGCCTTCTGCTGACTTTCGCTGGCTTTTTTATTTTGCTGCTTCTGCAATTGCTCCTGGCCCTGCTGCATATCCTGCTCTATACCCTGCTCCTGTTGCTCCTGCTGTTGCTCATCCATAGAGTTGGGGTTTTCGAGCTTGTCATTCATCTCTTTAAGCTCATCGAGCTGTTCTTTTACTTCTTCAAACTGTTTCTGTAGTTCTTCCTGCTCTTGCTTCAGTTCTTCGTTGCTTTCCTGCTTCTGGGCTGTTTTTTCTGATAGCTCTTCCTGTTCCTTGGCCATGTCTTTCAGCTTATCAGCCACATTGTCCAGTTTCTGCTCAAACTGCAATTGCTTAAATAACTCCAGGGCACGCTCCAGTTCTCTTTCCAGGTTGCGTTCACGGTTATCAAGCTTACTGAGCATGTCCTGCAATTCCGGGTCGTTAGCTTGCTTTTCCTGGAGCAGCTTTTCAAGCTCTTCGTATAGTTTCTTTGTTTCAGGGTCCAGCAGGTCGTTCATGAGCTTTTGCAGTTGCTGGGCTTTTTCGGCCAGTTGCTTATTCTGCTCACTCATCATGTTTTGCTTTTTATTCAGCTCATCAAACATTTCCTTCATGGCGGCCAGGTCCTGCTCCAGTTGCTTTTTCTTTTCAACCAGGTCTTGCAGTTGCTTTTTGTCCTGCCAGTTTAAGTCGCGTTTTGTTTTAAGCTTTTCCTCATTTTTAGCGAGTTCTTCTTTTAGCTTATTGGCCTGCTCCAAGGTCTTGCTTATCTGGCTACCTACGGATTGGGCATTACTGTCAAGTTCTTTCTCAAGGTCGCGCTTATCCGGTACTTTCAGCTCGTAAGTTCGTGAGCGGGCAGCCTTTGGCCCTTGCAAACCGTCGTTATCCCAAACCTGCACAAAGTATTCGAGCTTTTCGCCGGGCTTCAGGTTAAGGGTAGCGGTATTCCATTGGTAAAAATAGCTCTGACTTAACTGGCCGGCAGCCAGCGGAAGGGCAATTGTTTTATACTTTCCTTTTGGATCGGCTTCTTTGCTAACGCGGTAATAAATAGCCAACCTCGATAAACCATAATCGTCGGTAACATCGCCACCTAAAACCAGGAAACTATACAGCGACTTATCCTGGAATTGCTCTAAGGTTATTTGCGGGTGTTTGTCAGGTATAACTGAGATCTGGTAATTGATGTCTTCTTTATTTTCGCTGTGCTGGTTCTTTAAACGGATGCTATAGTTCTGGCTGGTCTTAACCTGTTTGCTGGCCGTAAAATTATTATCCGCTTTCTGAGCTTGAAGTTGTTGTTTCGGGTTATCAAAACTCAGGTTTATACTTTGCGTTTCGGATGCTTCAAAGTTCCACGTGATCGTGCTTCCTTCCGGAACAGTGGCATTACCTGTATTCTGGATAAGGTCTGGTTTGCGTTTAAGGTAGGCGGGATATTGTACCTGCAGTTCAAAATCCTTCAGGTTAGGGCGCGACAGCAGTTCTAAAGTATACGTATCGGAAGTAAAGCCAGAGCCTTCAAATGCGAAATCTATACTTTTAATGGGCTGCTTAAATGTATAGTTATAGTTGCCATCACCGGACTTTTGCAGTAACTGGCGCCTTCCGTTATAGTTCAGGTAAACTTCCTTGGGCAGCGCTTCCCCTTCAAGCTTCATTTGTAAGGCAAAATCTTCTCCCCGGAAAGTGGTCAGGTCATCATTCTCAACTATAAACTTAAACGGAGCCACCGGCACATAAGCCTTTTTATAGTTGATGATGCGCTCAGTGCCTTGAACAAAGATGGCAGGATAAACTAATGCTATAAGCAGCGCAATAATAGCGGGCAGCGCCACATACTTAACTATAGGCTTGTTCTCTTTATAAGTAACCGCTTCCGTAAAATCGAAATGCAGCATTTGCCCGGCACGCTGGTTTATACTTGCAGCTATAAGCTCGTTTCTTCTATCTAAACTATTTAACTGTAAGGCATTCAGTAACTTATCTTTTATTTCGGGGTAATAGTGCCCTACTTTAGAAGCTGCCTGCTCATCAGATAATAAACGACTTAGGTTAGTTAAGGCCGCAACGGGCATAGCTATCCAACGAACAAAAGCATAGATTATAACAGCAACAAAGGAGAATAAAAGTATAGCGCGCACAGCCTGCGGAAAATAGAAAACATACTCTAATAGGCTGTAAATGATGTAGATAGACAATAGGATGCCTGCAGCAAACAAGGTGCCGCGCAACAGCAGGTTCAGGTAAAACTTCTTTTTGAAGGCCTGTAGCTGATGCATTAATTCGGTAAGTGCATCCGGGTTTTTCATAGGTATATTTCCTGTAACGCTACCAGCCAGGCGTGGTTGCAGGTATAGTTACGAACAGAGCACCTAAATAGCTGTTTATTAAACTATAAGGTGCTCTGTAATATAACTATAAAAAACCGGGTTTTGGTATAAAGCCTACTCTATTTCAAGCAGAACCGGGCAATGGTCGGAGTGTTTGGCTTCGGTAAGTATAGCAGCCCGTTTAAGCCTGTCGTTCAGGTTGGCAGTAGCCATGTTATAATCGATTCGCCAGCCAAGGTTTTTGCCTCTTGCGCCGGCACGGTAGCTCCACCAGGTATAATTGTGCGGCTCGGTGTTAAAATGCCTGAACGTATCAGTAAAACCATTATCGATAAACTTTCCTAACCAGTTTCGCTCTTCCGGTAAAAAGCCAGAACTTTTGGCATTCGATTTTGGGTTATGAATGTCGATTGGCTGATGACAGATATTATAGTCGCCGCTAACTACAAGGCCGGGCAAGGTTTGTTTCAGATCGCCGATATAACCATAGAAGTCATCCATCCACTGAAACTTAAAAGCCTGGCGCTCCTCCCCGCTCGAGCCGGAAGGCATGTACACACTCATTACAGAGTAATCGTCGTAATCTGCCCGAATAACGCGTCCTTCAAAATCATAGCAGTCTATGCCGCAACCGATCTCGACATGCTTCGGTTTAGATTTAGAAAGTATAGCCACACCACTATAGCCTTTTTTAACAGCCGGGTGCAGGTACACGTTATAGCCCAGGTCTTCAAATATGGTGCGATCAAACTTATCTTCACAGGCTTTTATCTCCTGCAGGCACAGCACATCGGGGTTTGCCGCCTTCACCCAATCCTGAAAACCTTTGCTCAGGGCAGCCCGAATGCCATTAACGTTATAAGTAATTATCTTCATTTTATACTTTGACTATGCGACAAAGGACAGTTAGACAAAGGACTTTAAAAACATAGATTCTTATGTCATTTGTCAGAAAATTCTATTGTCTAAAAGATTAATCCAGCTGGTTGAAATACTCGAGAATGTGCCACTTCAGCATTTTTTCCTGCTCTTTAAGGTTTGCGAACGGAATAGGTTTTACTGCTGTATAATGCGGCCAACCTTCTTCGTCTACTTTCTCGAGCTCATAATAACCCGACAGGCTGAAAACCTTACAGGTAGCGATGTGCATCAGATCCTGCTTTTCCTCTTTTGTGAACTCAGTTATACCTTTGCCAAGTTCCTGAATGCCTATTAAAAAAAGGATGGCGTTCAGGTCAGGCTTCTTTCCGAATTGCTTCATCAATAAAGCCCGTAACTGTGTCCATCTATGGTCTAAATTATCTGATTCTTCTATCATAGGTTAAATTGCTGCATGGCTAAATGGTTATACTAAAAGTGATGGACCATTTAACAATGCAGCCTTAAGCGGTTAAGATTTTTGCGATTTTAGTTCTTCCCAATACTCTACAGCTCTGCGGAAGTGTGGGATCACGATAGAACCACCTACCAGGTTGGCAATCGAGAAAACCTCAAACACTTGTTCGTCCGAAACGCCTTCGTCAAAGCATTTGCCCAGGTGATATTTTATGCAATCGTCGCAGCGTAACACCATAGAGGCTACCAAGCCCAGCATTTCCTTGGTTTTTACATCAAGGGCACCGTCTGCGTAAGCATTTGTATCGAGGTTAAAGAAACGCTTGATCACTTTATTGTCGTAAGACATGATGCGCTCGTTCATACGCGAGCGATATTCGTTGAATTCTTCTATCTGGCTCATTGTTGTGATGTACTTGGCTCGAAAAGAGCGGGTTTGAACTATAAAATTACGGCAAAATATTAACAATACCTTAGCGGCTTATGCTACACGACCTGCTGGCTTTATTTTTTCCGGAGAGCTGTTTTGCCTGTAATGCTGCCTTAGCGCGAGGGGAGCATTATATCTGTACAGAATGCAATATAAAACTGCCTTACACCGACTACCATGAGCATGGCGCTACCGAACTTAACCCATTGCAGCGCAGGTTTTGGGGGCGGGTGCCAGTGCGTTTTGCCTTTGCCTACCTGCACTTTGGCTCCAAAGGCCGTGTGCAAAGGCTACTACATCAATTAAAGTATAAAGGTATAAAAGACCTTGGCGAGCATTTGGGGGTGCGCTATGGTAGTTTACTACAAGATTACCATTACCACGAGCAGTTCGACCTGGTTATACCTGTGCCGCTTCACAAACAAAAATTAAGAAAACGTGGCTACAACCAATCAGCGTTTTTTGCCAAAGGCCTCGGGAAGGCTATGGATGTACCGGTTAACAATGCTGCCCTGCAACGAACTATAAACACAGGCACCCAGACAAACAAAAACCGTTTAAGCCGCTGGCAGAACGTAGAGCAGGTTTTTATAGTTAGTAAACCGGACCAGGTTATAGGTAAGCGTGTGCTTTTAGTAGATGATGTGTTGACGACCGGGGCTACTTTAGAAGCCTGTGCTGCTGCTTTGCTTAGTGCCGGTGCCACTGAAGTAAGTATAGCAACTATAGCTGCCGCTTAAACTATAATTATGACAAAGGACTTGATGACAATGGACAAAAGACCGTAAATCTTATGTCACATAGTCTCTTTCTTGATTGTCTTAACTATAGTTCTGTTTGTTTGCGGTGCGTATCCGATAAGCTTGGTTCGGCGTATTCTATCTGGCCTTCAGCCTCCAGTTTCTCCAGCTCGGTTTTTACCTCCTTATAGTTTACATCATCGGGCACATCCAGTACAAAAAACTCGTCATTCACTTTTTCTGATACACAACGCATCTGGCTGAATATCTCCTGAACTTTCTCTGTAGGCATGCTATCATCCTGCATAACAACCTGTATAGTAGAATGCCCCGAGTAGCTGACTGTTTTCTGGTAAACCAGCTGTTTAGTTTCCGGGTCGATGTCGGCAAAAACAATATCGTTGCTGGATATAAGCGAAGTATAAAAAGGAATGCTATCGATCTGGTAGAGCCTGTTTTCTCTGTCGAGTACAAATGCCCACAGGCTTTCCTCTATCTCCTGCTCAAACAGGTCGCTGAAACTTTTAACTATAACCTGTACGTGTTCGTGTGTTTCTGATGCCATATAAGTATAAAAGTAAAAGCCCGGATGTTGGTCCGGGCTTTAAACTATAATATAGAAACGGTTTCTGTTAGTGGTTTGAACCAGCGTTGATCATTGCGCAACGGAAACCGATTGTTGCTGTAGATGAATCCTGTGTCATGAAGCGACGTGTACCTGGAGATAACCAGTAAGCTACGTCTTTCCAAGAACCGCCTTTATAAACGCGAACTTCGTCGTTAATAAGCGAGTGGAAGTCTTTTACATCAGTATTAGCATAATCGTCTTTCGGGTCAAGCGAGCCATCTCTACGGAAAGGGTTAAGATCTTCCACGTCGTTGTAAGATAGCGGACGGTAAACGTCCTGTACCCACTCGTTTACGTTACCAGCCATGTTATATAAACCGAAGTCGTTTGGCGGGTAAGCATAAATATAGTCCGTGATCATGGCACCATCGTTCAGGGCACCGGCAATACCGGCGTAGTCACCACGGCCACGCTTAAAGTTAGCCATAAACTTACCCATTTGCTTACCATACGGGTTACGAACCTGATGGCCATCCCACGGATACATTCTTCTGTGGTTCTGGTTTTCGTCTTCAGAGTATTGCGTACCGATCATGGCCTGAGCTGCATATTCCCACTCCGCTTCTGTTGGGAGGCGATAGTTTGGCAATACATAACCTGACTCGATCGATGGTTTAGAATCTTCAGTTGTTTCTTCTCCGCCACCACGGCCGAATAAGCCTCTTCTGCCACCGCCACCGGTAGCTTCTTTAGCAAGGTTTTCGTTAACCTTGGCTGTACGCCAGATGGCATAGTTGTTAGCCTGTAACCAGCTTACACCCACCACCGGGAAAAAGCGGAAACCTGGGTAACGAAGATAATACGTTACATAAGGGTCGTTGAAAGACAGCTGACGAGCCCACACCGCAGTATCAGGCAGTGCAGCTGCGTATACTTCCGGCACCGAATCCTGCTTAATGTAGTGCAGGTACTCCAGCCAGTGGATGTTAGCTACTTCAGTTTCGTCCATGTAAAAAGAAGCAACAGTTACCGTACGCTCGATATTATCGCGCGTCATGGCAACATCTTCTTCCATAGAACCCAGCACAGTACGTCCACCTTCAATAAAGATAAGGCCCGGACCACCCTGAATATCAGCGTAATCGGCCACATCAAAGGCTTCTTCGTCTTCGCCGTATTCTATACCTGTGGCAGAGCTGTAGTCACCTGGATCAGTGCTGGTAGGCTGGCCTCCTCTATTGCAGGCAGTGAGAAGCAAGCCTCCCATAACCATAGCCGATAAATACTTAGCAAGTTTCATAAAAAATAGTACCCAATTAAGATAAGGTTCTTGTAACGTAGTTTAATGTGCAATTATAATTAAAATTAGATTTCCGGACAAGCAATAGGCCGGCTAATTTTTGTGTGTAAGCGGCTTCGAAACACTTTTTGAGGTAAAACGCGTTCAAAAATAACTGAAATTTCTGTAGCACCACCTAATTGGCGCGTAGATTCGCTTATTCCGATATCGTGGCTGAAGCCTACTTTTACCTGATTTAGCTTTAATCCTGCTACTACGGCAAGTGCTTGTTCCTGGTTTAAATCGCCGGTTACAGCTATACTTTTATATATAAGACCTAACGAAGCAGGCGCGTAATTAGTGTATAAACCTACATCAAGGTTACTAAAATTTTCCTGATACCGGATAGTTGCTACCGGGCTTATACTTATTTCGGAGGGGCTGCTGCCCGCCTGCGAACTGCTAACGTAAAATTTATAGCCCAGGTTAGCTGTAAAGTGCATCGGTATATCAGTTTTTTCATGAAAGCCGTAAGCAGGTTTGTTAAGGTTTGCTGCTGTTATGCTTAGCCATGCCTGGTTTGTATATAGCAGTGCTCCACTTGTAAAACTAACATAGTGTGTTGGCTCAAAGGTGTTTATTTCGGCCGATGTTAGGGCTACCTGCCCGTTGTCTGATAACTGGTCGCCGAACACCAGGTTGCTATAGTTTATACTTAGTGCGCCAATCGTAGCCTGCATACCTGCTGATAAGGAAATACCGTTAGTAAGAGGGGTATGATACGCATAGCCTGCAGTGGCAGCCAGTTTTTGTAATCCGCCTATACCGGCCCGGTCTTGCTGCAGCTGTAAACTTATTGCACTTTTTGTATTTGGAAGTGATAGATCGGCAGCAATCTGGTTCGCATTGAAGGCAGCCTGTAAAGCCGGCCATTGCGTTCGATGGCTTATACTTACGCTCCAATCGTGGTTAAGGCCAGCAAAAGCGGGGTTCAGGAATAGCCGGTTAGCATACTGTTGCGAGAAGTGTACGTTCTGGGCGGTGGCGCTTAAACACCACATACTTAAAACAATACACAACAGCTTATATTTTAGTAGCATACTAACAGGAAGGTGGCAGTTTAAAATCAAAAATTAAAAATTACTATACTTTGCCTTTATACTTTTGTATAGTTTTGGCTAAACTTTTGCATAAGATACTCTAATAATAAACTACCCTTTATCTAAACTATATGAAAAAAGTAGTAATAGGCTTTTTTATTTTCCTGGCGGTGCTGCTGGCAGTGGCTGCCCTGGTGCCTGTTTTGTTCAAAGATAAAATCAAACAGACCCTCGACAAAGAGATCGCCAAGAATATTAATGCCAATGTAATTTACCAGACCGACGATGTAAGCCTGTCCTTGTTCCGCGATTTCCCGAACGTGTCGTTGGGTGTAGAGAACCTGGCTATAGTTGGTATAGACTCGTTTGCAACCGATACGCTGGCACAGATCCCTTCTTTCAGAATGGGCCTTGACCTGATGAGTGTAATTTCCGGCGATGAGCTCGAGATAAATTCGGTTACCCTGGAAGAGCCAACCATACGCCTGGTTGTATTAAAAAGCGGAAAAGCTAACTGGGATATTATGAAACCAGACACAGCTGCCGTAACTCCTGCCGATACTGTAGCCAGCGACTTCGCTATAGCTATAAAGAAATGGGATGTAAACAACGGAACACTATTCTATGATGATCTGAGCATTCCTTTTGGTATGGCAGCCTATAACGTAGACCACACCGGCTCCGGCGATTTTGCCAAAGATATATTTGATATGGAATCCAAAACCACATCAGACCGCTTTACCATGACCTATGATGGTGTAAACTACATCGAGAATGGCAAGCTGGATGCGGATGTAACTATGGCCATGGATCTGAACAAATACCTTTATACTTTCAAGGACAACAACATCAGGCTAAACGAACTGCCCTTTACGTTTGCCGGAACTATACTTATGCCTGATGAGGCCATGGATTTCGATCTGACCTTTAAAGCTACTGAAACTGATTTCAGGAATGTGCTCTCGGTAGTGCCTGGCATGTATACCGAGCAGTTCAAAGATATTAAGACGGAAGGTAAACTTAGCTTCGACGGATATTTTAAAGGCCGCATGATCGATACCCTGATGCCTGGTTTTGGTACAGAACTGAAGATCATTAACGGTTACTTTAAATACCCTGACCTGCCGCAGGCTGCCAGCAACATTAATGTAGATATGCGCATCGATAATGAAGATGGCAACCCGAACAACACAACTATAAATGTACGCCAACTGCACCTGGACCTGGGCAAAAACCCTGTTGATGCGAAAGTATTGGTAGAAGGCCTGGAGCCGATGAAGGTTGATGGTAATGTAAAAGCAAGTATAGACCTGGCTGAAATAACCAAGGTTTTCCCGATAGAAGGTATGGCGCTGCGTGGTTTGCTTAAAGTTGATGCTGATGCCAAAGGGACCTACTCTGAAACAAGTATGCCTGTTGTAGATGCCGATATGCGCCTAACGAATGGATATATAAAGTCTAAGGACTTCCCGGCTCCTATCGAGAACCTGAACATGGTTGCCAACATCCTGAACAAAACAGGTAACACCGACGATACCCGCATTAATGTAGAGAACTTTAACATGACCCTGGATGGCGAACCGCTATCAGGTCGTGCACTGATCGCAGGTATAGATAAGCCGGCTTTCGACTTCGATATTAAAGGTATACTTGACCTGACCAAACTGACAAAGATCTTCCCGCAGGAAGGCATGACGGTTTCAGGAAGAATTAATGCCAACGTAGCGGCTAAAGGCAAGCTGAGCGATGTGGAAGCTGAGAAGTATAACAACATCTCGGCAAACGGTACGATGGATATTAGCAACCTGAACTTTGTAAGCACCGACCTGCCGCAAGGTATCAAGATAAATAAAGCGAATGCCGTATTTAATAACGAGCGCATCGACCTGAAAAATATGAGCGGTTACCTTGGTAAAAGCGATATTCAGGCAAGCGGCAGCATTTCGAACTACCTGGGCTATGCCCTGGCCGATAACCAGAATTTAAAAGGCAATTTTAACCTGAGCTCAAATAACTTTAACGTGAACGAGTGGATGGTAGAAGAAACCGGTGAACCGGTTGCCAACCCAGAAGCAGAAGGTGTAGTGGAAATACCGGCTAACCTCGACATTACACTTAATGTGAACGCCAAAAACGTACTTTACGATAACCTGAAATTAAGTAATGTGGATGGCCGCGTGCTGGTTAAGGATAAGATAGCGAAACTGGACAAAGTGACTTTTAACACACTGGGCGCTACGTTTACTACAAATGGCAGCTATAACACGCAAAACCTGCAGAAACCGCTGTTCGATATGGCCCTGGATATTAAAAACCTGAATTTCCGGGATGCTTTTAATGCCTTTAATACTATAAAAGTAATGGCTCCTATTGCCGGCATGCTGGAAGGTAACTTTAACACGAACTTTAACTTTGCCGGTGAAATGGCATCCGATATGACCCCGGTATTTAAAACGCTGGACGGCTCGGGTGTGATACAGGTATTGAAAGCCGCAGTGCGTAATGTTAAAATTGTAGAGAAGATCAGTAGCCTGACACGCATTGAGGAATTGAAGAACTTTATAGTTGAGAATAAGCAGATAAAGGCCCAGATAATAGATGGCAGCCTGGTAATACAACCGTTTGATATAAAAGTGGGCGATATGCAGATGACAGTTGGCGGAAGCAATAACGTGGATGGCCAGATAGATTATGTAACTGCCCTGAATGTGCCGACAGGAAAAGTAGGCCAGGAAATAAATTCACGGTTGGCAGGTATGATCGGTGGAAGCCAGTTAAAAGCTGCTGACCGCGTTACCCTGAACCTGAACATAGGCGGAACTATAACTGACCCGCGCGTAAGCCTTGCCGGTGGAAGTGTAAAAGATCAGGCTACTAACCTGGTGAAGGATGCGGTGCAGAACAAACTGGACGATGCAAAACTGAAACTGGACCAGCGTAAAACACAGGCGCAGGATAGTATAAAGAATGAGCTGAACCGCCGTAAGCTGGAAGCTGAACAGAAGGCTCGTGAAGAGTTGGAGAAGAAACGCAAAGAAGCGGAGCTTAATATAAAGAAACAGGCGACCGATAAGATCTCAGATTTCCTGAAACCGAAAACAAAGCCGGTGCAAACTCCTCCTGACACTACAAAATCTGGTACAAAATAATGCAATTTATAGTAGTACAGTAATATAGAATTGTTGTATTTAAAGAAAGATGCCCAAAGTCCACACTTTGGGCATCTTTCATATATAGTCGTACGTAATTTCCTGCGGTTATCAGCGTTCTAACCCTACAATTGCTCACAGAGCATTTAGAATGCTACCGGCTCAACAGGTAAAAATGACATCAACTTAAAACTTCATGTTGTCTTCATCTTTACAGAAAATAGTTGAGCCATAACTTTTAAATACAATAATTATGAAAAGAAAACTGATCATCCCTTTCCTGCTAAGCGGCCTTGTATGGTTTAGCGCTTGCGACAGTAACTCAGACGAAGGTAGTGGTACTTCACAGCTTCAGGTGCGCATGACGGATGCGCCTGGCGATTATGAAGAAGTAAATGTAGAAGTAGTATCGGTGCAGGTGCATAAAGATGATACTGACAGCGAAGAAGGCTGGGTAACACTGGATGAAATAAACCCGGGAATCTATAACCTGCTTGACTTTGCTAACGGAAAAGACACGCTACTAGCAAGCGCCGAATTGCCGGCCGGCCGTATCTCTCAGATCAGGCTTATACTTGGCGACGAAAATACTGTGAAGCTGAAAAGCGGAGAAGTTATCGACCTGAAAACACCAAGCGGCCAAACATCAGGTGTAAAACTACAGGTAAATGCTAACCTGGAAGCTGACGTAACTTATGTAATGCTGCTGGACTTTGACGCTGCCCGCTCGGTAGTGCCAAAAGGGAACGGTGGTTATAACTTAAAGCCGGTAATTCGTGTAATTTCGCAGGCAGTAGCAGGCGGTATCAGAGGTGTTGTAACCCCAGCAGAGTATAAGCCGGGTATCTATGTTATCTCAGCTGAAAGTGATACCTTAGGTGGCTTTGCAGACGACAATGGTAACTTCCTGATAAAAGGTGTGCCGGCTGGTACTTATACTGTTAAATTCTATACCGAAGGCGGTCTGCACGATACTTCTGTAGAAAATGTAGAAGTAAGCCAGAACGCAATTAAAGACCTCGGAACAGTAGAATTGCCTGAACAACCAGAATAAACAGTAAAGCCAGTATAGGCTATACTTTAAGATAATTAATTTGTGAACCCCAATCATGTAAAAAGGAGCCCCGTCTGGAGCTCCTTTTTATTTTATGTAATTATAGTTACTGGATAGAATCTCTTGCAAAGTTTGAACCCACCCCTAACCCCTCCGAGGAGGGGAATTATGTCTTTGCATTTTAAACAAACTGTAGTTTTATAGTTGTCTTTTTGCTGGAACTATAAAACTATAGCTGATCCTTAACTTATCAAGAAATTCCCCTCCTCGGAGGGGTTAGGGGTGGGTTAAACTATAGTTACTTTTTCAGCCTAGCTACTTAATAAACCTGGCCCATTAGCTCACGCACATAAGTTACGTAGTCGGTGTTGGGTGGTGTGTGGCCGTTTTTGCGCAGATCGGTGGCAACCTGGGCTCTGTGGTAAGTAGCGTGGTTAAAAGCGTGTGTCAGGATATCTAAAACGCGGGTGCTATACTCATTGCCCTGGCTGTTGGTATAGTTTATCAGGCGGTTAAATTCAGCTTCATCGGCATTAGTTACCAGTTCAGCTATTTTATAAGATGCCGATTGATGCAGTTCTTTAAGCTGCTCCAGGTTATGCTCTTGCCATACTTTTACCGGGCTGGTTGTGCCTGTTATGCGTGCTATCCAGATGGCCTGCGCATTTAAGGCGTGGCTCATTAAGCGGGCAGCATTGTTTGGTACGGCTGGCAGGCTACTAAATACTTCCAGCATCGTTTGGTTTGCCCAGATATTATATTCTGATAGGTTCTTTAAAACGTCGTTTCCGGTCATAGTATTAATTCTCTCGTGTATCTTCCCAAATTATAGTTTCGTTCTGACGCTTCTCAAAAAAGTCGGGGCAACGGCCATCTCCTCTACCTGTTATACCGCCATCGGGCTGGCAAAGCTGGTTACCATCCTTATCAAATAATATGCTTGGGATGTCGCAGCACCGGCCTGTCAGGTAATAAACTTCCTGGTTGTTGTATGTATACCGGTATATTTTGGCAGGCGGATTGGCTGGCGCTTCCTGCTTTAGCTCCTGAATAAGTGATGTAAGCCACTGTGGCTGGTCGTTGTTTTTATTGCTGACAACCTCAGTTGGTTTGCATGTAATAGTCAGGTAAAAAAGGCTGGCTATAAGCAGGTAGTTCAAAGCTGTTTGCATATCCAATTTTTTAAAGCGGGTGCAAAGGTATATAATTTAACACTGACTTATGATATACGGCGAAAGTATAGCGGACTACTAAGAAGATTGATAGGTATTGACAAGGGCCAGTATATAAGGTATAAATATGATAAGTCCGATAATTACCGCTGTGATCGCCGCTACCAGCACTGCCCCGGCAGCCAGGTCTTTTGTTTTGCCTGCCAGTGGGTTACGCCCCGGCGATACCAGATTGGTAAGTGTTTCGATAGCCGTATTAAATATCTCAGCTACCAAAACAAAACCTATACTTGCTATTAGCAGGCACCACTCCAGTTTAGTTACCTGAAAAATAAAACCAGCCAGTATAACCCCAATAGCAGAAAGCATATGCAGCCGCATATGAGGCTCCGAACGTACTGCCGAGTTTATACCTTGCAGGGCAAACTTAAAGCTGTTGTAGCGTTTCTTAAAATAGCTGTCCAATGGGAATGATAACTAATATCTACTAACTATACTCCGGCTTTATCTTATCTTTAAACACCTTCCGGAACTTCTCTACTTTAGGGCGTACTACGAAAGCACAGTAAGGCTGGCTACCATTTTTAAGAAAGTAATCCTGATGATATGTTTCGGCAGGATAGTAATTGGTGAGCGGTTCTATAGTTGTAACAATGGGGTTGTCGTAAGCACCGGACTCATCGAGCGATAGTTTATACTTTTCGGCCAGTTGTTGCTGCTCGTTATTGTGGTAAAAAATGATAGACCGGTATTGGGTGCCTACATCGTTCCCCTGGCGATTTAAAGTAGTCGGGTCGTGGGTTTCCCAGAATACGCGTAGCAGGTCGTCGTAACTTATCTCGTCGGGGTTATAGGTTATCTGCAATACTTCGGCGTGGCCGGTAGTACCGTTACAAACCTGCTCGTAGGTCGGGTTATCCACATGGCCGCCGGCATAGCCAGGCTCTACTTTTTCCACACCTTTCAGTTGTTGAAAAACTGCCTCCGTACACCAGAAACAACCGTTCCCGAAAGTAGCTTTTTCCATCTTTTATCGCTTTAAAATTAATTTATAGTTTATACTTAAGGGCATCAGCATTTATACAATAACGTACCTTGCTTGGCGTCCGCTCATCTGCAAACAAATGGCCCAAATGCTGTTTACACTTACTGCATAATAACTGCGTACGGGTTCGGCCATAAGTATGCAACAGGTTTTGTACGATGCTCTCCCCTGCCTGTGCCCAAAAGCTCGGAAACCCCGAACCTACACTAAATTTATACTTCGCCTCGAATAGTACCTGTCCGCACTCAGCGCAAGTATAAACGCCATCCTGTTGTTCGCCCTGGCTTTTGTCTACTTTCTGATTGCGTATAAATGTCATGCTAGTTACCTGCAAAAGCTGTCATCCCCCTACCCCCTTCAAAGGGGGACATTCAGCAATGCGTAATTCATATTTTTATTTTGACGTTATCAGATAAAGTCCCCCTTTGAAGGGGGTAGGGGGATGATTTACGTTCGCTGATCACTTATCTTCCTTCTCCAGGTCCTCTACGGGTACAAACTTCATGGAGATGGAGTTTACGCAATGGCGGATGTTTTTGGAAGTAAGGTATTCGCCTTCAAACACATGCCCCAAGTGTCCGCCACAGTTCGCACACACTATCTCGGTTCGTCGGCCGTCAGCATCCGGTACGCGTTTTACTGCCCCGGTTATCTCATCATCAAAGCTTGGCCACCCGCAATGCGACTCAAATTTATACTCCGAAGTATAAAGCGGGGCATTGCAACGGCGGCATAAGTATACGCCTTCTGCTTTGTTATGCTCATACTCTCCTGTGCCCGGGTACTCGGTGCCTTTATGCACTATAATGCGTTCTTCGTCGGGGGTAAGCTGGTTATACTCCGATGGGTCTTTTGCTATTTTCATAGAGTTATAGTTAATGCAACCTGTTTATACGTCTGGTTTTATCAACAGCTAAGGCAGGGTTAAGGTTTTGGTTATACAGTAAAAGTATAGCCCAAAATAACCGTTGCAAGCGCTGCTGCGTACTTAAATCTCACACTGCTGTTGTAGCAGTCGATTTTTTAATGACGATAAATCTACCTCAAAAAACAATACTTAAAAGGCAAAGCATATGGCATTAATCCACAAACAAGACATTGAGAGACTTCTTAATGTACAGAATAACACACAAAATGCACTGTGCATTTCTATTTACATCCCTACTCACCGGGCCGGACACGAGACACTGAATGGCAGCGACCAGATATTATTTAAAAATAAGATAAAGGAAGCTAAAGCCTTGCTGGCACGCCATAATGTATCGGATGCTGAGATAGAAGCATACTTAAAACCAGCTGAAGAATTACTGGGAGACGGTAAGTTCTGGAGGCACCAGGCCGAAGGATTGGCCGTATTCATTACCAAAGGATTTTCGGCCCATTATACCCTGCCGGTTAAAATGCCGGATGTGGTATATGTACTCGACCAATTCTACTTTACACCGGTTATACCACTACTAAGCCAGAACGGGCGCTTCTTTGTACTGAGCCTGAACCGCGAAAAAATATCGCTGCACGAAGCAACTATAGATAAAATAAGACCTATTGATATAACCTCAATAGTGCCGGACAGCATGAATAAGGCGCTTAAGTTTGATGTAAAAGGCAACGACCAGGACTTTACGCACTCTACCACAACTGTAAACGGAACCAACATTGTACACGGCCCGGGCTCAACGAAAGGTGATGAAGAGCATGAGCGCGTACGCGAGTTTATGATTGAAGTAGACAATGGCCTACAGAAAATGCTGCACGATGAGCACGTTCCGCTTGTACTGGCCGGTGTTGACCATTATTGCAGTATTTACAAGCAGCATAGCAAGTATAAAAACATAGTACCACAGAACATTGGTATTAACGAGAACGCCGACCTGGCTAACAGTAACGGGTTGCACGAAAAAGCACTGGCTGTAGTTAAGCCGCTGATGCAACAAAACCATACCGACTCGCTGGCCCGTTACGAAAATGTAGCTGGCACTGGCGTAACTTCTGAAGACCTTGCCACTGTAGCTGCTGAAGCAGTTCACGGTCGCATCGAAACATTGTTTATTGCACCAGGCGAGCCTGTTTGGGGACGTTATGATGCCAAGAACGCTGTTGCCGAAATACACGACGAGTACCACCGTGGCGACGACGACCTGGTGAACCTGGCAGCTACCAAAACTCTTGCACAGGGAGGTAAGGTATTTGTGAGCAGCTACAACGGCCTCTCGGAGAGTACAGATGGTAGCGCGAACGTAAAAGCTTTATTCAGATACTAACTTTTAGCACTATAAACTATAACTTAGGGGGCAGCCACAACGGTTGCCCCTTAATTTTTGCCCTTTGGGTTAGAAGCATGACAGCACGCATTACAGACGGGTTAAATTTTTTGTCGAAGATGACGTGGAAACGTGCGTTCAATGCCGTGCAGGTGGTGAGCAGTTACATCTATGCAAAAGTTACCGGCAAGGCTATACACTGGGGCGTACCCTTCAGTATATCTTTTGAGCCGACCACCTCGTGCAACCTGCGCTGCCCCGAGTGCCCGAGCGGTTTGAGGTCTTTTACCCGGCCAACCGGTATGCTGCAACCAGAGCTATACTATCATGTTATAAATCAACTGCACAATAAGCTTTTATACCTTATTTTTTACTTCCAGGGGGAGCCATACCTGCATAAACAGTTTCTGGAGATGGTGCGTTTTGCCAGCGAAAAAGGTGTTTATACAGCCACCTCCACTAACGCACATTACTTAGATGATGAAACTGCCCGTAAAACGGTAGAATCGGGGCTGGACAGGCTTATAGTTTCGATAGATGGCACTACCCAGGAAACCTATAGCGCTTACCGGGTAGGTGGCAAACTGGACAAAGTGCTGGAAGGAACCCGAAATGTAGTGAAGTGGAAAAAAGAATTGAGATCAAAAACGCCGCATATCATGTTTCAGTATCTGGTGGTAAAGCCAAACGAGCACCAACTGGAAGATGTAAAAGCACTGGCACAGGAACTGGGCGTTGATGAAGTGGTCTTTAAAACAGCCCAGATCTACGATTATAAGCAAGGTTCGCCGCTAATCCCAACTATAGATTATTACAGCAGGTATAAGCAAAATGGCAACGGCACGTATAGCATCAAAAATAAGCTGCTGAACCATTGCTGGAAAATGTGGCACTCGTGCGTAATAACCTGGGATGGCCTGGTAGTGCCCTGTTGCTTCGATAAAGATGCCGAATACCGGATGGGCGACCTGAAGGTGCAACCGTTTACAGAAGTATGGCATAGCCCCGTTTACAATCAGTTCCGGCAAGCTGTGCTCCGCTCCCGTTCCGAAGTGGAAATGTGTCGTAACTGTACCTCCGGCACAAGAGTATGGGCATAAATAGTATCCCTAACTATAAATAATTTATAAGATACCACACCCTGTATGAATAGTATAAACAATGCGGTAGAGTTGCTGATAAGCAAACTGGATAAGTGGGGCCGCGACCTGATATTAATGCTGCCCAATCTGTTGATCGCATTAATATTGCTGCTGCTCATATTTTATGTAGCCTCCCTGATCCGCAATATTGTCGATAAACTTATAGTACGCTTCTCGCATAGCCCGGCATTAAATAACCTGGTTTCCAACTTAGTTTATATTGTGCTGCTGCTGTTTGGGTTTATGCTGGTACTGAGCGTACTTAACCTGACAAATGTAGTAGTATCGTTGCTGGCTGGTGTAGGTATAGTTGGTTTAGCACTTGGTTTTGCCTTTCAGGATATTGCGGCCAATTTTATATCGGGTATTATAATAGCGGTGCAAAAGCCGTTCAGGGTAGGCGATATGATCGAAACAAACGATTATGATGGCGTTATAGAACGCATTACGCTACGAACTATAGATATTCGGCAAGTAACCGGAGAGCTTGTAAAACTACCCAATAAAATGGTGTTCGAAAACCCGGTAACAAACTTTTCGGTGAGAGGCACGCGCCGCGTCGATCTGAGTGTTGGCGTATCGTATGCCGAAGACCTGGAGCAGGTGCAGAAAGTGGTTATAAATGCATTGCAGGATGTAAAGAACCGCGTCAACACCCGTGATATAGAAGTGATGTACTATGAGTTTGGCGACAGCTCTATCAACTTTAAAGCACGTTTTTGGATAACCTATAGCCGGCAGGTAGATTATGTAAGTGCCAAAAGCGATGCCATCATTAAAATAAAACGCGCCTTCGACGAGGCTGATATCCTGATACCATTCCCGATCCGGACGCTGGATTTTGCTATAAAAGGTGGCGAAAAGCTGAACGAGCAGTTAGAAGCCGTGCAACAGGAAACTACAAAAAACAACGAGTTACCAGGCCGCGACAGTTGATAGAGAAGTATAAAGTATAAAACGAAAGAGCCGGAAGTATACGTCCGGCTCTTTTTTATTTATCGCGTTTATCCAGGTTTTTGCCCAAATCTTCCACCTGTTTCAGGAAACTGTCGGTGCCGGTGTCGGCATAAGGGCCGTATGAGTTGGAAATAGTACCTCTCAGGCCGTTATGAGTCTCAATGGCGTACAATATTGACATATCATCAGGGTTGCTTTCGCCTTCGAAGCGGTAAAAGTCTACGATGCGCACCTGGTCGGCGGTAAACTGCTCTTTGTTTTCCATAGTACACAGCTTGCCTTCGGCAGATACTTTAAAGTCGTAGGTGAAGCCATCCTTATGCAGGCGGTTCAGCACATTTACCAGCGATCTTTCTTCTACTTTATCTTGCATGGTATTTTATATTATGATTTAAATCAAAAAAAGCCTCTTAAACTGGCGTATAGAACTATACGCAAAAAGCAGCTTTGGTTATGAGACATCTCGCAATTTTTGCGGCAGAATAAAGTAATAGCAAGTATAAAAAGAAAGCGCCACCCGAATGGGCAGCGCTTTTATAGTTTATAGGTTTACCGGAGTTTATACTTTGGGTAACGCAGCATTTTTACGTTTATTTATTTCCAGTTCTATCTTTTTAAGGTCAATAGTGCTACAGGCGCCGCAACTTCTGACGCAGCCCTCGGCCTTACTAAAAAAAGTAAGATAAAGCATACGGACCATATAAGCAGTTGCTGCTATAAACAAAACCAGGATAATAAGCTGCTGTATCATACTTTAACAACTATAAGCAGGTATAAAAAGTTTACTGTTAATTGTATTTCCAGTGCAGGGCTATGGTTTGCAGCATCTCATCGTGTATAAAGGTGTTGCTGGCCACTATCTCCCTACCAAAAATATAATCGCCACCGGAAGTAAATTTAGACAATTTTCCGCCAGCTTCCTGCACTATAATTACGCCGGCCGCCACATCCCAGGCATTCAGATTATACTCAAAAAAACCCTCGAAACGGCCAACAGCTACGTACGCCAAGTCCAGGGCGGCGGAGCCAATGCGGCGCACCCCATGCGATGTTGCCATAAAAGCGCCCAGCACCTGCAAATATTGCTGCGTCAGGTCAAAAGCATAGTACGGGAAGCCAGTCGCAATTAGGGAATCTTTCAGAGCCGGGGCATCCGATACCTTTATCTGTTTGCCATTCAGGTAAGCGCCATTTCCTTTTGTGGCGTAAAAGCACTCATCCATCATGGGCGCATAAATTACACCCAACACTATCTCCTGGCCTTCCATTAAGGCTATACTTACGCCAAAGTGGTGCAGGCCATGTGTAAAGTTGGTGGTGCCATCCAGTGGGTCAATTATCCAGTTATACTTTTCGCCGCGCTCAGTAGCTGTTTCTTCTTCGGTTATAAAACCAGCTTCAGGTAGCAAACTTCTCAACGCTTCAACCAACTGGGCTTCGGCCTGCTTATCCACATACGATACCAGGTCGTTAAAGCCCTTCAGCTCTATTTTAGACCTATCGAAGGTAGCAGATTCCTGTTTTATATAGTTACCGGCTTCGCGGGCAATGTCGTTTACTTTTAAGCAAAGTTGCTGAAGGTCCATAGTTTATAGTTTTGGCTTAGCGTTATACTTACGGGACTTAAGCGCGGGTTGCTACTTTGTGTTCGGCTACTGGTTTGCGCCTATTTAAAATAGCGCCGCCTATAGTTACTACCAAGGCTAACAAGGCCAGCCACTGGCTGCTTTGGCCTATGTATTCGCCGTTGCGGGTATAAAATGTAAGGTTAGTATTGGCAAGTAGTGTCTGCGAGAGCACATCCTGTACCCACCATTCCGAGCGGGCTGTTATCTCGCCTTTCTGGTTAATAAATCCTGAAATACCTGTGTTGGCTGATCGGGCTATACTTCGTCGGGTTTCGATGGCGCGTAGAGTGGCATATTGCAGGTGCTGCTTATATCCCGGCGAGTCACTCCACCAGCCATCGTTAGTGATCACGAATATCATGCTGGCACCATTATGCACATATTCCGATACATATTCGCCATAAATAGATTCATAGCAAATAACCGGTGCCGCCGAGAACGTGCTGTCCTGGCTATGGTAGAATACATCGCGGGTATCCTGGCTACCCTGGCTGCCAACAGTACCACCTAAATCGATGGCTAAAGGTCCCAAAAACTTAAAGATCTCAGGATACGGCAGCTTTTCTACACCCGGTACCAACTTCGATTTATGGTAGATATCTATTTCCTGATCGCGGTTAATATGTACGCCAGTGTTAAAGGAATCGTAGTAGCCAAAACCATCTAAATGCCGCACTGTAGGGCTCGCGCTGCTGTTATCTCCATAAAAACTATAAGTATCCATGCCGGTAACAAGCTCTGCCTGCGGATGGCGTAGTATAAAATTCTTAAGCTCCTGTATAGACTGGTAGCTATGCAGTTGTTCTTCCCAATAACCCTGGTCCTGGCGCAGAGCTGTTTCGGGCCAAACCACAAATTTTGTTTCCGGGGTGATCTTTTGCTCTGATAAGCTAATAAGGCGGCGTTGCTGTTCTTCGTAAGGTATAAAATTGTCGTGCCCCGAGAATTTCTCGTGATAAGGATCGATGTTTGGCTGAACCACTACCACCTCGGTTGGCTTGCCTTTCTCTTCGTAAGCAGCCAGAATTCCAAACGAAATAAGGACAGGAACAACTATAAGTATAGCCGGTAACCATAACTTCTTAAACTCAACAGCCTGAGCAGGATAGTTTCTGATAGCAAGGAAGATGAGCAGGTTAACCAGCAAGATCCAAACTGAGCCACCTAAGAAGCCGGTGTATTCATACCACTGCACCCAGGTATTAAGTGTTGCAAAACCGTTGCCTAAAGTAAGCCATGGCCAGGTCAGGTCCCAGTTCAGGTGAAATTGCTCAAAAGCTACCCAGTAAACTATAAAAGATGTATAACCTATGGCATTGCCCAGGTGCTTACGGGTAAAGTAAAAGGCCATCAGCGGGATACACATCAGCAACGAGTTGAATATAACCGCTGCAATACCACCCGGAACTGTAGAGTGCATTACCCACCAGGTTGTAAACACATTCCAGAGCAACATAGCCAGGTACGACCACTTAAAGAAAGTATAACCCGGCGACCTGTACTTACCGCTTTGTGCAATGTACTGCTCCATGTAAAGCAGCGGCACAAACCCTATAAAAAGGAAAAATGCCAGCGGCTTGATCGGCCAGCCCAGCCAAAGTATAAAACCGGTTAAAACGGAAAGGATCGGTAGAATATAAGGGCTATTTACTACCCTGTACAACAATGACGAATTCACCTTTGATAGCTTTAGTTGTAAAGATTTGAATCAGTTCATCCAGAGTACCATTTATAGTCTCTTCGAACATTTTAGATATTTCGCGGGAAACAGATGCCGTGCGTTCGCCACCAAAAAACTCCTTAAACTGGGTAAGTGTTTTAAGCAGGCGGTGCGGCGACTCATAAAAGATCATGGTCCGTTCTTCTTCGGCCAAACTTTGCAGGCGCGTTTGCCGGCCTTTTTTTATAGGCAGAAATCCTTCGAACGTAAACCTGTCGGTACTGAAACCGGATTTTACCAATGCAGGCACAAAAGCTGTTGCACCGGGCAAACATTCTACTTTAATATCGTTTTTTAAACACTCACGCACCAGGAAAAATCCCGGGTCTGAAATGCCTGGCGTACCCGCATCCGAGATAAGAGCCATTACTTCTCCGCCTTTCAGGCGATCAATTAAATGGGCAGTTGCTTTGTGCTCGTTGTGCAGATGGTGGCTGTGCATACGTTTTTCAATACCCAGGTGCTGCAGCAACTTGCCGCTGGTGCGGGTATCTTCGGCCAGTATCACGTCTACTTCCTTTAATATCCGGATAGCGCGCAAGGTTATATCTTCGAGGTTGCCGATGGGTGTAGGCACCAGGTATAGGTTTGTTTTTTCGGGTTCCTGCATGCTGTAAAGATACTATAAAATTGCGTGTTGATTGCTACAGCCTGATAGCGGCTTTAAGTAAAGTATAAACTATAAATGCAGCATTTATCCACAAAAATAACTAGAATTTGGCGTGTTCAAAAACTATAGTTATTCCCCGGAAGCCATCATCAGGTCATAGATCTGATCTATGCGCTTTGCCAGTTTCAGGTCGCGTTCGGTTACGGTGTTGCCTTCGTCGTGGGTGGTAAGCTCAATTTCAATTTTATTGTACATGTTGCTCCACCACGGGTGATGGTTCAGCTCTTCGGCTACATCAGCTACCTGCTGCATAAAAGTCATCGCCTGCCTGAAATCGTTGAACGTAAGGCTACGGTGCAGTTTATTCTCTTCTTCTTTCCACATAGTTTGTCGGGTTATAGTTGCTTATACTTTAAAAGCTGATTAACGATACTATAGCAACGCCATAAAAACCGGCGGCGTATAGCATTACATTAAACTGATAATGAGCTAAAAGTATAAAACTATGGCAAACAAACCCAAAAGCTTACCAGCCCAGGAACAGAAAACCCAGCCCGGCAAAGAGCATAAAATGACTCCTCAGCCCGAGTTTATCCGGAAGAACTATAAAGGAAGTGATAAACTAAAAGATAAAGTAGCCCTGATAACCGGAGGCGATAGCGGAATTGGCCGAGCAGTTGCCATACATTTTGCCCGCGAAGGTGCCGATGTTGCTATTATTTACCTGAATGAGGATAAAGATGCAGAGGAAACCAAGGACCTTGTAGAACAGGAAGGCCGCAAATGCCTGATCATAGCCGGCGACATCGGTAACGAAAAGTTTTGCCAGAAGGCAGTAGATCAAACTATAAAAAAACTTGGTAAGCTGGATGTGCTGGTAAATAACGCAGCCGAGCAGCACGAACAAACCGACCTGCAGGACATTTCTAAAGACCAGTTGCAGCAGACCTTTGAGACGAATATCTTTTCGATGTTCTATATAACCAAAGCTGCGCTAAAGCATCTGAAAAAAGGAAGTACTATTGTTAATACAACTTCAGTTACATCTTATCGCGGCAGCGACCACCTCATGGATTATGCTTCCACTAAGGGTGCGATTACTGCCTTTACAAGATCACTTTCGGCTAACCTGGCTGAGAAGAATATTCGCGTAAATGCCGTAGCCCCCGGCCCTATCTGGACGCCACTTATACCTGCTTCGTTTGATGCTAAAAAAGTAAAAGAGTTTGGTCAGAATGTTCCCTTAAAACGTCCCGGTCAGCCTTCTGAAGTAGCTCCGGCCTACGTGTTACTGGCCTCTGATGATGGCTCTTATATAACCGGGCAAGTCATACATGTAAATGGAGGAGAGCAGGTAGGCAGCTAAACTATAACTCAACCATAAGTATAAAAATGGAGTAAAAAGAGATACGCTGCCAGTCAGCATAAACTATAAAAAGACATAATTATGGCTGAAGATAAAGAGAATAAAGACCGGCATAAAAATGATATCGGGCATAGCCGCCCGGTAAGAGTTATTGAAGACGATACCTCGGAACAGGAAATGCAGGCCGGGCATATTGTACCGGGCGCTGATCCGCCAAAGAACGAGCACCAGCGAGGTGGTTTCGGTAACCGTGATGGCAAAGAAGGCTACGGAAGCGACACAGCTTCTGAAGGACCATCTGCCACCGGCGTAAACGATTTTGCCGACGACGGAACACCTCCGCCAGATAATATGCGCACCGAAGAGGAAGGAAGAGGAACCTGATGATCAGGTTATAAGTCAAATCTGCCGGCTTTATAGTTGGCAGTAAATTTTATACTTAAAAAAGGAGGACAAGATGCCATCGTATAAGCACACACAACAAAACAGTGAAAACAAAGGAAACCCAACAGGTCGTGGCCAGGATAAGCAGTCGGGAGCAAAACCGGTAAATCCATCAAGCAAAGGCGACCACGAAAAGTTGAAAAATAAGTATACCGAAGGGCCCGAAGGAAAGCCAGCACAAACTGGTAACGTGTTAAAAAACAACGATAACCGTAACACCGATAAGCCTGAGATAGATAATAACAAGTATAATTAAACTTAACAGAACTCAGAAAAATAGCACCTGCCCAAACAGGTGCTATTTTTATTGGTACATTTGCCATATACTACTCTGCCTGCTTATGGCCCGCTATGTTATAACTGATGTGCACGGTTGCGCGAACACCCTGAAAGCACTTGTATTAGATCAGCTAAAGCTACAGAAGCACGACGAACTCTACATTTTAGGCGACCTCGTAAATAAAGGCCCTGACAGCAAAGGCGTACTGGATTTTGTAATGCACTTGCAAAAGCAGCATTATAAAGTAAGCTGCCTACGTGGTAACCACGACCAGATGCTGCTTAAAGCTTCTAAAAAGGGTGAATCAGTTTTAAAACTCTCTGTAACTGAAAAAGAACTCTTGCTTAACAGTTTTGGAATAAAGCACTTTGAGCAACTGCACCCTAAATACGTTTTATTCCTTTCTGAGCTTCCATATTACCTCGAGCTCCCAGACTATTATTTAGTTCATGCCGGCTTCGATTTTAATCAGTCCAATATTTTTAAGGATAAAGAGGCGATGCTAAATATCAGGGGATTTAAACCCAACCCAGAGAAGTTAGATTATAAACGACTTATACATGGACATACACCAGTAGCATTGCATAGCATTAAAAAAGCGGTGTCGCATAATAGTTATTGCCTTAACCTTGATGCAGGTTGTGTATATTATAAAAATGCATCCTTCGGTAATCTCACAGCTTTCGACCTCGATTCTCAGCAATTATACATTCAGCCCAACGAAGATCGTCCCTACCCTGTTCGTCGCAAAAGTTAATTAAAGCGTCACTTGATTTGCCTTATTCCAATATTAATTAAGCCTTTCTTATTAGGCTATACCCAAAAGTAGGTATGTAAAGTGCAAAAATTTAAGTTGCATTAACTTTACATACTACAATTATATATTAGAGATCTCAAATGCGAATTTTTTTTGCACTTTTAAGGTTTCATTTTGTGAGATATATTTTTTATACTCTTTTATTATACTTCCTTTGTATATAGGATACGTGAAATTATTCTAATCTATAGATTTGATATTCAGTGATTTAATGCTTATAATAAGAAATTAGATTATAAAATCGCTATATCATGTATAATTAATATATAATATTGAATTTTATTGTTTTTGACTTGAGTTCTATAAAAAAATAGTTATAAAATAATTGTGATGGTAAGAAATAAATTATCTTATTTTGCAAATAGTTCTGTTAATACAAAGAGCTAACTTTCAATAAATTAATATTGGCTATCAAAATTTAGGCTATGGCACGTTTTTACGCTCACCCTTTTAGCGCAACGCTAACAAGAACGCTGCTGATTACATATTTACTGGTATTTATTGCCGGCATAACTGCTTATGCCCAAAACCCAACCATATCAGACTTCAACCCCAAAAATGGGCCGGTTGGTACTGAGGTTACCATAACAGGTTCTGGGTTTACTACAGCCAATATGGTTTATATAGGCAGCGAGTCTACCCTTGACTTTGTTGTAGATAATGATAACCAGATAAGAGTGAACGTACCAGCTTCAGCTTCTACAGGCAAAATACAGGTACACATCAGTACAGGCGCAGGATCAAGCTCAGCAACTTATACTTTAACTGATGCACCAGCAATTACAAGTATAGATCCTGTTACCGGTCCGGTAGGCACAGAAGTAACAATAACAGGTTCTAAGTTTACAGGTGTTACTTCGCTAAGCTTGGCAGGTGGCTCAGTAGACAATTATGTAATTGTAAGTGATACCGAAATAAAAGCAACTGTATCTGCTTCAGCCTATAGCGGCGTTGCAAGAGTTACTGCAAACCATGGTTCGGCTAATGGTTCGCAGAGCTTTACTGTAACAGGCACACCAACTGTAACAGGTTTTTCTCCTACATCAGGGCCTGTTGGCACTGTTGTTACCATAACAGGTACTGGTTTTGATAATATTTCTTCTGTTATAGTGGCTGGTGCTACCGCATCAAATTTCACAAGGGTTAGCTCAACTGAAATCAAGGCAACAGTTTCATCGACTGCGGCAGGAGGCTCAATGCGCGTTACTACTGCTGCTGGAACAGCAATTGGGACAGGTGGTAGCTTTAACGTAACAGGTACTCCTACTATCACTTCTTTCTCCCCTGCTTCTGCCCCTGTAGGTAGTGAAGTAACTATAAATGGTACAGGCTTTACCAATGCTAATACAGTTTATATCGGCAGTGGATCTATTACAGACTTTATTATAGTAAGTGATACCCAGATCAAAGCCATCGTTCCTAATACTGCGTCGACTGGTAGAATACAGGTGTATACAAGCCAGGGTAAAGTTGTAAGTTCATATAATTTTGCTGTTGAAGGAGCGCCGGTAATTAGTTCTTTTTCACCCAAAACCGGGAGTGTAGGAACGTTGGTAACTATAAAAGGTCGTAATTTTAATACTGCTTCGACTGTTTATATTGGTAGTGGTTCAACTACCAATTTTAATATCATCTCTGATACCGAAATTCAAATTCTTGTGCCTTTTGTAGCATCCTCTGGTATTGTAAGGGTATATGCTAATAGTGGACGTGGTTTAAGTTCAGGTACTTTTACTCTGGAAAATGGCCCTGAAATCATTTCTTTTTCACCACAGTCTGGTCCGGTAGGCACAGAGATCACAGTAATTGGGAAGAATTTTACAGGAACAAATATAGTTTATATAGGAAGTGGCTCAACCACTAATTTCTCAGTTATAAGTGATACAGAGTTAAAAGTAACAGTCCCTGCAACTGCAACCTCAGGAAAAATATTGATAAGGACAGCAACCGGCCAAATATACAGTACAGATATTTTTTCTTTAACCGGAGCACCAGAGATTCATTCATTTACTCCTGGTTCAGGACCAGTAGGTACTACAGTCACAATTACAGGTATTAATTTTACAGGTGCTACATTGGTTTATTTTGGAAGTGGGACTACAAATACATTTACTGTATTAAGTGATACAGAGATACAGGTAATAGTACCTGCTTTAGCATCAACAGGTAAAATACAGGTGCATACACCTAATGGGCGAGCATATTCTGCTCTAAACTTTACTGTCTCAGGTGCTCCTGAAATCATTTCTTTTTCACCACAGTCTGGTCCGGTAGGCACAGAGATCACAGTAATTGGGAAGAATTTTACAGGAACAAATATAGTTTATATAGGAAGTGGCTCAACCACTAATTTCTCAGTTATAAGTGATACAGAGTTAAAAGTAACAGTCCCTGCAACTGCAACCTCAGGAAAAATATTGATAAGGACAGCAACCGGCCAAATATACAGTACAGATATTTTTTCTTTAACCGGAGCACCAGAGATTCATTCATTTACTCCTGGTTCAGGACCAGTAGGTACTACAGTCACAATTACAGGTATTAATTTTACAGGTGCTACATTGGTTTATTTTGGAAGTGGGACTACAAATACATTTACTGTATTAAGTGATACAGAGATACAGGTAATAGTACCTGCTTTAGCATCAACAGGTAAAATACAGGTGCATACACCTAATGGGCGAGCATATTCTGCTCTAAACTTTACTGTCTCAGGTGCTCCTGAACTCATTTCTTTTTCACCACAGTCTGGTCCGGTAGGCACAGAGATCACAGTAACAGGAAAGAATTTTACGGGAACTAACAGAGTTTACGTAGGTAGTGGTTCTACAACAAATGGGTATACAGTAATAAGTGATACAGAGCTAAAAGTAACAGTTTTCTCAAATGCTACAGATGGAAGACTGATAATTAGAACACCTAATGGTCAAGTATCTAGCGTTGCAAGTTATGACGTAACCCCCGCCTACCTTACCACTTCCGAAGCAGAATACATATTCAATAATACTGCAATTGGAGTTACACAAAATACAGAATACACAGTTGAAGGTTTAGGGTTAGCTAACGGGCAACCAGTAACTATAACACTAAATCAGAATAGCCCTTACACGATCTCATTATCGGCAGGCGGGCCATTTGTGAAATCGTTGACGATTAGCACAGTAAGTAACAATAGATTAACTTCAACACCTGTGTATGTTCAATATATTGCTGCTAGTTCTTCGGATGGGGCGGATGATATAATACACACACAAGGAAGTGTTGAGAGTAGAATGCAGGTGCGCGTAGCAGAGCCAATGCCTGTAGAACTAACCTCTTTCTCTGCTACATTGAAAGATGGTATGGTTAAACTGAACTGGGCTACGGCATCAGAACAAAACAACTCGCACTTCGAGATAGAGATGGCAAGCGGCACGGCTACTAACTTCAAGAGAGTAGGTATAGTGGAGAGTAAAGCAGGCAATAGCTCAACAACTTTAACTTATAGTTACTCCAATTACTATAGCAGCCAAGGCCAGGCAGAATATTATAGGCTGAAGCAGGTTGACTACGATGGTACTCCTAGTTACAGTAGAACAGTTGCTGTAAGACCAGTGATATCAACAAAAGAAATGGAGGTTGCTCCTAACCCAATTACGGCAAGCTCGCATATTTACTTTAATGCAGACCAGGCTGGTAAAGCGGTTATCAGAGTTACATCTATAACAGGTAAGCAAATGTACTTCGAGCAGGTAGATGCGCATATTGGTGAAAATGCAATAAGGCTAGCTAAATATGAGTACCTGACACCGGGCATCTATATAATAACAGTAGAGCACAATGGTAAGCAGGAATCTGTAAGAGTAGAGAAACGATAACCAAGTATAAATAAAGGGAAAGCCGGAGGTAACTATCTCCGGCTTTTTTGATTTTATTCGGTTCTATGACTGTTAAAGTGATTGCCACACATATAAAATCCTTAAACATTGGTTTATTGCGGGGCATACTTTAATTTTGAACAATCACAATCTCACTTAATACGATGCAGAAAGATACCGCTATATTCGACCTTATTGCTAAAGAAAAAGCACGCCAACTACATGGTTTAGAACTGATTGCTTCTGAAAACTTTGTTTCGGAGCAGGTGATGCAAGCCATGGGAAGCGTAATGACAAATAAGTATGCCGAAGGCCTGCCTGGCAAGAGGTACTATGGCGGTTGCGAAATTGTGGATCAATCGGAGCAGTTGGCTATAGACAGAGCGAAAGAGCTTTTTGGTGCAGATTGGGTAAACGTGCAGCCACACTCCGGAGCACAGGCTAACGCTGCGGTTATGCTGGCTGTTTTAAAACCGGGCGATAAGATTTTAGGTTTCGACCTGTCTCATGGTGGTCACCTAACGCATGGTTCGCCGGTTAACTTTTCTGGTAAACTATACGAGCCATCTTTTTATGGCGTAGAGCAGGAAACAGGCTTGATCGATTTTGATAAAGTTGTAGAAACCGCCCGTCGTGAAAAACCAAAATTGATTATTTGTGGTGCATCAGCTTATAGCCGCGATTGGGACTATAAAAAACTACGTGCTGCTGCCGACGAAGTAGGTGCGCTTTTAATGGCAGATATCTCCCACCCTTCTGGTTTAATAGCCAAAGGATTGCTGAATAACCCATTCGAGCATTGCCACATCATTACAACTACAACCCACAAAACCTTGCGTGGGCCAAGAGGTGGTATGATCATGATGGGGAAAGACTTTGAGAACCCATTTGGACTGAAAACACCAAAAGGCGAGACCCGCATGATGTCATCTTTGCTGGATAGCGCTGTTTTCCCGGGTACGCAGGGTGGACCGCTGGAGCACGTGATTGCTGCTAAGGCTGTAGCTTATTTTGAAGCCCTTTCTGATGACTACTTAGGTTATATAAAGCAGGTACAGCAGAATGCCCAGGCTATGGCGAAAGCTTTTGTTGAGCGTGGCTATAACATCATTTCAGGTGGCACAGATAACCACATGATGCTGATCGATCTGCGCTCTAAAGGCCTGACTGGTAAGCTGGCTGAAAACACATTGGTTAAAGCTGATATCACCATCAATAAAAACATGGTGCCATTTGACGATAAGTCGCCGTTTGTGACATCTGGTATGCGCGTTGGTACGGCAGCTATTACAACACGTGGCCTGAAAGAGAACGACATGGCCCGCATAGTGGAACTGATGGACGACGTGCTGATGAACCATGACAATGAGCAGAAACTAAGCTCTGTTCGCAAAGAAGTAAATAACTGGATGCAGCAATATCCGCTGTTCGCATACTAAATCCCTGAATCCCTTGATGGATCAAAATTACCTGGATGAGGAGCCAAAAGAGATGTCCTTCGTGGACCATCTTGAGGAGCTGAGATGGCATATTTTACGTGCGGTGGCTTCGATATTCGTATTTACCGTTATCGCTTTTGTAGCTAAAAGCTTTGTGTTTCATGATATTATTCTGGCCCCGGCCCGAACCGATTTCCTGAGCTATAGAGCAATGTGCAAACTGGGCGAAATGATTGGCTCTGAAGCGCTATGCATAACAGAACTTGGCTTTACGATACAAAGCAGGCAAATGAGCGGGCAGTTTTCGATGCACATGCTCGTGTCGGTAGTAATAGGGCTTGCTTGTGCTTTTCCGTATGCTTTCTGGGAGATATGGCGTTTTGTAAGCCCTGGCTTATACCCGCAGGAGCGTAATAGCTCTAAAGGCGCTGTATTTTACGTTTCGCTACTTTTCGTACTTGGTTTACTGTTTGGGTATTATGTTGTGTCGCCAATGTCAATCAACTTTTTGGCAGGCTACCAGGTAGACCCCTCTATTGTAAACGAATTTGACCTGACATCATATGTATCGACGCTGACAACACTGTGCTTATCGTGTGCGTTTATGTTTCAGATGCCGGTTATTGTATACTTCTTTACGAAAGCTGGATTACTGACTCCTGAAGTGATGAAGCTTTACCGCCGTCATGCATTGATCGTGATACTGGTGGTAGGTGCTATCATTACACCGCCCGATGTGATTAGTCAGTTACTGATATCTATACCACTAATGCTTTTATATGAGGCGAGTATTATAGTATCGGGCAACATCCGTAAGAAAGACTTAAAGAAACTGAACCAAAACAATACTATCTGATGGCTTATACTATAGCAATTGGCGGCGACCATGCCGGCTTTACGTACAAAAAAGCTCTGATAAAGTTATTAGAGGACCTGGGGCATGAAGTAAAGGATTTCGGACCAGGTTCAGAACAGTCGGTGGATTACCCGGACCATGTGCACCCGCTTGCCAAAGCTGTTATAGCAAAAGATGCAAATTATGGCATATTGATATGTGGCAGCGGAAACGGGGTAGCCATGACAGCGAATAAGTATAAGCAGATACGGGCAGCCCTTTGCTGGAAGACTGAACTGGCTGAACTTGCCCGTCAGCATAACGATGCTAACATACTATGTATACCAGCCCGCTTTGTATCGGAGCAGGAAGCTGAGGATATGGTGAAAGCATTTTTAAACACGGCCTTTGAAGGAGGTCGCCATCAGAACCGCGTAAATAAAATAGCAGACTGTTAAGCAAAAGCTTACTCTTCATATTTGTATAAGGCCGATTGTCCGATCGGTTTATACTTACCAAAAACTTCAGGGAGTTTATACTTCAGATCAGGAATAAGGCCGGCTTCATCTACAATGTAAGCCGGCTTTTCTTTTTCAAAATTCTTATAGATCTCAAAAACTTTATCATACTCATTCAGATCGCTGAAATTCTCCTGAGCCAGTCTCCAATTAAGATAAGGCGTGGCAGGCTTATTCTGAATATAGTACCTGATATCATCTCCAAAAACAAGTATAGATGTATTGTCGGGAGCTTCCAGCAAATAGGTTTCGGTTAGCAACTGAGGGTCGGAAAGCTGGATGTAGGAACTTATACCTAATGGCGAGCGGTAGCGGATAAGCAAAGTGCCCGCCAATACAAGTATAAATGCTAAAGAAAGCATCCATTTCTTTACGTTGATAGAGAACAGGTAAACTCCGAAATAAGCGATAACTGGCAATAGAAGTATAAACGTGTTAGCTGAGATCTCGTCGCGGGTGATTACCAGTAGAACGCTTACTAAAAGCCATATCCACATTACCTGCTGAAACTTTACCTGGAAAACCAGGCGCTGCGGCAACGATAAACTGGATAACAAAGCAAAGAGCAATACTATTAAAGGGAGCAACATTAAGCGGGCTAAGTCGGCTGGGGGCAGTGCAAACGCAACCTCAAAGCGCCATGGGCTTAGCAAGTGGATATCAGTAAAAGCGCTTAATGTACCGCTATAGTAGTAAAAAGTAAGTAACACCGCATACGGAAATAGGAACCCCACAAGCAACAGCAGTATACTCCGGAAGGTGTTGGATGAGAAAAGTATAACAGCGAACATCCCAACTAACAAGTATAAACCAAGTGGCAGGTAGCTTAATGCAGCTAAGCCAAGTATAAATCCACCTACAAATAGTCGGTTATTTTCAATACCCTCGCGCGAAACCGTGATAAGGTATGGCAATGATAGTATAACAAAGGTATGGCCGATAAGCAATGGCGTGAGCATACCAAACTCGTAAGTAATGCTGCCTATGACCAGGTATAAAAGAGCCGGAATGTAGTTTTTAGTAGCAAATACCTGGTAGCGGTTAAGTATAAAATTAAAGGTAAGTGCCTGCAGCAGCAAAATAGATAAGGCTACCAACCTGTACGCAAAAACCGACCTCCCCGCGATCAGATCTATAAGCCAGTAAAGCAGGGTGCTGATGGGTGCCGTGTTGTCGTAAATATCTTCGTACATGGTGTAGCCATCGGCCATACGCTCCCCTATCAGCATATACAACAGCTCCTGTATTGTGCCCGATGTAAGTAGCAGATACAAAGGCAACTGAATAGCCAGGAAAAGCAAAACCAGTAAAAAAAGACGGGAGGGCAGGATGCTTTTAAAGTAACTAACCAAGGAAAGAGAGAGTTAGAGAGAACTATAAACCAATTGCACCCGAAATGAATAGGGCGCTTTTGGGGTAAAAATGCGAAATAAATATGATATTTGCATCTTCGTATGGAAAGTAAAAGACAACAGAAGTTCTCACGCCTGATTCAGAAAGAGCTGGCAGACATATTTCAAAGGGAAACCACCCACCTGTTTGCAGGCGCTTATATATCAGTAAGTACTGTGCGTGTATCTCCGGACCTGGGTATGGCAAAAGTATACCTGGGCGTTATGATGGCTCCAAACAAAGAGGAGTTGCTGCAGGAGATCCGCATTAACACTAAAACAATTCGTCATCATTTAGCGCAGCGCATTAAAAGCCAGGTGCGGGTTATACCTGAACTGGTGTTTTACCTCGATGATACAGCTGAATACGCTGCCCGCATCGATAAACTGTTTGACGGACTGGACATACCGCCTGCTGACGAAAACGACGACCTCGACGATACCTATAAAAAGTAACTATAGTTACCACTCACCCTTATGCAATACGACCCTATAAAGCGGGTTTTAGGCGATGTCTTTAACCAGACTCCCTTCCTGCGTCGTGTATTCTTTAATTTACTGGACCTGCTATTGCTGCGCACCTGGCATGTGCATAAAGAGCTGCGCCAGTGGGCATCCGATCGTCGGGGCCAGGAGCAATGTATACTGGATGCCGGAGCGGGTTTTGGCCAGTATACGTACCATTTATCCAGCATGAGCCAGAAGTGGAACATACTGGCTGTGGATGTAAAAGAAGAGCAGGTATCGGATAATAACCGGTTTATGCGTGCGCTTGGCCGCCACAATGTGCTGTTTAAAGTGGCAGACCTGGTACGTTACCGTGAGCCCGATACTTACGACCTTATACTTTCGGTAGATGTGATGGAGCATATACTGGAAGATGTGGACGTGTTTAAAAACTTCCATAGTTCGTTAAAGCCGGGCGGCATGCTGGTTATTTCTACCCCATCAGACCAGGGCGGTTCCGATGTGCACGGCGACGATGAAACATCGTTTATAGAAGAGCACGTACGCGACGGTTATAACATTAATGAAATCCAGGATAAGCTGCGCAGCGCCGGTTTTAGCCGCATGGAGGCCCGTTACTCGTATGGCAAGCCAGGCCAGATATCCTGGAGATTGTCTATGAAGTACCCGATGCTGATGTTGAATGTCTCAAAACTATTCTTTATAGTGCTGCCGTTTTACTATCTTGTTACGTTTCCGTTCAGCCTTATACTTAACTGGCTCGATGTGAATAACAAGCACGAATCCGGTACCGGCCTGATCGTAAAAGCCTGGAAGTAAACTTAATTGATGAAATGCTGATGGTTAAATTGTTGATCTGGAATAGCAGGAATAACAATTCAACATTTTAGCCATTTAACCATAGCAAACTAAATGAACGTCCCATTTCTTATAGCGAAGCGCTACTTCTTTTCCAAAAAGAAGCGGAATATCATCAGCATTATATCCAATATTGCGATGATAGGCGTAGCTGTGGGGTCTATGGCGCTTATTATTGTGTTGTCGGTGTTTAACGGGCTCGAAGACCTGATCAGGAAAATATACTCCAGCTTTGACCCCGACCTGAAAATTACGATCGTAGAAGGCAAAGCTTTTGAGACTGATACAGAATTTATGAACCGTATACGTCGCATGCCTGGCGTTGCTGTTGTTTCGGAAGTGATAGAAGATAATGCCCTACTACGCTACAACGACCGGCAGATGGTTGTAAAAATGAAGGGCGTAAGCGAAAACTTCTTTCAACAGAACGAGATCGACACTTCGGTGGTAGAGGGCCATCACCAGCTTATAGTTAACGATAAGTATTATGCACTGGTGGGGCGTGGTGTACAGTACCAGCTATCTATAAACCCAGGCAACGAGTTCGTGACGATGCAGTTCATGTATCCACGGAATACAAAATTCAACCCCTTAAACCCCGAAGGCGCTTTTAATAGTTTGCCTATAATGCCGGGCGGGGTTTTTGCCATAGAGCGCCAATACGACGATGCCTACGTTTTTGTGCCTCTTAACTATGCCGCCGAGTTAATGGAATATGGGCGCAAACGAACTGCCCTGGAAATTAAAGTGGAAGAAGGTTATGGCATAGAGCAGGTAAAAGGGCAACTGCAGAAGCTTTTAGGTGATAAGTTCAGGATACAGAACAGCGACGAGCAGCATACCAGTTTATTGCGTGCCGTTAAAGTAGAGAAGCTTTTTGTGTTCGTCACGTTTGCCTTTATACTTTTCATTGCCTCCCTCAACATCTTCTTCTCACTCTCGATGCTGGTTATCGACAAGAAAAAAGATATTGCCATACTTGCCTCGATGGGCGCCACAGCCACTACTATCCGTAACATATTTTTAATGGAGGGTGCCTTGGTAGCATTTATAGGTGCCGCTTACGGGCTATCGATGGGGATGTTGGTTGCTAACCTGCAACAAACATTTGGTTTGATATCGATGGGTATGGCCAGCTCGCTGATAGAAGCTTACCCGATAAAGCTGGAGGTAATGGACTTCGTGTTCACTGGTCTGGCTATAGTTATAATTACCATTCTGGTTTCCATCAGGCCTGCCAATAAGGCTGCTGCCATGTCTGTCACCGAAAATATCTAATTCCCTACTGCTTTTTAAGGTATAAAGTATAAGCTTTCAGGTTTTAGGTTTAAAACTTTTAATAGGCGCCTAAAATACTGGTTTCAGGTAGGTTTTGCCCTTAAAAATGGGTAATTTCGAGGCCCGAAATCTTATCCGGAATGAAAGTTTACACTACGCAGCCTTTTCAGGCAGTTTATTCTCTCTTCGAACACGAGTATCTGGGGTACTTGTTCGAGTCTTTTGTAGTTCAGGTAAATACGCGTGGTCAGCTTACTTTCCAGCACCAGAACATTTCGGCAAAAAATGCAAATGAGTTTGCCGCCCGCCTCGATGAAGACGATTTTAAGCTCATCCAACTGATAGACCAGATACAACAGGACAGCGTTGTAAAGAAATTCTCGCCTCGTAAGATGTCTGCCGTCGATTTTTTCCTGAAAGTATACGACCAGGAGAAAGGCGACAAGAACCTGCAGGAAGTGATAAGCCATTACATACAAGGCAGGATGGGCAAGATACTCGAGCTGCTGCGTAACAAGCTTACCTACATTATGGGTAAAGACGGCGAGCCTACCTGGAAAAGGCTATCTATAGCCCCTGAAAAAGCTTCTGTGCTGTTTCATTTTCATCGGCAGGAAGATGGCAACACCCACTACTTCCCAACTATAAAGTACGCAGGCAAAAAGATGGAATTTATGTTCCGGAATGCTGCCCTTATTTGCTACGAGCCGGCCTGGCTAATGCTGAACGATGTAGTTTATAGTTTTGAGAAAGCTATTGATGGTAAAAAGCTGCAGCCTTTCCTGAACAAACGGCAGATCGTGATTCCGAGAACGATCGAAGAAAACTATTACAGCAAATTTGTAATTCCGCTGGTAGAGAGCTTTGATGTTTTTGCCAGCGCCTTCGAAATAAAGAACGAAAAGTACGACCCTACTCCCCACTTTACTTTCTCAACTATAAAGGCGGCTACTGCTTCCGAGATAATGGCAACATTTCTGCCTGATAACAAGACAGGCCGGGAGCCGGACAAAGTGCTTTTTGAGTTAAGCTATAAGTATGGCAATCATCAGGTTGATGCCGCGGACGCCAGGAAAATAACTGTTGCGCTTGAAAAAACGGATGAGAGTTACATATTCCACAGGATAAAACGCGAAAGCCATAAGGAAAAAGAGTTTTGTAAGGAGCTGACGGCGCGTGGCCTGGAGATAAAGCAGGGGAAAGCAGTGATGGAGAAAGGCGCTGCCTTTGCCTGGCTTGGCGCTAACACCCAGGAACTGGAATACCAGGGCTATACTATAACGCAACTAAACACCAGTGGTAAAAACTACTTTATAGGTGAGGTATCGGTTGAGGTAGGTATAACCGAAGGCAACGACTGGTTCGATATACATGGCACCGTGCACTTCGGTGAATTCAAGATCCCGTTCATCAGGCTGAAGCACCATATCCTGACTAAAATCAACGAATTCGTACTACCAAACGGGCAAGTGGCCATTATTCCGGATGAGTGGTTTACGCAGTATATTGAGCTGTTTGCCTTTTCGGAGGGAGATGATACGCTTACTTTGCGCAAGCACCACATGGCCCTGGTTAACGACCTGAACAACGGCAACCTGGCTACGGTAACTATGAGCCGCAAACTGGAAAAATTGCGCGAGTTCGAAACTATAGAAGACCAGCCTATGCCGGCAGGTTTTAAAGGTGAGCTGCGCCCGTACCAGAAAGCTGGCTACAACTGGCTGCATTTTGTGCAGAACTATAAATTTGGCGGATGCCTTGCCGACGATATGGGCCTGGGCAAAACAGTACAAACACTGGCAATGCTGCAACACCGCAAAGAGCATGGTGCCGAGTCAGCAACGTTGCTTGTAATGCCTACTTCGCTTATTTATAACTGGCTTAACGAGGCTCAGAAGTTTACACCAAACCTGCGCGTACTCAGCTATACCGGTACTTACCGCGATAAAGACATTTCGCTGTTCCAGAACTACGATGTGGTGCTTACCTCTTATGGTATTGTGCGTTTAGATGCGGAGCTTCTAAAACAATATTACTTCGATTACATTATACTTGACGAGTCGCAGGCAATTAAAAACCCGGACTCAAATACATCTAAATCGGTTCGTTCGCTGAAATCGAGGCACAGGCTTATACTTACCGGAACGCCTGTCGAGAACAGCACCATGGACCTGTGGTCGCAGATGTCGTTCATTAATCCTGGTTTGCTTGGCAACCAACATTTCTTCCGCAACGAGTTTCTTAAACCGATAGAAAAGGAAAAGGACGAGCAGAAAACGCGCCGGCTTCATGCGCTTATAAAGCCGTTTATACTTCGCAGGCATAAATCGCAGGTGGCCAAAGAGCTGCCCGAAAAGATAGAGCACACTACCTTCTGTAAAATGACGGAAGAACAGGAGCACGCTTACGAAGAAACAAAATCGTATTACCGCAACAAGATACTCACGAACCTGGAAGAGAACGGGCCGGGCAACACCCAGTTTATGCTTTTACAGGGCTTGATGAAGCTGCGCCAGATCGCGAACCACCCGCTTATGGCCGACCCGAATTACGAAGGCGAGTCGGGGAAGATTAAGGAAGTTATCCGGATGACGCGAAATGTGGTAGCAAAAGGGCATAAGGTTTTAATTTTCAGCCAGTTTGTGAAGCACCTCGAAATTGTAAGAGCTGCCCTCAATGAGCGTGAGATAACTTATGCTTACCTGGATGGCAACACAAAGAACAGGCAGCAACAGGTAGAGCGCTTCCAGGAGGATGAAAGTATAAAAGTATTCCTGATATCGTTGAAAGCTGGTGGTGTAGGCCTGAATTTAACGGCCGCCGATTACGTGTTTATACTTGACCCATGGTGGAACCCTGCCGTTGAAGCACAAGCTATAGACCGCGCACACCGTATAGGTCAGCGAAACACAGTTTTTACCTATAAATTCATCACCAAAGACTCTGTAGAGGAAAAGATACTGGCCCTGCAAAGCCGCAAGCTGCAACTGGTAAACGACCTCATCAGCACCGACGAAAACATGATCAAAAGCCTGACAAGGGAGGATATTGATAACCTGTTGAGTTAAGATAAATTGTTGAATTGTTAATTGCTGAAATTCTGAACTATAAAACGCTGTTGCAACTATAAATGCAGCGGCGTTTTTGTTTTGGCTAACTATAACTTTTATAGCTTCTTATAGTTTATCTTCGAACACTACCTACTGTCATCTCGACGCAGGAGAGATCTATTCGGAATTCTAATTAGATTTCTCGCCAAAGCTCGAAATGACAATAGTGTGAAAATAACAATCAACAATCAAACTCGTGCAGCTCCATCTCAAAACCAATGTAAGGCAAGACTATAGGCAGGTGTTTGATGCCTTTGATGAAGAGCTGTTCCGAAAACTGGCTCCTCCTTACCCTAAACTAAAGTTACTGCGATTTGATGGCTCTGCCCCCTGTGATATGGTAGAAGTGGAACTGCAAACAGGTATAAAGTCTTTCCGATGGACGAGCCTGATAACGGAGCGAACTATAACTGACACCGAAGCCTGGTTTACAGACGAAGGCCAGCAACTCCCTCCTCCCCTTAAACTATGGCACCATAAACACCTGCTTACAGCTAACGGGACAGGCGCAACTATACACGATATTATAAACTATAGCACCGACATTAAACTGCTGGATATGGCCATGTACCCAATTATGCTGGCGGCATTTGGCATGCGCAAACCTGTTTACAGAAAGCTTTTCGGTAAAGTATAAATGGCTGCTACTCTCCGGTTGTTAAGGTGGCGCTATCGAGTTGCGAGCGGTGGAAAGTTGCTTTTTCGGAAATTGGCTGGCCGTTCTGGTTAAACCACTCCACAAAAGCATCAAACTTAGGTTCGTTCTCTTCCATCCAGGCGTCAAACTCGTCCGGGTTTCCTGCTTTCAATAGCCAATAATTATAAGCTTCAAAATGGTTCTGGTCCAGTAGCGTCTGGTGCCACTTGAATACTATGTTATCAAACTTCTTGTTGATCTCCTGCTTATAAAAGTTCTCTACAAAGTTGCTTCTGATCTGGTGCAGCGAGTTCAGGTCTATCTGCTTTGTGCCGGCAACCGACATGGCCAATACAGGCTCATAAGACAACATTCCGAAAGGCAGGCTAAAAGAGCTTTGCTTTTTACTGAAATTGATAACATTGTTTTTGCTGAAGCTGACACTGATGGTAGTGTCGGAAGTAAACTTTATCTCGCTTTTATAGGTGTCGTAAAGCATTTTACTTATCTCGGTACTTCTTTCGGAATTAGGTTCCAGCATCCTGAAAAGCTCACCATATAGCATGCCCCATACTTCTTCTTCAGATGAGCCCAGGAACAGTTTGGCAGCCCAGTAGTAATTTGATGGGTGCAGAGGCGCCACAGCTATACCTTTCTCAAAATAAGTCAACGCTTTTTGTTCCTGTTGGCCTTTCAGCATCACCACCCCCGACTCTAAGTATAAAGGACCCGAGTTAGGGAATTTCTTTAAACCTTCTTCATAGGTTTTAATGGCTTTCTCCCAGTTGCCCAGCATGTCGTAGCTGTTACCGCGGAGCTGGTAAATCTGGTCGAAAACCTTCTTGCTTTTTGTGATCTTGTTGGTTGCCTCCAGCGCCATTTTATAGTCGCCTTTCAGGTAATGAGCCAAACCTATTTCGTAATGTATACCTGCGTTGTTGGGGTCCATGCTCAGGGCTTCGGTCAGCTTCTCTATCGAGGCATCGTATTCACCCTTATCCATCAATTCTATGCCTGTGTTATAAAGCTCTTTAACACGCTCGGTCTGGGCAAACGCTGGAGATGAAAGTATAAAGCAGAGCAGCAGTATAAGTTTGGCTTTCATATAAATTAAGTGAGAGATTATAGGTTAATGTTACATTAAATATAGTATAAAATATATGTAATACGAAGGCTGTAAAGCGAAATCCAAAAGTTGGATAAACCTTTCGGGCAGATTTGAGTTTAGCACACAGAAATCTAAACTATAAAACAGGCATGGCTACAGCTGTAGTTATAGGTGCGGGTATAGGTGGCATTGCAGCAAGCATCAGGCTGGCTGTTAAAGGCTATAATGTAACAGTGCTGGAGGCTAACGAAAGCTTTGGCGGCAAAATGCACGAGTTCTGGCTGGGCAAGTATAGGTTTGATGCCGGCCCTTCGTTATTTACGCTGCCGCAGCTTGTGGATGAGCTGTTTACATTGGCTGGCCGAAACCCTGCAGATTACTTTACTTACACCCGGCTAAACCCCATAACCCACTATTTCTGGCCCGATGGCAGCAACCTTAAAGCCTGGGCCGACCCGGATCAGTTTGCCAGCGAAGCAGAAAAGCAACTGGGTGTTCCACAGGAAACAGTAATAAATGCCCTGAACAAAAGCGCCCGGTTGTATAAAGGTACTTCAGATACTTTCCTGCATAAGTCGTTGCACAAGCTGGGTACTTACCTAAGCACCGATGTACTGAAGTCGGTGCAGTGTTTGCCGGACCTTGGCCTGACATCTACTATGCACAAAGCCAACGAACAGCAGTTTAAAGATCCCCGGTTTGTGCAGTTGCTAGATCGGTTTGCTACCTACAATGGCTCCGACCCATACCAGGCGCCTGCTACGCTTAACATTATCCCACATTTAGAGCATGGCATCGGTGCTTTTTACCCGAAGGGCGGCATTTATAGTATAGCCTCAAGCCTGGTGAGGCTGGCAGAAGAACTGGGCGTGCAGTTTAAGTATAACGAACCTGTTCAACAGATAATAGTAGAGAATGAGCGCGCCACTGGCGTGCAAAGTATAAATGGCAACTATAAATCTGATGTGGTAGTGAGCAACATGGATGTAATGCCGACTTACCGCAAACTACTGCCTGATCAGCCAGCACCCGAAACTACTTTAAAGCAGCCACGCTCCAGCTCGGCCCTCATTTTTTACTGGGGCATTAAACAGGAGTTCCCGCAATTACACTTACATAACATATTCTTTAGCCAGGATTATAAAGCCGAGTTCGAGCATATCTTCAAGCATAAAACTATAAGCCCTGACCCAACGGTTTATGTAAATATCACCTCTAAACTGGAACCTGACGATGCACCGCCTGGCCGCGAAAACTGGTTTGTAATGGTAAATGTGCCCCACAACCAAGGCCAGGACTGGCAACAACTAACTACCGTTACACGTGAAACCATACTGGCTAAGCTCAGCAAAATGTTAGGTGCGCCACTGCAACAACTGATAGAACACGAACAGGTACTTGACCCGCTAACTATAGAAAGCCAGACCTCTTCGTTTGCAGGTGCCTTGTATGGCAGTAGCTCAAACAATATGCTGGCAGCCTTTCTGCGTCATCCTAATTTCAGCAATAAGTTAAAAGGCTTATACTTTTGTGGCGGCAGTGTGCATCCGGGGGGCGGTATTCCGTTGTGTTTGCTATCAGCTAAAATTGTAGGCGACCTGGCTCCTAAACCTTTAAACTCATGATCAAAACAATACTACAGCACGAAGTAAGCGACCGACCTGCCCGGAATGTTTGGTTCTGGGTTGCGCTGTTCGTACTGCTCATTTTTCATGCGGTAGGTTTCTGGGGACTTATTTACAGTGGCCGGCCAATGTACTTCCAGGAGCTTACGCCACTCAATTTGCTGCTTACAAACATCTTACTGTTTAGCCTGCACCGTGGCTGGAATGCCTCTTTTATAGTATTTGCTGTAGTGGCAGTTATAGTTGGTTTTATGGCCGAAGTGGTGGGCGTGCATACCGGCCTGCTGTTTGGCAGCTATAGTTATGGCGCAACGCTTGGGCTTAAACTATGGCAGGTGCCACTGCTTATTGGCCTTAACTGGCTGATGCTGGTGTACACCACAGGAACTATAGCTAACAGGCTTCCGCTAAATAAATGGCTAAAAGCAGGTGTTGGCGCCTCGCTTATGGTATTATTCGATCTGTTCCTGGAGCCGGTGGCAGTAGTGTTCGATTTCTGGAGCTGGACAGGTAACCAGATACCGCTGAGTAACTTTATAGGTTGGTTTATAGTTGCTTTTTTATTGCACTTGCACTACCAATTTGCGCACTTTACGAAACACAACCAGTTAGGGCCTTTCGTTTACCTGGTGCAGTTATTCTTTTTTATAGGTTTATACCTGCTTATTTAGGCAAAGGCTTGGAGGTGCTGCTAACTATCTATACTTTTGCAGATTAGCCAAATAATAAAAGTTACCGTAAGTATAGCACTAAAACGGGTAGCTTACCTTGTACATGCCATATGACATTTTTAGAAACCATACTGGAAGAGATTCTGCAGCTTTTTAAGCGCGAAGGCATAGAAGCCAACTCGGAGGCAGACATAATCCGGAAGCTGGACATAAGGCAGTCTACTTTCCATGAGCTGTTTGCTGACAAGAAAGATATGGTAATGCAGGTTACCCGCTACGATATAGAGCAGCGAAAGCGCAGACAGGACGAAATACTGGCAAAAGCGAACAATCCTGTTGAACAGATCATGTGCCTGCTACAGGACGGAATTAAATCAATGCGCGAAATAAACCCGGTGTATATCATGGATATGCAGCAGTACCCGGATGCCTGGCAGTATAGTATAAATTACATCAGCGAAAATAACCAGCAGGTAAACGCCGAAATACTGAACCGGGGTGTTGTGGAAGGCTACTTCCGAAAAGACATAAACCTGCAGCTGGTTACTAAAATTATTTTTGAGCAGTTCATGATGATGATAAATCCGGCTGTTTTCCCGCCTACCAAATACGACCTGGCAGAATTGTTCCGGAGCATTTACCTGTACTATGTGCGCGGTATCTGTACCGACAAAGGCGGCAGGCAGGCCGAAGAGTTTTTTTCAAAGAACCACCTATAAACAAAAAGCCCGGACATATAGCCCGGGCTTTTTGTTTATAGGTAAGACTATGGTTAGCTGATAGACACCCGCACCTTCTGTGTATAAGCGCGCAGGGCAGTTTTAAAGTCAGTGCCGTTATCTTCCATCTCATTCAGTATCCAGACGGCGGCCAGCACGTGCGTTAGTTGCTCGCCCTCATCGCTGCCTTCTACTTCAATGGCAAGTGGCTGCTCGTCCACAATAGCAGCTTCAGCGGCCATCAGTTCGTCCAGCTTATAGTTTTCTACCAGTTTTTTTATAGCAGGTATTTTCATAATTAAGCGTCAAGTTTATGTATCAGTTCACGAACGGCTTCTTCCTTGCTGGCAGCTACTGAGTCTACCAACTGGCCGTTCTTGAAAATAGCGAAGAAAGGCAGGTTAGTTACACTTGCCAGTTTGCGTGCCTCGGGGCTTGTTTCAGCGTTCACATCTACAAAAGCCACATTCGTAAAAGTTTCGTCATCAGACATACGCTTAAACTTAGGCGAGAACAAACGGCAGCTACCACACCAATCGGCATAGTATTTTACCACCACCTTCTGGTTCGAGTTCAGTACTTGAGTAAAATCGTTGTCAGTTGCTACTATTACAGCCATATTTTTAGTTTTTATGATGTACGTAATACAGATTCGTTCTTTTAATAACTCCTGTCAAAAGTAAATGTTTCAACTTAAAGTAAGGCAATAGATGCTATAGATTTAATTTATTCGTTTATAGGTTTGGTCTATAATGTTGGCGCTATGTATAACTGAAACTATACTGCCCGCTTTAAAGTTATAGCTTAGAACAAATTAAGGTAGCAGATTTATAGGCATGTGGCAAAATGGATATCAAAATCTAGATGCCAATTTCGTATCTTTGCAGCCTAAAACCAGAGAAACACAATGTTAGATAAGTTAGAAGCCATTAATCAGCGTTTTGAAGAGGTAAGCCAGTTGCTTATTCAGCCGGATGTGGTCAGCGACATGAAGAAGTATAAGGCGCTGAATAAAGAGTACAAAGATCTTGATAAGATTGTAGTTGAATATAAGAAGTACCTGAACATCCTGAGCAATATCGATAACGCCAAGCAGGTAATTTCTACTGAAAAGGATGAAGATTTCCGTGAGATGGCGAAAGAAGAGCTTGATGAGTTGATGCCACAGCGCGATGCCATGGAAGAAACTTTAAAAGAGCTGCTTATCCCGAAAGACCCGAACGATAGCAAGGATATTATTATGGAGATACGTGCTGGTGCTGGTGGCGATGAGGCTTCTATTTTTGCCGGTGACCTGTACCGCATGTATACCCGCTTTGCTGAAAAGATGGGCTGGCGTACCGAACTGATTGATGCGACGGAAGGAACATCAGGTGGTTATAAAGAAATTATAGTTGGCATGTCAGGCGAAGACGTGTACGGTAAACTGAAGTTTGAATCGGGTGTGCACCGCGTGCAGCGTGTACCAGCCACCGAAACTCAGGGCCGTATCCATACATCAGTAGCATCAGTAGTTGTGCTGCCTGAGGTAGAGGAATTCGACATTGAGCTTGACATGAACGATATCCGTAAGGACCTTTTCTGTTCTTCGGGCCCGGGTGGTCAGTCGGTAAACACGACGTACTCGGCTGTGCGTTTAACACACTTACCAACAGGTTTGGTAGCCCAGTGCCAGGACCAGAAATCGCAGTTGAAGAACTTCGACAAAGCATTGGCTGTACTTCGTTCGCGTATTTACGAGCAGGAACTTGCCAAGAAACTGGAAGCCGAAGGTGCCCAGCGTAAGAGCATGGTAGGCGGCGGCGACCGTTCTGATAAGATCCGTACATACAACTACCCACAGGGCCGAGTTACTGATCACCGTATTGGTTATACCGTTTATAACCTGCCTAACGTAATGGAAGGTGGCATAGACGATTTTATAGAAGAACTGCGTATTGCTGAAAACGCTGAACGACTGAAAGAAGGCGCAACAGCTTAGAGATAAAATCAACTTTAAAGAGTTAAAAAAAAGGATGCAGCTATAGTTGCATCCTTTTTTATTGACGTAGGTTAATCTGTTTACTGGCTAAATGGTTAAATTGCTGAAGTGTTAAGTATAGCCATACTTTATTCCATGTATTTATACTTAAGATCAACTAACACCTAATAACGAAACTTGAAATACCTGCTTGCCATATTGCCTTTGCTGTTACTGCTATCTGTAGTTGGGTGTGAGCCTAAAGACGAGATCATAACGACCGATGCGGATGCTATACTTTCGTTTTCGCAGGATACGGTTTTGTTTGATACCGTTTTTGTAACGCAGGGCAGTGTGACCAAGCGCTTAAAAGTATACAACCCGAACAAGAAGGCAGTTCGCATCAGCAACATTACCTTAGCCGGTGCCGAAGCATCGCCTTACAGCCTTATCATAAACGGGCAGGAAACAACTATAAAAAATAACCTGGAACTGCGCGGTCAGGATAGCCTATACATCCTGGTAAAAGTTAACATCAACCCGAACGAGACCAACCTGCCGTTTTTAGTAGCCGACTCTATACTTTTCGAAACGAACGGAAAGCAGCAGAATGTAAAACTGGTAGCTTACGGCCAGAATGCAGTATTTCATCGCAAAGAAACTATAGGCACCACCACCTGGACCAACGACCTGCCCCACGTGTTGCTCGACACGGTATTGCTGCAACAAGGCGCTACCCTGACCATAGAACCCGGTACGCAGGTATTTGCAGGCAGTAAAGGCATGCTGCTGGTAAATGGGACCTTACTCGTAAATGGCACTCCCGAAAACAGGGTCAGCTTCAGCGGGTATCGCAGGGAGCCGGAATATGCGTGGGCACCCGGCCAGTGGGAAGGCATCCGGATACTGACCCAAAGCAGCAACAATAGTATAAAGTACGCCGATATTAAGAACACCACCTATGGCCTGCGTATTGGCAACCCCGGCAAAGCGGGTACTTTAGTGGAAGGCTGTATTATTTCGAATGCTTTCCTGGATGGTATCATCGCTTTTACCTCGGATGTGCGGGTAGTAAATACGCTTATTTATAACTGCGGCCAGATAGGTTTTGGCGGACTTGGCGGCGGAAGCTACCAAGTGCTTTATTCTACTATCGTAAACTATAACAACACGCTGCCCCGCCAGTTGCCAGGCCTTGTAATAACCGACTACGTTCCGGATACCGAAATACAGAATATGCCAACCAGCCTCGAACTGGTAAACTCCATTATTTATTCGGATAACTATAGTATGGAAGATGAGCTGTTGCTGGATGTTACGAACTGGCAAAGCTTAACTATAAGCCACAACCTGCTGCGCACCCAAAAGTATAAAACTGAGCTAAACCAGGACAATAATATTCTGAACAAAGAGCCTGCGTTTTTAGAGGTTGGTAAGTATAACTTCAGGTTAGATACGCTCTCGGCGGGCAGCAATGCCGCTATGCCCCTGCCAACTATAACCACCGATCTTACCGGCACCACCCGAAGCGCCACCCGCCCAGATATGGGTGCCTACGAGCGAACTATAGACTAGGTGTTAATTTTGAGTAACTGCGTTTTGTAAGGTCGAGTGAAGCGTAATTCAATATTACACTCAGTTTATACTTCCGGATCTTCGTACAGATTCATTTTAAAATAGTCACTCACTCAACGTTAAACTATGTGGCATCAGAAAGAGATACGTTTACCTGCTGTGCAACGGGGCTACCATTTAATAACCGACCTGATTGAGGCGCAGCTGCCGGAACTGGAAGATATTAACACAGGTATAGCGCACATCTTTATAAAGCATACTTCTGCGAGCCTAACTATAAACGAGAATGCCGACCAAACTGTAAGGCAGGATTTTGAAAGCCATTTTAACCGGATGGTGCCTGAAAACCAGCCATACTACCGCCACACCTCCGAAGGCCCCGACGATATGCCAGCCCACCTGAAAGCCGCTATACTTGGCACCTCTGTTACAGTGCCTATAACAAAGGGCAGGTTTAATCTGGGTACCTGGCAGGGCATATACCTGTGCGAGCACCGCGACCATGCTTCCAAGCGCTGGCTTGTGGTTACATTGCAGGGAGAATAAAGTATAGCTTATTTAATGATAGTGATCTTGCGTGTTTCGGTGCCGTTGGTGCTTTTGATGCGCAGTATATAAACGCCGCTTGGTAAGTCCGTAGTGCGTATTTCAGCTGTACGGGTGTTAACTTCCTGGCGTAATACAAGCTGCCCTAACCTATTAACCAGCTCCACCTGCAGCGAGTATACGCGGGCTGGCTGCTCCAGTATGAGGTAGTCTTTGGCCGGAACCGGGTACACGGTAAGTTTGGTTGGAGTTACCTCGATGTATTGTACGCGTGTTTCGGTGCTGCTGTTCTGGCTGTTGGCTACTGTTAAGGTAACGCTATACTTGCCGGGTTGTGCATACGTAACTTCCGGGTGTTGTTCTGTGGATGTGGCTGGTGTGCCACCTTCAAATTCCCAGTACCACGAGGTTGGCTTCACTCCTATCGATTTATCCTGGAACTGTACTTCATCGCCGGCTTGTACCAGTGTTTCGGTGGCAGTTTTAAAGTCGGCGCGCAGGCCGCCGGTGCAGGCTACAGATAACAATAACTTACTTCTGGATGAGCTAAGCATCGCCTGCATATAAGCCGCCTGGCCTTTCGTGAACAGGTTCATGCAGGCATCGTAGCTATAGTCCATGTAGTTTTGCCACATATCGCCATAAGGCCCGTTGTCGCAGGAAATAATGGTATTGCCCGGGCATCCTTCACTCGCTTCATACTGGTTTGGAGTGTCTTCTATGCCGTCAGAGTCGGAGCAGGTATAGCTGCCAGTTCCCCAGATGTGTTCTAAACCAAGCCAGTGGCCAACTTCGTGAGTAGCAGTACGTCCTTGGTTATACTCCCAGTCATAAGGGTTGTAAGGTGCTTTGCCTACAGCTTCGTAGTGCAGCACTACCCCATCGTACTGCGCGCCTAAGCGAGAATCCGGGAAAGTAGCCCAGCCTAATATGCCATCGTTCACATTGCCAACCCAGATGTTTAAGTATTGGTCTTTATCCCAGGCGGCAGCACCTCCCCGGTCCTGGCGTTTAATGTTGTTGTTAGATGCATCAAACCCTTTTGTGGAAGTATAGGTACGGGTGATGCCATTTGTTGGCAAGCCATCAGGCCCTGTGGTGGCCAGGCAGAATTCTATGCCAACATCTCCGGCTACAGCTGCAAAATGGCTGGGGGTGTTTACCCTATCCGCATTCGTTCTCCTGAAGTCTTCATTTAAAACAGCAAGCTGCGAATAGATCTGCTCGTCGGTAATATTCTGTTCGGGAGTGTTATAAACAACATGTACTACCACTGGTATAGTTACCGGACCGGCCATGCGCAGAGCCTTTCCTTGTTGCTGCTGGTGTAGGAGTAAGCGTGCTTCTTCTTTTGCTTTTAACTGACGCTGGTTAGTACCGGGCTGTAGTTCTTCTATCGTTTGCTGGTACAACTCAGTGGCGCAGGTGCGGCCCCGTAGCTGGGCAAAACCCGGCAGAGTCGCAAAAATCATAAGTATAAAACAGGCAAGTAAACAAAAGCGCATAAGGGTAAGCAGGCAAATAGGGCTACTAAGATACTAAATGTAATGCAAATTTACGAGTATAGCTGATAATGAGTGACTTAAAACTATAACGTGCCCATTATACTATAGCGTAACGAATCTCCGAATATCATTTTTTGTACGCCTTTAACTTCGTAGCCTTGTATGCGGCCGGTTTCAGGATTTGACTCTAGTGTAGCACTTCTTTTAGAGTAAAAGAGCAGGTTCTCGTCGCGGATAACGGTGCGGAGCTGTTGCAATTTATCTTGTGCGCTTATCTCCAGGTATAAACTCTCTACAGGTACTTTAGCATCCTCGGTTTTGGTAAAGCGAATTATCTTACCTCCGTCGGCGGTCTGTTCTTCTTCCCGGTTATAATACTCGCGCAGGGTGGGTTTGTTAATATCGGCTTCAGCGAAAATAGCCAGCTCATCAGCCCAGTCCAGTTGGTCGAGTTGTATGGTTTCGTCGGGCTGGTCTTCCGTTTTGACAGACTTTAGTACAGCCGGCTGCTTTGCCTGCAGGCGATCGATCTCTGCCTGCACATAAGCTGCTACATCAAAATCGTTGGGGTTATCTGATACGGGCGGCACTGGCCTATCGCAGGCAGTAAAAGCCAGTAACGCAACTCCCAACAAGGCTATACTATAGTTCTTCATAGCTTTAAGCTATTTTATAAGTGATGTTCCGGTCATTTCGGCTGGCTGAGCTATACCCATCAATGCAAGTATAGTTGGGGCTATATCTCCTAACTTTCCGCTGTCTTTCAGCTCGCCGGTAAAGGTGTTACTTACCAATACGCAAGGTACCAGGTTTGTGGTGTGTGCTGTGTTAGGTGTTCCGTCCTCGTTTATCATGCAGTCAGCGTTGCCATGGTCAGCAATTACTATAATGTCGTAATCATTTTCCAGGGCAGTATTTATAACTGCAGCGGCACATTCATCTACTACTTCGCAGGCTTTTACGGCAGCTTCGAACACGCCGGTGTGGCCAACCATATCCGGGTTTGCAAAGTTGAGGCATATAAAGTCAGCGCTTTTCTTTTTTAGTTCAGGCACAAGGGTGTCGCGCAGCTCATAAGCACTCATTTCCGGTTTAAGGTCGTAAGTAGCAACTTTAGGCGATGGGCAAAGCAAACGGCGCTCTCCGTTAAATTCAACCTCGCGGCCACCTGAAAAGAAGAACGTAACGTGCGGGTATTTTTCAGTTTCAGCAATACGTATCTGGGTCTTGCCGGCTTTCTCCAGCACTTCGCCCAAGGTATTGTTCAGGTTATCTTTATCAAAAATTGATGCTACGTTCTCAAACGTATCATCGTAGTTGGTCATGGTAACGTAGTGCAGGTTAAGTTTGTGCATGTTATGCTCATGGAAGTCGCGCTGCGTCAGGGCCTGGGTTATTTCACGGCCACGGTCGGTCCGGAAGTTAAAACAAATCACCACATCGCCATCTTTTATAGTTGCTACCGGCTCTCCGTCGTTTCCAACACAAACAATAGGCTTTATAAACTCATCTGTTACGCCGCTGTTGTAAGAATCCAGCATTGAGCCTATCACCCCGTTTGATGGCGTGCCTTCGCCGTTCACGAGCAGGTCGTAAGCAAGCTTAACGCGTTCCCAGCGGTTGTCGCGGTCCATAGCATAGTAGCGGCCTATTACCGAAGCTATAGTTCCGGTGGTTTGCTCCAGGTGCTCGCTCAGTTCGTTCATGTACTTTACGCCACCTTTTGGGTCGGTGTCGCGGCCATCGGTAAAGGCATGTATAAATACGTGTTGCAAACCTTCGTCAAATGCAACTGTGCAAAGCGCTTTCAGGTGCTCAATGTGCGAGTGCACACCTCCATCCGATACAAGCCCGATAAGGTGAACAGGTTTTTTATTTTCTTTTGCGTACTTGTAGGCGTTGGCCAGGGCTGGCATAGCGCCCAGTCTGCGGTCGGCGATCGTTTTGTTTATCAGCACCAGGTCCTGGTACACTATTCGGCCGGCTCCTATGTTCATGTGGCCAACTTCGGAGTTGCCCATTTGTCCGTTTGGTAAGCCCACTGCCTCGCCGGAAGCCTGCAATCTGGTTTGCGGATATTTCTGTATTATAGAATCGTAGAAAGGGGTGTTAGCCTTTTGTATGGCCGATACAGCTGGGTTGGTGGCTATTCCCCACCCATCCAGGATCACTAAAAGTACCTGTTTATTCATGGTGCAAATATAAATATAAATCTGGCAATGGCTGCTGCGCTAACTGTGTCTTAACTAACCTTGCACATTTATAGTTTGTGTAGTTGAAGTGGCTTAGGTGTATATTTTAAATATCTCTTAAATACGCTATCTTTATAAGCAGAAACGACATATTAGTTGGCATAGTTTTAGCTTTATGTATGTCATGTTACAATATTTACATATGAAAAATTTAAAACAGTTTGCTGTAGTGTTCTCGATGCTGATGGTGGTAGTGTTTATGGCTGCAGGCCAGGCAGTTGCGCAGGGTGGAGCGATGGATGGCGTTAAGTCGTCGATGAAGGCAGGATCATCAAAAGACCTGGCACGTAACTTTAGCAGTGTAGTTGAACTTACCTTAGATGGAAAAGAAGCTACCAGCTATAGTAATACGCAGGCTGAGTTTGTAATGAAAAGCTTCTTCAGCAAAAATACTCCTGTAGACTTTACATATAGCCACCAGGGCTCATCAGACAAAGGTCAGCAGTATGCCATTGGTACCTATACTTCCAAAGCCGGAACCTATACAGTGCTTGTCCGAATGAAAGACAGCAAGGTGCAATCGATGAATTTTATAAAAGATTAGGCATAAGCCACAGATTTTTAGCAAGGCTCGGGGTTAATCCCGAGCCTTTTTTTATTTTTGCACTGTGAAACCGACATACCTCAACGAAAAAAGTATAAGCGACTTTATCGCGATGGCGCTAACCGAAGATATCGGCGACGGCGACCATTCATCGCTGGCGTCTATTCCGGCTGATGCGCAGAACCAGGCGCGCCTGCTCGTGAAAGACAACGGCATACTGGCAGGCGTGGAGCTGGCCGGTTATATCTTTAAAGCCGTAGACCCCGACCTGCAGGTAGAAGTGCTGTTACAGGATGGCGCAGCCGTAAAGTATGGTGACATAGCTCTGACTGTAAAAGGCAAAGCGCAAAGTATACTTACTGCCGAGCGATTGGTGCTTAACTGCATGCAGCGTATGAGTGGTATTGCTACTTACACGCATCATCTTACCGAGCTGATAAAAGGCACTAAAGCCAAATTGCTGGATACCCGTAAGACCACTCCTAATTTCCGGATGATGGAGAAGTGGGCAGTGCTGATAGGTGGCGGCCATAACCACAGGTTTGGTCTGTATGATATGATCATCCTGAAAGATAACCACGTGGATTATGCAGGCGGCATTAAAGAAGCTATACTTGCTACCCAACGTTATTTGCAGGAAAAAGGCAAGAATCTGCGCATAGAAGTGGAAACCCGCAACCTGGACGAAGTAAAACAAGCCTTGGATACCGGCGGAATACACCGTATTATGCTGGATAACATGACACCGGATATGATGCGCGAAGCTGTAGCCATGATCGGCGGAAAGTTTGAAACAGAAGCATCCGGCGGAATAACAGAAGCAACTATACGCAGCGTGGCTGAGTGTGGCGTGGATTATATATCGGTTGGGGCTTTAACGCACTCTATTAGGAGTTTAGACCTGAGCCTGAAAGCTTATTAAGTATAAAATTGGCGGTGCCCGGCAGCCAGCGCAACGTGTGTAGCAGTAAAGCCCGGGCAGATTATCTGATTTTTTTAAAAAAGAATGCAGCAAGTAAACCAAAGAGGCCACCGGGCACCGCAAGGTCCTGCTCCGGGAGCCATCCGTACAAAAAAGTACCAGTTAGATAAAGATCTTTTTACCAAAATAGCCCTTGGCAAAGTATGGCGTCGTGAGTGGTGGTATGCCCTTATTCCGTTTGCAGTGGTTATGATCCCGGCTATTTTCAGTTTTTCGTGGTGGTGGGTAGTGGCTGCTGTTATAGTTACCATACTTTATGTAGCCTTGCGCTCAGCCCAGATTGTTGGTGTAACCCGCGTAGAGCAGGGCAATGTATTGTTCGAGAAAGTTAGCTACGACATAGACCAGCGCCAACTTATAATGAAGCGCAATGAGCGCGAAGGCATGGCCATGACCTGGGACATGATCGAGAAAGCTGAGCGTAGCGATGATGCTTACATGTTATGGTTAAAGCCACCTGCCGATAGCCAGATGCCGGGCGGCTGGAAAGGCTGGATAGCACGTACATTTCAGGCTCCTGTGTTTTTACACTTACCTTATCGTATATTTGTAGGCGCTAACGATGTGAAGTTGATGGAAAGCATACTGCGTCGTAAAAACCTGCTGGCATAACCATAACAATATTTGTAAGCGTAAATAAGTATAAACTATAAAGTTAGCTACCTTTAAATCAGGGTATAACTATAGGTAAAGTATAAAATCATATAAAAATGAATAAGAACGTAATAGCAGTTTTAGCCGCAGTTGGAGGTTTGTTTATGGCTTCATGCGATACTCCAAAAGACCAGCGCCCAAGCTCTAAAGCATCAGTTGATTATGTAGAGCCAGGTACACGCAGTACTTTTAACGTATCGGATGCAGGTAGCGCAGAAGTAACCGAAGACGGCGTTGTGCAGGACAGAGTAGTAAACGAAGAAGTTATGCCAAACCACGATGCGGGTGCGAACACCATCCAGCCAGGCGATAGCATTGACGAAGCTGCTGAAACCAATTCTCCTGCTGGTGCAGTAAAGCCTAGCACAGAGAAACCATAGGTTAACCGGCTTTAATAAAAAAACCTGCCCTTGCTACAAAGCAGCGGCAGGTTTTTTTGTGCTTTAGCAACTATAACCCGATTTGCCTATCCCTGGCGGTATGTTTGCGTATAGGCAAGGTCTGATTATTTTAGGCTATATTTGCAGCGAAATCTGCTTTTAGATTAAACAACTGAAATGGCACAACAGGAAGAAGAGTGGTTCAGTACCTGGTTCGACTCGCCCTACTACCATATATTATATAATAACCGCGACGAGCAGGAAGCACAGCATTTTATGGATAAGCTGCTGACTTACCTGCACCCAAAGCCGCACGAAAAAATTATGGACCTGGCCTGTGGCAAGGGCCGCCATTCGGTATACTTAAATCAAAAAGGCTACGACGTTACCGGCATCGATCTGTCGGAGCAAAGTATAGCTTTCGCAAAACAGTTCGAGAACGAGCGTTTGCAATTTGGTGTGCACGATATGCGCCAGGTGTATAAACCTGAGGCGTTCGATTTTATACTTAACCTGTTTACCAGTTTTGGCTATTTCGAGAACGAGACAGAAAATGTAGTTGCCCTTTGCGCGGTTGCCAAATCATTGAAGCATGGCGGTAAGCTGGTGATCGATTTTATGAATACCGACCTGACCATTGCTAACCTGGTGATGGGAGAAGTTAAGGAAGTAGATGGTATCACCTTTTATATTAAGCGTGGCGTAGAGAACGGCTTTATAGTTAAAACCATCCGATTTACTGATAAAGGCAAAGACTACTGTTTTGAAGAACGGGTACGTGCCTTACGTCAGGAAGATTTCCTGGAGTATTTTGGTATGGCCCAGCTTAAGTTAGTAGAAACATTCGGGGACTATAATTTAAAGCCTTTTAGCCCGGATACCAGCGAACGTATGATCTTTGTTCTGAAAAAATAACCAGCAGCATGATAGTAGCCATCTTGGTTCTGTTCTTTACAGTAGTGCTGTCGGGTTTCCTGGTGAAGCTATTCCCCCCGGACAATGTACGCTGGCTTAAAATGGCGCTTGCTTTCAGTGGAGCGTACCTTTTTACCATAACCATAACCCACCTGTTGCCCGATGTGCTGCTTAGCAACCGCGAGCCGCATGTTGTTGGCTACTGGGTTTTAGCCGGCTTTTTTATGCAGCTTATACTGGAGCTGTTCTCGCATGGGGTAGAGCACGGGCACATGCATACGCACTCCCACGGCCACCATACCGATGCTATTCCTTTTTTACTGCTGGGTTCTTTGTTTGTGCACTCCTTTTTAGAAGGAAGTATACTTGTAGAGCAGGACCATCGTGCGGTGAGCCACATGCATCATCAGGGTAGTTTTTATGCTGTGCTAACTGGCGTGGCGCTGCACCATATTCCAGCAGCTTTTGCGCTTATGTCGGTGCTGTTATCGCGGGTGAAGAACTTTAAGAAGGCTTTTGGCTGGCTGATGGTATTTGCAGTTGGCTCACCATTGGGTATACTGGTAAGTAACTACCTGTTGGCTAACGAAGTGCCTGGTGGCATGGTGTATACTGCGCTTACTGGCCTGGTAGCCGGCAATTTCCTGCACATTTCCACTACTATCCTTTTCGAAACCAGCCCCGACCACAGCTTTAACCGCAACAAACTTATTGCAACGCTATTGGGCCTGGTGCTTGCTCTCCTCTCCGACTTTATTTAAAGTATAAACGCAGAGATAAAGCAGAAGCAACTATAAAGTTGATTTTGGCAATCTGTAGAAATGAAAAATAAAAGAAACTATAGAACTGTAGACAGGAGTGTTGCTACAAGTGCTTTAACTGTATTTACAACAGCAGGGGCTGCGCTACCATCCGACTCTTCGCCATCTGGGGTAAATGCTTCGCGGAAATAAGCCAATGGGCTATCAAGTACCTCCGCATCCAACACCGATTTGTCGCGGGCTCTTACGGTCGTTACTTTAGCCTTAGTAGTAGTTACTTTCTGTGGTTTGTTTTGGTCGGTTACAGGAGCAGTAGTTTGTGCCGAGTTGTTTGCAACATTGTTATTTGCCTGCACTACAGCACATGGCAACGAAAGCAGCAGTACGATAACTGATGCCGGTAAAATAACCCTGGTATGTTGCCACATTTTTCTCACGCCCAAATGTATGTTTTTATTCCCTGAAATACAATTAGTTTGTTGTATATTTTAGAGAATGATTGTTTTTTTACTGTTAACGTGGGTTATAGCCAAGTAAGTATAGTATAAGCACTATTTATTTTTAGATGCCTTCTGAATAACAGTCATTTTTACGGGCGCCACACCATCGTTAATATACCCCAGTTTTCGGGCTGCTGCCTCCGATAGGTCTATAATTCTGCCTCTTACAAAAGGCCCCCGGTCTGTGATCTTTACTTTTACACTCCTGTTATTATTAAGGTTGGTAACCTTTACTTTGGTTCCGAAAGGCAGCTTTTTGTGTGCGGCTATCATTTTGCTGCGGCGGTAGCGCTCGCCATTCGCCATCTTGCGGCCCTGGAATTTACGTGCGTAATAAGATGCTTTGCCCTCTTCGGTATAACCAACTTCGCCGAAGCGCGGCTTACTGCTTGCACACGAAGCAAGGCTTGCCCCCAGCACAAGTATAAACAGGTAAGTAACTATAGTTTGCAGGCGTAAAAACTTCAGATTCATGCGGTAAAGGGTTTGGTAGCTGTGGTGGCAGCTGTAAATAAAGAAATTTCGTGTTGAAGGCGGCTTACAGGTATTGTTTCGAGAGGATGGCGTGTGGCAGGCAGCACCAGAAGGCGGGCATTCGGCAATTCCCTGAAAGCATTAACTGTCTCTTCTATCGTAACCATGTTGTCGTTGTCGCCGGTGGCAATTTGTACGGGCTGTTGTACCTGGGCAAGTATAGCAGGCGTAAGTACAGGCTCGTTACCTAATTGCAGCATCATGGCGGCTGTTTTGTGCATCATACTTTCCCAGTGCTGCGCTCCATGCCGGTTAGCCAGTGTGGCTGCAAATTGCGGTACTTTCTCTTTTATCTTTTCGGGGTTCAGTAGTTTTACTTCGTGGGCAGCTGCTTCCGGGGTCCAGTTAAATTTTGTGCCCAGGGTAAATACACTCTTTACTTTGCCGGGCTGTTGCTGCGCAAGGTATAAAGCTACGTAGCCTCCCATACTATAACCAAAGAAGTGGGCATTCTCTAACTTATTGTCAGCCATAAACTCAAGCACATCACTGGCAAAAAGGGCTATGCTAAATTCCTGTTCGATAGCCGATAAGCGGCCATGCCCTGAAAAATCTACTGAATAGACCTTATAGGCAGATGCCAGTGCCTCCCGTAACGGTTCCAGGGTTTCAGCGGAGCCGAGGGCACCATGCAGTAATATCAGATTCTCCAAAGTATAAAGTGTGGTTTATTGCTGTATCTGGTAGTTATATACCTGCACGGCCTGCGTTAGCTTATCTTTCTGAAAGAGGTTTATAACGAATTGCGCACCTAACACGCCGGCGCCTGCATAAGCAAACGGCGAAATATTAAGGCTGCCGTTACTTTGGGAGGTGTTTGCTACGCCAAGTGCCAGCAGTCCGGCTCCTACTATCGTCATGCCTGTGTTAATATACTTCTCCCGACGGTATTTTTGCAGGAGGGTAATACTGGCCGCATTATCGCCGAGGGCTTGCTGCAGGTTGTCAAAGTTCCAGATATAAAGCGGACCCTCATCTTTAGAGAAATAATAAATGCGGCGGCGGCTTGTGCGCGGAACACCATAGCCGTAACCATAAGGCGAATAGCCATAGTTGTCGTAAGTGGTGCGCGAAGTATAAAACTTATCGATACGCGGGCCTTCTATAACGCGGCGGGCAAAAGCATCGGGGCTGCCACCTGGCTCAACGCGTGCAAAAAAGCCATCTTCATTCTGGTAGGTACTCACCATATCAGGCGTAACGCGAAGCGAATCGTCGATCAAAAAGTAGTTTGATTTAAAGAACGGCGACTTAAGCTGGATCTTACGGGCAGGTATAACCTCGCCGGAATGGAGTTTTACAAAATAAGGCTGTATGATCTGTGCTGATGCCTCAAAACCGGACACAAGACAAAGTATAAGCAGCAAAAACAAATATCTTTTCATAAACGATACGGTTAACCAATAACATTAACGTGGATACCCTGCTATAGTATACCTATTAATTAAAAAGCATAAACAGCATTACGGGCAAAGCCAGCAGGGCCATATACACCCAGCGCATCATAGGCTTACGGTACTTAACAGGCACCATGTTGCTTACCGTCAGCACGGCAATAAACACGCACAATAAGTATAAAAGTACAAATAAAACAGCCTTTACCCAATTGGGCACAACCGTGTTGTCGGCCTGGTATTGGTTGCTCTCGCCCAGGCCACCCAGCAAAAAGCTGAGGCCAAGGTATACTGCCACTTCAAAAAGAATAAAGTAGAAGAACCATACCCAGAAACTTAACCTGCCTGCAGCCATTAGATTGATCTGTAAAAATGATAGCTTTTAATATGGAAGCCTTCCCGGAAATAGAAACGATGCGCTTCACTGTTTGATGTATAAGCATCGAGCATAACCGTATCGCAGTTGGCAGCCTTTGCCTGGTCTATCAGCCAGTCGAGCAGCTGTTTGCCGAGTTGCTTGTTCCGGTGGCTGGCATCTATTACAAAGTTATCTACCTCCAGGTATTTGCCACAGTATAGTTTCGTGTTTACCCAGAAGCCCGATACACCTACGCAGGTATCGCCTGTAAGTATACCTGCCATACGGTAGCCATTTGGCAGCATCTGGCTTAATAGTTGCTTATATCTGGTAGCATCCATGGCGGGGTTTAGCTGCTGCAGCAGTGCAAAGCAAGCCTCCATTTCAGCCAGGGTCTTAAACTCTTTTATACTTGTCTGCAGCATTGGGGTAGCCTGCTATAGTTGTACTGCTTTATGGTAAGTATAGCTTTTTCCTATTTAAAAAAAGCTACCGAATCTACTAATATAGCCATTTTTAACTATAACTCGAATATTGCCTGATTGTATAATTATTTAGGGGAAAAGGTAGTATAACCCCCTTATTTTGAAACAATTTAGAGGGTGTTAACCGTTTAAAATACCAGATGATAGTAGGGATATGAGATTATTGAGAAATATTGAATTAGATAAATATAATTTTATTGGAAGAACAAGTAAGCGAAAGATCTATAGTATAGGATACGAAGACCTGACTACGCTTATTTATTACCAGGACAATAAAAGCAAATTTACACTTGTGGTCGCTAAACAAGACGACCCGCCATTGATACTTGAAAAAAAGATATCAAGGGCAGAAGCATTTAGACTAATGAACACCCGGCCTTAAGTGCCGGGTTTTTTTATGCCTATACTTTCCGGTTACTTTCACCTATACTTCTTATAGCTTTTACCAATACAAAATAAGTGTTCACTTTGTCTTTGGTATAGTACCTTGCAATGCATAGTAGTTTGTTATATATTTGCCACAGTTCTTTTAGATAAGAGAATACACGCAAAATAAAACTATGAAAAAACATTTTCTAAAGACAGTGGCTTTAACAAGGTTAAAAGCTACTGCTATTGCAACAGCAATGGTTTTAAGTGCAGGCTCAGCTTATGCACAATTACAGCCGCAGGCAACGGGCAAACTAAACGAGTATTTAGGAGCTCACCATGCACAGGGCACATTTAGTGGTACGGTAGCGGTAACCGAGAACGGCAAAACCATCTATAGCCAGGGGTTTGGGATGGCCAATTACGAAAAACAATTGCCTAACTCGCCTGGGGTTAAGTATAGAATAGGCTCCGTTACAAAGCCATTTACAGCCGTGCTGGTGTTGCAGTTGCAGGAAAAGGGGAAGCTTAATGTGCAGGACAAAGTAAGTAAATACCTGCCCGATTTCCCTAACGGCGATAAAATTACCCTGCACCACTTGCTAAGCAACACATCCGGGCTACCTGATTTTGTAAACTACTGGAAAGGCCTGAACACGCAACCTGCAACTACAGCTGATATCCTGAATCTTGTAAAAGACAAGCCTCTGGAGTTTGAGCCGGGTACCAAATGGAAGTATAGCAGCACAGGTTTTATAGTATTGGCACAGGTTGTAGAAAAAGTAACTGGCAAGCCTTACGAAAAGGTGCTGGTTCAGCAAATACTAAAGCCGGCCAAAATGCAGCATACTGGCCTGGAGTTTAGTAAACCAATACCCGGGCTTGCACAAGGCTACAACCACGATGGCCTGGAGCGCGAAAAAGCTAAACCAATAGACATGAGCTGGTGCCATGCGGCAGGTGCCATCTATAGCACACCTGCAGACCTGGCCAGGTTTGATGCAGCTTTGAAAGAAGAAAAGCTACTGACTTCTGAATCTAAAAAATTGATGTACACTCCGGTTAAAAACAACTATGGCTATGGTTGGGTGATCGATTCTGTCGGAAATGAGCCACGCATTAGCCACAGCGGAGCAATAAACGGTTTCAAGGCAAACTTCATCAGGTTACCTGAGCGCAACATTACCATCACTATACTTAGCAACTACGAGTCGCAGCAGGTAAACGGGCCGATCTCGAGAGATGTAACAGCCATAGTTTTAGGCCAGGATTACAAAGTGCCGGTGGTGCATAACGCTATTAGTTTATCGAAAGAGCAAATGGCAGCTTATGTGGGCGAGTACCAGGTAGCTCCTAAAGTTAATTTCAGGGTGTACCAGGAAGCAAACCAGCTGTTCGCTGAAGGTCCGGATAAGCAGTCGTTCCATATTTTCCCGGAAGCAGAAGACACCTTTTTCTTAAAAGTAGCGCCTGCCAGCATTACCTTCGAGAAAGACACTGCAGGCAACGTTACTAAAATGGTGTTGCACCACGGTGGCAAAGCCATGCCTGCCACGCGGGTTAATTAACTATAGTTTAAGCAGACACAACGGAAGCAGGAGAAATTTTTCCTGCTTCTTTTTTTGTACGTAGGCTAAAGTATGAACTGGAACAACAAATACTATAAAATAGCTATAGCTGGTGCTGTGCTAACCTTTGTGCTGCAGCTTATACTTGGTTTTATCTACGATCCGTTTATTCCCACAGCCTTGTCGTCGTTTTACCCGGTTTGGGTTATCGTGTTTGTGGTAGGCTGGCGAAAGGAGCATCCCCGGCGATAATATTATTTGTGCTGTATAAACTGGTAAAAATTGAGGAATTATACTGTTTTAGACTAACCTGTGGCACTATTTTAGCTTTTTTATACTTATTATGTATGAATCTTTAAGCCAAAAAATAGAGTGCCTATGTCTGATCAGGAAATAATGTCGGATGTAAACCATGTGCAGCACATGTTTCTGCGCGTAGAAACCACCGATGCAGATTGTATACTGAACGTTGCGGGTCATCCCTTCCGACTGCGCGAGCTTGTTTATATGATGATCAATAACGGTTGTCGGGTTTCGCAAACCACTGCCGACGAGTATAATACCTTTTCGTATGACCAGGAAAGCGTAGAGGTGCACGATTATATGACCTCTATTATAAAAGCAAAATATCTTACACCACAGGCATAAAAAAAGGCTACTGAAAAGTAGCCTTTTAAATTTATAAATGTTTTATCTCGATTTCTTTTGGCCTGATAGCAGCGCTATGGTAAGGTAACTTAATCTGTAATCTGCCATCGGTATATACAGCCTCGATGTTGCTGATGTTAACCTGTGGCGGAATAACAAACACTTTGTTAAACATTGGTACAGCAAGCTCAGGGTTTTCAGGGCTGTGTAACATAGCATAAATGGTAAGCTGGTTGCTGTGCATCATTAAATTAAATGCTTCAGGGCTAACTCCCGCTGCCCATACTTCTATAACAGCTCCTTTTTTATACTTCTTAACTGATACATTTGTATCGCTTATACCACCCGAAATTGTATTAAACAGATTCAGGTGCTGCGCTGCATTATTCAGAAATTCTTTATTGCTCATAATGTTCATGCCTTCCTCCTCTTATCTTTTCTTTATAATACTTGTGCAAAACGCATGCCATACTAAAACAACAATCTTACAAGCTAAAGTGTTGCAGTAATGGTTGGTTAGCGTTGTAAAGCTATACTTTATCTAGTCTTAATTTATGCTTGCGGGGGCAATATAGTTCAATTTTATATGAATCCTAAACAGACATAAAAATAAAATTCGTCTTCGATTTATATAACATAAGCCGTATCTTTAAAATTAGAATTTACAATGAAACAGGATGGGTTTTTACTGAAAACGTGAATTGTTGGAAATTTTCCCAGGTGTGCGATATTATTCCCTATTTTGGAAATGTTCCACGAGCGCGTTAAAAGACAGAATTGTTATTTTATTATATACTGATTTTATAATGCCGCTCTGTTAAGTTAAGTATGTCGTTAAAAATCAGTGTATTGGGTGCTGATAATATGATGCGATGGCTAATTGTATTATGGCAATGTGTTGAATTTGTTGTAGTGGTATGGCATAGTAATTTCATATAGGGAGGGTATGAAAACCAGTAATACCTTCCTGAAACGCATTTACTTACCTCTGTTAGCGCTCCTGGTTTTATCATTTTCGGGTTCGGCCCAAACCATTTTATATCACGAAAACTTTAGCGGAGATATACAGGGGACTTTAACTTACAACAATACCTGGTACATTGCAACTGCTGCAGACCGCGATTTTACTCCAAATACTTTGGCACTATCGTCTAAGCAGGAATATGCCCGCACAAGTAACGCAGTAGCTACTCCGGCTAAAACACTTATCTTATTCGACTCTATTAACACCGAAGAGCTGAGCAGTTTATATATTTCGTGGCATCAATACCGCAACGTTCGCAAAACAAACGGTACCCAGTTTACGGAACCAGTTAAAGTATACTTCACAACTGATAACAGCAGCACCCGCACGTTATTTTATACTTCAACAAACAGTGTAAACGAGGTCTGGAACAAGGTAAACAACGGCAACCTGATTCCTTTGCCTGCCACAGCCCTTGGCCAGAAGAACCTTAAGATAGAACTGGAAGTAGTATACACCTTAGCTAATGGCGAGAAAGACCCTTACTATGCTATCGATGACCTGACCCTATCGGGAGAGCTTACAAATGGCTATGCTATATTTGACTGGAGCACCCGCCCTAATGGAGAGGATCCTTTCGTAGTGTCAGGGCTTGATGCCGCTGATCCTTATGAAGTTGATGGCGTTACCATGCGCTGGTCTTTTAATAAAGCCACTGGTGTAGTGCACGACTCTGTTAAAGTATCGGACTCAAGCTACAAAAAAGGAGTAAAGTCGTTTGCGCTGATGCAACGTGGCGCTACTGCCACTGCGGGCACAACTATCCAAATGCAATTAAGCACTGCTGTACAAAACCTCTCTTTTACCTTACTTGATGTTGACTATGGTACAAACCAGTTTGCCGATAAGATCACGGTAAAAGGCTATTACCAGAATAAAGAAGTAACGCTGAAGAAGACCAATATTGTTACTACATCTTTCAATGAAGTAGCTGGGGCTGGTATCATCAGAGGCAAACAAGTCAGCGACAATGCATCATCAGAAGGCAATGTGGTGGTGACTTTTACGGAGCCTGTCGACCGTATTGTGTTGGAGTACTATAACGACGCACCAGGTACTGTAAACAACGGACTGCAGGGGGTAGGTATTAGTAACTTCAGCTGGCGCTACCCGGAGACCGGAACTATAACACCAATGCCAGTAGAGCTGCTTTCTTTTAAGGCAAAGTATACGAATGGTGTGGTTAAGCTGAGCTGGGCAACTGCTTCGGAGTATAACAACAACAGGTTCGAAGTGGAGCACAGTACCGATGGCAGAAACTTTACGACAATTGGTGAGGTAGCCGGTAATGGTAACAGCAACAGCAAATTGACCTATAGTTTCACGGATGAAGATGCTAAAACAGGTATAAATTACTATCGCCTGCGCCAGGTAGACCACGATGGAGCTTTCGAATATTCTAAAACGGTCGCTCTTAAGGTAACAGCTTCATCGAGCAAAACTATAGCGCAAGTATACCCAACTGTAGCCACAACATTTGTAACCGTAGATATAGCCCCGGCGGCTGGTGCCTGCAATATAACTATAACCGATGCTGCCGGTCGCCAGGTTGCGCAACTTAGCCATGTAGCCGGCAACGGACAGCAGGTAAGTACACAAAACCTGTCGACTGGTGTTTACTTTGTAACTATAACCAATAACCAGACTCGCGAGACCTACCGCATCCTGAAGAAATAATATCCTAAACCAGAAACTAATCTAATCTTTATACATGGAAAGCCCGGACTATTTTAGTTCGGGTTTTTTTGTGCTATAGTCTTAGTGTTTTATAGTTTAGAAGCGTGTTTTAAAGTATAGATTGTCAGCTGCTTTAGTAACATAATGCAATTTTATTTTATATTTCACGTACAAGCATTTAATTTACCTGGCTGTTAGCAATTGGTTATTATGGCCAGTATTTTAAAAGCTTAGTACTTAGTTAGTGATAGTAGGTTAGTGAGATAGTGTAACTTTATAAGATGTACCGTATTTATGGTTGTAACATATTATCAGGATAAGGTAGTAACCATTACATATGATGAGGAGCAGCAGTTAGGCAAGGCTGTCTGGCTGGGGTTTTTAACGAGTAAGGAGTTTAGAGCAGCCATCGAAAAGTGCCTGGACTTAATGGAGACGCATAAACCCCTAAGGTGGCTTGGAGATAACCGTAAGTTACGCGCTATCCGCAAATCTGATCAGGATTGGTTTGCTGAACATGTTTTTCCGCGCCTGGCTGCCAGTTCGTTACGTCGCAATGCTTCTATCGTTTCTGAAGATATGTTTAACCGGATGGCTGTAGAGCAACTTATAAAACGAGCCGATGACCTGGGTGATATGGTGTTAAAGGATTTTGATACCGAAGAAGAAGCCTTAGCCTGGCTCTCAAGCCCAATTACCTTACAGGAAGAAACGAAGGCCTGATAGTAGGCTTACACTCATTCTGAGATCAAGCAGTATACTTATGATAATTACCTGTTTCGAAAACGACGACGTTACCATTACTTATGACGATGAACTGCAACTTGGCAGGGCAAACGGCTATGGGTTTTTGAGTGGCGATCGTTTCAGGAAGGTAGTTATGGAAAGCCTGCGTGTAATAGATCTGTATCAACCCATCAGGTGGATAGGCGACAATCGTAAATTGCGCGCTATCCGGACAGCAGACCAGGAGTGGTTCGCTACAGAAGTCTTTCCCCGGCTCGCAGAAAGCACTATCCGCCGCAATGCAACTATAGTTTCGGAAGATGTTTTTAACAAGATGGCTGTAGAACAACTGATCAAACGGGCTGATAACCTCGGCGATATGGTTATTATGGAGTTCGACAGCGAAACAGAAGCCATTGCCTGGGTAACCGAACCAATTCAAATGCAGAATCAGGCCTAAGTCTCAACTTTTCTGCTCCTCTTCACTTCATTAAAGCACCTATAGTTCTTATCTCTCAAAGAGCCTGTTTTATACCTCAGTAACTGTTGCTGAATAACTATGCCCCCTGCAGTACGTACCTTTTAAAGTACTATGAGATAAAAACTATGAAAAGAAACACACTTTTAATTATGCTGATCTCCGGATCGATTGTAGCATGTAACGACCCCAAGGGTGATGTAGAGAGAGATACCATGGCAGAAGCTACTGCAGATTCTGCTGTTGTTTATGATGATGAACGTGGAGAGATTGAAGCCGATGGCGTTGAAATTAAAGATATGGGCGATGATTTCTGGGCAGGTATAAACTGGGATGCCCCGGTTGTAGAAGATCCTGACCTGAAAGATACGGAAGTGGAAGCCCGTGCTGAAGCTCAATATAATATCTATAGTTTAGATGATAAACTCCTGTTCGGCACAGATAAATCTGAGATTAGAGCAGAAGGCGAAGAAAAACTACAACAGATCGCTAATGAGCTTAAAGACCTTCCGGAGTCAGGCCCGATCCGAATATTTGGCCATGCTGATGCACGTGCAGGCAACGAGTATAACAAAGAGCTTTCTGCTGAGCGTGCCAATGCCGTAAAAGACTGGCTGCAAAACAAAGGCGGTATATCCGCTGACAGGCTATCGATAGAAGCGATGGGCGAAACCGCGCCAAGAGCCACAAACGAAACCGCCAGAGGCCGACAGCTTAACCGCCGTGTAGCTATTGTAGCTGTAACACAAGAGTAAGTATAAAATATAGATCTGATAAAAGCACCTGGGAGAGATCTCAGGTGCTTTTTGTTTTATGGTTCAGACACTAGCAGGACCTGTGCACGCTGCTAGGTCTTTACCGTATAAGGTTAGATGCAAAAGTTAGCAGCACTTGAATCTGGTAAATATTACCATATTTATACCCGTGGCAATAATAAAGAAACACTATTCAGATATCCTGATAACTACCATCTTTTTCTGCAGCTTTATAGTAAGTATTTAACACCTTATGTTGATACTTTTGCTTATTGTCTTCTGCCTAACCATTTACACTTCTTGATAAGGATAAAGGAATCTGATGCACTAAAATGGCAAGAAGGTAAAGGCTATTCTGGTAAGCTCGTAAGTGTTGAGCGTCAATTGGCACATCTCCTTAACTCCTATACTAAAACTATAAATAACAGATATGAAAGAGTTGGTAAGTTATTCCAGCATAGGTTTGGCAGAAAGGAAGTTACATCAGAAGCGTATTTCACGCGACTCATCTACTATATCCACTTCAACCCGCAGCATCACGGCCTTATTGATGATTTTAGTGACTGGCCTTACTCGTCTTATCAAAGTATACTTTCTAAAAGTAAAACCGCATTACAGCGAGAAGAAGTTTTACAATGGTTTGGAGACAGAGATTGGTATAAGAAGTTTCATGAAGAAAATTCAGCCGACTTTGCAAGTATAACTCCACTAATAGAAGAGGACGAGCTATAAAGACCTAGCAGTGTGCGCAGCTCCTGCTAGTGTCTGAACCATAAAACAAAAAAGGGAAGCCACTCAGCCTCCCTTTTCTATTATCTATACTTTAGTTATTTACGATCCGCAAGCTTCGCAAGCGTCCGGGTTATCTAAACTGCAGCTCATGTCGCTGCGATTCTGGTCCTGGTTGTAAACCGGCGACAGGGTTTCGGCGGCTTGTTTCTCTACTGTAAACTTAATGGCATCAACAGCGGCTTTAGTGCGCAGGTAATACATACCTGTTTTCAAACCACGCTTCCACGCATGGAAGTGCATCGACGTCAGTTTACCGAAGTTCACGTTCATTACGTGCAGGTTCAGCGACTGGCTCTGGCAGATGTAAGCACCACGGTCGGCACTCATATCAATTACCGTACGCTGGCTTATCTCCCATACAGTCTTATACAGGTCTTTGATGTTCTGTGGGATGTTCGGGATATCCTGTACCGAGCCGTTGGCTGCAATAATATCCTGCTTCATCTTGTCATTCCACAGGCCAAGCGCGATAAGGTCTTTCAGCAGGTGCTTGTTCACGATCATGAACTCACCAGAAAGCACGCGGCGCAGGTAAATGTTAGAAGTATAAGGCTCAAACGATTCGTTGTTACCTAATATCTGTGCAGTAGAAGCCGTAGGCATTGGCGCTAATAACAATGAGTTACGCACACCGTGCTCCATTACTTCCTTGCGAAGTTCTTCCCAATCCCAGCGGCCAGACTTAGGTGTTACGCCCCACATGTCGAACTGGAACTGACCTTTTGATAAAGGAGAGCCCGGGAATGTTTCGTAAGCACCGTTTTTCTTAGCCAGGTCTTTAGAAGCTGTCATCGAAGCAAAATAGATCGTCTCGAAGATGTCTTCGTTCAGACGCTTCGCCTCTTCGCTCTCGAAAGGCATACGCAGCGCAATAAACGTATCTGCCAAACCCTGTACACCCAAACCAATTGGTCTGTGGCGCATGTTAGAGTTTTGAGCTTCAATTACCGGGTAATAGTTTATATCAATAACCTTGTTCAGGTTAAGTGTAACGTGGTAGGTTACATCAAACAGCTTCTGATGATCGAATATCTTATGGTTGCCGTTGTCCTTTACGTAACGTGGCAGGGCCAGCGATGCAAGGTTACAAACAGCAACTTCGTTTTCGTCGGTGTACTCCATAATTTCGGTGCACAGGTTCGAGCTCTTTATAGTTCCAAGGTTCTGCTGGTTCGATTTGCTGTTGGCAGCATCTTTATACAGCATGTATGGCGTACCAGTTTCTATCTGCGACTCCAGGATGTGGAACCACAGATCCTGCGCTTTTACAGTTTTGCGGGCACGGCCTTCACGCTCATACTTTTCGTACAGGCGCTCAAAGTCTTTACCCCAGCACTCAGCAAGGCCAGGTGCTTCGTTCGGGCAGAACAGGCTCCAGTCGCCGTTCTCTTCCACACGCTTCATGAACAGGTCTGGCGTCCACATGGCATAGAACAGATCACGAGCACGGTTCTCTTCTTTACCGTGGTTCTTCTTCAGATCCAGGAAGTCAAAGATATCGGCATGCCATGGCTCCAGGTAAATAGCGAAAGCGCCTTTACGCTTGCCACCACCCTGGTCTACATAACGGGCAGTGTCGTTAAACACCTTCAGCATTGGTATGATACCGTTAGATGTACCGTTTGTGCCTTTAATGTAAGAACCTGTAGCACGTACGTTATGGATGCTCAGACCAATACCGCCAGCACTCTGCGATATCTGAGCGCATTGCTTCAGCGTATCGTAAATGCCTGGTATGCTGTCGTCCTTCATAGCAAGCAGGAAGCAGGATGATAGTTGTGGTTTTGGAGTGCCAGCGTTAAATAAGGTTGGAGTTGCATGTGTAAACCACTTCTCCGACATCAGGTTGTATGTCTCGATAGCAGACTCAATATCTTCTTTGTGTATACCAACCGCTACACGCATCAGCATGTGCTGCGGGCGTTCTACTATTTTGCCATCTAAACGCAGTAAATAAGAACGTTCCAGTGTTTTGTAACCGAAGTAGTCGTAGTTATAGTCGCGGTCGTAAATTATAGTTGAGTCGAGGGTGGCCGCATTTTTACGGATGATCTCATATACATCTTTAGAAAGTAGCGATGCATTTTCACCGGTCTTAGGATCGGTGTAAGTATACAGGCGCTTCATGGTGTTGGAGAACGACTTGCTGGTAACCTTGTGCAGGTTCGAAATAGCAATACGCGCTGCCAGTACGGCATAATCCGGGTGCTTGGTTGTAAGCGAGGCGGCAGTTTCAGCGGCCAGGTTATCAAGCTCAACGGTAGTTACGCCATCATAAATACCATCAATTACCTTTTTGGCAACTTCAATCGGCGATACATAGTCAGCATGTAAGCCATAGCACAGCTTCTCGATGCGAGCTGTGATCTTGTCGAATTTAACGGATTCGCGGCGGCCGTCTCTTTTAACTACTAACATAGCGGTATACAATTAGCGGGATTCAAAAGCCCGGTTATTAAAAAGATATAGTTAAATGCCTCTGCCAGAGCAGAAAGTATTAAATATTTAAAGTATAAGATACAGTCAGCTAATACGCGGAATGGTATAAGCCGTTGTAATACAATAGTTTATAGGTAAAGCTAAATGCTTTTACTATATAGTGGAGAAGAGTATCCCCTTTGATGGCTAAAAGGCCAGCTTAGATACCGGTGCAGGGTTGCGGTCGCCTCTATACTTCAGCTACTGCCCGGTAAGTTGTGTAAGAGTATTTAAGTGGCTTCGGGAGCGTTGATCTCCTTCGCCACTTAAATATAGTTGGTTTCTGATATTATTAAAAGTCTTCGTCCATCGAAAAGACATTTTTATCGGAGCCACCCAGTACGCCGGCTTTCTGGTATTCGCCAACGCGTTTCTCGAAGAAGTTTGTCTTGCCCTGAAGCGAGATCATTTCCATAAAGTCGAATGGGTTGGTAGCATTGTATACTTTGCCATAACCAAGGGCTATTAACAGGCGGTCGGCTACAAACTCGATATACTGGCTCATCAACTTTGCATTCATCCCGATCAGATCAACCGGCAATGCATCTGTTACAAACTCCTGCTCTATCGTTACGGCATCCTTTATAATGTCGTGCACACGGCTTTCAGGCAGTTTGTTTTCCAGCATGGAGTATAGCAGGCAGGCAAAATCGCAGTGCAGGCCTTCGTCGCGGCTGATAAGCTCGTTAGAGAAAGTTAAGCCTGGCATTAAACCACGCTTCTTCATCCAGAAAATAGAGCAGAAAGAACCTGAGAAGAAAATGCCTTCCACGGCAGCAAAAGCGATCAAACGCTCAGTAAAGTTTTCGCTTTCTATCCACTTAAGCGCCCATTCGCCTTTCTTTTTAACAGCAGGCACATTGTCGAGCGCGTTAAACAGGTAGTCTTTCTCGCTTTGCTTTTTAATATAAGTATCGATCAGGAGCGAATACGTTTCGGCATGTATGTTCTCCATCATGATCTGGAAACCATAAAAGCAACGCGCTTCCGGAATCTGTACTTCGTTCATGAAGTTTACAGCCAGGTTTTCGTTAACGATACCATCTGATGCTGCAAAGAAAGCAAGTACGTGGCTGATAAAGTGACGCTCGCCGTCGTTCAGGTTTTCCCAGTCTTTCAGGTCCTGGCTCAGGTCTATCTCTTCCGCTGTCCAGAAGCTGGCTTCAGCCTGTTTGTACATCTGCCATACCTTGTCGTGCTGTATCGGGAATAGAACAAAGCGGTTAGGGTTCTCTTTCAGTATTGGCTCCATAATCTTGTAATTAATGTTTTATTGTTTGAAGGGGTAAGCTGTTTAGCTTAGAAAACACCCCGATTAAATTTTAGTTTTGAGCGTCGGCCTGTGCGTTGCCCATAAACATCGTGACTTCAAATATAGAGAATTGAACTTGAAACTTGGGGCTAAAGTTGTTCAATTTATACACAAATGTTTAAGTTGTTGGTGCTGTGTAAGTTGTGTTAAAATTCACACTGTTATGCACATAGCTAAAATGTCTGATCAGTATATCTTCATATTACTATATAAACATTAATGTTGTGTTAAGTGCAATAAAAACGGAATAGTAAGTGGGTTTGAGGCGATTGGCTATACTTTGGGAGTGTTAGAGTGCAAAATCAAGGAGGTAAATATGATTTATGGCATCAGGTTAATGCAATGCTATAGTTAAGTGTGTGCAAAATTGTGGAAAACTCTATTTGATGCAACGCGCTGTATAGTATGTGGTTAGGCGGTTTTTTACAGGGTTGTTAAAATTGGTTTGTGAATTTCAACACCGTTATCCACAATTGTGTGGATAGCAGATTGAAATTCAGGATATTTTAAAGTATAACTGTTTGCAAAATTGAAATTAGTGCCGTACTTTTGCAGACTAAATTTTAAACATACATTGAAGCTGATGTACGCAATTGTAGAAATCGCAGGTCAACAGACCAAAGTAGAGAGCGGTAAGTTCATCTACGCTAACAAGCTTTCCGGCAATGAAGGTGACGCCGTTGAGTTCGCCAATGTTCTTCTTACAGATGATAACGGTACACTAACCGTTGGTGCTCCATTCGTAAGCGGTGTTAAAGTGGTTGGTAAAATCCTTGGCAACGTGAGAGGCGAGAAAATCCGCATTTTCAAGAAGAAGAGAAGAAAAGGGTATAGAAAGTCTAGAGGACATCGTTCTGACTATACTAAAGTTCTGATCGAGAGCATTGGATAAGCAGTAAGAGGAAATTTATCGTAGAACCATTTCGGGCCCAGGCCTGAGTTAATAGTAAAATAAAATGGCACACAAAAAAGGAGCTGGTAGTTCTAACAACGGTCGCGAGTCGCACTCTAAACGACTTGGCGTTAAGATCTATGGTGGCCAGGATATCATCGCTGGTAACATCATTGTAAGACAAAGAGGTACAGCACACCACCCAAGCAAAAACGTAGGTATGGGCAAAGACCACACCCTGTTTGCACTTGTTGATGGCGTTGTAGAATTCAGAAAAGGTAAGAAGAACCGTTCTTACGTATCTGTAGTACCTGCTGCAGTAGAAGCTGAGGCTTAATTCTGCTTGCTGTAAAAGCATTGAAAGGGATACCGTCAGGTATCCCTTTTTTATTTTATTTAACTATAAACTATAGCCGCTTGCTAACGTATAGTATAAGTAGAAGAGTTATAGTTAATTACAATTAAACTCTTTTAGGAAAGGGACACTTTATGTGTCCTTTTCTGTTATACAGCCTTTTCGCTAAGTTTCTCTAATTATAGTTATATACTAATGCAACATAATTGTGGCTTTTTGCGGATATGTATAGTAACTTGCCATTTCTTATCAAGAAAGACTGAGGGATAGGGCCCGATGATGTCTTAGCAACCATGTATAAAGCTTGGTGCTAACTCCCTCCTGGTGCAACTGCAGCCAGGGAAGATAAGATTGCTCCTGCCTCATCCCAGGTGTCCTTCTTGATAAGCTGTTTGAAAGTTCATCAAGAAAAAGATACCAGCCATGACCAAAACACATCCGATCTATACTTTGCTGCAGGAACGCGTACTCGTGCTCGATGGCGCTATGGGCACCATGATCCAGCGTTACGAGCTAACAGAAGCTGATTTTCGTGGCGAGCGCTTTAAGGCTCATTCCTCCGACCTGAAAGGTAATAACGACTTACTTTCCATTACAAGGCCGGATATTATCAAAGCGATCCATACCGAGTACCTGGAGGCTGGCGCCGATATCATTGAGACCAACACCTTTAGTGGTACAAGTATAGCCATGGCTGATTATAAATTGGAGCACCTGGTGTATGAGCTAAACTATGAGTCAGCAAAAATAGCGCGAGAAGCAGCAGATGAAATAGAAGCTAAAGATCCTTCGCATAAACGCTTCGTGGCTGGTGCTATTGGCCCGACCAATCGTACCGCATCGCTTTCTCCGGATGTGAATAACCCCGGCTATAGAGCTATAACATTTGACCAACTGGTGGAAGCTTATTATGAGCAGGTGCGTGGTTTAGTGGATGGTGGCTCAGACTTGCTACTGGTAGAAACTGTATTTGATACGCTGAACTGTAAGGCAGCACTTTTTGCGATACAGCAATTTATAAATGATGGTGGCAAAGAGCTACCGATCATGATCTCCGGAACTATAACCGATGCCAGCGGGCGTACCTTGTCCGGACAGACGGTTGAAGCTTTTTATAATTCCATCTCGCATGCACCTTTACTGAGTGTTGGCTTTAACTGTGCTTTGGGTGCTCGTCAGCTAAAAACGCACATTCAGGAGTTATCCCGCATATCAGACTGTTACATTAGTGCTTACCCGAATGCCGGTTTGCCAAACGCTTTTGGCGGCTACGATGAGACCGCCCAGCAAATGGGAGCTATAGTTGAAGAATACCTGAAAGAAGGTCTGGTAAATATATTGGGTGGTTGTTGTGGCACTACGCCAGTTCATACCAAAGTGATTGCAGACTTAGTGCGCAAGTATAAACCACACGTTCCCACCCCAGTTGCTCCACTCCCACGTTACAACGGCCTCGAGCCCCTTACTATAACTCCTGAAAGCCTTTTTGTAAATGTCGGCGAGCGTACTAATGTTACCGGCTCCAAAATGTTCTCAAGACTTATAGTTGGCGAAAAATTTGAAGAAGCTTTGGCGGTTGCTCGTCAGCAGGTAGAAGGTGGTGCGCAGATCATCGACGTAAATATGGATGAAGGTATGCTCGACTCAGAGCAGGCCATGACCAACTTCCTGAACCTGATCGCTTCTGAGCCGGATATTTCCAAGCTGCCTATCATGATCGACTCTTCGAAATGGAGCGTGATCGAAGCTGGTTTAAAATGCGTGCAGGGTAAATCTATAGTTAACTCCATCAGCTTAAAAGAAGGCGAAGAAGCCTTTAGAAAATTAGCCCGAAAAGTGCGCCAGTACGGTGCCGCCGTGGTAGTGATGGCATTTGATGAGCAGGGCCAGGCAGATACGCTGGAGCGTAGAAAAGAAATTTGTGAACGCTCTTACCGCATTCTGGTAGATGAAGTTGGCTTCCCGCCACAGGATATTATTTTTGACCCGAACATACTCGCTATTGCCACAGGTATAGAGGAGCATAACAACTATGCTGTTGATTACATTGAAGTTGTAAAATGGATAAAAGAGAACCTGCCGCATGCCCTTATAAGTGGTGGTGTAAGTAACCTGTCGTTCTCGTTCAGGGGCAATGATATCGTGCGTGAAGCCATGCACACGGTGTTCTTATACTATGCTGTGCAGGCTGGTATGGACATGGGTATCGTGAATGCAGGTATGCTGGGTGTGTACAGCGAAATACCAACCGAGCTGCGCGACCTGATCGAAGACGTGATATTTAACCGCAGGCCGGATGCGACAGAGCGTTTGGTAAACTATGCGGAAACTATAAAAGGTAAAGGCAAGACAGCCACAGCAGCCGACACTGCCTGGCGCGACGCACCAGTAAAAGAGCGTCTGGAACATGCCTTAGTACGCGGTATAGTTGATTTTATTGAAGAAGATACCGAAGAGGCTCGCCGGCAGGCAACCAAAACACTGGATGTGATCGAAGGTCCGCTGATGGCTGGTATGTCGGTAGTAGGGGATCTGTTTGGAGCCGGAAAGATGTTTTTGCCGCAGGTGGTAAAAAGTGCGCGTGTGATGAAGAAGTCGGTAGCGTACCTGCTGCCTTTTATGGAAGCAGAAAAACTGGCTGGCGATACTTCTAAATCTACGGCAGGAACTATACTGATGGCAACTGTGAAAGGCGACGTACACGATATCGGTAAAAATATTGTGGGCGTAGTGCTGGCTTGTAACAACTACGAAGTAATAGATCTGGGCGTGATGGTACAGCTGGATAAGATCCTGTCAGAAGCCGAAGCGCATAAAGTGGATATCATTGGTCTGAGCGGACTTATTACGCCGTCGCTGGATGAAATGGTGTACGTGGCACAGGAAATGGAACGCCGGGGCATGAAGATCCCGTTGCTGATTGGGGGAGCTACAACTTCAAGAGTACACACAGCCGTAAAAGTTGCACCACAGTATAGCGGACCGGTAGTGCATGTGCACGATGCATCAAGAAGCGTAACAGTTGTAAGCAGTTTGCTCAGCAGTGAGCGAGATATCTATATTGCCAACATAAAAGCGGAGTATGAAAAGCTGCGCGAAGACCACCTGAGCCGCACTAAAGACCGTGCGTTTGCAACTATAGAAGATGCCCGCGCCAACAAGTATAAAGTAGACTGGAACAACACAAAGCCAACCAAGCCAAGCTTTATCGGCAACAAAACATACACCAATTATCCGCTTTCAGAGATTGTGCCGTACATCGACTGGACACCGTTCTTCCATGCCTGGGAGCTTAAACGCCAGTACCCGAAAATCCTGAACGACCCGGAGTTAGGTACAGAAGCAACCAAGTTATTCAACGATGCCCAGAAAATGCTGCAGGAGATCGTGGATAACCAGTTACTGGAAGCGCGTGCTGTAGTTGGTTTCTACCCTGCCAATGTGGAGGCTGATGATACCATTGAAGTATATGCCGATGATTCACGTGAAAACTTACTAACGGAATTCCATACCTTAAGGCAACAGGGCAAGAAAGGCGGCAACGTACCAAACATGGCTTTCTCTGATTTTGTGGCTCCTAAAGAAACTGGCATGCAAGATTACATTGGCGGCTTTGTAGTGTCGGCTGGGTTTGGCATCGAGAAACTGCTGGAGAAGCATTTGGCTGACCACGACGACTATAAATCTATTATGGTGAAAGCATTGGCCGACAGGTTAGCTGAAGCCTTTGCAGAACTCATGCATGCCAAGGTTAGAAAAGAACTATGGGGTTACGAACCAGAAGAGAACCTGAGCAACGAAGACCTGATCAAGGAAAACTATAAAGGCATACGCCCAGCACCAGGTTACCCGGGCTGCCCGGACCATACCGAAAAGATAACGCTGTTTAACCTGCTGGATGCCGAAAGAACCTCAGGAGTTATACTTACCGAGAACCTGGCCATGTACCCGACTGCAGCAGTGAGCGGTTTATACTTCTCGCATCCGGAAGCTAAATACTTTGGTTTGGGTAAAATAGGCGAAGACCAGGTAGCCGACATCGCGCAGCGAAAAGGTATGCCAAAAGAAGAACTGGAACGCTGGTTGTCGCCGAACCTGAACTATGAGCCAAAGCCGGTAGCACAGCAGGCGGTATAGTTAATACTTGAGATAAATATCTAAATAAGAAACACCCTTACATGAAAGTAACGGACCACTTCAAAAATGCTAACGGGAAAACCCTGTTCACTTTTGAGATATTGCCTCCGCTGAAAGGCGAAAATATGCGCACCCTGTTTAATCACATCGACCCCTTGATGGAGTTTAACCCGCCGTTTATAGATGTGACCTACCACCGTGAGGAGTATGTGTATAAGAAGCGTGAAAATGGGCTTTTAGAAAAGATAACAACCCGTAAACGCCCGGGAACAGTTGGTATTTGTGCAGCCATTCAGAATAACTATAAAGTAGATACGGTACCACACCTTATCTGCGGAGGCTTTAACAGGGAAGAGACCGAGAATGCACTTATCGACCTTCACTTTTTAGGGATTGATAACGTGTTGGTATTACGTGGTGATTGCGTGAAGAGCGAACAGCGTTTTGTGCCGGAGCCGGGTGGTCATAATTATGCTACAGAGCTTATCGGACAGGTGGTGGATATGAACAAGGGTTGCTATTTAGATGATGAGCAGACGTATCATAACCCTACAGATTTCTGCATAGGTGTGGCTGGCTACCCTGAGAAGCACTTTGAAGCACCTAATCAAAAATCAGACCTTCGCTGGCTGAAGAAAAAGATAGAGTTGGGTGCGGAGTACATTGTAACACAGATGTTCTTCGATAACCAGAAGTATTTTGATTTTGTGAACCGTTGTCGCGAGGAAGGTATAACTGTACCGATCATCCCGGGATTAAAGCCAATGACCACTAAGACCCAACTAACTTTACTGCCAAGCCTGTTCCACATCGAAGTACCCTGCGATCTGGCTGATGCCATTGAAGAGTGCCCGGATAACAAGGCTGCTGCACAGGTGGGTGTAGAGTGGGCCATACAACAATCAAAAGAACTAATGGAATTTGGTGTGCCGTGCCTGCATTATTATTCAATGGGTAAATCAGAATCGGTTCGTAAAGTAGCTGAGGTACTGTTTTAAGAAGTATAGTTTCTCTTTTGTCATTCCGAGCGTTAGCCAAGGGATCTTATGTGTCTGATGTTCTATAGTTCAAGCAGCTATCAATTTTAACCAAGCCGTTTCTTTCATAGTCACTTTCTATCCTGGGAGCTTTACACGCCTATAGTTTTATAGTTGCCTTGGCTCGCTCACGGCCGCGAGGCCTCGTCTTCAGGCATCGCGCTGCTTTCGCTTCCTTTGCTCCTAACGTCGTAATGCCTTCGGCACCGGAACCTCTCGAGGCGCTCAACCCGAAGACTGAGATCTTTCGATAGCTAGTATATAGTTTGATTGAGAAGCTATAGTTGTATCGCTTTCCCACGGTTATACTTCTGTAGGGACAGGTCGCGACCTGTCCGCTCATGGTCTGTAACTATAGAACTATAGCTGAAACTATAGCTATGACAGAAACTGTCCCCTTGAGGGGACTATAGGGGTGTATAGACAGCAACTATAAAACTATAGCTTATAGATTGCCAGCAGCAGAAAATTCCCCGCCTTGGATAAGGAGGGGCTAGGGGTGGTTCGATTTCGCGGATTATAAGTTCAAAGCGCCCCCTGTCAAGAAAGTCAACTTACACTTCCCTCTGGCTTATAGATCTCCGCTATCATACAGCGTACACTACCGCCGCCACATTGCTCGATCAGATGTATCGGGAAGTATAACAAGTGTTCATTATGCTTGTTAAGCTTTACTAATTGATCTTCTGAAAGAGAATTATAAGCAGCTTCCGACATAACCAGGATCTTCTCCCTTTTTGAATTATGCAGTTGCAACATGTTTCCGGCAAAACGATGATGAGTTTGATCGGCAGTGAGTTCGATGATCTCTTTCCCAGTGCTTTCAAATTGCCGACGTAATACTTCTCTGTCTTTAGCATCAACCACATCAAGGCTAACTACTACAAAGGTATCGGCAAGGCACATCATGACATTGGTGTGGTAAATTAGCTCACCTGTTGGCCCGTAAGCCCGGAAAGTAACAGGTTTATAGGCTAGCTTGTTACAAAACTCCTGAAGCGGCTCCAGTTCTGTGCGGGGCGATAAAGCAGCATAGGCGGTTTTGTTCACACGATCCAGAATCATGCTTCCGGTACCTTCCAGAAATTTTGGCTCCGACAGCTCCTCGAAATGTTCCAGCTTTAGATGATCCCTGTAACCATACTTCTGCATCAGGAAATCAATAATATCTTGTCGGCGTTCCTGGCGGCGGTTGGCTGGTGCCATGGGGTATGTTACCAGTTGGCCACTTTGGTGCGTTGAGAACCAGTTATTCGGGAAAATAGAATCCGGGGTGCGGGAGTTTTCTACATCACGGATTACATTTACATCTACCCCAATCTGCTGTAGTTGCTGCACCATCTGCCGGAATTCCTGTAATGCTTTTTCCTGAACTTCTGCTGGGGTTAATCCTTCGGCCTGCTTTTGAAATTTGTTTGTTTCTGCCGCATCCTGGTTATAGCAGAAGTTGGTTGGCTCGATCATCAGGATCGTGTCGGTGGTTTGTTGCATGGGGAACTATAGCTTTGGGAAAACTGGGGACAAACTATAAAGTACAGGTTTGCTTGGGCTGGCATCGAGTTGCAGACTGGCAATCTGTAAGTTCAGTAAGTATAAGCCATCTGTAACATGATCCGGCACATAAATAAGCTCGGTTATAGTTGCGCCGCAACGGGTATTTTTAGGGTACTGCCAGAACGCGTGGTGACATAAAAGTTTACCTTCGTCAAGTTCACGATCTACAGACGGAAGATCTAAAAGCAGATGCTGCACGCCTTTCTCTGCTAAGTACTGGCCTATAGTTGGCTCTAAGTAAGGTGGGTTAGTGCCGGAGTAGTGGCGGGAAAGCTTGTCGTCGGTGTTGGGCAAAGTGCGAAGTATAACGGCCTCGCATTTTATACCTTCCAGCTGTTTCTTTACATCATCAAGCATTACTACTTCGTCGCCGTTTTCCTGTTTTTGCGGAGCTATAGTTATGAGCTGGGCTACAAATAAAAAGCGTTTTAAACAGTTGTGTATAGTGGCGTGCTCGTCGGCTGAAATGTGGCCATAACATTCGGTGTGGGTGCCGTTGCCATGGGGCGTAATATGCAAGCGTTTATAGTTGGTACTACCACCATCTGCTACCGATCCCACAAAATCACCAACCCTGATCACATCAAACTGAACCGGCTCGGCCCAGAAACACTCCGGCTGTAGTTGCCTGTCGTGTAGCGGCATCGAAATATCCAGTGGTTGTAACGGGTTGAAACTATAAAGTTGGTCGTGGTAGGTAATGGTGGCTTCCATAGTTAGCAGGCTTTTAACAAGTATAAGCGAAATTAAGCAAACCTATACGTTGTAACTATAAAAGATTGGATTAAGCTATGCTTCGAGTAGCCAGCGAACGGCCTCGGCCTCTGATGCGAAATCCTGGATGGTATAAGATATGTCGCCGGAGGCATCTGCTCTTGCCACAACCGATGCCAGTGCCAGTTTCTTGAACAGGTTATCGGGCATTACGCGGGCCATTTTTTTAAGAGACGTGCGGGAAAATAAACTGTAGTAAGTATTGGAAAGCCAGTCTTTTGTGTCGGGACCTAGGATAGAGACCTGCTGCGAATTTACAAGAACTATTTCTGCATTTTTTTCGGCAATTACGTCGTAGGCCCGCATTGCTTCTTCCATAAACTCCTTGTCGCTAAGCGGCCGCATCCATTCCGTTCTGATGTAGGCCAGGTTTTCATCAACTTCTATTTTGAAGTTATCTGAACTATAAATTGTTGTAAGTTGAAGCGACAGCATTTACAGGCATGATCAGGTAAGGGTGCTTAGGTTAAAGGACATACGTTAACTATAAAATTAGGTGCCATCTATATTGAGGTTTAAGCATTTACTCTACAAACAGATCGAGTGTGATCTGGTCGGCCAGCAGTTTGCCTTTGTCTGTCAGGTAAAGTACGTCGTTTTTTATAGTTGCGAGTTCTTTTTGCTGAAGCTCCTGCAGGTATGGCTGGTGCGATGCCTGCACATCATAACTATAGTTGTCGCGCATTTTTGTTAAGTCGCAGCCCCAGATGGTTCGCAGCGTGGTAAGCAGGTAATCGTTGGCCTGGTCAGCTAAGGTGAGTTCTTCTATTTCGGTAGGGATGATGTTCTGGCTGATGGCCTCTGTGTATTTGCGGTTGTTGGCTACATTATACTGTCTGCTGTGGCCGTTAAACGAATGCGCACTTGGCCCTACGCCCAGGTAATGCACGCCACGCCAGTAATTGCTGTTATGTTTCGATTCAAAGCCCGGTTTACAAAAGTTTGATATCTCGTACTGCACAAAACCATGCTTTGCCATCTGCTCTAACAATATTTCGAACTGCTGGGCTGTAAAATCATCTTCTGATGGTATAAACTTACCTTTTTTGCTCCAGCGGCCCAACGCCGTGTCAGGTTCTATAGTTAGTGCGTAACACGACACATGCTGCACATTCAGCGAGAAAAGCGTTTCCAGGTCTTGTAGCCAGATGCTATGGTCTGGTGCCGGAATGCCGTAGATTAAGTCAACGGTTATGTTATCGAAGCCAGCGGCCTGTGCATCTTTTACACACTGCAGGCTTTCGGTGGCGTTGTGGGCGCGGTTCATCATGCGCAGGTGCGGCTCATGAAATGACTGCAAACCTATACTTAACCGGTTTATACCTGCCGCCTTCAGCTCCAGTAGCTTTTCAGGTTTCAGATCGTCCGGGTTAGCCTCCAGGGTAATTTCAGCAGCATCTGAAACTATACACAACGTTTTTATAGTTTGCAGCAAAAGCTGTAGTTCGTCCTGGGAAAGTAACGATGGGGTGCCACCACCAAAGTAAATGGTTTCTATAGTTTGATTCTGCAGGTAATCTTTGCGCAGTTCCAGCTCGTGGGCAATAGCAGTTATAGTTGCCGTTTTGTGACCCATACTTGTACTGAAATGGAAATCGCAGTAGTGGCAAGCCTGTTTGCAGAAAGGGATATGAAGGTATATTCCGGCCAAGAGTTAATTGTTAAATTGCTGGATCGTTAAATTGTTGATGAACTATAAATCTGTAATACCGAACCTGTTACCTTTGTTTTAGAAATTTTAGATTTTTCTGGTTGAGTAATCATCTCTCTGCTCATTTGAAGGGGACAGGGGGATGACCAGCTTTGAAGATCATCTATAGATTAACAATTTAGCTGTTAAACAATTCAACAATCAATTACACAAATGTATAAAATAGCTGCCGTAGTATTGTATTTGCTTTTGTGGCTGCCGGGTGTGCAGGCCCAATCGCAACCTGCTGCCCAGCCTGATCTTATACTTCAGCTGCAATTATCGCCTGGTGAAAAAAACATACTGAGCAGCTATACCTATAAAACAACACACCCCGATTCGGCTACAGCTGCCACTGAAGTTCGAAACCTGTTGTATAAACTGCACCAAGATGCTTACCTGCTTGCCTCAGCTGATAGTTTATACTTGCGCAACGATACGCTCCACGTGAAACTACACGTAGGTGAGCGCCTGGAGTGGGCCGAGCTGCGAAACGGTAACCTAAGCGAAGGCATCCTGATAGAATCTGGCTTCCGGGAAAAGTTTTACCGCAACGTACCATTTAAACCTGCTGAATACGCCCGCCTGCAACAGCGCATTTTAGATTACGCCGAACGCAACGGCTACCCTTTTGCCTCTGTCTGGCTCGACTCTGTAACTATAGACAACGGGAAGATAAGCGCAGCCCTGATGGTGGAAAAAGCTTTTGTGGTAACCTACGACTCGGTGCAGGTAATGGGCGGCAGCAAAACGAAACCTAAATTCCTGATGCGCTACCTGCAACTATACCCGGGGCAACCTTATAACCAGGAGCAGATAGAGGCCACACAACGTATGCTTACCGCTTTGCCTTATATCCGGGTAACGAGGCCTCCGCAGGTGCGTTTTGCCCGCAATAAGGCACGGGTAGTATACTATCTCGAAGACCGGCAGGCAAACCAGATCGATGGTATAGTTGGCTTTCTGCCCGACCCCGACCGGAAGGATAAACTATTGGTAACAGGAGAAGCCCGACTTAACCTGCGCAACCTGGGAGGCACCGGCAAAACTATAGGTTTGCAATGGCGACGCGTGAATAAAGGCTCTGTCATACTTAATGGCGAGTACCTGCACCCTAACCTGTTTGGTACACCTTTCGAGTTGGGCACACGCTTTAATTTACTGAAGCAGGATTCCTCTTTTATAACCATCGAGCCCCGGCTGCAACTGGGATATTATACCTTAAAGTATGGTAAGTTTACTGTGTATGGTGAGTGGCGAAACGCCCGTATTCTAAGTGCAGCCAGTACACAAAGCCTGCTTAACTTCGATCTGGCTGATGCCCGCACCACCACCTATGGTTTTAATTACCTCTGGAATAACCTTGATGATTTTTACTTTCCAAGACGGGGGCGGTTAGCCGAACTGGAGTTTGCTGCCGGTACAAAGAACCTGTTACGTAACCCCGACCTCGAGAAAAGCTTTTACGATACGCTGGATATGCGCACCACGCAGCTAAGTATAGGCTTGCGTGCCGAAAATTTTCTAAGGATCAGTAAGAACAGTGTGTTGCTTACCCGCTTACAGGGCAGGGCACTCCTCAACGACCAGGTATTTCTGAATGACATGTACCGGTTAGGCGGCCTCACTTCTATCCGGGGCTTCGATGACTATTTCTTTTATGCATCATCTTATGGCATCGGAACTTTGGAGTATAGGTTGTTTACAGCAGCCGACTCGTATGTACTTTTATTTTACGACCAGGCTTATTACCGAAGCGATCTGGAGCGGTCGGAGGTAAGCGGCTGGCCATTGGGCTTAGGCGGCGGAATTAGTTTTAGTACCGGTGCCGGAATTTTTCAGCTGGTATATTCTGTGGGACGGTCTGAGCAACAGCCACTTTCGCTGAAGTACTCTAAAATACACTTCGGGATAACGAGCAAATTTTAACTTTTTTTGGCCTTTTTAAGTATAAGCACTTGCAAAGTATACTTTGTTATACTACTTTTGCAATACCATAACAGTGCGGGATGGAGCAGTTGGTAGCTCGTTGGGCTCATAACCCAAAGGTCACAGGTTCGAGTCCTGTTCCCGCTACCTAAAGAGAAGCCTGATTCAGAAATGAGTCAGGCTTTTTTGTTTCTCGGGCGATTACTTTACCCCCTCTTTTATAGTTGCCTTACTTTTCTGCCTTCCCTGTAAAAATAGCATGTTGTTCTATAAAGTGCTGATCATCTGTACTTGTGGCGCAGGTAATCGTATTAAAGTATAGCCATGGCTACTATTTAAAGCATTGCCAACTATAAAGTTAATCCTATGAAAAAGCCGCTATTTATACTCGCTTTAATGCTCTCCTGCTATTCAATTAAAGCGCAAACAAATAGCACGGAAGCAACTATAAGAGCGCTGGAGCAAAAAGAAGCTGCGGCCGTGCTGGTTAAAGATACTGTTACACTCAGCAAAATGTGGGCAAAGGATTTTACAGTTAACAATCCATTTAATAAAATAGCGAAACCCGGAAAAACAGCTGTGGATAGAACAGTAATAAATGAGCTGCATTATGCCTCCTTCCAGCGAAACATAGAGCATGTGTTAACCAAAGACAATCTGGCTATAGTAATGGGCAATGAAGTGGTAGTTGAGAAGGCTGAAGGCGGAAAAACAGGCCGTACAATTAAGAGGCGCTTCACAAACATCTGGATAAAAGAAGGAAACAGCTGGAAACTTAGTGCACGGCATGCAAACGAGATATGCGCCCCGGAATAAAGCGTGTATATCTACCATCTGAGGATTAACTAACGGAAAGGTGGGGAATTTTACTATCTTTAAAAAAAGAACTTAACTTACATGATCCTCTTCGAAAACAGCATTGTTAAGCTGGATTACAACCCTGCTACTGATATTTTAATTGTTGCTTACCCAGACCTGCATGGTTATTTGCTACCCGAGATAAAGTATAGCGTCGATATTCTGGCAGATACTGTCAGGAGCTACGATATAAAAAAGGTGCTGCTTGATTCTACCAGGACAGTTGTTTCTGTAACGCCCGAAGAAAGCAGGGAGATATCTGTTTACTTGGCGAGTGCATTAGCCAAGACACGCGTTCAGAGGCTGGCACGCCTTCAGTCGTTGGATGCGAACGTAGAGACGCGGGCAAAAGGAAATATGCAGCATGTACAAGAGGCATTATCGCTACCCTTCCTGCTCCGTAATTTTTCAGATAAGGCAGAGGCTATAGCATGGTTGCAGCACGACGTTTTAACCGATCAGGTTTAGCAGATGATCATTTACAGCAATAGCATCATTACGCTCGAATACGAGCCCGCTACAGATGTTCTTTCGGTAGCATTGCCAGATATCCAGGATTTCTCCATCAGTGAAGTAGAGCGTTGCTTAAACATTATTGTTGAACACGTTATTTCTTACGACGTGAAGAAGATCCTGCTCGATTCGAGCAAAGCTGTTGTAGAAGTTCAGGACGAAGCTTACAGAAACCTGATGCTTCAGTTCGGGAAGCAACTGATGACAACGAGGCTGCAAAAGATAGCCCGCATCGGGTCTGCTGTCGCTGCCCAGGAAGACAGGGCCAGCCAGGTGGCAGAAGCCATGCAGCAATTTAGCCCGACAGGCTCATACCAAACATTTACCAGTAAGGAAGTAGCGTTAAAATGGCTCTTATCCTGATTCTTTAACGCTCTGATGTGTACGGCTTAAGTATAAACACTGGAGTAGGCAGGAGCAGAAGTATAAAACTGAGCGTTGCAAGTATAACAGTTTGATAATATATACTTTTATCTATGCTCTCGGATGAAACTTAAAGTTGTGCCGGTCTTCTAGTCGTTATCTCACATTGTAGTTAAAAACTTGATAATGTGCAGTTAATTTATAGTTTCTTAATGTGGATAATCACGATAAATAAAATATGATAAAGTAACTTTGCGGCATCAACCCTTAGCTACTTCACATGAAGAGAATTTTACTCGCTTTCAGTATCTTACTGATGGCTTCGCTGCAGCTGGCAGCACAAACTACCCCACCCAGCAACCTTTCCGGAGACGAGTTAAAATCCTGGCTGCGCACCAACTGGTACGATGGCAAACGTGTAGTGCTCAGTTACAGCACAGCCCGCGGAAAGATGTATAACTACATCGATAACTACGACAATAAAGTAACCTGCGTGTATTCTGGTTACCAGGAAAGCAAAACCTACAGCGAAACGAATACATCGACCTCGATGGCCAATATAAACTGTGAGCATACCGTGCCGCAGTCGTGGTTTAGTGAAGTAGAGGTAATGCGTTCCGATATACACCACCTCTTCCCGACATTTATGCAGTGGAACAGCGACCGTGGCAGCGACCCTTTTGCTGAGATACCGGATAACCAGACAACGAAATGGATAAGAGGAACCAGCTCGCAAAGCGCCATCCCGACAACTAATATTGCAGAGTATAGCGAAGATAACAGCAGCGCTTTTGAGCCTCGCGAAGATCATAAAGGCAATGTAGCCCGTGCGGTTTTCTACTTTTATACTATGTACCCGACACAGGCCGGCAATATTACCAGGGCTGCCAACTTAAATACCCTGTACGAATGGCATAAACAAGACCCAGTTGATGACCGTGAAAGAGAGCGTAACCGCCGCACAGCAGTAGCGCAGGGCAACCTCAACCCATACATCGATTACCCTGAACTGGTAGCTAAAGCCTGGGGATTTGCACCAGCCAACTGCTCGCCGGCAACACAGCTAAGCAACCTGGCAGTATCGCAGCAAACTCCTACATCGCTTACCTTAACCTGGGCAAACGGTACCGGCGACAGAAGGCTTATAGTTATGAAGGCCGGTAGCATTGTTGATTTTACTCCAACGGGTACTTACAGCGGCATTAACAGCGACTACAGCGCCGCAACTGACCAAGGTAACGGTCATCATGTTGTATACTATAACAATGGCAACAGTGTAACTATAACTGCCCTTAAAGCCAATACAACTTATACATTGCAGGCTTTTGAGGCTTGCGCTACAGATAATACCTATAACACGAATAATGCCCCAACTATAACTGTAACCACCCCGGATTATGCCTGTACAGGTGTGCCAGCAGAAGTAACAGCACTAACTACAGCTAACATTACTCAAAATGGCTTCACGCTAAACTGGGCTAATGGCTCCGGAGATGGCCGCGTTGTTCTGATTCGCAAAGATGAGGTTCCTGCTTTTATTCCGGAAGAAGGCACGGCTTATACAAGTGCAACAGCAAACTATACGTTAGCAACAGCCCTTACCGATGGCAGCAGATTGATCTATAGCGGAGATGGTAGTAAAGTAGATATTACAGGTTTGCAGGCAGGTAGTTTATACTTTGCGCAGGTTTACGAAGTTTGCACGAATGGCTACTTATATGCCGCAACAGCTCCGGCAATAGCGATCTCAACAGCCGCAGCCAACAACCCGCCAACCGGAAATGGCAACGTTATCGCGATGCAGGATTTTAACGGTACCGCTAACGATGGCTGGGTAGTAACCTCTGATTTCAGTAGCTCTACAGATAATACGGGTTACCCGGCAGGTCAGCGTTTAAGAAGCGGGGCCAGTTTACAGGTAAGCAAAACAACGAAAAATGTCGTGTTCACTGATGTAGATGTGGTGGGTAAACAGGATGTATACTTTGAACTATACAACTCCAGCGTAGCCACAACATCCGGTAACGGTATAGAAAACACAGATTGGTTTGAAGTATATATAGCTGTAGATGGAGCTGATTTTTCTGCAACACCAGATATCAGATTAACCGGAAATGCTACTGATAATAATATAAGATACGGCATGGAAGGCACGGGAACTATAACAACTGCCGCCGGCACACCAGTAGAAAAAATATATACTGAAAAAAGTGACTTTGCTAATGAGAATGCACCATCTATACTTCGGGTAACCATACCAAACGGCACAAGCACAGTTAAAGCCAAGCTGGTTATAAACACCAACAACGATAAAGAGTACTGGAACGTGGATGATGTGGCGCTTTATTCAGCAGCTGCCTCAGCTGATTGCGATGAGCTTACTTTAGAAGGCCATGCCGGCAATGATATAACGATCTATACTGGTCAGGCTGCTACGATTGGCGCTGCGGCAGAAGCAGGTTATACTTATAGCTGGTCTCCGGCAGTAGGTTTAAATGATGCCACCTTAGCTAACCCAACGGTGTCGCATACCACGCCGGGCACTTATGTTTATACCGTAACAGCTACCAAAGACGGCTGCACCTCTACCGACGAAATTACAGTTACAGTAGAAACGCTTGCAGCTCCGGTGGTTGCGGATGTTACGGTTTGCGTTGGCCAGTCTACTACATTAGAAGTATCTGCTCCTGATGTAAAAATGGAGTATAAATGGTATGACCACAATGGTATAGCACTTGCAAGAGGCAACATCTATACAACTTCGCCACTTACAGAAACTACCGACTATTATGTAGAAGCCATAAGTTTAGATGGCACAGTAAGCACCCGCACAAAGGTAATAGTAACAGTTCTGTCAGGTGCTCCGACTACCCCGGTAATAGAAGGTAACAAAGCTTTATGTGCCGGTGAAACAACTACATATACTGTGGCAGCGCAGGAAGGTGTTACTACCTATACCTGGACGTTGCCTCAAGGCTGGACTATAGTGCAGGGCGCAGGAACTGAGACTATTACCTTACAGGCTGGCAATATTTCCGGCGAGATACATGTAACAGCAGCAAACAGCTGCGCTACAAGCGGAGCTGCTACACTGGCTGTAACAGTAGAGGCTGCCCTAAGTAATAATATCATACAGGGAGCGCAAACTATATGTGCGGGACAGGCACCGGTAACTATAACCGGCACACAACCAGCAGGCGGAAACGGTACTTACATGTACGAGTGGCAAAGCAGTGCCGATGGTATAAACTTTATACCTGTGTCAGGTGATGCTTCTACTCGAAACTTTATACCTGGGCCACTCCCAGAAACAACTTACCTGCGTCGTATAGTGGCTTCAGGATCTTGCGGGCAATCTATTAGCAACACAGTAAAAATAACGGTACAGGCACTGCCGGCAACTCCTGCAATTACACAGGATGCAAACCAGCTTACAGCTAGTGTAGCTGGCGCGGCATATGAATGGTTTTTTAATGGTAAAGTAATTGAAGGAGCTACAACACAAACTATAACTATAACCGAGAACGGCGACTATGCGGTGCGTATAAAGAATGAGGTAGGTTGTTATTCTGATTTCTCAGTTAAGTTTGGTGCCACCATGAAGCCGACTGCCATAGGCGACGAATTGGGAGCAGGTATTTCGGTAGCGCCTAATCCGGCACCAGGTAAGTTTAGCTTATATACTGAAGAGCCGCTAACACAAGTGCAGGTATACATCACAAACCCAATGGGTAGTGTTATTTACAAGACCACGCTGCCGTTGCTGAAAGATAAGCTCGAGGTAAACTTAAGCCATCTGCCAGCTGGTTTATACTTAGTGCAACTGCAAACTGATAAGCTTCGCATCACCAGAAAAGTGATCTTAACAAAATAGCAGTATAAATTTATACTTAACAAAGGCTCTGCAGCTAACCTGCAGAGCCTTTTTGCGTTTATATGCTGTACGGCACCCACCTGCCGTTTGCCCGATTTAAAGTATGCGTTGTAAAAAACGAAGTATAGGTGCAACCTTTTAGCACGAATTGCAATAGAGGTAAAAGCGCCTGTGCGCCATTATTTATAGGTTATAGTTGCTGTAATGCGCGAAAAATAACCAACGCTTCCTGCTGGCTACGTTTTTTTGGTAGCTGACCAGTACTTAAATCAGGAAAATAGATGCTCTAAGTTAAAGTACCAGATAGTGGCTAACGCTATTGTTAGACCTGCTGTTTGGCTGGTTTTCACCCTTTTAACGCTTGTTTAATGCACTCACCTTTTACAAAGCATAAATACTGGCCTATACTAATGCTGTGCCTGCTTTTATCGCAGGTATTGGCTGCCCAAACGCCAACGTGCCAGGTGAGGATCGAGACAGATGGCAGTAGTTCCATATGTCAGGGGCAGTCGGTTACGCTGCGTGCTGTAACTAATGCCACCAACCCAACTTTCAGGTGGTTTCTTGGAACGAACAAGATTGGCGGCAACACTCCCGAAATCAGTGTAAGCGCCGCCGGCGACTATTTTGTAGAAGTAACAGGCAACGATTGCGCAACAAACACCTCCACCGCTTTTGAAGTGATCGTAACACCAAGGCCGGGTAATCCCAGTTTTTTTGTTGATCCCACGGGGCCTCAATGTGCCGGTACCGAGCTTACCTTTAATGTGAATGCTCCCAACCCGGATGTGTTTTATACCTGGCTTTTTGGCGATGGCAGCACCGGTAAAGGGCCAGTAGCGCCTCATACGTATACTGATAAAGGAATAGGCTTCCAGCCGTACGATGTAAAAGTAATTGCAACTAACCTCGAAGGCTGCCAGTCTGATACGGTTACCCAGCAGGTGCGTGTTGCCCGCATGCCGGAAGCAAACTTTGCCGACTCAGCCGACTTCCAGGCGTGTTTGCCAGATACAATTGAAGATGACGAGATTGAAGTATTTGCCTACATCGAAAACCTGACCGAAGAACCTTACCTATCCGATATCCGGAGCTACCTGGTAGACTGGGGAGATGGCAGTGCTCCTATCTCTTATACCCGAAACGAATTCCCGATATCAAACCCGGACCCATATACCGAAGTAGGCGATTACCCGATCATTATCAGAGCGCGGGCCAGCAATGGATGCGAATTTGTATTTGAGCAGAACTATAACGTAAGCCGGGAACCCAAAGCTAACTTCACACTATCCAAACAGCCGGCTTCCACGCCCTCGTCGTGTTTGCCGGTTATAGTTGCTCTCGGTGATAGCTCCACGGGCGGTAACCTTACCTATAAATGGGGCATAGAGCCGGCTACAGGCTTTACTGTAGATTTTGGCGGCCTCGACCAGGACACACTTAACTTATTATTCACTGAAAGCGGCGTTTACCAGATCGAGCTTATCGTTTCAAACAACTGCGACTCTGATACAACTTCGCAGTCTGTGGTAGTAGGCTGGCCGCAGGTACAACTTCCTGCTGATACGGTTTCGTGTGGGCCGCTTGAATTTAAATACACGACAGGCGCCATGCCGGGTTTGGGAAATGTTTTTGTCGATCCTAACCTGGGCAAGATCAGGAGTGCGGTTTATACGGTTACCAGTCCGGGCGGAGCTACCCGCACCTTTAGTGGGCAAAACCAAACCATAAACTTTACCGAGGAAGGAGTGCACGAGGTCTCGCTCGTCGTCGAGAACGAATGCGGCTCTTCTGAAGAGTTGACCGGAACGATGCCGATGGTGCAGCGCGTTACCATTAACCCGATACCAGACCCACCAACTATACAGGACCTGACAGTTTGTAGCGGCGACTCCGTGGTGCTGGAGCCAAGTGGGGGTGGCGGTAACTATAATTTTTATGATGACCAGGGTACTTTGCTCATTACCGGGCCAAGCTATATTACTTCGTCTCTTACCCAAACTACCGAGTTCAGGATAGAAAGTATAGGCGAGAACGAATGCCCAAGCGAACAGGTACCTGTTACAGTTACTGTTGTGCCGCCGCTGGCAGGAAATACAATACAAGGCGACCAGAGTTTGTGCCAGGGCGATGCCCCTGCCCCGCTTACAGGTTCAGAACCAACTGGCGGCACAGGCAGCGGCTACATTTATACCTGGCTTAGCAGCACTACCAGCCCCGATGCCGGTTTTGTGCCGGCTGCGGGCGTAAACAACGATGTAAACTATAATCCGCCGCCGCTTACCCAGCGCACCTGGTTCCGGAGAATGGTTTCGTTGGCGAGTTGCTCCCCTGATACCAGTAATGTGGTGCTCGTAAATGCAGTACCTAAAATCGAGAACAATACTATTTCAGAGTCACAGGATATTTGCTCCGGCCAGACCCCTGCAACGTTAGTAGGAGCGCGCGTTTCTGGCGGCGATGGCACAGGCTATACGTTTAAATGGCAGGTAAGCACCGAAGGCCCGGCAACAGGTTTTGTGGATGCACCTGGTAACAATGCTAATGAGAACTATAGCCCGGGACCACTTACACAGGCTTCCTGGTTCAGGCGAGTCGTAACATCGGCCGGGTGCGTGGTGATTTCTGAAACTATAAAAATAGATATCGTGCCTGCCCTGGCTAATAACACAGTTTCGGCAGCGCAACAGGTTTGTGCCGGAACAGCCCCGGCTCCACTAACAGGCTCTGCTCCAACAGGTGGCACAGGTGCCTATACTTACCTCTGGGAAAGTAGTATAACCGGCCCTACCACCGGGTTCTCTCCGGCAGCAGGCACCAACAACGGACAAAGCTATACGCCTGGCACGCTGCAGCAAAATACCTGGTACCGGAGAACAGTAACTACCGAAGGTTGTGAAGCACTCGTAAGCGAAGCTATACTTGTAACAGTAAACCAGGGTGTAACAAACAACAGCATCAGCTTCCCGCAAACTATTTGTGCCGGCGAAGTACCTGAGGCCTTAACCGGCTCAACTCCGGAAGGTGGCAGCGGCACGTATACATATACCTGGCAAAGCAGTATCTCAGGCCCTGATGGCGGCTTTAGCTCTGCTCCTGGCACGAATAATACATTAAACTATACACCACAGGCACTTACTCAGGATACCTGGTTCAGGCGTGTTGTAGATTCGGAAGGGTGTAAAAGTAATTCGGAACCGGTGCTGATCACTGTTAACCCAAGGCCGGCATCACCTACGCTTACTGTTTCAGATGTTACCACCTGTCCTGGAGGCTCAGCTACCTTATCTGTGCAAAGCCCGGGCAACAGGGTGTATGAATGGTATACTTCGGCAACCGGTGGCGAACCAGTTTTTGAGGGTGCTGTTTTCCGTACGCCAAACCTGAGCGGGCCAACCACCTATTATGTGCAGGAAGTTAACACAAGTGGATGCAGCAGCGCACAGCGTACCCAGGTAGATATCCGGATAGTGGACCCAGTGGCAGATGCCGGCGAAGATGTCACCATTATACAAGGAAATACGGTTGAGTTACGTGGCTCAGGTGGCGACACATATGTATGGGAACCAGCCGAAAGCCTGAACAACCCGAATATAGCCAACCCGATAGCAAGGCCGGATGAGACCACAACTTACACGGTAACAGTAAGCACCCAGGAAGGCTGCACCGCCACCGACCAGGTAACAGTTACAGTTATCCCGGCCATTATAGTACCGAATGCCTTTACGCCAAACCGCGACCGTGTAAACGAGTTGTGGGAGATCGAGAATATTGAGAATTACCCGGAAGTGCGCGTGGAGATATTTAACCGCTGGGGCAACCTGGTATTCACTTCGAACGGCTACGGAACCCCTTGGGACGGCACCTATAACGGCGAGGACCTGCCGGTGGCCACCTACTATTACATGATTTACTTGAATAAGTCGGAGAAACCGATCTCCGGTCACGTTACCATTATCCGTTAAGTATGAAAAAGCTATACATATACCCGCTGTTGATATTGCTGATAACTGGCGCGCTGCATGTGCAGGCTCAGCAAAGGCCACAGTATAGCCAATACATGCTCAACAATTTTATACTTAACCCTGCCATTACAGGTATAGAGAATTACGCAGACATACGCATAAGTAACCGCCGCCAATGGGTAGGGCTGGATGGCGCACCGGTAACCTATTACCTGACTGCCCATACGCCACTAAACAAAGGAGCAGGCAGCACGCAATACCACAGAGCGCTCGCACACCATGGCATAGGAGCAACGTTCCATACCGATAAAACAGGGCCGTTGCGCCGCACAGGAGTTTCCTTTTCGTATGCCTACCATTTGCCGCTAACCAATGCCATCAACATGTCGGGTGGGGCTGCTGTAGGTATTATCCGGAATAGTATAAATGCTAACGAACTGGAGTTTACGAATGGCAACGACCCGCTTGTAGGAGCCGGCAGCCTGAACAATAACGTGGTAGACCTGAACCTTGGCCTTTGGATATATGCACGTAATTTTTCGGTGGGTTTAGCCGGAGCACAACTCCTGGAGAATGCAGGCAGCTTTACGGCAGCCGAAGAAGAGCGTGCCGGCATGGACCTGCAACGGCATTATTTTGCTACTGCAAGCGTGCGCTTCGAGCCAACCGCTACGTTAGATGTCATCCCGTCTGTTATGGTTAAACTGGCTGACCCGAGCCCGGCTTCTGTGGATGTAAGTGTGCGCACCATTTACGATGAGCGCTTTTGGGTAGGTGCGGCTTACCGGCACAACGATGCTATAGTTGGTATGGTCGGGGTTTATGTCAGTCCGCTTTTAGATGTGTCTTACTCTTACGATGCCACCACCTCAAACCTGAATAAAGTAAGCGCAGGCACCCACGAAGTAGTTATTGGCTTTAAGCTACTAAACGACAGGCGTATACTTTGTCCGCAATGGATATGGTAAAAGTTATAATTAATACAATTATTTTTCAAGCCATCGCATAACATTTATGTGCCTTTCTTAACTTTTCTTCCCCATACTATAAGTGGTGTTCCCTATCACTTTATCTTTTAATGTGCTGCCATCAATTTTAAGATTTTAATAATATTCTTTATCAGAGAATGAGGTTGTATTTATAATTTTATTATATTAGTGTGCAGCTATGTACACTATAAATAAGCTGCTTATAGTGCAAAGGAAATTATAATTTGTATTTATTCAATATAATTCATGGGTAGTGAACGTTATTGAAAAATAGGATGTAACTTTCTGAGAATAAGCGCCTGCAGCTCTGCAGCAGTTGTATCGGGTAGTCAACTTTTAGCCAAAGTCCTCCCTCATAACAATTGGTACGGTTCCGAAGGCGTGCTGTTAAAATACAATCTATACAAACTTAATCAATCCTATAGTAAAACATTTACTTTACGAGATGGGAAGCTTAGTAAGGAAGATGCTACTGTTCGCGGTAGTTTTCTTTGGTGTTATCGCCGGTGCTTTGGCGCAAGGGCTCTCGCTGGGCTCTGCTGCCTCGTTTAACGTGCTTGCCAGCAAACGTGTGGCAAACAACGGAAGCACTATTGTGCAAGGCAATGTAGGTGTAGGCACTGGGGCTGAGCTAACTGGTTTCCCGACTGGAAGTATAAAGGGCCAGACTCACATCAACAATTCTGTCTCTCTAACAGCCCTCTCCGATCTTACATCTGCTTACACAACTTACTGGCAAAAGCCTGCTACCGAAGTTCTTCCTGGCAGTATCGGCGATACCTATCTGACAGCGGGAGTTTACAGAATTAACGGCAAGGCTACTATAACCGGCCCGATCATACTGGATGCCAACTACGACCCAAATGCTACTTTCATATTCCAGATAAACGGCAACCTGCAGGTAAACGACAACATTACAATTGCGCTGATAAACGGGGCAAAAGTAAATAATGTGATCTGGCTGATAGAGGGAACCGCCAACATTGGGCAGGGAGCTTATGTGAAAGGCAACCTGGTAGCAAAAAAAACAATTACACTACAGAACGATGCTGCCGTGTTGGGCCGCGTGATGAGTATAAACGAAAGCGTTTACCTGAATAACAGCATCCTTTCGTTGCCAACCGACCTGAGCATAAGCAAAACAAAAGTATCGGCTTCTCCATCACAGAAATACGCTGTCGGCGACCTGGTGACCTACCGCATATTGGTAACTAACCTGGGCCCGGTAGATGATGAAGGTGTAATGGTGCGCGATGTGCTGCCAGCAGGCCTTAGCTATGTATCTTCTACAACAAGCAAGCCCGGCACTTATTACGACCCCTCTTTTGGCCTCTGGATACTGGATGAACTGAAAGTAGGAAAAACAGATACACTTACTATAGTAGCGAAGGCTACTATGGCTGGTTATATTGTGAATACGGCAACCGTAGCCGGTACCAACGTCGATGAGAACCTGAACAACAACAAATCAGACGCTGACCTTTGCGTGGTGTTATCGGATGCAGGCCAGATACAAGGCCCGGTAGAGGTTTGCGCCGGAAGTACAAACACTTATAATATTAAGCAGATCGTTGGCGCTACTTATACCTGGACCGTTCCATCGGGTTGGGTTATAACTGCCGGAAACCGAAACTCATCCGAAATTACAGTTAAGATCGGGGATGTATCTGGTACGATATCGGTAACAGTAAACAACATTTGTGGTGCCAGCCCACCAAGCCGCTTAACAGTAGAAGTGACAAAAGAAGTACCTCCAAAGCCGGGGCCTATTTCAGGAACACTGGAGCTTTGTAGCGGTAAACAAACAACCTATAGTATTGCACCGGTACCGGGCGCACTGGGTTATACCTGGGTGTTGCCGGTCGGTTGGACTATAATAGAAGATAAAGGGACCTCCATAACTATAACTACCGATGGCGATGCCACAACAAAACAACTGAGCGTATCGGCTTATAATATTTGCGGTAACGGAGAGCCAAGTATTTTAGAAGTAACGCCGGTATTAAAAGTGCCGGATATGCCCGGGGCCATTAGTGGCCCTTCTGCCGTTTGTGCCACTTCCCCATCAGCAACTTATAGTATAAAAGCAGTCTCGAATGCGAGCAGCTATACCTGGTCTGTTCCGGAAGGCTGGACTATACTTAGCGGACAGGGTACGCCAACTATAACTGTCAAGCCAACAGCACAGGCTGGCGAGGTAATAGTAAAAGCGCTGAATGATTGCGGTGAAAGTGAAGCCAGGAAGATCGTTGTATCTCCGGTAGAAAATCCGCCGCTCGCGCCGGGTGCTATTAGCGGGCCGGCAGTAGTTTGTGCCAGCACGAGTGGCAGCGTTTATAGTATTGCTGCAGTGCCAAATGCAAAAGGTTATACATGGACGGTACCTACAGGATGGACAATCGTATCGGGGCAGAACACGCCAACTATAACAGTAGCAGCCGGCAAAACAGCTGGTAAAATAACAGTAGTAGCGCTAAACGATTGCGGCTCTAATGGTAGCAGTTCGATTGATGTAAGTGTTACTGATAAGTTACCTGCAGCCCCGACAGCTATTAAAGGTACGCCATACGGTTGCGCTAATTTGATATCAACATATTCAATAGATCCTGTTGTGGGAGCTACGGAATATGTATGGACAGTGCCGGCAGGATGGGTAATTCAGAGTGGGCAAGGTACTACAACTATAACAGTGAAAGTTAGCTCGGCGCCAGGTACTATCTCAGTGAAAGCAAAAGGTAGCTGTGGCGACAGCCCGGAGACAACCTTAAACGTGCAACCGCAGGTAACCCTGCCAACAGCGCCGGCTGTCATAACTGGTCCGGATGAAGCCTGTGCTGCCCAGGCAGATCTTACTTACAGCGTAACTCCAATTGCTGGCATCACAAACTATAACTGGACGGTACCAACTGGCTGGACGATCGTTTCAGGTCAGGGAACGGCAACTATAAAAGTAAAAGCAGGAAGTACAGCAGGCAATATTTCGGTAACGGCAACCAACGACTGCGGTACAAGCTCAGCTACAATAAAAGAGGTAAAAGTATCAACAGAAGCACCGCCAACGCCAGGCCCAATCTCGGGAATGAGTACAGTTTGTGCAGCGCAGGGTGATGTAATTTATAGTATAGCCGCAGTACCGGGTGCCACCACATACGAATGGAGTGCTCCGGGCTGGACGATCATCTCTGGACAAGGCACAGCAACTGTAACGCTTAAAGCCGGATCCGCAAGCACAACACTTACTGTAAAGGCAAAGAATGCCTGCGGTATTGGTAGCAGCAGCACAAAAGTAGTACAGGTAACCGACCAGAAACCTGCTGCCCCAACTGCTATAAAAGGAACACCTTATGGTTGCACCAATTTAACGGCTACTTATACTATAGATGCCGTAGCAGGTGCAGAAAGTTATGTGTGGGAAGTGCCGGCTGGCTGGAGCATCATTTCAGGACAAGGCTCTACGACTATAACAGTTAAAGTAAGTTCAGCACCGGGTACGATCTCTGTAAAAGCAAAAGGTGTTTGCGGCGAAGGTCCGGCCACTACGCTGAATGTAACCCCACAGGTAACTTTGCCAACAGCACCTGCAAGTATAACTGGTCCGGATGAGGTTTGCTTAAGCCAGTCTGGTTTAACTTATAGTGTGGCAGCAGTAGCAGGCGCTACAAAGTATAACTGGACAGTACCAACCGGGTGGACCATAGTATCGGGACAAGGAACTACAACTATAAAAGTTAACGCGGGCAGCGCTGCAGGAAACATAGCAGTTACAGTAACAAACGATTGCGGTACAAGCCCTGCAAAAACAAAAGCAGTAAAAGTATCGACAGAGGCACCGGCCAACCCGGGAGCTATCAGTGGTTTAGCTACAGTTTGTACCGCACAAGGCAGCCTGGTTTATAGTATAGCTGATGTGGCGGGTGCTACGTCGTATGAGTGGAGCGCACCGGGATGGACGATAGTAAGCGGACAAGGCACCACAAAAATTACAGTTGCTGCCGGCAGCGCTGGTACAACTATAAAAGTAACAGCTAAAAATGCCTGCGGTATAACAAGCAGCAGCACGAAAGTAGTAGCAGTAACTGACCAGAAACCAGTAGCGCCTACAGCTATAAAAGGTACGCCATACGGTTGCGCCAACTTAACGGCCACTTATACTATAGATCCGGTGGTGGGTGCAAATGGCTATACATGGACTGTCCCGGCTGGCTGGAGTATCGTTTCGGGGCAAGGCTCTACAACTATAACGGTGAAAGTTAGCTCGGCGCCAGGTACTATTTCAGTGAAAGCGAATGGTAGCTGCGGCGACAGCCCGGAGACAACCTTAAACGTGCAACCCCAGGTAACCCTGCCAACAGCACCGGCTGCCATTACCGGACCAAATGAAGCATGTGCTGCCCAGGCAGATCTTACTTACAGCGTAACTCCAATTACCGGCATCACAAACTATACCTGGACGGTGCCAACTGGATGGACTATTGTTTCAGGGCAGGGAACGGCAACTATAAAAGTAAAAGCAGGCAGCACGGCAGGTAATATCTCAGTAACAGCAACCAACGACTGCGGCACCAGCCCGGCTGCAACCAAAGCGGTAAAAGTATCAACAGAAGCGCCCCAAGCGCCAGGAGCTATAAGTGGTGCCCCAACCGTTTGCGGAGGTCAGGCAAGTGTCGTTTATAGTATAGCCGATGTGCCAGGTGCAACATCTTACGAGTGGAGTGCGCCAGGCTGGACCATCGTTTCAGGTCAGGGCACAACGAAGATCACTTTAAATGCTGGTGCTACTGGCACAACGATATCAGTAGTAGCTAAAAACGCCTGCGGTATTACAAGCCCGGCCAAGATCACAACAGTAATAACAGAATCGGCGCCGGCGCAGCCAGGACCAATAACCGGAACTACAGCAACTTGTACCGGTAAAGAGCAAACCTATACTATAGCGGCAGTAGCAGGCGCTACAAAGTATAACTGGACTGTGCCAACAGGCTGGACGATCATCTCCCAGAACCAGAACACTATAGTTGTAAAAGCAGGCGCTACAGCAGGAAACATAACAGTTACAGCAAGCAATGGCTGTGGTACCGGTCCGGCTTCTACGTTAGGGGTAAAACCTATAACTGGCGATATTACAGGTATAGGAAGTATAAGTGGTCCGGTACAACTGTGTGCCAATGCAACAGGAACTTATACCGTAGCACAGGGCACAAATATCTCCGCTTATACCTGGGAAGTACCTACCGGCTGGGCGATAGTTAGCGGACAGGGCACAACCGAGATCAAAGTAAAAGCAGGCACAGCATCCGGTTCAGTTAAGTTAGTTGCCTCTAATGATTGCGGAAATGTATCAGTATCAAAAGCGGTAGAGATAAACACCGAAGTGCCGGCCAGCCCGGGTGCTATTACCGGAAATGCCAGTGGTTGCTCGGGCAGCACGCAGAAGTATAGCATTGCGCAGGCAGTTAGCGGTGTAAGTTATACCTGGTCAGTGCCGCAGGGCTGGGTAATTATCAAAGGCCAGGGCACCGCCGAAATAGAAGTAAGAGCGGGCGATAACAGTGGCGAAGTAAAAGTAACAGCTACCAACGCTTGCGGAAACAGCAGTGCATCATCAACCAAAACAATAACTATAACCAGCAGCACGCCGGTTGTAGGGCAAATAAAAGGCGAAACCGCTATCTGTAACACCTTCTCAGGAATAACCTATAGTATAACTCCGTTGGCTGATGCTACAGAATATACATGGACTGTTCCGGCTGGCTGGAGCATCGTATCTGGGCAGGGCACCGAGAAGATAGTAGTTAATGCCGGTAGCAAAGGCGGTGAGATCAAAGTAGCGGCAAAGAATACCTGCGGCATGGGCACTAACAGCACACTGCGGGTTTCTACGCCAGAGCCGCTTGCAGCGCCAGGGCCTATCTCGGGTCATATGGATGCCTGTAGCACTATCCCGACAACACAATATAGTATAGAACCGGTAGAGGGTGCCACTGGATACGCATGGGAGTTGCCACTTGGCTGGACACTGGTAGCAGGCCAGGGCTCTACAACTATAACAGTGAACGTAACCAGCGCGCCGGGTACACTAAAAGTAAAGGCAGTTAACGGATGTACGCAAAGTGCCTATACCGATATGCTGGTGCAACCAGTTGCTAACGTGCCAGCGAAACCGGCAGCTATAAGCGGACCGAACGAAGTTTGTATTGATAGAATGGTTACTTACTCAGTAGCTGATATTGAAGATGCGTCCTCCTATACCTGGATAGTGCCTCCAACCTGGAAAATAGAAGCCGGACAGGGCACAAGCCAGATAACAGTAAAAGCCGGAACGGTAAACGGCACCATAGAAGTAATGGCCAACAATGGCTGTGGCTCAAGTGCAAAGGTAAGCATCCAGGTTTCTGTTTTAGATATGGGAATTATGGGTGAGATATCTGACCTGAGTAACCCATGCGAAGGCCTGAAATACATGGTAGACCCAGTGCCGGGCGCAGTAACCTATAACTGGACCTTGCCTGAAGGCTGGAAGATCGTAGCCGGAGATGGGACGAACATGATCATGGTTATTGCCGGCGGTAAAGACGGAATGATAAGTGTAGTAGCCGACAATGGCGTTTGCGGTACGTCGCCATCTTCAATTATGTCTGATAAGTCGAAGGCGGAAACACTTATAGAGGTGCCGAACGTGTTCTCTCCGAACGGGGATGGCGTGCACGATACCTGGGTAATAAAAAGCCTGGAACGATTCCCGGACAACGATATTACGATCCTGAACAGATGGGGTACTGAAATATTTAAAGCAAAGTCTTACAAAAACAACTGGACCGGCGACGGACTGGCGGAGGGCACATACTATTATGTAGCCCGTGTAAAACTATGCGACGGCTCCGACAGGATGCTGAAAGGATATGTGACCCTTATACGATAAAACGCTGACCCAATGAAAACAACTCTACCCTTATTACTGGTGTTACTCCTGGCGTTGCTTTGCCAACCCGTGGTTGCGCAACAGGCCCCGCAGTATAGTCAGTACATTTTTAACGAGCTGGTCATTAACCCGGCATATTCGGGCAGTAAGGACATCCTGAATATTAATGCTACTTACCGTAGCCAGTGGACAGGTATGGAAGGCGCGCCAACCACGCAAACTATAAGCGCCGACGGCCCCATGCGTAACGACCGTATGGGCTGGGGCATGCATATTATAAACGATGCCATTGGCGCGCAGTCGCAAACCGGGATTTACGGTAACATAGCTACGCGCGTTAACCTGAGCCGCACAGCCCGCCTTTCGTTAGGTATAGCCGGTGGTGTGTCGCAGTATGTGCTGGATGGTACAAAACTTAATGCTGGCGACGATATTCTGGATGCAGCTATTCCGCTGAACCGCGAGTCGAGGATATTGCCGGATGCCAAAGTTGGTATCTTCTTTAACACAGAGCGTTATTATGCCGGCCTATCGGTGGCTAACCTTATACCTTTTAAAGATTCTAAAACAGATATTGCCACCCCGCGCCGTCATTACTTTTTGTCATCTGGTTATATGTTCGACCTGGGTGCTTATGTGCATTTAAAACCAAGCTTTTTACTGAAGCAGGATTTTAAAGGCCCATCTAACCTGGACCTCAATGCCTTTTTGCTACTATACAATAAGTTATGGTTAGGGGCATCTTACCGCACAGCTATACCTATGTTTACAAAAGTAGACATGACTGATATTAAAAAACGAAATGCCTGGGCCCTGATGACGCAGGTGTACGCTACACCAAAGTTCAGGATAGGTTACTCCTACGACATTAGCCTGACCAAAATGCGCGATTATTCATCGCATGAAGTATCTTTGGGTTATTCTTTCTTCCGAAAACAAAACGGCCGTACTATTACGCCGCGTAATTTATGATGCACCAGTTCACCCGCCATACATTTACCCTGCTTCTTGCAGCTTTTATACTTTGCTTTGCAAACACAACAAAAGCACAGACTGTTGAGCAGGCCGATAAGCATTTTAACGAGTTTGAATTTAGCCTGGCCCTGGACGAGTATAAAGCTATACTTGAGAACGGGGAACCAAGCCTGGCTGTAGTGCAGCGCATCGCCGATATTTACCGCATTCTTAATAATAGTAAGGAGGCGGAGTTCTGGTATGCGCAGGTAATTACATTTGCCGGTGCCGATCCGTCGGTATACTTCTTATATGCCGAATCTGCGAAACGTAATGGTAATTATGGTAAGGCGAAGCTGTTGTTTTTAGAGTATAGCAAACGCGTGCCGGGGCAAGCAAAATTGGCAGAGCGTATGGCCGCCTCCTGCGATACAGCTATAAAATGGATGCGCAATCCGAAGCCGTTTAAAATAGAGAAAACAGCAGGTGTAAACTCCGAAGGTGCTGATTTTAGTCCGTTTAAGACCAAAGACGGTTTATTCTTTGCCTCCGACCGCCTGACAGCCAGCGAGCAGAAAAAAGTAGAACGCTATGCCTGGACGGGAAACGGTTACATACAAATGTATTTCGCGCCTGCTAAAACAGACTCAACCTGGTCTACTCCTGAGAAATTACCATCATCTATAAATACCTCGTACCATAACGGACCAGCCATTTTCCACGAGCCTGAGCAAACGCTATACTTTACCAGAACACATGCCGTGCGCCGCGAAGTAGAGAAAAATAGCGACCCGACCAGCTGGTTTAAAGGCGTTGAAGGAGGTACACACATTAACCGTTTAGGAATTTACACGGCAGTTAAAAAAGGGAAGCGATGGAGAAAAGTAAAGAAGTTTAAGTATAACAAGACCGAGCAATATTCTGTAGGGCACCCGGCTGTAACTGCCGATGGGCAAACACTGTTTTTTGTGTCGGATATGCCGGGCGGCTTTGGAGAAACAGATATTTACTACAGCGAACGCCAATCTAACGGCGATTGGGGACCACCTATAAATGCCGGTATCAAGATAAATACATCAGGTCGCGAGAGTTTCCCTAATGTGGGCCTGGATGGAAATTTATACTTTTCATCAGACGGACACCTGGGTATGGGTGGTCTGGATATATTTAAGGCTAACGGCCCTCATAAGCTCTGGACCGGTGCAGAGAACATGAAATATCCATTCAACACCTCTCACGATGACCTGGGCTTCCATACTGAAGCGTCTGGTAACAGGGGTTTGATCTCGTCAGGCAGATACTCTGCTGAAGGCTTTGATGACATACTGATATTCCAGGAGCAGGAAGTGCCTTGCACCCTGATCGGTGAGACGATTGAGTTTGTAACAGATGAGCTTAACCGTGGCAAGAAGAAAGAGCTGGTAGTAGATAATGTGCGCCTTGTAATTACCAAAGAAGGCAGCGAAGAGCAACCGATCGAGATCCGTTCGGATGCGAATGGCAGGTTTACTATACCAGTGCAGTCGGGTGGCAAGTATACGATCAGAGGCTCCAAGCCAAACTACCTGACTCAAACTATAACCATATCTCCGAATTGCCACGAGAACACAGATTCGGTGAAAGTAGAGATGGTGTTTAACCGCGATACGCCAAACAAACCTATAGTGGTGGAGAACATCTATTACGAGCTGGATAAGTATGAAATTACACCGGAAGCAGCTGTAGAAATGGATAAACTCGTACAGACGCTAAAGGATAACCCAACTATAGTTATAGAGCTGAGCTCGCACACCGATAGCCGCCAGACAAACTACTACAACCAGATGCTTTCGGATTTAAGGGCGCAGGCCGCTGTAGATTACCTGGTACTGAACGGCATAGACCGAAGCCGACTGATACCAAAAGGCTACGGCGAGACCCAACTGATAAATAACTGCGGAGACGGTGTTAAGTGCCCCGAGGACATGCACCAGCAAAACAGAAGAACAGAGTTTAAGATACTCCGGAAGATAAACGAGTAAAAACAGAACGAGCGGCACCAGATGGTGTCGCTCGTTCTGTTTTTATGTATAGTTATAGTTTACTGCGCCGACCAGCCACCATCTATAGGCAGCATGGCACCGGTTAGCTGGCCTGCAGTTTCGGAGGCTAAGTATAAAGCCAGGTTAGCAATAGCATCTATCGTTACAAATTGCTTTACAGGCTGTTTTTTAAGCATTACTTTTTCTATCACATCCGATTCTGACATTTGGTGTGCTTTCGCCTGGTCCGCTATCTGGGCTTCTACTAATGGTGTTCTAACATAACCGGGGCAAATGGCATTGCAGGTAATATTGTGCGGTGCGCCTTCCAGGGCCAGTACTTTTGTTAAGCCGGCTATGCCATGTTTAGCTGTTACATAAGCTATCTTATACTCTGAAGCACGCAAAGCATGAGCCGATGCTATGTTGATGATGCGGCCAAAGCCACGGGTCTTCATTCCGGGCCAAACAGCCTTTGCCGCATGAAAAGAGGCCGACATATTTACAGAAATGATCGCATCCCACTTGTCTTCCGGAAATTCATCTACAGGAGCGACATGTTGTATACCTGCATTGTTGATCAGGATATCTACCTGGCCCAGTACGCGCTCGGCTAAGGCCACCATTTCCCGTATCTGTTCCGGCTGCATCAGGTTGGCAGGCGAGTGTATTACCTTAATTCCATGTTCAGCGGCGAGCTCTTTGGCTATCTCTGGTCCGTTTGGCTCGAGGCCGTTTATGAGCAGGTTGTAACCTTTTGCTGCAAAAGCCCGGGCTATACCTAAGCCAATACCACTGGTGCCCCCGGTTATCAAAACATTTTTCATAAGCTGGTAATCTAAAGTTGCTGTAAAAAACCAGAGCGCCCTATAAGAGCGCTCTGGACAAATTAAACTGTAACTGATCTACTTATTTTTGCCACCAAAATTGAAGAGCAACTCAACAGAGTAAAGACGACCAATAGATGGAGAATATACATACTCACGCTGCTCATCATCAAACAGGTTAGAAACGCTTGCGCCTAAGGTCATCCAGTCGGTAAACTTGTAACCACCACTCAGGTCAACGGAAGTAAAGCCGCCCAGTGGACCATAGTTATAGTTTGAGCCAAGTACACGTGTGCCGGCACCTTTTTCAGCGGCTATCTGCTGACCAGAGTAGAAGTTAAACTCAGGCAGGTAGCGTAGGTTAAGCGACATGAACAGCTTATTGTTTGCCAGGTTGCGGGCCGTAAAGTTGAAGTTAGCACGGTGCTTGGCTGCGTTCAGGCTGCTTTCCCCATCCGATACCTTGCCATCTCCGTTGGCATCGTTATCCATATTCTCCTGGTCGGTTATATCAGAGTTGAAGTAAGAATATTTTACACCGATGCTATAGTTGTCATCTATGTAGTAGTTCAGGCCAACATCAGTACCCCATGAGTTCACGTTACCATAGTTCAGGTATGTCAGGTAGTAATTCAGTGCAGTTGCTGCCGATTCCGATACATCTACATCTCCTTTTTTGATAACACGCTCTTTACCCATAAGTGGCGTAATAGCAGTAAGCGGCGAGATAAAATCTTTTGATTTAGAATACCAGCTGCTGATGTCGAAGTACAGGTTATCAACAGGAGTGCCTTTGTAACCGATCTCAAAGGTCTGCACTTTCTCAACTTTCAGTTTCTCGATCATCCTGGTAGCGCCTGTTTCAGTATTTTCTATGGTCAGGCCTGCACCGTTACCAAGTATGGCAAGCAAGCCAGTGTTGGCATAAAACTCCTGGAACTGAATAGATGGAGCAGAGAAAGCTTTGCCATACGTAGCTCTGAAGGTACCGCCCAGCGCATTATAAGTTAAAGCTGCTTTAGGGCTGAACTGTGTACCATAGTTGTCGTGGTTATCTACACGGCCACCTACCAGGGCACGAAGTTTATCTGTAAGGTTGCGCTCAATCTGCACTACCCCGCCATATTGGTTCAGGATAATGTTACCTTCTTTATCATCCAGGTAGGTCTGGCGGCTGTAGGCAACATCGCGCTGGTAGTTTATACCTGTCACTATCTCGAAGCCTGCGAAGTTGTTGTTGTACTGTAGCTCGCCGTTAATGCGGTGACTCAGGTCTATAAACCCAGGGAAAGCAACCGCAGGAGAACCCTCAAATATCTCACCGGCCTTTGCGCCTGTTTTAGAGTATTTGTGAGCCTGCTCTGGAGTAGCCCCGTTAGCTAATAAAGTATAGTAGTTTGTGGTGCGGGCATTTATCTGGTAGGTATCGCCTGCATCGTTCCAGGTGGCGTATAGTTGTCCGAAAATTCTAGGGGTTACAACACGGCCCTGCAGGTACTGGAATGTCCAGTCGTTTATCTGGTTGCGGCCATTGTTCGTTACGCCAAGGTTTGAGCCCTGCCCGAAACCATAGTCGGCAATAATATCAATTTTATCGGTTGGGCTATAGTATAAAGCTGAGCCAAAGCGCTTCGACTCGAACTTATAGTCTACATCATACTCCGGCATAGCAACTGCACCGCTGTAAACGGTATCCTGGAACTCGAAGTCGCGACCTTCGGTATACTCGCCGGTTACTTTAAAAGCAAACTTCGGACTGATGACCATGGCATGGCGCACTCTGGCACTTAATACATCCTGGTTACCGGCACTTAAGGCAACTGTTGTACCCTGGTAGCGGCGTGGGTCTTTTGTAATGGTGTTGATGATACCGTTGTGTGCATTCGGACCATAAAGTGCTGATGACGGACCAAGTATAACTTCTACACGTTCGATGTCTTCTTTTATAGTTGTGTTATAGAAACCAGCTGGCAAACCAGTACCACCCGGCAACATCGAGTTACGACCATCTGTCATCTGGTACATTTTCACGTTAAAGGCGTTGTTAAAACCGCGTGCGTTTATACCAAACCCAATTACGCCAGAGCGAACTACTTCTACGCCCTGCACTTTGTTCAGCAACTCGCCCACGTTAAACGAAGGCAGTTCTGCCAGGTCTCTTGATGAAATAACGCTGATGGCTGCCGGTGCTTCGGTAATTTTCTCCGGACGGCGGGTTGCCGAAACCACGATCTCATCACTCATCATCGATGAAGCATTCATAGTGATCGTACCAACATTGGCGGTGCCGCCATTATCAACTGTAACCGGAATTTTAGGATAAGAATAACCTACATAAGTTATACGCAGGTTATAGGTGCCAGCCGGTACACCAGTTATCGAGAAATCGCCGGAAGCATCTGTGGTAGCTCCTTTAGACGTGCCTTCTACAAGCACCGAAGCTCCGATCAATGGTTCCTGGGAATCGGCGCCCATCACCCTTCCGGTAATGGATCCGCCTTGTGCTAAAGCCATCTCTGTTATGCAGAGGAGCGATAGCAGGATCAAGTAAAGTTTTTTCATGAGTAGATCAGTTTATTTGTGTTTTATGATTTAAGTGAGATTTATTCTGGGTTTGAATTGAGGAACTCCCGGACTGCTTTGTTAAAGGCTTCCGCTTGCTCGTACTGTACAAAATGTCCCGCCTCTGGTAACAACACCACTTCACTGTTCTTTATCTTCTCTTTGCCGATGGCTGCTACTGCCTGTGTCGTTAAAGTTGGGTTCAGGTATTTGTTTGGAATTAATGCATCCTGCTCCCCAAATATGATCAGGGTTGGGGTTTGTAGTTGGGTCAGCTTATCATGCACCGGTTCGTCTACCATGGCAGCTACACTGGCGGCTACGGCCTTACTATAGTTTCCAAAATCCGGTGAGTTAGCTATCTGCAGGCGGTCATCTACCATAAACTGTGCATCAGCAGGCATCTGGTAAAAGTTGATCTTTATGTTCGCTGCGGCTTTGTCGGAACTGGTGTTCTGCACGCTTTCCGGTGTTACCGTCATTTTAAACAGTTGCTTTTGCTGCTCGGTAAAGGTCTCTAAGCCGGCGGGTGCTGCCAGTACAAGTTTACTTACACGATCCGGAGCCTGTAAGGCAGTTGTTATGGCAATTTGCCCACCCATAGAGTGGCCTACCAGTGTTGCCTGCTTTATCTTTAACTTATCCATCAGCTGCAGCACAGTTTGTGCATATGCTGCCATGCCTACCTGTATGTTTTCTTTTGATGATTTTCCGTAACCCGGCAGGTCAATAGCTATGGTTCTATAGTTCTGGCTGAGGTCTTCAATGTTCTTGTTCCAGGCAGGCAGGTAGCTGCCGAGGCCATGTATAAAAATAAGTGTTTCGGAGCCTTTGCCCTGGTCGGTGTAAGCTATAGTTGTGCCGTTGGTCAGTGTTAGTTTCTTGGCCGGGTATTTATAGTTCAGGTTCTCAAAAACAGCATCGGTCGTGGTGCCAGACGAAGCAGTGGCTGGTAATTGACACTGTGCGTTCAGGCAAAGTATAAAGCTGAGGCCGGCTAAAAGTATCGTTCTGTTAAAGCTCTTTTTCATAAACCACTTCTTTAAGAGTGTTGATTGATGGATCGGTTTCCGTTTCTAAAACAGCGGGTTTCCGGAAAGTAAAGTATAAAATAAGGCCTACCAGCACCGAGGCAAGTATAGCCAGCGCAGCCGCAATACCAGGGTTGCGTACCGGGGCATCCATGTAAGAAGTAAGTCCGCCATAGTACACCGCAAAATGTACTGCCACTGATGTTAAAGAAGCGGCAACTGGCGCAATAAGTGGTACCCGCTTTAAGAACATACCAAACAGCACCGGCACAAAAGCAGCAGAAAAATAAGCATACACACCATTCTGGGCAAAAATACCCACGCTAAGGTTCGGATTTAGCAGCTGGTCGAAGGTGAGCAGGATAGTAACGATAGCCAGCGCTACAATTACTAGCCGGTTTATAACTACGCTGTTTGCAGCAGCCTTTTCGCCAACTATAGGCGTAATGATATCTGATGTTATAGTTATGGATAGCGACTGGATCAATCCTTCAAGAGTAGAAAGGCCAGCAGAGATCAGCCCCATCACAACCAGTAAGCCCATGTATACCGGGAACTCCTGCACCACATAAGCCGACATAATGCCATCTACAGGTATAGCAGTGCCGTTGATTGTCAGGTCCGGGAAGGTGATGCGGGCGTACAAGCCAGCTATTACAACTAAAAAGAAAAGCGCTTCCGTAGCGATGCCAACCAGTAAGTATAGATTTACATCTTTCTCATTCTTTAACAACAACGATTTGGTGATGATGTGTGGCTGGCAAACGATAGCGATACCTATAATGATCTGGCAGAAAATGATCTCAAAATTATCCCGGAAGAGAAAGCTTTGTGGATTTGTTGGCTGTGCTAGCAGTGGGTCTATGGCTGTTAATTTATCCAGGAAGCCATGCACACCGTTGCTAAAGTGATCGTAACCAGAGCCAAGTAATATAACGGCAACTATAACCATCAGCACGGCCTGTATCATGTTGGTGTATACCATAGAGTTGGCACCTCCAAACATCATGTACCCGAACACAAACACAACGATACCGACACAGGCATACAGCTCATTCAGGTTAAGCACACTGGCCAGCACTTTTGTTAAGCCAACACAAATTAAAATTATAAACGTGATCAGTAGGAGTGATAAAAAGGCAAAGAATAAAGTGTAGCCCTTGCTTTTATACACAGCACCCATCCACTGCGCCATCGTTTGTGCCTTAACAGCCGTGCCCATTGCCCGGAAACCTTTGGTAAGTATAACCAACGACACAAGTGCAGCAGCAGGCAAAGCAATAGCCATAGAAATAACCCCACTGATACCGTAAAGCGCCACAAAACCAGGATTAATGATAAAAGTAGCGGCGCTCGTCATGGAGGCGGCCAGGGCCAGGCCCACCGCAACCGGCGAGAAAGCGACACTACCCAGGGCGTAGTCGGATATAGAGCGGATCTTCAGGGCGCCGCGCACCACAAAAAACAGGATAACTGCAGCATATGCAAGTACCAGTATCCAACCAGCAATAACGAGTTCCGACGGGGCTAAGCTGTTCATAAGAACGGTAGTATAAGTGAAGCTTTGTTCTATTAATGTAAGCATTAAAAAACATAGCCCCCCGTCTATACTTGCCAAATCAGTATATTATCAGGTGAAATCAGGAGTTCGTAAGGTAAGGTGAAAATTCAGAATTACAGAATAGCCGAATTTTGAAGGAATACTTGTGTGAATGTATAGCTATAGTTTAAGCCATGATGACTAAGCCCCGGTCACAAAAACAGAATAGCTATAGTTTCATAGCGGAGACGCAAAGTATTGCGTCTCTACACTGCCCCAAACTATAAAATCTGTAGCCTGCTGAGTAAACTATCCTTGTGGGTATTGCCAATAGGGATTTGTTTTCCGCCGATCAGGATGTTGTTATCTTCAATGGCATCAATGGCCGTGAGGCGTACAATGTAGGAGCGATGCACGCGCATAAAATCTTTGGCAGGCAGGCGCTGTTCCAGGTTTTTAAGGCTCTGGCTAACCAGGTAAATATGATTTTGGGTTTTAATGTTGCAGTAGATGTCCTGTGCTTCGGCCCAGATAATTTCCTTTAAAGCTACTTTCTCCAGTCGGTTTTTTACTTTAACGAACAGGCTGTTCTGAAGCAGGAAATTGTCTGCAGGCTCTATTGCGGGGGCAGTGTTGTTAGGTTGTGCTTCTGTTTGTAAGCGCAGGGCGGCATTGTGTATGGCAACTTCTATGCTGCTTTGCAGGGTGCGTATATCAAACGGTTTTACCAGGTAAGCATGCGGGTTTGTTTGTTTGGCCCGGTCTATGGTTTCTTTATCCGAAAGTGCAGTCATAAAAATAAAAGGCACCTGCGCCGACTTCGCAAGTATAGCTGCTGTGTCAATGCCATCCAGTTTACCTTCCAGGGTTATGTCCAGTATCACCAGGTCTGGGTGGCACTGGTGTATCTCCAAAAGCAGTTCTTCGCCAGAGCTTACCGTGTTGCATACTTCGTAGCCCAGTTCTTCCAGCGAGAGCGCGAGGTTCTGTGCGATCACTACATCATCTTCTGCGATAAGTAACTTTACTTTGGCCATACTTTTATACTTAAAAAGGCATCTGGTTTTATTTTATGTGCCATTTGCTATTACTAAATATAGGTAAATTAAAATAAATAAGGCAATCCGGAAGTGCAGGGCATAGTAACCTATCTGTTTTATTTATAAATTTAGCTATGGTTGAAGCAAGATCAGTTTCGGGAATCAAGTATAGCCTGCTGCTTATGTGGCTACTTCTGCTCTGTGCTCCAGTAGGTTTTGCGCAGCCGGCTAATACTGTAAATCTGCAACCTGGGAGCCAGGAAATTCGCCTACCACTACAAGTATACCACGACCTGGGTGGTAAAAAGACGATCAGGACTATAAAACAGGAGCCCTTTACGCAACTGGATACTGCTGCCACTTTGCTTGCTGGCAAAACAGTGCATTGGGTACGGCTTATACTTAATAACAACAGCAACCACCAGCAGGATCGCTACCTGTATGCGGGCGACTGGAGCCGGATAGAGCTTTTCATACAACAACCCGACGGTACAACTATAAAACAACAAACAGGGCAGTTACTTCCTGTTTCAGAGCGTAGCATCGCATCAAGTAAACCATACTTGCGCCTGCAGGTTGCGCCTCAAAGCAAGGTGTTGCTATACCTGCGGCTACAAGGCGACATAAACCTGTATAAACCACAACGCCTGAGTCTGCAACTGCAAACTACGGATGAAGTAGTGCAGACCAACAACGACCGCCTGTTGGGGCAGGGAATATTTATAGGTATAATTGCTGTAATGGCGCTTTACAACCTGGTGCTGTTCATGTCGGTGCGCGACCGGAGCTATTTATACTATGTGATGGCGCTTGCCGGTACCGGTTTATACTTTATGTTTTACCACGGTTTTGCGCTGGAACTGCTCTGGCCCGAAGCCCCGATCTGGAATGCCCACAGCTTTGCCTTCATCGTAACTTTCAATGGAATCTTCCGGCTACTGTTTACCCGCAGCTACCTGAACACCCGCCAAACTATGCCGCTCTGGGATAAGGCGATCACTTTCCTGGCGCTGCTCTATGCAATACCTGTGGCTATGGGTTTACTTTCCTACTTCACGCCGTTGGACCTGCTGCAGGCTTGTGTGGATCTGATCGGGGTAATTGGGGGTGCCGTGCTAATGGTGATGTTGCTGGTTGGCGTGTATTCACTTTACAAAGGCTATCGTCCGGCGCTATACTTCCTGTTTGCCAACGTGCTGTTTGTGATAGGGGCCTTGCTTTTTATCATGAAAGAAACGCACTTGCTGCCCGATACCTTACTAACGGTTTACTCGGCGCAGGTTGGTATAGTAGCGCAGGTGGTGCTTTTCTCGTTAGGTCTCGCTTACAGGTTGAATACAGTTACCAGCGAGCTGGCTGCCAAAGTGCTGGAAAAAGAGCGTATGGAATTGGAGAAAGAAGTAGAACGCAAACGCCTGATAGAACAACAGAAAAAAGACCTGGAAATAACTGTTGCGAACCGTACGGCTGCCTTGCGCCACAAAACACAGGAACTAAAACACACCGTGCGGCAGCTAAAGGCATCCGAACTGAAGCTTATGCGCATCAACAGCATCAAAGACCGCTTCTTCTCTATCATCTCCCACGACTTACGCACACCACTCGCCACCCTGGACTCGTTCCTGAATATTCTCATCAATTTTTCGGACAGAATGAAGCCGGAACAGATGCAGAAACTGGCAAATCATACCCAGTTATCGGTACGTAACCTACAGGCCTTGCTCGAAAACCTGCTGCAATGGTCCGCAGCGCAGTCAGGCTCTGCCGATACTGTAAGCTTTGAGCCGGAAGAAGTATGCCTGGCAGAAGTAGTGCAGCGTAACCTGGACCTGTTGGAAGATACCGCCGTTGCAAAAGGCATAAACTGGCAGCTGGATCTACCTACAGATTTGAAAGTATACGCTGATGCCAATATGCTTTCCTTTGTTATCCGGAACCTGCTGCACAATGCCATTAAGTTTTCGGAGGCAGGAAGAGAGATAAAATTAAGTGCTACTATAACAGAAGGAGGTATGGCAGAAGTATCCGTGGAAGACCAGGGCACAGGCATGGCACCGGAAACAGTGGCTTCGCTCTTTAACCAGGAACAACTGGCGGTTACAACCAAAGGTACAGCCAACGAAAAGGGTACCGGCCTCGGGCTTTTGCTCTGCAGGCTGTTTGTGGAGCGAAACGGCGGTACCATTCAGGTGAGCAGTGAGCTAGGTAAAGGCAGCCGTTTCTGGTTTATAGTGCCTTTAAATAAGTATAGCAGTGTGCCAGAAACTAAGCTCCTGTCTGCTACTACCGATGTAGTTGGTTAAGCCATGGTTGCTGGCACATTAGCCTCCTACATTTTGCTTTCAGGATTTTTCGTATAGCTTTGCCTTCATCAACCCAACTATAAACCACAAACCATGAGACACCACTTACCCGACGGACTAAGCTTATACTATGAGATACATGGAGCCGAAAACGCAACCCAGACACTCGTTTTTCTGAATGGTTTATCGCAGTCTACGGCGGCTTGGGGTGGCGTAATAAAAGCGCTCGGCGAGAAGTATAAACTGGTGTTGGTTGATCTGTTATTTCAGGGGCAAAGCGATGCTGCACCCGAGCACCGCAGTTTTGAAGCGCATGCCGCTGATGTAGCTGATCTGTTACAATCCCTGAATTTACGTGAGACCGTTATAGTTGGCATTTCTTATGGCGGAGCTGTTGCACAACGGTTTCTGGTAAATTACCCGGAGCTGGCGCAGGCTGGCGTGCTGCTTTCTACTTTCCCTTACAAAGATGCTTATTTTGATGCCATTGGTTATAGTTGGAAACAGGCTTTACTGGCTGGTGGTTACCCGCTGATGCTGGATGTGATGCTGCCTTTTGTGCTGGGGCGAAGCTATTTCCTGAATCCGGTCATCAGCATAGAAAATCTCAAGAACAGCAAAGCCACACAAAGCCCAAGTATAGATAGCCTCTTAAACCTGGTGCGTGCCACCGAAGAAAGCGGTAATTACCTGCAGGAGCTTAAAAAGGTGCAGGTGCCTGTGTTGGTAGTGCACGGCGAAGAAGACATGCTTTGTACCCCAGAGATGGGCCGGGCTATGACAGAATCCCTTCCAAATGCACAACTCGAAATTATACCTGCTGTCGGCCACACCTTAAACCTGGAGTGTATTCCCGAACTTATCAGGCTACTCGATGCTTTTGCGTCAAAACTAAGACTGGAAGTATAGAAGTATATAGGCAGCACACTGTTCGAAATAACAACGAGCCATTTTGGGGTTATCATCAGTCCCAGGAACCAACTATAAAACAAAAAAAGCGACTCTGTTAAGGAGTCGCTTTTTAATTGGTAATCTAAAAACTGTTAGGATTCTCTTACTTCGCCATGCGGTCCTTCTTCGCGAAGAAGGTCGTTAAAGGCTTCTGCCTCTTTCTTATCGGCAAATTTACCGATCTTAAGGCGATGTACTTTAGCACCTTGCTCATCAGCTTCAGTCACTTCAACATCTATACTTTCGTCAAAAGCTTTCAGTTTCTGTGTTTGCTGTAAGGCAAGTTCTTTCGAAGTATAAGTGCCTTTCTCGATAGAGTAAGTAGCTGGCTCAGCTGCTGCAATAGTTTTGCCTTTATACTCTACGATCTCCACTTTTACTTTAGCAATACCTTTTTGGTGCATGCCAAGCTTGCGGGCGGCTACTTCCGATACGTCAATAATGCGTTTGCCTACAAATGGGCCTCTGTCATTAATGCGTAAAACTACCGACTCGTTGTTAGAAAGGTTCGTAACCTTAACTTTAGTACCGAAAGGTAGTGTTTTGTGAGCGGCGGTCATGTCGTTTTTATTATAGCGCTCGCCGCTGCTGGTGGTGCGGCCGTGGTATTTGCTACCGTACCATGATGCCGGACCTGTTTGGTTCTGAGGAATTTCTTGTGCTAAAGAGATTTGGCCGATGCCAACAAATAGAAAAATGATTACTGTTAAAAGGTAGCACTTTCTATTATTTATCATATAGGGTATATGTTGGTGAAGTCGCAAAATTACGAATAATTTTATAAACGAAGCCTTTTACGGCGATATTGCCTTTTAGATGTAGGGGGATACATTGTAGGGTGCAAAGTTGCCATAAGTCATTTAATGCCAAAATCGTGTTCTATGCAAGTATAGCGGTATTTTAATAATAAGAAAGGGCTGAAAGTGCAATAAAAAATTTATTAAAATATTTTGATAATAGCATACTTTCATGTGTAAAGTATAAAACGGATAGCACGTATAAGTATTTTAAAGCAACAGTATGGATTTCGGAAAACTACAGCACATTGATGGAGTTGATTTTACCTTACCGGCTAACCATCCGGATACACTTCCATTGCTAAACCAGCATAAAACCGATGCTAAGCCCGAAGTATTTATTGGCCTACCCGTGTGGGTAAACAAAGCCTGGGTAGGCGGCATTTACCCGAGCACAATGCGCGAAAAAGATTCGTTGCTGTGGTATGCAAAGCAATTCAACACCATCGAGCTGAATAGTACGCATTATCATATCCCGGGTGCAACAACTATAGAACGGTGGCGCAACTCTGTACCCGCCGATTTCAGGTTCTGCCCTAAGTTTCCGCAGTTAATAAGTCACGAATATGCTTTGCGCAGTACGCAGGGCTTAACCGGTGAGTTTTGTGAAGCTATTGCGGGCTTAGAGAATAACCTGGGCTGCTCTTTTTTGCAGTTACCTCCATATTTTGGACCGGAGCAACTACCAGATCTCGCCGATTTTCTGAAATTTATACCTGAAACAATACCTGTAGCTGTAGAGCTACGGCACCCGGACTGGTTTACAGATGAGGAAGCAAGCCAGAAGCTTTATGAAGTGCTGGAGAAGTATAACGTTAGTACAGTGCTGACAGATGTAGCCGGACGACGCGATGTGCTGCACATGCGCCTTACCACCCCGACTGCTATGGTGCGGTTTGTGGGCAACGGCCTGCACCCAACCGATTACTCCAGAATAGATGCCTGGGTAAATCGCCTGAAGCAGTGGCTTGATAACGGTTTGCAGCAACTATACTTTTTCGTGCACGAGCCTGACAATACCCTTGCCCCTGACCTGGCTATTTACCTTATAAATAAAATGAACAAGGAATGCGGACTTAAGTTGAAGGTGCCTAAAAAGAATGAACAACCGGTGCAGGGAGAACTGTTCTAACATGAAGATAATATCATATGTGCCCGGTTATAAAGAGGCGCTACTTTCGTTGCTCCGGTTAAATACACCGCTCTATTTTCATCCATCCGAAGAGAAAGACTTTATACATTACCTCAACCACGAAACGGAAAGCTATTATGTAGTAGCACTGAACGGAGTTATAGTTGGTTGCGGAGGTATAAATTATTTCTCGGAGGAGCAAAATGCCAGGTTGTCCTGGGACATAGTGCACCCGGCTTACCAGGGCAAAGGCATTGGCCGCAAACTGACAGCACACAGGATAAACAAGATAGCCAACACACCCGGCATTGAAACTATAGTAGTGCGCACCACGCAGCTGGTATACCCGTTTTATGAAAAGCTTGGCTTTGTGTTAGAGAGATCTGAAAAGGACTACTGGGCTCCCGGGCTAGATCTTTATCAACTAAAGTATAAACTATAAGATATAAAAAAAAGCGGCTGCCCCAACCGGAGCAGCCGCTTTTACTTAACAGCTTATCTAAACTTTTATACTTAGATCTTGAAGGTGTCGTCGTTTAAGCCTTTGTTGATCTCAACATTCTGTACTTCGGCTTTAATTACCTGCGGACCTACAGTTGTTTCTACAGTGTGCGGTATCTTAATACCATTCACTTCTTTGTAGTTGCTGTAAGTTTTAGTCTGCGTCATTACACCTTGAGGCGACTGCAGGCTCTTTACATCTTTCAATAACAGACCGCTGGCTTTATCGAAGTAGTGCAGTGTTTTCTGGCCGTTTGCCTGTTCTGTTTCTACAATGTAAGCAGCTTTGCCATCTACATTCTCCATGCCGGTAACTTTGGTTTTAACACCAAACTTATCGTAACGCAGGTGCGAGAACATATCGTTTTCCAGTTTCTGGGTTGATACCTCTTCAGCAGTCATTTCTTTGTTAACGCCTTGCATCGGAGCTTCCATTTTACCTTTGTCGCCATTAATGATCAGGCGCTGCAGAGGGTTATTGTTCATGCTAACAGTAGCCAGGAACTTGTCGGTGCCTTTTTGCTGCTGCGTAATTACAAGCGGCATACCTTGTATAGTAGCATTGCTGGTAACGGTAATATCTTTTACCTTATCGATACTTGCTTTGCCGCCAATGGCTTTTGTGTAGTTTGACAGTACTTTTTCAGCAGTTACATCAGCCGGAACCTGCATGCTGGCAGCGCTACGCTCTACCTTTTCGCCAGAAGGATTGTAATAAGCTATTTTACCGTCTTCTTTGTCAAATTTAGAAAGCTTGTCGGCTATGTCGCCGGCGTTACCAACAGCAACAATGTAAATCTGGTCTGGCTTAACATGCTTCTGAGCTGCTGCCTGTACATCGGCTGCAGTTACAGCTTCTACTTTCTTCAGGTAGTTTGCATAATAATCAGCTGGCAGGTTGTAACGGGCAGTGTTAATGGCATAAACCGCAACAGTAGCCGGGTTCTCCAGGCCACGTGCAAAGTTACCGGTCATGTATGCTTTTGCGTAGCTTAGTTCTTTTTCAGATACCTGCTCGTTACGGATCTTGCTAAGTTCTGTAATGAACTCGGTTGCAGCGCTATCGGTAACGGCGTTACGTACGTTGGCAGAAGCATTAAAACGGCCCAGTATCTCGTCCGTTGAAAGTGATGAGTATGCACCATACGTATAACCTTTGTCTTCGCGCAGGTTAATGAACAAACGGGCAGAGCTGCCACCACCAAGTATAGCATTCATTAACTGAGCTGCAACAGCATCAGGTGCGCCTGGCTGCAGGTCTGCTGGGTTCACAAACGAAAGTGAGGTTTGTACGGCACTTGGGCGATCAACTATAACTACCTGGGTTTTAGAAGGAGCTGCAGGCAATTCAAATTTCTGAGTTGGTACAGTACCTTTCTTCCACTTCTTCAGCGATTTGTTAAGTAGCTTTTTAGCTTCTTTAGGAGTGATGTCGCCAACTATAGCCAGGTAACCAATGTTTGGTTTAAAGTAAGTGCTATAGTAGTTCTGGATATCAGTTAAAGAAATGTTCTCAACAGATTCCTCGGTCATCATCTCACCGTATGGGTGGTCTTTGCCATAAAGCAGCATCATGCGAATTTTATTGGCGATGGCATCCGGGTTTTCTTTTTCCGTAGCAAGGCCGGCCAGCATCTGCTTTTTGATCTTATCCAGTTCTTCCTGAGTAAACTTAGGGTTTAACAAGGCATCAGAAGTAAGGTCAAGCAGGGTTGGCAGGTGTTTCTTAAGAGCCGAAGCGCTGAAACCTGATGAGTTGAACGAAAGGTTTGCACCTATAAAGTCAACCTGTTCATCAAACTGGTCTTTTGTGCGGTTGGTAGTACCGGTACGCATCATCTGGCCAGCTGCTTGTACATAACCAGCTTTATCGCCTTCCAGTATCGGGTCTCTGTCCAGCACTAAAGACATTGATACTACTGGCTGCTTATGGTTTTCTACCACATATACTTTCAGGCCGTTCTTTAGTGTGAACTGCTTGTACTGGCCCAGCTCAATTTTAGGGGCCGGCCCCGCAGGCGGCGGAGACTGTTTTGTTTGTGCCTGGGCAACAACTACCAGCGCCAGGAACAGCACCAGTAGGCTATATAACTTTTTCATCATGATATCTATTATGATTTATACTTGACAAATGACTGTTTGACAATGGACAAAAGACCTATACCAGTATAGCTATAACCTCTTTTGTCATAAAGTCTTTTGTCTGAAATTACTGTTTTGGTTCAGCTGACTTTGGCAGGTAGTGAAGTACTACACGGTTGTTCTTGGTCAGGTATTCTTTAGCCACACGCTGAATGTCTTCTTTTTTAACTTTCATGTAGCGGTCAAGCTCTGTGTTTACCAGGTTGGCATCGCCATAATATACATGGTAGTTAGCAAGGTTTTCGGCACGGCCGGCAACTGTTCTGTTCTGCTGCACAAACTGGCTTTCGATCTGGTTGCGTAGTTTCTGGAACTCTTTATCGCTAAGAGTCTCCGTTTTGATACGCTCGATCTCTACGTTCATGGCATCTTCCAGTGCCTGCGCTTCAATGCCTACGTTGGCAATAGCATAGGTCAGGAACAAGCCCGGATCTTCGGTTGGGAAAGGGATAGACAAAGCCGCTACAGCTTTCTGCTGCTTATCAACAAGGGCCTTAGGCAAGCGTGCGCTCTCGCCGCCAGATAGCAGCGTAGTCAGCATAGATAAAGCATAGTGGTCTGGAGTGCCCTGTGCCGGAATGTGGTAAGCCTGTATAACTGCCGGCAACTGAATGTTGTCATAAACGATCTTACGACGCTCTTCTGTTTGCTTAGGCTCTTTTATAGTTGGTCTTGGTATCTCTTTTGTGCCTTTCGGAATGCTGCCGAAATACTGCTCTATCAGTTTCTTGGTTTCCTCTACGTTAATGTCGCCTGCAATAGAAAGTGTTGCGTTGTTAGGCACATAGAACGTCTTGTAGAAGTCGCGGAATTCCTCAATTTTAGCATTGTTTAAGTCCTCGAAAGTACCGATCGGGGTTACTTTGTAAGGGTGCTCCTTATAAGCAAGTCCGAAAGTTTCCTGAAGTATAGTTCCGTATGGCTGGTTGTCAACGCGCATGCGTTTTTCTTCCTGCACTACTTTGCGCTGAGTCTCAACGCCAACTTCGTCTACTTTTGCGTTCTTCATACGCTCTGCTTCCATCCATAAACCAAGGGCAACCTGGTTCGATGGCAGCAATTCGTAGTAATACGTTCTGTCGAAAGATGTATTGGCGTTAAGTGCACCACCTGCACTCTGTACCATGTTCATATACTCGCCACGCTCAATGTTATCAGTTCCTTCAAACATCAGGTGCTCAAAGAAGTGCGCAAAACCGGTACGGCCTTTTACTTCGTTTTTAGAGCCAACATGGTAAAGCACCGATACAGCTACGTTTGGAGTAGAGTTATCCTGGTGAAGGATTACATGTAGTCCGTTTGGGAGCGTGTACTCCGTGAACTCGATCTTGTTGCCCTGGGCCAGTGCTGCAACACTAGTTGCGCACCAAACAAGGCAGGCAAAAATTTTACGTTTCATGTGTTATCGTATAAAATGATACTGTTTGCGATAAAAGCGCTTGCTATAAATGCTTTTATTCATTTTAAAATTAGCTTAAATCAAGACAATATGCCAGCATAGTAATATTTATCTCTGTAGGTTTCGGCGAACTTACATGCCTTACAGACGAACCTGAGCTATTACTCGACGAACTATAGGTATAAAAAAAGCGCCTCTGAGAAGAGGCGCTTTCTATAGTTTGGTAACGGTTATACTTACGGGAATACAACTGTGCTGTATTGTGTCTCGTCTACCTTCGGTACACGGGCATTATACTTTGCGTTAATTACATTAATAAATTCGTTAGCAGCCATAGCAGCACCACGCTGAGTAAAATGGATACCATCTAAACTGAAGATATTACCTGTAACAAACGAGCTGTTATAACCTACACCGTTCAGCATAAAGCCTGATGATACTCTGTTTAAGTAGGCGTTGAAGTCAGCATGTGCTAAGCCATTACCATCAGCAATTTGCTTGATAGCGGCATTGTAAGCATCTGTGTGCTCCTTAATAATAGCCAGTTCAGCGGCAGAAAGTACGTACTCATCTCCAAGAGGAGCCATAGAGCCTTTACCTTCACACTTAACAAGGTCAGAAGCAGTTAAGAGAACAAGTTCGCCTGCAACCAGTTTACGTGGCACACCATCTTCCAGTACTACAAAGCCATTAGCGCCTTCAGTAAATGTAATATGTGTTAAGCCTTGTGCAGCATAAGCAGCTGTTAAGCCGGCAGCTTCCTCAGAAGTAAGTACCAGTGCATTGTAAGGTACGGTTGTAAAGTAAGGGATCTTAGATACATCCGGAATGTTACCCAAGGCACCTTTTGCACCATTAGCAGTAAGTTGCTGTACCAATGCCCCAATGTACTGGCCAAAGGCAGTAGGGTTGGTTGGGTAATTCGGTGAAGGGTTTTCAGCAGTCGGAGCCTCGGCGTTACCACCAGCTAAAGCATAGCCCAACACGTCGTTGTTACCGATCCAAAGTGTAAAGAAAGTAGGGTTCTGGGCTACAGCATCAGCTATAACGCTTGTTGCCGGAGACGATGCGAAACGCACAAAGAATGGGTTTGCAGTTCCGTTAGCCAAGCCAGCCGGGCTACCATAACCAGGTGCAAGCAGGTGGAAAGATTTCGCACCAGGTACACCCATGTTATTATAAGGACCCTGCTGCGTAGGAGCAGCACCTAAAAATGCATTAGGGTAAGGCGCTCTTTCGCCAGCCTCTACCGGAGAAAGACCTACAGTGCCAGCGCAGTCAGCCTGTATTTTTAAAACGCGCTTTTGTGGCACAACTGCACCTGTAGCTGTAATGATCGGGCTACCAAGGCTAACACCTGCAGGCATTAATGGCTGCATAAAATTATCATCGCCACCTACTTTTGCAAATTGCTGGGCAAGTAGCGCCGGATAAGAGTTTTGCTGACCTTCCAGGTATAAAGCACCGTCGGCAAAACCGGCGGTAAGTGAGTTACCAAGTGCTACATATGTTTCGAAATTAGCCTGGCCTGATGTTGGGTTCGGCGAATCGATCTCTGGGTCGCAGCTTACAAGTGTACCGGCAAAAAGCGCCAGCATACCAGATTTATAAATAAAATTCTTCATATCGATTTAACAGGAAAATTAGAAGTTATAGTTAAGAGCAACGCCTGGTATGTAAGCTACAGACTTGAAAGTGCCTGGTACACCACCTGACAGGTTACCCTGGTCTGTTCTTTCTTTTTTGTTGATATAAAGGAAAGAAGCATCCAGGCTGATGTTTTCGTTGATTGAGTAGCCTAAACCTACAGAAAGACCGCGTGAGTCGGCATCCGGAGTTTCTGGAGTAAGGTAACCATCCTGTACAGGAGTTTCGTCTAAGTAAGCACCTGCGCGCAGGGCAAGCGATTCAGTTACGTTATACTCTGCACCGATACGGTAAATGTAAGAATCTTCGTAGTTACGGGCGTTCTCAGTAAAGTTGCTGCCATTTACATCTGCACCATAGTCAAAACGAAGACGCTCATAAGCGCTCCAGCCAACACGGCTAACATCTACAGCAAGTGTTAATTTATCGGTTGGGTTAAAGCCAATACCTAATGTTAAAGTAGATGGCAATGGTAGCTCTGCTTTAAAGCTGGTGCCACCTGCCGGGAAGCGCGACTGCACAGAAGCAGGTACAGTGAATGTAGCAGTACCGTCTTCTACTTCCATATCAACCTGAGAGCGGTAGCTTAAGCCGAAAGAAAGTTTGTCGGTTGGGTTAAAGAAGATACCCACATTATAGCCAAAGCCGCTAGCATCACCATCAAGCTCAGCACTTGCTTCGCCTTCGTTGTTTTCAAGCGGAATAGAGCGCTGCAGGTTTACACCACCAAAAGAGTATACAAAACCAGCACCTATGCCTAATTTTTCAGTTATCTGGTAGCTAAGCGTTGGCTGCACAAAAATAGCCTTCAACGACAGTTCGTTTAATCCGAAACGGCCATTCCACTCAGTACCCCAGTTCACAGTGCTGCCAAAAGGAGTATAAACGCCTAAACCAGCTTTTAATTTATCAGTGATGCCATACACACCATACACCTGGAAAGGCGTACCAGTTGGGTTATCGGCCATTACAGTGTTGTAGCTTTCCGGAGCCTCGTAAGCAATTTTAGAAACGATGGCACTGGCACCTATAGTTATTCCGTTACGGGCTTGCGCCATAGCACCAGGGTTAAAAAAGATGCTGGATGTTCCTGTGTTTAAACCGGTACCAGTGTGGCCCATACCGATCTGTCGCTGGCTCGCCAGGTTCACTTGGTATCCGCCGGCAATGGCTGTGCCCGTTAGCAGGGTGCTGCCCAGCAAGGCTAAGATTTTGCTTTTCATAAAATGCGACTTTTAATTAAAGTGGTTAGTTAGTCTAAACAAATATAGAAATAATATAGCTGCAGCCTAATGCAGAAAGGCTCTTTTTTCAAATATTTTTTCGGTTCGGTCGAAAAACAACTATAAAATGGCTCTACACCCTCGCAAAGCGGCTTTAATGGCTTTCATAGCAAGTATAAATTGTGTTACCGGGCACGTATGTTTTTTAAGTATGGAGTTGCCCCAGGGCATTTATTTTTTGCCTGGTTAGTATCTGTTCAGTCGGCTATACGTTTACATACTCTTACAAATCCGGAAGAGAGAACATAACTATGTATGATATAATAATAATAGGTGGCGGACCGGCCGGGCTTAATGCAGCTATGTTGCTGGGTCGTTGCCGTCGAAAAGTGATCGTGTTTGATAACGGGCAGCACCGTAACCGATGGGCAAAGTACATGAATGGCTTTTTAAATAGCGATGGAATGCCTCCGGGCGACTTTATAAAAAAGGGCCGTGCCGAGCTACAAAAGTATAATATAGAGATACTGGATAAAAAGATAGAAACGGCCACACACTCGAAAGGGTGTTTTGTGCTGAACGATGAAGATGGAACAGTTTATAAGTGTAAAAAGCTGCTGTTAGCCACCGGGCTTAAAGATCGGTTACCTGAGATAGAAGGTGTGGAATCTTTTTATGGTATTAGCGTGCACCACTGCCAGTATTGCGATGGCTGGGAGAGCCGTGATAAATCTATAGCTGTGTATGGCAAGGATCGTGACGGTATCGGGCAGGCGCTTTCTATGAAAACATGGAGCCCTGATATTACCCTTTACACCGATGGCACAAACAAGCTGCGCGATGTAGACCTTGACCTGCTGAAACGGAACGAAGTAAAAGTGTGCACCGAAAAAATTACTGGCCTGGAAGGGGAAGATGGCAAGCTTCAGAAAATATTGCTGGCTAATGGTGGCGCACGCGAGCACCAGGTCATGTTCTTTTCAACGGGCAGCTCTCAGCAATCGGACCTCGGTAAGCAGCTTGGTTGCGAGTTTACAAGCAAAGGCGTTATAAAGACCCGCAGACAACAGCACTCCAATATACCAGGCCTGTTTGTAGCCGGCGATGCTGCCCGCGACATGCAGCTGGTTATAGTTGCCGCCGCCGAAGGCGCCAGGGCAGGAGTGGCTATTAACATCGAACTACAGAACGAAGAACGCAAATAACCATAACTATAAAGTATAGCCTGTTACTGCAGGCTATACTTTATAGTTTAAGATAGCTGAGTTTCTACTGGCTGGCTGTTTACGGGCGCCGAATGTTCTATCGGCTGGAATAGGTGGTCGCGGAGGCAATAGCGGTAGCCCTCTATAAGCAGGTGCATGACTAAGTTCTCTACAGCTATAGGTTCGTTCTCGCGCGCTTTGCGTACCCTCGAAAACTTTACTTTGCTCGCATCAATTATAGTTACCACACCCGGGCCAAACACTTCTACCTGGTCGCCTTCCTTAATTATGATACCGGTTTCCTCGCTCAGGCCAATGCCAATGTGGGTAGGGTCGTGGGCTACAGCGTGTGCCAGGCGCCCAAAGCGTCCGCGCTCTGCAAAATGAGAGTCGATGTATACATTATTTATTAAGCCCAGGCCGTGAGTGGTTTTCATTTCGCCTTTTATAAGCGAGTAATGCCCGTAACCATCATAAATCATTCTGTCGGACATTACGGCTGCACCGGCGCTGGTGCCCGCTATAATAATGTCCTCTTCCTTAAAACGACGGTGCATTATATCGAACAGCTTAGTGCCGCCTAAAAATTTGGCAAGCCGTAGCTGGTCGCCGCCGGTAAAAAATATAACATCGGCCTGCTGAATGCGGGCCAGGTTTTCTGGTGTGTCGGCTTCGTGCTCCTCGTCGATGCGCATAAACGATACACTACTGCAGCCTAACTCCTCAAAGGCTTCTTTATAAGCCCTTGCCGAGTCAATTGCTTCCATAGGTTTGGGGGTGGCGGTTGCGATAACTTCTATGCGGGAGTTCAGGTTACAGATCTCCGCACGGATAAGCTTAATAAGCCCTTCATCGTCTCCACCGCCTAGCGCAATTAACTTTCCTTTTACTTGTTGCATAAGGGCATTTACTAATTGTTGAGTTGATTATACTTTAAAATAACACCCTTGGTTAGCTATAGTTCACCATGGCTGTCAGTATTAAAATACCCCTTCTTATTGCCCATCTCCTTATAGTGCAGGTTTTTGTCCGCAAGTGAACAGCAAGGTGTACGCCTTCGGACACTTTTTTTAATCTATATATACTGTTTTGGTTTGTAACGCATTGATTTATAGTTAATTAATGTGTTTGGCATGTAAAGTGTAATAAGTCAATCAAGAATAAAAAAATTTATAAAGGCCCAAGCAACCTTTTAAATAACCTTACCATCTATTAGGTACAAAACATTGATAACTAACATAATTTATAACCATCTAAATCTTATCACTTATGAAAATTGTAGCATTAATCATTGTACTGCTCCTGGGTCTCGGAGTTACCGTTAAAAAATCTTGTGACGATAAAAAAGAGATCAGCTTCCAGAATGAGCTAAACCAATACAAGTCTCAGCCTAACATGTTGCCTGTTGTTGAAGTGGTGCACTACCGAAGCTAATAACCTTAACTAACTAATTTATCCAAACCTATAATTATTAAAACTATGAGAATTGTTGTTTTGCTTGCTGCCCTGATCGTAGCCTTTGTATTAGGCGCAAAAGAATATATTGATGATGCCCAGAAGCTGAAAGCTCAGCAGGAGTTAAACGAGGTAGAGCACTACCCGAACCTGCTACCCGAAGTAGAAGTAGTTGCCTATCGTGCATAACTATAAATCCGCCTCTATCTAAACCTGTTAAACCTATTAACCTATGAAAACCTTATTCCTTTTGTTTGCGCTGCTGCTATGCTTTTACCTGGGGCAGGATAGAGCACAACATGCAAGGGGCTTACTAACAGACCCAACACCAACTGAACAGCCTGTAAACTCTGCCAGGCTGCCAAATTCGCCGGTACACCTCACAACTATAGCCTGATAGTTCTGCCGGCAGGCCAAAATTCCCTCTGAATAAAAATTATTTTACTTAAAAAAATGCCGCCAATGTTACGAAATGAACAAAATGGCGGCATTTTTTTGCCCTAAAATGTTTGTTTACAGGCAGTGTATACACTTTTTAAGTGTTTGGCTGTTTGTAAAGGCACGTTACAAACCACTATACGATTGCCTTGACCGGGATGAAAAGATGCGCTATTTTTGTTGTGCAGGGTTGCATGTTTTAGGTGTTAGAGTGCATAGTAACCCTGTGAAATATGCCTGCAGGCTATTTCTAAGTATAAGTGCAAGCAACCGTTTTAACCAACTAAAGCTTTAGCGGTTAGAGTAGTATTGATGCAGCACCCTACTGCTGCGGACTTACACAACTAAACCAACTGTTAGAAAACAAACATACCGCTACAGCATGTTTGCACTTATTTAAAAAGCCCGGTCCCCGCCGGGCTTTTTGCTTTTGGGGCTTACTGTTCTTTTCCTTTCAGGATGTCGAAAATGGTTGGCTTATCGTCGTCAGATCTCCGTTTCTTTTTATCCGTGTCTTTTTTACCGAATGGCCAGATCGGGTTTTTCTTCTTTTTCTCTTTTACTATAACATACCTGATCGATACCCCGGACGATAGCCCCACCCAGTCTTCATGGCTTATATGAAAAGCCGGTTTTATATCTGCAGATAACAGGAAGGGCAGGCCATTTACTTTATACTCGATACCCAGTATGGCATCGGCACCAGTAAAAACACCCTGGTCTTTTAAGTTGCCCACATGTGCGCCAGCACCCAGGTAATAATTAAAACGCTCGCCCAGCAGCGGGAAATGCCATTCGTAAAGTAAAGTCCCGCTATACTCGCGTTCACCCAGCGAGGCTATACCTTCTATAGTGCCCCGCTCATGTACTTTTTGCTGCACCGAAAGGCCTATTTTATTGCTCTCGAAGCGGGGCCCAACAGCTGTGCGGTATTTCTGGGCAACAACTATCTGTGAAGTGGTAACAAATAAAAGTATCAGCAGGAAAAAAGGTCTCATAAGTATGATATTCAGGAATTTAGTAAAGCTTTGCACAACTTTTGTTTGCGTACAAAGTATAAGAAAAAATTAAAATAATTATAGGAAATTGTAATAGGTATAATCTACTCTTAGCAGAAAGTATGCCTGAGTAATTTATTGCGCTGAAACTATAAAAATTAGAATAGCCCAGCCCAACTATAAAGTAAGCCGGCTTGCATCATTACCCTAACCTGTTATTAAATATTACCGCTATGAACACAAAAGAAATACTTAAAGTTGTGGCATGGGATGTAGTAAATCCATTTATTTTAAGTCTTAAAAAGAAAAGGAAATACGATTTTCCCAGAAACTTTAACGGCCTTAACCTGGGCTGTGGTGTTGAGAACCCGCCAAACTGGATCGGGATAGATGGAGGGTTAACCAACTATGTGCTAAACAAATATCCGGCTTTGGTGCCTAAATCGGTGGCAAAAGGCATTAACCTGGCCAACAGCCACGAGGAGGAATGTATGGATAAGCTGAAGACCATGAAGCTTATACACCACGAGTTAAATTATGGCATTCCTTTTTTTGATAACAGTGTACCTAATATTTACTCATCGCACTTTTTTGAGCACTTGTTTAAAGACCAGGCCATTAATTTACTGAAAGAATGTTTCAGGGTTACCGAGCCGGGCGGCATGATCCGGATCTGTGTTCCGAACTTGGAAGATGAGGTGAATGCGATACAGGAAGCTGTGGACAAGTATAAAAGCGGGAATAACAAGCATGCCATCCAGCATTTTGTAACAATAGAGCACCAGGGGTATTTGCCCGCTTTCTCTAACCACAGATGCATGTACGATCTGGCTGAAATGACAGAGCTGTTAGAAGCAGTTGGCTACAGAGATGTGGCGCGCTGTACTTACCGGAGCGGTAATATAGTTGATGTAGATAAATTAGATACCCGCGAAGGCCTGATGGTGGAAGCGGTTAAGCCATAAGCACTTGCTATACTTTAAGTTATAGTTGAAAAAACATGCCACATAATAAACTTTACAGGTTATTATTTATGTTCGCATAACGGTAGGCAAACTATAGGTACTCCGCCAGAATACCAAGCCTAACGTCCTCGTTCACAAATTGTAAGCGCCGGAGCAGCCTTAAACTGCTCCGTTTGCTTTTTATACTGGTATAAGTGCCGGGCTAATCAGTAATTTCCCCGGTAGCCACGGTTCGCTTTTTTCTCTGCCTGCTTCTTTTTCCCCTCAAGCCGCCTCCTGACCGATGCCTTTGTTGGTTTAGATGCCGTACGCTTTTTCTGTAGTGTAAGCGCCTGCCGTACCAGCTCATAAAACCGTTCAATGCATAGCTCCTTATTCTGTAGCTGGCTACGTTCTGTCTGGCAAACTACCTGCAGGTAGCCTTCGTTGTTTATACGGTTAGCTAACTTTTGTTGTATCCGGGCCTTTTCGTCGTCGGTTAGCAGGGCAGATGTTTCCACATGGAACTTGAGCTCCACTTTTGTAGCCACTTTATTTACATTTTGCCCGCCGGCACCTCCGCTCCTCGAAGCCTGGAATTGCATCTCCTGTTCAAAGCCACGTTGCTGTAAGTTCATCTGCTTTCTTGTTGTGTCTGAACCATACTATAAAGTATAGCCGTAGTGTATACTACTGCAAAATCAATATAAAAATCGATAAAACTATGCAAAAAGCGATCGGACATAAAGTGTGGGCCATTGCCGAAGGGTATATTCCGGCATACAGCAACGGCCCCGAGCCACAGTTTACCAGCCACGAAACAGCATGTATCTTAAACACCTCCGACCAGGATGCACATGTAAAGGTCTGGATATACTTCAGCGACCGGGACCCGATAGGCCCTTACGAAGTAACAGTGGAAGCCAAACGGACAAAACACCTTCGCTTTAACGATCTCAAAGAACCGGAACCGGTGCCGCTTGATACCGACTATGCCAGTGTATTTGAATCGGATGTGCCGGTTGTGGTGCAGCATACCCGCCTCGACTCGCGGCAGTCGGAGAATGCATTGCTTAGTACCATGGCATATCCTGCCGGTTAAAATAAAGACCATATCAGATGAAAGAAAAAGACCTGTGGTATAAACGCGCTGTTATTTATGCCCTTGATGTAGAAACCTTCCAGGACTCGAACAGAGATGGGATCGGTGACTTTCAAGGGTTGATAAGCCGCCTGGACTACCTGAGCACCTTAGGAGTTACCTGCCTGTGGCTACTGCCGTTTTACCCGACACCCAATCGCGACAATGGCTACGATGTAATGGATTACTATAACATCGACAGCAGGCTGGGCAACCTCGGTGATTTTGCGTTATTTATAAAAGAGGCCAACGAACGCGGCATGAAAGTGCTCGTCGACCTTGTCATCAACCATACATCCGACCAGCACCCCTGGTTTCAGGAGGCACGCAAAGACGAAAACTCAAGATACCGCGACTATTATACCTGGGTTAAAGAGAAACCTGAGGAAAAAGTTGGCAGTCCGGCATTCCCCGAGTTTCAGGATGGCATCTGGACCTGGGACGAAGAAGCTAAAATGTTTTACCATCACCGGTTCTATGCGCATCAGCCAGACTTAAATATTGCTAACCCGGCCGTGCGCGAAGAGATACACCGCATTATGCGCTTCTGGCTGTTAATGGGCGTAGCAGGTTTTAGAGTAGATGCCGCCCATATACTGGTGCAAAGCGATAGCGAAAGAGATAAGGACGAGTTCTATGACCTGATAGAGGACATGCGCGAGTTCATTAACATGCACAGCCAGGACGCTATTCTGCTGGCAGAGGCATCAGGCCCCCCGCATGTTGTAGGTTCTTTTTTTAAGCAGAAGAAGCGGATGCACATGATGTTCAACTTCCTGCTGAACCAGCATATGTTCCTGGCTTTTGCCCGAAAAGAAGGCGCATCTATTGCCAAAGGGTTGCGCATGCTCCCCGATAAAGATTATACTTCGCAGTGGCTTAACTTTTTAAGGCACCACGATGAACTGAATCTGGAAGACCTGGAGCAATCGGAGCAGGAAGATGCCTTCAAGGCTTTTGCCCCCAGCGAAGACATGAAGATATTTGGCCGTGGCATCAGGCGTAGGTTATTGCCAATGCTGGGTGGTAGCCGTGAGCGGCACGAGCTGGCTTATAGTTTACTTTTTAGTATGCCGGGCACGCCCATGATACAGTATGGCGCAGAAATAGGAATGGGCGACGACCTGAGCCTGCCTGAACGAAACAGCGTGCGCACTGCCATGCAATGGTCTGATATGCCCAATGCCGGTTTCTCTGACACAGATGGGGAGCTAATAAGGCCGGTGATCAGCAAAGGGAAGTATGGTTACAAAAACATAAATGTGGCAGACCAGCAACGGGACCCGGCATCCTTCCTGAATTGGATAGAGCGCCTTATCCGGTTAAGGAGGCAGTGCTCCGAAGTTGGCAGCGGCGAGTTCACTATTCTGGATGCAGGGACCCGGAAGGTATTTGCCCATAGTTGTTGCCTGCAAACTACTCTTATAATGGTACATAACTTACACGACAAAGCATGCACTGTTAACCTGAACGAGCTAAAAGTTGAAGGCCAGCACTTATCCGAGATATTTAGTAACCAGGGGTATGATATGCCTGTTGACGGGGACGTAAAGCTTTCGGCTTATGGTTACCGTTGGTTCAGGTTGCAGCCGGAAGTAGGCAAAACAAATAAACCAGGCTGATAAGGGGCGTAAACAAAAGCATGCCTGCACCGTTACGCTAATTATACTATACATTGCTGATTTACTATGAAATGGTCGCTTAAACTGGGTAGCGTAGCCGGTATTAAAATACTGGTGCACTGGACCTTTGTGCTTTTGCTGGGTTGGGTGGCTTTTACAGAAGCCCAGCGCGGCAACGACCTGAATACTATTCTGCTCTCGATCGGGTTTGTGCTGACTGTTTTTTTGTGTGTAGTGCTGCACGAACTGGGGCATGCGTTGACTGCGCGTAAGTATGGCATCAAAACCAGAATGATAACCTTGTTGCCTATAGGTGGCGTGGCCAGCCTGGAGCGTATGCCCGAAAGTCCGAAAAAGGAGCTTATGGTTGCCCTTGCCGGCCCGGCCGTTAATGTCGTGATCGCTTTTATACTTTGGCTTGCGCTGCCCGGCCTGCAAAACGTGCCCGACGAGGCGTTTTTTACGCGTATTACGCCTGCCAACTTTTTCTATCTGCTGCTTTTTGTAAATGTAATATTGGTGCTGTTTAATGCTATACCTGCTTTCCCGATGGATGGCGGACGTGTGCTTCGTGCTCTGCTTGCTTTTAAGTTGGGGCGTGTACGTGCCACCCAGATAGCGGCTAACCTTGGCCAGTTGCTTGCCATTGTGTTTGTGTTCTATGGGTTGTTCTCAAATCCGTTCCTGGTGCTCATTGGCGTGTTCGTGTTCTTTGGTGCTTATTCTGAGAACATGATGGTGCAGCACCTGGATTTTTTGCGTGGCCACAGTGTACGCGAGGGTATGATGACGAATTACGTTTCGCTATCGCCGGAGGAGACCGTACAGAACGCAATAGAAAAACTGCTGATGGGCTCGGAGCATGAGTTTATAGTTGAGAATGATGGGAAAGTTGTAGGCACACTTACCCGAAGCCAACTGATACAGGCTATTAAAGAAGATAAAATGACTGCCCCTGTTGCTGATATAATGTCGGAGGAGTTTGTGGCTTTCAGCGTAACCGATAAATTGTCGGCTGCTTATACGGAGCTGCAAAAAACACGCGCGCCACTTTACCCTGTACTTGAAAATGGCAGGCTTGCCGGCGTCATCAACACCGATAATATCAATGAATTTATCATGATAAAATCGGCGCTGAGCCATTAATAGCTGAAGTATAAAACTATTCTATAAAATGTTCCGGATTTCCGGATGTATACGATTTACAGAATATTACTAACTTGACCACTCAGTGTATCAACAGAATAGCTATACTTTTACCTTACTTTTTGCGTAAACATTTTAGCTGTACAAACACTGGTATCATCTGCACCTTTTTTAGCTATACTTTTAAGTAAAACTTATGAATAAACTTTTAACAGGGTATTCAGTACTGTTTACCAATACCTGTTCCAGGTTCTTTTTACTCTTACTTGGCCTGCTGCTCACCCAGGCAGCCTTTGCCGATAACCGAATGCACATGATCCCGCTTAGCCTCGAAGAGCGTGTGCAGGCTGCCGATATGGTAGTAGAAGCAGAAGTGATCTCCACAACATCTTTCTGGGATGAGCCCCGTGAGCGCATCTATACTTCCAACATCCTGAAAATTTACAAAGTATTTAAAGGCACCGTGCAGGAAGAGCAACTGGAGTTGATAACCGAAGGCGGCACCGTTGGTTTAGTAAAGCATGTATACTCGGTAGGTTTAAAACTAAAGAAAGGGCAGCAGGGCATGTTCTTTTTAAAGAAGCAGCAGAAGCTGACCGGCTCGCCAGGCAAAACTATAAACGTTGCAAAACCATATGGCAGCGAGCAGGGCTTTATTCAGTACGATACGCACACCCACATTGCGAATGGCGTTTTTGATAAATATAGCTCTGTAGAGCAGGTATATAATGCCATCTCCCGCAAAACCGGTGTAAACTATAAAACCATAACTATAAACGAGCAATTAAAAGCTCGCCCGCAACAGCAAACCCAACGTGCCGACCAGGCGCAGGCTCCCGTTATTACCTCGTTTAGCCCCAGAGTTGCCTCTGCCGGAACGCGCACTGTTTTAACTATAAATGGTACTGATTTTGGCAGCGAACGCGGTAATGGCAATGTGGCTTTTAAAGATGCAGATGATGGAGGCGATAGCTATACGGTGTCTCCGGTTGATGCTTATATATCGTGGACGAACACGCAGATAAAAATGTACATACCTTCTGCTGGTGAAGATGGCGGAACGGCAGGTACAGGCACGATCAAAGTAACGGCTGGCGATGGCCTCTCGGCTATCTCCCTCGACCGAATAGAGATACGATTTGCCTATAGTAACATTTACCAGGATGAGATATCTTACCAACCTGCTATGATCGATGTGGATGGAAATGGCGGTTACACGATACAGTTTGCTCCAAGTTTACAGAACAGGGCCGCAGCCCGCGAAGGGTTTGCCCGTGCCATGAACAGTTGGGTGTGCGCTACCAATGTAAACTGGAAAATAGGCCCACCTACTACTGCCGAGTCAAGAAAGCGGGATGACTTATCGGTAATCGGGTTTGCTTCCAGCTCTGTGGTTGGCGAGAATGTGCTTGCCCGTACTTTTAGTGAGTATAACGGGTGCCGGGTGCTGGCAACCGGGGTAATAAACTGGTGGCTCTCCGAATTTGATATGGAGATAAACAATAGTATAACCTGGCAATATGGCCCGGGCCCGCCCGCCGAAGGACAGTTTGATTTTGAAACCGTAATGCTGCACGAACTGGGTCATGCCCACCAGTTAGGGCACGTTATATTGCCTAACGAAGCTGTAATGCATTTTGCCCTGGAATTTCAGAGAGCTTACCGCGACCTGAGCGAAGCCGACATTGAGGGCGGAGAGTTTGTGATAGCCCAAAGCCAGCAGGAGAATGTGGCTGCAGCCTGTAAGCAACCGGTTATGCAGCCGAAGCTGGATGGAGAATGTAACCTGGCCGAAGAAATTGAAACTATACAGGCCCGCTTTGTAGAAAGCGATGTAGCCATTAGCTGGGTAACAACTTCAGAAGCAAACATAGTACGCTACATTATAGAACGAAGTGAAGACGGCAGCACTTTTACCGAAATAGGAACTGTAAATGCCTCCGACATTAACGAATTTACTGATACCGAGCCCTTGCCGGGAACAGGTTACTACCGGTTAAAAGTAATTTACAGCGACGGCTCATTCAGTTACACAACAAGAGTGCGAGTTACGGACCCGGGTGCGCTGTATGTATTCGAGGCTTACCCGAACCCGGTAGGCGAAGAGGAAATGTTTACGATACGGTTTATGGTAGATCGTAATACGCCTGTTAAGATGTTGCTAAGCGATGCCACCGGCAGGGTTGTGCGTAGCTTTACGTTAACCTTTAACGATGCTAATCTCCCTCTCGAATTCGATATGAAAGGACTCGCGAAAGGAGTTTACATACTCTGGTGGGATTCCGATAAGAGCAGTGGCTCAACCAAGATCGTGAAACTATAAATAAAAGAGCTGCTCTGGTTAGGGCAGCTCTTTTTTGATTACTGAATTATGCTATTCGTACGACCTGTGTTATATCAGTATAAAAAAACAGGCGTGCAACCCGCTTAAGCAAGTGCACGCCCGTCCCACAAACTCTAACACTTTATTTTTGCAAAATTGCAACACAACGGACCTGTTGCCAGACCTCATAATTTAGAGCTGCCTTTTGTTTTATAGCTTGGAAAAGGTTGTATCGGATTTCTACAAAGCAACAGGAATTATATATAGCTGTCAAGACTATTTGCTATGCGTTTGTAACGTCTGTTTGCGTAAGCCTGATATGCCGGTTTGTGCGTTTGCAGCTAATAGGGTGAGAAAACGTGATAAAAAAATAGACCAAAAACTTCGGTTTCGTAACATTTGGGGTGTCAAAATTTTATCCACAGTGGGTATGTATTGTACCAGATAATACATATAACCCTATATTTGAAGTATAAATTTCTGTAGCTGCCTCATGCCTAAAGTTAGACGCAAGTTTTCGCAGTGCCCCAATTGCGGTTATATTTTTGAAGATGTAAACAACTACTGCCCAAACTGCGGACAGGAAAACCATGACCTTAATGTACCTGTAAAGCACCTGATAACCGAGTTTTTTGAAGGTACCCTGCACTTCGATACCAAAGTATGGAAGACACTACAGCTGCTCCTTTTTAAGCCGGGCCTCCTGACAGAGAAGTTTAACAAAGGCGAACGCGCCTCTTTTGTACCGCCGTTCAGGTTATATGTTTTTGTAAGCATCATCTTCTTTTTTGTGCTGGCGCTACGCTCAGGTGCTAACTACGAAGCCGAAAACAATAACCCCATCATGCCCGAAATAGAAGTGATGGATATGCGGGGCGATACAACAGCAGCAACTATAAGCCGGGAAGCTGTAGCAGATTCGCTGACACAGTCGATCGATAGTCCGTTTTTGCAGGAGTTAACAGAAAAGTTTAAAAATTTCACATCTAACGAGGAGGAATCGAGCCAGAAGTTGCTGAAGAATACGTCCTTCATGATGTTTATTCTGATGCCATTCTTCGGGTTTATACTTTACCTTTTTTACCGTAGAAAGGGCCGCAACTATGTGGAGCACCTGATGTTCTCCATTCACTTTCATACTTTCTTCTTTATACTAACTATAGCTGCGCTGGCCGTAGAGTATGTCATACACAGCCTCGATGTTGACACCTGGGTTTTCTGGATCGGGATGTTGTACTTGTTCCTGGCTATGCTGCGTGTGTATAAACAACCATTTCTGGGCACATTGCTCCGGTTTATACCTATCAGCTTTTTATACCTGTTCTCGCTAAGTGTGCTGTTTGTAGGTACAGTAGTGGTCAGCGCCCTGTTCTCTTAAATTTTATACTTAATTTACCCTTATGCCACATACTACTTCCTGGGTCAAACTGATCTCTAAAAAGCGTTTCGAAACAACAGATAAGAAGTACACTTCAGATGAATCGGTGCGTGGCGAGTTTCAGCGCGATTACGACCGTATAGTTTTTTCATCGGCGTTCAGGAGGCTGCAGAACAAGACACAGGTAATGCCTATGCCCGAAAGCGATTTTGTGCACACACGCCTGACGCATAGTTTAGAAGCATCGGTGGTAGGGCGTACGCTGGGGCGTATAGTTGGTAAAAGTATACTGGAGCGTAATCCGCAGCTAACTGAAGAAAAGCACATACAGGAAGCTGACTTTGGGGATATTGTAGCTGCAGCGTGCCTGGCGCACGACATTGGCAACCCACCCTTTGGGCACTCCGGCGAAGATGCTATTTCGTCTTACTTCGAGAGTGAAACAGCCCAGCCGTTTATGAAGAACCTGACAGATGCGCAGCGCAAAGACCTGCTCAGCTTTGAGGGTAATGCCGCCGGCTTCCGGGTACTGACCTATACTTACCCGGAGCACTGCAACAAGCCGGGAGGACTGAGCTTAACTTACACAACACTCGCTACTTTTACCAAATATCCGAAAGAGTCGCTGCCGGTAATTAAACAGACCAAAAACACCAGCGAAAAGAAATACGGCTTCTTCCAGACGGAAAAAGATTGGTTTAACAACATAGCCACTGAGCTTGGCTTGCTCCGCAAAGGCGATGAGAGTACTGTTTTTTACCATCGCCATCCGCTTGCCTTTTTAGTAGAAGCCGCCGACGATATTTGTTACCGCATCATCGATTTTGAAGATGGACTTAAACTCGGGCTTGTACCTCATGAACAAGGTATAAACCTGTTGAAACAGATACTGAACGATGACCCGAACAGAGTATCAAGTATAGAATTCTATGACTGGCGTGAAGAGATCGGTTATTTGCGTGCCCGCATTATTGGTAAACTGATTGACGAATGCGCTGCCGTTTTCCTGGAACATGAGGAGGAGTTATTAGCTGGCACATTTGATACCCCGCTTATTAACCTGCTGGACTCAAAACCAATACTGGACAAGATCAAAACGCTGTCAATAGATAAAATTTACCGGAATAAGCCGGTCTTAGAGATCGAAGCCGCTGGTTTTGAAGTGCTGGGTGGTTTGCTGGATGCCTGCATGAAAGCCGTATTTCTGCCCGACTCTAAACGCCACCGCAAATTAGCCGACCTGATACCTTCGCACTACATACAGCTACCCGACCATGTATCGGATTACGAGCGCATCATCCATATCACCGACTTTGTAACCAGCCTAACCGACCAGGCCGCGATTAACCTGTATCGTAAAATTAAAGGTATAGAATTGCCGAGGATGTATTAGGGAATTACCTCTTCCCAGCCCCAAAACAGGAGAGGCGTTTGCTTGAATCAGGATTTACAGGATTAAGGGATTGACAGGATTTAGCTATAGTTTTATAGTTAGTAATGCTGGCGCGAGTCTCCAGACTCGAGACTTACGATGGTGTTGAGTCTCCCGACTCAACTGGCCCGGAGGGACAGGCTTGGCAGTAGCTTGGGCTATAGTATAAACCCACCTCTGCCTCTCCCTTATCGAGGGCCCCTACCCCCAGAGGGGAATTTATACTTTTCCTGTTGTTTAGGTTATAGTTCTATAGGTAGCCATTGTCATCCCCCTTCACCCCCTTCAAAGGGGGACTTTCTGTCGTTACTATAGCTATGTTTTAGTTCTATAGTAGCAATCCATCTGCGGACAGGTTGCGACCTGTCCCTACAGTATTAAATCGTAGAGACGCAATACTTTACGCCTTGTTTCGGTGTCAGATATCTTCAACTATAGGACACATAAGATCTCTCACGCTGTTCGAGATGAAAATAAAAAAAGCGGAGGCTGAAGTATAAACTTTCACCTCCGCTTTTAACTATAGTTTCAGGCTTTCTTAATGCGCCTCCAGCCAGTTTTCGCCTACACCCAGGCCAACTTCCATGGGCACGCTAAGCGGCAGGGCGTTCGTCATCAGTTCTACAATTTTAGGCGTAACTATTTCCACTTCCTCTTTCGGAGTGTCAAACAGTAATTCGTCATGCACCTGCAGTATCATGCGGGTCTTCAGGTTTTCCTGCTTCAGGTACTCGTGTATGTTTATCATCGCTATTTTGATGATGTCGGCTGCTGTGCCTTGTATTGGTGCGTTAATGGCGTTACGCTCGGCAAACCCACGGATGTTCTGGTTGCGGGAGTTGATATCGCGGAGATAGCGGCGGCGGCCAAGTAAGGTTTCCACATATTCATCATCACGGGCTTTCTCAATGGCGTTGTCCATGTATTCTTTTACAGCCGGAAATTCCTGGAAATAGGCTTCGATGATATCAGCAGCTTCGCGGCGCGGAATGCTTAAGCGCTCTGCCAGACCAAATGCCGAAATACCGTAAATGATACCGAAGTTGATAGTTTTAGCTTTACGACGCATCTCGCTGTCTACTTTATCAAGTGGCACGTGAAACACTTTGCTTGCCGTAGAGGCGTGAATATCCAGTCCGTTCTTAAAGGCTTCCTTCATAGTCGGGTCGCCACTAAAATCGGCCATAATGCGGAGCTCTATCTGCGAGTAGTCGGCAGAGATGAGCAGGTGCTTACTGTCGCGTGGCACAAAAGCCTTACGTATCTCGCGTCCACGTTCGGTGCGTACCGGTATGTTCTGCAGGTTAGGGTTGGTAGAGCTCAGTCGGCCGGTAGCGGTTACTGCCTGGTTAAACGAAGTATGCACACGGCCATCCAATTCGCAAACAAGCTGCGGCAGCGCATCCACGTACGTCGATTTTAGTTTGGTAAGCTGGCGATGGTCCAGTATCAGGCGTACAATTTCGTGCTCGCCGGCCAGTTTAGACAGGATCTCTTCGCCAGTGGCATGCTGGCCTGTTTTGGTCTTTTTAACCTTACTTTTGCCTTGTAGCTCCAGCTTATCAAATAATATCTCGCCCAACTGCTTCGGCGACCCGATGTTGAACTGCTCTCCGGCAATCTCAAAAATGCGCTTCTCCAGCTTAATTATCTCGCTCTCCAGCTGCGTCGAAATATCTGCCAGCGCATCCGAGTCTATTGTTATACCTTCGCGCTCCACATCAGAGAGCACCTGCACCAGCGGCGTTTCCACTTCATGGAACAGCTTCATCAGGTTGCGTTCCTGCAGCAGTGGCTCAAAGTATAGTTTCAGGCGCAGCGTTATATCGGCATCTTCGCAGGCGTAGTCCTTCACCTCTTCCGGTGTCAGATCGGCCATCGTTTTCTGGTTCTTCCCTTTCGGGCCTATCAGGTCGGTTATTGGTATAGGCGTATAGTTGAGGTACGTTTCCGAGAGCACGTCCATGTTATGGCGCATTTCGGGCTCCAGTAGGTAGTGCGCGAGCATGGTATCAAAGAGCGGACCCTGCACTTCTACGCCATAGTTCTTCAGCACCATAATGTCGTACTTAATGTTCTGGCCAATTTTTAAGGTAGCCGGATTCTCGAGTACATTTTTATAAAGACCAACTATACGTAGTGTTTCTCCTTTATCGTTTGGCGGTACCGGAATATAGTAAGCTTCGCCGGCACGGTAACTGAACGACATGCCTACCAGTTTTGCCGTTATCGGGTCGATGCCTGTGGTTTCGGTGTCAAAAGAAATTTCTTCCTGCTTTTCTAAGTAATTTACAAGGCTCTCGTGCAGTTCGGGGGTGTTTATAAGCTGGTAATCGGCAAGGGAGTTCTGGAAGCTGCGCATTGTCACTGGCGCTGCATCAGCTATAGTTTCGTCGGCAGGCGCTTCCACAGCCCCAAATAGTGAGGTCTGGCCTGCATCGGTAGCTTTGCCGCGTTTTGTAGTTTTAGAGGCTACGCTTGCCGCCGCTGCTGCCATGGGTTGCCCAAGTACACGCTGCGCCAGTTGTCGGAATTCCAGTTCGTTAAATAAACTGATCAGTTGTTCTTCGTTCGGTGCATCGCAGTGCAGGCCTTCTTCGCTAAACTCAAGCGGTACATCGCAGTGTATAGTTGCCAGTTCTTTCGACATCAGGCCCTGGTCAGCGAAGTTTTCTACGTTCTCTTTCTGTTTGCCTTTCAACTCATGCGAGTTAGCGATCAGGTTCTCAACAGAACCATATTTCTGGATTAGCGCCTTTGCGGTTTTTTCGCCAATACCCGGTATACCCGGAATGTTATCCACGGCATCGCCCTGCAAGCCAAGTATATCTATCACCTGCTCTACACGCTCAATTTCCCATTTCTCCAGCACCTTGTTCACATCCCAGATATCGATGGCGTTGCCCATAAAGGCTGGCTTATACAGGAAGACATGCTCCGTTACCAGCTGGCAGTAATCTTTATCGGGCGTCATCATGTACACATCAAAACCGGCTTTTTCTGCTTTAACAGCCATAGTTCCGATAATGTCGTCGGCTTCGTAGCCATCTAAAATGAGCACCGGTATGTTAAAGGCTTCTACAATTTTTTTGCAGTAAGGTATAGCCACCGAAATATCTTCGGGCATTGCCTGGCGGTTAGCTTTATATTCGGCAAAGCTATCGTGACGGAAAGTTTTGGCAGCCGAGTCGAAGGCAACCCCTATGTGCGTGGGTTTCTCTTTTTGCAGCACCTCTACCAGTGTGTTGGTAAAGCCGAGCGCTGCGCCCGTATTCATTCCTTTTGAGTTTATTCTGGGATTCTTGCTGAAGGCAAAATGAGCTCTATAGATCAGGGCCATGGCATCCAGCAGGAATAATTTTTTACGTGGTTCGCTCATAGTATAAAGGTAGCGTGTGGGGTTAATATCTGCAAATATGGTACGGATAGCAGGAGGTTTATAGTTTTTCTTTTGTCATTTCGAGCGTTATTCGAGAAATCTTATCTGGCTTTTAGTTGAAGACCATTGTAACCTGAAACAAGCAGTTTCTTTCATAGCTACTACTTATCCTGGGAGCTCTACTTGCCTACAGTTTTATAGTTTGCTTTGTGCGCTCACGGCCGCGAGGCCCCGCCTTCGGGCATCGCGCGGTGTACATTTCCTTTGCTCGTACCTCGCAATGCCTGCGGCACCAGAAATCTACAAGGCGCTCAACCCAAAGACTGGAAAGTTTCTCATAGCAAACGCTTTTTATAGCGTGAACTGTTAAGCTCCGACTTTTCTCGTGGCTATACTTCCGTAGGGACAGGTCGCGACCTGTCCGCTCTTAGACTGTAACTATAGAACTAAAACTGGTGAGACAGTATTGGCAGAACTGGCCCCTTGAGGACAAGTGAGAACGGGAGTTCGAAACTTGCGGCCGTAGGTCATAGGGGTGATTGGACCACAGCAACTATAGAACACCTTATACAAACCATACCTACAGCAGAAAATTCCCCTCCTCGGAGGGGCAGGGGTGGGTTTATACTTTAGCCCAAGCTACTGCCAAGCCTGTCCCTCCGGGCCAGTTAAGTCAGGAGACTCAACACCACCCTAAGTAACGGGTCTGGAGACTCGCGCCAGGATTACCAACTATAAAACTTTAACTCTAAAGAAGCTCCCTCTCCTGTTCTTAGGAGAGGGCTGGGGTGAGGTAAAACAAAAAGGAGACAAAGCCTGAGCCTTATCTCCTTTCAAATTGATTCTATTTAAAAAAGATTACCAACTGCTGCTGGCACCGCCTCCTCCGAAAGAACCTCCCCCGAAACCGCCAAAACCGCCGCCTCCGCCACCGAAGCCGCCTCCACCTCCGCCAAATATACCGCCACCGGTACGGAAGGTACCAAAGCCGCCAGGTATAAATACTGGCCCGCCGAAGGTGCGGGAATAACCTCTGCCACCACGGCCGCCACCGCCTCCTTTGCCAAACTTGGAAAGTATAAATAGCAGCAACAACGCAATAATAATGATGAACATGATGGATGGACCACCTTCGCCATCCGCATTCGCCCTTGGATCGGCCTGGTACTCACCACTGGCCACGCTAATGATAAAAGACGTGGCTTCATCGAGCCCTTTATAGAATTCGCCCTGCTGGAAATTTGGCTTAAGTGTTCTTTCTGTAATGCGTTTGGCTATGGCGTCTGGTATAAGGTGCTCCATGCCGTAACCTGTTTGTATAGCTACTTTTCGCTGCTCAATGGCAACCAGTATTATAATGCCATTATCGAATTTTGCGGAGCCCACCCCCCAGCGCTCTCCAAGTTCGGCAGCATACTGGTTTGGGTCATAATCTCCGATTGACTTTACTGTAACTATAGCTATCTGCGTAGATGTGGTGTCATTATAGTTTACCAACTTCTGTTCTAATGCAGTTATTTCTTCCTGGGTCAGAATATCGGCCATGTCGTTAACCAGGCGTGGCGGCGTTGGGCGTGGCGGGAAATCACTGTCCTGGGCAAAAGCCGAAAGACTAAAGCAACAAAGGCACAGGAAAAGTATAAGGTGTTTTAACATGTCTTTTTATTCTCCGAAAGAGATATCGTCTTTAAGTTCGTTGATATCGCCTTCTTTGTTATAAGGGAAATGGGCTTTTAGCTGCTCGCCAGCCATGCGTATACCTTTAGCAAGGCCGGTGGCATATTGCTTTTGCTTAAAATGTTTAATCACCTCGGCAGTAATATCTTCCCAGAAATGGTCCGGAACGATGGCATTTATACCGGCATCGCCGAGTACGGCAAACTGATGATCTTTAATAGCAATATAAAATAGCACACCATTGCGCAGCTTGGTAAGGTGCATGTGTAGTTCAGCAAAAACTTCAGTGGCACGGTCCAGTACATCGCCCTCGCAATTATTCTCTATGTGCACACGAATTTCCCCGGACGTGTTCTGCTCCGCTTCCTGGATGGCAGCAATTATCTGCTGTTCATCTTCGGGGGTTATGGTATCTTTGGGCATGGTTCGGATGGTTAAATGGTTGTTTAGTTAAATTGCTGATCATCAAGAGGAACAACAATTAAGCAACTCAACCATTAACAATTTTATACTTTAAAACTCTACCGTTGGGGCTTGCTGTGCACCTGCTTCTGCTTCAAAATAGCCTTTCTTCTCGAAGTCAAACCAACCGGCTATGATGTTGCGCGGAAACGAACGGATATAAGAGTTATAGTCCTGTACGGTCTCATTAAACTTGCGCCTTTCAACGGAAATGCGGTTCTCGGTGCCTTCCAGCTGTGCCTGCAGTTCCAGGAAGTTCTGGTTTGCTTTCAGTTCCGGGTACCTTTCTACAGAAACTAATAATCGGCTAAGAGCGCCGGATAGCTCGCCTTGCGCCTGCTGGAAACGCTGAATGTTTTCCGGTGTCAGGTTATCCGGGCTGATGTTTACGCTGGTGGCTTTAGCGCGGGCTTCGATTACCTGTGTTAAGGTTTCCTGTTCAAAATTGGCTGCGCCTTTTACAGTGTTTACCAGGTTAGGTATCAGGTCGGCGCGACGCTGGTAGGCATTTTGTACATTGGCCCAGGCAGCTTCTACAGTTTCATCTTTAGCAACCATTTCGTTGTAACCGCACGACGACTGCGAAGCCAGTACTACAAATCCGATCAGGTAGAATAATAATCTTTTCATAAGTTTATGTTAGGTATAGGGTATACGTTGTTGTTATGCCAATGCGGCGTTATGAGTACGAAATTACAGTATCATCGTTTAAAGTTACCGTTTTTATATTAACAATGTTTAATATACCAGCTAGCGCGCCTATATCAGGGGTTATACTTTAAACTATAGCTTTAATTTAATATATTAGCAGAAAAGTATAGTTTATGAAAGCAGTAATTCCGGTAGCAGGTATAGGTTCGAGGCTTCGGCCGCACACACATACACAGCCCAAATCGTTGCTGCCGGTAGCAGATAATACTGTACTTGGCCACATTGTCGATCGCCTGCTGGAGGCCGGCATTACCGATTTCGTTTTCATTATCGGGTATCTTGGCGAAAAGATCGAACACTATGTAACACAACGGTACCCGCAGCTAAATGCCGAGTTTGTGGTGCAGGAACCACGCGAAGGCCTCGGCCATGCGCTTTGGGTTGCCCGCCATACTTACGAGCACGAAGAGAGCATGCTGATCATGCTTGGCGATACTATAGTTGATTCGGACCTGCAACCTATACTGGAAGCGCCTTACTCGGTGCTGGGAGTTAAAAAAGTAGCAAAGCCATCGCTGTTTGGGGTTACTGAAGTAGATAACGATGAGTTTATAGTTAAGCTTGTTGAAAAACCGAAGATACCGAAGTCTAATTTTGCGCTGGTCGGACTTTACAAGATCGTTAACCCGAAAAAACTGGTAGCATCGTTGCAGCACCTGATAACCGAAGACCTGCGCACACAAGGCGAATATCACCTGACCGATGCCCTGATGCACATGATAAAATCGGGCGAGAAAATGGTGAAGTGGAGAGTGGACCAGTGGTTTGACTGCGGCCGGAAAGATACGCTACTGGAAGCAAACGCACTGCTGCTGAACCGCCCGCACCTGCGCCACATCGATTACAGCCAGCAATTCCCGGGTTGCATCATTATTCCGCCCGTAACTATAGGCAGCGGTTGTACTATAGCTAACTCCGTTATCGGGCCTAACGTGGCCATTGGCGATAATACAACTATAACCAACTCTATACTTAGCAATTCTATTATCGGCTCTTTTTCGGAACTACGCTACGCCGTTATGCACGACTCGATTATTGGTTCTGATGCCAGTTTTAAAGGGTTGAGCCATAGTTTGAATATTGGCGATAGCACTGAGCTGAACTTTGGCCAGTAAGTATAGATAATAAATAACTATAGTATAAGCCGGAGTTTATGTTCTCTTTTCTTTATCAGCCTTATCCTGCCCGCGATCCGCGTTACTCCAGAGCCATTTTGCAGGCATTGCTTTCTGGTTTGCTGATTGCATTTATACTTATTGTGTTCCAGCCATTTGGAAGTTATAACTGGCAGCACCCTTATAAGAATGTTATACTTGGCGGCTATGGGTTGGTAGCTGTAGTAGGCAACCTGATCGACTTTGTAATTACTCAGAAGTTATTCCGACCATACTTTACAGAGAGTAACTGGATAGTGTGGAAAGAGATCTTGCGTAACATGGCAGGTTTTGTACTGGCTGGTTTCTTCTGCGTGGTATATGGTTCTGCGGTGGGCTTCATGCCTTTCTCTCTTACCCAGATCGGTTATATGGTGGCAGTATGTTTTATGGTGGGCGCTTTTCCGGCAACTATACTTATCTTACTGAACTATGCTTATCTCTCGCATAAGTATAGCGCACCCATTCAACCTGCACCACAACCACAAACTATAGTTACTCCCGATGAAGATGTACTTACCCTGGTAGCCGAAAACGAAAAAGACACTTTAATTATACCAGCTGATAACCTGCTATACATTGCCGCCAGCGATAATTATTGCACCGTGTTTCACATGGAAAACGAGAAGCTGAACAAAACACTTTTACGCAGCAGCCTGAGTCGCCTGGAAAGCCAGATAAACTATAGCCGCATCGTCCGTTGCCACCGGTCATACCTGGTAAATCTGGATAAAGTAAGTTCTGTTTCGGGGAATGCACAGGGGTACAAACTATATGTAGATGTAGCGGCTGAGCCGGTACCTGTATCGCGGAGTTACAATGCGGTAGTAAAAGAGCAGATGATGGTTTGCTAACCACCCCAAAAAGCTGCATTTCGCCCCTGTAGCTTGCAAAATACCCCAAAACCTTGCGTTTAAGCCCTTTTCTGAGCGGTGTGTTTTACCCGCTTATACCTTTGGCGTTATAATCATCAAACAAAAAAACGCCATGAAAAAGACCTTGAAAAGAATCGCGCTTATCCTTGTAGCCACTCCGTTTGTGCTTGCTGCGGTAGCAACTATAGTTTACTTTACTTATGCCCTTTTAGCGGTAGGCGGCGAGAGCACGCAACACCAAACTTACCTGAAAAAGCACATGCAGGAAGTAAGTATAGGTGCTGAAAAATTCGAGATCTTTGACGAAGCCTTTTATAACAGCAAAGTAATAATGCTGGGCGAAGTACATGGTTTTGCCATGCCGCAAGAACTGGACTTCGAACTACTAAAACACCTGAACCAGAAAACAGGCCTTACCCATTACTTAGCCGAAGTAGACCAAAGCCAGGCCTATTTCCTGAACCAATACCTAGCTACCGGCGATGAGAAACTGCTGGATTTTGTGTATCAGACGTGGGTAAATTATAACGCGCAATGGGCTAACAAAGAATCGTACGCAAAACTGCAGAAGATCTATAATTACAACCAGACTCTGCCTGCTGCTAAGCAAATAATTATAGTTGGTGTAGATAGAATACAGGACACTAATGTAACCAAGCGCCACTTGGCCGAACTGTTGCATACTGCCAACTATAAACCCGGCTCAGATGCTATAGTTGATTCACTGACGCAGCTTTTAACCGACAGTACTACCGAGAATGAAGCCCTGCGAAGCTTTGCATCGAAAAACCTGACAACTGATCTCAACTTGTCGCAAACTATAGAAACAGAACTACAGCACATCTTTACTAACCTGAACTACCAGCACGAAAGTATAGCCCGCGACAGCGTAATGTTCCTGAACCTGAAAAACCAGACCTATATCAACAACTAGCAGAACGAGCAATTTTATGGCATGTGGGGACTGATGCACACGTTACAGAACAAAGTAAACGGTGGTTATACTTCCTTTGCGGCACACTTAAAAAACAACCAATCGCCTTTCAAAAACAAGGTGACAACTATAAACATTATGGCTACTGATAGCGAAAACATGATTCCGGCGGGGATGATGCCTAAGTCGATCAATAAAGGCTATGCTTATGTGAACACCACTTGGGTAAACAGCGATGGCCCACTGGCGTTTGTGAATGGTATCAAAGATTTGAAAGCAGTTACAAAGGAAAACTCGATGGCAATTTTTAAACTTGATGCGGAAAACTCCCCTTACAAGTCATCATCCCTGCTTGCCAATACCAGCGTACTGATGCCCGGGCAGAGTGGCGTAAAGCCGGATACCGAAAACTCAACGATAACAGAAGTTTGCCAATATGTGGTGCTGATCCGTAATTCTAAAGCTGCAACCCCTATAAAAGCCATGTTGTAAGTATAAGTCTACAACCATGGCGCGAGCATTTTATCCAAATCCTATTCATTAACTTTTCTGGCAATGATATTAAGTTAGGAGAAACTGTCCCCTTGAGGGGACTACAGGGGTGTAAAGCTACGGAGCAGGTCACTTCAAATGTAAGCACCCCTATAGTCTCCTGAAGGATATAGTATGCAATGAGACGGAGGAATTCTAACTATAGCCCTTTTCAGGATATTTACTTATCTTAGCTTTTCCCGTATCACAACCTAAAATCAGACGGATAACATTATGAAGAAAACTACTGTTCTACTGCTGGCTGGCGGCCTAACGGCTGTGTCGGCATGTAAATCAACCCAAACAGAAACTCCAACTGTGAATACTGAAACTACCACAACGGCCCCTGCAACTGCGGAGGCTACTTTAAATTACCCCGATACTAAAAAAGTTGACCACGTAGACGATTACCATGGCACACAAGTAGCAGATCCCTATCGCTGGCTCGAAACGCATACCGATGAAGTTGACTCATGGATAACAGCACAGAACGAAGTAACGCAGGAATACCTGGGCGACATCGACTTCCGCGACAATATTAAAGCACGCCTGACAGAGATCTGGAATTACCCGAAGTATGGCGCTCCGTTTAAAGAAGGCGGAAAATACTATTTCTATAAGAATGATGGCCTGCAGAACCAGAGCGTGCTGTATGTGCAGGAAACACTGGAATCTGAGCCAAAAGTATTCTTTGACCCGAACAAACTGTCTTCTGACGGAACAGTGGCGCTTTCAGCGTTCAGTTTCTCTAAAGATGGCAAGCATGTGGCAGTGGGTACATCAAGTGGCGGCTCTGACTGGAACACCTACCAGGTAATGGATGTGGCGACTGGTAAAATGCTGAACGATAAACTAGAGTGGGTGAAGTTCTCTGGCCCGAGCTGGTACAAAGATGGCTTCTTCTATAGCCGTTACGATGCCCCAACCGAAGGCAACAAGCTGGCCAATAAGAACGAATTCCATAAAGTCTACTACCACAAAATTGGTACGCCACAGAGCCAGGACAAGCTGGTTTACGAAGACAAAGCTCACGCGCTACGCAATTTCTACGGCCAGACCACTGATGATGAGCGCTTCCTGATCCTGAATGCATCGGAAGGTGCCAGCGGAGCAAACGCGCTATACTATAAAGACCTTGCTGACCCGAAATCAACTATAAAACCTATAGTTGACAACTTCGAAAGCGAGTACAATGTAGTGGATAACTTCGGTGACAAGCTGCTGGTGATGACGAACAAAAATGCGCCGCGCTACCGCCTGGTGATGATCGATCCGAAGAAACCGCAGGAAGCTAACTGGAAAGTTGTAGTTCCGGAGTCAGAGAATGTGATGCAGGGCGTTTCTACGGTAGGTGGCCGCATTATTGCCAGCTACATGAAAGATGCTACCAGCCAGGTAGTGGTTTACGACCAGAACGGTAAGCAACTGAATACAGTAGAGCTGCCAACGCTAGGTACAGTTAGTGGCTTCGGTGGCGACCAGAAAGATAAGGAGACATTCTTTACATTCACATCATTCACATACCCACCAACTATTTACCGTTACGATGTACCGAACAACAAAGTAAGCTTGTTCCGCAAAACCGAGGTGAATGTAGATACTGATGCTTTCGAAACGAAGCAGGTGTTTTATACATCGAAAGATGGTACCAAAGTGCCGATGTTTATCGTGCACAAAAAAGGCCTGAAACTGGATGGTACAAACCCTACTTACCTGTACGCTTACGGTGGCTTTAACATCTCTATGACGCCAGGCTTTAGCATTGCCAATATGTTATGGTTGGAGAATGGTGGCGTTTATGCCATGCCTAACCTGCGTGGTGGCGGTGAGTACGGCGAAGACTGGCACAAAGCCGGCATGACGCCAAACAAGCAAAACGTATTCGACGACTTTATTGCTGCTGCCGAATATCTGATTGACCAGAAGTATACTTCATCAGGTAAGCTGGCTGTAGCTGGTGGCTCTAATGGTGGATTGCTGGTAGGTGCCTTTATGACACAGCGTCCTGAACTGGCGAAAGTTGCCCTGCCTGCGGTAGGTGTAATGGATATGCTGCGTTTCCATAAGTTTACCATTGGTTGGGCGTGGGTACCAGAGTATGGCTCTTCAGATGATGCGGCTCAGTTCGAGAACCTGTACAAATTCTCGCCGCTGCACAACATTAAAGAAGGCGTAAAATACCCTGCTACCTTAGTTAAAACAGCTGACCACGACGACCGCGTAGTACCGGCCCACTCGTTCAAGTTCATTTCTGAGCTGCAGGCAAAAGGCGCTCCGGGTAATCCATATTTAATTAGAGTAGATGTACGTGCTGGCCATGGCGCCGGTAAGCCAACATCGCTGGTTATCCAGGAGTATGCTGATACTTACTCGTTCATCTATAAAAATATGGGCGTTAATCCGTATCAGAATAAATAACACAAGTATAGATCTGCCATTTATACTTCAGCCGCGCTGCCTGCATAAGGTAGCGCGGCTTTTTTATGCTGTGTTATGATGACGAAGTATAGAGAATTTCTTATATTTAAAAGTATAAACTCAACAATCAATCTTATTTTATTATGGAAGCAGAACTTTACGCTGACACACCTACGCCGCAGGGCCTTAACCTTAACCTCGTATCTGAGGATTTTCTGAGAAATACCGCTAAATGGGGCAAATTCCTGGCTATAGTAGGCTTTGTAATGATCGGGCTTATCGTGCTGATGGCCATTTTTGCAGGTACCTTCTTCAGTGCCGTAATGAGCGGAGCCGGAGCTGATGGCTTTGGAGGAGCAGGAGGCGCATTTCTGAGTTTCTTATACCTGCTGTTTGCCGCGCTATACTTTTTCCCGGTGCTATACTTATACAAGTTCTCGAACAAAATGCAGGTTGCGCTACTCCACAGAAACGAAGACTTGGTAACCGAATCATTCAAAAACCTGAAGTCGCTGTTTAAGTTTATGGGCGTGCTTACGCTTATTATGCTTGGCTTTTATGCGCTTGGGTTGCTGTTCGCAGTTATCGGGGCAGGACTTGGCAGCATGATGTAAACTATAAATCTTACAGTTCTAAAAGCACGTCCGGCAAAGGCGTGCTTTTTTGTTTTTGGGCAGCGGTCTTTTCATGCCTACCCGCTGTTCCGGATTTGTAATCCGCTTTTCTGCCTATAATAATGGCTCTTGAAGTGCGGATTACAAATCCGAAAGAGCAAAACTCTTTTTGTTTAAGGTGATGCGGTATTACTTAACTTCTGAATTATCTTTAACCTGTTATGACACTCTACCATAATTTATTCTATACAATATATTCCTTTGCAAAATCTATTGAAAGAGGGTATTGGCACCAGGATAACTCAAATAGAGCATTTGGTACTGTTACTGCAATATCACTTTTACAATTGGCGAACCTATTAACCTTAAATCCTGCATTCTTTACAGGAGTTTGGCTTTATGGACCTTTGATTATTCTGTTTGGAATAAATTTCTTCTTTTTCTTTTATAAAAAGAGATATTTGAAAGTTGTAGAAGAGCAGAAGAGAATATCTAAAGACTATTATAGATATATAAGTATAGCTTATGTATTTATAAGCATAATTGCTCATCTCTATACTAATCTTTAAACTGGGCTTTTGCTTACACTCACGGGAAATGAGCGAAGGCGGAAACTACAAATCTTCCGTAACTTAGCAACTATAAACCAACTCCATAACTATGAAAGCATACCCTGGCAAAACTCAGTTTATAGTTCGCTCCAGTGAGATCGATTACCACGGCAACGCTACTATTCCTGCGCTGGTAAGTTATATGCAGGAGGCTGCCTGGGAGAATACCCGAGACTTGGGCATCTCAATGTACGATTTGCTGGAACGTGGGCTTACGTGGGTGTTACAGCGCATGCGTGTAGAAATGTTCCGGTACCCAACACACGGCGAAACTATAACCGTAGAAACCTGGGCATCGGGGCGGGAGCGTGTTTTCCTGCACCGTGATTTCAGAATTTATAGTTCAGATAACGAGTTGCTCGGGCAGGCTACGAGTGTATGGCTGGTGATGGATGTGGTGAAACGGCAGATGGTGTCGGTGCCGGACTTTATAACGGAAATAGAAGTAGAGCCTAACCAGGATCCGCTGCCTTTTGCCAAAGGTAAACTACCACAACTACAGGAAGTGCAGTGTACACAGCAAATGCCCGTCCGCTGGCACGACATCGACCTGAACCGCCACGTTACTAATACCCGCTACCTGCAATGGATCCTGGACACGCTCCCAACTGAAACCCTTGAAAAGCAACTCCGCGAAATAGACATCATATATAAAGCTGAAAGTATACTGGGCGATACCGTTGTATCAGAAGCTGGCAAAGGAGAAACAGAAACTATACTTTTGCATAAACTTACCAGCCAGGAAACTGGCAAAGAACTGGTGCAAGTCAGAACGGTTTGGGAAGTTTTGAATTAGAAAGTTAAAAGGTTGATTTTGTAGAGATGCAATACGTTGCGTTTTTAACATCAGGAGAGCCAACAATTCAACCTTTAACAATCAACAAGCAGCAATTAACAATTACAAAATGAACATTAGAAAAGGAACGATAGATGACCTGCCGCAGGTATATGCGCTGATAAAAGAACTGGCCGAGTACGAAAATGCTCCTGATGAAGTAACGAATACTTTGGAAGCTATGCAGCGCGATGGCTTCGGCGATAACCCGATCTATCATTTTTTTGTAGCCGAAGGTGCCGAAGGCGTTGTGGGTATTGCATTATACTATACAGCTTATTCCACGTGGAAAGGTAAAATGCTGTTCCTCGAAGACCTGGTGGTAACAGAACGACTTCGCCGTAGCGGCATCGGGCGACAGCTGTTTAATGCCGTAGCCAAAGAAGCGAAGGATACCGGCGTTAAACGAATGAAATGGCAGGTGCTGGATTGGAACGAACCGGCCATAGCGTTTTATAAAAAAATAGGTGCCGGACTCGACGACGAATGGATCAACTGTAATTTAACGGAAGCTCAGCTCCAAAACTATAGTTCCTAAACGGGCATTAAACTATAGACTATAAAGCCTTCGGTAATTGCGTACCGAAGGCTTTATAGTTATGAGCTGGGCTATACATATTTATCGCGGGTAATATTAGTGCCTATTACTTCCAGCATCGTCCGGAAGGAGGCATAACGGCCGGCGTAGCGCTCGTTTACTTTTTGCTGCAGGGCCGGCGAATGGTCGCGCTGGTATTCCAGCAGGTCTTCTACATTGCGGCAGGTATATTGCACCGCATAGGTAGTTCCGCCGGTGTCTTCATCAGCCATCACACGGCATATCTGGTTCGTTAGAAAATAGCCGGTATCCATCACTTCCGGAATATGCACGTCTTTCATCCACTGCAGCCATTCATCGGCCACAGTATTATCTATACTTACAGTTACGTTATATAAAATCATACCTCAAAATTACAAAATCGGGAGGGCATTACTGCGCTACTCTTCTTAAATAATAAGCTAGGCCAGGTTTTGTTTTATAGTTACGTAAAATCTCATGCTTAAAGCATCACTTATCTAAATCTGTGTCGTATAAATTATATTTAAACTTTGTATAGTTATGGTTAAGTTATTTGTAATGTGTGTTTTAAGTATAGGTGTATACTTAAGCGCCGGACAGCCACAGAAAGCTTTTGCTGTGGCAAATGTTATAGTTGTTGCCGATGTGCATCCTGCAGAAGCAAAGTATGATAAGATCATGAACAGGTATGCCGATGGCCTTATAAAAGCTTTCAGCGAGAAAGATGACAATAAAACCATCCTGATATTGCAGGAATTGAACGATGAGATGGTAGCGGAGATAGTAAAGATAGAGCCAGAACTGAAGCAATGGATAAATGGCATGTCAGAAGAAGAACTAGAAGCTGTTAAGAACCGGATCGTAAATAAGCCTTACATGAAAGCTATTTTTGGCTTTATGTTTAACCCTGAAATAAGCAAACGCATCGAGAGCAACCCAAAGCTAAAAGAAGCGCTTGAAGATGGCGATAAGCGTATGAAGGAGCTCAGCTTTGGAGATGATAATGAGGAAGTCAGTGATGAAGAAGACTATCGTTAAACTATAATTTACTTACAGATCCAGTTGCCGGCAGTCTCGGTTTGGTAAACCGGCTCGGGCAGGTTGCGCTGGTAAGCCACCGTTATAGTTTCGCCGGATACAGGCTGCAACTGCATCTGGCCATCCTGAAGTTGCAGGTATAAATTCCCTTTTTTATCGGAGGCTACTTTTAGGGCACCACTTGTGTTTCGCAGTTTATAGTAACTATAGGTGTTCAAGCCGGCAGCTGTCAGATCCTGCAGGGCAAAGTGTGGTCTTTCGGAGCCATGGGCAGGCAACGACACTACTTTGCCGCCAATCCAAAGGTTCTCGCCTAGGCATTCGGTGGTCTCAACAATAAGATCGAAGTAAGTTACCTGGGCAGGAGTATCAAGAGCAGCTAATGTTACAGGTGGCGATGGTTTTGGCTGGTGTAGTTGTGGCTGGGGCATAGGTTCAGTGTGCTTTTCCGGTTGAGAACTATAAAGTACTGCAGCAAGCAAAAGCAACGAGGCAACATCCGAAATTCTGGATAGTATAGGTACTTTCATAACCCGATAACAGCTTTAAACAGGTATATAAATTTATACTGTACTTTCCCTGATTTAGTTTATTGGCAGGCGGCACTGGCATTTTATACTTTTTAATGTAGTTTAGATGCCTGAACAATTTTAGTATCCATGTCCAACTTTAGCCGGAAGCTCAATTTAAAAGCACCTTATAGTTTACTGTTACTGAATGCGCCCGCTCAACTGGTGCCTTTGTTTGAGGAAGAAGGTGTTACAGTTATTGTGCAGCAAACTACCACTGAGCAACATACTTTTGATGCCGTGCAGCTGTTTGTGTCTTCTAAAGAGGAACTGGATGCCCTGGCGCCACAAGCTGCCGGTGCTTTAAAAATAGGTGGCATCTTTTGGGTGGCTTATCCCAAAAAATCATCAGGTATAAAATCGGACTTAACCCGCGACCATGGCTGGCAAACTATAAAAGAGATGGGCTACGAAGGTGTGCGGCAAGTGGCTTTAGATGATACCTGGTCATCGCTCAGGTTTAAGCATGTGTCGGAGCGAACACAGCCATCTAAAATGGGCGTAGATTACCCGGGCATCGACAGGAAGACCAAAACTGTAACCCTGCCACCGGACCTGGAGAAGGCTTTAATGGAAAATAACCTGCTGGCGCAATTCGAGGCCCAGGCGTTTACCAACCGGAAAGAGCTTGTAATTGCCGTGCTGGATGCCAAACGGCCTGAAACCCGCGAGAAACGCATCAACAAAACGATAGAACTGCTGCAGGCTAAAAAGTAACAGGTACTATACTTCTTAAAACACAAAAGGCGCTCCGTAAAGAGCGCCTTTTGTAGTTTATAGGTTTAGCCTGAGCTTATTGCTGTATGAGCACGTCAAATACAACTTCCACATCTGTTTCGCCTTTAGTAGCATCGCCAGGAGCAGCTGCTTTGCTGTCTTTCTGGTGTTTTACAACTACTTTAAGCGTGCCAGAGCTGGCTGCACCTGTTGTAAATGTAGTTTCCAGGCCAAGTGGGCGGCTCTGAGAGTCAGTGTCAGTGGTTGCTACTGTCAGGTTAAGGTTGCTGCTTGGGGTATAAAATATCTGGTGGTCGTTAGCTTCTGCTTTAACTTCGTTGTGCACCTGAATTGCAGGCGTCTGGTTTTCGTTGAAAAGTGTAAGCGTAGCGTTGTACGTGGTATTCTCTTTTAAAACCAGCGTTTCTTTTTCAGGGTTATTGCCTCCCGCGCCATCCAGGTCTTTATAAGTTGCAGCTGCCTGCAGTCCTTTTTCAGTGTCCATTGTCAGGGTCACAGTCGTGATCAACTCTTTATCTGATTGTGGAGCTGGGTTATCGTCGTCGCCGCAGCTTGTAGTTGTTGCGATCAGAGAACCCATCATTAAAAAGGCCAGGTATGGTCTCAAGAACTTCTTCATAAGTAATAGTTTATAGTAAGTTGGTGTACAAATACGGTTTTAAGATATTAAGATACTTAATATTTAAGAATCTGTTTTAAAATATAGCGGTAAGTTAACACGAATCAGTAACATTCTGGCAGTTTCGGCTGCAAAAAAACGTAATCTGTTCTGATAATCGCGGTATTCGGTATTTAAAAGATTATTTCCGGAGATGCTAAGTATAACCGGCTGCCTGCCAAAGTATACAGTTGTGCCAGCCTCGGCCTGAAACAAAAAATAACCATCCGGCGCGGCCAGCAATGGATCGGTTTGTTCGTCGGAGCGGTTCTGCTTTGCTACCAGCATGCCCCCAATCCCTACAAACGAATCTTTGAAGTTGTGGCGGCCCAGGTCGCCCAGCTCGTAATTAAGGTCGGTGTTGATGCGGTGAGGCGGTATACCCGGCAGGTACTGATCCTCTTCGGTATTATAAGCCTGAACTATACTTGCTTTGGTATCCAGTTCCAGCCTGTCGGTTAAAGCATAACTTAAGTTAAGGTCGGCGCCATAAAAGTGTGCATCAGCTTGCTTGTAGTAGTACGATAAGTAAGAGCCGCTCACCGTATAAACCGGCTCCTCGTCGGGTTGCAGGTAAATATAGTTGCTAATGGTGTTATAAAACAGGTTCAGGCTACCGTTCAGGCGCGGGTTACTGTGGTAGTTTATAGTTGTGTTGGCGTTTACAGCATGCTCCGAAACCATAGTTGGGTCTCCTTTTTCGTAAGATGCCGTGCCATGGTGAATACCATCTGCAAAAAGCTCGTTTGCGTGCGGAGCCCGCGATGCATAGCTGATATTAGCGCCAAACGTAAAGTGGTACCCGGCATCGAGCAAAGCCCCCGCACTCCCTGACAGGTTATGGAAAGTATAGCCTGGTGTCTCCACGTTATCATTCTCATCCAGCACTTTTACATTCAGCGTTTTATAGTCGTAACGCAGGCCGGCTTCGAGTTGCATGTTACCTGTTCGCCACTTCTCTTCAGCAAAAGCACCTGCCGTAAAATTGCGGTAAAAAGGTATAAACATGCGCCCCTTATAGGTATTGTCCTGCCACAAGGTGGTTGCTCCTGCGCTACCGCTAAGCCCGCTTGGTAGTTCGTGCTCCCAAACCAGCTCGGTTGTATGTGTCAGCAGGTCCAGGTGTAGTTCGGGGGTGTCGCCTTCGCTGTGTTTGTCAAATTCCTGGCGCAGGTTCTGCTGGTAGGCATAAGTAAAGTATAGCTTGCCCAGGTCGCCGGTAGTATAATAGTTTTTAAGCTTGAACAAATGGTGGCTGATGTCCTGGTAAGGGCGGCCTATGGTATAACTAAAGTTGGCGGTAAATTCCGGGGTGGGGCGCCCGATGGCATTCTTAAGGTCGGTGATGTTGTTGATATGTGCCGCCGAAAGTATAGCCACCTTATTATGGAACAAACTATAATATGCTTCCGAACCGAATTTAGGTTTACTGTATGCCAGCGTTGCCGTTATACCTTGTTCCTCAAAGCCGGTATTTTGCAGGTTATAGTCTGGAGTATGCGAGTCGCCGGCTTTTTTAGCAGAGCCATGCAGGCGCCAGCTTATAGATTGTGTTCTTAACTTGCCTTGTAGCAAAGCGCTTACGGCGCCCATTCTGCCATTGGTATTTCCGATCAGGCCAACATTGCCGCTCATTCCTGCCGAGTCGGGCATTGGGCTTGGGTTTACAAGTATAGTTCCAGCAATAGCATCAGAACCATAGCGCACGCCGGCAGCACCTTTTACAACTTTCATTTCGGTAGCGGCCAGGGCATCTATCTCGGGTGCATGCTCATCGCCCCACTGCTGCGACTCGTGGCGCACGCCATTGTTAAGTATAAGCACACGGCTGCCATACATGCCATGTATAACTGGTTTCGAAATATTAGGTCCGGTCTGCAACGAGCTTACGCCAGGCAATTCTTTTAATGTTTCGCCTAGCGACAAACCGCGTGTCTGCTCCAGGTCGCGGCCCGACAGCAGTTCGGTAGCCTGCGATTCGGTGAGCAGGCGCGTACTCACCACCTCTACTGAGCGCAGCATGGCCGCATCGGAGTGCAGTTGCAAGTCTTTTACTGATGATGTGGTTATTCTGAAACTATAATTCTCGGTGGTATAGCCAATAAAGCTCACTTTTAAAGTATAGTTGCCCTGGCAAACATGATGGAAGTGATAGTTGCCATACGCATCGGCAATGGCTGCGCGGTCGAGTTGCGGAATATATATAGTGGCACCAGGCAGTGGCGTGCGGTTATCATGGTCAAGCACCTTGCCCGAAATGGTAAGGCCGCAATCCTGCAAGGCATCGATATCAGTTACCTGGGGCAGCATTTGTTGCGCAACTGCAGGCAGCGCTAAAAGCAACAAAGGCAACAAAAGTATTTTCTGCAGTAATCTATTTGTAAGCACAGTAATCTGGTAAAAAAGGAACAACAGCTAGAAGCAACCATAAAGAGCTGCTAAACAGCGCTGCACATTAACGGCAAAGCTACTAATTTTAATAGCAATTGCGGCTAAGTGGCAAAGCACTGATCATAAAAATAAGAGGGTACTTCTGATCAGGCTGCTGGTGGGCCCCGGAGCAGGAGCAGTGTGTTGTTGTAAGGCAAAAGCCTGCTGAAGCCGGAACAGGTATAACCTGTAAAGTGCGGCTGTAGACCCAGCTCAATTATGGTCAGGCTGCCCTGGTAAGGGGTGTTAAAAATATCTTCTACGGGGCAATGGTTATGCTCCTGGCTAATGCTGGTGTCGTCGGGGTGCTGCGATGTGTTGTGCGTGCTGTGCTGGTGACTGTGCAACTCAAGCAAAAGGGCATCCGGAACCATAGCCCTGCAGAAAAGCAGCAGCATAAAAAGGGCGATATAGTTCAGGTTTAGGTGCACGTTACAGCAAGTATAGCATTAAGTATACAGAATTAATAGCTAAGACAGTTTCAGTTGCAAAAAGTTTAATGTGCCAAAAATAACATTTCCGCACCTGTTTCGGATGCTTTGTAAACACTATCGCTGACAACCTGACAGGAACACCCCGCTGTAGCACTAATGGAACAGGATTTGAAAGCACCAGCCAGGTAACACTGAATCTATAACGAAACTATATATAACCTAAAGTATAAACATGGAAGAAAGAGGTAGTATCTCGATACACACCGAGAACATTTTCCCGATCATCAAGAAGTTTTTATACTCTGATCACGAGATTTTCCTTCGCGAACTGGTAAGCAATGCCGTTGACGCTACACAAAAAATGAAGCGACTTGCCTCTATCGGTGAGTATAAAGGCGACCTGGGCGAACTGAAAGTAACTGTTGCTGTCGATAAAGATGCCAAAACCATCACTATTTCGGATAACGGTATCGGTATGACAGCCGAAGAGATCAAGAAGTACATTAACCAGATCGCATTTTCTGGCGCATCGGAGTTTGTGGAGCGTTACAAAGAGTCTGGTGGCGACAAGAACCAGATCATCGGTCAGTTTGGTTTAGGTTTCTACTCTGCTTTTATGGTAGCCGATAATGTGGAGATCGTTACAAAATCTTACAAAGACGAAACAGAGGCAGCCCGCTGGACCTGCGATGGCAGCACTGAATTCGCTATTACGGATGCCAAAAGAGAAACAAGAGGTACAGATATTATACTTCATGTAGCCCAGGATTCGGAAGAGTTTTTAGAGCCAGCCCGCATTAAAACTATACTTGATAAGTATTGCAAGTTCCTGCCTGTAGCAGTTGAGTTTGAAGGTGAAGTTATAAACAATCCGAACCCGATCTGGACAAAGCAGCCATCTGAACTGACTGACGAAGACTATAAGAACTTCTATAAGGAATTATACCCGTTCTCGGAAGCACCGCTTTTCTGGATCCACCTGAATGTAGACTATCCGTTTAACCTGACGGGTATTTTATACTTCCCTAAGATCAAGAACGACTTTGAGCTGCAACGCAACAAGATACAACTATACTCGCGCCAGGTGTTTATTACCGACGAGGTAAAAGACGTAGTGCCTGAATTCCTGATGTTGCTGCACGGTGTAATCGACTCGCCGGATATTCCGCTTAACGTAAGCCGCTCGTTCCTTCAGGCCGACTCCAGCGTGAAGAAGATCAACACTTACATCACGAAAAAAGTAGCCGACAAACTGTCTGAGATATTTAAGAAAGACCGTGAAACGTTTGAGAAGAACTGGGACGATATTAACGTATTCGTGAAGTATGGTATGCTGAGCGACGACAAGTTCTACGAAAAAGCGAAGGACTTTGTGTTGCTGCAGAATACCGAAGGCAAGTACCATACTTTAGAAGAGTATAAAGCGCTTACACAGGCAAACCAGACAAACAAAAGCGAGCAGCTGGTAATGCTGTATACTACTGATGCCGATAAACAGCATGCTTTTGTAGAAGCTGCCCAAAGCCGTGGCTACGATGTGCTGAAGCTGGACTCGATGATCGATAGCCACTTTATAGGTATGCTGGAGCAAAAGCTGGAGAAAACCACCCTCAAGCGCGTTGACTCAGAAACTATAGATAAACTGGTAGAGAAAGACGAGACAAAAGAAAGCGTACTGAATGACCAGGAAAAAGACAGCCTGAAAGAGATCTACGAAAAAGCCATTGATAACAAGAATATGATGGTGGAAATAGCGCCAATGTCGCCGGACGATGCGCCGGTTATAATTACGCTACCGGAATTTATGCGCCGTATGAAAGATATGAGCAAGACCGGTGGTGGCGGTATGATGTTTATGGGCGATATGCCGGATACGTATAACGTAACTATAAATGCCAACCATAGTCTGAACCAGCGTGTGCTAAATGCAAAAGATGATAACAAGGCACGCATTGCCCGTCAGGCATTCGATCTGGCGCTGTTATCGCAGAACATGCTTTCGGGTGCGGCGCTTACCAGCTTTGTAAAGCGCAGCTTCGAGCTGATAGATAAAGAATAGTGAACGATTAGTAATATACCCAACAGTTTAAGGGCGGTGCCACATGGTGTCGCCTTTTTACGTTTAATGAAACTTAGCAGCCGAAGCTATAGTTATAGGGCAAGTTGGCAGGTATATGATTTATCCGCATATTTACGTTACACTTTAAAGAAATCTGTCTTAACCACAGAACAGGGGATAACTCTTAAATCCCTGAGGCAGGCAACAACATTCAGAAAATTGATGATAAAGTACGCATCGCATATAGGTTATACTTTGGTTATCGGGTTTTTGCTGGCCCTGGCTGGCTGCGGCGAGCCCAAATGGAACAGTGACTATAACCTGAACCAGGCGATGCAGAAAAGTGCTGAGAACACAGACTCTACAGCCGTAGCATCAGTTGATACCACCCAGGCCGACTTCAGTAACTTGCTGGCGAAGGACGAAGTGGAGAAAAAAGAAAAGAAGAAGAAAAAGAAGCGCAGCCGTTATTTTTTAGGGCTCAAAGTTAAAAAAGCCTTTACCCGCACCGGCCGCGACGAGCGCGAAACACTGGAACTGTTCAGTTACCTACCCGAACATACCGACCCGGACCCATATGCCCAGGAAAAGTATGTGTATGATGTAAGACGCAAAAAAGTAGGCAAAGTACGTGGCGTAGTTGACCCCGAAAGGTATAAATTACTGCATGGCCACTATAAAAAGACCTATGGCGAAGAGGTAATTGAGGAAGGCTATTTTTATGTTGGTACCAAGCACCTGCGCTGGGAAAAGTATAACCGCAACGGTATACTTACAGATAAGGCGCATTACGACAAAGGTTTCCTGCGAGATGCTGTAATTACCTACTACAACGGCGATAAAAGCAAGATAAAAGAAGTTATACCTTATGCATACGGTGAAGTGCAGGGCACGTATTATCGCTTTTATGAGAATGGTCAGGTAGAATGGACCGGCCAATACGAAAAAGGCCGCAAAGTTGGCACCTGGATAAAGCACTACGATTTCCGTAACCGCCGTCAGTTCGAATACCAGTACCCGGAGTCAGCTTACGAGCCTAAGGCCGAGCCTGTGTTAGTAAAAGAGTATAACCGCCACGGCACCCTCATCTACGAGAAAGATAAACTGGATAACCGTTCGGCGCAGCGTTAATAAAACGCATCTTCGATGTGGTGTATAACCGGCGGCGATGTCAGGGTAACAGAAATAATATCGAACCGGATATCGTGTTCCCAGCCAAGCGCAAGTATAAATTCCTCAGCAGCATTTACCAATAACTTCTCTTTTCGGGCATTTACGGCTTCTTCGGGATAGCCAAAAATATCAGTGGCGCGTGTTTTAACCTCAATAAAAACCAGCAATTCCTCTTTTTGGGCAATTATGTCTATTTCGGCCCGTTTATATCGGTAGTTTTTTTGGAGTATAGTATAGCCCTGTTGTTGCAGGTGGTGCTGTGCCATACTTTCACCCAATTGCCCCGTACGGATGTGGTTGTTTATTGGTGTTGCCATCTAAAACATGTAATTTTACAACAGGTAACGTATTGCCCAACTATAAACACAACTATAAAGTTGCGTCCGGCCCTTTTGCAGTAAGTTAGCCTGTTGTGCTATTTGTAAAACCTGCCGGGTTGGTAAACTATAAACTATAAATTGCTGTGCTACAGAATAAAGAAATACAGTTTCAGCACCTGGGGCTGATAGACTATAAAGAAGCCTGGGATTACCAGGGTAAGCTTTTTACTGAAATTCTGGAGCTTAAAGCTTATAACCGAACTGCACCCGAGGGCGAACAAAAAACAACGCCAAATTATCTGCTGTTCTGTTCGCATCCGCATGTGTATACATTAGGCAAAAGTGGCTACGAAGATAACCTGCTTATAAACGAAGAAGGCCTGAAAGCAAAAGGAGCCACCTTTTATAAAATAAATCGTGGCGGCGACATTACGTATCATGGCCCTGGGCAAATTGTAGGCTATCCTATCCTCGACCTTGATCACTTTTTTACAGACATACACAAGTACCTGCGCTTTTTAGAAGAGGCCGTTATACTTACGTTGCAGGATTATGGTATAGCGTCAGGGCGCATTGCAGGCTTAACCGGCGTTTGGCTCGACCACGAAGCGCAGCTTAACCCCCGGAAAATATGTGCAATGGGCGTGAAGTGCAGCCGTTGGGTTACCATGCATGGTTTTGCCTTCAACATCAATACAAACCTCGATTATTTTAGTAATATTGTACCTTGTGGCATCAGCGATAAAAAAGTAACCTCGCTGGCTCAGGAGCTTGGTCGTGAAATACCGTTGGCAGAAGTAGAAGAAAAACTGCTGATGCACCTTGCCCACCTGTTCGATGCTGCTATAGTTACTGCTACACATGAGAAAAGACATTGATTTCGGAACGGTAGAGGGGGTTTCGGTAGCGGTTGCCGCTACATCAAACGAAACAGGAGTAGATGCCTGGAATGTATACCTGATCAACTATAACTCCTTCCCTATCGAAAATGTGCTGATATCCTCGAAAGGGTATGGCATTATAAATGGCGAAGAAATAAAGACCTCGATGCTGCGCCATATGTTTGAGCGCGTAGAGGCTAAAAGCTTTGTAAAAGTAGAACCCATCGACCCGGCTATTTTTCATATAAATAACGAGTATTGGGTAAGCTTCTACATCGACAAGCAGATATACGATAAGAAGTTTATTTTCGTGCCTGACTCTATTACACAGGAAAACCTGATAGAGATAAATATGCTGAACATGCAGGGCGTGCTGCACACCTAAACATATAAAACCTGTTTATCTGTACTGCAATAAACCTGTAAACTGCCTTTCTAGCGCAGAATAATTGTTTCACCCGTTACCATTATGGAACAGAAAGTTATACACTTAGTACTGTCTTTTTCGTGGGCTTTCCTGATCGCAATTTTTGCTGTTCCGTCTATTGTTAGGGTAGCTCACCTCAAAAACATCCTCGATCAGCCCAATTTCCGGACAGTGCACGAAGAACTGACGCCGCGCCTGGGTGGCCTGGCTATGTTTGCCGGCTTTATGTCAGCCCTCACTATTTTCGCTGATCTGGATAATGGCGTGCAGCAATTACTGGCTGGCTGTGTCATCCTGTTCTTTATAGGTCTTAAAGACGATCTGATCGCTATATCGGCCATGAAGAAGTTTGCAGTGCAGGTGCTGGCAACCGGTATAGTTATGTTCATTGCAGATATCCGGGTTACAAGTTTCCAGGGCATTTTCGGGATTGGCGAGTTGCAGGTTGGCATCAGTTACGCGTTTACCTTTGTTGTCATTATAGGTATAACCAACTCTATTAACCTGATCGATGGTCTTGATGGATTAGCCGGTACCCTCATTATTGTTATCTGCACCACCTTTGGGGTTTACTTTTACCTGTATGGTGGCAGTAACTATGGCAACTACGCTGCTGTAGCTTTTTGCCTGGTTGGCGGTGTTACGGGTTTCCTGAGGTATAATTTTAAGAGAGCCATCATTTTTATGGGTGATACCGGGTCCCTGCTGTGTGGCTTTATTATAGCTGTGCTGGCAATACAGTTCATCGAAATGCGGCAGGTAGAAAGTGCTCCGTCAATTGCATTGGGTATTATGTTCATCCCAATATTTGATACACTTCGTGTTTTCGCTATCCGTATTATGAAAGGTAACTCTCCTTTTATACCTGATAAAAACCATGTGCATCACCGTTTGCTGGCTATGGGCTTAAGCCAGGTGAGCACTGTGCTTACACTTGCGCTTATCAACGGGCTTATCATACTGTTTGTAGTCATCTTTGCCGACTTGGGCAATCTGTACCTGATGGTAGCTCTATTCGCCATCTCGGTTATCTTCAGTTATGTTTTAGGGGTTTACAGATCCAGAAATTCGCAGCGTGTTTCCAAAGTATAAATTTACCATCTGGCTTATAGTTGTGTGCCTGGCTTTAGGTGCTGGAGCTTTTCCAACTGCTGCGCAGGTATTGCCGCTCGAGCAGGAAAACACCATCACAGCGAACTGGTTAGTTTACAAGAACAACACAAACGAACTGGTGCCCTATGTAGAGGGCGATAACACCGACAAGAATGCAATTCACCAATGGCTGCAGGTATCGCCTGAGAAACCTTTCAGGATATCGTTTGTAGCACCGGAAGGGCTTAGCTTGTTTTTAAACAACCAGTTGGTTTTTGTAGCCGACTCCACCGCCGAATATAAAGTTGACCTTACACCACTTACACACAATATTGAGTCAACTGATGGGAGTTACCTTTTAACTGTTTGGCACCCCGAGCAGAGGCCACTTGTCCGAAGTTTCAGAAACGCCAGGGTGCAGGTGCCTGTCAGCCGGCAAAGCAGCCAGCCAGAGTCGGGAGTAGTGCCGGTTAAGCGCGAAATTGTGAACCAGAGTGCTTTTATACTTTTTGTTTTGATAATAGGCCTGCTGTATGGTGCCCTCCGAAGCAGTTATCCGGCTGACTTCCGAAGATTGTTCGAAGCTTCTTCGTTTATGAGGCCGAATGCTACTATGCAAGGTGCGGCATTGGTTAAGCCACTAACATCATGGTCAAGTATACTTTTTATGCTTGCCTTTGCCCTTTCGCTGGGTGTTATGATCGCAGCCATGCAAACCGAGGTGCTGCACATCAGGTTACTGAATAGTTTTATACCGGCCTCTGCTTCAGGCATTAGTTTTAATGTAGTCTACTATACAGTTCTGGTATTCCTGTTTATCCTGATAAAATACCTTTTCCTGCGCATGATGGCGTTTATTTTCAGCCTGGAGCAGGTTGCGGAGCTACAGTATAACGAGTTTTTAAGAACCATACTTTTTCTTGGTATATTTCTCCCACTGCTTATATTGCTTTACCTCGCATTAAATGCGCAAATGCCGCAACTGTTGCTAATAGTTTTTAATGTGGCCATTGCCTTAATGCTGATAATCACAATTGTGCGGGTATTTGCTACAGTAAATACAAGAGTTCCTGTACTAAATTTGCATTTATTTTCATACCTTTGCGCCACAGAAGTTATTCCGTTGGCAATTATACTTAAACTGATCGTGTTCAACTTTTAAAAACACAATTGGCAGGTATAAAAGCCGTAGCAGAGGGTGTTAATTAAAAAAACCGCATATATGGTTGAAAGCAAAGCAAAAGGAAGCGCAAATCCTGAGAGACACAAAGTGCCGATCAAAAGTATACTGGTAACGCAGCCGCAGCCTACAACAGATAATTCACCTTATGTAACTATAGCCGATAAATACGGCATTAAAGTAGACTTCCGGGCATTTATTGAGGTACAGCCTGTGCCCTATAAAGAGTTCCGGAAAGATAAGGTAGACATACTGGCGCATACCGCTATCATATTTACAAGCCGCAATGCCGTAGATCACTTCTTCAGGATATGCCAGGAAAATAAGATAGAGATGCCTGCTGATATGAAGTACTTCTGTATTTCGGACCAGACCGCATATTACCTGCAGAAATATATCGTGTTGCGTAAGCGCAAGCTATTTGTTGGCGAAAAAACAGCGAAAGACCTGTTCGAGGTGATCAAGAAGCATAAGAACGAGAAATTCCTGTTCCCTTGCTCTAACATCCGTAAAGACGATATTCCTGCCTTTATGGCGGCAAACAAGATCAAGTTCACAGAGGCGATCATTTACAAGACCGTTCCTGCTGACCTTTCGGACCTGGATGATGTGACTTACGACTGCCTTGCCTTCTTTAGCCCGTCTGGTATTACATCGTTGTTACTTAACTTCCCGGACTTTAAGCAGAACAACACCCGCATCGCCGCTTTTGGCCCTACAACAGCTAAAGCAGTACGCGATGCAGGCCTAGAGCTTGATATAGAAGCCCCTATGCCAAATGCCCCGTCTATGACCGGAGCGATAGAAGTTTATATACAGAATCAGAAACAGAAGTAAAAAAGCGCATTTAGCGCAACTTTTATCTCTGAAATCCATACTATCTAAAACGCAAAGATGAGAGAGTACTTAACTGTCTTGTTTTTGCGTTTTAGTGTTTAAGTAGTATATTTAAATCACTATACTTGCCCTGAGGCTGTTATAGGACCCAATCTCTGCTTCGCTGCAATAACTATGAGAAGAATTTTACCTGTACTATTGCTGATAATGTTGTGTACTTCTGCCCTGCAGGCGCAGCAGCAACCGCAGTTCACCCATTATAGCTTTAATGGGATGCAGATCAGTCCGGCCTATGCAGGTATAACCAACCGCCCTGAGATACTATCGATTTACCGCTACCAGTGGTTAGGCTACGATGGAACTTTTGATGGCGGAGGCTCTCCCCAGACGTTGTTGCTGACGGCTCATACACCGGTAAGACTCCTGCATGGAGGTGTCGGAATTGTGCTTTTACGCGATCAGTTAGGTAACACAACCTATACAAATGCTGCCTTCTCATACTCTTTTCATCTGCCTGTAGGCGAAGGAAAACTGGGTATTGGTGTACAGGCAAATATGAACAATATCAAGAAAGGGAGCTACCGCGCCAACGATGATAACGACCCTAGTGTACCTTATAACAGCTCGGATACAAAATATGACCTGGGAGCCGGAATTTGGTACGAATCGGGCACTTTTTATGCTGGCGGAGGTGTAACAAATCTGCTAAAAGCACAGTATCAGTTTGCGAACCTGGAGGGAACAGAAGGTAGTACGGTGCTCAGCGAAAATCATATTTATGCTACAGCTGGTTACCATATCCCTGTTTCAAGTATATTTATACTTACACCAATGGCACTCCTGAAGCACGATACCGAAACGCTGTCGTTTGACGCAGGAGCAAAAATTACTTACGAAGAAAAATATTGGGCCGGAGTGAACTACCGCCACGAAGAAGCTGTTGGTGCGCTAGTTGGGCTCGGATTATTTGCAGATAATTCATTAAGAGTAGGATACGCATTTGACTTAACAATATTTAATAAAGTTGCCAAGGCCCCTACCTCGCACGAGGTAATGATTTCTTACAGGCTGCCGGAGCCAACATTGCGCTTGCGGCCACCAATGAGAACACCAAGGTATAACTTCACAAAATAAAAGCAGGCAACATTACTTGTTCCTCTTCGTTAAAAGTGCAATTCTTGAAAAAATACAGAAAAAAATAATGATTTGTCTGTAAAATAATCCCCAGAATATACCGTTAAAAAATAATAAATGGGTGTAGCCGGTAAATGTTTGTTTATTTGGTACAAAACCTTATATATTTGCTACTCCAGTCAAAGTATGTTTAGAATACATTGCTAAAATTTTACCTTTTTTAAGAGTCATCATGAACAAACTATTTAAGCTGTCTTCCTTCGCTTTAGCGGTGTTGCTGCTTGCAAGTTGTGGGTTGAGAAACAGACCTCAGGGAGACCTGGTGGGTTCAGAAGATCGTCCTGATTTTAATGCACAGCAAATTCCTTATGGTATGGTTCCTGTACCAGGCGGAACTTTTCATATGGGACAGGCTGACCAGGATATAGCCGCAACAATGGCTAACCTTAACAAGCAAGTAACGATTGGTGCCTTCTATATGGATGAAACCGAGATCACCAATAATGAATACCGCCAGTTTATGGATGTGATCATGCAGGACTCGCTGGAAATTCTTGGCGAAGAATGGGTGATGGCTGAGCTTTATCCGGACACCAGTGTTTGGGTGAAAGACTTTTCGTACCATATGGGCGATCCGTTAATGGAGTATTACTATTCGCACCCTGCTTTCGATGATTACCCGGTAGTAGGTGTTGACTATTTTGCTGCAAAATATTTCTCTGAGTGGAGATCCAACTTCAAAAACCAGGCTAACGAGGATAACGGTATGGCGCCAATGCCAAGCTTCCGTCTTCCGTCTGAGGCTGAATGGGAGTATGCTTCGCGCGGTGGCCGTGACATGACAGTTTTCCCTTGGGGTGGCCCGTACCTGCGTAATGCAAAAGGCTGCTTGCTGGCAAACTTTAAGCCAGGCCGTGGTGACTATTACAGCGATGGCTTCTCTTACACTGCTCCTGTAGCGCAGTACTTCCCGAACGATTATGGCCTGTACGACATGGCAGGTAACGTAGCCGAGTGGTGCGAAGATGCTTATGCAGATGCATATGTGCCTATTACCTGGGACTTGAACCCGGTTTACAACGACCCGAACGAGCCGCGTAAAGTTATCAGAGGCGGTTCTTGGAAAGATATAGCTTACTTCCTGGAAACAGGTACACGTAACTTCGAATACCAGGACTCTTCCCGCTCATTTATAGGTTTCCGTAACGCTATGGTTTACCTGGGCCGTTCATCAGGTAGAGAATTCAGATAAGAAACAACCCTTTATTTTTATAAAACCCACAAACACAATCGTTCACATTTAATTAGAAAACAAAATGAGCAACACTAAAGGACGCAGTTTTATATACGACGTGCTGATGCCAAAAGTATATGGCTTAGGAGCAGCTGTTGTAATCGTTGGAGCCCTTTTCAAAATTCAGCACTGGCCTGGTGCCGACTGGATGCTGATCATTGGTCTTGGTACTGAGGCCGTGATCTTTGCAATGAGTGCCTTCCAGCCACAACCACACGATCCGGACTGGGCTAAGGTATACCCACAGCTGGCTGATGATTATGCCGGTGAAGGTTTAATGCCTGTAGCTGCACAATCTGGCGGTAACGGTCTGACACGCAAACTGGACGACATGCTGCTAGATGCTAACATCACACCTGAAACAATCAACTCATTAGGTCTTGGCTTGAACAGACTAAGCGAAACTGCTTCTCAGTTAGCGGACGTTAGCCATGCTACTACAGCAACCTCTGAGTACACTGTAAGAATTAAAGAAGCTACTGGTTCTATCGACAGAATGAACCAGTCTTATGCAGCAACTGCAGAAGCCCTTGCTCAGATGGCAGGCTCTACAGTAGACGCTAAAGAATACCACCAGCAGATTCAGGGTATGACCAAAAACCTTGGTGCACTAAATGCAGTGTACGAAATGGAACTACAGGATGCGAACAACCACCTGAAGGCCATGAACAAGTTTTATGGTAACCTGAGCATGGCTATGGAGAATTTAACTGATGCCAGCAAAGACACCGAGCAGTTTAAGCAGGAAGTTGCTCAGCTAACGCAGAACCTACACTCTCTGAACAATGTGTATGGTAACATGCTGACAGCTATGAGAGGTTAGTCCTGATTTGATGTATTTGTAAAAATCACAGTTAAAGAAATAGTAAAATATGGCTGGAGGAAAAGAGACACCACGGCAGAAGATGATTGGTATGATGTACCTGGTACTGACTGCCCTTCTTGCCCTGCAAGTGAACTCGGCTATCCTGTTAAAATTTCAATTCCTGGACGAAAGTTTAACGGAAGTGAATAATAAAACAGTGACGAACAATTCCGATGTTCTGAAAACAATAGACTCAGCGGTTAAAGAACTGGGAAACAAGGGTTCTGATGCAAATGTCCTGAAAAGTGCTCAGGAAGTGCGTAAGCAAACATCTGACATGGTAAACTACATAAGAGGTTTACGCAAGCAGTTAGTTGATGAAACTGGCGGCAGAAATGAAGATGACCCTAACCAGTATGCAAACCCGAGTGCAGAAGATAAGGTAGCTATTATAATGATTGGCGCTGCCAATAAAAATAGTGGTAAAGCTTATGAACTGAAGGACAAATTGAACGATTATGCAAAGTTCCTGAAGAAGTTTAACCCTAATATGCCAGATAATATGGCATTGGATGGTAAAGACGACCCTGTTGCAAGCAGTGACAAAACACAGCGTAACAAAGACTTTGCAGAACTAAACTTCGGTGAGACCCCATTAGTAGCGGCATTAGCTGTACTTGCTCAGAAAGAAAACGAAGTGCTAAAGTATGAATCTGATGCGCTTCAGAAATTAGCTGAAAAAGTAGGTGCTGAGAAATTTGTGATCGATGCGCTTTATGCCATGGCAAGAGCAGAGTCGAAAACAGTAGCTGCCGGTACAAAGTATAAAGCTGACCTGTTCATTGCTGCATCTTCTGACAACATTAAGCCAGAAATGAGCTTTAATGGTAAGTCATTACAGGTTGTAGATGGCAAAGGCCAGATCGAATTTGTAGCCTCAGCTTCAGATTACGATGCTGACGGAAATGCAAAGAAGAAATGGAAAGGTGAAATTACTGTTAAGAAGAACGGTAAAGACACTACTTATGTAGTTGAAGAAGAGTATGTAGTAGCTAAGCCTGTAATGCAGGTACAGTCTGCTGCAGTTCAGGCGCTATACTTCCAGTGTGCTAACGAGCTAAACATACAGGTACCAGCATTAGGTGCAGTTTATGATCCTTCGTTTTCAGCATCAGGTGCTCAAACTATAAAAGGTTCTAAAAAAGGTGAGGTAACTGTTATACCTACATCAGGTGAAGTTAAGTTAAATGTGAGCAGTGGCGGTAATGCTATCGGTTCTGAAACGTTTAAGGTTCGCCCGGTTCCTAAACCTGAAATTGTTGCTTTAGTTAATGGTAAGCCAGCAGATATGAAGCGTGGTGTTCCGGCATCATCTTTCAGACAAGTAACTCTGGATGCGGTAGCAGATGAAGGCTTTAAACAATTATTACCTAACGAAGCACGTTATAGAGTAACAAAGTGGAAAGCCTTCCTGGTTAGAAATAACAGACCAGTAGACCAGGCAGAATTTAACGGCCCAACAGCAAACTTAACGAACTTTGCTGCTCAGGCTAAAAAAGGCGACATGGTATTTATAGAAGTAATAGATGTCAAACGCCTGAACTGGCAAGGTAAACCAGTTGATGCCAAATCTAGTGGCATGAGTTGGAACATACCATTGTTATAACATATTAAGCTTATTCAGAATATGAAATTACTTAAAGCATTCGGTTTAGCAGCAGGCATACTCCTGTCAGGAAGTGCTATGGCACAACAGGTGTCAACAACTGCGTCTGGCAGTTCTTCTGCGCGACCAATTCCTGAGCACGATGTTTTGTTCAAGAAAACAGTTTGGCGCAAGATTGACCTGCGCGAAAAGCAGAACAAACCAATGTTTTCTCAGAACCGACAGATCACAAAGATCATAATTGATGCAGTAAAAAGCGGAGAGCTCACAGCATATAAAAATGACTCAGTAAGCTCACCAATTACAACTGAAGAATTTGTTGGTAACCTGACCCCAGAGATGGTTGCGGAGGAATATTCTCAGGAAGAAATAGATGCTGGCTTAAATAAGCCTAAGGAAGATGACCCTTGGGGAGATGTAGAAGGGATTGATACCAGTTCTGACGACATCGGACCAGTAAGTAATGAAGTATTCGCGAAAGACTTATACTTGCTTGAGTTAAAAGAGGACGTTGTATTCGATAAGAAGCGTTCAAGAATGTACCATGATATCCAGACGATATCGCTGATCATGCCATCTACTGTAAACCCAAGAGGTTTTGAAGAAGTAGTTGCATCGTTCAAGATGAGTGACCTGGTAAGGGTTTTCAAAAGCAACCCCGAAACAGCTATCTGGTATAACGCGAACAACACTGCGCAACACAAAAACCTGGCAGATGCCTTTGACCTTTGGTTATTCAGCTCGTACATCACTAAAATATCAAACCCAGGTAACGAATCCCTGGCAGATCAGTTTGGTGGTGGACAAAAAGGTTTGTTAGCAGCTCAGGATGCGGCAGAAGCCCTGATCGAGTATGAGTATAGCCTTTGGAGCTACTAAGCTTTAAGTATAGAAATTAAAAAGGAGACTAATTTTAGTCTCCTTTTTTTATGCCTCGGGGTGTAAGTAACTATAGAGTATAGCAGCTTTTGCTTTGCCAATTTCGGTAGTGAGTTCTGCCAATGTAAGTTCCCGTAACTTTTTAACAGATCTATACTTGTTTAATAGCTTTTCGGAGATAGAAGGACCGATACCTTTCACATCAGTAAGCTCTGTTTTAAGTGTGCCTGCATCGCGCTTACTTCTATGGAAAGTAATAGCAAAACGGTGTGCCTCATTACGTAGGCGCTGTATAAGCTTAAGTGATTCCGATTTCTTATCAATATAAAGCGGGAGCTTATCTCCGGGGTAAAAGATCTCTTCGAGTCGTTTGGCAATACCAACTATAGCCACCTTGCCCCAAATATCTAAGTCTTTTAAAGCCTGCACTGCAAAACTCAACTGCCCTTTACCACCATCTATAATAATGAGTTGCGGTAATGGCTGGTTCTCATCAAGTAAACGTTTATACCTACGTGATACAACTTCATACATCGATTCAAAGTCGTTGGGGCCAACTACAGTTTTAATATTATAGTGGCGATAGTCTTTTTTGCTGGGCTTGCCATTTTTAAAACAAACCATAGATGCAACCGGGTAATCTCCCTGGAAGTTGGAGTTGTCGAAGCATTCGATCTGGCGGGGAAGTTCAGTCAGGCGAAGATCTTTTTTCATTGTCTCCAGAACTCTTATCTCGCGTTGATCGGCTAGGCCCCTGTTCTTCTCTTGCCGGCTTTCGCGCTCGCGGCGCAAATACATGGCATTCTTTAGCGAAAGGCTAAGTAACTTCTTCTTGTCGCCTATTTGGGGGTGAGTTATAGTTACATTATCTAAAGGCAACGAAGTTTCAATGTTAGTAATAACCTCCCGCGATGTACTTTCAAATTCCTGGCGAAGCTGTATTATAACAGAAGCAAGTATATCGGCATCATCTTCATCCAGCTTTTTATGCACCTCCAATGATTGTGTAAGTATAATGGAGCCATTCATTACTTTAAGGTAGTTCAGGAAAGCACACTGCTCATTTGATGTAATCGTGAAGACATCGATGTTAGTGAGTGTATTACTCACCACAGTTGACTTTACCTGGAAATCTTCCAGCATATCCAGTTTCTGCTTATACTGATGTGCTAACTCAAATTGAAAGTCGGCGGCGGCGGCAGCCATGTGCTCTTTAAAGTAATTCTTAGCAATGGACAGGTTGCCTGAAAGTATACTTCTGATCTGGGCAATGTGCTGGTTATAGGTCGTTTCATCAGTCAGGTTCTCGCAAGGGCCTTTACAATTACCGATATGATATTCCAGGCATATTTTAAACTTGCCGGCAGCTATATTTTCAGGAGAAAGGTTATAGGTGCACGTTCGAAGCGGGTAAAGCGTTCTGATGAGATCAAGTATAATATGCATGGCCGTACCGCTCGGGTAAGGACCAAAGTAACGTGAGCCGTCGTTTATTTTATTGCGGGTGCTTATAACACGCGGAAAGCGCTCGTTAATAATGCAAATGTATGGGTAGGTTTTACCGTCCTTGAGGAGAATGTTATACTTAGGCTGGTACTGTTTTATCAGATTGTTCTCCAGCAGAAAAGCATCGGTCTCAGTATCAACTATAGTAAACTCGATGTCTTTGATCTGGGACACGAGCTTGAGTGTTTTCTTGTTATGCTGGGCCGAGCGGTTGAAATAAGAACTAACACGCTTTCTTATATCAACCGCTTTGCCAACATAGATTATCCCGTTATCATCAAAAAACTTATAAATGCCGGGTTTATGCGGCAAGTGGGCTATCTTCTCTTTCAGCTTTTCGTTTGCGGGCATTACGTCTCATCTTAGATTGCTTCATCCAGGTTAATCTCGGTAGGCAGTTGCAGGAACTCATCCTGCATGGTCGAGTCCATTGGTATGCCACCGGTATTATACTTTGAACAATCTAATTCTACAGATAAAGGAGTTAAAGGTTTTGGGAAAGGGTCTTTCGAAACATCCAACGATTTGTCCTTATACACCTTCTGCATAAAATTAGCATAGATAGGCATTGCTAGTTTGTTACCTTGGCCCAGTGCTATAGTCCTGAAGTGAATAGAACGGTCTTCGCCGCCAACCCAGGTACCTGCTACAAGATTTGGTGTTAAACCCATAAACCAAGCATCAGACTGGTTCTGAGTTGTACCGGTCTTAGCAGCCATCTCATTCTTCAGGCCTTTACGGTGGCGTAAACCATAGTATGCAGTACCACCAGGCTCAGCTGCAGCTTTCATCATATGAATCATCATATAAGCCGTTTCTTCGCTCAGGGCTTCAATGGTTTTAGGCGCAAATACTTTTAGCACGTTACCATGCTTATCTTCTATCCTGGTAATATAGTTTGGCTCCACCCATGTTCCGCCGTTCACAAATGTGCCGTAAGCGCCTACCATGTCAAACAAAGTAACATCGCTGGTACCTAAAGCCAAAGAAGGTGTCGGGTCTAAAGGTGTAGATATGCCCAAACGCTTCGCAGTTTTAACTAAAGTTTCAGGGCCTAATTTATTTATCAGGAAGGCTGAGATAGAGTTAACTGACTCAGCAAGCGCTTTACGTAGCGTGAACTTTTCACCAGAGAATTTATCATCAGCATTGTTCGGGCACCACATATTTCCATCCGGCAACGGAATACATACTTTCGTATCAATTACCTCATAGCATGGGTAATAGCCGTTTTCGATAGCCGCTGTGTAAAGGAATGGCTTAAACGTAGAACCTGGCTGACGTGCGCCTTGCTTTACGTGGTCGTATTTGAAATGCTTATAGTTTATACCTCCAACCCAGGCCTTTATATGACCTGTTTGCGGTTCCATGGCCATAAAGCCGGTCTGCAGGAAGTGTTTATAGTATTTAAGCGAGTCCATTGGGCTCATCTCAACTTCTTTTTCACCGTTCCATGTGAAAATGGTCATCGGTACTTTTTTGTTGAGGTAGTAATGGATCGAGTCCTGATCGTCGCCGAAGCGCTCTTTCAGGTTTCTGTAACGCTCCGTGCGCTTAATGGCATTCTCAGCAAAACCTTTTATTTCTTTGTTATCGCGGTCAACCCAGGGGTTACGGCCTTTCCAGTGCTCAAAAAATAGCTTCTGCTGGTCCTGCATGTGCTCTGCCATAGCTTCCTCGGCATACTGCTGCATCCGGGAATCTATAGTTGTATATATCTTCAGGCCATCAGCATACAGGTCGTAGCCATTGTCGCGGCACCATTTCAGTATCTCTTTGCTGGCTTCTGTACGGAAGTATGGAGCCAGACCGATATTCTGGTTCTCAACGCGGTACTTAAGTTTGATATCCTGTTCTTTAAGCGTATTAAACTCTTCCTCAGGCAGGAAGCCATACTTCACCATTTGCGCAAGCACCACATTGCGGCGACGCTTTGAGTTTTCAGGGTTAAGTTTAGGGCTATAGTAAGTTGGCGCTTTCAGTAAGCCAACAAGCACAGCCGATTCTTCCAGTTTAAGGTCTTTAGGGTCTTTGCTGAAGAACGTTTTAGCTGCCACTTTTATACCGAAAGCGTTTGATCCGAAATCTACCGTGTTCAGGTACATGGTCATGATCTCGCGCTTAGTATAGTTGCGCTCCAGCTTCACGGCCATTATCCATTCTTTGGTCTTGAGGATAAGCATACGTAGGCCGGGTACATCATTCAGTAAGCCGTTGTTCAGCTCATCGCTACGCGTATCGAACAGGTTTTTGGCTACCTGCTGTGTAAGTGTGCTACCACCACCTTTATGGTTTCCGGTTGCTAAACCAGCAGCCACACGGGCCATCGCTTCAGGGTCAATGCCGGAGTGTTCTTCAAACCGGATATCCTCTGTTGCGGTAAGGGCCAGCACCAGGTTTTCAGGAAGGTCTTCGTAATCAACCGGCGATCTGTTTTCCCGGAAATATTTACCAAGCAGAACATTGTCGGCTGAGTAAAGCTCCGATGCAAGCTCGCTTTTAGGGTTTTCGAGGGTACGCAGGTTGGGCAGCTCCCCGAAAAGGTTCAGGAAGTTGATGCTTACTGCATAAATGTAAACTATAAACGCAGCAAAGCCGCCTAAGAAAAGCAGCCAAAGCGTAGTTATTACTTTAGGCCAAACCGACACCTGCGGTTTTACTGTTTTTTGACGCGTAGTCATGTACTTAATAATTGTTATTGAAGAAAGTCAGGTATGCTTCCACATCTTTCTGCTCCATCAGTTTCTGAAAGTTAGCAGCCGATATTACAAAGGTAGCGAATTCTATGCCTCTTATTCTACCAACCGGCGATTCGGGAGCTTTTTGTCGAAGATTATAGCTTTTTGCAGTCTCCAGGTCAGAGAAAGTGCCTTCCACAAGTATAGTTTTTCCATCAGCGAAAGGTTCTTCGGTAGCACTTAGCTGCTCGGCCTTATAAAAACGCTGGTTAAACTGGTTATACTTAGCTGCTATACCTCTGAAAGCCGGATGTTTACCCGGATAAACCAGTACAAAATAATAAGCGCTGTCTGGCTCAGTTGAGAAGATAGATTGCTCTACCGCAGTAGTATCAGAAGACGCAGTAGCAGGGTTTGGTACCGAAGTAGTGTCTGTAGGAGCAGTGGCCGGTGCAGCAGTTGCATTTGTTTTTGTGTCCGCTGTCTGCTCAGCTGCCTTATCAGTAGCCGATGTTGTAGCAGCAAGCGCTGCGTTTACTTTTTCTTCAGGCGTTAAAGAGCTGGCCTGGGCTTTTGGTTTTGGCTCAGGAGTATTGGGTGCAGTTTTGTGTAGCTGGTTGTTCTGTTCCAGGGCAGCGTAGGTTTCCAGTAGTTTTTGAGCCTTCGCCTGCAACGGGCTGTTGGGGTAACTCTTCTGGAAGCGTTCCAGTTGTGTCTTTAATGCGGCCGGCTCTTTGGTACGCGCAACTATAAGCACTTCCAGGTAAGCAGTTTTATCCAGAATGTCGCTAAGCGGGTACTGGCTGATGAGTTGGTCTACAATTTTCTGTGCCTGCTTATAGTCTGCTTCTTCATATAAAGTATAAGCCGAGTCGTACAGGGAACGCGCTTTCAGGTTTTCGGCAGCGTTTTTGGCCATAAAGTCCGAATCGTCTATTAACTGGGCAAATGTAGAGTTCGGGAATTGCGCTTTTATCTTACTATAATAAACCTGCTTTTGCGCTTCGTTACCGGTTTTGCCATGCAGCAAGTATAACGCATAGTATGTTTCAGCAGCATGCTCAGTGTTCGGGAAGCGCTGAATTAATTGTTCATAGGTCTCGGTAGCCTTAGCCGGGTTGTTCAGGTTCTGATCGTAAATTTTGGCTAATGCAAAAAGAGCATCCTCCACCAGCTTTTCAGAGCGCTGCATGTCGGCGGTAGTAGCCGGTATATCTTTCAGGTAAGTTTGTACCTGTGCTTCCAGTCTTTGCTCGATGCTTATAGTTGAGTCGGTTTGGGCTTGTTGTTGAGGCTGTTGCGCCACCTGTTCCTGCGGTGTGCTTTCGCCACGGTTCCGGATACGCCAGAAGTCCTGCAACGGCCTGTCGCCCCAACGCCTGATAAACTCAGAACGGGCCGTAGCTATGGCAGCCGGGTTATCGAAATACCAGATACCGGATGAAGTAGTAGTTGGCGCAAATGCTACCGTCTGATCAGAATTTATAGTTGTCCGGTTCCGTTCTGTTTCCTGTTGGCGGGCCTCCTGCTGTGCAAGTAATTGCTGTCTTTCGTCTTCCTGCCTCTGTACCAATTGCGTCAGGAAATCCAACCGTTCACTCTCGCTCATACGGGCAATGCGTTGCAGGCTATCCTGTAATTGAATGGTGTTATACTGGTTAGCAAACGAGGTAAGTACATCGCGGCGTTCGGCAACAGCTTCGTATTCGGGGGCAGTTTTTGGGTATACTTGTACGGCGCTGTCGTAATAGGCTTGTGCCATGTTATACTTGCCCAGGTGGTCGAAGTATATTTTACCGGCCAGCAGGTAACTATAAGCTTTCTGGTTTGGCAGCGAGCCACGCTCTTTCAGCGACCGCTGTATATATTCAAGAGCTTGGGTGAAATTCTCTTTGCGGAGCTCAAACTGTGCCATCTCGTAGAGTATCTTGTCTTTATACTCTACGTTCTTTTCATCTTTGAGCATGCGCTCATAAAATCCTGCTATACGTTCCTGATCCTGCGAATCACTCAGCTCCGAGACCTGGCCAATGTATAGCCTGCTGAAAAAGCCAAGGTCGTAAGGCGGGTTACGCTTTAATATCCTGTTATAGTGTTTATAGGCTTCTTTATCCTGGTTTGTAGCCTGGTATAGTTGCGCCAGCGCAAATCTCACCCTCGATTCATCATCTTTTTCTTCGAAGTTAGGAATAGACAAGGCCAGGTTTTCGATTACGGCTGCCGTGTCGCCTTGCGCGCGGTGGTACTGTGCCCTGGTAAGGTATAACTCGCGGGCATTATCCCGGTTCAGGCGTTCGCGGCGCAATAACTCCGATACCTGGTTGGCATTGTCCAATTCGTCCATCTGCAAGTATGAACGCATTAGCCATACCAGTGCTTCGTGGCGGGCATCTTTATCTTTGCCTATGGTATTAGCATATTTAAAAGTGCGGGCAGCATCAGCAAAATCGAGCTGGTAATACCGGGCACGGCCAATCAGGATATAACTATCATCTATCCACTTGCTGTTTTTGTGATATTGTATCGGGAACGACGCCTTTTTTACTACATCTTCCAGGTCAGCGGCGGCGGCTTTGGCTGTGTTAGAATCTAAAGGTGGATAAATAGGGATGACCTGGTTATAGTCGTACTGCGTTTGTGCCTGCAGCGCATCTTCAATGGCTCTTAGCTTTTCGTTAGCCAGGAAATAGCCATTATAGCGTGCGGTAGTATTATGGTAAGTCGTGCTCAGCGGGTTGTTGCGCTCCACAGAGCAGGCGCCAAACAGCAGTGCAAACAGCAGTAAGTACAGGTATGTCGATCTTTGCTTCAAGTCTGGTTAAGATGCAGAAAAAATAAGGCGAAAGTATAAAACTGTAACGATGCGATTATATGCCAAAGTATAACAGCAACTATAACTACAGCGCTTACGCACCCAGTAGTAAGTGGTTTACTTATAGCGCATACTACAAAAATACATTATTATATGATATAAGCAGCAGAGATAATCCGCACATCTACAACTATAGGGCTTTATAATTGGTTTCGGGGTGAGATGTAAAGTATAAAGTGGGCAGGCGGATGCGGTAATTTGTCATTTACAAAGGTTTACAATTAAAAAAGGCGTAGTTTTGTGCAAAATTTAAATAATGTCTCCAACTCCAGAAGAAAAAGATAACGAAGGTGGCGCAAAGCCATACCTGAAGTATTCCGGACTTGCATTCCAGATGATCGGGGTGATGGTGCTGGCGGCCTGGGGTGGTATGGCGCTCGACGAGCATTTCGGAACTAAAAACCCCTGGTTTACGATTGGGTTGCTGGTGGCTGCAGTTGTAGCCTCCATGATGTTGGTTATAATTTCGTTAAACAAAAAATAAGTACCCGTGGATTTTTTTAAGAAACTTGCTCTGTACTCGCTGGTGGTCGGCCTGCTGCTTGGCGCGTTGCAATTTTATACCGGGAACCAGTTGGTGCACACACATGCCTGGTGGTTGTTTGGTTTCATGGTTCTGGTAACTGCGCTTACCTATTATGTATCACGGCTGGGAGTAAGTTACGATACCGATAACTTTCAACTATACTATTTCGGGGCTATGGGCTTCCGGATGATATTAAGTATTACACTGATCTTTATTTACGTGTTCATGTTCTCTGAGAACGAGTTACAGTTCGTGTTTAACTTTTTCGTGCTATATTTTCTATTTACCGGGTTTGAAATTTACAGTTTGTTGGCTAACTTCGCACCGCAATTGAAAAAGCGAAACGAAGAATAAAGTACCACTTTACACACGTTGCTTCTAACTATCTCTTAATGAAGAAGTTATTTATTTTACTGTTTTCCTTCTTAACGATCACGGCAAATGCCGCATCTTCGGAAGGTGGGGAATTCAAGCCCGGCGATATGATCACGCATCACATCGCAGATGATTACAGCTGGCATTTTGCAGATGGAGCAGTGCTTTATCTACCAGTTATTCTGATCGATAATGGTCAGTTTGTTTCTTTCTCCTCTAGTAACTTCTACAACGAGAACCATGAGCTTGTGCCTTACAGAGGTTACAAAATGGAGCATGGTCATATCTATAAAGCAAACGAAGCCGGCGAGCCTATCGCAGATTACTCCGGTCTTTATGACTTTTCTATCACAAAGAACGTTGCCTCTATGTTTGTAAGTGTGGCGCTGCTGTTCTTTGTGTTCTTCTCTATAGCAGGCAGCTACAAGAAAAATGCAGGCAAAGCCCCACGCGGTATGCAGTCTTTCTTCGAGCCGATCATCATTTTTATCCGTGATGAGATCGCTAAGGCGAACATCGGTCCAAAGTATGAGCGCTATATGCCATACCTGCTTACAATATTCTTCTTTATCTGGTTTAACAACCTGCTTGGCTTAATGCCGGGTGGCGCTAACTTAACCGGTAATATTGCGGTAACGCTTGTGCTGGCTACCATGACACTTTTAATTACAGTGTTTAGCGGTAATAAAAGCTACTGGGGTCACATCTTCAACACGCCTGGTGTTCCGTGGTGGTTAAAGTGGGGTATTCCAATTATGCCTGTAGTTGAGTTGATCGGTATATTTACAAAGCCTTTCTCTCTTATGGTTCGTCTTTTTGCGAACATTACGGCAGGTCACATTATCATTCTTTCCCTGTTCAGCTTGATCTTTATATTCCAGAGTGTAGCCGTTGGCCCGCTTAGCGTGGCGTTTGCTACTTTCATGAACTTCCTGGAATTATTCGTGGCGCTGCTACAGGCTTATATCTTTACGCTGCTTTCTGCGATGTACTTCGGTGGAGCAGTTGAAGAGCACGACCACGTGAGCGACTTAGGTCACGGTGAAGGTGCGCATCATTAATCTTGAATTCTTTTTTTAACTATATATAACTACAATTATGTTAGCAATGTTGCTTCAAGCTGCGGTAGATACTATGGGATATGGTATCATGGGTGCCGGTATCGGTGCTGGTCTAGTAGCCCTGGGTGCTGGTTTGGGTATTGGTAGAATCGGTGGCTCTGCCATGGAATCTATCGCTCGTCAACCAGAGGCTGGTGGTAAAATCCAGACTGCCATGATTATCGCTTCTGCCCTTATCGAAGGTGTTGCACTATTCGGTGTGGTAGTTTGTCTACTAATCTCTTTCAAAGGCTAATTAAAGCTTTTGTTGATCTCACGTCCGGACGAATGGTCCGGACGATGAGGTCTAAAGTAGTAATATAGTTAAAGGCCATAGTTGCAAAAGCGAGTGGCAAACAAAAAACTAAATAGTCAACTTTCATAAAAATGGATTTAGTAACCCCAAATTTTGGTCTGATCTTCTGGCAGCTAGTAACGTTCCTGATCGTTCTTTTCCTGCTTACTAAGTTTGCCTGGAAGCCAATCATGAACGCCCTGCGCGAGCGTGAAGCTTCTATCGAGAATGCCCTGAGCGCTGCTGAAAAAGCAAAGCTTGAAATGCAGGGATTAAAAGCCGAAAACGAGAAGTTATTGGCTGAAGCCCGTATGGAGCGCGACAAGATATTGAAAGAGGCATCTGAAGCTGGCAACACGCTTGTAGAAAATGCCAGAAACAAAGCGAACGAAGAAGGCTCGCGCATGATCGCACAGGCCCGTGAAGCTATCGAAAACGAAAAGCTTGCCGCTATTACTGAGGTTAAGAATATGGCAGCTGCACTTTCGGTGGACATTGCAGAGCGCATACTACGCAAAGAGCTGAGCGACAAACAAGCACAGCAAGAACTGGCGCAGGATTACCTTCGTGAAGTAACGCTTAACTAAAAATAAAACTGATGGCTTTGCCAAAGCGCATGAGCCATACTTTATACAAAGCACTATGTCAGAATTAAGAGTTGCTTCCAGGTACGCAAAGTCGCTGATAGAGCTGGCTGCTGAAAAGGGCGTGCTGGAACAGGTGCATAACGATATGAAACTGTTCTCAAGCGTAGTTTCAGAGAACAGAGATTTTCAGATGCTTCTACGCAACCCGATCGCTAAGTCAGATAAGAAACTGGCTATTTTAAACGGGATATTTAGCGGAAAAGTAGAAGAGTTGACCTTGATGTTTTTCAACATTGTGGCGCGCAAGAACCGTGAGTCGTTACTGGAGTTTGTAGCTACGGAGTTTGAAACGCAATACAACTTAATGAAGGGTATACAGCGTGCACAGGTAGTCTCTGCTGTGCCTTTAACTCCTGAATTACGTCAGCAATTAGGTGAAAAACTGGCTAACGAGACCGGTAAAACTATACAGTTAGAAGAAATGATCGATCCGAGCCTTATTGGCGGCTTTGTGCTGACAGTAGGGGACAAACAGATCGATAGCTCAGTGAAGCACAGCCTTCGCAAGCTTAAAAATAATTTTAAAGACAATTCCTATATTAATAAACTATAATCATGGCAGAAGTAAGACCTGACGAAGTATCAGCCATACTAAGAGAGCAGCTTTCCGGCTTCCGTTCTGAGGCAGAACTGGAAGAGGTAGGTACAGTACTGCAAGTGGGTGACGGTGTCGCTCGTATCTATGGCCTTTCCAGAGCACAATCTGGTGAGCTTTTAGAGTTTGAGAACGGACTTCAGGCGCTTGTTCTGAACCTGGAAGAAGACAACGTAGGTGCCGTAATGCTTGGCGACTACAGCGAAATTAAAGAAGGCGCTACTGTAAAAAGAACGAACCGTATTGCCTCTGTTAAAGTAGGTGACGGTATTATCGGTCGTGTAGTGAACACACTGGGCCAGCCAATCGATGGTCGTGGTCCGATTGCTGGAGACTTATATGAAATGCCACTGGAGCGTAAAGCACCAGGTGTAATTTTCCGTCAGCCGGTAAACGAGCCAATGCAGACTGGTATCAAAGCGATCGACTCAATGATTCCGATCGGCCGTGGTCAGCGTGAGCTTATCATCGGTGACCGCCAGACTGGTAAATCAGCTGTGGCGATCGATACGATCCTGAACCAGCGCGAGTTCTACGATAAAGGACAGCCTGTATTCTGTATCTATGTTGCAGTTGGTCAGAAAGCATCTACAGTAGCTCAGGTTGTAAAAGCCCTTACTGAAGGTGGTGCAATGGATTACACTGTGGTAGTAGCAGCTTCTGCTTCTGACCCGGCTCCAATGCAGTTCTTTGCTCCGTTTACAGGTGCTGCTATCGGTGAGTTCTTCCGCGATACTGGCCGTCCTGCACTGGTTGTTTATGATGACCTTTCTAAGCAGGCTGTTGCTTACCGCGAAGTATCTCTACTTCTTCGTCGTCCTCCAGGGCGTGAAGCATATCCAGGTGACGTATTCTATCTGCACTCACGTTTATTAGAGCGTGCGGCTAAAGTTAACGCATCGGATGATATCGCAAGAGAAATGAACGACTTACCAGAGTCTATCCGTCATATGGTGAAAGGTGGTGGTTCTTTAACTGCACTTCCGATCATCGAGACGCAGGCTGGTGACGTTTCTGCCTATATCCCAACAAACGTGATTTCTATCACGGATGGTCAGATCTTCCTTGAGACGAACCTTTTCAACTCAGGTATCCGTCCTGCGATCAACGTAGGTATTTCGGTATCGCGTGTGGGTGGTAACGCTCAGATCAAAGCGATGAAGAAAGTATCTGGTACGCTGAAGCTTGACCAGGCGCAGTTCCGTGAACTGGAAGCGTTTGCTAAATTTGGTTCTGACCTGGATGCTGCTACCAAGCTTACAATTGAGCGTGGTCGTCGTAACTTGGAGATCCTGAAGCAGCCACAGTTCTCTCCGGTTCCGGTTGAAGAGCAGGTAGCTATTATTTATGCAGCTACAAATGGTCTGCTGGATGATGTTCCGGTTTCAGAAGTTAGAACTTTTGAGAAAGAGTATCTTTTAGCAATGCGTTCTCAGCACCAGGGTACATTAAATGCCTTACTGGCAGGTAAACTGGATGACGAGACAACTGGTGTAATGCGCCAGGTAGCAAAAGAGCTTTCTGCAAAATACAAGAAGTAATATTTAAGTTATGCGTTAGAGGTTAAGCTTGTAAAATAGCTTAGCCTTTAACTTTTGCTCATAACAGCAACTATATGGCAAGTTTAAAAGAGGTTAGAAACCGCATCACGTCAGTATCGTCGACACAGCAGATAACGAAAGCCATGAAAATGGTGGCAGCTGCTAAACTAAGACGCGCTCAGGATAATATTTTGCGTATGCGCCCGTATGCACAGCGCTTAAGCGGTATCCTGGCAAACCTGTCGTCGCTGACTGAGGGTTCTGTAACAAACCAGTACTCTGAGAAACGTGACGTTAACCGTGTGTTGATCATCGCAGTAACATCAGACAGAGGTTTGGCTGGCGCTTTTAACTCTAACATTATTAAAGCAGTAACTACGCTTGCTACAACAAAGTATAGCCGCCAGCTAGAGGCAGGTAACGTAAGTTTCCTGACGATTGGCCGTAAAGGTTTTGAAGCACTTACAAAGCGTAACTTTAAAGTTATCGGCGACCATACAGGTGTATTCACTAACCTGTCTTTTGATACGGTAAGAGCAGCTGCTGAACGTGCGATGAGCGGTTTTGTAGCCGGTGATTACGATCAGGTTGACTTAGTTTATAACGAGTTTAAGAACGTTGCTACACAAGTTGTACGTACCGAGCAGTTCCTGCCAATAGAGGAGCAGCCAGTTGAAGACAGCAAAGCAACAAACTTAGTAGCTGATTATTCTTTTGAGCCATCTAAGGAAGAGATCATTAAGGAGCTTATACCTAAGTCGTTAAAGATACAGGTTTACAAAGCTGTACTTGAGTCGAATGCTTCTGAGCACGGTGCCCGAATGACCGCAATGGACAAGGCCACTGAAAACGCTGGCGATCTGTTGAAAGAGTTGAAACTGACTTACAACAGAACCAGACAGGCGGCCATCACGAAAGAGATCCTTGAGATCGTGGGTGGTGCCGAGGCCCTTGCTGCAAAATAACGAAGAACGAAATACCGATAAAGCAGCGCCCATCTATCAGGTGGGCGCTCTTATTTTGTAGCTACTGGTCAGTATTAATTTATAGTTAAGAATTGAATTAATACGCTTGATATCAAACTATAAAAATACCAATGGTTTATCTTTGCGGTAAACTATAACTACACAGCATGAAGGATCTGAGGGTAAATGTTATACTAATGCTTTTCGTGTTTTTAACGGCTTGTGCTGTTAAAACAGGAAATGAAAGTAAGACTACAGAAAACCTGTATCCGGAGAGGCCAAAACTTATAGTTGGTATTGTAGTTGACCAAATGCGCTATGACTTCTTGTTCAGGTATTGGGACAGGTATAGCCAGGATGGTTTTAAAAAACTATTGAATGAAGGCTACAATTTCCAGAATGCTAACTATAGTTATGTACCAACCTATACAGCTCCAGGCCATGCCAGCATTTATACAGGAACTACACCAGATATAAATGGTATTATAGGTAACAGCTGGTATAGCAGAGAACTTGGCCGAACGATTTATTGTGTTGAAGATAAATCGGTAAAAAGTGTTGGGGCGGTTACCAGTGCCGGAGAAATGTCGCCGCGCAACCTGCTCTCTACAACTATAACCGATCAACTGAAACTCGCCACCAACAAACGGTCAAAAGTGATAGCTGTTGCTTTAAAAGACAGAGGCGCTGTGTTGCCAGGAGGTTTTATGGCAGATGGTGCTTATTGGTATGATGGCAAAAGCGGAAATTTTATAAGCAGCACCTTTTACCAAAGTGAACTACCAGGCTGGGTGACAGCTTTTAACGCACAGAAACTACCTGGTAAATACCTGGATCAGAATTGGGAAACACTTTATCCGATAGATAGCTATAAGAATAGCACTGCTGATAATGTAAGCTACGAAGAAGGCTTGAAGGGAAAAGAAGAGAGTATTTTTCCGTATGAACTGGCACAACTGAAAGGCAATGACTGGGATCTGATCAAATACACGCCATTTGGTAACACCATAACCAAGGATTTAGCGTTAACAGCTCTGAAAGCCGAACAATTAGGGCAACGCGGAGAAACAGATTTTCTTTCGGTCAGCTTTTCGTCTACAGATTACATCGGGCACAATTTCGGACCAAATTCAGTTGAGGCAGAAGATACCTACCTGCGCCTGGATGCCGACATTGCTGAGATAATAGCAGAGGCTGAAAAAGCGGTAGGCAAAGGCAATGTGCTGTTCTTTTTAACAGCAGACCATGGCGTAGCTAACATACCTGCTTACATGCTGGAAGAAAGAATAAATGCAGGGGCTATACCTTACAGTATCTTCGGGGACTCTGTAAAACAATATATGGCAAAAGCCTACGGACCCGGTAACTGGTTATTGAAAAGTACAAATCAGCAACTATACCTTAACCGTAAGCTGATAGCTGAGAAAAAGATGGACCTTGCTGAGGTACAACAACAAGTAGCCGAGTACGCTTTAACGTTAGATGGAGTATCCAGAACGATAACAGCAACCGACCTGCAACGTACCAGCTGGAACCATGGCGTAATGCAATTAGTTGAGAATGGCTATAACGCTAAACGCTCCGGAGATGTGATACTGCAATTGGAAACAAACTGGCAGGTACACCCGGCAAAAGGAACTACACACGGCTCATACTCGACATATGATATACATGTGCCGCTGGTATGGTACGGCTGGCAGGTAAAGCCAGGTAAAAGCAGTACAAAAGTAAGTATAGCAGATATTGCCCCCACTTTGGCAACCTGGCTGAACATACAGGAACCAAGCGGAAGTACAGGAAAAGCATTACAAGAATATATGAAATAAGAGCTCTCAAATGGAGAGTTAAAGTACATTACATTTATGAACAATTTAGACAAAAACAACCCATGGCATAGCGTAAGCTACGGAGAGGAATCGCCAAGTGTGGTAACTGCCATAATCGAAATACCAAAAGGCTCTAAAGCAAAGTACGAACTGGACAAAGACAGCGGTATGCTGAAACTGGATCGCGTACTTTTCTCGTCTATTCACTACCCGGCCAACTACGGCTTTATACCTAAAACATACTGCGACGACAAAGACCCACTGGATATCCTGGTGATCTGCTCGGTAGATGTGCAGCCAATGTGCCTGATTGATGCGAAAGTAATCGGTGTGATGCAGATGATAGATAACAACGAAGAAGATGACAAGATCATAGCTGTTGCGAACAACGACATGTCGGTGCGTCACATCAATGATATCTCTGAATTGCCGCCACACACGTTGCTGGAAGTTCGTCGTTTCTTTGAGGACTATAAGAAGCTTGAGATGAAAGAAGTAGTTGTAGAGCAGTTCCTTGGTCGTGAGCATGCTTACAAGATCATTGAAGACAGCATAAACCTATACAATGCAACGTTTGCAGTAGAGAACGAGAACGCACTGTAGAATTTTATTTTCCTGTTTATAGCCTGGCGTGGGATTTTCCTGGGTCAGGCTTTTTGTTTATACCTATCCTGGTTTGATAAGCGGCGTATAGTTACGAACTTGCCATACCTCATGAAGCAGCAGCAAACAACGTACACAGGCAACTTATTTGGTAAGCCACCCACCTGGCTTACCTACCTGCTTTATAGTAGCGTGTTCATCTCTTTCTGCGCATTTGCTTTAACCATAGAAACCTATTTGCTGGCTGATATACCGGTTTCGCTGCCGATGGCGGGGTTTATTATGCTGGCAACGCTGTTTACCTATAACCTGAGCAGCATACAAAGCGAACTTAGAGGCCGTAAAGCAATAACAGCGCAACATAGTTCGTGGTGGCATCAGCATAAGCGCGGGCTTGCCATAGTAGGTATAATAAGTATAGCACTGGCTGCTGCTATATACTTTTATTATGACCTGAGGCTAAACTTATGGTTTGTGCTGCACCTGGCCATTATATCTATCGGGTATACTGTTCCGCTAGTGTTTCGCAAAAAAGCTGAACCGTTGCGCCGGGTACCGTTGCTTAAAGTTTTCCTGATAGCGTATGTGTGGGCTATGGTTACGGGTTTATTTCCATTGATGGATGCGAAGATTTATGTGCTGGAGCCACAAGCCATTCTGCTTTTCTTTCGCCGTTTCCTGTTTATACTTGCCCTTGCCCTGCTCTTCGATATCAGGGATTATACGTACGACCGAAATACAAACACCCTGACCATACCCGGGCTTATAGGAATACGAAACACGAAAGCGTTATCGATGGGGCTGCTGCTGGTTTATAGTTTTATAGTTATGCTGTCGGAGGATGGCAGAACTGAAATGGCGTTATTGCTTGGGTCGTTGGTAGCTGGCTTGGTAGTGTGGTATTCTTCTGAAATGAAACCGCGTACTTACTTTTTATTATTGGCTGATGGAGCCATGTTAGCTCATGCTTTCCTCGTGTTCCTGACTAATTATTAAACTGAAGTAATTGATTTAAAAGCCTGAGGCAGATGATCCACCAAATCAGAAGCGATCATAGAGACCATGCCAGTTTGTGGTAAGGCCAGGACGCCGGCCAGGCCGTGTACATAAACGCCAAGTATAGCTGCTTCCTCTAAACTATAGCCCTGTGCTACCAGCGCTGTAATAACCCCGGTAAGTACATCGCCGGTGCCGCCGGTGGCCATGCCTGCATTACCGGTAGTGTTAAAGTATAGATTGCCTTCAGGAGTACAGATTACGGTATGCGAACCTTTCAGGCAGATGTAGCAACTATAAACACGGCAAAATTCCTTCATATCCTGCAGCCGGTCGTAATCGTTTTTTGATTTGCCAACCAGCCGTTCAAACTCTTTAGGGTGTGGGGTAAAGATGACCTTATTTTCAGGTAGCTGCGCTTTCAGTTTATCGCTGCTGGCAATAATGTTAATGGCATCGGCATCTATCACCAAAGGCAAGTCGCAGGTTGCCAGCAGTTGGCCTATGGCAGTTTTGGTGATCTTCTCGGTGCCCATGCCGGGGCCTAAGCCAACTACACTGTATTTCTCCATATTTTCAGGTAGCTCCGAGATGTTTTTACGGTTGCTGTCTGTCAGCGTCATGGCTTCGGGCACGGCGGTTTGTAGTATCGGGTAACCCGACGAAGGTACATGCATAGTTAACAACCCTATACCACTCCGCAAGCAAGCCCTTGATGCTAGCACGGCAGCGCCCATTTTACCATAACTGCCACACAAAAGCAACGCATGCCCGAATGTCCCTTTATGTGAGAATTTCTGGCGGGGTTTTACCAGTTTCCGGACATCATCTATAGTTGTGAAATAATGATCGGTGGCTACTTCAGCTATAAATACCGGACTCAAGCCGATGGGAACAACATGCCATTCGCCTACGAATTGCTCGTGTTGGGGCAGGAAAAAAGCCAGCTTGGGCAGCTCAAAACTTACCGTATAGTTTGCTTTAACTATAGCACCTTCGTCGGGAGTCTGGTTATCCGTGTAAAGCCCGGAAGGCATATCTATGGCTGTAATACAGGCTCCGCTATTGTTCAGGTAAACTATAACTTCTGCAAATAAACCCGTAACAGGGCGGTTAAGCCCGGTACCGAAAAGCGCATCTATTACGCAATGATCTTTATGCAGTGGCGGCAGGTCGGAAGATGAGTGTATAAAGTGCGGAACTATAGTTTCTGGGAGGCGCTGCAGGTTTACGTTGTGGTCGGGAGATGCATTTTCGGGGTCGCCAACTATAAATACTTTTATATGATACTGCTTTTGATGCAGCAGTCTTGCCACCACCAGCCCGTCGCCGCCATTGTTGCCGGGACCGCAAAAGATATACACATGTTCCTGTGGCGTAAACTTGTTCTCGAACCAACCTGCAAATGCCCGGGCTGCCCGCTCCATCAGCTCCAGCGAATCTATCTCTTCGTACTGTAAAGTGGCGGCATCGGCCTCGCGTGTCTGGGCAGCAGAAAGTATTTTCATGTGGAACAACGGCTTTTAGTGCTGCTTACATATACTATAGTTTTTGGCTCAGGTTGAAGCTATAGTTTAAAACGCGAAAGTAGCCGTCATCTTAAACATCAGGTTGTCCTTACGCTTGGGCAAACTATAAGCGCCATACCGGTAAAAAGCACCCACACCAATCCCTGAAAGGGCAGAGCTTATCACATTATTCAGCATCAACCCTGATTCGAAGAAGCCTTTGTTCATGGTCTGCACCTGCGGAACTATAAAGTCAGGGAGAGTTTGTCTTAGATCTCCGTAACCGATATTAGTGACTAATACCACATCCGGTTTAAAGAACTTGGTACGCAAAAGGCGTTTACCTAAATCCTGCTGTACAAACAAGGCAGTATATCTGTCAGAGAAGAACTCGTAAGGAGCCATTGTTTCGAAGCCTTCGCCGGCAAATACTTCATAGTCGTCGGAGTAGCTGCCGTAGCCGTTGTAGAGGTTTACAAAAGGAACAGCACCCTGCACTAACCCAGCAGCCAAGGTGGCATTGGTCTTACCAAAAGTGCGATGCTGAAAGCCGGCTTCCAGGCGCAGGTCGTACTTGTTGTAGCTATAGTTTCCATCTAGTACATTATCCAAACCGCGCGTGTATTGCAGCCACAATACCGGGTACTTGCCGGGCATAGCAGTGGTCTGGTTAAAAAGCTGCATCAGTTGCTCGCCGTAAGCAAAACGTAACCCTACCGACGCTTCGGTTATACTATAAATTGCCTGTGGCTGATCATCTGACAAGTATAAAGTTGGCCGGCGCTCTTCGTGTTGCAATTGTGTGTTTAGTTGCAGGTACCGGCCAACACGGCCACTCAGGTTAAGGTGCTTATGGGTAGCGTAATCCAATAACGGTAAAAGTGGCTGACGCAGGTCCGATAGCAAGGTTGTCTGGCGGAATGGTAATTTGCGGCCACCGGGTTCCAGCACATCTTCCCAGTAGGCAGCCTGTAGTTTTAAGCTGCTCGGTTTATGCAAGGTTATAGTTGCATCAGCGCCATATTTCTGTTCTTCATCTTTAAAACCATAGCCCCAGTAACCTCCAATGCTAAACCAGTCCAGTAAACGGTCGTTGGTGTGGGCGCCAACACCTAAGCGCAGGCCTTCGAAAGCGCTGATATAAAACAGGCGGTTCAGGTCTAAGCTGATGGGGCCGATGGGCAGCTGTTTGGTAAGCAGGTACTCCATGATCCGGATGGTGCGGTCGAGTTTCTGGGCTTTGCCGGTGCTGTCCATTACGGTGTAGGTGCGCTGCTCAAAACTATCCAGGGTATCAGGGCGGTATTGTTGCAGCAGGTTTTCGGGTTGCTTGTTAGCGTCAGGGGTTTGCTGCAAGGCAATAATGCTGAAGTCGCTTTTCTGCAGGTTTGGGCTTAGGTTGATATTGCTGATATAGGTACGGATGCGACCATAAGGCTGGTGGCCTTTCAGTTCGATCTGCGGTATCGTTATTTCTACATCCAGCTCTGTAGGGAACCAGTGGCCCTGTCCTTTACTGAACTGCTGCTGTAGCTTTATGCCGCGCTTGTCGTCGCTGGCCGATTCGGCAATAATGTTCTGCACCGCCCACCCATCAGCATTAATGTATAAAAGTCCTTTCAGTCCGTTAAAATTCTTACCCTTTAGCGGCGCAAACGAGATGATGAACACAGAATCCTGCCCTGTAACGACGGTTTCCTGAAGTATAAAATCGTACTTACGAATACTGCCGGGGCTCAGCGGACTCAGGTAATTCTTCCCGAAAAAGATGGGCATATCGGCGTAAACCGAGAAGTCGCGTGCTTCGGCGGCAACTATACCAAAGCTGGGTTGCTGTAACCCCGATACGCGCGTGGCAACTATGGTTTCGTTGGTGCGGTTGGGTTTGAGGTAAGCAAAGTTGGTAACGCTCTCCATCACAAACAGGTGCTGCTTCTCTAGTATCCTGCCCATTTTATAGTATGCTGAATCTTTGGAATCTATAGTTAGCGTAGTATCGCTGAAGTTGATGTTGCGCGGATTGGTGGCGGTAAGAATAAATTTGTTGTAAGTGCGGTAAGTATAGGCCTGCAGGTTCTCGGTGCGGTTGCGTTCGCGGTTTTGCGTTGCCAGTTCTATGATGCGGTGTGCGGGGTTTTGTCCTGCCCGAACTATAACTTCCTGCAGTTGCGCAGCCGATGGTTGCAGATATACATCCACTTTGCCGGTAGAATCGGGTTGGATAAATTGCGGCGCATAACCTACAAAGCTGAAACGCAGGCTGGTAATGGGCTTGTTATGCCGTAACCGGAATTGTCCTTCGAGGTTGGTGTTAGTGCCGGTTTCGCCGTTGTTGGCAGCTATGCTTACAAAAGGTAATCTTTCGTTTGTTTCGGCATCGCGCACCGTGCCAGATACTTCGCGTACCTGCGCTATAGTTGGTATAGTGGCAAAACAAAGTATAAGCAGTAAAAACAGGCGGAGTTGTAACATACTGTAAAGATAAAGCAAAAGGCGCTTCTTCCTGCTACGGAAAAAGCGCCTTTGTTTGTTGGTCAGGTATTAATAATCTACTTGGTGTGTTGTCATCCCCCTGCCCCCTTCAAAGGGGAACTTTATCTACTAACGTAATTCAACTATAGATTTACGCATTGTGAGTGTCCCCCTTTGAAAGGGGATGGGGGATGATTTACTTTTGCAGATAATTAAAACGTAAGTGACATGCCCATGCCGGGTTTGCCGTTTGGCAGCACTGTTGGCGCAATTACCGGGTTGTTCAGACCTTTGTCTTTAAATATCTTGTCGTGGAGCCAATACACGGTGTTTACTGATAAAATACCCACACCGGCACCAGCCAGTACATCAGCCATCCAGTGTTCGTTGTTCATCACGCGCAACACGCCTGTAGTGCCGGCAATAGCATAACTACCCACACTAATCCAGGGGCTTTTATGGCGGAATTCCTTATCAACTATAGTGGCGATAGTAAAAGCATAAGCAGTGTGCCCCGACGGGAATGCGTGGTTGTCGCCATTAGGCCGGTCTATGTTCGTCCATTTTTTGGCTGGCCACACCAGCGCCGATGTAACTACACCGGAAGCAAGCAATAAACCTGTCTGGCGACGAATATCGTGGCGGTTTTGTGATGAAAAAGCGTTGAAACCATACATATAAGCCACCGGCAAAAAGAACAGGTAATCGTCTACCTTTGTGCTGAAGTTTGGCGAGAATTCGTGGCGGGCATCGCGGGCATCATGGCTGCTGAAAAAGCCATTGTCTTGTATGGTATAGATACCGGCCCCGATAAGTGCGGCTGCCGGAAGCACAGCGCGAGTCAGGAAGCGTTTGTTACTGCCTTCTTTTAACTGCGACTCGGTAAAAGGTTTTTTCTGGCCCGGGTAGATCGTGTCGGCAGGCATGGCCAGCGCTGAGTCTGGCGAAAATACCTGGACAGAATCTATGGTTATAGTGGCCGGTTGTGACTGTAGCAATTCTGATTGCTGCACTTGTGCCATCACCGGGGTTGCAAGCACACTCAGCCACGCCAAATGCACCGCTATTAACTTAGTCAGCTTCAAAGTATTAAGATGTTTTTGTGTGAGTTTATACTTACTAAAACTTCATTCGTTCTGAAATCGTGCCAGAAGCAATGTAGTTTTTTATAGTTGAGTCCTTAATAAAGAAATACCGCCAGTTTGAGCGGAGCGGTAACAGGTGGTTAGGTTTGGTTGCAGTTTGTAACTGCCTAAACTATAGTTTGAGATTTACGCCAGTTACAAACTGGCCCCATGCTTAGCCACAAGTTACGCTGTCGCTAAATTTGCGGCATGAATGAGTAAATTTCTTCTCCTTTTTTGGGTTAGGTTCGTTTCATTCTATAAAACTATCCCCTTGAGAGGATTATAGGGGTGTTAATACAGGAGTGAAAAGCTCATTACTTTTTTTGCAAAATTTCCGCAGATGTAAACACCCCTCACGCTCCCCTCAAGGGGAGAATTTACTTGGATGAAACGATTCTGGAGTTAAGGTGGAGTTATCTATCCACTTCACCCAACACAATATCAACGGAGCCAACTATAGCAATTAAATCAGCCACCATACAGCCACGGCTTATTTCGGGCAACACAGACAGGTTTACGAAGCTTGGGGCACGGCCATGGCAACGGAAAGGCACGTCGCTTTTGTCGGTAGTTCTAAAGAAATAGCCCAACTCGCCGCGCGGTGTTTCGCCCCGGAAGTATAACTCCTGTGAGTCAACCATGCGCAACTTTTTAGGGCAGGCTGCCTGCGGGTCAAAATCAGGGGTGCGTTTATAATCGCCGGTTAATTTGTCCAGGCACTGAAGGATAATTTTAGCAGATTCGCGGCACTCCAGGGCACGAACATAGTTGCGGTCCCAGCAATCGCCGGTAGTGCCAACCATTCCTGTGCCGATCGGTACATCAAATTCAAGCTCAGGGTACACACTATAGCCATCTACGCGGCGCAGGTCGTATTTCAGGCCGGAGCCGCGCAGCATCGGGCCGGAACAGCCATAGTTTATGGCTACATCCAACGGCAACACACCTACATTGGCTGTGCGGTCTATAAAGATCTTGTTCTCTAAAAGTATAGTATCCAGTTCGTCCAGCTTGGGTAGCAGGTAGTTTATAAACTCGCGGCAGCGTTCTTCAAACCCGATAGGCAGGTCGTAATACAAGCCACCCACCCAAATATAGTTGTACAGCATGCGCGCCCCCGAAACCCACTCCAGCAAACGCTGAATATGCTCGCGGTCGCGGAGCAGCCACAGGAATGGCGTAAAAGCCCCGATATCGATGGCGTAAGTACCGATGGCTACAAAGTGCGAGGCCAGGCGGTTAAGCTCGGCTACTAACACACGGATGTACTCTACACGCTTCGGGATCTGGTCGGTAATGCCCATCAGCTTCTCTACGCCCATGCACCATATATGCTCCGAGTTCATGGCCGCCAGGTAATCCATGCGGTCTACGTACGGTATGGTCTGGTTATAGGCCATGTGCTCGGCGTGCTTCTCAAAACAGCGGTGCAGGTAGCCAATGTGCGGCGCTACTTCCTGTATCACTTCGCCGTCGGTTATCACTTCAAGGCGCAGAACGCCGTGCGTGCTCGGGTGCTGCGGCCCCATGTTCACGATCATCTCGCCCGCCTTCAGGCCATCCAAACTAAACTTGTTCGGCTCCGACTGCAGCAGGTATTCTTTGTAGATAGTTGACTGGCTCAAGTGCGAAATGATTAATGATTGCCAAAGTTCGTAAAAATGGGGGAATTATGCAGGGGTTTGTTTTAGGGAGATATTTAGGAGTTAAATTATATATAACAGAGTTTATATATTATATTCGTGATATAGAGCATTTATAAAGTATTAGTATTGATTTAAAGTTATCAAAACTGACATAGAGAATCATAAATATAGAAGTTACATAACCTTATAAGGATGAAGAATATATTTTATGTTTTGTTGATTGCAGCTTCTTCATCCTGTGGCGGTTCAGCAACTGATAAAAGTAAAGAAGTTGGCACACCAAAATCTGATTTGGAAAGAAAATATGAGATTGCTGAAACACTATTACAATTTGATGCAGAAAAAGTAGGATTATTAGCAATTATTAAGAAAGTCCCAGAAGAAAAGGCATATTCAGTTTTAAGGGACTATTTAGCTGAAACTGTCACTTCTAGGGAGTTCATAAAAAATAAAGAAACTAAATATGTTGTAAGGTTAGTAGACTCAATAGCAACTAAGAACAATTTGTCAAGGGAATTAACTGCTTCAATAATCTTTGGCTATCAATACGAACTGAATAAAAGTGATGAATATTCACTCGAAACGGATGAAGGGTTATATTATCAAGAAGATTTGTAACTGAAACTATCAATCCCATGAAACCCCAATACCTGCTTATACTTGGCTTGCTGCTGATCGCTGATATTTTTGCTTATACCGAAGTGGTGGCGCTTATCCGAAAGCCTTCTGATACGTCGGTTATAGTTGGCTTTTTGCTGCTGGCCGTGCTTATAGTTGTTAATATTATAGTTATACGTTTTACTCTTTCCCGTTTCAGATCTTAGTCCATGAACAACACCCGTCAAATCCTTACCTGGAGTATCACTTTTATACTCATACTTGTTTTCTCGATCACGGCCATGCAGTCGTGCACGCGCATTGATGCCGGCCACGAAGGCATACTGGTTAAACTATACGGCACCGACAAAGGCGTGCAGGACGTGAGCTTGGTAACAGGGCGTGTATGGTATAATCCGTTTACCGAAGAAGTGTTCCAGTTCCCGACCTTTGTACAGACCGTAGACTATAACGCCTTTACCGTAAACGCAAAAGATGGCTCCGTTTTCACTGTAGATCCAACTATATCATTCAGGGTGATAAGCGGTGAGAGTCCGCGCATTTTTGCCAAATACCGTAAAGACATCGAGCAGATCACAACCACCACGCTCTACAACTATACCCGCGATGCGTTCCGTATTCAGTTCAACCAATATTCTACCGACAGCATCATATCTAACCGCCAGAGCTTTGAAGACAAAGTGCAGATAGCCTTGGATAATGCCCTGCGTAAAGAAGGTTTCGAGTTGGAGCAAATGACCAGCGGTTTGCAGTACCCCGAAGTAATTGTGCAGGCCGTAAACCTGAAAAACAAAGCCGTGCAACAGGCCATGCAGGTAGAGAATGAGTTAAAAGTAGCCGAGGCCCAGGCCCGTAAAAAGATTGTAGAAGCTGAAGCAGAAGCCAAGGCCAACGAACTACGTCAGCGCACCCTTACGCCATTACTCATTCAGCAGCAGTTCATCGAGAAATGGAATGGCAGCACCCCACTATATGGTAGTTCACCTACATTTTTCAAGAACGTGCAGTAGCGTATAGTTGTTGAGATTTGATAAAGGCTATCAGAAATGGTAGCCTTTTTTGTTTTATAGTTGCCATTTTACCTCCCCCTAACCCCCTCCTAAAAACAGGAGGGGGAACTTTGCCCACTGTTATAATTGGATTTATAGTTCTATAGAGAGTGGCATCAAGCGGACAGGTCGCGACCTGTCCCTACGAAATGGGATTGTAGAGACGCAATACTTTGCGTCTTGTTTCCAGTTGCGATAAACTTAACTATAAAATGATTTAAATTCCCCGCCTTAGATAAGGAGGGGTTAGGGGTGGTTGGACCACGCTAGCTATAGAACAATAAAGCTAATTATAGCATAAGCAGAAACTCCCCTCTTGAGAGGGGCAGGGGTATGTTAATTCGCTTACAACAACCCTACTCCGGCTTTTCCCGCATATCAGGGAATTGCTCATGAGGGTGGTTGGTAAGCTTTACAGGCTCACCCCGGAAACCACTGTTTTCGTTATGGTCGTCGTAGGGTACTTTAATGCCGTGGTAGTAATCCTGTATCTGATAATCTTTGCGGAGCGGGTGGCCTTCCCAGTCGGCGGCGCAAAGGATGCGACGCATATCAGGGTGATTGGTAAAGTAGATGCCAAATAGATCGAACACTTCGCGCTCTTGCCAGTCGGCGGTGCGCCAGATGTGGCTGACGGTTGGTACAGCAGGTATAGCTTCGCCTTCGGAGTTGCGTGGTACCTGCACTTTCAGCATCAGGTGATGATCGTAGGGGATAGAATACAGGTTATAAGCAACTTCCATCGTGCCGGCTTCGGGGCCATTATCTATACCTGTGAGGCAGGAAAGGAAATCGAAGTAAGTTTGTTCGTTGTCGTGCAACTCCAGGCATACATCGGCGAGGCGCTCGGTTTGCAGCACCAGGTAAGATTGCAGGTTATCGGCTTTCTCGGCAACTATAACCTCAGCGCCAAACTTCGCAACTATAAAATCCTGTAATTCCCTGAAGGTCATTTAATTATTAATTAGTAATGATGAATGAATAATGAGCCAACTTTAGTATTAGTCATTACTCATTAAACATTATTCATTCTTTTCGCCATTATTTCCTGCACAGCCCTTGGTGCGCGTATAGTTTCCTGGCGGATGATCTCCTGTAGTTTCAGAAACCCTCCGATTAGGGCTTCGGGACGTGGCGGACAACCAGGTACATACACATCCACCGGTATAATCCGGTCAACTCCTTTTACCACATGGTAGCCATGTTCCCAGTACGGGCCGCCACAGTTAGAGCAACTCCCCATCGAAATCACGTAACGCGGCTCCGGCATTTGCTCATATAAGCGGCGCACGCGATCAGCCATTTTAAACGTAACAGTACCAGCCACAATCATCACATCAGACTGCCTCGGCGAAGCACGGGGTATAATGCCGAAACGGTCCAGATCGTAACCCGACGCATAAGCTCCCATCATTTCGATAGCACAGCAAGCCAGGCCAAAACCCATCGGGAACAGGGAAGTGAGTCGCGCCCAGTTCAGCAGGTCGTCCAGCTTGGTAATTACAATGCCGCCTTCTCCAGTTTTATCCAAGGTAATGAGTAATGATCAGTGAATAATGACTAATTCTTCTTTTGTCCTTTGTCAAACTATCCTTTGTCAGGAGTTTTGGCCGGGCTATAGTTACGTTCATTTACGCGCTGGTATAGTTCGGCAGGTATTTTAGAGCGGCTTTTAGGTATAACCGGGGCAGGTTTTATCCAGTCTAAATGGCCTTTTGCCCATGCATAAGCCAAGCCCAGTACCAGTATACCGATAAAAATAAACATCTCGATCAGTGAGAACCAACCCCACATACCATCAGTCGCTTCTATCAGATCTCTGCGCCCAAACACAGTTGCCCACGGAAACAGGAAGGCTAACTCTACATCAAAAATGATGAAAATAAGCGCCACTACGTAAAACCTCGGGTTAAACTGCACCCACGAGTTCCCAATAGGTTCTTCTCCCGATTCGTAGGTCGTTAGCTTCTCAGCATTGGGCCTACTCGGGCGAATGAGCTTTGCTGTAAACAGGCCTATTACTACAAATATGGCACCGCCTACTAAAAAAAGCAGGATCGTTCCAAAATCTGAAGCATAGGTTTCCGCCATAGTTGCCAGTGTTTACACAAATTTACGATAAAATTAATTACCCCACTTGGGGGAAGGGGTATTTGTCTGAATCAAGATTTACAGGATTAAAGGATTTGCAGGATTCCACTGATGCTGGCGCGAGCATCCACGCTCGTGACTTGGGATGGTGTTGAGTCTCCTGACTCAACTGGCTCGGAGAGACAGGTCTTGTGATGGCTGCGGCTATAATTCTATAGTTGGCGTAAATCAAACCACCCCTACCCCTCCTTGTCTAAGGAGGGGAGCTTCTAATAAGCTCCTTCCCCTGTTTTTAGGGGAAGGTTGGGAAGGGGTTTAAACCTTTCCAACTATAACCCGGTAACTATAAACCTATCAAACCCAAACTATAAACCATGCTGACAGGCCGCGTAAATGCCCCGGAAATACAGACAAAACACGGTTGGCTTAACACCGACCGCGATTGGACTATACGCGACCTGCGTGGTAAAATTATGTTGCTGGATTTCTGGACGTTTGGCTGCATTAACTGCCAGCATATTGTGCCCGACCTGAAGCGTCTGGAAGAAGAATTTGCAGATGTGTTGGTGGTGATTGGCGTGCACTCGGCCAAGTTTGATGCGGAGAAGCGGAATGAAACTATAAAACAGGCGATCCGGAAATTTGGGATAACGCACCCGGTGGTAAACGATGCTGATTTTAAACTGTGGGACCAGTATGGCATAAAAGCGTGGCCAACTATAGTGCTGATAGACCCTAATGGCAAAGTAATAGGCCAGCATGTCGGCGAAGGTGTGTACGAAAAGGTGCAGCCTTACTTGTTGCGCACGAAAGAGGAGTTTAAAGAGACACTGAACTATGATCCGGTACGTTTCCACGTGGAGCAACCTGTTAGTTCGACCTTATATTTTCCTTCTAAGCTGATTCACGACAAAGAGGGCAACATTTACTTAGCTGACAGCGGGCACAACCGTATTCTTAAACTAAACCAGCATGGGCAGATACTGGAAACTATAGGCAGCGGCAAGCAGGGCTTTACAGACGGCAACTATAACGAAGCCACTTTTTACGAGCCGCACGGACTGGCACTTTGCAATAACACACTTTATATCGCCGACTCCAAAAACAACGCCATCCGCAAAGCCGACCTGGAAACGAAAACTGTAACAACTATAGCTGGTACCGGAGAACTGGAATACTATTTTGACGATGATAAACTGGGTGAACCAGTAAACCCCAACAGTCCCTGGGACCTGCTTGTTTTTGATAACCATCTGTACATTGCCAGCGCCGGTAACCACCAGATCCTGCGCATGCATCTCGGCACCGAAAAAGTATTACGCTTTGCCGGCAACGGGCGAGAAGCCCTCTATGACAGCTCTCTGTTGGAGGCAGGCTTTAACCAGCCCAGCGGCCTCACCCGCCACGACCACATCTTGTATGTAGCAGATGCCGAAGCCAGCGCCATCCGAACTATAAACTTTGATACGGGGCAGGTGCGAACTATAGTCGGCCACGGTTTATTTGATTTTGGCGACGAAGACGGTAACCTGGAAGATGCCCTGCTGCAACACTGCGTAGGCCTTACCCGGATTGACAGTGACATTTACATAGCCGATACCTACAACGGGAAAATAAAAGTGCTCGACACCAGCCGCAAGCGCATACGCACCTTAACCGAAGGCCTGCACGAGCCCAACGACCTTACCTTCCTGAACGGCCAGCTATGGGTAACCAGCACCAACAGCCACCAGCTTTTCAAAATAGACCTGAACACCGGCGAGAAGGAAGAGGTGGTAGTTGTAGGTTGATAATTTCTTACAACGCTGTCATCCCCCTGCCCCCTTCAAAGGGGGACTTCTTTTCTTGTCATCCTGAAAGGATTTTAGTGGTTAATAGTGAAGGCCTACCCTCCCTTTCACCAAGTTTCTTTACAGAATGACAATTAAGGTTGAGCATGTTCACGTTAGCTGATAAAGCCCCCCTTTGAAGGGGGTAGGGGGATGACCACACATGGAGATAACTAACAATCAGCAATTAAAACCTACGCCGCTGCTTTAGCGCTCAGCTCCTGCTTTACTCTCAAAGCCTGCTGCACGTGGCGTTTCTGGTGGGTAACCACAAATTCCAACGTTTCGCCGATACGCATTTTCAGCAACTTGAAGAACTCAACTGGAATAGCTTTTTTGTTCAGGTTAGTGTTTTTAGCGGCTTGCAAAAGTTGTAGTAAGTCCTGCTGATGCTTCAGAAACTCTTCTATAGTTGCCGGGCCTAACGCACTGTTGGCGGGATTCATGTGCTTTACTGTTTTGTGTTTTTTGCCGTTCTGCGGGCGCACCATGTCCAGCGATTTTTTGCCGAGCCAACTGTAGGTGATGCTTGGTACATAGTTGCCGTCGGAGTTATTGGTGATTGCTTTGGCAAGGGCGGGGTTATAGTAGCGACTATAGCGGTTCAGGTGCTCCAGGCACTCCAGTATGCTCCAGCTTTCGGGGGCTGATTTATAGTTGAGGGCAGCGAGATCCAGTGCCGAAAACTCGTTAGTTATAGTTTGCTGCAGATGGTTGGTGGTTTGCGAGAGTTGCTCTAAAGTAGTCATAGCTTTATAGTTTTATATTGTACACTACAAAGGTACAGCAGGTTATGGGAGCCAATCCTTGACGGGAATCAAGATTTACAGTTTCAGGCGGCTCAGCGTTTCGGGGGACATGCGCAGGTACGAGGCAATATACTTTTTAGGAATATGCTGAAACAAGTGCGGACTGCGCTGCATGACGCGCTGCAGGCGCTGCTCGGGCTCGGGCAACAACAAATCTACTTCGCGCTCTATTTTGCCAACCAGGGCTTTTTCCAGTTGCTCGTACCAGAAACCTTTAATGTTAGGCCGCTCTTCCATCAGGTGCACCAGGTCGGTTTTGCTGATGCCCAGCAGCTCGCTCTTTTTAAGCGCCTGTATGTAATACGCCGAGGGTTTGCCATCTACAAATGACGGAAAAGAGATCATGAGCGTGTTCGGGTAACCAAAGCCTACGCAAATATCTTCGTCGGGGAGCGGGTAGTAAATGCGGAGAGCACCGCTGGTTACAAAGTATAAACCCTGCTCTACCTGCCCCTGCCGTATCAGGAAATCATAACGGTTCAGCTGCACCTGCTTCTTCCAGAGCGGCTCAAACGCAGCTATATCGTCCGGGGTGAAGTAAGGGATTTGCTGGAGTAGGGCTCGGAGCATGGAAGGGCTAAACTATAGTATCCTCTGCAAATTCAGAAAACTCTTCTAAAACAGCATCGGTCATGTATTCCAGCCTTTTTTCTTTTGATAATTCTTCAACAGCATTATAAGAAATGAAAGTACAGGAGTTAGCTAAAACCAATTTGAATACTGGCCTCGACAGCTCACTCATTACTTTCTCTTTTCTTTCTATTGGAGCAACAATATGAGCCTTGATGGAAAGGTTTGGCTGCAATGCCATCAAATCAGCCATTCTTAAAATGCCTGAGTAAATTGAAGTTGTATGCTCTACTTCGAATGCACGAACTATAGTTCGGCCTTTTATCCAAAGCACATCAATGTTCTCAACAGTCTTTAATGTGTCAAGATCATAGTTGAGAGGTAGATCTTTTAAAATAGAACTAGGCTTGGCTGCCCATACTTCTGCAATTCTACTTCTATCGTTTTTAGGAAGCCAAATCTTATAACCCATACGCTCACCTATCTCGGCAAGTAGAGCTTGTATCTTTATCGAGTCACGAGTAAGTGGTGGTTCTTCAATTAACTCATCCGTCAGAGTTACTATTGCTTTTGCTTCGTTTTCTGAAACTATAGGAGTATCAACTTCAAAAGGTGTAAACTTGTCTATTCTGTTATTTATAAACTCTTGATTTAGGAGATCACAAGCAAGCTGATCTGAAATTGGTTTAGAACCCTGGATATATTTGATGCTCCACGATTTGCCTCCTGCTTGTGAAAGTAAAGAAATGTCAAAAGGCTGGCAGTATTCTAATTCTTTTACACTTAAAGTGTGCTTATACCTGTCACTATCTGGCCAAGGCTTTAGGTCAGTAAGTTTGTCCAGCTTGAATCGTGCGCCGCAAAGTGTCTTTTTCCCAACTTTAACAACCAGGTAAATTAAATCATTTGGCTGTGGGCCACGATGTGAGAACCCAGCCACTTGTTGTTCAACACAAATATTATAGTTCTCAACAGAGGTGGAACAGTGCAGGATTCTTGTGCTCATTATTGTCGGGTAAAGTGCATCTTAATATAGTATAAAGTTAATCTATAATTATACATCTTCCTAATACTCACCGCCGCTGCTCAAACTTCTCAAATCCATTCAATTTGTGCAGTTCTTTCACTTCCACTTTATCAACCCGAGCGTGTTCGGGGCCTTTGTGCAGCCAGGTTACCAGTTTTTCTAACTTATCGGGGGCGCCTTCGGCTTCCAGGTACACGGTGCCGCCTCGCTCATTCAGTACATAACCGGTCAGGCCCAGTTCTTCAGCTTTCTCCTGGGTGCTGGCCCTGAAAAATACGCCTTGCACTTTGCCGTGTATCCGGGCTTCGATGTGTTTCTTTTCCTGCTTCATCAAACTATAAACTATAAGTAAACCGATTTTCAGAAGAACGTGCCGGGCAACTATAGGTTAAGGAAAGCTATTTTATAGTTCCAGCGAACGAAAGCCGGGCAAGTGGTTGTTTCAGAGTATAGAATAAGGCAATCAGGCAACTATAAAGCTTGCCATAGTTTTGAGTAGCGCAAACTATAGCTGAATCCTGAAAAATGCCTTATCTTTAACGCCCTGCCGTTAAGGTGGCGGGTATATAAAAAGAAATACGTATGTCATTACTATTCAACGACTTTAAGAGCTGGGGCAAGCATTGCGCTGAAACCGGTGAACCACTATACCAGCCTGTACTCGAATACGAAATTGAGCAAAAAGGCCGCACCGAAGAATTTATCTGGGAAAACATTGCCAAAGCCTACGAAGTGATGAAGGATGCCGTAAAAACCGGCCTCACCGAAAACATGACGTCGCGCTCGGGCATGGTGAACAATGGCGCTAAAAAAGTGGCCAACTCTCCTGTAACGGTATTGTCGCCGGAGTTCCAGATGCTGGTGTCGCGGGCTTTGGGTGCAAAAGAAGTAAACTCGTGCATGGGCCGCGTGGTGGCTGCTCCAACGGCTGGCGCATCGGGTATTTTGCCGGGTGCGTTTACTACGCTACAAGACCTGCATGGCCTGGAAGACAGAAAGATACACGAAGCCCTGTTGGTGGCGGCCGGTATTGCGCTTATTATAGAGCAAAACGCCTCGCTGGCAGGTGCTGTAGGTGGTTGCCAGGCCGAAACTGGTAGCGCGGCTGCTATGGCGGCCGGCGGTATAGTTTACTGCTTAGGCGGCGATGTGCCGCAGGTATTTAATGCGGTGGCTATAACTATACAGTGTATGCTTGGCCTGGTGTGCGATCCTGTTGCCGGCTTAGTAGAAGTGCCATGCATTGTGCGTAACGCCAGTGCGGCTGCTATTGCGTATTCATCATCGCAGTTGGCCATTGCCGGCGTAGACCCTGTTATACCTGTAGATCAGTGTGTGGCAGCCCTCGGCGAAGTAGGCGAAAGCATGGAACGCAAGTATAAAGAAACCGCTGAAGGTGGCTTAGCAAACACCCCAAGAGCCCGCGAAATAGAAAGTTTTGTGCTGGTGCAAGATGTAGAGATTCTTCCTGACGAAGACCCAGAATAGTTAGAAATGTAGAGGCGCAATACTTTGCGTCTGAGTGTTAAAAAAGGTAGAAAGCCAGTGTGGTTTTCTACCTTTTTTATTTTATAGTTCAGGCAACTGTTTTTATAGTTTGGGAATCTTTGTAGTAGGAAACTATAGTTATAGAATGTCATTTCGAATACTCTTGAGACGGGAGTCGAAGAGAGCCAGCGTAGCTGTGAGGAATCTTATACAGCTTCCGGATAGGGCAAATAAAATCCCTCGGCTTTGATTAGGATGACAAGTAAAATCCTCTCTTGGGAGGGGCAGGGGTGGGTTTATACTTTCCCCGAGAAATCAACCGTAACTATAAATTGCTTACAAAACTGCATTAACCGCCAACTATAAACTAATGAAGAAGTACCTGTTGATCGCGACGCTCGCCAGCGTATTTGTATTTACATCCTGCTCTGTTCCTCAAATGGCGCTGGAATCTAACTTTAAAGAACAGGCCAGGGAATTACCCATAGAAGGCCGCAAAACGCTTAAGCCGAACGGCGATTTTACTATTGGCAATTACACTGTAGGAAACATAAAACGAGGCTGGGTAAGAAAAAGCGGCTATTCCATTTTCGGTTATAACGACGAGGAAGCTACTCAGAAATACCAGCTGAGTTTGCAGCACCCGGATGGCAGCCAGTGGTACATATTTGCTGCCAGCTACCTGGGCATTACCTCGCTGCAGGATGGCAAAGGCTTAACTATAGAATTAGAGCCCAACAAGGAATTTTATGCCAGCGAGTTCACATCGCCGGAAAGTGGTAACTGGCACCTGGTAACTATAGACCCACGTCATTATTTTAAGCGTAAAGATTTTACAGGCGAACTCTCCAATGGCAGTACCACTTTTAAGGTAGAGCCGGTTTATAAGTTCGAAGGGAAATCCCTGCCACTGTCTGAGATAGTTGGTTATGAGTTTAAAGACGGCGAAGCTATAGTTGGGGCAGTGCAGGTTATAAACAATGGCAAAGTATGGTTAAAGCCTAACTTGCAGGAAGATACGCAAATGGTTTTGGCCAGTGCCATGGCATCGTTGTTGCTATATAACAAACTGGAAGAGAGCTTTCAGGATAATTGAACTTAACTCCTGAAAACTGCTGTTGCCGTTTTAACGCAGTTTCATCACATTTTGCAGGTGGTTCGTCACATTTTTGAGAGCCAAAAGTATTAAAATCAGTAAGTTGCGCGTTTATATAGCAGGCTGCCTTAACGTCAGTTTTATCCAGTAGAAATACATGAAGAAATTTTTTTGGTGGTGCGCCGGTGCCGACGACACCATTTTAGAGAAATGCTCTAAATCGGAGCACATAAAATATGCCGGTGTAGGCGCCACCGTTCTGTTTACGGGCATATTGGCCAGCATCTCGGGTGGCTATGCCCTTTACACTGTTTTCGATTCGGTGCCGATGGCTGTGGCTTTTGGTTTGCTGTGGGGTGCCGTAATTTTTAACCTCGACCGTTTTATAGTTTCCACTATCCGCAAAGAAGGCCGTTTCTGGAAAGAGCTGCTGATGGTTACGCCACGTATTTTTCTTGCGCTGGTGCTGGCAGTTGTTATATCTAAACCGCTGGAGCTAAAAATATTCGATAAGGAAATACAGGCTATACTTAAAGAAAAACAAGCCGAACTGGCTATTCAGCATAAAACCTTGGTAGGTAAGCAGTTTGCCGAAGTAGATTCTGTGAAAAGTGAGATAGCAGCCATCCGTGCCGAAATAGAAGCAAAAACTCAGGAGCGTAACAAACTATATGAACTGGTAGCTGCCGAAGCCGACGGAACAGGCGGTACCGGTAAAATTGGTAAAGGCCCTATTTACGAAGAGAAAAAACGCCAGTACGATAAAGTAGACGAAGAACTCAAACTGCTGCAGGCCAGTGCTGCCGATCGCATCCTGGTAAAAGAAAAGCGCATTGCCGACCTGATGAAGCAGTACGATACCACTGTGAACGAAGGCCAGGAAAGCTTTTCGAATTATGATGGCCTGATGGCGCGCATTGATGCCCTGAATAAACTGCCCTGGCTGCCGGTTTTCTTCATTACGTTGCTGTTCATCATGCTCGAAACGGCCCCGATATTTACAAAACTGATCACGAACAAAGGGCCTTACGACGATATTCTGAAAGGTGTGGAGCACGAGCGCACTACCCAGGAAATGCAGCGCGTAGCTGAGCGACAAAAGCAATTTGATACCCGCCACGCCGTAGCCGAAGCCAAATTTGCTGCCCGACAGGAATACGAAATGGAAGCCAAACGCGAAGAAGAACACCTGAAGTCTGATGCACACTTAGAGACGGTCCGTGAATCGGCAGCTGTTTGGCGAGAGCGCAAACTGGCCGACATAAACCGCAGCCCTAACACTGCCGCCGATATACTGAATGATGGCGAAGAGAACGGCTACTATAAGTGGTAAAAGTATAGAACTATAAAAAGTAAAACGCCTTGCCTGGAGATACCGGGCAAGGCGTTTTAATGTATAGTAAATTATAAAATTATACTTCCTGGGCCTGGTAAGGCTGCAGTTTTGCTTTTTGTACCAGTTGCTTCTCCAGCAGTTCCTGTACCTCAGGCTTATTATAATCTTCTACAGTTTGTATGTGCTTCATTACTTTCTGCATGATCTTGTCCTGCTTGCGGCCGGTTTCGAGGGCATACGAGTAAGGCAGATCTGTAAAAGTAACCATGCTGTAAAGCGGTATCCATTTGTCGGGGTACTGCTGGCTTATTTTACTTTCTATTTTTTTACGGAGCAGGAAGCGGATATCAGCCACCTTATCGCGCATTTCAATAAAATTCATTACAGCCAGGTCGGCTATGGCATCTGCGTTTGGTTTACGGCTTCGTTCAAAAGCTTTAAATAACGCTTCCCAGTTACCATCAAAGTTCTCGAGCATACTATCCAGCACCGAAATATCTTCGAAACCGGCATTCATGCCCTGTCCATAAAAAGGTACTACCGCATGGCTGGCATCGCCTATCAGCAGCGCTTTATCTTCGTACGACCACGGAAAGCATTTTATAGTTACCAGGGTGCCGGTAGGGTTGCAGAAAAACTCCTGTGTAAGGTCTGGCATAAGTGGTACCGCATCCGCAAAAGCCTCCAGGAAGAAGTTAAGCAACTCCGTATCATTGGTGATAGTAGAGAAAGAGCGCTCGCCTTCATAAGGAAAGAATAACGTGCAGGTAAAGCTGCCGTCTATATTTGGCAGCGCGATCATCATGTAGTTGCCACGTGGCCAGATGTGTAAAGCATTCTTTTCGAGTGCCCATTCGCCGCCTGGCAGTGCCGGTATCGTTAGCTCTTTGTAACCATACTCCAGGTAGCTTTGCGAATAGTTAAAACGCTCGGTCTTCTGAAGCGCGCCCCGCACCATCGAAAAAGCGCCATCAGCCCCGATCATCACTTCAGGTTTTATAACCGTTATAGATTCGTCCTGGGGATTGCGCAGGTATACTTCGTTTGTTTTTAGGTCAACATCCTGCACTTGCTGGTTAAAGTGGTAAGTAATATCCGGGTTTGGCTCCGACAGGTTCATCAGGGCCACGTTAAGGCCACTCCGCGATACTGAATAAATGGCTTGTCCCTCTTTGCCATACGGCTGAAACGTAAGCTCGCCATCTTCGCTGTGCATTATGCGCCCATGCATAGGTATGGCTACTTTGCGCACATCATCTTCTATGCCAATGCCTCTTAGTGCGGTCCAGCCACGGTCGCTCAAAGCCAGGTTTATCGAACGGCCGCCATCCAGTGTATTAATTCGCATGTCGGGTCTGCGCTCGTACACATCTACTTTAAAACCGCGCTTTGCCAGGTACAACGATAGCAACGAGCCTACCAGGCCTGCTCCCATAATGGCGATATTCTTTTTAGAGGTCATGATGTTCAGATGTTGGGCTGTCATACAGTGGTTGTAAAGTAACAGTTTCCTGCCATTTTTTACAACGATAAATATATTACGCGGCTACTTAGCTTAAAATGTTACGAAAAGTAAGGTTTATGCGGCTACCGGTAACCCGCGTTGTTTTGGGTACGGCGTGGTGCCAGTTGTGTTGGGTAGGCCCTTGCATAAGTAGCAGGCTGCCGTGCCGGATGGTTAAATAAACGTTTTTGAGGGCTTTGTTATATCTGTGCCTGAAACCGAATTTGCGCTCCGCTCCGAAGCTGACAGATGCAATAGCCGGTTCGGGTCCAAGTTCTGGTTCGTCGTCGGAGTGCCAGCCCATGCTGTGTTGGCCATTCTGGTAAAGGTTCAGCAACACGCTGTTGTAAGTATGGCCTGTGGCCTGTTCTACCTCCGCTTTGATATCTGAAAGTACCGGCAGCCATGGTTGGGGTTTGTTTTGAAGTCCCGAGTAAGTATAAGCTTTGTCGCCGTACCAGGCAGTAAGGCGGGGCATAAGGAGCTCCTTGCCAAACATACTGATATGTTCCTGTTTCCAGGTTATCTCTTGCTGCAGTTGGTTAAAGTACAGGTCGCTCTGTTCAGGCGAAAAAAACTGCGGTGCATACCTTACATCTGCATCAGGAAGTGGTATCCTCTCGAAGGGATGGTTTGTCAACATCTTCATCTCTGTAGTAGGGTGGTTCTTTTGTCTTCTTTTTGGTCCAGTCGAGGTAGCTCATGGCGTGGGTGGCAGTTACCCCGTGCAAAACGATCGAAACCAGAACTATAAACCCAACAATAGACCAGAGTTCGTTTGCTGCGATCAGGTTAACTTTATTTAGGGCAAAAGATAAATAAAAGAAAGAACCGATACCCCGGATGCCAAAGAAACTAATAGCCAGCTTTTCGTGCAGCGATACTTTTACCCCGATCATGCCGATCATGGCCGTAACCGGACGTACAATAAACAGGAAGGCCAGGCCTACAAGAGCACTTTCCCAGGTCAGGTAGTTCAGGAGACCGGTAACTAAGCTCCCGCCAAAAACTATAAGCAGTGTCACCATTACTATCTGTTCTACCTGTGTAACGAAGTCGTGCATTTCGGTATGGTACTTATCATCCTCCTCGAAGCTACTCATAGTTAAAGCCGTTACAAACACAGCCAGGAAGCCATACCCGTGTGCCATTTCGGTTAAGCCATACGAAACCAGCGTAGCCGAAAGCGCCAGGAAGCCATCGTTTGGTTTTGGGAAATTCCTGAACCTGCGGGGGAGATTAAATATAAGTTGACCTAGGCCCCATCCAACTACATAGCCTATGCCTAAGCCGGCCACGATCCGGTATATAAGGTCCCGGTACACCCATTCGATTAACCAATTGCTCTCGGTGCCGGCAGCTACTGCAATTACAACAGCCAGCCACGTAAACGGAAAGGCCATGCCATCGTTTAAACCAGCTTCGGCAGTCAGCGAGAACCGTACATCGTCTTCTTCTGTGTCGTCGGGGGGGCCTACCTGTACCTGTTCGGCCAGTACCGGATCGGTGGGGGCAAGTACAGCACCTAATAAAATAGCCGCTGCCGGTACCAGGCCCAATATTCCCCAGCCCATTAGTGCCAGTCCTGCAATGCAAAGCAGCATCGTTATACTTATCAGCCGAAGCGGTATCTGCCAGTTCTTCCAGTTAAAATGCCGCCTTATCTTCAGGCCGGTGCCCATCAGCGAGATAATCACCACAAGTTCGGTGAGGTGAACTACGTAATCTTCCTGCCACAAAGGGTTGGGGGATGGTAACCTTAGGGGCAGCAAGTAAAGTAATGCGCCCGCGGCTACAAAAATAATGGGGTACGATAAGAACTTATTACGCAGAATGGTAGGTAGCCAGGCCATCGAAAGGCCAGCTAAACCAATAATGGTAAGGTTCAGGATGTATGAATTCATAAATGCTTTTAGCAGGGCGTAGCGTGTTGTACGGAAATTACTGGTTATGGCTGCAAGTGCCTCGGGCGTGATCTGTAACTATAGCATTTTTGTTGTTGGCAGATAGCTTTTTACAGGTTTCTCCGAAACTCTAAAATTGCCTATATTGCTGCATCATATAAAAGCTATATTAATGACGAAGACCTATACTTTGCGTTTGAACTATACTTTGCTGCTGGCTGCACTCACTTTATGGCTGCAACCCGCAACAGCACAGCAAACCAACACGGCCGCAACTATAGCCAAACTCGACGCCTATTACCAGAAGGCGCTAACCGACTGGGATGTGCCCGGCATGGCGATCGCGATCGTGAAAGATGACTCGGTGATATTTGCCAAAGGCTATGGCGTACTGAACAACAAGACCGGCGGTAAAGTAGATGCTAACACTATTTTCGGGATAGCCTCGAACTCGAAAGCCTATACTGCCGCTGCATTGGCCACGCTGGTAGATGCCGGTAAAATTAACTGGGATGATAAGGTAAAGGACCATTTGCCTTATCTGAAACTATATAGCCCGTATGTTACCGAAAACCTGACTATAGAAGACCTGCTGAGTCACCGGGTAGGTTTTAAAACTTTTGGCGGAGACTTATTATGGTACAACACAACCTATAGCCGCGACGAGATCGTGCGCCGCATGCAATACCTGGAGCCATCGTATGGTTTCCGGGATGGCTATGGCTACTCTAACCTGATGTTTATTACTGCCGGAGAGGTAATGGAGCCCCTCACAAATAAAAGCTGGGAGGGTTATATTGAAGATACTTTCCTGAAGCCACTTGGCATGGACCGTACTTTTACTTCGGTAACAGAACTGGAAGGAGTACCTAATGTGGCCTCGCCGCATGGCTCTGATGCAAATGGGAAGCCGGTAGCTACAAAGTTTACACCATGGGATAACTGGAACCCTGCTGCCGGTATTTTTACCAGCGTGAACCAACAGGCCCAGTGGGTGCGCCTGCACCTGAACCGGGGTACTTACAAAGGCAAACAAATTTTTAGCGAAGAAGCTAGCCGCCATATGTGGCAGGCCCACAACCCGATACCGGTATCAAAAGCAGCTAAGGAGTTTATGCCAAATACACATTTTGTAGCTGCCGGGCTGGGCTGGTTTGTAAGCGATTACGAAGGCCGGAAGCAGGTATACCATGGTGGTGGCCACGAAGGCATGAACAGCAGAACCGTGCTGGTGCCGGAAGAGAACCTGGGCATAATAGTGTTTACCAACAGCATGACAGGTATTATGACGCCACTTGCCAACTATACCATGGACCAGTTCCTGGGTGTGCAGAACGGCCGCGACTGGAGCCAGCAAGCCCTCGACAACATGGCAAAAGCAAAACAAGCAGAAGCTAAAGCCAAAGCCGATCAGCCAAAAGAAAAGAAGAAGCGCAAGACAAAACCAACCCTGGACCTGCAGGCATACACCGGCACCTACCACAGCCAGCTTTACGGAAACGCGATAGTAACTATAAAAAATGGCAAGCTGGACCTGCAGTTAGAACCTGCCCCAGCGCTTGGCGGCACACTTAACCACTGGCAGCACGATATTTTTGACCTGGACTGGAAAAACGATTTTGCATTACTAACGCCAACCCGCGCCCGCTTCCTGATAGGAGAAGACGGAACTATAAGCCAGTTGCGCCTGGATGCTGACAACCCCGACTTCCATTTTGATGAGCTGAAGTTTGAGCGTGTAAAGTAAGCTATCTTATACCTCAGTATAAATACAAAAGCCGCACCTGTTAAGTGCGGCTTTTGTATTTCCGTGTGGAAAAATAAACTAAGCTACAATTATTGCTATAGTACTAACAACTGCAAAGTATCCTGCAATAATCCAGTAAGCTAATTCATCATCGTTGTGGTATACATTCTTCATAATAACAACCTTTAATCGTAAAACAATTGATTATACCTTTGGCTGTCTTTATACTATATGGTACGGTAAATTTATACTTATGTTAACACAAGGTGCATAAATTGTAACTACCGCAGTATAAGGGGCTTATATAGTGTTTGCAAATAGCATGATTATAACTCTAAAACAGCTTCATAAATGTAGTTTAAATGCTTAAATAGCATTATATATAGATTATTCTATGTTTCCTGTTCTCAGTTTCAGGAAAATTTTAGAACTATAGGTTCAGGTAAGTATAACTGACAAATTCAGGCACAAAAAAAGACAGCATGAACCTCATGCTGTCTTTTTTAATATATAGTATTTTATATAATTAACTTACTATAGAGGCTATAGTTCCTGCTACAGCAAAGTATAACGCGATCACTAAATAACTTAAAGACTCCTGAGTGTAAAGCTTTTTCATTCTTACTTTTTGTTTTAAGGGTGTGAAAAAATTAAATAGTTTTTATTTAATAAAAAATTGCACTTGTGATTCTTCGTGGTGCAATATTACCACCCTGTACGGTAACATAAAAATTATATATACATATTCTTGCATTAATAATATCATATCCCGGATATAAGTATAAAGTTCTTTATATATCCATATATTTTGTTTTTAAAGTAATGGTTGGAGTGGATTTTAAGTATAGTTATACTATAGCTTACTGCTTGCAGCACAATAATTTACGTTGGAAAAGCCTTCTGTTGGGTTTAAACTAAGAAACCAGGAAGGTGAACCTGGTTGCCCGATGTGGTATATAGTTAGAATTATATATTTGGTACTATAAATAAAAAGCCCGCTGTAGTAATTACAGCGGGCTTCATGCAGATTATATGTTACTGGGTTAAGCCAGTTTTTTGTAACGGATACGCTTAGGTTCAACATCACCCATGCGCTTCTTCTTGTTCTCTTCGTAATCGGTATAGTTACCCTCGAACCAGTATACCTGCGAGTCACCTTCAAAAGCAAGTATGTGCGTACAGATACGGTCAAGGAACCAGCGGTCGTGAGAGATGATAACAGCGCAACCTGCAAAGTTCTCCAGGGCATCTTCCAGCGCCCGGATCGCATTCACGTCCAGGTCGTTGGTTGGCTCATCGAGTAAAAGTAGATTACCACCTTCTTTCAGTGTCATGGCCAGGTGCACGCGGTTGCGCTCACCACCCGACAGCTTGTCTACTTTCTTTTCCTGGTCGCCGCCCGAGAAGTTGAATTTGCTAACATAAGCACGCGATACTACCTGTCGGCCAGCCATCATCATATGTTCCGTTCCACCCGATATCACTTCGAACACCGATTTGGTAGGGTCAAGTTGGGCATGCTCCTGGTCTACGTACGATATCTGCACGGTAGAACCAACTGTAAACTCACCTGCATCTGGTTTTTCCTGGCCGGTTATCAGTTTGAACAAGGTAGTTTTACCGGCACCGTTCGGGCCAATGATACCAACTATACCACCCTGCGGCAGCGAAAAGCTCAGGTTCTCGAACAACAGTTTATCGCCGTACGCTTTACTGATGTTGTGGGCATCTATCACCTGCGAGCCTAAACGAGGTCCATCAGGTATGAACAGCTCCAGTTTATCTTCTTTCTGCTTAGCATCTTCGCCGGCAAGTTTATCATACTGGCTGATACGTGCCTTCGATTTGGCATGACGCGCTTTCGGGGCCATCTTAACCCACTCCAGTTCGCGTTGTAAGGTCTTCTGGCGCTTGCTCTCGGTCTTCTCTTCCTGTGCAAGTCTGTTCGATTTCTGCTCCAGCCAGCTGCTATAGTTACCTTTCCACGGAATACCTTCGCCACGGTCCAGTTCCAGTATCCAACCAGCCACGTTATCCAGGAAGTATCTATCGTGGGTTACGGCAATTACGGTTCCTTTATACTGCTTCAGGTGTTGCTCCAACCAGTCAACCGACTCAGCATCCAGGTGGTTGGTAGGCTCATCCAGTAACAACACATCCGGCTCCTGCAACAACAGGCGGCAAAGGGCCACACGGCGCTTCTCACCACCCGACAGGTTACCTATAACGGCATCTTCAGGAGGAGTTCTCAGGGCATCCATAGCGCGTTCCAGGCGGTTATCCAGTTCCCAGGCGTTGTGGTGGTCTAGTTTCTCCTGCACTTCGCCCTGGCGCTCTATCAGCTTGGTCATTTCATCGTCGGTCATCTCCTCGGCAAACTTCATGTTTATCTCGTCGAATTCCTTTAGCAAAGCCACTACTTCAGATACGCCTTCTTCCACTACTTCGCGCACCGTTTTGGTTGGGTCCAGCTGCGGCTCCTGCTCCAGGTAACCTACCGAGTAGCCCGGGCTCCAAACCACTTCGCCTTGTATCTGCTTATCTACACCTGCAATTATTTTCAGCAAGCTCGACTTACCCGAACCGTTAAGGCCCAGCACGCCAATTTTAGCGCCGTAGAAAAAAGAGAGGTATATATTTTTGAGGACTTGTTTTTGAGGAGGGTAGATCTTACTTACCCCCGCCATCGAGAAAATGATCTTTTCGTTACTCATGCTTTGGTTCTGTCAGGTTTATAGTATAGGCTAACGGCAAATGCCGCGTGCCTGGCCAAGTTGTGGTTTAAATTACAAATATCGTAAAATTTCAGGCATTTACCCTCCAGATAATTAAGGTGAAATCGTTAAACTTGTAAAATACTGTTGGGTTGAGTATACTTATACTTGCTTTGCAACCGCCCATAAGTAGCATTTTGTGCAGGAACAACATCGGTACAAAACGCTACTCTTAAAGCTGCGTATGCTAAAGTTAGTTTTAAAAGTGCTCTAACCCTATTCTCTGACGCATAACCCGATCCAGTAAAAATGGAAAATAACGACCTATTGAAAGAAGCCAAAGAATTTGGCTTTATTCAGGAACAGCAGGTGTGGCTGAAACCCTTTATGAACTATCCTGCACGCAAGGTAGGCGAAGTAAAAGAATCAGAAGACGACTCTCTTGTATACTTTGCAAAACGCTTTACCATGTTTCGTGATAAAGTAAATGCCCTGCTGGAACGTATTGCGACTTCGGAGAACAAAGGCTCGTTTATGATGAAGGTACTGCACATGAAAGAGCAGGTGGGCAACTATGATGCCCTCGGCGATTTTGAGCAGATGTACCATATACTGAGCAAAGCCGAAGAAGAGATAAACGAAACTATAAAACAGAACCGGGAAAAGAACCTGGCGATAAAAATGGGCCTGATACAGGAGGCCGAAGCGCACCAGGACAGTTTAGACTGGAAAGAGGCTTCAGATAAAATGAAGGACCTGCGCGCCACCTGGATCAAGACCGGCCCGGTTGATAAAGAAATAACAGAGGAAATTGAGGAGCGTTTCAGGACACCGATCGAAGTGTTTTTTGAACGTAAGAAGAACTTCTTTGAGGATAAGAAGCGCATGCAGAACCATGCCTACGAGAAGTACAGAGACCTCATCAGGCAGTCGATAGCACTACAGAACTCCGAAGACTGGGAAGTAACTACTGAAAAGCTGAAGCAACTGCAAAACCAGTGGAAAGAAATAGACAGCGGCCTGCCGCGCAAAGTAACAAGCAAGCTCTGGTTAGATTTCAGGAAGGCACATAACCACTTTTTTGAGCGCCTGAAGCAGAAAATAAACAAAGAGAAGAACGAATCGAGAGAGAAGTTTTACGATGTAAACTACGAGAAGAAAAAACAGCTTGTAGACGAAGCCAACACCTTGCTGGAGACCCATAGCCTGGGCGATGCAGTGCGCCGCGCCAAAGAGCTACAGGCCGAATGGAAAAAGGCGGGCCCTGTGCATCCATCAGTATCGGACCAGGTGTGGGAGCAGTTTATTAAAGCCTGCGACCGTATTTTTGAGACCAGCAGCCTGGAACACTACATACGCAAGCGGCAGCAGAACAATAACAACGAAAAGCTAAGCGAATCAGAAGGCCTGAATGCCCGCATCAATGCTCTGCGCGATTTTATAAAGTCGGATAAGAACGAGCTGGAAGTGCTGGAGCAAAACCTGGATAAACTGAGCGATGCGCCAAGTAACGATACCTTCCGGAGCATGTTGCAAGGCAAGATTCGTAACTTTAAACGCAAGATCAACACAAAAGAGACCATGATCGAGGGTTTTAAGGAACAACTGGCCACCCATAGCAACAACGCTTAGAACTCATAAAATAACCATAAAAGGCCTGCTGCACGCAGGTCTTTTTTTTGTGCAAAAAGTGCCCTGCAGCGCTATAGTACAGCTTTTGTTACGAAACTGTGTGTTGCATTTAAAAATAAGGGTGCCATTTTGAACATTTGCTAATTATTTGCGTTGTTTTGTTAAAAACGAAGAAAAAAGCAATTTTTTAAAGTATAAATTTTTGTTTTTATTTTTATTTATACTTTTGCAAACCAATTTGAAAAAAGCAACAATTAGTTAAGGAGACACATACTATGTACTGGACACTTGAATTAGCATCATACCTGGAGGACGCACCCTGGCCAGCGACTAAAGATGAGTTGATCGATTATTCTATCCGCTCGGGCGCACCTATGGAAGTTGTAGAAAACCTGCAGGCACTTGAGGACGACGGACAGCCTTACGAGAACATCGAAGAGATCTGGCCGGACTATCCCACCAAAGAAGACTTCATGTTTAACGAGGACGAATATTAATAATGAATAATTGGTAATGAATAATGAATAATTGCCAACAGCTTTAATGCTTACTCATTGTTCATTCGTCATTAGTAATTAATCATTGAACAACATCGTTGAAGTAAAAAATCTGGTTGCGGGTTATGAGTCACGTACTCTTATTCGCAACCTTTCTTTTTCTGTACCAGAGCCAACTTTTATTGCTATTGTAGGGCATAACGGTGCAGGCAAAACCACCTTTTTCAAAACTTTTCAGCAAAAGGTAGCTTACCAGGGGCAATTGCTGGTACAGGGCCACAACCTGACCACCCTCCCGAACGCAACCAAACAAGGCATACTGTCTTACCTGCCACAGCGCAACACCGTTTCCTTTTCTATAAAAGTGCTCGACCTGGTGGTGATGGGCTTGTTCCGGAAAAAGAGCTTTTTTGAGCATTACACTACCCAAGATTACGAAACCGCAGCCGACGTACTGGAACAACTACAACTCACACACTTGCAGGATCACGACTTCACCACTTTATCGGGGGGAGAACAGCAGTTGGTGTGGTTGGCGCAGCTAATGTTGCAGGATGCAAGTATAAACCTGCTCGATGAGCCCACGCAGCAACTGGATGTATACTATAAGAACAAGGTATTCCGGTTGCTACAAAGCTGGGTGCAGGAAAACCAGAAAACTATACTTTGCATTACCCACGACCTGCACAACCTCATCCCGATGAACGGCTATTTGCTTAACCTTTCCAAGCCGGAACCTATACTTGAGGTGCTGTCTGAAGAAACTGTGCTGGCAAACCAGGCATTTCTGGAAGCCGGCCGGAACTAAGATCTTCAGGATTACAGGGTTTTGTTTAAATTATAGTTTGGCCTGATCTTGTAGAGACGCAATACCTTGCGTCTTTTTTTGCGAGGATTATGTAAGTAGGCTACCATTCTGATGATTAATAAAGAGTAAGCTTTTCTTTAAACTAACTGCTTCGTGGCTAACAAGACACAAGGTATTGCGTCTCTACGAAGTTAAATCTTTATTAACTTCAAATACAGCCTGATCCAGAAATCCATTCAATCCTATAAACCTTAGCCACGGGACACAAAAGCTTCAGCCAGAATAAGGTCTTCCGGGGTGGTTATTTTTATGTTGCGGTAGCTGCCTTCTACTAAAGTTATCTTCTCTCCTATACTTTCCACTACCGAGGCATCATCGGTGAAATGTTCCTGTTCGGGTTGTTCGTAAGCTTTTTTTAAGAGTTCGGATGTGAAAACCTGCGGAGTTTGTACCAGTTTATAGTTGGCGCGCGGTACGGCTATACTTCCATCAGTAGTTAATTCCCGGATAGAATCTTTAGGCGACACAGCTACTACGCCACTTCCATTGTTTGCAGCAGCCTCGAATGCGGCTTTTATAGTTTGGATATCTACGAACGGGCGAACGCCATCATGAACCGCAACCAGGCCATTGCCCATAACAGCATCCAAACCATTTTTTACAGAGCCAAACCGGGTAGCTCCGCCAGGTATGGTCATGTGGAAAAGTTTAAAATTGTGTGTACGGCAGAGCTCCCGCCAGGTATCCAGTTGCTCTTTGGGCAGCACCACGATTAGCCTTATAGTTGAGTTATAAGTATAAAACTGCTCTATAGTATGCATTAGGATGGGCTTACCGGCAACTTCTATGAACTGCTTCGGTAATTCGTGCTGCATACGGGAGCCAGAGCCGCCGGCAACTATAATCGCATATTCAGGGAGTTGTTGTGCCATAAGGCAAAGGTATAAAGTTTTGTAGAGACGCCATACCTTGTGTCTCCTTCCCCACCAAACTAGAGCAAACTATAAAACAAAAGCCCCGACTTATGCAGTCAGGGCTTTTGTTTTATAGTTTATAAGTGCTTTATACTTATAGTATCAACATTACGTCACCGTAGCTAAAGAAACGGTATTTCTCTTTTACAGCTTCTTCGTAGGCTTTCATTACCAGGTCATATCCACCAAAAGCGGCTGTCATCATCAACAGGGTGCTCTCCGGCATATGGAAGTTGGTAACCAGGGCGTTTGCGATCTTAAAATCGTATGGAGGGAAGATAAAACGGTCTGTCCAGCCTTCGTTTGGCTTCAGGCGGTTGCTCGCCGATACCGAAGACTCCAGTGCACGCATGGTAGTAGTACCAATTGCGCAAACCTTCTTCTTATTATCCAGTGCCTTGTTTACCATGTCTGACGTTTCAGCCGGAACGCTAAAGTTCTCTGAATCCATTTTGTGCTTGGTCAGGTCTTCTACATCCACAGGGCGGAAAGTGCCCAGGCCAACGTGCAGGGTAAGTGGCGTAACATCTACACCTTTAATTTCAAGGCGTTTTAAAACTTCTTTTGTAAAGTGCAGGCCGGCAGTAGGGGCAGCTACGGCACCTACGTTTTTAGCATACACTGTCTGGTAGCGCTCACGGTCTTCCGGCTCAGCTTCGCGCTTAATGTAGCGTGGTAGCGGCGTTTCGCCCAGGTCGTTTATAGTTTTGTAAAACTCCTCGTCGGTACCATCAAACAAAAACTTAATAGTACGGCCACGCGAAGTGGTGTTATCGATAACTTCAGCTACCAGGTCGCTTTCGCCAAAGTATAGTTTGTTGCCAACACGTATCTTACGGGCAGGGTCTACCAATACGTCCCACAAGTGTATGTCCTTATTGAGTTCGCGCAGCAGGAAAACCTCAATTTTAGCACCTGTTTTTTCTTTGTTGCCATAAAGGCGCGCCGGAAACACTTTGGTATCGTTAACAACCATAATGTCGCCGTCATCAAAATACTCCAGGATGTCTTTAAAAACGCGGTGCTCAATTTTGCCTGAGTCGCGGTGCACGACCATCATACGCGATTCGTCGCGATTTTCAGTAGGGTGTGTAGCCAGTAGTTCTTCTGGCAATTCGAACTTAAATTCTGATAACTTCATAGATCAAATATTACGGTATTTGGATTCCAAATAGGAAAAGGCATTAATACAATAACCATTGTTTGCCTTCAGGAGTTCGGAAAAGTAACCCGGCAATAAACAAAAAAACGAGCCGCAAATTTACTTAGTTTGCCCGAAATATTCTTACTTTTAAGGAAATTACTTTAGCTAACTATAAAATCCTATGATCTACCTGCGCCTTGTAGCGGAAAGTATACGATTTGCCTGGCAGGCATTGCGGGCTAACATGTTACGTACACTACTCTCATTGTTAGGCGTTACAATCGGTATTTTTGCTATTATCTCGGTATTTACGCTGGTAGATTCGCTGGAACGCAACGTGCGCGACAGTATGAGCTTTATAGGCGATAAAGTAATGTATGTGCAGAAATGGCCATGGAGCTTTAGCGGCAACTACCCCTGGTGGAAGTATTTTCAGCGCCCGGAGGCAAGTTTGCAGGAGTTTCGTTTCCTGGATGAGCATGTAACGAACGATATGGGTACCGCTATTTTTGCTGATAAAGGCGGCGTAACCTATAAATACCGAAGCAACAGCTATAAGGACGGGCAGTTATTTGGCGTATCGTACGAGTACAACCAGGTGAGCGAAGTACCAATAGAAGAAGGCCGTTATTTTATTCCGCAGGAGGTGGACAATGCCCGGAACGTAATGGTTTTGGGCAAAGAGATAGCCGAATCGCTTTTTCCGAATGGTTCGGCTGTAGGGCAGGAGCTAAAAGTAAGCGGGCAGCGGTTCCGGGTGATCGGGGTAATAGCAAAGCAGGGTGAGAATATGTTCGGCCTGCCCAACTTCGACCAGATAGGTGTAATTCCGTTCAGGGCATTCAGTAAAATGTATGATACCGGGCCGGATGGCGTTGGCAACGCGATTATTTTAAAAGGCCGCGAAGACGACCCCGACATGCAGGAACTGGAATACGAAGTGCGCGGCCTGATGCGAAATGTGCGTGGCCTGAAGCCCCTTGATGAAGATAATTTTTCGATAAACCGGTCCGAGATGGCAACCGATGCAGTAAGCGGCTTTTTTGATGTAGTAGGTTTAGCGGGTTGGGTTATTGGCGGCTTTGCCATACTGGTAGGCGGTTTTGGTATCGCCAATATAATGTTTGTGTCTGTAAAAGAGCGCACTAACATTATAGGTATACAAAAATCGTTGGGCGCTAAAAACTATTTTATACTTTTCCAGTTCATGTTCGAGGCGGTTTTCCTGAGTGTGTTAGGTGGTGCCATTGGTATCTTTCTGGTATTCCTCATTACCATTATTCCGCAGGATATGATGAAGATAAGTCTCTCGATGGGTAACATTGTGCTCGGCTTAGGCGTATCGGCCGTTATCGGAATGCTTTCAGGTATAATTCCGGCGGTGCTGGCTTCTAATCTTGATCCGGTTATTGCAATCCGCTCCAAATAAACTATATTACACACCGCATTTTGCAGCGCCTCCTCACTGCCTGTATTTTTGCGACTAAATTTTTTTGATGATGTAAGGCGCTGAAGTGGCGCCACAGGGTATTATTGCCTTGGCGAGATGATGATTTTTAAAGTATTATGACAAAGCTTAGAAAGACAAGCAAGACGAAACTGCACGACGAAACGTTGAACAGTGGCAGCGGGCAGACCATTCTGAATCCCGATGCAAATGAGAATAAGGCCAGATCGGTAACAGACCTGCGCGAAAGTGGCCAGGTAGCAGGTGCTCCGGCATCCGAAGAAGATAAAAGAGTGCGCCAGGCTTTTGTAGATAAAGACTGGAACGAAATTAAGATCGCAGACTCGTGGCAGATATTTAAAGTAATGGCCGAGTTTGTGGATGGTTTTGAGAAGATGGCCAAAATTGGTCCATGCGTTTCTATATTCGGTTCGGCCCGTACCAAATCGGATAACAAGTATTACATAATGGCCGAAGAAATTGCTGCTAAACTGGTGCGCCATGGTTATGGTGTAATTACAGGTGGTGGCCCGGGTATTATGGAGGCCGGTAACAAAGGCGCGCACTCTGAGGGTGGCAAATCGGTAGGCCTTAACATACAGCTGCCGTTCGAGCAGTTCAACAACATTTACATCGATTCTGATAAGCTGATAAACTTCGACTACTTCTTTGTGCGCAAAGTAATGTTTGTGAAGTATGCGCAGGGCTTTATAGTTATGCCTGGTGGTTTCGGTACGCTGGATGAGCTATTCGAAGCGATCACCCTGATACAGACAAAGAAGATCGGTGCCTTCCCGATAGTGCTGGTAGGCCGCGAGTACTGGGGTGGTTTAATGGAATGGGTAGACAACGTGATGCTGAAAATGGAAAGCAACATCAGCCCGGAAGACCTGGACCTGGTGCACATCGTGGACGATCCGTCGGAAGCCGTGAAGATCATCGACGATTTCTACAGCAAATACCTGCTTTCTCCAAACTTCTAAGAGAGAAGCTATACTTATACCTGAGAGCCCGCTGCCAACACAGCGGGCTTTTTTGTGGCCGTTAACTAAATATTATACCTGCGCTGTATCTGCAACATACCAAATCTGCTATATTTACATTATTCTGAGAAACTATAGTTTTAAATTATATGGCCTGTAGCGGGAAAGTTGCCGGAGTTGGCAGAGCGGTTGTAGTTATACTTTGCCTTTTAGTGTATGGGGCTCCTCGGCCCGCACTGGCCCAGAAAGAGCAGAATATATGGTATTTTGGTCCCGGCCTTGGTCTTGATTTTAACAACGGCACCCCACCCAAAGTACTGACTGATGGGGCCATGGATGCCTCGGAAGGTACTGCCTCTATTGCTGATGCTAATGGGAAATTGTTGTTCTACTCCGATGGAACGGCCGTCTGGAACAAGAACCACCAGCTAATGGCGAATGGCGATGGCCTGTTGGGAAGCGCTAACTCCGCACAATCGTCCCTTATCGTAAAGCAGCCAGGCAACAATAATATTTACTTCCTTTTTACTACCGACTCCAATGGCAAGCCGAACAGCCTACGATACTCTACAATAGATATGAGCCGGAAAGGTGGTTTGGGCGAGGTGATCAAGAAAAACACATCTTTACACGCTTTGTATTCTCCTGTAACCGAAGGCCTGACTGCAGTCAGACATGCAAATGGGCGTGATATATGGGTAGTTGTAAAACAGTATGGACGCAGCGATTTCAGAAGTTTTTTAGTGGATGCCGCTGGCGTAGATGTAGCAAAGCAAGCAATTAGTACCTGGTTTTCGGATAGCTTTATAATACCCGAAGCAGATCCGGTACATGCTATTGGCTGTATGAAGCTATCACCGGATGGTACCAGGATGGCGGTAGTTAACCTGGCATCTAATTCGGTTAAAGTGTTCAGGTACTCTACAACTACCGGACACATGGATCCTATTCTCACAACATGGGGTACAGGTGAAACGCTTACCTTAGCTAATGGCAGCACACCCTATGGTGTGGAGTTCTCTCCTGATAACACGAAGCTATATGTAAGTACAGATGCCGGCACTAGGATCTACCAGTACGACCTGAGTCTGGCAAATGTGCTGGAGATCAATGATAAAGCAACTTTAGTAGCTCAGGTAGCCTTGGATCCATCGCCGGTTCGGTATGTTGGCGGTAGCTTGCAGTTAGCCCCGGATGGTAAAATATACTTTGCTAAGCCGGCAAGCGGGCATTTGGCTGTTATCCATAACCCGAATGCAGTTGGAGCAGCCTGTAATTACGAAGATAAAGCCATTTACTTAGAGGGCAGGAAGAGCAATCTGGGCTTGCCGGCTTTTGTGCAGAGCAGTTTTTATTTCAGTTACGAGATAAAGTATACTATAAACTGTTTCGGTATACCCAGCCAGTTTTATTTTGATGCGCCCACCGGCGAGCAGCCCGACTTTATGGAATGGGATTTCGGCGACCCGGCCACCGGTGCCAGCAACAAAGCCAGTACCTTAAACGCCAGCCATAGTTTTAGTGCCCCCGGCGAATATACAGTTACCTTTAAGCGCCATTATAACAACAAACAAGAGATATACTCTATTACTATACCTATAACGGCACCTCCGGTAGTGGATCTTGGCCCGGACCGCAGCGTTTGCCCCGGCACCGAAGCAACTCTGGATGCCACCACACCAAACGCAACCTATAAATGGAGCAATGGCAGCACTACAGCAAGTATAACCACGAATAAGCCCGGCACCTATTGGGTAGATGTAACGGTAGGCATCTGCACCACCCGCGACCAGGTAACTGTATCAAACTATACGTTGCCAACCGTAAACCTGGGTCCGGATAAAGAGTTATGCGAAGGCCAGGCGCTGGAGCTTAATGCTTTTTACCAGGGCGCAACCTATAAATGGCAGGATGGGTCTACGGCCCCAACGTTTACTGTTACTAAGGCCGGTACCTATAGCGTAGAAGTAACCAGCGCCGAGGGCTGCACTAAAATTGATGAGATAACCATCAGTTACAACCCGCTACCAATAGTAGATCTTGGCCCAGACCAGGACATATGTGCGAACACAACTATAACCTTGGATGCCACCCAGGCTGGCGTAACTTATAAATGGAGCACAGGCGCTACCACTCCAACTATAACTGTAGCCGAAGCTGGCGAATACTTTGTAACTATAACAAACAGCAAAGGCTGCAACGCTACCGATGTAATTCGTATCAACCACCTGCCACTGCCTGTAGTAAACCTTGGTCCTGATGTAACCCTTTGCTCCGGCGATACCAAACTGCTGGATGCAACTTACCCTAACTCAACTTACCTATGGCAGGATGGCTCAACAGATGCAACTTTTATGGTGCAGGAGCCCGGTAAGTATTGGGTAGATGTTACAAATGAGTTTGGCTGCGTGGTGCGCGACGAGATCTGGATACCGTACCTGACACGCCCCGCCATTTCCCTCGGAAACGACACCACACTTTGCTTCGGTGATACGCTGGTGGTTGGCACCGAACTACCCGGCGACATACGCTATGTATGGCAGGATGGAAGCACTGATCCGCTATATAAAATTACAAAGCCAGGCACGTATAAACTTACAGCCTACAACCAGCACTGCGAAGCCTCCGACGAAATTACCGTGCGCTTTAAAGACTGCGTAGGCGGCCTGTTTATACCTAACATCATCACCCCGAATGGAGACGGCAAGAACGATGTTTTCTACATACACGGCCTCACCGAAGACGACTGGGAACTGGTGATCTTTAACCGGCAGGGCAGCGAAATATACCGGCGCAAAAACTATAAAAATGACTGGGTGCCTCAGCCTGTTGTAACCGGCATATACTATTACCTGCTACAACACCCTGCCACCGGTCGAACTTATAAAGGCTGGGTGGAGGTAACACAATAGTATCTACCCCACAAAAGGCAGCCTGCGTATAGTTTATAGTTGCCTGAAGTACAAAAACCTATAAAATGGAAACTGACCCGGAACAGGAAGAGATAAAGAAGCTGAAGAAAAAGCTGAAGGAGCAGCAACATAAAAACTCTGAGATACGCGACCAGATGTCTATGATGCGGACCAGTTTTTCAAACGAACGTACCCTCATGGCTTACATCCGCACAGCCATAGCTTTACTGGGTGGTGGTTTTGCAGCGGTAAAGCTTTCAGAGGAGATCTATTTGGAAATACTGGGCGTTGGACTGATGATCGCAGGTATCCTGATCACGATCTATAGCTTTTATCGCTACTTTATGAAGAAACGCCTGCTCAGGATACAACGCAAACATTACGAAGAGACCGGCCAGCTCCATAAAATAGTGAAAGAAAAAGAAGCATCGGGTTACGGCAACACGGACTAAAGCCACATAGAACCTGTTTAGAGTTTATAGTTGCTTAAGTATAAACCGAGCTATTATTGGTGTCTTTACCAATAATCCGGTTGCCTGGCTTTTATACTTGCTGGTGAAAACACGCAGCAAGGGCGTATATGAACGTCAGAAAAAACATTAAACGGCTGCTAAAGTAAAAATAACAGATACTAAACCAAACAGGCGATTTTACTGTTAAGAAGGGTTGGGGTTTTACTGTCGTAAAGCGCTGGCAATTTTATACCTTTGCTATTTAAAATCAACGCATCCTGAATGGCTTTAAAACAAAAGCAGACCACAGAACCGGGCACAACCGAAACAGCTTTTTCGCAGAACGGCGAAACGCAGCAGATAGAAGTATACGGTGCCCGCGAACATAATCTTAAAAACATATCTATAACCCTGCCGCGCTACAAGCTGGTGGTATTTACCGGCATTAGTGGCTCAGGCAAATCGTCGCTGGCTTTCGATACTATTTACGCCGAAGGGCAGCGTCGTTACATGGAAACGTTCTCGGCTTACGCCCGCTCGTTTATGGGTGGACTCGAGAGGCCGAATGTGGACAAGATCGAAGGGCTTTCGCCGGTGATCTCCATCGAGCAGAAAACTACCAGCCGCAACCCGCGCTCAACCGTAGGCACCATTACCGAGATCTACGACTTCATGCGTCTGCTATGGGCGCGAACTGCCGAAGCATTCAGCTATGTTACTGGCGAAAAAATGGTGCGCCAGAGCGACGACCAGATCGTGAGCCATATACTGGAGAACTTTGACGGCAAGCGTATAGTTGTGCTGGCGCCGGTAGTGAAAGGTCGTAAGGGCCATTACCGTGAGCTGTTCCAGCAGATACGCAAAATGGGCTTTATACGTGCCCGCGTAGATGGCGAACTCGTAGAGATAGAGCCAAAAATGCAGGTAGACCGCTACAAGATTCACGACATCGAGATCGTGATCGATAAGATAGTGGTGAAGGAAGATGACCGTTACCGTTTATCGAGTTCCATACAAAATGCCCTGACACATGGTAAAGGCACCGCGCTTATTTTGGATGTAGATGCCGACAAAACGCATTTCTTCTCACGCCACCTCATGGACCCCGCCACAGGTATAGCCTACGACGATCCGGCCCCGAATTCCTTCTCTTTTAACTCGCCTTATGGTGCCTGCCCGGTATGTAATGGCTTAGGAGAGATACAGGAGATAACGGAAGAATCGGTTATACCTGACAGGGACCTAAGTATACGACGTGGTGGTATAGCGCCGTTGGGCGAGTACCGCGACATCTGGATCTTTAAGCAGATAGAGGCGCTGTTCAAGCACTTTAAAGTATCGGTAGCTACGCCGATCAAAGATCTGCCAGAGGATGTGCTGAAGGTATTGCTTTATGGTTTGGAAGAAGACCTGGAAGTAAATACCAAGAAGGGCAACTACATCGTGGAGTTTGAGGGTATCGTCAATTTCCTGAAAAACCAGATGGAGTCTGACTCGGATAATATCCGCAGTTGGGTCGAAGACTTTGCCCAGACGACTACCTGCCCGGAGTGTAACGGCTATAGGCTTAGAAAAGAGTCGCTTCACTTTAAGATTGACAACAAAAATATAGGTGAGCTTTCGGTACTGGATATTACAAAACTGGCTGCCTGGTTCGAGGGGTTGGAAGGCCGTATGAACGAACGCCAGAATGTAATTGCCAAAGAACTACTGAAAGAGATCCGTAAGCGTATCGGCTTTTTACTGGATGTAGGCCTGGATTACCTGAGCCTGCACCGCCCTGTTAAAACCTTATCAGGTGGCGAGAGCCAGCGTATACGTTTGGCCACTCAGATAGGTACGCAGTTGGTTGGTGTGCTTTATATTATGGATGAGCCAAGTATAGGCCTGCATCAGCGCGACAACGAACGTTTAATAAAAGCCTTGCAAGATCTCCGTGACCTGGGTAACTCCATTATTGTGGTGGAGCACGACAAGGATATGATCATGCAGGCGGATTATGTGGTGGATATTGGGCCGGGCGCTGGTATACATGGGGGCCAGGTGGTTACTGCCGGCACACCGGACGATATGATGAGAGCCGGAACCACAACTGCCGACTTTTTGAGTAACCGCAGAGGTATAAAAGTGCCGCGCGTTAAACGGCCGGGCAATGGCGAAAAGTTGGTGCTTAAAGGTGCTACTGGCAACAACCTGAAAAACGTAACGCTGGAGTTGCCGCTGGGCAAGATGATCTGTGTAACAGGTGTGTCGGGCAGTGGTAAATCTTCGCTTATACATGATACGCTGTACCCTATACTTAACACGCATTTCTTTAGAGCAAAACGCGACCCGTTACCTTATAAAAAGATCGAAGGCCTGGAACACCTGGATAAAGTGATCGAAGTGGATCAGTCGCCGATTGGCCGTACGCCGCGTTCTAACCCAGCTACCTATACCGGTGTGTTCACTGATATCCGAAGCTTGTTTGCACAGTTGCCGGAAGCCAAGATAAGAGGATATTCGCCGGGCCGTTTCTCGTTTAACGTGAAGGGTGGCCGCTGCGAAGCTTGCGAAGGTGCGGGTATGCGAACCATTGAGATGAACTTTTTGCCGGATGTGTATGTGCCCTGCGAAGTATGTAAAGGCAAACGCTATAACCGCGAAACCCTGGAAGTACGCTTTAAAGGTAAAAGTATAACCGATGTGTTGGATATGACCGTGGAGCAGGCTGTAGACTTTTTCGAGAGCCAGCCGCGTATACTTCGCCGCATACAAACCCTGAACGATGTAGGCCTGGGCTACATTACCTTAGGCCAGCAGGCAACTACCTTGTCGGGTGGCGAGGCGCAGCGTGTGAAACTGGCAACAGAGCTATCTAAAAAAGATACCGGGCAAACACTTTATATACTTGATGAGCCAACTACAGGGCTTCACTTCCAGGATATTGAGCACCTGTCGGAAGTGCTGCACAAGCTTACAAATAAAGGAAACACGGTACTTATTATTGAGCACAACCTCGACCTGATAAAAGTGGCTGACTGGATCATCGATATTGGTCCGGAAGGTGGCGAAGGCGGCGGAACTATAGTTGCGAAAGGCACCCCGGAAGAAGTTGCCAAAATTAAGAAAGGTTATACTTCCCGCTTCCTGAGAGAAGAACTGAAAACCAGCCATTACTCCGACAACGGACAAGAATAAGTAGCTGACAGAAGTATAAAACCGCAATTATTTTTATAGTTGCGGCTTTTCTGTTTACTGTATCTTTTTTTCGAGGGCTTCGGCCTGGTCGAGGTGCTGCTTTATGAGTGGTAACTGGCGCGAGGCATACTGCTTTATCTCCATCGATACGCCATTCTCGGCCATGTCTTCGTAGCGGTCCATTAGCTGGTCGTGCAGGTAGCGTACTTCCCTAATGTAAGCCAGGTCAAAAGCGATGCCTGATTTAGAAGTGACTTCTTCGAAAACATCCTGGTGTGCATTGCCCAGGTTTTGTGGAAGCACCAGGTTAACATCGGTAGAGAGTGTTTGCAGTTCGTTCAGCATTTGCTCATGGGCATTCTCCATCTCCTGCGACATCGTTTTTACCTCGGGGCTTACACCACGTGATATGGCTTCCTGGCTTAGCTGTAGTTGCAGCATGTTGGCACTGGCGGCTTCGGCGGCAAACAAGGCATCGTTATGCATATTGTTGATGCCGGCCTGCTCCAGTTGGGCCACGCTCTGGTCGGCAGCTGCTTTTATGCTGTCGTTTGAGTTGCAGGCACCTAAAAAGAGTAAGCTGCCGGCTGCTAAATAAGTAAGTATCGTTCTTTTCATGGGTAGTGATCAGGTTAAAAACAAAAGCATCTGCAAGTATAGTTACTTACAGATGCTTTAATATGTTTTATCAGAAAAAAATTAGTGGCTTATACTTTACCGATTCTGATTATCCAATACGTCTTTTATTTGTTTGGCACGCTCGTGGTGCTGGCGCAATACTGTTAAGGTACTGTTGGCAAAGGTTTTTACATCAGCATCTTCTAAGTTATTCGCAGCGTTCTCAAACAGGCTAACGTCTTCTTCGTGGTCTTCCACCATTAGGTCCATATAGGCCTTGTCAAAGTCGGCACCGGTCTTCTCGCGGAGTTCGGTTACGCGGTCCATGTGGTCCTCGCCCATGCTGTCGGGTAATACGATCCCTTTCTGGCCTGCCAGGTTTTTCAGGTCATTATTGGCTTTTGTGTGGTCGTCTACCATCATCTTACCGAAGCTTTTTACATCGGCATGCTGCCCTTTTTGCTGGGCAAGGTTACCGAGTTCTACCTCCATCATACCGCCGCTGGCTGCTTTGGTCATAAACTCCGACAGGTCATCCTGGGTTTCTTCCATATCAGTGTCTTCAAAAGCTTGTTCGTTGGTTTCCTGTGCTTCTTCTACAGCACCTTCCTGTTGGTTACATCCGAAACCGAAAAACAGGGCGCTTATTATTAAGCTTGTTGTTGCAAATTTTTTCATAGTTTTAACGTAGGTTAGATTATTATACATAAATAGGTATACGCCTCCCTTTTTATGAAGTTAGAAACTGGTGGCATGCGCCGCAACTACAGGCAAGGCGTTAATTTGCTATAACTGAATGGGTATGTTGTACAAAACTATAAAAGCCGGTCTGTTGCTATGGCTAACGCTACTTTGTTTAACTGCCCAGGCACAGCGTGGCCAGGAAGCTGACCCGGATGCAAAAGATATTACTGAAATAGATAAAAGCCGCGACCGTATCCTTAAACTACACCCTTTACAACTTGGCGAAGTGGTGCTGTCGCTGGAGAAGGTGCGCTCTAACCGGATAGCGAACGAGTATGGCATTGGCTACATTTACAAAGTATACCTGCACGGCGAAACCGACGATTGGGAAGATGTGGAAGGACATGATGTGAAGGGTATCAGTATACATATGATGCAGCGACATTATACTTCCAAAGTTCGTAGTGCGCCATTCGGCTTTTTTCATGGGCCGGTGTTTGGCTACCGCGGTATACTTTTCGATAAGAACGTTTTTGATCTTCCGGAGCAGGACCCCAATTCACCCAACTTCAGGTATGTAGGCCGTTTGATTCAGCACTCGCTGGATGTAAGCTACCAGATAGGCGGGCAGTTTTTGATGGGAGAGCATTTTACCATGGAGTTGGCCGGAGGCCTGGGTGGCCGTATGAAATATGCCAAAGCCACCAGCGCCAAAGAGCTGCTGCCGGAGCACATTATCGGTTACGAAATTATAAAGGACGATAGCAACTACATTGCTGCCATGCCATTGGTAAGAATTAAATTATCAGTAGGCTACGCGTTTTAACTATAGCCTCTTTCTCTATTTAGATACTTTATTCAGTACGCTGTAAGACATTAGTTTGCCGTTTCGGTAAGACTCTGAGCGCACAACGCCTACGCCCGGTGCAAAATACTCCACAGTCTGGATACGCGACGAAGGTAAATTCATGCCCATTGCTTTAGTTTGCATCTCCATTTCCTGGTTTATCTTGTACGCATTGTAAGAGCCGGCCGGCACGTTTATACTTTCCTTATCACCTACTTTTCGGTCTGTTATACTCATAACTATAGATGAAAGTGCCTGTCCGTTCTTCTTGTCCAGTACATCGATCGTCATGGTGCCGTCGTTTAGCTTTTGCCCTGCCGAAAGTGAAGTAGGATAATCGATAAAGTCGCCCTGCATTTTTACTTCCATGTCTTTGTAAGCTTCCAGCATGCCCTGGTTCATTATAGAGCGCATATCAATAGAAATACTTTCGCCTTTGCAGGTAACTACATAATCGCCCTCCGTGGTAAGCTTGCCTTTGTTATCGAACACTTTGCTATGGATAGTGGCCTCGGTCTCATTAGGACTACTGTTCACAGATGTAACTTTATAGTGTACCCGCCCGGTCAGCTTATCTTTCTTATCGTAAGTTATCATTTCGTATTCGGCGTTATTGCTAAGCAGGTAATAACCCGAACAATCTTGTGCCAGAACCTGCTGCGGAAAACCAGCTGTAAGTGTAACCGCAACAAACAATAAATATGGTAGGACTCTCTTAAACATAGCTTTGTGGGTATAGGTAAATAAAATAAAGGTAAAGTATAAATATGCTATAGTATACGGTAAGGGTTTTAACAATGCCTGCTATACTATGTTAAGCCAGCTGTTATACGTGTTAAGTGCCTTAAAAAATAAGTATAAAAAAAAGCCGGAGGGTGTCTCCGGCTTATCTATAGTTGGTAAGGGCTTTTTACTCTCCTTTAAATTGTGGCTTCCGTTTCTCGTTAAAAGCTGTAACTCCTTCTTTGTAATCAGCAGAGCTGCCGGCAATTTTCTGGCAGTAAGCCTCATAATCCAGCATCTCATCCAGCGACGAGTTAAACGACTTGTTCAGCATCTTCTTCATCAGGCCAATAGCTTTGGTTGGCGCCACGGCGTAACGGGCAGCTAATTCTGCAACGGCAGCATCCAGCTCATCAGGGGCTACTACTTTATTTACCATTCCTAACTGCAAGGCTTCTTCTGCAGATACTTTAGAACCCAGTGTGCTCAACTCAAAAGCTTTAAGCGAACCTACTACGCGAGGCAGGAAAAACGACGAACCCGAATCCAGTACTAAACCTACATTCACAAATACTTCTATCATGCTGGCAGCAGTGCTGGCTATAACCATATCGCAGGCCAGAGCCAACGAGCAACCGGCACCCGCAGCAACGCCATTCAGCTTACAGATTATAGGCTTCGGCATATTGCGCATTGCTCGTATAATTGGGTTATAGCGCTTCTCCAACGACTCCGATAAGTCACGTTTGTCAGCGCTTGCAATAGCTTTCAGGTCCTGGCCTGAGCAGAAGGCTTTTCCGGCTCCGGTAAGCACTACCACTCGCACATTATCATCGCGGGTTGCCTGTTTCAGAGCATCTTGTAAGTCGTAGCTCTGCTGGTCGTTAAAGGCATTAAATACATCGGGTCTGTTCAGGGTAATGGTTGCTACGCCATCCTGCACATCATATAGTAAGCACTCGTAAGTCATAGTTCAGTTAGTTTGTTTTGTTCTTAGTCAAAGGTAATGGATATGGGGGGAAGTGCAAAGTGTATGTAGTATGAGTAGTAGGTTAAGATAAGAAGCGGACTATACTTATAGTTGATGTCCTATAATTTCTCTTGTGTCATCCCGAGCGTTAGTCGAGGGATCTTATATGTCCTTTAGTTGAAGTCTGATGCAGCTTGAACCTAGCTATCCTTTCAATTACACTCTTATCCTGGGAGCTCTACTTACCTATCGTTTTATAGTTGCTTTTATGCGCTCACGGCCGCGAGGCCTCGTCTTCGGGCATCGCGCTGCTGCTTTCTTGCTATCCTCGTACCTCGGATTGCCTGCGGCACCGCAACAAATCAAAGGCGCTCAACCCAAAGACTGATATCTTTCGATAGCAACTGCTTAAATATAGCTTATACTATAAGCTTCGACCTTTCTCGTGGCTATACTTCCGTAGGCACAGGTCGCGACCTGTCCACTCTATACCGTCAACTATAGAACTATAAATAGTGAGAAAGCATCAGCAGAAACTGTCCCCTTGAGGACAAGTGAGAACGGGAGTTCGAAACTTGCGAGCAAAGCTCATAGGGGTGTTTAGGCTGTAACTATAAAACTATAAAGCCATCAAAAGCAGCATCTAAAACTTCCCGCCTTAGACAAGTCGCAGATCCCGAACTTGGTTCGGGAGAGGTCCAGGGGTGGTTGGATTACGGTAACTATAAAAGTATACCTCGAACTATAATATCAACAGAAATTCTCTACTCAGAAGGAAAAGGCTGGGTTGAACCAAGCTAACTATAAAATAACAAGCCCGGCAGAAAGTACGAGTAGCAGGCCGGTTCCAAAACCAGTGTATACTTCGTAAGGCGTGTGCGCATGCAAAGCCAGCCTGGCTGATAATACACTTCCTGCCAGTATAGTGGCAAAGGCAATCGGAAATAGCATCGAAACATCAGGCACCAGCTTACTGAGCAACATTAACAGGCCGAATGCGCCACCGGCACCAATACTATGCGCACTTATCTTCCAGAAAAGAGAGACAGCGTACGTTAATAGGACCGATGCGGTGATAAGCACCATTATAAAGTAGAATATCTCGTCGAAGGCAGGCTCGCGGTAAAAAAGGTAGGCGGTAATGGCATAACATAAGCCGGTAAACAACAAGGGCAGGCGGCGCTGTTCGCGGCGGTCCATTTCCATCGAGTCGAGGTGGCCGGTGCGTACCATTGTATAAGCTCCCAGGCCGGGTATAATAAAAGTGGTGAAAAGGATCATTCCCAGCACGATCCAGCGGCTTTGCATGGGCAGCGATAGCGCAGGAGCAGGCAGGTAGTAAAGTATAAACGCAAACAGGTAAGTTGGCAGCAGCAGCGGGTGTAGCACTACCGACAAAAACCTGGCAAGGGAACGATTCACGGGGTTAATTACTAATTACGGATGATCAATGACTAAAACGACTTTATGAGTTTTATAGTTAGCGTACTACCGGCATGTAATTACTCACCAACTATAGTTCTTTGCGCAGGCGAGCCACCGGAATATTAAGTTGCTCGCGGTACTTGGCTACAGTACGTCGGGCAATATTATAGCCTTTCTCGTTCAGCATCTTCTCAATTTTATCGTCAGATAGTGGCTTGCGCTTACTCTCATTTTCGATGATCTCTTTCAGGATGTGTTTTACTTCGCGGCTACTGGCATCTTCGCCGGAGTCGGTGGCTATACCTTCTGAGAAGAAATACTTGAGCGGGTAAATACCGAATTCAGTTTGCACGGCCTTGCTATTAGCTACACGGCTCACCGTCGAGATATCCATTCCAATGTCTTCGGCAATGTCTTTCAATATCATAGGGCGGAGTTCACTTTCATCTCCTTCCAGGAAGAAATCGTGTTGATACTTAATAATAGACTCCATGGTGCGCAGTAGCGTATTCTGGCGCTGACGAATAGCATCTATAAACCACTTGGCCGCATCAAGCTTCTGCTTTACAAATGTTACAGTTTCCTTCAGCTTCTTATCCTTTTTATCTGATTTCTCATAAGCATCAAACATATCGGAATAAGAACGGCTGATGCGCAGGTCAGGGGCGTTTCGGGAATTAAGCGATAGCTCCAGCTGGCCGTTGTTGTTTGTAAGTATAAAATCGGGGATGATGTACTGCACGCGCGTCATGCTGGCGCCAGCTCCACCCGGTTTAGGGTTTAGCTTCGTGATCAGGTCGATAGCTTTTTTGAGCTCTTCCTCGTCTACGTTAAACCTGCTCTGTATTTTAGAATAATGCTTTTTGGTAAATTCGTCAAATGCCTGCTCTAAAATGCGTTCTGCCAACATGGTAGTACTGTCCTGTTCGCGGCGGTGTAGTTGTAGTAAAAGGCATTCAGGCAGGTCGCGGGCACCAATACCGGCCGGGTCGAAGGTCTGTATCATGTGCAGCACTTCTTCTATCTCTTCTTCGCTGGCATCAATGTTTTGCGAAAAAGCCAGGTCGTTTGAAATAGAGCTCAGCTCTCTCCGGATATAACCATCGTGGTCTATACTGCCGATCAGCTGCATACCAATGGTGTGCTGCTTATCGTTCAGGTCCAGGAAGCCAAGCTGATCTAAAAGCTGGTCGGTAAGGGTAGAGCTAACGGCAATTGGCGTTTCTTTATCGTCTTCATCGCCGCCACGGTCGCCCTGCATTTTGTATCCGCTTATTTCGTCGTCGTTCAGGTAATCGTTCAGGTCGATGTCGTCTTTACCGTAATCGTCGTCGTTATCGCCGTATTCTTCTTCGTTAGAGTCGCTGTAAAGGTCTTCCGGTTCGTTAGTTCCTTCTTCGAGGGCAGGATTGATCTCCATTTCCTCTTTAATACGCATCTCGAGCTCAGCCGTAGGTATCTGCAGCAGTTTGATAAATTGTATCTGCTGCGGCGATAGCTTCTGCTGTAAAAATTGTTTTAAGTCGAGGCGCTGCATGTTTCTTTAATTGTAATAGTAGCGATAAGTTGCTTTCCAAATTTAGGATAATTTTACTCGCATTATCAATAAAAGGTTGAAATTTCGTTTGTTTAGCACATTTTTTGTTAAGAACATTCCAACCCGCCCCGGTGTTTGTCGCTTTTTATAGTTTCTGGCTTACCTTTGCACTTCTAAGCGTATACATTGGCAAATATGGATGGCAAGGTGCTGCATATTTAGTCAATCTTTATACCTTTATATCAGGCTACATTTAAATTATAAAAACGCAATAGTACATGCAACGCACAAAAGTTAAAGACCTGCTTACAGGCGCCGAAGCGGGCTCCGATGTTCTGCTGAAAGGCTGGGTGCGCACCAAGCGCGGAAATAAGTATGTAAACTTTATTGCCGTTAACGACGGCTCTACTATAAATAATATACAGGTTGTAGCCGATGCCAATAATTTCAGCGAAGAGCAACTGAAGGATGTAACCACCGGTGCTGCCGTAGCTATAACCGGCGAACTGGTAGCATCGCAGGGCAAAGGGCAGGCATTTGAAATACAGGCTAAAACGATAGATGTATTGGGCAAAGCTGACCCGGAGGTTTATCCGTTGCAGAAAAAAGCACACTCGCTGGAGTTTTTGCGTGAGATTGCACACCTGCGTTTCCGTACCAACACGTTTGGCGCTGTTTTCAGAGTACGTAACTCGCTGGCTTTTGCAGTGCACAAGTTCTTTAACGAAAAAGGCTTTGTATACATGCACACACCGATCATCACAGCTTCGGATGCAGAAGGTGCCGGCGAGATGTTCCGCGTAACTACACTTGACCCAGTTAACCCTCCAAAGACAGAAGACGGGCAGGTAAACTATACAGAAGACTTCTTCGGCAAGGCTACTAACCTGACGGTATCTGGTCAGTTGGAAGGTGAGCTGGCGGCTATGGCTTTTAGTGATATTTATACTTTCGGCCCGACTTTTAGAGCTGAAAACTCAAATACCACCCGCCACCTGGCAGAGTTCTGGATGATTGAGCCAGAAATGGCTTTCCATGACCTTAAAATGAACGCTGACCTAGCCGAAGAGTTTATTAAGTATATCATTCGCTATGCTTTAGAGAATAACCGCGAGGATATTGAGTTTCTGGGCCAGCGCTTAGTAGAAGAGGACAAGAGCAAACCGCAGAACGAGCGCCAGGAAATGACTTTGCTGGAAAAGCTTGAGTTTGTAGTAAACAACGATTTTGAGCGCGTAACTTATACCGAAGCGATCGACATCCTGTTGAACTCGAACCACTACAAAAAGAAGAAGTTTCAGTATGAAGTTAGCTGGGGAATTGACTTGCAGAGCGAGCACGAACGCTACCTGGTAGAGAAACACTTCAAGAAACCGGTTATAGTTACCGATTACCCTAAAGATATCAAAGCCTTTTACATGCGCCTGAACGATGACGGCAAAACCGTTGCGGCAATGGATATACTTGCCCCAGGTATAGGTGAAATTGTAGGTGGTTCGCAGCGTGAAGAGCGTCTGGATATACTGGTGGAGCGCATGAAAGGCGTAGGCATACACGAAGAAGACTTGTGGTGGTACCTGGATACCCGCCGTTTCGGTGGCTGTCCGCATGCTGGTTTCGGTCTTGGTTTCGAGCGTATGGTGCAGTTTGTAACGGGCATGGGCAACATCCGCGATGTTATACCTTTCCCGAGAACCCCACAGAACGCAGAGTTTTAATCTGAAACGATAATTTATAGTTGTAAAACGCCCGGTTATAGTTTAGCCGGGCGTTTTTTGTTGCACCATAACAGCGTATGTATGATATTGCTGCTGCATTTATACTTTTAACTATAGAAGCATCACCCTATGAGCAAACTTTACAGCTTTATACTTGCTTTCCTGCTGTCTACACAGTTTTTATCGGCACAAACTGACTTCTCCAGTGTAAGTTTTTCTGCAAGCAATGTATCTCAGATGATAGCAGAAACTAACAAGGCAGGAGATGTTTGCATAACTGCGTTTACCTTAAAAGGGACTGACTTTTTGGTGCTGGATAAACAAGGTGAAAAAGTAGCCACCGGAAGTTACCCTTATAATTTTGCAAACGGCGCAACTGTTCTGGGGATGATCGGTTTGCCTGATAAATTTATTTTATTTGACGAAGCCCCCAATACGGCAGGTGCTGTGCAGCCTTATAAAATAGACCGCCAGACAGGAGAAGTTATTATGCTGAATGCTGTGGAAGCTGTGCCTGATAAGAATAGTAAACTGGCAACCACATTTGTTGCGAATGGCCGCTTCTTCGCCCTTTTCATAAACAAGAAAACGAACACTTTATATGTAAGCCTTTTTAAGGATGAACATACCCCTGAAGTAAGAACCTATTCGCTTGACAAAGTAAATGATAAGCAAATGTATAATCGTCTGGTAAAGCGGGGAGAGTTGACTTTAATGGTGCCGGGAATGGATCAGAATATGTACTCTAACTCCGCTTTAAGCAAAATTTATCCATCAGAGGATAAGTTGGTTATCACATTTGATATGTTCGGAAATACCGATGCGCCTAAACATACCAGCACCACAGAGATCCTGACATTAGACTTGAAGCAGGACAAAGCAACATTGCAAAAGCTTCCTTATTTAGATACAAAGAAAAGACTTCTTTTTAACTCATATGTACATCAGAATAAAGCCTATAGGTTTATACTGTCTGGCCGGGCATTACAACTGGAGGTACACGACCTGGCAACAGACAAATTGCTGAAACACTACGCTTATTCACAAGAGGATACTATTGACATTATGGTGAATGATGCTTTAAGGGTTGGTACGCCTAATTCGTGGTCTCCGGGATCAAGGTCAATTGAAACGAACAAGAAGCTTTTTAAAAAGCTGGGGAATGGTATACCAGCAATTGCCGTTGATGCATTGCCTTCCGGAAAGTTGCAGCTGGCGATGGGCACTTACTATATGCAGGAAAGCAGAAGCGCAAACTTAGGAGGTATCGCAACGACAAAAGCAGCTACAGCATCTTTTGGCGGACCAGCTGCATTGCCCTTAATACTTTTGGGCGCGGCCCTGCAAGGCTCAAGTATAACCATGACAGAGGGAACCGGTGTAAGTACTTATTTTCAAAGTATACTTTCAGCAGATTCTTTTGAAGTCGCGCCTGGTAGTTTTCGCAAAAGTATTCAGGACAAAATAAGCGATCACGAACGGCTTTTATATAGCCAGAAAGTAAAACCAGCAGGAGTTATAGTTTATACGGATCAGGAGCAAGCTTATTTTGGTTATTTAGATAAGGAAACGAAGCTTTTAAAGATAACTGCCTTCTCAAAAGAGTAAGGTTTTGGTTTTTTGATACTTGCAGTTTCACCCCACCCCAGCCCTCCCTTAAAAACAAGGGAGGGAGGTTGATCTTATAGTTTTGGCGAAATCCAACCACCCCTCTCCCGAAGCAAGTTCAGGATCTGCGACTTGTCCAAGGCGGGGAATTAGAGCTGAATAAGGTCCCCCTTTGAAGGGGGTAGGGGGATGTTTTACTTTGGCGAGCAAACACCCCTATGAGCTTTGCTCGCAAGTTTCGAACTCCCGTTCTCACTTGTCCTCAAGGGGACAGTTCTGCTATCATTATAGTTTGATCTATAGTTTTATAGTTACAGGCTGAGAGCGGACAGGTCGCGACCTGTCCCTACAGAAGTATATCCACGAGAAAAGTCGAAGCTTATAGTTTCACACAATAAAAAGCGGCAGCAATGAGAAACTCTCCAGTCTTTGGGTTGAGCGCCTTTGATTTGTTGCGGTGCCGTGAGGCAATCCGAGGTACGAGGATAGCAAGAAAGCAGCAGCGCGATGCCCGAAGAAGAGGCCTCGCGGCCGTGAGCGAGCCAAGGAAACTATAGAACTGTAGGCTTGTAAAGCTCCCAGGATAAGAGTGTAATTGAAAGGATAGTTTGGTTGAAGAAAGTATAGACTTCAACTATAAGCCGAAATAGATTTCTCACGAAACTCGAAATGACAGAAGAGAAACTATAAGCTAGATCAGATCTCTCAACTAACACTATAAGCAACTAATACTCTAAGCAACAGAACGATTTAAGATCAACCGTAAGAAATACAAACACTTTTAAAACATACTTTGGCTGGAAATTTGCTAGGTATACTTTAAAAATCAGTATAATTAACCTATGCATAAATTCATCCTAACCCTGCTCCTGTTTGTAGGTTTTGCGCAAGTGGCCAGTGCCCAGCGCGAGTTCGCAAACCTGGAGCTACCGCTACGGCAGCCAGAGGACCTGGTGTCGGTAGCAGACGATAACGGAAATGTGTGCTTATACTTTTACCAGAACAATAAGCTGCATTTCACACTTGTTTCGCCGGAGGGCACTGTGCTGGCGCAGCACGAAATACCTTACCGCTGGAACCGCGACCCACAGGTGCTGGGTACACGCGTAACCGATAATAATTTTATCTTCTATAGCCGTTACGAGACTGGTCGCCGCGATTATGTGCGCCCTTTTGCCATTAACCGTAAAACAGGCGCTTTTAAAAGTTTGCAGGATGTAGAACTGGACCTGGAGCGTAATACCTTTTTTGTAGGTGGCTTCGGCGACGACGAGCACTTTTATATGCTCTACACCGATAAGAAAGACCGCCTGCACCTGTACCGAAGCAGCGACACCCCCGAAGGTTTGGCCCGCATGGACCGCCGGATATTTGAGTCCAACATGCCAGATACCCGTGGCCGAAACAACCGCCTGACAGACATGATATATGTGCACCCTGACCTGGAGCAGACAGTAATGACCGGTTACCATAGTGGTAAAATTTATACCCGCGAAGGCAACATCTATATGATATTTGATGGGTATGAGCTGAAAGATAAAAAGCGGGAAGCTACTACCGAGATACTGGCCCTGGACTGGGAAACAGGTAAAACGAACTATAAAACGCTGCCTGCGCTGGAGCATCGCAACGACCAGACATTTAATTCGTTCCTGTTTCGCGACCAACTGTTCAGGGTACAGCTCGACAAGAAAGAGCTGAAACTGACTGCATTTGATTTTAACAGCCTGCAGCCGGTGAAGACCTATACTTTTGATGGTGAAGAAGAGATCGGGATAAAGTCTACGCCGGTTTACCAGCGTGGTATGCGTGGTATTTTTACAGCCGAAGTAGATACGGTAAAGCAAACATCTAAAGTGATGAAGAAACTGGCTGATGGTATACCTGCCATTACAGTAAATGCTTTTACCGACAGTACTCTGCAACTTACCATAGGCTCTTACGATCCGCCATCGGATAGTAGGCAAACCGACATGAACAGGATGGTGCGTACACCTGACCGTTATTACCGGACATCGAGGGGCTTGCTATATATACCAGGCCGCTGGACGCCAGCTTATAACATACCGAGCTATTACCTGAACTCGCCATACTATAGCCGCTACATCTATGACCCTTATCGTGATGGAGGTGCGCCAAGCGGACCAGGTATAAGCACTTATTTCAGGGCTGTGCTGGATAACAATACGCTGGCTAAAGTAGAAGATGGTGAAAAAGAAGTGATACAGGATAAAGTAGACCAGTATGAGCAGGAGCTAAAATCGGAGCCGGACTATAAGACCGTGTACCGTTATGGCAACAAGCTACACTATGGCTACTACGACCGTAAAACGAAGACCTTTAAGATAATGGAATTTGCTGCTGAGCAGTAAAACCAACAAGTAAGAGAATGCAAAAAGGCGCTACTCCTTTACAGGGGCAGCGCCTTTTTTATAGGTTATAGTTTGAAATTATTTCTGCTCCATTAGCTTCTGCACTTTGGCCTGCATGGCAGGGTCCTGCTGGTAAGCCATCATGATCTGCTCGTAACGTTCAACGGTCATACCGTCTTTTACGATGGCTTTTTCCATGTCCTGTTCCATAGTTGGTTGCAACTCCATCATGCGCTGCGCCGAACGGTTAAAAGCAGCAAACTCTTCTGCAGAGGCTTTTACTTCGCCTATTTTTTGCTCGCGGTGGGCCTGCGCCATTTCACTAAATTTCTCTACCGATAATTTCTCTTCGGCAAGTATAGCCAGCATCGCCTTTTCACCATCCTGCTGTATTACCATCAGGCGGTTATTAGCATCGGCAAACTGCTTAAGTTCGACATCAGTTACTTTGGGTGCAGGCGTTTGCTGGGTAGCTGGTTGCTGGTTTCCCTGCTGTGCCTGTGCCATAGCTCCCGTCGAAATGGTAGTAGCGCCAAAAGCAAGTATGGCTACAGCAAAGCTGTTCAGTTTATTTTTTAACATGCTCATAAGTTTCAGAATTTGAGTAATTCAGGATTTGATAAAATGGTAAATAACGAATCGGTTCACTGGCAAAATGTAAAGCCAGAACAGGTTATACTTACATTTAAGCAGTTTAGTTATTTATGTTAACAAAGGGTGTATGTTTACAAAAGGGCTGTAACTATAAGTAATTTTCTATAATTAAAACTAAATCGTTGTTCAATTATTCTTTCTTCGCTTCCAGGTTTGGGGCAGCTTGTTTTACAAAATGCTCTTTTTTAAGGTTAAGCCATTCCAGAGCAGTGCCGTTCAGCATACGTTCTTTAGTTGCCAGGTCGTAAGGCATCGATTCGATCAGTTTGCCAGGCTCGAGCTCTCCTAACGGGAAAGGATAGTCAGTGCCCAAGGCAATTTTTTCAGCGCCAACCAGGTTTACTAAATATTGCAGCATCAGCGGGTCGTGCACCAGCGAATCGAAGTAGAACTTGCCCAAGTAGTCGCGTGGGTTTACGTTGTTATCGATAGCGCAAAGGTCGGGGCGTACTTCGAAGCCATGGGCAATACGGCCTATAGTTGACGGGAAAGAACCACCACCGTGCGCAAAAGCTACGCGTAGTTTCGGAAGTCGCTCAAATACACCTCCAAATAGCATCGAGCAAATAGCCACTGTAGTCTCGGCGGGCATCCCTACCAGCCAGGGCATCCAGTACTTACCCGTGCGGTCTTTGCCCAGCATGTCCCAGGGGTGCACAAATATGGCAGCGCCTAAATCTTGGGCAGCTTCAAAAATCGGGAACAGCTCAGCCGCATCCAGGTTAAGGCCGTTTATGTTAGAACCAATTTGTATGCCGGGCATGCCCAGCTCTTTCACGCAACGCTCCAGTTCTTTTATAGAAAGCTCCGTGTCCTGCATCGGCAGTGTTCCTAAGCCAATAAAGCGGTCAGGGTAATCGGCTACTATACCAGCAATGTGGTCATTCAGGAGTTTACTCAGGTCGTAGGTGTCGTTTGGTTTGGCCCAGTAATTAAACATAACCGGCACGGTACTGAGTACCTGAACACCTACTTTATACTGACTGCACTCGTGCATGCGCGCTTTCGGGTCCCAGCAATTGTCCTGTATCTCGCGGAAGAACTTGTCATCCATCATCATGCGGGCACAACAGGGCTTGTGGTGCTCCAGCCGTATAAAGCCGCCATAGCCGTAACGCTCGCGCAGGTCGGGCCAGGTGGCAGGCAAAATGTGCGTGTGTATATCGATCTTCAGCAGACCGGAATCAGTAAGTACAGGATGTGTAGGGGCGTGTTTATGCATGATGTAAAAAGGGCGAAAATGCCGGTTTCAACTATACGGCACTGTCAGGCAATCCAACAATATAAGAATTTATACTTTAAATACGCAGCTTGCTGCATAAAAGCTAGGCTTACGTAACCTCATCTTATAGTTGCACACTACCTCCGAACTATAAACTATAGTTACATCGCTAAACACTACGCAAGGGCAAAATCAAACCAACACAAATTAGTATATTCGCAGACTAAAACGAACTATAGCCGCCTTGTTGGCACAAACTATAAACGATACCATGAACTACCAGAATACCCTTGCCTTTGCACAGGAGCAAGACCAGAACGACCCGCTTTATTACTTCAGAGATAAGTTTTACTTTCCGCAGATAAACGGTAAAGACGCTATCTACTTCTGTGGCAACTCGCTGGGGCTGCAGCCAAAATCGGCGCAAATGTACATTGATAATGAAATGTATAAATGGGCTAGCCTGGCTGTAGAAGGGCATTTTAAAGGTGAGGAACCATGGTTTAATTACCACGAACTGTTAGCTGCCGGTGCTGCCCGTGTAGTGGGTGCCAAAGAGAGCGAAGTCGTTATCATGAACCAACTGACCGTGAACCTGCACTTGATGCTGGTATCGTTTTACAGGCCGGAAGGCAAGCGTTTCAAGATCATTACCGAAGCCGGTGCTTTCCCGTCAGACCAATATGCATTGGAAACCCAGACCCGCTTCCATGGCTTTAACCCCGACGAAGCTGTAGTTGAACTTTACCCCCGCGAAGGCGAATTTACACTTCGCACGGAGGATATATTGCAAGCCATAAAAGACAATGCCGATGAGCTGGCGCTGGTAATGATGGGTGGCATAAACTACTATACCGGCCAGGTGTTTGATATGGAAGCTATTACAAAAGCTGGCCACGAAGCAGGTGCTATAGTTGGTTTTGATTTGGCGCACGCTGCCGGTAACGTACCTGTAAAACTGCACGACTGGGATGTGGATTTTGCCGTTTGGTGTACTTATAAATACCTGAACTCAGGCCCGGGTGGCACGTCGGGTGTGTTTGTGCACGAGCGTCACGCTAACAACCCTGAATTACCACGTTTTGCAGGCTGGTGGGGCCACGATGCAGGCTCACGTTTCAAGATGAAAAAGGGTTTTATACCGATGGCCGGAGCAGCAGGCTGGCAGCTGAGCAATGCGCAGATCTTGCCTATGGCTGTACATCGTGCTTCGCTGGAACTGTTTGATGAAGCCGGCATGGATAACATGCGCGCCAAAAGCGAAAAACTGACAGGTTACCTGGAGTACCTGATAAACGACGTGCATGTGGGTAAAGATGTGCTGGAGATGATCACCCCAACCGACCCGCAAGCCCGCGGCTGCCAGATATCTATATTAGTGAAGCAGAATGCCCGCGAATTATTCAACAAGCTAATGGAAGCCGGCATTATAGTTGATTACCGCGAGCCAAATGTAATTCGCGTAGCGCCAACACCACTTTATAATAGTTTCGAGGAAGTATACCGCTTCTCAGAGATACTGCATAAGACTTTGGAAGGGCATCAGTAAGGTTGAATTGGTTGATAATAAAGTATAGCTGTAGTGTAAGTGAGTTACTCTTTTGTCATTTCGAGCGTTAGTCGAGAAATCTATTTCGGCTTATAGTTGAAGTCTATACTTTCTTGAAGTAAGCAGTTTCTTCCATAGCCACTTCTTATCCTGGGAGCTCTACTTACTTATCGTTTTATAGTTACTTTGGCTCGCTCACGGCCGCGAGGCCCCGCCTTCGGGCATCGCGCGGTGTACATTTCTTTTGCTCGTTCCTCGCAATGCCTTACGGCACCAGAAATCTACAAGGCGCTCAACCCAAAGACTGGAAAGTTTCTCATAGCTAGGGCTTACCTATACTTTGACACTATAAGCTCCGACTTTTCTCGTGGTTATAGTTCCGTAGGGACAGGTCGCGACCTGTCCGCTCAATACCGTAAACTATAAAACTCTAAACCAACTGTTAGCAGTAGCAAAACTGTCCCCTTGAGGACAAGTGAGAACGGGAGTTCGGAACTTGCGAGCAAAGCTCATAGGGGTGTTTATCCGCCAAAGTAAAACATCCCCCTACCCCCTTCAAAGGGGGACTTTGTTTAGTTCTAATTCCCCGCCTTTGTTAAGTCGCGGATCCCGAACTTGCTTCGGGAGAGGGGTTAGGGGTGGTTGGACCATAGCAACTATAAAACTATACCGTCAACTAAAACAAAAGCAGAGAAGGGCTCCTTCCCCTGTTCTTAGGGGAAGGCTGGGAAGGGGTTAAAACAGCAACTATAAAACCTCAACTTTAACAACAGCCGAAACTCCCCCCTGAATGAACAGGGGCAGGTTAAAACCAAGAACTGAAAAGACACCAGTTTGCTAACCTCACTACTGCTCTTCCCTAACCTTATGCGGACCTGTTTCATATTCTTTTTTCTCCATTTCGAGGCGGTGGAGCTCTTCCGGAGAAAGTGAGTTGGTAAGGGTACCCAGGCTGGGCTGGCCGGCATCAACCCAGGCAGTGTACCAATAGCTGGCTACGGCATGTACTGCAAGGCGCATCTGGCGTTCTACCTGCCCATTCAGCATGTTACTGTATGCCTCCGAAAACTCGCGGGAATAAACGCGGGTGGTTACATTACTCCTGAGCTCGAAACTATACTTCTTTTCTTCATCAAACTCCTGCGTTAGCTGCTGTTCAAAGTATAAAACCGAGTCAAGGGCAGTGTGTGCGCTGGCTACCAGGTCCCAGGCTTTAAGCTGTGGTTGCTCTATGTAGCGGGCTGGGCCAACAAAATAATCATAGTTATCAGAAAACAGTTCCGGCAACCGAGACTCCCAGAAGGCATGAATGCCCCGCTGACCGGTTAGCTGGCCGTTATAGTTGCTGGTAGTGTGCAGCGGTACGCAGGCATCGGCAATGTAATGGCCCATGTCGGCAGAGATGCGCAGTATCCTGTCCAGGTTTCGTTCTTTAAAAGCCTGAGTTAGCTGGTATTTCATAAAGTTGATATGCCAGGGTACAATGCCATAGGCCATCAGGGTATCTTCGGTGAACTGGGCTACAGCAGGTTGCCAGAAACGTGGCAGTTTATACAGGGCGCTGTCGCCATACATGTCTAGGTCGATGTAGTGACGCGGGGCTTCGTTAGCTACCACATTACGACGCTTATCGGGGTTTACAGCGTTTTCGGTTATATAGCGAATGTGCTTTTTATAGAATCCCACCATCTCAGGAGGCAAGGCAAAAACTGCTAACCGGTTAATACGCTGATGCGCATAAAATCCCCAACTATAAACCTGCAATGGCAGCACGAAGGCAAGCAGTAAAAATATAGTTCTTGTGGTCCGGGTCATACCAGCGGTGTACGAAACATACTTATAAGTTGATGTTGAAATTAACTACTGTTAATGACTTAAATCATAACAGGTAAATAACTTAACCTATACTTTTGCTGCCAGGTAAATAATAAGCTTACAGGTAACAGCTATGCCACACATGTTAAAACAACTGCTTGAATTTAAACCAACAGACCGGAAATGGCACTTGCCGGTTCTGGCAGGGCTTTGTGTGGGCATTCCGGTATTGGGCGGCTATTTTACAGATAACCTGGAGGACGGTAAACTGGCTTCGATGGCTGCGCTGGTGATCTTATACTTACAGTCTCAAAGTATAGCCCGCCGCATGATCGTGCTGATGGCAAGCTCGTTCGGGATAATGGTGTCGTATGCCGTGGGGGCTTTATTCGGTTTTAACCCGGTAGTGGCTTCGCTGGTGTTGGGTTTATATGCTTTTACAGTGCACCTGGTGCTCTATTACCTTAAAATGGTGCGACCGCCGGGTAACTTTTTCTTTATCATGATCGCGTCGGTTGCGATATCAGTACCGCATAACCTCGAAACAGTGCCGCATAATATCGGGTTGGTAGGCATCGGAACTATGATCTCGTGCCTGCTGGGGCTGGTTTATAGTTTGGTCACGTTAAGAAAGACCCGCTCTGACGATGAAGTTATCACCGTTACCAAAAACCAGTATGTTAATTTCGTGGAGTCGGTTACGTTTGGCTTTTTTGTGGGTGTGTCGTTGCTCATTGCCCATTTACTGGAGTTAGATACGCCTTATTGGGTGCCCACTTCGTGCGCGGCTGTAATGCAGGGAATAAGTGCCACACATATCTGGCAACGAAGCGCGCAGCGTGTGCTCGGTACGTTTATCGGGCTGGTCCTTACTTGGCTTATACTTTTATTAAATCCATCGCTACTCACTATTACATTAGGTATTATCCTGATGCAGATAATTGTAGAATTCCTGATCGTTCGCAACTATGGCATTGCGGTTATTTTTATCACTGTGCTCACTATTTTTCTGGCAGAGACCGGGGCCGCTTTAACTATAAACCCAAGCGAACTGATAGTAGCGCGATTCTTCGATATTTTAACGGGAAGTATAATTGGTGCGCTGGGCGGCTGGATACTATACAACGAAAGGCTGCAATACCTGGCAACAAGGCAGATCCGCAAAACAAGAATTTCGCTGGCACGACGGAAGTAAGGGATCTATAGTTTTATACTATGATCTTTAAACTACTATATCTAGAAAGCAATATATTTGTCGGTAACATCTGACTTATAAGTCAGCGAAAAGTCACACTCCAACCCTTTAAACTATGAAATTTTACCGTAACACCCTTCTTACAGCGGCTTTTCTGCTCGTTTTTCTCAGCTATAGTTTTGCGCAGCCTCACATTAAAGGGCATGTTGAGATCGAAATGAAAACAGGGCTGATGAGCTGCAGCTTTACTTTAACCAATGTGCCGCAACTACAGAAGTATAACATTTTGCTTAATAAAGGCATGAATGTAAAATACTTTAAAGATGAAAAAGGCAAACTACTAGACTATGCCGGGCATTACGGAGGCAAAATGAATGGCGAGGCGCTTGCCTATGCTTTTACTGATGCCAAGAATGATACCACAGCGCTTCCGTCAGCTTTTTGCGTGGAGTATACAGGTGCTTTCCCGGTGTACAAAAACAACGACCTGAATGCTTTCGACTATAAAGGCATCATCGCTTTTAACGGGCAAACGGTGCGGGCTACGGAGCAAACCAAGTGGTACCCGGTAATTTACGATGCCACCAACGACAAACTGATTCAGGATTATACTTACGACCTGACCATAAGTACAAAAGACGGCACAACTGTTTTTGTGAATGGCAGCGCGCCTCAGCAAAAGAAAAAAGCACGCTTTGCCTCTGTAAAAGCTTACCCGCTGCTGCTGTTTGCCGGCAACTATAACTTTATAAACAACGGTGGCGATTACATTCTCAATGCAGATATCAGCAAAGAAACAGCCCAAAAAATATTCGGTAACATTGAAACTATAAAAGCAATATTTGCCAGAAACCTGCAGCTGGATTTCACGGATAATATTTACCTTATCAACCATAAGCCGGTAAATAAACGGGCTAAAGGCAGCAGCTGGGGCTTTAATACGTATCCTACATTCGCTTTTACAGGGCTAAACTTCGAAGACCTGATCACAAAGGAAGGCAAGTTCTCGGACCATATTTACAAGTACTATGGCCACGAATTCGGGCATAACTATTTTGGGAATAATGTTTTGTCGGGTAAGCTAAGTTGGTTCTGGCTGGAGTCGTTTGCCGAGTACCTGTCTTACAATATAACCGAAGAAATTGTAGGAGAGGCATATTTAAAACAGACCTTGCTAAAACAGGCAAAACAGTTGGAAGGTAAAGAATTTACGCCCTTAACCGAGATAAAACAAAGAGAGGAAATAGACAACACCTACCGCTATGTGCTGGCGCCTTTGCTGCTAAAGACTTTTGAAGATACCTTTGGCCGGGACAAAATGAATGGCGTGATAAGGGAGTTGCTGGCTTATGCTAAAACCGAAACCCTGACCTTGGAGCACTGGCAACGCGCCGCCCTGCAGCAAGGCATCTCAGCCGAGGAGTTCAGCGCTTTTGAGAAGACATTTGTGCAGAGCAAAGACTTCAAGCAGCATATTATAGATGCTATAGTTAAGAACCACAGTTAAGCTGTGCAGCGCTTATAGTTTGGGTTTTGTCGGGTACTTGCTGTGAATTTTGATCAGCAGGCGACTATAGATAAGCGGTAGTTACTATATTTACATAGCTGCTACTCCCATTAGCTGACTTGCTTAGTAAATAGTGGGAGTAGTACTTCTGTGTACACTAGTTGGTAAATAATTTATATACAAAATTAATTATTAATGAATTACTTCGATTGTAAGGTTAAGTATGCTGCCTTAAAGGGTAAGCAAAAAGAGATCTATAATTTTCAAAAAGTTTCTGCTCATTTAGCAGATTATGGTTATACGACAATCAAATTAGATGATGATTGGATGGGGGCTGACTTTATCGCAATTCATTTTGATGGCATAAGGTATTTGAAAGTTCAACTTAAAAGTAGATTAACATTTGATAAAAAGTATGTCGGGAAAGATATTTTTATATGTTTCTTCGATAAACAATGGATAATATACCCACACGATGAGCTTTTAGCCATTTTTGAACCAGAAATTCTGAACAGTAGTTCCTGGCAAGAAAAAGGGCTCTATCACTATCCCTACTTATCACCAAAAAATTTAAGTAGAGTAGAGAAGTATGTTATAAATTAACTCTACAACTTACATTAGTAGATAGTTAACCCATTGTTCTTTATCCTCACCCCAAACCAAAAACCGCCTGCTATAAAACTATAGCAGGCGGTTTTTTATACTTCAAAACTATAAGCTTAGCGGCGTTTATCTGCAGCCGGAAACTTCATTCTATAGTCAGTATCCACTTCACCTTTTGATATTTTGGTCAGCTTATTTTTGATCAGACGTTTCTTCAGGCCGTTTAAGTGGTCCGTAAATAAAATGCCCTCTATGTGGTCGTACTCGTGCTGTATAACACGGGCCGTCATGCCATCATACGTATCTTCGTGCTCGTTCCACTCCTCATCAAAATAACGGATAACAACACGCTCCGGGCGATAAACGGTTTCGCGTACGCCTGGTATACTTAAGCAGCCTTCTTCAAAGCCCCATTCTTCGCCGTCTTCTTCAATTATCTCCGGGTTTATAAAGGCTTTCTTTACGCCTTTGCCTTCGTCTTCGTCGTCCATCATCGGCTCCGAGTCTATTACGAACAGGCGTATGCCTTTGCCAATTTGCGGGGCAGCCAGGCCAACGCCGTGCGCATGGTACATGGTCGTATACATGTCCTCGATCAGCTCTTTCAGGTTCGGGAAGTCCTGTGCAATGTCTTCTGCTTCCTCTTTCAGTACGGGGTCGCCGTAGGCTACAATAGGGTAAATCATAATATGTTTCTGCTCTCTAAATACGATTGTAAAATAATGGCGGCGCTCACGCGGTCTACGGTGCCTTTGTCCTGACGGTCTTTCTTTTTAAGCCCGCCGGCCAGCATAGCAGCCTGTGCCATTTTAGATGTAAAGCGTTCGTCTACGGTATGCACCGGTATTGTCGGGAACTCCCGTTGCAGGGTACGTACAAAACCTACTACGTGCTGCGTGGCCTGCGTGTGTTCGCCGTTCAGGCGGCGCGGCATGCCCAGCACAATAGCTTCTACGGGTTCGCGTTGCACGTAAGCTTTTAAGTAAGCCAGCACATCTTTCGAGTGCACCGTATCCAGCGGGTTAGCCACTATCTGCAGCACATCAGTAACGGCCAGTCCTACACGTTTTGTTCCGTAATCAATTGCGAGTATCCTGCCCATAGTTTGCGTTTACGGTGCAAAGGTAAGGATTTAATCTCTGAAGGCTAAATTGTTAAATTGGTGATGAGGTGAGTTTTGCTAAATACGCGCTCCTGGCCATAGTTATTCAAACCCGGCACAATCAGAAGTGGGCACGTTAACGCCGCCAGCCTGCTCGTAAACTACCTCAGCGCCAAGGTGACCGGCATAAGCCAGGAAGCCACTGCCTGCCAGCATAAGCAAAACCACCAGGATGTTTAGCAGCTTATGCCATACTTTAATTAGGTTAAAACGGAGCACCACATCCAGCACAGTAGCTCCCGAGAAAAGATAAGCTACATTAAAGGCGGCAAGTTCGTGGTCTTTCAGCACGGTTGGGTCGCAGAGCTTGCGACTTACAATGCCATCGGCCATATCGCCGGTATAAATAGCAACCCAGGCAGAGAGTGCGCCCAGGTAAAGTAAATATGAGCCAGCCCTTTGCCAGAAAGGTTTCTGATCGCCGCGCATAAACAAAGCTATACTTGTGGCTATAGTTGCCAGCAGCAATATCGCTATCGGAAAATGTACGCTAAGCGGATGCCAGATCTCTGTCCGCCAAAAGGTTGGCTCATTCATGTTATTCCAGTATTCTTACAGCGATAGGGTCAAGGCGCTGGCCGGTTTTCTCTACCTCCACTTCTACTCTGTTGCCTTCCTGCAGTTCAGCAAACTCAACTGTTTCGCCGTTTCTGGTAAGCGTTGTAGCATCAGTAAAGTATAGTTCCAGCACTTTGTCGTCGTCTGTTTTAACGTAGATCTCGGTTTTGGCTGGTTCTACTTCCTGTATCGTGCCCTGGTAGGTTCCCGACTCAACTACATCGGTTCCGCCTGAGTCGCAGCTATAAAAGAAAGGAGCGGCAGCTACAATAGCAGGTAAGATCATTTTTGCGATTTTCATGGTTTTAAAGTTAGTGGTTAAGAATAATTTGTATAATTGATATAGTACGTACAGTAATTTACAGCTTATAGTTTGAACTGTAATGTTACATAATAGTTTCGTGCATCAGAAGGTATAATACCAGGCCCCGGGTAACCGGTAGCACGACGCGTAAAGTAACGGTTATCGGTCAGGTTGTTTACCCCGGATTCTAAGGTAAAGCGCTTGTAAGTATAGCTACCCGAAAGGTCCATTACCCAATACGATGGAATAAGGCCTACTACAGCTGTTGGCTCTGTGATACTGTTTGGCGCATCGGTATATTGCTCCGAAGTATAAGCAAATTGGTACGATAGTTTAAAGTCTTTGCGCTTGAACGAAAGGCCTGTTTTGGCGATAATGGAAGGCGCCAGTTCCACCTCTTTGTTATCTATATCGGTTAAGGTGCTGCTATACTTTGTATTTACTAACGTGACGTTGGAGAAAGCGGAAAGGCTGGTAGGGTGGTCCGCACCGAAGTATAGCTTTAGCAGGTCAACTTCCATAAAAGTTTCAAGGCCTACGTTGCGCGAATCACCTACATTGGTACGGATGCGGTTTGTAGTGCCTTCAATGTTCTGGAAATTGATCCTATCCTGGTAAGCAAGATAAAATAAGCTCGCGTCGTAGTTCAGCAAGCCACTTATATTTCCCCGGAAGCCTATGTCTGCGCTATAGCCACTTTCGTCTTTCAGGTCCTGGTCAACAAACTGGTTGGGGTTTACTACGCGCATATCGTTAAAGTTAATGGCGCGGTAATTCTGCGAAAAGTTGGCGTATACTTCTATCTGCTCATTTGGCTTGTAGCTCATACCAAGCCCCATCAGGAAAACATTGCGGGAGTTGCTGCGGTCTTCTTCTTCAATCTCATCATAAATAATAGTACCTGCCTGGTTGCGTCTTACGTCGCGGTAGCTGCCATCGGCATTGGTATTTATCCACTCGTAACGCAGGCCCGGGGTTATACTTAGCTTAGGTGTGATGTTAAAGATGTTTTCTGCAAAAAAGGCAAAGTTTCGGCTCAGATAATCGTAGCTGGATGTATTGGGGCCACCGTTCTCTGAGTAGAAATTAAAATCAGCATTCGCAGCCAGCGAGCCATCACCTTGTTTCTGGTCGGTAAAGCCACGGTAATAGCGGGTGCCCACTAATAAAGTAGAAAAGGAGTTACCTAAATCGTAGCGGTGAATAAGGCGTGTTTCGTTGCCAATGTTCCGGAATTTATCTTGTAGCAGCGTACGTGGTTGTGTCAGGTCATCAGGGCGATTGATCTTACCCATAAAACCAAGAGCATCGCGCTGGGCAAGTAAACCAAAGTTGCGTATGTTCAGTTTGGTACGCTCGCTTATGCGGTAATCCATTGTCAGGGCAAGCAGGTTCCAGTTTACTTTAAACCAGTTGCGGTCGCGTTTAGATTGCCGTGCATCCTGCTCAAATTCAGCATCAGTAAGACCACCCGGCTGCTGTGTCAGGTAATCCATAAAAGTATAATCAAAACCGATCTCCAGTTTCTGGGTGGGCTTATAGTGTACCGAGGCAAAAGCAGTGTGGGCATCAAAACCCGAGTTTTCGCGCCAGCCATCGCCACGCTTATACTGGTAATAGCCATAGTAATGAAACTTGCCTTTGCTGCCACCCACACTGTTAAAAGAGTTGAATAAGCCCCACGAGCCAACCGTCTGGCGGGATGTAAGCTCAAAAGGCTTGTCTTCCGGGCCTTCGTTCATTACAAAGTTTATCATGCCGCCAAACTGCGTACCGTACTGCAACGATGCCGCGCCGCGCACCACTTCAATTCTGTCCAGGGCCTCGGTTGGGGGTGTGTAATAGCTTTCAGGGTAGCCCAGCGCATCAGCACTAATATCGTAGCCGTTCTGGCGGGTGTTAAAGTTTGAGGTGCGGTTTGGGCTCAGGCCGCGGCCCCCTATACCTAACTGCAGACCGGCGCCATCGCTCTCCCAGATATTAAGGCCAGCTACTTTGGCAAAAACCTGGCGGCTGTTATTTGTGGCTTTGTTAGCAGTGATATCGCTAAGTATAACTACTTCGCTCTTTTTAGCTTCGTAAATGGCGGTGCCTTCCACCGAATTTAATCTGGTGATACCAAAGGTGGCTTCGCGCTGATTTTTAACATTTACTTCGCGCAACTGCCCTTCCATCGGTTTTAGCTCAAAGTTTACTGTAGCATTGCCGTTAGTTATAGTTACCTGCTGCGTGGCGCTGCCCCAACCTATACTATAGGCTGTTAGCATGTAGGTGCCGGGAGCCAGGTTGGTAAGTATAAAAGTGCCTTTCGCATCGGCTTTCGTTAAGCTGCCATTGTTGGTCAGCAGCACTTCGGCCTCCGGAACCGGCTGTTGCGTGCCGGCAGCCGTTATTTTGCCTGAAATAGTAAATGTTTGTGCCCATGCAAGTTGCAAGGTGCAAAGTATGGCAAGTAAAGTAAGCGTGTAGCGCATCGTTATTTTGTATGACCAATTGCCTGTCGCGGCTGGTCAGTAACTTCAAAAGGTAATATCCAGGATTTAGGTAAAAAGCTGTCTTCTTCGGCGGCCAGGTTTATAGTTGGATCAATGAAAAGCTGGCTGCCACGTCCATTTAAGGTAACATACACTTCGGCACGAACTTCGGGTGCAGGTATACCTTTCTGTTTATAGTCATCGCGGATAATGTGTGCGAACTGAATCAGCATATCGGGTTGTGTGGCTACCATTTTCTCCTGGTTAGGTGTCAGGTAGTCGCGGTTATAAATTTCAGATTCTTTGCCGGTCCGTGGATCTTTCACATAAAAAAATGCGGTTCCTGCTTTCTCCATCAACATTACCCGCCACGAAAAACGGTAGCCTTGCTCTGTCCAGAATAAGTTGCCCGGGTACAGCATAAAACGCCAGGGCACCACTACCTGCAACAAAAAGTAAAACGCCAGCAAAGGTAACACAATGCCCTGTGAATTTATAGTTGCAAAGGTACGGCGTTGCGGTAATTCTACCTTTGCTATAGTTCGTAGCAGGCCCAGTATGCGCTCATGGAAAGCTGGTGAGAAAAAGATCAGCGTGCTCACGATCATAATGTAAGGGAACATGCCGATCGGGAACAATACGGCTGTAAGCACATGAAAAACGATGACCGTTGCGTAAGCCAATAACCTACTTTTGCGCCAGCTCAGGAAGAACGGAATAGTCAGGTCGTAAAAAGCACCGAACCAGCAGAATACATACGCCACCCATACTTTATCGAGCAGCGGCCCGATGATTGGCAGGTACGTATGCGCCGGTAACCAGTAACGCAAAGGCATGGCCTCTAAAAGCCAGTCGGGGTTAAGTTTGGCTACACCGGCATAAAAGTATACCAGCCCCAGTTGCAACTGAAATATAAGTATAGCCCAGCGCGGTACATGGCTTGCCCATAAGTGCGGTTTGCGCAGTGCATCCAGCGAGAAATGCCGGTGCGCAGGTACCAGTATCATCAGGAAAGCCACTATACTTACAAAATAATAGTGGTTCAGGTAGTTGGTCTTATCAATAAGCTCCACATAGGTAAAGCTCAGGAAAAACAGCACCGCAGCCCAACGGTAAAATAGCCCCAGCATAATGCCAAGTGCCGAAAGCGCCATCAAGCCAAACAAAGTATACATCCCGGTTTCGCCTAAGGGTTTTATCCACTCAAAGCCATAGAACGGGAAGTATACTTTGGGCATTACATACAGCTCCGTTACCCAGCCCTTCAGTACAAAGCGCGTTATGCTGGCCAGCATCATTCCGCCAAAAATAGTGCGGAACACTGCCAGCGGCGCAGCAGAAACAGGAGCAGTAAGGTAAGGCCGGAGCTTTTGCAACATGGCTATAGGTTAATTTAGTCGCCGTCGTTATCGGTATAGGTTATCGTTACACCCAGTGCCGAAGGCATGTCGGTTTTGGTAAGCACGATCAGTTTCTGCAGCTCGTCATACACCTTATTTACAGCTTCCTGGTTTGTAACTACAGCTTCAGATAGTGGACCTGTAACTGCTTCTGTGGCAGCTATGGCCAGGTTAAACTGCTGCTCAATGGCATCAGCTAAAAGCATATTTCCTTTTTTTGCTCCTACATGGTTCAGGTAATCATCCAGGCCAGGGCCGTTGGTGCCATCTTCTCCCACACCCAGGAAAATAGCTTTCTGTGCCTGCAGGTTCTCTAATAAAAGCTCCAGAGAGATCTGGCTATAGTAAGCTTCCACTTGCTCCGGCATAGGCTCGCCTGCTGATGATTTACCAACTGCAAAGCCTACCTTGGCTCGTTTTGTAAGGTCTATATCGGAGTTAAGGGCATTAACCAAATTACCTGTGGCGCTACCTACTGCCGTACCCATAGACTGTTTAAAGGTGTTGCTATAGTTTTGTGTGGTCCAGGCGTTGTGTGTTGTTTCAGCTAATTCCTGTATAAGAACAGCTACATCCTGCAGGTATGCTTTGCGGTTGGTGGCAGTGGCTGCGGTGGTATACTGGTCTACAACTGCTGTTTCAGTGGCCTGGCTATAAAGCAGGTAATCAATGGCCGGGAAACCTTTGGCAGCTAAGTTGGCAGCCGCCTGCAGGTCGTATGTGCCAGCTGTAATGTTATTCTCTATCTGGTTTGTGTTAGTAGGGTAGATGTTAACATTTGATAGCAGCATCTGGTCGTAGGCTGGGCCAAATTCGTAGGCGCTTACCTGCTGCCAGGCAAGGTATGCTTCTTTATACTTCTGGCGGGCAGTAGCTAACGTGGCGGTGGTAGGGGTTGTCGTGAACTCCGCTATGGCCGTCTGCATTGCTGCGGTTGCGTCGCTAAAGTTGCTGTAGGCAGGTATGATCAGGTTATCGGCATAGTTTGTAAGCATTGCCTCGCGATCGAAGTCAGATCCATTGTTGTTATCCCCGTCATCGGAACTACAACCTGCTAAGGTAGCCAGACAGGCCAAAGCAGCTAAAACATAAATTCGTGCCTTTTTCATGTTATACTTTTAAGGTAAAAGCAGCAGCTATAGCACGTTATGTACTATAGCTGCTGCAAAATTCAGTAAACTATATGTTAACAAATACTATAGTTGTGCTTCTATTCCATCCATCTCGTAAGCAGTGCTCAGAATATCGATAGCGGCAGCTATATCAGTACCGGTGGTGTTCCAAAGGTTAGTGCCTATCTTCGCCATAACCTCATCGTATTGCGCGTTGGTCAGTTTTCTGTCTGTTTTATACTTCAGGCCCATTACAAAACCGATCGCTTCCGACAGGTAGTGGCTCTTCTTTGCCTGGTCAGCAATATTTGCTTTTGCAGCATTCAGTTCGTGTATGGCTGAGGCAGCAACAAGGCGCTCCCATTCCGTACGTATAGTGGCCACAGCAGCATCTTTAGCTACCATGTCTTTAGCCGAAATAGCGGCACGGCCTTTAATAAAGGCATCCATTATAGTTTTGTTGCTGTTAAGCACCGGGTTAACCTTATTGCTGTAGCTTGCCCAGTATTTCAGGTTGGTTGTGTTAGCCGGGAAATCGGCAGGTGCGCCAAAATAACCGAAAGCCTCGTCCCAGTGGTGTTCCATGGTGGTGCCTTTACCCGGTGTAACGGTAGTGTTATCCACAGCAGGGCCGATCTTTGCATCTGACAGGTAACCTTCCACAGCCTGGTTGTAGAACACAGCGCCCATTAATCCTTTTGCTATAACCTGGGTATATTCAATCCCACTGGCATCCAACAGGTAGGTTTTGTTGTCTGTGGTAGTAAGCAAACCGGCAGTACCGTTAGTAGCTGCTGCACCAGCCGACTGGCTTGCAGTGGCAACGGCATCAAAGTAGTTCTCGAATACAGGCTGAGCTGTAATTATAGTTTTATCTTTTAGTTGCTTGCCCGATGTGTTCAGGCTGGCGTCTGCAAAAGGAGCATTTGCGTTGGCATACATGTCTTTCAGCACCTGTGCGTCCAGTATTTCGCCGTTATTGCCGGTTTTAAGGTAGGCTTCCATTTCGCCTAACATTCCCATACGGGCTGTCTGGCCAGAGTAATCTACGTTCTCAAAAGTATAAGCAGCAGGTACGTTATATGATGGCTGGTCATCACCGTCTTCGGAGCAGGATGTAAATATTACGGATGTAGCTATCGCGGCGATAGCAAAAGGCTTATATTTAAAGAAGTTTAGCATGTAGGTGTAAGTGTTTTTATTTAGACTTATTTTAAATAGTACGCAAAACTAAAAAGCATCTATATAGGAGGCAAGATTTATTTAGATTAATTTTAAATAACTTAGTGGTGCAACTATAACATCGGGTAGATGCAAAGAGAGATATGCAACCCTGTTAAATTTGTATTTGTATAGAGTAAGAGGCTTTTACATGCAGGGCATAGCAGAATTATACTTCGGCCCGGTGTTTGAGTTGGATAGTGCATATAAGTAATCTATAACTATGAGCGAAAAGGAGAACGGCGACGAAAAGAGATTTATCCGGAACTCGCCTACACAAATAAAGCTGCCGCTATTTATTGCCCTTGCGTTGGCAGCAGGCGTACTACTGGGGGCTAATATGTTCTCGCCATCTTCTACTAACCCACAGGATACAGCCAAAAGCTACCTCAAATTCAGGGATGTACTGAGCTACATAGACCGCGATTATGTGGACACCGTGAACATAGGTGAGTTGACAGACCACGCGATCACTGAAATGCTTGAAAAGCTTGACCCGCATACTTCTTATATTCCGGCCGATGAGCTGGCTATGGCACGCTCGTACCTCGAAGGCGATTTTGAAGGCATCGGTATCGAATTCAATATTTTTAAGGACACCATTTACGTCATAACACCGATCAGTGGAGGCCCGTCGGAGGCGGCAGGTATACTGGCAGGCGATAAAATTATACAGGTGGAAGGCGAAACCGTGGCCGGAACCGGCATTACCAACGAGGGTGTGTTCAAGCGCCTGCGTGGCAAAAAAGACTCTAAAGTAGAGCTGAAGATCATGCGCCACGGCAACTCTAAACTGGTGCCTTTTACCATTACCCGCGATAAGATACCAACCGTGTCGGTGGATGTGAGCTATATGGTAAACGACAAGACCGGTTATATAAAAGTAAGCCGTTTTTCAGCCCATACCTTCGAGGAATTTAAAAAAGCGCTTACCAATCTCCGTAAAAAAGGAATGAACCAGCTTATACTTGACCTGCGCGGCAACCCGGGCGGCTACATGGACCATGCCACGCGTATGGCCGACGAGTTCTTAGCTGGAAATAAACTACTGGTTTACACCGATGGCAAAGGCACCCGTTACGATTCTAAAAGCTTTGCCCGCACCAAAGGCGATTTCGAGAATGGTGCCCTTATTATACTTTTGGACGAAGGCAGTGCTTCGGCTTCTGAAATTGTGGCCGGCGCGATACAGGACAACGACCGCGGGCTTATAGTTGGCCGCCGCTCGTTTGGTAAAGGCCTGGTGCAAATGCCGATTCCGTTAAACGATGGATCTGAACTGCGCTTAACTATATCAAGATACTATACACCAAGCGGCCGCTCTATCCAGAAATCATATCAGAATGGCACTGAAGAGTATGCGAAAGATATGCTGAACCGATTGGAAAGCGGCGAGTATTTTCACCCGGACAGTAGCTTGTTTGTTGATTCACTAAAGTATAAAACCTCAAGAGGGCGTGTTGTGTATGGCGGTGGCGGTATTATGCCCGATGTTTTCGTACCGCAGGACACCACCGAATTCTCAGAGTACCTGAGCCAGTTGTATAACAAGAATGTGCTCCGCGAATATGCCCTCAGCTACTATAAAGACAACCAGAAGAAACTCGAGAAGATGAGCTTTGCTCAGTTTAACAAATCGTTTGTGGTAAGCGATAAGATGCTGCAGGATATGGTGAAGCTGGCTAACTCGAATGAGGTAACGTACGATGCAAAGCAGTTCGACCGTTCCAAAAACCTGATCAGGAATAACCTGAAAGCTTTTATAGCCCGCAGTGTGTACGGCAACGCTGGCTTTTACCCGGTGCTGCACGAGTCTGATGATGAGTTCCAGGCAGCGCTGAAGCAATTTGGCCGCGCCCAGAAGCTGGCGAAAGGCGGTGTGTAAACGCACTTGCCAGTATATTTGTACATTTGTAAAGCTTACACCAGTTTTAACTATAAACTAGCTACTATACATGCCGTTTTATTATAAGCTGGGAGAGATCCCTCAGAAAAGACATACACAGTTCCGGCAGCCGGACGGCAGCCTGTATGCCGAGCAGTTGGTTGGCACGCTGGGCTTCAGTGGCGTTTCGTCGTTGCTGTACCATATAAACCCGCCAACCAAGATCAGCCGGATAGAAGACCCTGTACCGTTTAAGCCAAAAGTGGCCGAAGGTATAAAGCTGGCGCCGCATCACCTGCGCACGCTCAACCTCGAAACTACCGGCACCGACTACCTGAATGCGCGCAAGACCGTCATTCTCAACAACGATGTGGATATCAGTATCTGCAACCCGAGCGAGCGCGAAATGAACTACTACTATAAAAATGCAGCCAGCGACGAAGTAGTTTTTGTGCACGACGGAAGTGGCGACCTGCTTACCCAGATGGGCCGCATACCATTCAAGCCCGGCGATTATCTTGTAATTCCGCGCACAGTTATACATAAATTCAGGTTTGATGAAGGTCAGACACGCCTGCTGATAATAGAAAGCCATAGCCCCGTAGAAACACCGCGCCGATACCGGAACCATTTTGGCCAGTTGCTGGAGCACTCGCCATTTTGTGAACGCGACATGCGTCCGCCGATCGAACTGATAACCGAGACCGAGAAAGGCGAATACCATGTACAAATAAAAAAAGAAGGCTACCTGCACCAGTATTACTATGAGTTCAGCCCGTTTGATGCCGTAGGCTGGGATGGCTTCTTCTTCCCGTATGCTTTCTCTATCTATGATTTTGAACCGATAACCGGCCGTGTGCACCAGCCACCTCCCGTACACCAGACCTTCGAGGCGCATAACTTCGTGATCTGTTCGTTTGTGCCAAGGCTGTTTGATTACCACCCGCTGGCTATACCGGCGCCGTACAACCACTCAAACGTAGACTCCGACGAGGTGCTATACTATGTGGAAGGTGATTTTATGAGCCGTAAAGGCGTAGACAGGGCTTCGTTTACGGTGCACCCGGGCGGTATACCACATGGTCCGCACCCGGGCACAGTGGAGGCAAGCATCGGCAAAAAAGAAACGCACGAATACGCCGTAATGATAGATACCTTTAAGCCACTGCACTTAACAGAATTTGCTGCCGGCCTGATGGACAAGAACTACCCGATGAGCTGGAGCGACGACCACCCGACAAACGGTCCGCGCCCTGCTGATATGATGGATTAACTTTTTTATACTTTATTATACGCCGGAGCTGTTATACTATTTAACGGCTCCGGTTTTATACTTTACACTTACCTATACTTTTTACCTATTACCATGAATAAATTTTTTGCTGCAGTTATGTTATTGTTCGTGTTTGTAGCCTCCACAGCCTGCGACACCATCGACGACCTGCTGACCTTTTACATCAACGAAGAAGAAACTATAGTTGTAGAGTCTAACTTTCCGATCGGTATGGTAGCTTTAGCGCCTGTAACTATACCTACCAACTCCGAAGAGACCTTCCGCAACCACAAGACCCGCGCCGAACTGGTAAAAGATGTTACGCTTAATAAACTAACCTTAAGTATACCCGATACTACTTCCGGTGCCGACTTCGATTTCCTGAACAGTATCGAGATCTATATTTCGGCTGACGGGTTGGATGAAGTGATGATCGCTTTCCTGGAGGAAGTGCCTTTCAACGAAAACCAACTGAATATGCTGCTTACCAATGCTAAACTGGATGAGTACCTCAAAAAGGATAGCTATACTATTAGAACAAGAGCAGAACTGCGCAACACTGTTGTAAAAGACATCAATATAAATGCAGCCATGCGCTTTAAGGTAACCGCCGACCCATTGTAATGCATACAGTAGCCATGAGAATTTCGGAAAAGAATAAGCTGGAGAAGATCATTATAATTGGCGACCGTGTACTTATAAAACCGAAGTCGACGAAGGAGCAGACCAAAAGCGGCTTGTACCTACCGCCCGGCGTGCAGGAGAAGGAAAAAGTGCAGGAAGGCTACATAATGCGCGTTGGCCCCGGCTACCCTATACCCGCTGATTATACTTTCGATGATGAAGAATGGGATGATGATAAAGAAGATGTGCGCTACATACCATTGCAGGCCAAAGAAGGTGACCTGGCTATTTACCTGCAACGAGATGCCATCGAGATAAACTATATGGGCGAAAAGTATTTTATAGTTTCACAATCGGCGGTGCTGATGCTGGTACGCGAAGAAGACCTATAATTTATAGTTATACCTGTTTAAAGCCACGCAGCAATGTGTGGCTTTTTTATTTTAAAGATTTTATACTTCCAAGCAACCTTATGCGTGCTAAGTGCATCTTTTTCTTATTAAGGCAATACAAGGCTGCAGAAATAACTACCTTTGCTTCCTTATTATCACATTGTTCGCGCGACCATACTATGAAAAAACGTTTACAGGCAGCTCTGATGCAGGCTTTTTTGTGCTGTCTATTTTTTATTCCTTCTCTTGTTTCAGCCCAGGGTAACAAGCAGTCTGCCCCGGCCGAGGCTCCTAAAAAAGAACTCACTGCCCTACGTGTAGCGGCCGATATTAAAATTGATGGTGTACTAGACGAACCGGAGTGGCAGCAGGCCGAAATTGCTACCGGTTTTATCAGGAACAGGCCCAACCCCGGGCCACCAGAGCGCTACCCTACTCAGGTTAAAGTAATGTATGACGACGCCGCTATGTATATTGGTGCTGTAATGCATGATGCCGCCCGCGACAGTATCTTCAGCGACCTGAGCCAACGCGACGACATGGGTAATTCTGACTGGTTCGGTGTATTCCTGGATACTTATAAAGACGAAATAAACGGCTATGGCTTTTTTATAACTGCCGCCGGTGTGCAGCTCGATGCCCGCTACTCATCAAACGGGGAAGATTTTAGCTGGAATGCAGTCTGGGAAAGTAACGTAACCATAGATGGTAACAAGTGGATAGCTGAGATCAGAGTTCCTTATTCCGCCATACGTTTTAGTGAGCGCCCGGAGCAATTATGGGGGCTAAACTTTATGCGCAACAGGCAGACTACCAGGCATGGCTATTTTTGGAACCACGTAGAGCCATCTAAAGACGGTTTTGTGAACCAATGGGGCTTGCTGAAAGGTATAAAAAGTATAACTCCGCCGGTGCGCCTTAGCTTTACACCTTATGTTTCGGTAGTAGGTGAGCGCTTCCCGAGCGGCGCCCAGGAAGGTGGCGATAAGTTTAAAGAAGAAGTGAAATTTAGTGGTGGCATGGACCTGAAGTATGGTATCAGCGATGCCTTTACCCTGGACATGACCTTGGTGCCGGATTTCAGCCAGGTGCAGTCCGACAACCAGGTGCTTAACCTGTCGCCTTTCGAGATACAGTATAACGAGAACAGGCCTTTTTTCCTGGAAGGTACCGAGCTGTTTAATAAAGGAGGGTTTTTCTATTCGCGCAGGATCGGCAGCCGCCCGGTAAACTACTGGAATATACAAAACGAGTTAGGTGAACACGAGGTCATTACCGAAAACCCCATCGAAACGAAAATGATCAATGGCACCAAAGTATCAGGGCGCACGAGTTCAGGGCTTGGTGTTGGTATATTTAATGCCGTAGTGGGCCGCGCTTATGCTACCATCCGCGATACAGTAACAGGTGCCGAGTTTGAGCGCGAAACTCAACCGCTTGCAAACTATAACGTGCTGGTGCTGGACCAAAGTCTTAAAAACAACTCCTACGTAACACTTGTAAACACCAACGTAATGCGCCAGGGAAGTACTTACGATGCTAACCTGACAGCCTTTCTGTTCAGGCTTAACACCAAGGGCAATAAATATGCTGTTGATGGCAAGGCCGCCCTTAGCCAGCGTTACTTTACCGGCGATACTGATCTGGGCTATACCTATGGTATCGGAGTTGGTAAAACCAGCGGCAGCTTAACCTATAACTTTAACCATGTAGTTGAGAGCGATACCTATAACCCAAATGATATGGGTATACTTTTCTCGAATAATAGCAAACTACAGGAGGTAAACATCAACTATAACATCTTTCAACCTTTCTGGAAGTTCCTGAACATGTCTACTAACGTGGGTGCTGTTTATGAGCGAAGGTATAAACCCGATGCCTTCCAGAATTTTGTGATCTTTTCTAACATTAACGCTACCCTTAAAAATTTTACAGGTGTTGGCATGTATCTTAACCTGGAGCCTGTTAAAACCTACGATTTTTTTGAGCCGCGTGCCGAGGGTTGGTACTACGAATTTCCGATCAACTATGGCGTAGGCGGATATATATCTACCAATTACAGTAAAAAGTTTGCGCTGGATGTTAGTGCCGATTACCGCTGGTTTGAGGATGAGGGCCGCAATAATTTTGGCTATAGTATATCGCCGAGGTTCAGGGTAGGAAGCAAGATGCTGCTGGTATATAGATTCAGTAACGGTTACAGAAAGAACGATGTCGGTTTTGCCAATAACTTAAACGGAAAGAAAGGCCTCCTGGACCCTGTAGCAATAGAAGGTGACAGTATAATTTTTGGCCTTCGTAAAGTAGATGAAGTGTCGAACAGCCTGGAAATGCAATACATCTTCAATAACCGGATGTCGCTGTCGTTAGTGGCGCGCCACAACTGGTCCGAAGTTAACTATAGCAGCTACTATAACCTGCACAGGGACGGAACTCTAACCTCAGCCGGGTACAAACCGGAGAACTATAACGATAATCATAACCGTAACTTCAACTACTTTAACTTAGACCTGGTGTACTCTTGGTGGTTCGCTCCGGGTAGTGAGCTGGCTATAGTTTGGAAGGATATGTTCTGGGAAGAGGTGGGAGTGCTTAAGCCCCGCTATTTCGATAACGTTAACCATACTTTCAATTCTCCGCAATCGAATATGTTATCGGTCAAGGTGCTTTATTACATCGATTACTTAAGTCTTAAGAACCGGTTTGGTAAAGGCTGATCAACTAAAGTATAAAAGCTACAGCGTTGTGATTATTGGTGACAACACCAGCAATAGTAAAGGCTGATAGCAGTTGAAACTCTAACCATAAAAAAAGGCTCTGCAAGTATAGCAGAGCCTTTTTAATTTAAACTGTTTTATAGTTAGCGCTGTAGTACCAGTCGCTTAATTATAACATCGTTGTTTTTCTGGATACGCAGCAGGTACATGCCCGAAGCAGCTTTTGACATATCGATTTTGGTCTCCGACTGGCCGTTATAACCGTTTATACTTCCTGTTTGAAGCAGGTTGCCCAGCATATCATACACCATAAAGTTAACTACGTCGGTAACCTGCAGTTCGCCTTCAATTAAGAATATGCCAGTGCTTGGGTTCGGCGATACTACAAAGTCTTTTCCGAGCTCTGCCTTCTCCGGCTGGTATTTAAAGTTGAATACTACAGAACGCTCCGAAATACAACCTTCCTTCTGAGTCTCTACACTGTACTCACCGCTCTCGGTTGGTACCAGTAACTGGTTGGTAGCGCCAGGTATAATTTCACCGTTCAGGTACCACTGGTTGCCTTCTGCTACACTGGAGCGTAGTGTTTGTTGCTCACGGGCAATTAGTGGCTGCACCAAAGGCTCTGTGCCTTTTACATCAACAGCTACACGCTCACTCTTGCAACCAAGTGCACGCACTTTCAGGTCGTAGAAGTAGTAGTAATATGTTTGCGATTCTGTTTCAGCGCTGTTACCTGTTATCAGGAACACGTTTGGTATACCTACAGGGTAGTTTACAGTTGCCAGGTTGTTACGGTAAATAGTTGCTTCCTCGCCATACGTTATCGCTATTCGGTAATTGCCGGCAGCTGGCAGCTCCAACCCAAGGTAATAAACTGCGCCCTTATCATTCGGGTCGTTTACCTGCGGGCCTGGTGCGCCTACAAAGCGGGTTGCAGTAACCTGCAGTGTTCTGGCCGATACCTCTTCGTTATCCTCATTATACACCGTAAAAGTAATGGTACCTGAGTGGCCAATGTATAGCCTGGCTCTTTCGAGCACCATAGGGGCAAACGCTCTTACATACACATCAGGGCTGAACTGGTTATAACCACCATTCGGCAGATCAGATTTGGTTTTGTAGCCAACCGAAGCTGCGAAATCGTTAAGGCCTGCAAACATGGTTTCGCCAACCTGGCTCGCCGACAATAACACATCGTTACCAACTGCTACAGGATTAGAATCACCTGCTTGCTTATACCAGTAAATGATGCCATCACCAGTTCCTGACAGCGCATAGTTAGGGTTATCTCCGCAACGGGCCACAGAAGCTACAGGAGCTGGCTCCATGTTGTTAACTGTAAAGCTATAGGTTGCTTTATTGTTATCTGCCTTTGCATCGCCCTGTATGTTTGTTTCTGCTACCAGCTCGTAAGTAGCGCCTGCCTCCGTCTCAAACGACGATAAGGTAAGTTGTGCCTCACGGGTTGGGTAAAGCGTGCTGGTATAAACACCGCTCAGGGTAGCTACTGTAGTTCCGTTTTTACGAACAGTTACGCTAACCGGAATATTTGATAGTGCCTGAGCACCATTGTTGCGCAATATTACCTGCACAGGCTGGTCGGTTGTAGCGCACAGGTTCTGGCCTGCCGGGTTTACTGTAAGCATCGCTACTTCGGTGTCGGGCTTCGAAAGCTGCACCAGGTAGTCCTGGGTTTCGCCGCTGGCATAAGTCCCGCAAGCGTTAAAGCTGGCCGCATCGGTAGTTTCAGCAAGTATAATGCGCATGCGCACTCGGGCTTCTTTAGTTACCGATTCGGGTACTGTAACTGGTGCCGTAATAGGCGAGTTATCTGTAACAACCCCGGACACAGCTACTAATTCATCTGCATCACTGAAGCTGCCGTTACCATTCCAGTCGATATACACTTTAGCTATTTTAGCATTAGCCGTTGTGCATGTGCCTGGTGTTATAGTTAATGTTCTTGTCTGGCCAAAATCTAAAGTAAACTGGTTCTCAGTGAAGTTGCTGTAGGTGGTGCAGCCAGCAGTACGCGTCGGCGAAATTGTAGTGTTGTCTACTTTAACGCTCTGTATAGTTGTGCCCTGGTCTGATAGTGGTGCTGATGTGCAGAAAACGCTGCCACCTACGCCGCTTGCCATAATAGAGTAAGCCTGTTTGCCTGATGATAATGTGTTCTTGTGGCGGATACTGATCGTGTATACTTCACCGGGAACTGCATTGGCAATATATACCTGCTCTACGTTGTCTAATTTATTATCGCCGGGTACGGCTGCGTTGGCCGGGTTAGCCGGGTCGAGTGTCCATGGCTGGTATGAGGCGCTGTTTCTTGATACGCGCAGGTCCAGGTCGTTTACAAGGCGTGGCGTTCTGTTGTTCAACGAAACGCTGGCGTCAATAGCAACAGCCTGTGGGTCGGTCCACGAAATGGTAACTACAAGCGGGCCTTCGCCGGAAGCAACCACATCAAAAGTATAATTTCCGCCTTGCGTTAACTCGCGCTCTTCCAGTATGTGCTTTTTAACCGGGTTAGCCGAGCTGCTGAAATCAGAGATAAGTGCAGCAGCGCGTGCCATGTTCAGTAATCCCCAACCATAAACATAATCAGGGCCCTGGTGGTTGCCGGCTTCGTCTGCTGTATGGATAGCTACTCCTTTTAAGGTAGCAGCACGCATTAATTTACCGTCTGCTACGTTCGAGTAGTGCTCTTGTAAAAGTAACAGCGAACCAGCCACGTTAGGAGATGACATAGATGTTCCGCTTAAAGAGGCGTACGCATCGTCAGCACTACCCATGGAAGATAATAAGGATACACCATTGCCTACAATATCGGGCTTAATACGGCCATCGTCTGTAGGTCCCCAGCTGCTGAAGGTAGATATGCGAACATCAGAAGGCTTTAAATATCCTTCCGCGATCGGTTCTACTGCACCAACTGTAAGTATGTTTTTAGCATTTCCGTAAGTAGATATAATATCATAGCCATCGTTGCTGCTGACATTTGTACGGGCGCTTACTACTTCAAACGAACCTCCGGAAGAGCGTCTGTAGTATGGCTGACCTTCTGCAGGGCCGCGCTCGCCACGGTTGTTGCCCGACGATTTTACGATAAGGTAATAAGGTGCTTCGTAGGCAATTTTATCCCAGTTAGAAGCGCTGTTGTCATAGTATCCGAATTTAAAGTCCTCGGAAGTACTGATGGCCGGGTTGCCCCACCATTCCCAATAAGGGTCGGTTGGCGTACCTTTACGATCGGAGTTATAGCGCCATCCGCTTATAGAGCCGTACGAGTGGTTAGATACCAGCAGGTCTTTAGCGGCAACAGCCATCTCAGAAACATCCTGGTTAAAGTCGTAGGCATTTAATGTTTTATGAGCATAAGCCATACCTTTCGCCAGCGGGTTTACCCCTGTTGCGATCATGGTGCCGGCTACGTGTGTAGCATGGTCATCAGCTCGTACAGCATTGTCTTTCTGTATTACACGGTCTTTTAGCTCCTGGTGAGTCGGCCTTACTTTGCCGCCATCCCAAAGCGCTAACTTGTTTGCTACAGCAGCTCCTGAGCCACTCAGCATAAGCCCAAGCTTGCCACCCGCCCATAGCTGGTTAGTACCAACTGTTGCAGCCGCACGCGAGTTGTTATCGGTGATGTAATAGATTGGCATTCCTTCAGAGTCAAGCCCCTGCAGAGAGATAACGCGCCCGTCAGAAGTTGTTTTCTCAATTAACCAACCGCGTTTTTTGGCCACTTCCAGGGCTTTGCTACGGTTTGCCTTATAATCTTTGGCAGCAGCAGTTGCAAAACGGTCAAGTTCCTGGGTATTGGTTGCACGCAGAATGTTGGTTTGCTGGGCAAGCGCCGGTGTGGTCGTAGTTAAGGCCAGAACTGCGATCCAGAGGCTTAATCTTTTCATAAAATAGTAAAAGTTGTAATCATATTGCTTCTCAAGTTACTACTAAAGCTTTAGATTGCCAAAGTTGTTCCGGGTTTCGTAATAATTTTTAGCCTGTGTTATGTCAATAGTTTCTTCGGAAAGGTAAAAACAAAAAAGCACCAGCCATGGCCGGTGCTTTTTTACTAAAGTTGAGTGAGCTCTTACTTCTTTAAATATTGTGCAAATTCTTTGGCAAAATACGAAAGTATAATGTCGGCACCGGAGCGTTTTATACTTAGTAAACTCTCGAGCATCGCCTTTTCGCCATCGAGCCAGCCTTTTTCGGCAGCTGCTTTTACCATGGCATACTCGCCGCTTACGTTATAAGCTGCAATGGGCAGGTTCGAGTTATCGCGGAGCATCTTTATAATATCCAGGTAAGCGAGAGCAGGTTTTACCATCAGGTAATCTGCACCTTCGGCCGTGTCGAGTTCAGCTTCCAGCAGGGCTTCGCGGCTATTGGCCGGGTTCATCTGGTAGGTTTTTTTATCGCCCATTTTTGGAGCTGAGTCCAGGGCATCGCGGAACGGACCGTAAAATGCACTGGCATACTTTGCTGTATAGCTCATAATGCCCACTTTATGGTAACCGTTCTCGTCAAGCACTTTACGGATGTGTGCCACACGTCCGTCCATCATATCTGAAGGGCCCACAATATCGGCGCCGGCCTGTGCCTGCGTCAGTGCCATCTTGCCTAACACTTCCAGCGTTTCGTCGTTCAGTATTTCGCCGTTACGCACTATGCCGTCGTGCCCATCCGAACTGTAAGGGTCCATGGCAACGTCGGTCATCAGCACCACATCCGGGAAGTTCTTCTTTATTTCGCGGATAGCTCTCGGGAACAGGCCGTCCGGATTAAAGCTCTCGTTGGCATTCGTGTCTTTTAGTTGTTCCGGTATGCTCGGGAAAGGAGCGAAAGCTTTAATGCCAAGCTCAACGCAGCTGTTTACTTCTTCTAAAAGCGTATCAACAGAAAAGCGGCTGATACCCGGCATAGAAGCTACTTCTATTTTCTGGTTCTGGCCTTCAATTATAAAAAGCGGGAATATAAAATCGTTCAGGCCCAGTGTGGTCTCTTCCACCATGTTGCGGATCACTTCACTCTGGCGATTACGTCTTGGTCTTCTGGTCATCATATCTATCTTAAATAAATATCAAAAGCTTGTAAATGAATGGGTGCAAAGGTACGGCTTAATTGTTTACAGATGAATTGTGTAATTGTTTAAGTGCAGCCATAAACTATAAAAGCGACACCGGGGCATCGCTTTTATAGTTGAAAATAGTCTTGTATTTAAAACTCCATTAGTACAGTTTCTATTATATCGCAGCACTCGTGCAGTTGCTCTTCGGTAATAACCAACGGCGGTGCAAAACGGATAATGTCGCCATGAGTTGGTTTAGCCAGCAGGCCTTTCTCCATCAGCTTAACGCAAACATCCCAGGCGGTGCGGCCATCGGTGGTCGGGTTAATGACAACAGCATTTAACAGGCCGCGGCCACGAACTATAGTTACAAGCTCCGGTCGTTCCATTTTTATCTGGTTCATGCGCTCCCGGAAAATGTGACCCAGTTTGTATGCATTGTCAGTCAGGTTCTCGTCTTTGATGACCTGCAAGGCAGCCATAGCAACGGCAGCAGCTAATGGGTTGCCACCAAATGTAGAGCCGTGCTCGCCGGGCTGTATGCACAACATGATATCATCGTTGGCCAGTACACACGAAACCGGAAGTACACCACCAGATAAAGCTTTGCCAAGTATAAGTATGTCGGCTTTTACATCGTCGTAGTAAGTTGCCAGCAGTTTGCCGGTTCGGGCAATGCCGGTCTGTATCTCGTCGGCCATCAGCAGCACATTATACTCTTTGCAAAGTGCGTGCGCTTTCGCCATATAACCTTCATCAGGAACCATTACACCCGCTTCGCCTTGTATAGGCTCCACCAGAAATCCGCAAACATTCGGGTTCTCTTTCAGGGCCAGTTCTAAAGCATCAAGGTCGTTGTAAGGTATAACTTTATAGCCAGGCATGTATGGCCCGAAACCTTTGGTAGAGTCAGGGTCGGTAGAGAAGGAGATGATGCCTGTTGTGCGGCCATGGAAATTATGCTCTACAACTATAATCTCAGCAGAATTAGGGGCTAGGCCTTTTTTTACATAGCCCCACTTGCGGGCCAGTTTTATGGCAGTTTCCACGGCTTCGGCACCCGAGTTCATATACAGCGACTTGTCGTAACCAAAATATTCGCAGATATACTGCTCGGCTACGCCCAGTTTGTCGTTGTAAAAAGCGCGCGAGGTTAGCGTAAGTTGCTGTGCCTGCTCGGTTAGTGCGTTAATGATGCGCGGATGGCAGTGGCCCTGGTTTACAGCGCTGTAAGCCGACAGGAAATCGTAGTAATGCTTTCCTTCCACATCCCAAAGGTGTACGCCTTCGCCGCGGTTAAGTACCACTGGCAGCGGATGGTAGTTGTGGGCGCCGTATTTGTGCTCGATGTCGATAGCCTCCTGGCTCGAAGTGATAGTACGTGTGTTCATAGTTTTATAGTATGCTCTAATGTAAGTAGCAGGTATAAATTGCCTTACTACTTTTACATATTTTATAGTTTATAGTTGTAAATGTAGCTAAACTCATTCTGAATAAAAACTGCCCGCCATATTGCCTTTACAACAGTTGCTTGTAGGTTATTTTGACTAACGCCGCATATTTGCAGATATTTGAAACACAAAAGCAGCCGAACAGATGCAGCCATTAAAAGAAGGAGAAGACTATTACTTAAATGAGCAGGGCCTGATGGTGTTTACGGCAAAGTACCACCTGAAGCGAGGTTACTGCTGCCAGAGCGGTTGCAAACATTGCCCTTATGGTTTCCGGAAAAAGGAACAGAAACAACAAGATAAACCTGCTTAAACAGCCGGCAGATAAAACTATGCTACACATTACAGGCGTGCCTACTTATGCCGGTGCCCTATACCCGGGTACTGATACAACACCCGCAGCGCTGCGCAACAGTGGACTGCAACTGGCTTTTGAACAAGCCGGGGTGTCGGTTACAGATGCCGGAGATATAGCTTTGCCAGATAATTTGCCACGACATAACACGGCGCCGGTGCGCAACTGGCCTGGCCCGAGGCTGGTATGGGAAAGTATAACTGCCCAGGGCGAAAGCTGGTTTGCACCCGATAAATTTAACCTGCTGCTCGGCGGCGATTGCAGCATTATAGTTGGCACCACCGATTACCTGGCAAAACTGTATGGCGACAAACTATACCTTATAGTTATAGATGCGCATGTAGATGTTGTAAAGCCCGACCCCGAAGTATGTGTTGGAGCCGCTGCTATGGGCCTGTGGTTCTTAACTAACGAAAACCTGCTATGGACAAAACCCGCAACTATAAGCTCCGAACAAATTACGGTAGTAGGCTGCCAGCAAGTGCTATCCGAAGTATACGGCATACACACTATAGCATTAGAAACACTGCGCGAGAGTAAACTGCAAAGTATAGCTGCTGTACTTGCCGCCATCCCGGATGATGCGAAGCTCCTGGTCCATTTTGATGTAGATGCTATTAACCAGCAGGAGATGCCCGCAGCCTATGCTCCCAGCGAGACTGGCCTAACTATAGTTGAATGTAAAGAACTACTAACCCGGCTTGTAACTGACCCCCGAACTATAGCCATGGAAGTAACAGAGTTTTCTGCGCAGCGCGATACCGATGGAAGCAATGCTGTTAGCCTGATCAGGCTGCTATCTGAAAGTATAAGTTTGGGTTTGAAAGCGAGACCTGCGAAGAAAGTTGTCAGATCAATGTCATAAAATTAAGTTCTATACTTTCATTTCGAACAGCGTTAAAAATGACAGGCTATACTTTAGCTGACGGCGCTGATAATATAATTGTAAGGTGATTCGGCAGCTGAACTATAAAATGAAATCGTTACCTTTGCACCAATGCCGCTATCAGGCATCAAAATAAAACACAATTAAAAAGCGTTAAAGCAGCTATACAGAGAAGTTTCTGTAAAAATATCTGCTATGGTTTTGACATTGTGTTTCATTTTGCAGATATTTGCACCCCTATTGAAATAATTTAGACGATAATACAAGATGGCACGAGTTTGCGACCTAACCGGTAAAAGACCACAAGTAGGAAATAACGTATCACACGCTAACAATAAAACTAAGCGTAGATTCTATCCAAACCTTCAGAAGAAGCGTTTCTACATCCCTGAAGAGGATGCATGGATCACTCTGAAAGTTTCTACTTCAGCACTGAGAACTATCAACAAGAACGGTATCACTGCTGTTCTGAAGAAAGCAGTAGACCAAGGCTATATCCTGTACTAATGGCAGCCTTCCGGCTGTGTGTACTGCTTGTTTGGGCAACTATAACAGCTGCCACGGCTCAGTCGCGCACTACCCCGGAAAAGCCATCTGATACGTTAGATAAAGAATTTCACCGGCAACGGAGAGAGCAATTGCGTAAGCAGTTACCAGCTCGCTCCGTTGCCGTTTTCTTTACTGCCCCGGTTCGTAACCGCGCCAACGATGTAGACTTTTACTACCATCCGGACCCGGACTTTTATTACCTGACCGGTTATACCGAACCAAACGCTGTGTTGCTGGTTTTTGCCGAACCACAAACTGTAAACGGTAAAAAAGTGACCGACTTGCTGTTTGTGCAGCCTAATAATGCCCAGGAAGAGCTATGGAATGGCAAACGCTTGGGTGTTGACGGTGCAGCCACAACATTGGGTATAGCTACGCAGCCAAATACTTCTTTCCAAAACTATAAGCTGGATGAAAGCCTGCAGGTGTTTATAAAGCCCCTGCCGACTGATGTGCGCGACAATGAACGCGACGAGGCAGACCTTTATAGTTTAGTGGAGCAGTTTACAGGCAAAGCTAAAAGCGCAAACCTGACCGGCCTGGAGCAGGTTATGGCCCAGCTGCGCGAGCAAAAAACCGAAGAGGAACTGCGCTTACTACGCAAAGCCATCACTATTTCGGCGCAAGCCCAGATAGAGGTAATGAAAGCCATGAAGCCGGGCATGTCGGAGATGGAGGTGCAGGGCATACACGAGTTTGTTTACAAGAAATATGGCGCACAGCATGTTGGTTACCCATCTATAGTTGGGGCCGGTAACAATGGTTGTGTACTACATTACATCGAAAGTGGCAAACCAAGTATAACTAACAACGAGTTGGTGCTGATGGATGTCGGGGCCGAAGTAAAAGGTTATACTGCCGATGTTACACGAACTATACCGGCCAACGGCAAATTCAGCCCAGAGCAGAAAGCCATTTACGAACTGGTGTTAAAAGCCCAGGATGCAGCCATTGAGCAATGTAAAGTAGGAAATCAGTTTTTTGCGCCAGGACAGGTTGCCCAGGATGTAATTGCTGATGGATTAGTGAAGTTGGGTGTTATCAAGAATAAGTCTGAGGCGCGTCGCTATTTTCCACATGGCACATCGCATTACTTAGGGCTTGATGTACACGATGCCGGTAGCTACGGTCCGTTTAAGCCGAATACGGTTATAACAGTAGAGCCAGGTATTTACATACCTGATGGCAGCCCCTGCGACAAGAAGTGGTGGGGAATTGGTGTTCGCATTGAAGATGATATCCTGATCACGGAGAAAGGATGGGAGAACCTGTCTAAACTAGCTCCGCGCACCGTAGCCGATATTGAGAAAACAATGGTCCAGCCAAGCGCACTCGACGATTTTACGCTTCCGGAGATAAAATAGATAATGCTGTAAGCTAGCAGTTTAGCTTACTTTAAACCACAGTTACAGTAGCTAAAACTGAACTTTGGAATAAAATTTATAGTTTGTTTGTACTTAAGATTTTAAGCTGCTATATTTGCAGTCCCAAATAAAAAATTACTAGAGAGATGGCTAAAAAAGCAAAAGGTAATAGAATCCAGGTTATTATGGAATGCACAGAGCACAAAGCTACTGGCCTGCCTGGAACTTCAAGGTACATCACTACCAAAAACAGAAAGAATACGGCTGAGCGTTTAGAGCTTAAGAAGTATAACCCGGTGTTGAAAAAAGTAACTGTACATAAAGAAATTAAATAACCATGGCTAAGAAGGTAGTTGCAACCCTAAAAACCGCCACAGGTAAAGACTGGGCAAAAGTGATCAAAGCCGTTAAGTCGCCAAAAACTGGTGCTTACAGCTTTAAAGAGGAGATGGTTCCTGTTGATAAGGTACAGGAGTTCCTTGCCAAGAAATAATAAGCCTCTCTACTTACATAGATAGATAAAATGAAGAAGTCCCTGTATTGGGACTTTTTTAGTATATTACCGTTTCATCGCTAAAGCTTACCAACAACTAAAGCAGCATGGGAATTTTTGACTTTTTCAGTAAAGAAAAGAAAAAGGAATCGCTGGACAAGGGGCTGGAAAAAACCAAAGACAGCTTTTTTGGACAACTGAGCAAAGCCGTAGTAGGCAAATCTACTGTAGATGTAGAGGTGCTGGACGAGCTGGAAGAAATTCTGGTGCATGCTGATGTGGGCGTAGATACAACGGTAAAGATCATTGACCGCATTGAGAAGCGTGTAGCCCGTGATAAGTATGTAAATACATCGGAGCTGGACAATATCCTGCGCGAAGAAATAGCTGCCCTGCTGGAAGAGAACAAATCCGGAGACGGAGCTAACTTTGATCTGCCTGCAGGTATAAAGCCATATGTTATTATGGTGGTAGGTGTAAACGGTGTTGGTAAAACTACCACTATTGGTAAGCTGGCTTCACAATTCCATAAGGCCGGTAAAAAAGTAGTGCTGGGCGCTGCCGATACCTTCCGTGCTGCTGCCGTTGATCAGTTGATCATCTGGGGCGACCGTGTGGGTGTGCCGGTTATATCGCATGGCATGAACACCGACCCTGCTTCAGTAGCCTTCGACGCCGTTAAAAAAGGTGTGGAAATTGGCGCTGATGTAGTAATTATTGACACTGCCGGCCGACTGCATAACAAAGTTGGCTTGATGAACGAGCTTTCGAAGATAAAGCGTGTGATGCAGAAAGTAACAGAAGATACCCCGCACGAAGTATTGCTGGTATTGGATGGTAGCACCGGCCAGAACGCCCTGTTACAAGCACGCGAATTTACTAAAGCGACAGATGTAACAGCGCTTGCCATTACCAAACTGGATGGCACAGCCAAAGGCGGCGTGGTAATTGGTATTTCGGATGAGTTTAAGATACCAGTGAAGTATATTGGCGTAGGTGAGAAAATTGAAGACCTGCAGCTGTTTGATAAGCAGCAGTTTGTAGAGTCGTTCTTCTCGCGCAAAAAGTAAACTATAGTTATGAAAGGTTTTTTGTTTTTGGCGCTGCTATTGTTGGCGGCCTGCTGCGGTAGTAAGCAAGGCAACGCAACTACAGGCTCAGAAACAGAAACTATAACACAACCTGAAACAACGCAGGTGCAGCAAAACCAAGCAGCTATAAAACAAGGTATAACCGGCCATATTTTATGGGAATCTGGTAACCGGATGCCCTCGCCGGATGCGCCGCCAGCGGAAAGCAAGCGTGGTGTAGAGCGTACGGTTTATATCTACGAGCTCACCAACGCGAACCAGGTAACCACACAAGACGGTGTATTTCACACCAACATTCAAACTAATTTAGTAACTGAGATTGTTACAGATGCTAACGGCAGATTTGCTGTAGCGCTGAAGCCCGGCAAGTATAGCCTTTTCACGAAAGAAGAGAAGGGACTATACGCCAACCTTTTTGATGGGGAAATGAATATTTTCCCGGTTGAAGTAAAGGAAGGGCAGGTAACAGACGTGGAGTTTCTAATAAATTACGGAGCAAGTTATTAATACGTGAAAGTAAGATCGTTAAAGAAGGATAAGGTAAACGTGATCACCTTGGGTTGTTCTAAAAACCTGGTGGATTCGGAAGTGTTGATGGGGCAGCTGCGTGCCAACGAGTTTGATGTGGCGCACGAGTCTGATAAAGATGATTCGAACATCATTATTGTAAACACCTGCGGCTTTATAGATAACGCCAAGCAGGAATCGATAGATACTATTCTGCGCTACGCCGATGCCAAAGAAGCCGGCCAGATAGACAAACTATACGTAACTGGTTGCCTTTCGCAGCGCTACAAGGATTCGCTGGAAGCTGAGATTCCTCAGGTAGATGCTTACTTTGGTACCTTAGAATTGCCGCGTTTGCTGAAGACCTTAGAAGCAGACTATAAGCACGAGCTGATAGGTGAGCGTTTATTGACTACACCTTCGCATTACGCTTATTTCAAGATTGCTGAAGGCTGTAACCGACCTTGCTCTTTCTGTGCGATACCGTTGATGCGTGGCAAACACGTTGATCGTCCGATTGAAGATTTAGTACGTGAAGCAAAGCGCCTGGCAAGTATGGGTACGAAAGAACTTATACTTATCGCTCAGGACCTGACGTACTATGGTTTGCAGCAGTATGGCGAGCGTAAGCTGGCTGACCTGCTACGTAACCTTTCGGATGTGGAAGGCATTGAGTGGATCAGAATGCAGTATGCGTACCCGTCGCAGTTCCCGATGGAAGTGTTTGATGTGATGAACGAGCGCGATAACATCTGCAAGTACCTGGATATGCCGTTGCAGCACATCTCGGATAACATGCTGAAGACAATGCGCCGCGGTATCAGCAAACGCAGAACAATTGAGTTGGTAGACTCTATCCGTCAGCGCGTGCCGGATATTGCCTTAAGAACGACACTTATAGCAGGACACCCGGGCGAGACAGACCAGGATTTCCAGGAGCTGTATGACTGGGTAGAAGAGACGCGTTTCGACAGACTGGGCATTTTTGCTTACTCGCACGAGGATAACACCCACTCTTATACTTTGGAAGACAATGTGCCGGAAGAAGTGAAGCAGGAACGTGCAGATGCTATTATGGAATTGCAGCAAGGTATTTCTGTTGAGCTGAACGAGGAGAAAGTTGGCAAAACTTATAAAGTATTGTTCGATAGAAAAGAGAGTGGCTATTTTGTTGGCCGTACTCAATACGACTCTCCGGAAGTAGACAACGAAGTACTGGTACCAGCCGATAACACTTATGTGCGCTTAGGAGATTTCGCTAATGTGAAGATCACCGATTCGTCTGACTTTGATCTGTATGGAGAGGTGGTAAGTTAACCTCCTTAATTATAAAATACTGCAAAAGCCCTGTAAGTTGTTCTTGCAGGGCTTTTGCTTTTAGAAAGGATATCCAACCACCCCTGCCCCTCCTTGTTTAAGGAGGGGAATTTAAATTACATAGTTGTACTGGGCTTTAATGTTCTATAGTTACCGGCATCAAGCGGACAGGTCGCGACCTGTCCCTACAGAATGAGATAGTAGCGACGTAATACTGTTACGTCGTTTTGCGGTTTGCTATAATCCAAACTATAAAACGGTTAAAACTCCCCTCCTTAGACAAGGAGGGGCAGGGGTGGTTGGAACCGGTAATGCAGGTCTACTTCAAAACATACTTACTCAAAACCTTATAGGCTTCATTTATATTATCACCTTTCCGGAAGTCTTGTTTTATAGTTGGCGCCGATTCGCCGGTTAACCAGATCTTTAGTTCGGCGTCAAAATCCATCATGCCGGCCGTTTCCTTCGAGAACATTTTAATGCTGCTGTAGGGTATGCTTTGGTAATCTACTTTGGAGCCAGTAATGCCTTGTTTGTTTACAAGTATAAGCCGCTTGTTCGTGAACACCAGCATATCCCGGATAAGCTTGTAGGCTTTTTCGATGCGCTCGTCATCCAGCAGGATCGGCTGAAATTCAGCTGTTAATTTTTCAATAGACACTTCAGATGCGTGTCCCATCAGGCCGCTTAGTAATCCCATAGTTTTATAGTTTATAGTTTGATGTACAGAAAGATAATAGTTATACTTTGGAGATGAAAATTTAGCTGAATCTCTAAGTAGGGCCCCAACCCCAAAGATTAACGTATTAAAAAGATCCCGAGTACAGGCAATGAAACTGAAGTGCAAATATGCTGTTTGTAGAGGCAAATTATGTTTCCATCTTGCAAATCTTAAAATCCTGTAAATGCTTGGGGTTGGGGGCCTACTTTAATTTCAGACAAAAAAATAAAAGCCGTACTTTGTGCCGTGGCCGGAAAAGTATGCAACTTACCGAAACCCAAACCCGATTCAGCTGTTAAAGTAGCTATAAAACCACTTCGCTCCCCATGGAAGTAAGCACTATGAAGATCACAAAGATGGATTATGCCGCAACCGGCGCCTTCTCCCAAGCTATAACCGATTACCTCGCCCAAAACGAAAAGCTAAAGCCGTTCTACAATCGCTTCCCGACTATAGCTGCTTTTGAGCAGCAACTACAGGAAAAGCAATTCGGGCAGGAACAGCGGCAGGTGCTGCATAAGGCACTTCAGGAGCAGTATAGTTCTGTAGCCAGCATAAACCCAAAAGTGCAGCAGAACATCGATCTGTTGCTGCAACCCAATACCTTTACCATTACCACGGGCCACCAGCTGAACATATTTACCGGACCGCTATACTTTGTGTATAAGATCATCACGGCCATAAATACCTGTAAGCAACTGCAGGAAAAATACCCGAACTATAACTTTGTACCGGTGTACTGGATGGCCACCGAAGACCACGACTTTGCCGAGATCAACCACTTTAACCTGTTCGGGAAGAAGTATAGCTGGGAAACTGAGCAGACTGGAGCAGTAGGACGGTTCGCTACCGATGGCCTGGACAAAGTGCTGGAAGAGTTACCGGAGCAATTCCCGGTTTTTGAAGAGGCTTACCGCAACAGCAAAACCCTGGCCGATGCTACCCGTGCCATTACGCATAGTTTGTTTGCAGCCTATGGCCTGGTAAGTATAGATGGCGACCACCGGGAACTGAAAAGGGCCCTGACACCTGTAATTGAGAAGGAACTGACCGAGCAACTATCGAGCAGGCTGGTAGAAGAGGCAAGCGCTGAACTGGAAAAGCAGGGTTACAAGCCGCAGGTATATTCCAGGGAGATCAACCTGTTCTATTTAAAAGATGGGCTGCGTGAGCGAATTGTACAGGAAAACGGCAACTATAACGTACTGAACTCCGACATCAGTTTTACACAGGAAGAAATTCTAAAGCTGGCAAAAGAACACCCGGAGCAGTTTAGTCCGAATGTTATACTTAGGCCGCTTTACGAAGAGCTTATACTTCCTAACCTGGCATACATAGGCGGTGGAGCCGAAGTGGTGTACTGGTTTCAGTTAAAGAAGGTGTTTGAGAGCTATAAAGTGGCTTTCCCGGTGCTGATGCTGCGTAACTCGGCTATGTATATAAACCGTGGCAATGCCAGCCGTATGCATAAACTGGGGCTTACCCCGCAAGAGTTATTTAAGCCTTACCAGGATCTGAAGAAGCACCTGTCTAGCCAGATACATGAAGAAGAAATTTCACTGGAAGCACAACGCCAAACTATAGATGCAGCCTTTAAAGAAGTAGAGAAACTGGCCCAGACCATAGACCCAACTCTGGTAAGAGCAGTAGCCGCCGAAGAGCAGAAAGCGCATAATGCCCTGCAGATGCTGGAGAAAAAGCTAACCAAAGCGCGCGACAGCAAACACGAGCAAACCTTTAAGCAGCTCGAGAACCTGAAGGAAAAGCTTTACCCGGGCGGAAGTTTACAGGAGCGCCACGACAACCTGCTCTCGATACAGGCTAATAATCCCGATTTTATACCTGCTTTGGTGGATGCTTTCGACCCGCTGGAGTTTAAGTTTACGATACTGGAAGAAGAGTAATGCTGAAAGCGGAGCTACGGAAACTGATGTTGCAAAAGCGGCGTGCCTTGCCTGCTGACGAGGTACAACACCGAAGCGCAACTATAGCAGATCAGTTTTTTGCGAATTTTGTATTGCAGCCTGGTCAAACGGTGCATGTTTTCCTGCCGATCATCAAAAATAATGAAGTAAATACCTGGCTTATTATCGAAAGGCTGCGGCTGGAGCACCCCGACGTGCGTGTGGCCGTGCCGGTAACCGATGTAGCGCAGAATATACTTACTCATCACCACCTTACCGACGAAGCTATACTTGTAGAGAACCTGTGGGGTATACCGGAGCCGCAGGATGCGCTGCTTATACTTGCCCCCGAGGTTGATGTTGTACTGATACCATTGCTGGCTTTTGATGAAACAGGCCACCGGGTAGGATACGGTAAAGGGTTTTATGACCGCTTTCTGGCAGATTGCCGACCTGATGTTTTGAAAGTTGGTTTATCGCTGGAGCCGCCTGTTGAAACGATAACTGACCCAAACCCTTTTGATGTGCCGCTGGACGCTGTGGTAATGCCGGATGGTGTTTGGCAAAAAAGTATATAATTACTCCTCTTCCGGTTTCTGAGCTTCTTTTTTTCCTTCTTCTATAGTTTCAGAGGCTTCTTCCTGGGTGTCTTCGTCTACTTCTGGTTTTTCCTGTTCGTATTTGTTCCCCGGCGAAAAGCTTAGCCTGATGTAGATCGGAAAGTGGTCGGAGGCAATATCAGGCAACCTTTCCATAGTTACCAGTTTAAAGTGCTCGGAGTGGAAAATGTGATCGAGGGGCCAGCGTAGTAACCAGTAATTTGCATTAAAGGTATTGTAAAACCCACGGCCAAGGCGAGGGTCCAGCAGTCCGCTCACTTCCTGGAACAGATCGGTTGTCCGCGACCAAGCCACATCATTAAAATCGCCGGCAACTATAACCGGGTACTTGGAGTTAGCAATGTCCCGGGCTATCATCACGATCTCAGCATCCCGCTTTTTAGAGTTAGCGTCCTCAGATGGTACTGGTGGTTTAGGGTGTACTCCATGCAGCTCTACCCACATATTATTACGCAACTGTACAAATGTTTTTATAGAAGGAATATCCTCATCAAGCAGATAACTTACTTTTTCCTGGCGTAGGGGCAACCTGCTGTATAGGTGCATTCCATAAGTATTGTCTAAAGGTACCTCCACACGGTGCGGATAGTCTTTCGTAAATGGCCGTAGCGCCTGTTGCCACTTCATATCAGACTCCAGCAACAGCACTATATCAGGGTCTTTTTCACTTGCAAGGTTTATCAGCCTATCGTATTCCTCGTTGTCCATATACACGTTGGCAACCAGGATACTTAGTTCGGCTTCGGGGGTGTTGGTAGAGGTTTCTTTTACCTGTTGAGGCCCCAGAAAAGTATAAGGGAAAATGTTGCCTCCCTGGAAAAGGATAGCAGCGCCAAGTAAGGTAAGCAATACTTTGTCACGGATGCGGGTTTTAGGGCCCAGCCACAGGTAAAGTATAAATGTAATAATGGTCAGGCCCAGCAACTGTACACGGGGATAATCGAAAACGCGGACGTACCACTGCTCTAAGGTAAGCAGGGGAATAAATGTACCGATAATGGCAAAAGTACCCAGGGCTTGTAGTGCAATAACTATAGCCGGGCGTCTGATAAGGGCAGAAGGTAGTGCTTTTGAAGGCAAAATATAGTTACATAAGTATATAGCTGCAATACGTAGTTATCAGAGTGAAGTTAACTAACCAGTAAAGTAGCAGTAAACAAAAAGCCCTCCCGACTTATCTGTCAGAAGGGCTTTATAGCTGGGAGCCATAAGGCTGTTATTTCTTTTTCTTGCCTGCGTTCAAAGCTTTCAGGTGCTGAACAGGGCCAAACTCTGCCTGGTCTATGGTTCTGCCACCGATGTAGATCTTGCGCAGCTGCACTTCAACAGGAGCCATCGTTCTGGTCATATCCGATGATACAACTTTAGTATAGAACTCGCGGGCTTTAACGCCGGAACCACGCTCAAAAGCATGTTTCTGTTCGCTTTTGCTAACCGGCATGCCCGGTATAACCTGGTAAGTGGTGCAAATTACCTCGTACTTCGACTGAAAAGGCTTAACTACTGTGCGGCCCATTGCCTGTATCGGGCTGATTGCTTTTTTAAGTAATGTCTTCATCATATAGACAAAAAGTTGGAAAAGGGTTTTATGATGCTTGTGCAAAATACTACATTATCCCGAAAGTTAAAGTTCACTTACTAAATAAAAGTATAAATACAAGGTTGGTACTCTTAAAGTGATATTTAAGTAGTTGTAAGTGATTGATTTTCAACAGACGTTATAGTACGGGGCGGGTGCCGCGTGTCATTTCGCGTTTTCCGGGAGGGCCAGGCAAGGCTTCTACTATAAACCCGGCAGCTTTCAGGTTGCGTTTAAAAGCTCCTTTGGCACAATACGTTACCAGTACACCGCCCGGGCGCACGGCTTTGTATAGTTTGGCAAACACTTCTTCGGTCCAGAGTTCAGGCTGCTTTTCCGGGGCAAAAGCATCAAAGTATATCACATCGTAATACGCATCCGGCGGGCTGAACTCCTCCAGTGTTTCGTGTATCTTTTGCAGGGTAAAGTATGGGCTCAGGTCGGCAGGCTCGTTCCACGGCGAAGCATGCATCTGCTTAAAATAATCGAGCTGCTCGGGGTTAAGTATAAACTGCTCGAAGTGCAGCCGCTCTACCACTTCTGTTGTTAACGGGTACTTCTCGAGGGTATCGTACTGTATAAAAGCCTGCTGGCTCAGGGCATAGGGCAAAGTAAGTATAGCATTCAGTCCTGTTCCGAAACCTACTTCCAGTATCTTTACATCACGCTTCTGCTCCAGGGCATATTCCAGGCCGTGCTTTATAAACACATGCTGCGACTCCTGCAACGCGCCATGCACCGAGTGATAGTGCTCGTTCAAATCTGGAACGTACAGGGTATTAGAGCCATCGTTGGTCTGGCGTATCTCGAGATGCATGATTGTTAGGGTAAGCTACAAATGTAAACAATAATTAGGACTAAGATTTATATGATTTAACAGATTTTAAGATTTGACTTTACTGGGATAAGAAGGACTGAAATTATTAAAAAGCGCAGTTTGCCGGGAGCAAAAGTTATAGTTTACTGGTACTTTTGCAGCATCTTAAAATCGATAGAATCTTATAGATATCAGTTATATGGCTCGCATAAAAGTAAACATACCGCAGCAAACCCACTTTACGGCAACTATACCGGTACGCGTGACCGACCTTAACTATGGCAACCACCTAGGTAACGATGCTTTGCTATCTATACTTCACGAAGCCCGCATGCAACTGCTAAATAACTTTGGCTGGAGCGAACTGCAGATTGGCGGGGCAAGTATGATAATGGCGGATGTGGCGATAGAGTATAAAGGCGAAGGCTTTTACGGTGATATACTAACGATAAACCTGGCTTTCGACGATATCAACAAGTATGGCTTTGATATAACTTACCACGTTACGAACCAGGATGGCAAAGAAGTGGCGCGCGCCAAAACCGGAATGCTGTGCTTTAACTATACCGAACGCAAACTAATGCCGCTACCCGACGAAGTAAAGGCGAAAATTGAAACTAAAGCCGGCTGATTTTTGTAATTTTGCAGTATGACTTTGATCGCAGATATTCCTATTCTTAATAAAAAAGACATTCGTAAGCTGACGCTGGACGACCTGAAAGCCTGGCTTGTAGAGCAGGGCGAGAAGCCGTTCCGTGCAAAACAGATCTACGAATGGCTCTGGAAGCACTCTATTCAGTCGTTTGCGGAGATGAACAATGTTAGCCTTGCCCTGCGCGAAAAGCTGGAACAGCACTTCTCCATTAACGCGGTGCAGGTTGCTACCGAGCAGCTGAGCAACGACGGAACTATAAAATCTGCGTTTAAACTATACGACAGCAATATTGTAGAAGGCGTGCTGATACCGCACGAAGAGCGTAAAACAGCCTGCGTGAGTAGCCAGGTGGGTTGTTCGCTTACCTGCAAGTTTTGCGCTACCGGCTACATGGACCGCGTGCGTAACCTCGATGCCGCTGAGATATACGACCAGGTAGTACGCATAAACGAGCAAAGTCTTCGCCAGTACGGCCAGCCGCTTACCAATATTGTGTATATGGGTATGGGTGAGCCAATGCTGAACTATGCCAACGTGATGAAAAGCATTGAGCGCATTACCGCGCATGATGGCCTGGGAATGGCAGCGCGCCGCATTACGGTAAGTACAGCCGGCATTGCCAAGATGATCATTAAGATGGCGGATGATGGTGTGAAAGCAAATCTGGCTTTGTCGCTGCATGCGGCAAACGACGAGAAGCGCAACCAGATCATGCCTATAAATGAGACCAACTCTTTAGAAGCAATCAAACATGCCCTGAAGCATTACCACCAGGTAACAGGCCGAAAAGTAACCTACGAGTACATCGTGTTTGATAACTTTAACGATACCCTGCAGGATGCCGAGGAGCTGCTACAGTTCTCTAAAATTATCCCTTGCAAGATAAACCTGATAGAGTATAACCCGATCGAGAACGCTGATTTTGTGAATACTGACGACGACCGTTTGCAGAACTTTATTTACTATTTAGCTGATCGTGGGTGCCAGGTAAATGTGCGCCGCAGTCGTGGTAAAGATATTGATGCTGCCTGCGGACAGTTAGCCGTAAAAGAAAAACAACCAGCTTGAACTATAACTGGTTAACCTATAATGTATAAACCCCGGCCGTTACAAAACAGCCGGGGTTTATACATTATAGGTTATGGTTTAGGGCTTTTTGTATCGGCCTTCTGCTTTAGGTCTGCCACTTTTTACATCGTCCTTATCTTCGGTTACCTCAACAGTTCTTACAAAAACGGCATGCTCTTTAGGCCGGATGTGCTGGCCATACTTTTGAGCATATTGCTGCGTAAACTCTGCCCCTAAAAACACGATCATCGACGAATAATATATCCAGACAAGTATAACAATGATAGAGCCGGCGGCGCCATAAGCTGATCCGGGATCGGAAGTGCCGATGTACCAACTTATCAGGAATTTACCCAAGCCAAACAGTAAGGCTGTCACCACTGCGCCTACCAATGTGTCTTTCCAACGGATAATGCCATCAGGCAGATACTTAAAGATAAGGGCAAACAGCAGCGAAATAAGCGCAACCGAAACTATAAAATCAATAAGCTTGATTACCCAAACGCCTACGCCCGGCAGCATATCCGATATATAGCCGCTAAGTATAGATATAGCCGCACTCATTACCAGCGAAAACAGCATGAGCAAGGCAATGCTAAGTATGATCCCGAAGGAGAACACGCGCTCCTTCACCATGCGCAGAATGCCGTTTGTTGGCTTTACTTTCAGGTTCCAGACGGTATTAAGCGATTGTTGCAGCGTTACAAAAAACGTAGTGCCGGCAAATATAAGTGTACCTATACCTACCCAAAGTGCCCATCCGCTCTCGCTCAAAGCCGCATTCTGAATGATAGTTTCGATCTCCTTGGCTGCCTGTGGCCCGATAGCTTTCGATATCTGGCTCGAAAGCTCCCCGGATACCGCTTTTTCGCCAAAAAAGAACCCGGCTGCTTTTATAATGATCAGGAGCAGGGGCGGAATGGAGAAGATAGCGTTAAATGCCAGGGCCGCCGCCAATCGCAGCGATTCGTTGTCCAGAAACTCTGAAACAGATGTTTTAAGAAGTGAGAATATATCCTTGAAAGTAAAATCAGCCATTCGGTGTAGCAGTTTGTTTAGGTTTTGATTACGTTCTGCTATACATGATAGTTGGATTTTAATGAGAACTATAAGGTATGCCTCCTGAAAGCACAGCATTTAGAACAACTATTGCGGCTAATTATAAGCCACAAAAAAAGGCTGCTATATGGTAGCAGTCTTTCTTATTTTTATATCTGGTTGGCGGTTATAGGTTGTCTATAGTTGCGGTGAGGTTGCCTTTGGCATTTATTACTGTCCGGATAGCGGTTGGAGTCAGGTAAATGTTGTCAGGTTCTATCGTTTGTATCCGGCCTTTTAATAACACCGATTCGTGCACGCGTCCCTGCTTATCCAGAGCCTGCTGCAGCGACCGATGCACATTGGTAAGCTGGTCTTTTACCGGAATATTTACCTGCTGCTGTATCATGTCCTTAAATTTGTTCTTAGCCAGCCAGTTAGCAGTACTAAGTAATCTGTCTTTGGTCTCAAGGTCGTAATCAACATCCCGCATTTTAATAGATGCCGTAGCTGCATCGTAGTAAGGCGTGCCGCGCAGGTATATCTTACCCACGATCTTTTTAGTGAACAGCCCGGCTTTGGTTTTACCATCCACATCCAGCATCAGCACGAGTTGGTGTCCTGCGGGACTTACGGCAGCGTCTTTAACAGTTAACTGGCTCTTGCCATCATCAAATTTATAGGTTTGGTTAGCTACCTGCTGCTGCAGCATTTTGCTAACCTGTGTATAAGGTATATCAGCCGTGAGACCAACCTGTATGTTATCAGCAAGCTTATTGTCGAGCACCAAATTTGGTAGCTTTTTAATGGATTGGACTTGTGGTTTACCTTCGGTAGTTACGTTTATGTATGAGGTAATGCCAATGCGCAAAGCCAGCGTGCCGTTGCGGGCCTGAAGTGGCGTAACGCGGACATCCTGTGGCAATACCTGCAACCAGGCGTTCATTCCGTCATCAACCTTAACAGGCTCCTGCAACATGGTCCAGGCCTGCTGCACATATTGCTTTACATTTACCTGTTTCTGCAGTTCGGCGTCGAGTTGCCTGGTAATAGTAGCCATTTGCTTGCGAAGCGTAGGTTCTACAAAACGTGCCAGCCCAATCTTAAGAGGCCCCAGTTCGATGTATGGTTTGGTATCACCCCACTCAAAATCGCCGGTAGTGGTCGTTTTCAGTTTATAGTCTTCGGTAAGTCCGATCTTGCTTTCGGTGTTGATCACCATATCAAATCTGGTGTCCTCAGTCTTGTTTATAGCCGGGCAAAGTTTGCACGGGTCCCATTGCCAGCGGCCTTTCGCATAAATGTTAAGGGGCACGCTAAAGTATAGTTTGTCCTTGTCTGCCCGGATGCTCATGCGCCCATTCTTGCTCACGGTTACCGCCAAATTATCGTCGTCGAGGTTCGTGTCTTTATAAAGGATGCCCACAAATTCGCGGTTCAGCATTTCTTCCAAAGTAGCCACCTGCACACTTACAGGTATAATTATAGACGACAGCCTTGGCTGGTAAACCGGCACTGCTGAAACTGACGCTTCAGGTGCTGCAGTCTGTAGCTTGGAAGTGCTGGTGCAACCGGCTAAGTAAAGTATAGTTGTAAGCAACAGTGTTGCTATAAATGAAGTGGATTTCACAGGGTTATCGTGTTTTCTGAAATTGCGGCGCAAGTTAGTACAGATTTAGTTGCTGTAACATGTTAGAGGTGGGAATAGTGCCGGGAGGGAGAGATGTATAGTTTATCTTTATCATTTCGAGCTTAGTCGACAAATCTTATATGTCCTATAGTTTACCCTTTTGTCATTTCGAGTCTTAACGAGAAATCTATCTCAGCTCATAGTTGAAGTCTACCGCAACTTGAACCAAGCTATACTTCCATAGCTACTTCTTATCCTGGGAGCTCTACTTATCTACAGTTTTATAGTTGGCTTTATGCGCTCACGGCCGCGAGGCCTCGCCTTCGGGCATCGCGCTGCTGCTTTCTTGCTATCCTCGTACCTCGGGTTGGCTGCGCCATCGCAACAAATCAAAGGCGCTCAACCCAAAGACTGATACATTTCGCATAGCAACTGCAACTATAGTTTGAACCGATAAGCTTCGACCTTTCTCGTGGTTATAGTTCCGTGGGCCAGGCTGCGCCTGCCTGCTCATGGTCTGTAGCTATAGAACTCTAAAGCAAACTATAGTAGCAGCAGAAAACTCCCCTCCTTGGACAAGGAGGGGCAGGGGTGGTTTGATTTCGCTAACTATAAAACTAAAAATCTAACTATAGCATCAGCCCACTCTTATAAATCCTTAAAATCCAGCCAAAAATAAAAACCCCCTCCCGTTTTTAGAAGGGGGTTAGAGGGAGGTGAAGCTTCACAAACCTTAAACGGCCTGCTCTGCTTTCATCTTTTTCAAATTCAACAGCATGTCTTCCGTCATGGCATCCAGGTCGTAAGCTGGTTTCCAGCCCCAGTCCTGCTGTGCGGCGCTATCGTCTATGCTTTGTGGCCACGAGTCGGCAATTTGCTGGCGAGAGTCTGGCTTGTAGCTGATCTCGAAGTCAGGGATATGCTTTTTGATGGATTCTGCGATCTCTTTTGGTGAGAAGCTCATCGCGCTCAGGTTATACGAGCTACGCACTTTTATCTGCTCGGCCGGGGCATGTACCAAGTCCAGGGTTGCTTTAATAGCGTCCGGCATATACATCATCGGCAGGTAGGTGTTCTCGCTCAGGAAGCACTCGTAGCTGCCAGTTTCCAGTGCCTGGTGGTAAATGTCTACCGCATAATCTGTAGTGCCGCCGCCCGGCAACGCTTTGTAACCGATAAGGCCAGGGTAACGCAGGCTGCGCACATCCAAACCATACTTCTCGAAATAATATTCGCACCAGCGCTCACCGGCCTGTTTGCTGATACCATATATCGTGTTCGGGTCCATGATGGTGTGCTGCGGGGTGTTCTGGCGTGGCGTGTTGGGGCCGAAAACGGCAATAGAGCTTGGCCAGTAAACTTTCTCTACTTTCTGTTCCAGTGCCAGGTCCAGCACATTAAACAGGCCGTCCATATTCAGTTTCCAGGCAAATTTCGGGTTCTTCTCGCCGGTGGCCGACAACACAGCCGCCAGGTGATAGATCTGCTTGAATTTATACTTTGCGGCCAGTTCGCCCATTGCTTTTGGGTCCAGCACATCTATTTTCTCGAAAGGTCCGGATTCGCGGAGGTCGTCTTGTTTCGGGGCTGAGATATCGGCCGCTACTACATTAGAACCGCCGTACATATTGCGTAATTCGAGGGTGAGCTCTGAGCCAAGTTGGCCGCTGGCGCCAATTACCAATACCGTGTCGCTTGTGTTTGCCATAGTTACTAAAATCGTTTGCGCAAAGTAACCTATTTCAGTGCAATACTAAAAGTATAAACCATAAGAAACACAGCCGCTTGTATGTTTAGGATAGCAGATTGTTGCTTAAATGCAAAAAGTGAGCATCTGCATGAAGCAAATACTCACTTTACAAACTAATTCTTATCTACTTAACTATAACCTTGCACCAAAGGTAAGCCAGCAAGAATACACCTGAAACAGTGGGCAACAGACTTAACTATAAAATAACATTGCGCCAAAAGCAGTGATTATCCTACTGGCTTGTACTTCGGATTTATCTATATTTGTAAGAATTAGCCTGTGTTTTACAAGTCGGCCAGCACATGACATTTGAAGAATACCTTGTAAAGAAGCGCATAAATAAAGCTGCATTTGCCGCCGGCGACCCCGCACGGTTTGCTGCCTGGGCCGATATGTATGCCCAGATGCACCAAAACAGCTTTTATATTGCCACAAAAATGGTGATTAACGATGTGCGCCTGAGGTATCATTTAAAAGAGGAAGATGTGCCAAAAGCCGCTCCGGCACCTGCAGCGCCCCGCCCTGTTATGCGCCGTGCTGCCCCAACTGCCGAAAGCACAGAAGCAGCGCAACCCACTGTTCCACAGGAAACATCTGAAGCTACCCCAACACCTCGCCCTGTAGTGAAGCGCCCAACTATAGCCAGGCCAACTATAACAAAGCCAACTATAACCGAAGGCGAAACTATAAAACCTGAAGAAGCCAATCCTGCAGAGCCAGCGAAGCCACGTCCGGTTATAAAGCGTCCGGTTATTTCTAAACCAGCTGCAACTTCTACTGAAGGTGAAACTCAGGAAACCAAACCGGCAGCTGAAGATGCTGCACCAGCCCGGCCACGTCCGGTAATTAAACGCCCTGCAGCTTTACAAAAACCTGCTGCAGAAGAAGCGGCAACCACTGAAACTACAGAGCCAACTATAAACCCAGAAGCGGAAGTACCAAAACCTGCTGCCCGACCAAGGCCAGTTATCAAAAAACCTGCGGCGCTGCAGAAGCCAGCAGATGAAAAGCCTTCGGAAACAGAAAAACCTGCAGAAGCAACTGACGAAACTATAACGCCAGCAGAAACTATAGTTACACCAGAAGCAGAAGCGCCGAAGCCGGCACGGCCTCGTCCTGTAATAAAGCGCCCGGTTGCGCTACAGAAACCAACTATAGAAGAACCTAAGCCTGTAGAAGCAAAGCTGGAAGAGCAGCCAACTATAAATACTACCGAAGCATCAACTGCAAAACCACCAAGGCCACGTCCGGTAATTAAACGTCCGACACCAGCAGCCGAACAAACTATAGCCGATGCTAAACCTGAAGAAACAGCACAGCTAACTATAGACGAAGCAAAAACGGAACAACCCGAAACGCCGGCAGACGAAACTATAAAACCAAAGCCGCCGCGTCCGAGGCCGGTCATTAAAAGGCCGCCGCCAAAACCGGACACCGAACTATAACTGAGAACTCACGAATAACTATAACTGATAACGAGCAACTATAAACTATAACTATGTACGAAACCTTAAAACCTGACCTGGAAAATCAGCTGGAAGAAATAAAGGCTGCCGGACTATATAAGCAAGAGCGCATTATTACCACACCGCAGGGCGCTGACATTGACACGACGCAGCAAGACCATGTGCTTAATTTTTGCGCGAACAACTACCTGGGCCTTTCTGCACACCCGAAAGTGATCGAAGCTGCCAAAGAAGCGATCGATACGCACGGTTATGGTATGAGCTCGGTGCGTTTTATCTGCGGAACCCAGGATATCCACAAAGAGCTGGAGCGTAAGATCTCTGAGTTCTTAGGCACTGAAGATACCATACTTTATGCAGCCGCTTTTGATGCGAACGGTGGTGTTTTTGAGCCTTTGTTTGATGCGGATTCGGCTATAATTTCGGATGCTTTGAACCATGCGTCTATCATAGATGGCGTGCGTTTGTGTAAGGCACAGCGTTTCCGTTATAACCACAACGACATGGCCGACCTGGAGGCTAAACTGCAGGAAGCTGTGAACGCCAATACCAAGCACCGTATCATTGTTACCGACGGCTCGTTCTCGATGGACGGTACCATTGCCCAGTTAGATAAAATTGTAGAGCTGGCCGATAAGTATAAAGCCCTGATTATGATAGATGAGTGCCATAGTTCTGGTTTCCTGGGTAAGACCGGCCGCGGCACGCACGAGTACCGCAACGTAATGGGTAAGATCGACATTATTACAGGTACGCTGGGCAAAGCACTTGGCGGTGCAATGGGTGGTTTCACATCGGGTCACAAAGAGGTTATTGAAATGCTGCGTCAGCGTTCGCGCCCTTACCTGTTCTCAAACTCACTGGCTCCTTCTATAGTTGGTGCTTCTATTGCCGTGCTGGACCTGCTGAGTTCTACTACCGAGCTGCGCGATAAACTGGAGTGGAATACTAAATACTTCCGTGAGAAAATAACTGAAGCCGGTTTCGATATTAAGCCAGGCGACCACCCGATCGTTCCGGTAATGCTGTACGATGCACCGCTGGCACAGGAGTTTGCAGCCCGCATGCTCGATAAAGGCATTTACGTGATCGGTTTCTACTACCCGGTAGTGCCAAAAGGCCAGGCGCGTATCCGAGTTCAGATATCTGCTGTGCACGACAGAGTACACCTGGATAAATGCATCGCCGCCTTTACGGAAGTTGGTAGAGAGTTGGGTGTGATCAAGTAAGGAATCAGCAAAATATTACTATGCCAATCTTATATATTGCTTTTGCGCCTATATTGCTTATAACGCTTTATAAGCGTGTAAGTAGTTTAATAGTAGCTAGTAAAGAAAGTAACTATGGCAAGATAAAGGTAGAAATACTATTTCTGAGCCTTGTTGTTATTGTGAGTGCTTTTATAGTTTTTAATATTGAAAGTATAGGCAAATAAAAGCTTTAAAGCCATCCAACTTATAGTTACAACTCATTGAAGCAGACTGGTCTGAGTATAGCAAATTTCAACTCAGATTCGATTCCAAGAAAGCCACTCTTTTATCAGGAGTGGCTTTTTTTATAGGTTGGATTTACTAACTTAACGCTTAAATAACAGACACCACATGGAATTTGTAACTCCCGGCCTTAGCCCTTTAACTTATAGTATTCTTGTTACGCTGCTGATCGTGTATTATGCCGGAGCCCTGGTCTCGATCATTCACCTCATCTTTAAATCGGACTATAACCTGACCGAGCGCCTGCTTTGGATGCTGGCAATATGGCTGATACCTATTATAGGTCTGATCGTTTATTGGGTGTACTGGCGGAAAAGGAGCTCAGATATTTAAGAGTTGCAGGATTGCCTGACCTCACAGCGTCTTAAAGACCTGTGAGTGTCTTTATTTTAACCGGCGCCACAAGATATTTCATCTCTACAAGATCAAACAAATCCCAAAAAACCACATTGATTCAAGTTCAGACCACTACTCCAGCCTAATCCTAAAATCCTTTAATCTTAAAAATCTTAGTTCAATCCTAGTTAAGCCGCACTAACCGATTTTTCCGAAGCGCTTATAGATGGACGTTGGTCTGTGTCGAACAGGAACTGGTTGAGTTTCACACGTAGGTCTGAGGAAGATAGGTTACGATATGCTTCGCCGTTGCGCACCAGGGCAACCTGGCCAGTTTCTTCTGATACAACCAACACGATGCTATCTGTAATTTCGGTTAAGCCTATAGCCGCACGGTGACGCAAACCCATAGAGGCCGGAATTTCCTGGTTCTCAGAAACCGGAAGTATACAGCGGGCCGCCTTTATGCGGTTGCCTGAAATGATAACGGCACCATCGTGCAATGGGCTGTTCTTGTTAAAGATCGACATGAGCAAACGCTTCGAAATTACGGCATCGATCAGGTCGCCGGATTCGGCGTAATATTTTAGTTCGGAGCTTTTAGCAAAAACGATAAGTGCACCCGTGTTTTTGGCTGCCAGCGATTTAGCAGCTTCTATAAATGGTGTTAGGCTTAATTTTTCGGTTGTATCGCGGCGCCACGGAAATCCCCAGAAACGCTCATGGTTAAGGGCAGTGGTTTTACCTATAAGTAACAGGAAGCGACGGATCTCAGGCTGGAAAAGGATGATGGCAGCAAGCACACCTACACCCATAAACTGGCCAAGTATAATGCTGAGCAACTCCATGCCAGCCGCACGCACCACTAAGTATAGCAGGTAGATAGAGAGCAGACCCAGGAAGATCTTCAGTGCCACACTACCGGTAAGCAGCTTATATAGCTGGTACAGCAGCACCGTTACGAGCAGTATATCAATTACATCGAGGAGCTCGATCTCTAAAAACCCTATCGTGAATAAGAATGTCAATGTGTTGTTTTCTTGTAAAGTTCTATTGTCTGCTTAGTTTCTTTTACGTCGTGTACGCGCAAAATAGTAGCACCGTGCATCAGGGCAATGGTGTTCACAACAATGGTACCAGTTAAAGCATCGGTCTGGTGTATACCTAGTGTTTTATAAACCATCGATTTACGCGACATGCCCGCCAGCACAGGTAAGCCCAATATACGCAAATCTTCCAGACGGTTTAGTAACTCGAAGTTATGTTCTGTAGTTTTTGCAAATCCGAACCCCGGATCAAGTATAATATCGTTAACGCCAAGCCTTATAAGTTTATTTACCTGCTGCTGTAGTTCGTCCAGCACTTCTATAGTTACATCGCTATACTTGGCCATACTTTGCATAGTTTGCGGCGTGCCACGCATGTGCATTAAAATGTACGGGACCTGCAAACGGGCAACAGTTTCAAACATCTGCTCATCCAGTGTTCCACCTGAAACATCGTTTATAATAGCTGCACCAGCGTTTATACTTGCTTCAGCTACATCTGCCCTAAACGTATCTACCGAAAGTATAACATCTGGGAATTCCTGAACTATAGCCTCGATCGCAGGTATAAGCCGGTCCTGTTCTTCCTGAGACGAAATGACTGCTGCGCCGGGACGTGTAGAGTAACCGCCAATATCCAGTATATCTGCTCCTTCAGTCAGCATTACACGGGCACGTTCAAGGGCTTCTTCGGTGGAGCTCAGGCGGCTGCCGGGGTAAAAAGAATCGGGGGTAACATTCAGGATGCCCATCACCAGCGGCGTGTCCAGGGAGAGGAGCTTTCCGCGGCAATTGAGTGTGGTTTTTTTCTTAAAAAGCGTATCTTTCGATTCCAATGTGGGCACTTCGGTCTATTGATTTTAAAATTAAAGCTAAAAAGTTGATTAGTCAAACACTCCAGGAATATAATCAGGTAGTACAACGCTGCAAAGACACTTTTGTAAAGAAAACGAAAGACTATGGTACGGCCTGGCGCGTGCTGCGACTGCCTTCTATTACCGATCAGATTTTTATCAAGGCGCAGCGCATACGCTCTATACAGGAGAAGGGCAAGCAGTTGGTGGAAGACGATATCCGCGACGAGTTTGTAGGCATTATAAACTACTGCGTAATTGCCCTGATGCAGCTCAGCTTGCCCGAAGATGCGGAGCAGACTCTGCCTGCCGAAGAAGTAGAGCGCCAGTACACGCACCACATCGAAGAGAACATAAAGCTGCTCACGGCTAAAAATCACGATTACGGCGAGGCCTGGCGCGACATGCGTGTTAGCTCCATCACCGACATTATCCTGATGAAACTATACCGCACCAAGCAGATCGAAGACAACGAAGGCCAGACACTGATCTCGGAAGGTGTAGAAGCCAACTACCGCGACATGATCAACTACGCCGTTTTCGCGCTGATAAAGCTAGATGCTGGGGAGAAGGTGCAGTAAACTATAGTTATGTTCAAAAATGGTAAAGAAGATACTCTACTTATTTATACTTATTTGTTTAGCATCTTGTGACTATTTGAACAAGGGTGAAAGTAAAAAGATTGACTTAACGGAATTCCATTTCCCACCGTCTCATGAAACTGCTTCTCATCCATTTAGCTTTGCTTTTATATTTTCAGAGTCTGATACTTTAATTAATGGAGATACATTAAGAGCTAAAATATTTTTAGCTAACAGACATCATGTTTATACTGCAGATACTTTGAAGCCAATTATAAAGTATAAATTTGTTAAAGAGTTTTCTGATACTTCGTGGAATTTAATACAAAATGGTATACACGCTAAAGTTATTAAGGACACAGGATATGTGAAGGTTATAGTAAGGGAAGACAATTTAAGAAAAGGGGAATTGGTGAAAAAGAAATGGCGCTCAAGAGTAGCTATTCCACTTGAAGATATGGATACCACCTTCTTAGTTGAAAAAGAATTTATACTAGTGGGGAATTAATAGCTGATGATAACTATAACCCATCCTTAAATTAATAGACAGCCGAAAAATTCCCCGCCTTAGATAAGGAGGGGTTAGGGGTGGTTGGATAACTATAAACTTATTAACTTTCTAAAACTCTAACTTTCTAACTGAAAGCAGAACATGAAATACATCACCAAATTCTTCTGGCTCTTTGTGGGCGTGCTGTTCATCTTTTCCGGGCTGATCAAGATAAACGACCCGGTAGGAACTGCTATCAAACTGGAAGAATATTTCGAAGTTTTCTCGACAGACATTGCGCCGTTCTTTAACGCACTGAAGCCGGCTGCGCTGTTCCTGTCTATTTTTCTGAGTGCGCTGGAGATTGTGCTGGGCGTGGCCCTGCTTGTTCGCTGGAGACTGAAAGAAGTATTGTGGCTGCTGCTGGCCATGATCGTGTTCTTCACCTTCCTGACGTTCTATTCGGCCTATTTCAACAAAGTAACCGACTGCGGCTGTTTCGGCGATGCCATTAAACTGACGCCTTGGGAGTCGTTTACGAAGGATATTGTACTGCTTGTAATGATCATCGTGCTACTGATGACGCAACGTTACCTGCAGCCATTTATCAGTTCAAAAGTAGGTGCAACTATAACGGCGCTTACGGCTATACTTTCGGTGGGCATTGGCTGGTACGCTTACGAAAACCTGCCTTTCATCGACTTCCGCGCTTACAAAATTGGCAACCACATTCCGTCGCTCATGAAGCCATCGGCACCGCTGAAGTATAAGTACATTATGACCAAGGGCGGCGAAGAACAGGAGTTTACAGAATACCCAACCGACACCACCTGGGTATTTAAGGAAATGGTAGCCATAAACCCGGAAGATGGCCCGAAAATAACCGACTTCAACGTGTGGAATGACCAGAGTGACTTTACGCAGGAAGTGCTCTCGGGTAATAAACTGGTAATTATAGTACACAACGTTAGCAAAGCCGATACAGAAAATTTTGAGCAGATAAATGCCTTAGTTGCCGCAGCCGAGAAGCAGGGAATTACGCCGTTGGTACTTACCAGCAGCAGCGGGCAGGAGTTCGAGCAGTTCCGCCACGATGTAAACCTGGCTGCCCCATATTATTACGGCGACCATACAGTGCTTAAAACTATACTTCGCTCTAACCCGGGCATCTGGCTACTTAAAGACGGAACCACCAAAGGCATATGGCACCACAACAATACGCCAACTATAGAAGAAGTAAAAGCAGCGATTGCTGAGTAGTGGTTGTTGAAAATTAACCCAGTATTGTCATCTCGAACAAAGTGAGAGATCTATTTAGAATCTGAGATAGATTTCTCGCTTAGGCTCGAAATGACAACTATAAGAACTATACTTTGAAGATAAATATGAAAGCAAAACTGCTTCTAACCCTTTTCCTGTTTATATCCACGTTCGTTTCTGCTCAGGATAATAAGAAGGAGATTGAAGTACAGTTCATGAATTATATGAGCGCCATTATCAGTAAAGATTTTGACAAGGCGATGAATTACGCCCCAGATGAACTTTTCGAAATTATGCCAAGAGATCAGTTTATTTCAGTAATGGAGAAAGTGTTCAATGATCCACAAATTGAGATGCACATTAAGGATCCTAAAATATTAAGTATAGGTGAAGTTGAGGAAATAAAAGGTAAGCATTATGCTTTTATGACTTACTCAAACATTTTAACTATGAAGTTTGATAACTCCGACGCTGAATCTGACGAAGAAAAGAAGATGCGTGTAGAGATTATAAAGCAAACTTTTGCTCAAGCCATTGGTGAAGGAAAGGTAAAGTTTAATGAGCAAACAGAAGTCTTTGATATATATTCGGAGAAGAATGTATACGCAATTTCAAAAGATGGGAAGACGGATTGGAGATTTATAGTTCTAGAGGAAAAACAGAAACCTTTTCTTGATAAGTTTCTTCCTAGGCAGCTGATCAGAAAATTAGATTTTAGCAAAAATTAAATGATTGCTGTTTCGGATTTATTGTAGAGACTAATAACTCAGCCATTTAACAATTAAACCATTTATTAAATGAAATTCATAGGATTTATACTTAGCCGACTGGGGCACGGCCTGCTGATCATGCTGGGGGTGTTGGTGGCGGTATTTTTCCTGTTCAATGTGCTGCCCGGCGACCCGGTTGCGATGCTGGCTGGCCAACGCTCTGACCTGAGTACCCGCGAAGCTATTACCAAAGACCTGGGCCTGGACAAACCGCTTCCGACGCAGTTGCTATACTATATAAATGATGTGTCGCCGTTGTCGGTGCACGAGGATACTGAAGCCAACCAGCAGAAGTATGAGTACAGCACTATAGTTGATTTTGGCGAGGATGTGTTGGTCTGGAAGACGCCTTACCTGCGCCGCTCGTTCCAAAGCAATAAATCCGTAACCGATATTCTGTTAGATCATTTCCCGGGCACCTTGTGGCTGGCTGTAGCTGCCATGCTGATCGCTACCGTGTTCGGTATACTTTTCGGGGTGCTGGCTTCGCTCAAACCGCATAGCACTTTAGACCATACGCTTATCACCACATCCGTTCTGGGTATCTCAGTGCCATCGTTTGTGGCGGCTATACTTATTGCCATCACCTTCGGCTTTTACTGGAGCGACTGGACTGGCCTGAGCCTGACCGGGCAACTATACGAGATCGACCCTTTTGAAGGAAAGCAGCTAATGTTGCGTAATTTGTTGTTACCAGCCTTTGCCTTGGGTATTCGTCCGTTGGCGGTTATAGTGCAGCTTACGCGCAGCTCTATGCTCGATGTCATGTCGCAGGATTATATTCGTACGGCACGCGCGAAAGGTCTTAACAGGAGTAAAGTTATAGTTGGGCACGCCCTCAAAAATGCTTTGAACCCGGTTGTTACAGCCGCATCGGGCTGGATGGCCTCACTGATGGCTGGTGCGTTCTTTATTGAATACATCTTTAACTGGAAAGGTTTGGGTGCAGTAACCATACAAGCTGTCCAAAACCTGGATTTTCCGCTGGTAATGGGTGCCACGCTGTTCGTAGCCTTCCTGTTCGTGATCATAAACATCTTCGTAGACCTGCTCTACGCCGCCTTAGACCCAAGGGTAAAACTGGACTAAGGTTCATTGGATTAAAGGATGCGCAGGATCAGGCTTGTGTAGGATTAAGAACTGACGACCAAGAGTATTCGCACCAGTTTATGACAACGAAGCTATTTAGGGTTTTAGAAATCTATACCTTATGCCCTTGCTGTGTGTTTTCATCAGCAAGTACAAGCTTAACAACTATAGTTTAATCATACAATAGAACAAGTCTTAATTTTAGCTTCCTTTTAACACTTCAGTCTAATCCTGAAATCTATACTTCCATCTTAAAAATCTTAGTTCTATGCTGATCTTTTTACTTGGTATGATGGGAAGCGGTAAATCCACGCTGGGCAGAGAACTGGCTGAAAAGCTGGGCTATACTTTCCTGGACCTGGATGCTGTAATTGAGCAACAGGAAGGAAGAACTATAGGAGAGATATTTGCCACAGATGGACAGGAGCATTTCCGGAAGTTAGAGCGCGATGCATTGCAAAGTATAATCTCAACCTATAAACAAGCTGTAGTTGCTACAGGTGGCGGCACGCCCTGTTTTTTTGATAACATGATGCTTATGAATGCTGCTGGCGAAACTGTTTTTTTAGATCTGCCCGAGGAAGTTTTAGCTCAAAGGCTCTCATCCTCAGACCTGAGTACAAGGCCCTTGCTGGCCGGCAAAACACAAACCGAACTAATCTCGTTCTTAAATAAAACATTTGCTGCTCGCAGGCAGTTTTATGAGCAAGCAAAACACACTATTGCAAAGCCGCCGTATACTATAAATGCCCTGCTGGCGTTGCTTTCGTAGAAATTAAGTAGCTGTTCCCTCAAATTTTATACTTGTTTCTAAGAAGCATCTGCTCTTGTTTTATTTAGTTTTGCAGCCTAAAAACTAATGCGTAACCAAAAACTATGAAACCTAATCACAAAGGACGTGCACAGATCTTCGAGAACCCTGTTCTTGAAAGACTGACCAGGACACACATTGCCCTTCCGATCTTTATTTTTATCGCGATATCGCTGGGGCTGATCTACTATGGAATTACTTATGGCTTTATTGGGGTGATAGAGGCTATCGGGCTTTTCTTCCTGGGCTGGATACTGTTTAGCCTGATGGAATATGCGGCGCACCGTTTTATCTTCCATATGGAAACCGACACACCTCTGAAATCGAAAATCCAGTACACGTTCCATGGCAACCACCACGAGTATCCAAAAGATAAGGAGCGACTGGCCATGCCGCCTATAGTCAGCGTTTTAATTGCCTCGCTACTTTTCTTCGTGTTCAAGCTGATATTCGGACAATTTGTGTTTGGCATTCTAGCCGGAGTATTATTTGGCTATGCTTTATACTTATGGGTGCACTATGCGGTGCATGCCTATGCGCCACCTAAAAACTTCTTGAAAACGCTATGGGTGCATCACAGCATTCATCATTACAAAGACCCTGAAGTAGCTTACGGTGTATCGTCGCCGCTCTGGGATTACCTGCTGGGCACTATGCCGAAGCGCCAGCAGCGCTAAAAAATAAAAAGGGAGCTTTCGGCTCCCTTTTTTTATCCTCTCAGTTTTCGGAATATCCAGGCAATTACCAGTACGATCAGTACAACAATAATAATACCCATCCAGACACCAACTTCCAGTATATCGCCAACCAGCTCGCAGCTACTCAGCGTTAATGCCATCAGTATAAACAGCGTGGCGAAATATGTTCTTAAGTTATTCATAGTTCTATTGGTTTAGGTTAAATAAGCAGCAAGTATAAACCAGCCGCTCATATGAAAATATAACTATTAGTTGATACTGGAATTGCCTGTAAAAGGTTAATAGGAAGATGTGGGAAGGTAGAGATACAGAAAAGCCTTGAACGCAAAAAAGCCACTCATTTCTGAGTGGCTTTTGCTCCCCCTCCTGGGCTCGAACCAGGGACCCCCTGATTAACAGTCAGGTGCTCTAACCGACTGAGCTAAGGAGGAATTTATGTCCAGTGGCGGCTTCTACCGCCGAATGATGATGCAATATTACAGCCTCTTTAGGGATTATGCAAGTACTACCCTGAAAAAAACTTTTACATTTTTATAATATTCTGAAACTCAAAGCGAAAATTTAATTGAGAATGTAAAGTATATTGTTGGTAAGCGAGGTTTTATATTGTCGTAAACTATAAAGAGACGGGCCGGCTGTAACATTACCCTGCATATTAAACTGCGAATTACAGCAGTTGTGTACCATAAACAGGTTTGATTGATCTACAGACACCACGCCACAATCAGCATCGGGGTCGTAAGGGCAGGCGCGCTCAAAAGCAAGATACGTGCTGGCATTTTGTCTGATCACGATGATGCCGCGATAACCTCCAGAAATATAAACGTGTCCGCCATCATAGCGCAAGCTTGGGTATTGTAAACTGTTTACACTGATCTGCTCGTTTACGGGCACATTGGGTATACCAGGCGAAACAGAGTCGGATCTGCAGCCAGCCAGCCAAACTATAGCCAGTAGCGCAAACAGCTTATTTATAGTCGTAAAAGCCTTTGCCGGTTTTGCGGCCGTGGTGGCCAGCGTCCACTTTCTGCTGTTGTATGCGGCTCGGTCTGAATTTAGCATCATAATGAAAAGCTTCGAACATAGAGGTGGTTACTGAGAAGTTAGTGTCAACGCCGATCAGGTCCATCAACTCGAATGGGCCCATCTTAAAACCGCTGGCCTGCATCAGCTTATCTATCGTTTCTACATCGGCCACACCTTCTTCCAGCAGCTTTAGTCCTTCTACGTAAAAGTGGCGCGCTACACGGTTAACGATAAACCCTGGCGAATCTTGCGCCATTACCGGTGTTTTATCCAGTTTCTGGGCCAACTGTTTTATAGTTAAAGCTACTTCCGGGCTGGTGGCAGCCCCCGAAATAACTTCTACCAGTTTCATAATATGCGCCGGGTTAAAGAAGTGCATACCTACTACACGCTCCGGGTTTGGTATGCCGGCAGCAATGCGGGTAATCGGAATAGAGGAAGTGTTAGATGCCAGTATAGTTTCGGGTTTGTTGATGCCGGCAAGGTCTTTAAATATACTTTGCTTAACCTCCAGTCGCTCCACTACAGCTTCTATAATAACATCGCAATGCAGATCCAGGGTATTTCCGGTATAAGATAGGTTGGCCAGGGCGGCAGTTTTGTCGGTTTCCGTCAGTTTACCACGTTCAATACCTTTGTCCAGGTTTATAGTAGTGGTTTTCTGTGCCTTTTCCAGTACAGTGGCATTTATATCGAACAGTATGGTTTTATAGCCTGCCAGTGCGCATATCTGGGCAATGCCCTGCCCCATCGTGCCGGCACCAACTATACCAATGGTCTGTATATCTTCTAATTTCATCTTTTAAATGGTTAAATTGTTTGATGGTTAAATTGTTGAAAGGCCAAACTATAACTATAAACCAGCTATCAGCGAAGCCCAACAATTAAGCAATTCAACCATTTAGCCATTAAATGACCCCTTCAAACTGGCGAAGGAAGCGCACGTCGTTCTCAGTGAACAGACGCAGGTCTTTTATCTGGTACTTCAGCATGGTGATACGCTCTATGCCCATACCAAACGCAAAACCAGAGTATACTTTCGGGTCGATGCCGCATTTTTCCAGTACAGCAGGATCTACCATACCGGAACCACCGATCTCTACCCAACCGGTTTGCTTACAGATGTTGCAGCCTTCGCCTTTGCAGATCAGGCATGTAATATCGATCTCAGCGCTTGGCTCCGTGAACGGGAAGAAAGACGGACGGAAACGAACTTTCGTATCCTGACCGAAAAGCTCCTTAGCAAAGTAGTAAATGGTTTCTTTCAGGTCTTTAAAGCTTACGCCTTTGTTTACATACAAGCCCTCTACCTGGTGAAAAACCATGTGCGCTCTGGCCGAAATGGCCTCGTTGCGGTATACACGGCCGGGCATAATGCTGCGTAGGGGCGGTTGGTTGTTTTCCATCAGGCGCACCTGCACTGTTGATGTATGCGTGCGGAGCAACTTGTTTTTGTCTTCGCTCAGGAAGAATGTGTCCTGCATTTCGCGGGCAGGGTGGTTCTCCGGGAAGTTTAGCGCTGTAAAGTTGTGGAAGTCGTCTTCAATCTCCGGTCCTTCGGCTACGTTAAAGCCAATACGCTCAAAAATACGCACGATCTCGCGGCGTACCAGCGTAAGTGGATGGCGCGTGCCTAAGGTGTTTGGTATAGTTGGCAGCGTAAAATCGAAGCCTGTATCGGTAGTGCTTTCTGTGCTATTAGCCAGTTGCTCCTGTGCCTGGTCGAAACGCTCCTGTGCCCGATTTTTCAGCTGGTTCAGTTGCTGGCCTACCTCGCGGCGCTGCTCCGGTGCAACCGATTTCAGGTTATCGAAAAGAGCTGCGATCTGGCCTTTACGACCTATATATGTAATTCTGAACTGCTCCAACTCAGCTGCATTGCCAAGCGGTGCTGCTTCTATCTCCTGTGCTACTTTTTGTATGTTCTCCACCATAGTATGCAAAGATAATAATTTGCAGGATAACTGTCTGAATCAGGATTTGCAGGATAAAAGGATTTTCAAGATTTTGATGACACCCTATTCGTTAACTGAGGGGCTATAGTTGAGGTTATAGCAGTTCGAAACAAGACGCAACGTATTGCGTCTCTACAATCCCATTTTGTAGGGACAAGCCGCGACCTGTCCGCACAATACCATCAACTATAAAACTATAGCTGTAACTATAACAATTGAAGAAGCTCCCCTCCTTAGCTAAGGAGGGGCAGGGGTGGTTGGATTAAGCTAACTATAGAACTATAAATCCAACTATAATAAAGGCAGATAAACATAACTCTCTCGACAAAGGAGAGGGCAGGGATAAGGTAAAATCAAAATAATATAGCAACTTTACTATGTTCAGAGAGAGCTGTGAATGTAAAAGCTGTCGCAGCTTACCGATAACAAACTACAGCTTACCGACTTTTTGCCCGGCCTGGCCTAATAGCACTGGCTGCCAGGCGCTGATCAGAGTACATTTGATCAGAAATTAATCATAAACAACTATGGAAAATCAAGATCTAAACACGAACAAAGGGTACAAGAACTGGAAGAACCCTGCTGATAACAGAAGCGGCAGGGTAATGGCCGGACTGCTGCTGGTAGTTATAGGTGTGGTATTGCTGGCTTACAAAATGAACGTTGTCTTTCTGCCGCGCTGGCTTTTCTCGTGGCAGATGATCCCGATACTCGCCGGCCTGTTCATTGGTTTCAAACACTCGTTCCGGAACCCGGGCTGGATTTTGCCGGTGGCGTTAGGCGTAATTTTCCTGATCGATGATTACGTACCGGGTATATCTTTCCGAAATTACCTGTGGCCAATTGTAGTTATAGTTATCGGGCTTTGGGTAATGTTGAAACCGAAACGTGATTACAGACCACGCTTTGTAGCAGGCTTACCAACGATGCCGCCTTATGGGGTTACATCTAACGAAGCTACAACGGAAACCACTTATGCCAGCGATGCAGCCACATCCGGAGACGATTACATTAACTCCACAGCCATTTTCGGGGGCGTAAAGCGTAATATTTTGTCTAAAAACTTTAAAGGTGGCGAAATTGTGAGCGTGTTTGGGGGTAATGAACTGAACCTGACACAAGCCGACATGCAGCACCCGATCGTGCTGGATACGACACAGATATTTGGCGGAACATCGCTGATCGTGCCTCCGCACTGGGAAGTAAGAAATGAAGTAGTAGCTATATTAGGTGGCGTGTCGGATAAGCGCATGATGCTGCCCGGCGGTTACGACCCTAACAAGGTGCTCATCATAAAAGGTACAGCCCTTTTCGGCGGACTCGATATTAAGAGTTACTAAACTATAAATGGCTCAGATGCGCATAATGTGGCTATACCTGGCGTGGGCAGCTTTCTGGTCGGGGGTGTTGGTACTGGTGTTGCTGCCTGCCAACTATAGCCTAACCCTGACTTTGAAAGATGCGCTGCTCTACAACACCCTGCTAACTATAGCCGGTTATGCTGCAAGTACAGGCCTGCGCTATTACCAACCCACCTTGCGCCAGGGCATTTTACTTTTAGCATGGAGTTTAGGTCTGGCCGGCATCTGCACACTGATCTATAGTTTCCTGGTTGGCAGGTTTATAGATGATGTGCAATACTTAGATTTTGCAGGCGATTCGTTGCCGATGCGGGTGGTGTTTGGCTGGTTTCTGGTTTTGCTACTGTTACTGATCAACTGGTTTTGGTACTATACAAAAGAGCAGCGCCTGATGGAAGAACGCAAAGCTGCAACCGAGAAACTGGCCCGCGAAGCCGAACTATTTACCTTGCGACAGCAGCTGCAACCGCACTTCCTGTTTAACAGCCTTAACTCGATAAGTGCCCTTATAGGAGCAAGGCCCGAACAAGCCCGCACCATGATACAGCAGCTTTCCGACTTTTTGCGGGGTACTTTACGCAAGGAGAACAAGCAGCAGGTAAGTTTAGCAGAAGAACTAAAACAACTGGAGCTATACCTGGCCATCGAGAAAGTAAGGTTCGGGCACCGCCTGCAAACTACAGTAGAGGCTACCGACGAAACGAAAGAACTAAAACTGCCGGCTTTACTGCTGCAACCTATAGTTGAGAACGCCATAAAATTCGGGCTTTACGGCACCACCGGCGATACAACTATAACTATAAAAGCAGAGCAATCGGGCAACAGCCTTTTAATAAGTGTGCAAAACCCTTTTGATGCTGATGCCGCCCAGGCCAAAGAAGGAACCGGGTTTGGGTTGAGCTCGGTGCAGCGCAGGTTATACTTACTGTTTGCCCGCCCCGACCTGTTGCACACAAACCAGCACCAAAACCAGTTTACCACGACCGTAACCATACCACAAAACTATGATCAAGTGCCTTATAATTGATGACGAACCGCTGGCCCGGAGTATAGTTGCCGAATACCTGCAAAGTCATCCGGAAATAACGATAGCACAGGAATGTGGCGATGGGTTTGAAGGTATAAAAGCCATAAAGCAACATCAGCCCGATCTTATTTTCCTGGATATACAGATGCCCAAAATAAACGGCTTCGAGATGCTGGAACTGATAGAAGAGGCACCTGGTGTGATTTTTACTACCGCTTTTGATGAATATGCTTTAAAAGCTTTTGAAGCCAACGCTATAGATTATCTCCTAAAACCATTTGGCCGCGAACGTTTTGAGGCTGCGCTTAAGAAATGGCAGGAAAAGCAAACTATAAATACAGCTGGCAACAAAGCACAGGAACTGAACGAAGTGCCTTCCAAGCAACCCGAAGAACAACACCGCATTGTAGTCAGGGCTGCCAACGATATCCGGATCGTAGCCATGCAGGATGTTTTATACCTGGAGGCCTGCGACGACTATGTAAAAGTGCATACCCGCGACGGCGTTTTCCTGAAAAAGAAGACCATGAGCTATTATGAGCAGGTGCTTAACCCAAACCAGTTTGTACGGGTACACCGCTCGTATATTATGCCCTTGGCCCAGCTCACCCGCATCGAACCTCTTGAAAAAGACAGCCATGTTGCCCTGCTTAAAAACGGGGTGCGCATTCCGCTTAGCCGCAGTGGGTACAGCAGGCTGCGCAGCGTACTCGGCATCTGAAATTATTTTTTCTATCACTCTTATAAGGTATGGTTTGCCTGGCTTAACTGCACCAATACTAAGTTGCTACAAAGTTTATAGTTGTTTGTCGGTATAACTCAGCTGTTTATCCCTAAACTATAGTTTTAACGGTGATTACAGGTATGTGTAAGTGCTTGTGATTTAGCAGGAAACAGAACAAACAGGGCCGTCTTGTGTTAACTAAAAATAACGCAGGAAACTTTCGTGATAAAAAATGTTTCCATAGTTTTGCCCGGATTTTAAGGTATGGATACAGCAGCACAAACCCAACCACAGCAACGCATACTGCAGGCCGCTTTCAATATGTTTTGTCAGCGCGGCATCAGAGGCGTTTCGATGGACGACATAGCCCAGTACCTGGCCATGTCGAAAAAAACGCTTTACAAGTGGTTTAAGAACAAAGACCAGGTCGTGTTCGATTCTACTGAAACATACATTACCACCATACAAACCGAATGCGAGGCTTTTGCCAACCAGACCACCAACGCTATAGATGAGCTTTTCCACCTGATGGCCCTTACCAAACAGGTTTTATCTGTTATTCACCCTTCCGTTTTTAACGATTTACAGAAGTACCACCCGGAAAGCTGGGAACTATGGATGCGCCACAAGAACAGTTTTATGCTGGAAACCGTGAAGCGGAACATTGAGCGCGGCATGCAGGAAGGCCTTTTCAGGAACGACCTGGATGTGGATGTGATGGCCCGGATGCGCCTGGCCATGATCGATCTGCCTTTTAATGCGGATATTTTTCCGCCGAACCATTATAGTATAAGCCAGGTGCAACTGGCTGTTTTGGAGCACTATATGCTGGGTATGGCTACGCTGAAAGGCCATAAGCTGATAAATATGTACAAAGAAGTAACCGAAGAAGAGTAATACTTGCATCTACCGAAATAAAACATGAAAAGAACAGTACAATTGATGGCGGCTATACTTGTTCTGTGCTGTGCAGGCCACGTGCAGGCACAGGAAGCGCAGCAGTTTAGCCTGGAGCAAAGTATAGAATATGCACTACAGAACAGGGCTAACCTGAAAGCTGCCAGAAACGAACAGAACATTGCCAAGGCCAGGGTAGGTGAGATACGCTCGATGGGTTTGCCGCAGGTAAGTGCTGCAGTTGAGGTGGGCAATAACTTTGTACGTCAGAAAACTATACTTGACCCCAGCGATTTCGGGGGTGGCGAAGCGCCGCCACAGCAGGTACTAAACCCGTTTACTTTAACCCCCGAGCAACTGGCATCAGGGCAGGATATAGTATTGACACCAACTTACTCTACAGTGCCGCCGGAACAAGGCGAGGACGGGTTGCAGGTTATTTCGTTTGTGCGCCCTTATACGGGTTCGGCAACTGTGAACGGGTCACAACTGCTTTTCGATGGCTCGTACCTTATCGGGTTAAAAGCAGCCAAAACCTATACCGAGCTGTCGCGCAAAACTGCTGCCCAAACCGAGATCGAGATCGCAGACCAGGTAAGCAAGGCCTACTATGGCGTGCTGGTTAACCGTGAGCGTATGGAGTTGCTGGACCAGAACCTTGTGCGCCTGGATACGCTGCTGCGCCAAACCCGTATTATGTTTGAGAATGGCGTAGCCGAGCAGCTGGATGTAGACCGCCTGAAGGTGTCTTACAACAACCTGAAAGTAGAAAAGCAAAGAGCCGACCGCCTGATGCAGCTAAGCGAAAGCCTGCTTAAATTCCAGATGGGCCTGGAGCAGAACCAGCCTATTACACTTACCGATAAGCTTAGCGAAGTTGAAGTGGACGTAGCAGAAGTTGATACGCAGGAATTTAACTATAGCAACCGCATCGAATATTCTATACTGGAGACCCAACGCGACCTGGCCACCCTCGACCTGCGCAACATAAACTCAGGTTACCTGCCAAAACTATACTTAAATGCACGCTACGGCTATAGTGGTGTCGGCGAATCGTTCTCGGATATTATGAATGTGCGTGCCGGTGCCAATAACACAACCGACCGCAACTGGTTTGATTTCGGGTATGTAGGCGCGCAACTGCAGGTACCTATTTTTGATGGCTTGCGCAAGCATTACCAGGCACAGCAGGCCCGTTTAACTGTTGAAAATACGAGTTACGGATTCGAAACGCTGCGCCAAAGTATAAATCTGGAACTCAAGCAGGCCTCAACTGAACTTACAAACTCGCTTGATGTGCTAAAATCACAGCAGGACAACCTGCAGTTGGCCCAGCAGATTGCACGGGTGGCTAAAATCAAGTTTCAGGAGGGCGTAGGCTCTAACCTGGAAGTGATAACAGCAGAAACCGACCTGCGACAAGCCCAGACAAACTATTACGCAGCTGTTTACGACGCGCTTGTAGCCAAAGTAAACCTGGAAAGAGCAAAAGGCACCCTCCTCACAAAATAAAACTATAAAAAAACTCACGACCCCTGACATGAAACGAATTACAGGTATAGCAGCTGTTACTTTTATACTTGGCCTGATGGGCTGTGGCAGCAACGATAAAGCCGCCGAGCTTGCTGAGCTCAAAAAACAAAAGACCGAACTCGATGCGCAGATAGCAAAACTGGAAGCCGAGCTGAAAGCAAGCGGTGAGGGAGGACAAACGCAGCGTAAAACAGTGCCGGTATCGGTGATGGCTGTGCAACCCGACACTTTTAACCATTACCTCGAAGTGCAGGGCAATGTAGATTTTGACCAGAACGTGATGGTGAGTGCCCGTGTGCCTGGTGTGCTTACCAGTGTGCGTGTGCAGCCCGGCGACCGTGTAAGCAAAGGGCAGACCATGGCAACTATAGATGCGCAGGTGCTGGAGCAGAACTTAGCCGAAGTACGAACCCGCCTCGACCTGGCCCGCATTGCCTACGAAAAACAGAAAAACCTCTGGGACCAGAAGATCGGGACGGAGATGCAATACCTGACTGCCAAAAATAACATGGAAGCACTGCAGCGCAACCTGTCGGCTTTGCAGCAGCAGCGCGACCAGTATAATATTACAGCTCCGATAAACGGTGTAGTAGACCAGGTAATTCCGAATGCCGGCGAAGCTGTAGCACCGGGTATAGGTATAGTTCGGGTTGTAAATATGTCGGGTACCAAGATCGTGGCACAGGTATCGGAAGCCTATCTTACCAAAGTAAATAAAGGCGATAAAGCGCTGGTATACTTCCCTGATCTAAAAAAAGAAGTAGAGGCAAACGTGAGCGTAGTAGGTAATTTTATCGACCCTACGAGCCGCACTTTTACTGTAGAGCTTGAACTGGACAAGAACAGGGATGTGAACCTGCGCCCTAACCTGGTGGCTGTAGTACGCATCCAGGACTATAAAAACGAGAACACTATAGTTGTGCCTGTAAACCTGGTGCAGAAAGACGAGAAATCAGAGTTTGTGTACGTCGTGAAACAGGATGGCAATAAGCAGGTAGCTACAAAGCGCGAAATAAAGACCGGGCAGACCTATAAAGGCAATACCGAAATACTGGAAGGCCTTTCGGCAAACGACAAAGTAATTACAGCAGGCTACCAGAACCTGAACGAAGGGCAACCGGTGGTATTTGAGCAAGCGCAAAACCTGGGCAGCAAGTAAAATTAAGCCGTAAAACTATGAAGCAGTTTAAGCCAACCAGTTGGTCCATAGATAACCGAACCAGTATCTACATCATCACGATCCTGATATCGCTGGCAGGTATATTTTCTTACATCAACATTCAGAAAGAGAATTTTCCGGATGTTGTGATCCCGACAGTGTTTGTAAGCACCATTTATGCCGGCACGTCCCCTTCGGATATGGAGAACCTGGTAACCAGGCCTATCGAAAAGGAAATAAAATCAATTTCGGGTGTTAAAAATATAAGCTCCAACTCTATCCAGGATTTCTCGATGGTGGTGGTGGAGTTTAACACTGATGTGGACGTAACAGATGCGAAACAGCAGGTGAAAGATGCTGTGGACAAAGCCCGTCCGGACCTGCCAACCGACCTGACCCAGGAGCCAAACGTGCAGGATGTTAACTTCTCGGAGTTCCCGATCATGCAGGTCAATATTTCGGGTAACTATAGCCTCGACCAGCTAAAGAACTATGCCGAAGATATACAGGACCGCATTGAGTCGCTGACCGAAATTACCCGCGTAGACATGGCCGGTGCCCTCGACAAAGAAGTGCAGGTAGATGTGGACATGTATAGAATGCAGGCTGCCAAAGTAACTTTTGCTGATATAGAGCGCGCCATCGCCATGGAAAACATGACCATATCAGGTGGCAACGTAACAGTAGGCGAAATGAAACGCTCGGTGCGCGTAGTGGGCCAGTACGTTAACCCCAACCTGATAGGCGATATAGTAGTGCAATCGGTGGCAGGAGCCAACATCCAGCTAAAAGAGATAGCCTCGGTAAAGGAGGGTTTTGAAGAGCAGGAAAGCTATGCCCGCCTCGACAATAAGCCTGTTATAACCCTGAGCGTAATAAAGCGCAGCGGCGAAAACCTGATAGAAGCCTCTAACAAAATAGATGAGTTGCTGGAAGAAATGCAGGGCGCCGTATTGCCCACCGACCTGACAGTAACTGTAACCGGTGAGCAGGCCACTCAAACAAAGCACACCCTGAACGACCTGCTCAATACCATCATTATCGGTTTTGTTCTGGTTACGCTTATACTTATGTTCTTTATGGGTACCACCAACGCCATATTTGTGGGTTTATCGGTACCAATTTCGATGTTCGTGGCCTTCTTTGTTTTCCATTCGCTCGATGTGTCGCTGAACATGATCGTGCTGTTCGCCTTTTTGCTGGCGCTGGGCATTGTTGTAGACGACGCTATTGTGGTGATCGAGAACACGCACCGCATTTTCCATACATCAAATCTAAGTATAGTTAAGTCGGCGAAGGTGGCTGCAGGCGAGGTGTTTGTGCCTGTGCTGGCCGGTACGCTTACAACTATAGCCCCGTTCTTTCCGCTGCTTTTCTGGCCGGGTGTGGTTGGTGAGTTTATGTTTTACCTGCCTATTACGCTTATCGTAACGCTGATGGCTTCGCTGGTAGTGGCCTTTATCATAAACCCGGTGTTTGCGGCTTCTTTTATGCAGAAAGAGAAAAAGGAGCCCAGCCCTAAGGCACGGAAACGGTTTGTGTTCATTATGCTGGGTGCCCTGGTGCTGGCGGTTATACTTTACATTGCCGGCTGGTATGGCACCGCAAACCTGATCACACTGTTCGTGGCACTTGTAGCGCTAAACAAATATGTATTCACCAGCTGGATCGATAAATTCCAGAACAATGTGCTGCCGCGATTTATGCGTAAGTATGAGCAGTTGCTGCGTTGGATGCTGGTTGGCTCGCGCCCGGTTGTGGTATTCGGCAGTGTATTTGGCCTGCTTATACTTTCGCTTATCCTTGTAGGCATCCGTTCGCCTAAAGTCGTTTTCTTCCCCGACAGCGATCCGAACTTTGTTTATACTTACATCCAGATGCCTGTCGGCACTGACCAGGCTGTTACAGATTCGGTTACGCAGGTAGTTGAAAAGCGCATTTATAGTGTGATCGGGAATGATAATCCGGATGTGGAGTCGGTGATCTCGAACGTGGCCATTGGCGCCGGCGACCAGAACGACCGCAGCACAACCGCGCAATCGCATAAAGGAAAAGTAACGGTTGCTTTTGTAGAGTACATGGACCGTGTCGGCGAAACATCAACCTCAGACTACCTTGCCGAGATACGCGATGTGGTAAGAGGTATACCAGGCGCCGAAATAACAGTGGACAAAGAACAGAACGGCCCGCCGGTCGGCAAAGCTATCAGCATCGAAATATCAGGAGAAGAATTTGGCGAGCTGATAGCCCTATCTAAAAATGTAGAGCAGTACATCAGCAACCAGAACATTGACGGTATCGAAGGACTTAAATCGGACCTGGAGGACAGCAAACCTGAAATCGTGATAAACATAAACCGCGAGCGGGCCAACCGCGAAGGTTTAAGTACAGCCCAGATCGGCTCGGAGTTGCGTACGGCTATTTTTGGTAAGGAGGCCTCTAAATTTAAACTTGATGAGGATGAATTCCCGATACAGGTGCGCTATGCCAAACCTTACCGCGATAACATTGATGCCCTGCTGGATATGCGCATTACCTACCGCGATATGAACAGTGGCCTGGTGCGCCAGATCCCGCTGTCGTCGGTGGCAAGTATAGACTATAGCACTACCTATGGCGGCATAAAACGCAAAGACCTGAAACGTATGGTTACCCTGGAATCGAATGTGTTGACGGGGTATAACGCCAACGAAGTGGTGCAGCAGATACAGCAATCGCTACAAAACTTCCAGACGCCGGAAGGCTACGAGGTAAAAATGGGCGGCCAGCAGGAAGACCAGGAAGAAACTGCCAATTTCCTGATGTTTGCGTTAGTGGCAGCCTTCTTCATTATTTTCCTGGTGCTGGTAACACAGTTTAACTCGGTATCGAAACCATTCATTATTTTAACAGAAGTGCTGTTCAGTATTATTGGTGTGCTGCTGGGCTTCTCTATATTTAATATGGATGCTTCGGTGGTGATGACCGGGGTTGGTATAGTTGCGCTGGCAGGTATAGTAGTGAAGAACGGTATACTTATAGTTGAGTTTACGGACCTGCTTTTAGCGGAAGGCAAAGAGCTGAAAGAAGCTATAGTAGAGGCCGGTAAAACCCGTCTTAACCCGGTACTACTAACTGCAACGGCTACTATACTTGGCTTGATACCGCTGGCGTTGGGCATTAACCTTAACTTTTATACTTTGTTCACGGAGTTTAAGCCCAACTTTTTTATGGGAGGTAACAGTGCTGCCTTCTGGGGCCCGCTCGCCTGGACCATTATTTTCGGTTTGAGCTTTGCAACCATTGTTACGCTGCTGGTGGTGCCGGTAATGTACCTGCTGAACGAAAGAGTAAAAGATAAACTGATAGGAAAAAATAAACGGCAGACTACCCTGAAACAGAAACAGGCCGAAGTGCCACAAAATGATAAAGTAAGAGAATACACATATTAACAGTACCCATGATTACAACATACAGCGCTATTGAGCAGGAGGTTATCCGGATCATTAGCAGAACCAAAAAAGTTAAGCCTAACCGCTTACACACTGACGTTAGCCTGGAACAGAAACTGGGCTTTGATACACTTGATTTGGTAGATATTATACTTGCGCTGGAGAAAAGCTTTAAGATAGAGATACCGGACGAAGTGCCGATTAATACTGTAGGAGATTTTGTAACCTATGTTGCCGACCATACGGAGCCGGTAGCAGCTTAATTATTAAAACAGAAGAGGCGGGGTATCCCGCCTCTTCTGTTTTATACTTGTTATATAGCTTACTTCTATACTTTATTCCTGGTCCTGTTTTGGTTTCAGGTCTTCGGGTAATAGGCTCTCCAGGTAACTGTAGGTAGTGTATTGCGACCTTACTGCCTCTCCGGATCTTTTCTTGATATAATTGTTATCAACTTTCCGGGCTTTGGTATTGTCAGCGCGCTGCATATCTATAATTGTCCGTACCTGTTCCACCAGGTCTTCCTGGTAAAGCGGGAAAGCAACTTCCACTCGTCGGCTAAGGTTACGTGTCATCCAGTCAGCAGAAGCAATGTATATTTTTTCGTCTCCGTTATTATGGAAGATATATACCCGGGCATGCTCCAGGTAACGATCAACTATACTACGCACGGTAATATTGTCGCTGAGGCCGGCAATGCCGGGTTTCAGGCAGCAGATACCGCGCACCAGCAACTCTATTTTTACGCCAGCCTGGCTTGCCTCGTATAGTTTTCGCATCATGCGCTCGTCCTGCAGTGCATTCATCTTTAATATCATAGATGCCGGCAGTCCTTTCTTCGCATTCTTTATCTCGGTATTAATCAGCTCCGTGAACCTGTTTCGCATATTTATAGGTGCTACCAACAGGTGCTTAAAGCTTTTGTCTGGTTGGCGGTCTATAAAGAAGTTGAATACCTGCTCTACATCGCGGGTAATACGTCTGTCGCTGGTAAACAGTGCGTGGTCGGCATAAATGGTAGAAGTGTCCTCGTTATAGTTGCCCGTGCTCAGGTAAGCATAACTTACCATCTTCCCTTTTTCGCTGCGGGTTATCAGTCCAAGCTTCGAATGCACTTTCAGGTCGGGGATGCCAAGTATAACATTAGCGCCCGCCTTCTGTAGTTTGCCAGCCCAGAAAATATTCGATTCCTCGTCGAAACGTGCTTTAAGTTCCACCACAACTGTTACCAGCTTCCCGTTTTTGGCTGCTTTGGTAAGCGCTTTGGCAATAGCCGAACCATCGGCCACACGGTATAAGGTGGCGCTTATAGCAGTTACAGTAGGGTCGGAGGCTGCTTCGTTAAACAATTTTACCACATAATCGAAAGTCTGATACGGGTAGTGTACCATATAATCCTGCTTTTGCATAGCCCCCAGAATGCTGGACTCTTTTGCTAAAAGCGGGTGCTGCAGCGTAGGTTGCGGATCATACTTCAGGTCCGGGGTATTAAAGTCCGGGAAGCCAAAAAAGTCTCGGAAGTTATGATATTTGCTGCCCTCTACAAGCTCTTCTTCTGTGATGCCGGTATGCGCCATAATTGCATCGAGCAGGCTTTGCGGTGTTTCCGGGTCGTAGAGCAGGCGGGCCGGCGAACCTATTTCCCGCTTTTTCAGGCCTTTCTTTATTTTGCTCATCAGGCTGGCCGTCACATCCTCTTCAATATCCAGCTCAGCATCGCGCGATACTTTTACAGCATGTGTATCGAATTGCTTATAGTCCGGGAATAGCAGTGGCAGGCAGGCGCGGATGGCATCATCAATAAACATAACATAGCGCTTGTCTTTCTGGGTAGGCAGTTTTATAAAGCGGCTTCCATGTTTTTTGGTTGGCACTTCCAGCATAGCGTATTGCTCGGGTGCTGCATTCTTGTTTTTAGGGTCGCTCATCTGCACCGTCAGGTACACTGTCTGGTCTTTCAGGAAAAAGTGCGTATCGGTATCATCCATCAGCATGGGTACCAGTATTTGCTGCAGGTTTTCCTTAAAGTAAGTTGTTATAAACTTTTTCTGAGCTGTGCTGAGGTCGTCTTCGGTCAGCAAGTGGATGTTCTCCTTTTCCAGGTCGGCCAGTATGCCTTCCCGGAATACCTGTCCAAATTCTTCCTGCTGCTTTTTAACTTCTTCCAGTACCTGGTTCAGGGTTTCGGCCGGGTCGTTATCCAGCTTTTCGAGGGTTTTGCGTTTAAGTTTAACCAGGCGCTTCATGGTGGCTACGCGCACCTTAAAATATTCGTCGAGGTTAGACGAAAAAATAGCCATAAACTTAATACGCTCCAGCAAAGGCACACTTTTATCGCGGGCCTCCTGCAGCACTCTATAGTTAAAGGCAAGCCAACTTAACTCCCGGTTTATAAACTCAGGCTTTGTCTGACTTTTCTTATTCTTTTCTTTATCCATTTCAGTATAATATGCGCTGCTGCAGCCAAATGTTTATAGTTTAACGGCATCTGACAATACAGCAGATAGGGTGATTTTATAAAGCTGATTCAGCTCTATCTATAGTTCTTAGGAAAGTCGAAAAACTTGTAGGAGGCATTGTCGCGGTCTATTTCGTACCAGCTTTCGCAGTTAAAACTTAGCGCTACAAGGCCTGCAGTAGGTATACTGCCTATTACTTCCGGCGACAGCATGTTGGCAAATTCTGTCAGGGCTTCGTTGTGGCCTACCAGCATAACGCTGTCTATTTCAGCAGGCGATTCGCGTACTACTTCCAGCAGCGTTTTCTTATCGGCACCGTAAATTCGGTCATCGATCAGGATGTGGTCCGGGTCGTAGCCAAGTTCTTTACCTACCAGGTTGGCAGTAGTTAGCGCGCGTACAGCAGGGCTCGATATGATAAGGGCAGGCGCTTCTCCGCGTGATGCCAGCTCGCGTCCCATTAAGGGGGCGTCGGTGCGGCCGCGTTTGTTAAGAGGCCTGTCATGGTCGCTTAGTTCATCAAACTCCCAGCTCGATTTAGCGTGCCTCAGTATATATAATGTCTTCATTTGTTCTAAAATCGATTAAAACAGCAGCATAACGCTATTGCTTTAGTTCTGTGTCTTTACTGTAAGTACCAGTAAATAGTTGTGGTTGGCAAAAGCCGGATGGAGCTGGTGTGCTGACTGAAGTTAGTAAAGGTTATAGTTAGGCTATAGTTGGCTGATTGGTGTAAGCTGTAAGATGTTATACATGATGACTGAAACCACTTAGTGTACTACTCTGAACCTATACTTGTAACTATAGAACTATACTTTTAAACATAGCAATAGCAGACATGCCCCTCCTCGGAGGGGGAGAACGAGAGTTTGAAGATAGAGAGATTAGATATGAGGGGTTAGCAATGGTTTGACTAACGGTGACTATAGCACTATAAAGCAGTCTGTAACTACAGCAGAAATTCCCCTCCTTGGAGGGGTAGGGGTGGGTTTGCAATATAGCCAGCGGCACTGTTTGTCCCTATCGGGCCAGTTGGGTCGGGAGTATCAACATTTGTTATAAAGTCACGAGTCAGGAAACTCGCGCCAGCGGATAAGTTTATAGGTGATAGAAATCGAGCTAAAACAAAAAGAGCTACCCGAAGGCAGCTCTTTTATAGTTGTGGTTATGTAAGCTTATACATTATTCGGATAGCGTTCGTAATGTATTTCTTCTACGCGGCGCTGCAGTTCTTCGCGTAGGCCATCGATGTTGATCTTATTTGTTGCCGAAATGAAAAGGGCCGGAGCATGGATCTTCGCCATATAAGTAGCTTTCAGGTCTTCGATAGATGGTAGCACTTCGTCGCCTTCTTCCTGCATTTCCTGCTCACGCTTCTGTAAGTATAGATCTACTTTGTTAAACACCAGTAACACTGGTTTGTCAACTGCATTTATATCTTTCAGGGTATCGTTTACTACTTCGATGTGCTCCTCAAAAGACGGATGCGAAATATCTACGACATGCACCAGCAGATCCGCTTCGCGTATCTCATCCAGCGTAGATTTAAATGCTTCTACAAGTTTGGTTGGTAGCTTACGGATAAACCCTACCGTGTCGGATAGCAGGAACGGGATGTTGTTGAAAACTACCTTGCGCACCGTGGCATCGACAGTAGCAAACAGTTTGTTCTCCGCAAAAACCTCCGATTTTGACAGCAGGTTCATAATGGTGGATTTGCCAACGTTGGTATAACCTACCAGGGCCACTCTAACCATAGCCGCACGCGACTTGCGTTGCTCATAGTTCTGCTTCTCGAATTTTTTAAGACGCTCTTTCAGCAAGGTTATTTTTTCGCGTACTATACGGCGGTCAGTCTCGATCTCTGTTTCACCGGGGCCTTTCATACCGATACCACCTTTTTGCTTGGATAAGTGAGTCCAGAGGTTGGTAAGGCGTGGCAGCAGGTATTGGTACTGAGCCATCTCTACCTGGGCGTGGGCCTGGGCAGTTTTAGCGCGAAGGGCAAAAATATCAAGTATAAGTAAGCTGCGGTCTACGATCTTTACCTGTAGTTCGCGCTCAATGTTTCGCACCTGCGAGGGGCTCAGGTCATCATCAAAAATAACCATATCCACGTTGTGCTCTATTACAAAAGCTTTTATCTCATCCAGCTTACCACTACCTACAAACGTGGCGCGGTCCGGTTTTTCGAGTTTCTGTACAAAGCGTTTTATAGTTTCGGCACCGGCGGTTTCGGTTAAAAAAGCAAGCTCATCGAGGTACTCTTTTGTCTGTTCATCAGTTTGGCGGTAGCCCGGTACGGCCACCAGTACCGCGGTTTCCTGCGGCTTAGCGGTTTCGTAAAATTTCTGTTTACCCATTAATTATTCTTTAAGCGTCATGGTATAAGCTGCCAGTTGGTCCAGTTCCTGTTCGTTTAGTTTGCTGCCATAAGCAGGCATCAGGGCACGTCCGTTGGCAATAACTTCTTTACGTGCATTCAGGCTAAGTTGGCTTTGTTGCAGGTTGGCTGCGCCGCTTGTTCCTTTAGCACCGTCTTCGCCGTGGCAATTGGCACATTCGTTTACGTAAATAGCCCAGGCATTGGTCAGGGCTGTTTCGTTTAACGAGGCAACAATCTCCTCAGGTGCCGGGCCAGGAGTGTTTAAACTGATTTCGCCTGTTTCGGTTGCGTCTGTTCCGGGAGTTGGGCTTACTATGCTTCGTTCTGCAACTACTTCCTGCATAAAGAGGCTATCGGTTTCGGTAATGCCATATACATACAAAAACAGCAAGAGGGCAACTACGGCAAATACTTTATTGTTTTGTTTCAGGCCAATTATGCCAACCGGAATTGCCACCAGCACCAACACTATTTTTATAACGAGCCAGGTAGGGATACCTCCGTTGTAGTTAAAGAGCAGCCAACCACCTGTAATAAGTATAAGCGTACCGAGCACCATTTCGGGCACTTTGGTTTTGTTGCGGACGCTGGTAAGTGTATCGTGTTTGTTTAAGAGCAGCAGGACAACTTTAAAAGTAAATAGCAGCAGGAATAAAATTATTACAAGCACATGTGTATGCAAAAAGGCAGTAACAGGCATAAAGTTGTTTGGTGCGGTAAAAGGTTTGGGAAGAATACATGCAATTTAGGGTATTTTTTGAGATGATAGTTCTATTTTAGGTAACTTGTACCGCTTTTAGGACTTATAAAGCATTTATGCGCATCGCTATTGTAGTCAATACTTCCTGGAACATCTACAACTTTCGGCTAAGCCTGATAAAGGCCCTGCTTGCCGAAGGCCACGAAGTAGTAGCTATTGCGCCGCACGACAAATACGCGAAGCGCCTGGTAGAAGCCGGCTGCCGTTTTGTGCCCGTAACGATGGAGAAAGGCACCAACCCGTTTAAAGATCTGTGGCTTACCTGGCGCCTGTATCGTGCATATTCCCGCGTTAAGCCCGATGCCGTGCTGCACTATACTATAAAACCCAATATTTATGGGGCTATTGCAGCGCACTGGGCTGGCATTCCGGCCATCAACAATGTATCGGGGCTGGGTACGGTGTTCATCAAAAAGGATTACATCTCTAACATAGCGCTTAAACTATACAAGCAGGCATTTAAGTACCCTAAAAAGGTGTTTTTCCAGAACAACGACGACCGCAAGCTTTTCCTGAAGCATAAACTGGTGCGTGCCGGTATAACCGAAGTGTTGCCTGGCTCAGGTATAGACCTCGAGGCATTTAAACCACAACCTAAGCCAGACACATCGGCTCCCTTTACATTTCTGATGATAGCACGCGTGCTCTATGAGAAAGGTATAGCCGAATACATGGAAGCCTGCCGCCTGCTAAAAGAGAAGTACCCAACTATAAAATGCCAGTTGCTGGGCCAGGTTGATGAACGGAGCCGTTTTGGTATAAAACAAACGGTGCTGGATGCCTGGCTGAGCGAAGGTGCTGTAGATTATTTAGGCACTACAGACAATGTGGCAACTATAATTGCGCAAGCCGATTGTGTGGTGCTTCCATCATACCGGGAAGGCACGCCACGCACACTACTGGAGGCAGCCGCCATGGCCAAACCTTTGATCGCGACAAACGTGCCGGGCTGCCGCGAGGTGGTGCAGCAAAGTATAAACGGCCTGCTGTGCCGTGTACGCAACGCCCCCGACCTGGCTGATAAAATGGAGCAGATGCTGCAAATGCCACAGGAACAACTAAAGAGAATGGGCGAAGCCAGCCGCCATATTGCCGAAACTAAATTTGATGTGAACTTTGTGATACAACGCTATCAGCGCGCTATAAATGAAGTTGCCAACCTAAGTAAAGTATAAACTATAAAGTATAAATGGATTTTAAGACGTTTGAGATAGAGGGCTTAATAGAGTTTCAGCCACGGGTTTTTCGCGATGACCGGGGATATTTTTTAGAGACGTTCAGTACGAAATGGTTCGAGCCGTTGGATATTCAACCAGACTTTGTGCAGGATAACCAATCGGTCTCTAAAAAAGGTGTTTTGCGTGGTTTGCATTTCCAGAAGCCACCTTTTGCGCAGGGCAAACTGGTACGTGTTTCCTCAGGTCGCGCGTTGGATGTAGCCGTTGACCTGCGTAAAAACTCCCCGACCTATGGCCAGCATGTTACCTGTGTGTTAGATGCTGATAAGCAGAATGTATTTTACGTGCCCGAAGGTTTTGCCCACGGTTTTGTAGCCCTCGAAGACAACACTACTTTCCTGTACAAGTGCACCGATTATTACGAACCAACCTCAGAAGGTGGCCTGCTCTGGAACGACCCTGAATTAGGTATAGACTGGGGAATTGAGAACCCACTGGTATCGCCGAAAGATGAAGTGCTGCCGCTGTTGAGAAACTTTGAGTCGCCTTTTTAGGACTAAGATTTTTAAAGGATTATGGGATTAGGCTGGAGTTAGTCTGCTATTGGATTGGTGGGGATTGAAATGAACATGTAGAGACGCAATATTTTGCGTCTCTTTTTTTGTCTGAATCAGGATTCACAGGATTAAAGGATTCACAGGATTTTAAACCAACTATAAACTATAGCAAGGCATCATAAAATATCACACCCATCATAAATATCACAGTTCAGGAATGAAAAAGAGACGCAACGTATTGCGTCTCTACATAATCCGATCTAATTCAAATTATCCAGGTTCTGATTATGTTTTACTATAGCCTAATCCTGAAATCTATAAATCTTAAGAATCTTAGTTCAAAACTACAACAACTCTACCAACGTCTCCAGCCCCATGCCACGGGAACCTTTTATCAGGATGTAGCTATCAGATATCTTATTTTGCTGTAGCCAGTTTTGCAGGTCCTGCTTCGTTTCGAAATGCTTGAAATTACTGTTAGCTTGTGCGGCATATTGCATGTCTTTTCCGCAAAGCAGGACGGTGCCAATTGGTTCTTCGGAAGCAATGTTGCCAAGTAAGGTGTGCTCGGCTATACTTTCTTTGCCCATCTCAAACATATCGCCAAGTATAACCACCTTGTGCTTCGCGTTCATTTTGCCAAAGTTGCGGATAGCTGCGGCCATAGAGGTCGGGTTAGCATTGTAGGCATCCAGAATAATGGTGTTGCTGCCTTTTTGCAGTACCTGCGAGCGGTTGTTTACCGGGCTATAGTTGGCAATAGCTTCATTAGCTTTCTGTAAACTCACACCAAAATATTTGCCAATGCAGGCGGCAGCGGCCATGTTCTCGTAGTTATAGTTGCCTACCAGTTGCGTATTCACCACGGTGCCTTCTTCGTCTTTGTACACCACGTATGGCGATGCTTCCAGGAGTTCGCTGTAGTAAAAATCGTTGGGGTTTGGGTAAGTTACTTTGCTGTTAATGCGGCGGCTCATGCGCACCAGGTGCTCATTGCCGGTATTTATAAAAACAGTGCCTTCGGTTTTATCGAGGTGTACGTATAGTTCGCTTTTGCCGCGTGCCACGCCTTCCAGGCTACCAAAACCTTCGAGGTGCGCTTTTCCTATGTTCGTGATCATGCCGTGTGTTGGCAGGGCTATAGAGCAAAGCAGTTCTATTTCGCCAATGTGGTTGGCACCCATCTCAATAATAGCCATTTCGTGCTCCGGCTTAATGCGCAATAACGTAAGCGGCACGCCAATATGGTTGTTCAGGTTGCCCTGCGTATACAGTGTGTTGAATTTCTGGGCCAGCACCGTATAAATAAGCTCTTTGGTGGTGGTTTTACCGTTGCTGCCGGTTATGCCGATAACAGGTATACTTAACGTTTTGCGATGATGGCAAGCCAGGTCCTGCAGCGTTTGCAAGGTATCATCTACCACAAAAACATTGTCGGCAGCCAGTTCGGGGTCATCTACTACAGCATATTTAGCACCTTTTTCGAGGGCCATTTCAGCGAATTTTGCTCCCTTAAAATTGGGGCCATTCAGGGCAAAGAAGAGGCTTTGGTCCTGGTCGGCTCGGGAGTCGGTGCTTACGTGGCGGCATTCCAGGTATTTTTGATATAGAAATTCGATGCTGGTCTGCATGAAATAGTTAATTTTAAAGTATAAAAGCTGTAGCGGTTTACGTTAACATTTTGCTGCCAAACTGGTTGCAATATACATCCAAAACTGCAAAGGCACCACTTCCCTACTACTATGAAATATTTCGCAGCACTGTGGCTGTTTATACTTGTTGCATTAAACGCGTTTGCCCAACAGCCATTGCAGTTTGCCCTGCGCCATAATGTGCCGATAACTATAAACCAGGCTATCGTGCCTCAGCCCTGGAGCGGCGGACTAAGTTCTCCGCAGTTTTCTACTATAGACCTGAACAACGATAAGCAACCCGACCTGTTTGCCTACGACCGCATGCAGCACAAAGCATTTACCTGGCTGGCCGTGCAGCAAAATGGAAACTGGCACTACAAGTATAGCCCCGAATACGAAACGCTTTTTCCGGAGGACCTGACTGCCTGGGTGCTGCTGCGCGACTATAACTGCGATGGCCTGAAAGATATTTTTACCAGCACGCCACTGGGCATTAAAGTATACCGGCAGGAAAAAGATGCCAGCCAACTGCCCCGGTTTATACTTGCCGAAGAAGCTATACTTTACAACCAGGGTATAAACCTGCAAATTCTGAGTGCGGATATCCCGGCTATAACCGATGTGGATGGCGACGGCGACCTGGATGTTTTAGTATCGGAGTTTGGGCATGGGCAAAAGCTGGAGTACTTCCAGAATATGCGCATAGAGGAAAGCCTGGGCTGCAACACCCTGAAATATGTGCGTAACACCTCGTGGTGGGGCGAAATAACCGAATGCGATGGCTGTACTAACTACGTTTTCGGGGCTGAGTGCAGAACAACCGCCCCGCAGCACACCGGCCACACCGGCAGCACACTGCTGTTACTGGACCTGGATGCCGACGGCGACCAGGACTTGCTGACCGGAGCTGTGGCCTGTAACGAACTGGTGCTGATGCAGAACAAAGGCACCGCCCAGGAGGCTTTAATGGACGAATTGCAAAGAGTTTTTCCGGGGAACACGCAACAGGCAAACGGACTTAAGTTTCCGGCGGCTTACTACGAAGATGTAACATTCGATGGGGTGCCGGACCTGCTGGTAACCTCCAACCTGAACGACTCCAAAGACCGACCCGACCTGCAGCATTCGGTGTGGCTTTACCGAAATAACGGAACTATAAATCAGCCTGACTTTGAGTTTGTGCAGGATAACTTTCTGCAGCACCAGACGATAGACCTGGGCGAGGGGGCTTACCCGGCTTTTGCTGACCTGGATGGCGACAACGACCTAGATATGCTGGTGGGCAACAAGGCGGCTTACCGCAACGGAATCTATACATCCACTATAAGTTTTTTCCGAAATACAGGCGACGCAGCTAACCCCGCTTTTACACTTGTGACCGACGATTACCTGGACCTTTCCAACGAGCAATTGCTAAGTATAAAACCAACCTTCGCAGACCTGAACGGAGACAATAAACCGGACCTTATACTTACCTATAAAGAGATACAGAGCAACACAACGCGCATTGTTTATTTGCCCAACCCCGGCGATGCCACCTATAATTTCAGCGATCGCCAACAACTTTTAACAGCAGTGGAAGGAGACTCACCGGCATTTGCCGATGTAGACCTGGACGGCGACCCGGATATGCTGCTTGGCAAAGCTACCGGCGAACTGCAACTATACACGAATAACGGCTCGGCATCAACTCCAACCTATAGTTTAACACAAACCAGCCTGGGCGGCATTACTTTCGGGTTTGATAAGCGCAACCTGCACCCCGCAACTATAGATATAGACGGCGACAGAAACACCGACCTACTTACCACCGACGATAGCGGAAGTATAAAAGTATACCGTAACTTGCCGGCCATCCTCAACCAGGAGTTTATACCTGAAACCGACTTTCTGGAGAATCCTTTTACGGATGCGTTGCAGGGCACCCGGTTCGGGACAGGTTTAAGTATAACAGCGGCAGCTTTAGGCGGTCCAGGAAAACTATACCTTACAGTTGGCACGCAGGGCGGCGGTTTATACTTGCTGCAACAAACCTCCGGCTACCAGGCGGGCCCTATGCAGCCTGCTGAAGATCTTATAGTTAGCATCTACCCAAACCCTGCCGGAAAAACAGAACCTAATGTGCGTGTTGAGGCCTCCGAACCTATAAGTTTTATAGTGTATGATGCTATCGGGCGGAAGGTTTATAGCAGTGGCAACGGTTACAAACAGTACAACAACCTGCCTTTGCGCCAGTTAAAATCAGGTTTATACTTTTTAAAAGCAACGAACAGGCAAGGCAAACATAAGACTTCAAAATTTATAGTTCAGTAATGAAAGGGTTGCTATACATTCGGTTAATGGCGCAAGGCCAGCCTGTAGTTTACCAGAACCCTTTGCTGGAACAGGTAAAAAAGCAGTTGCCTGATGTGGCTGTGCTGGATGTTGATTCGGAGTCGGGGGAGTTGGTATTGCACTATGCGCGACAGCTGTTGCAGGACGCTACGCAAACTATAATTGTAATCGAAAGCGCCACACCCGATGCCGCTTTTGGAAGTGTATTCACGGTAATAGAGTCTTTGCTTGATGGACAGAAAGATCAGCTTATACTTTTCAGGCAGGAACATAGCCGCTTGCTGCGCATGGTGCAGGCTCGCCCCGAACTAAAGTATAAAGCCACACCCACTGATGCGGAATTACTGCAAGTTATAACTCAGTTCTATAGTCAGGCATCAGCTTAAAAGTATAATTGCTGGGCCAGCCTGAATGTGTTGGCGTGTGCCTCTACAATATGCGCTATCTGTTTTGAGTAGCCGCCTCCCATACTTACAGCCACCGGTAAATTGTGCCGTTTGCAAAGCTCCAGCACCGTGCGGTCGCGCTCTTTGCAGCCTGCTATGCTCATGCCCAGTTTGCCCAGTTTATCAGTTGCCAGCACATCCACCCCCGACTGAAAGAACACAAATTCCGGCTGCACCTCGTCTATTAGTTCCGGAAGTATAGATTTTAGCAGGCGCAGATAAGTAGCGTCGTCGGTGCCTTCGGCCAGTGGCACATCCAGGTCCGATTGTTCTTTATGAAATGGGTAATTGTGCCCGCAGTGCATGCTGAAAGTAAATACGCGCGGCTCGTTGGCAAATATCTGGGCGGTGCCGTTTCCCTGGTGCACATCGAGGTCCACTACAAGCACTTTGCCTATACTTTTATAGTTGAGCAGGTAGTTGGCCGCAATGGCAATGTCGTTTAACAGGCAAAAGCCTTCGCCCCGGCCGGTAAAAGCGTGGTGCGTGCCGCCGGCAATATTCATCCCGATGCCAAATTCCAGCGCAAACAAAGCAGCCTGCACCGTTCCGTTCATGATCACAATTTCGCGGTTTACCAGTTCTTCGGATAGCGGAAAACCGGTCTTTCGTATTTCGGAAGGAGTTAGCTGCAAATGCCGGAGCCGGTGCCAGTATTCGGGGTCGTGGGTATCAACTATAAACTGATCGGGGAGTGGTTCTGGCGCAAACAGGTTGGCTTCGGTTATGGTGCCTTCGTAAAGCAGCTGCTCGGGCAAAAGGTCGTACTTGGCCATCGGGAAACGATGACCTTCGGGCAGGGCGTGCGCAAACATCCGGGACCAGGCGATCTTTAACATAACGCAAAGGTAACAACTATAACGGTGCTTGGTTTTACAAAATCAGGAGGAAGTTTATACTATCTGTGCAAAAACTAAAACCTTTAGCAGGAGGAAAACGCATGGTGTATAAGTTTTTTAAAGCATCGTTCCAGGTAGTAAATAATGCGTTTTTACTATGTGTGTAAATGTGGATAAGTATGTTGAATCAACAAAGTTATCCACAAATATGTGTGTATTTAAAGTGAGTAAGCCTTAAAAAGTATTATAAAATCCAACTCTTAAGCAGCAAAGTATAAAAACTGCTAATTATTTTATCATTCGCGTTAGCAAACCTGTAAATCACTTTTACACTTATAGTTACTCCGGAACATCATAAAAAGTGGTGGCTTACCAGCCGATTGCAACTTTATACATAGTATTTAAAGTATACTACTTTGCCGGGCAACTATAACACACCTGGCACTAAGTATAAAACTATGAAAAAGTACCTGTTAACGGCCGTTACGCTACTACTAACCTTAAGCGCATTCGCCCAAGAAACCGAGCCCGAAGAAATACTTGGGCCAACCACTATACAGCAAGACCATAACAGGCTGAGCGGAAGCGATGCTCCTAACTCGGGGTTTGGTTTAAAAGGTGGCTTAAACTACACAATGGTGAATGGCAACGATGCCGATGGCCTGGACCCGTTTGCGAGTTTCCATGGGGGAGCTTATGCGCAGTTTGCTTTAAGCGAGTCGTTCTCGTTGCAGATAGAGGGTTTATACTCACGCAAAGGCTTTAAGGCTGATAAAGAATACCGTTTCGATTACCTGGAGCTACCTTTCCTGGTAGTGTATAACCTTAACGATAATTTTAGCCTGCACCTGGGCCCGCAACTAAGCGTTATGATGATCTCGAAAGAAGACGGAAACGAAATTAACCTCGACGACCTGAACACCTTTGACTATGGTTTTGCCGGAGGTGCCGAATACCGCATTGGGTTTGCTAGACTGGGTGCACGCTATAACCTGGGCCTGGCCGAACTGATGGATGAAGGCGATACCGGTTTGCCTTTTGGCCGAAACATAAAAACGGGTGTGGCGCAGCTATACATTGGCGTAGGCTTTTAAGTAAATAAGCAGCAGCATGAGGCATTGGCAACCACGCATACACGTTTTATTTTTGCCGCTATTGCTGCTGGCAATGCTGCTCTCTGCCTGCGATACTTCTGTTAAGACCGACGAAGCCGAAGTAGGCGAAGCTATTACAACACGCGTTCAGGCTCCCGTATCGGAAGTATATAAATTAGATACGGCCAAAACGAAAATAACCTGGATAGGCGCCAGAATTACAGGCCGGCACAACGGTATTTTTGACCCCACCCAGGGCGAACTGCTGATGGACAATGGCCAGCTGACCGGCGGAAGCCTGGAACTGAACATGCCCGGTACCCGCGCCGCCGATAAAACAATAGGTGCCGAAGACAATACAAAGCTTACAAAACACCTGCTCTCCGAAGATTTTTTTGACGTAGAACGCTATCCTAAAGCTACGTTTGAGCTTACTAGCATCGCCCCTTACGACAGCACCAGGTATAAATCTCAAACCCCAATACCTGCAACCGATAACGAATTACGTGTTAAAGGCGCCACCCACCTGCTTACAGGCAACCTGACTATAAAAGATGTGACCAAAAGCATCCGGTTTCCAGCCAAAATAGTGCTCCAGGACAGCCTGCTGCGGGTTATCGCCAACTTTAACATCGACCGTACCCACTGGAACCTGGTTTACCGCTCCGATAAGTCGCTCGGCAACCAGACCATACTCCCTCAAGTGAACATTGGCATTGATGCGCAGGCTATCCGAACCGAACCATAACTGCTGCTGCCATGCCTACGAGCCAGCGTAAAAGTCCGTCGCTTTTCGGACCCGGATATGCTAAAATGCAATTCAAGACGTTGGTAACAACAATAACCAACCTTTTTAATATGAAAAAGTACCTTTGCCTGCTGTTGTTTATGATGCTGTCGGGGGTGGCAATGGCACAAACTAACTCGCTGGCAACATTTAACTTGAGCCAGAACGAAACGCTAAAATTCGGTATGATAGCCCTGGGGATATGGGCGCTGCTGAACATACTTTTCAGTAGTTTTAAACTGATGCGGGCCACGCGCAACAAGCGTTTCTTTTTCCAGATGAACATTTACTGGAACATCGTGAACATGATCATCGCATCGGTGGCCCTGTACATGCTGTTATCGGAAGACCCGGCTGCCCTGAGCCTGCAGGAAAGTATAAAACTGCACGAGTGGTATATAAAGATATTATACCTGAACATTGGCCTGGATGTGGCTTACCTGCTATTGGGCCAATGGCTGAAAGAAAAATCGAAATCGTCACCTAAAACGGAGCAGCTGCTTGGCTGGGGGCAATCTATTGTATTGCAAGGTTTCTTCCTGCTGGTGCTGGATGTGGTGTTGGCTTTCCTGTTAGAAGAAAAGGCCACTATACTTTATAGTTTGATTCCGTAGCTTGATCTTTTAAAAGTATAGGCTCAAGCTAAAAACCCACCCCTACCCCCTCCAAGGAGGGGAATTTGTATTGTAGTTATAGTTGAGTTTATAGTTTTATAGTAGCTGTTGGTCATCCCCCTACCCCCTTCGAAGGGGGACTTTTCTGCAGTTGTCATTTCGGACACAATTAGATTAGTCGTAACAGCAATTCCCCTCCCCGGAGGGGTTAGGGGTGGGTTTCAGGCAGCAGAGAAACCGTTATCACCAGATCAAAATAAGCCTTAGAACAACAAACCCCACTACAACGGTAGCGGGGTTTATCTTTATAGTTTGCTGTAACAGCTATACTTATCGGTTATGCTTGCCTTCAGCAAACTCTTCTACCATTTTTTTATTGAAAGCAGGTATGTCGTCGGGATTGCGGCTGGTAACCAGGCCCTGGTCTACTACCACTTCCTCGTCAATCCAGTTGGCACCGGCGTTTTTAAGGTCGGTTTGCAGGGTATGGTAGCTGGTCATTTTCTTGCCTTTTACTTTGCCGGTCTCGATCAGTGTCCATGGGGCATGGCAAATAGCTGCTATCGGTTTACCTGCATCCATGAACTTGCCTACAAAGTTTACGGCTTCTTTGTTGGTGCGTAGTTTGTCGGGGTTCATAACGCCGCCAGGCAGCAGCAGGCCATCGTAACTATCAGCGTTTACATCGCTCAGTTTTTTATCTACTTTAAACTTATCGCCCCAGTCGGTGTGGTTCCATGCTTTTATTTCGTTGTTTTTGTTTGGCGAGATAATGTGTGCCTCGGCTCCTTCGTCTTTCAGGGCCTGCATAGGTTTAGTCAGTTCTACCTGTTCAAATCCTTCTTCTACTAATATCGCTATCTTCTTTCCTTCAAGTTTGTTTGCCATAGTTTGTGTGTTTATAGTTTAACATTTACTAACGCACTATAAACAGCCCGGGTTGAGCCATTGTTTATACTTCAAAACTTAAAAAGAAATAGATTTTATACTATATTGTATTCTGTAAGCACCAAATTCCTACTTGGGAGATAGAGAGTAGGTTAGTTTGCTACAATTAAATACAGATGACAAAAGGATGCTTGACAAGCTTAATAATTGGAGTGGGGTTGATAAGCCTACTAATCTATGGAATAGTTTATGCATTTGAACCTGAGTATGAAACTGTAGTTATTGAGCAAAAGGTTGGAGGGCAACTTATTTGCAAGTCAGTGTATATTGCTGATCATCATTCTTGGCAATACGATATTGACTACTCTTATTTAGCACCAAATAAAGATACAATTCGCATAGGCTCGGGAAGTTATTATGGACGGGAATGGGAAAAGAATGAGCAACTTGAAAGATATGGTAATTGGTTAATCTTAAAAACAGGTGGCTTCCAAAAAGTAGACAAACTTCTTATTGGAAAGGTGGATTCATCTAAATGGATGAATTTTGAAATCTCGTCTGAAAAGATTGAAAAAGACAGCCTGTGGATTTCTCAAGACATACATTCAAGAATGCATTGGTTGCCTAATCAATCATCCATAACTAGAATTGATAATGGAATTGTAACAGTAGGTTATCTATACCGGACAGGAGAAACAGTTGAAAAGCAAGAAACGAGAACAATTACCTATAAAATAGATCCATCAACAGGGAGGCCTAAAATGATAGATATCGAACTGAAAGATAAGAACGCTAACTAATCATTGTTAATAAAAGCTAAAATCTGAATTCACCGTCTTCGCTAAGTATAGTGTCTTATAGAAAAGCGTTTTTAAATATGTATCTCCTTAACTAACAATATCTCTGACTCAAAACCATGAAAAAATACCTGATCCCGTTTATCATCCTGGTAGCTGTAAGCATCCTCGCTTACATGTATAACCTGATGACCTTTGTGTTGCTTGCGTCAATAGCTATTAGTTTGGTGGTTTTGTTGTTGGCAGTGGTGGTTGGTTTCTTCAATAAAAACATGAACCCAGGTTGGAAGCGGGTACCTTTAACTGTTATAGTTATAGGTATAGTTGCTGTGGCAGTTGGGTTGTTCCGGCCGTTGGAGCCTGCTGTAATAAGTTCGGGCAGTGTTAGCGAGAGGTTAGCCTATGCTTACCAAAAAGACCAATCGGACAGGATGACTTTAAAACCTTACATTGGCTTTCTTGATGATAATTTGGCAGCGCGTGATAACATCAGGATAGAGCAGGCAAAGCAGTTTTACCAGGACAACCAGATCAGCCAGCCGCTCGATAAGTCTCATGCCGCTTTTATATTTCACCATAGTAAAACAGTCGACCTGTTTGAAGTTGCCCATAAGCTTGCCAGCGAAGCTGCTGCGGTAAGCGAACTAAAAAACGACTACGTGGTGCAGTGGCTGGCCAAAGCCTCTTACGACCGATGGATGCTAGCGCTGGGCAAACCTCAGAAATTTGGCACCCAGGATAAGTTCAGCCTGTCCGTGGAGTAGAATACAAAAAGAATAAAACTATAAAACCTGTTTCAGATGAAAATACATGCGCTTGTTTTCCTGGTACTAGCCCTGTTTATGCTGGCCGATCTGGTCTATTCGTTTGTAAGGCCGGAAACCAGCAATACCTTACTTTTCTGGGAGGTTGATATCTGGATATACAGGGTGTATAAAGCGGTGCTTTTTATACTTTTCATCAAATTTTATTTAGATAAGCGCAAAGCCCGTAATGCCTGATGCATAATTAAAACTTCTAACTTTATCCCTATGATGATCTCAAATAAATTCGCTTTTATACTTGCCGTTATAGTTATGGTAGCAGGCGTTATGTTCTTTATCTGGACCAACGACCACGCCGAGTGTCACGAAACTGTTTCTGAAGCCACAGATGAGAATGGCTGCCTCGTAACTACAACTATACACCACTGCAAGGAGCAATTCAGCATTTAAGTTATACATGGCAACTATAAAAGAGCAGGCAATTACCTTTCTTCAACTATGCGCAGCAGGCCAGTCGCGTGAGGCTTTTGCACAGTTTGCCGGCTCCGGTTTTAAGCATCATAATGTATACTTTAAAGGCGATGCCCAAACCCTGATGGAAGCGATGGAGGAAAATGCCAGGCAAAACCCGAACAAGGTGTTTGAAGTGCAGCGTGCCCTCGAAGACGGTAACCTGGTGGCAGTACATTCGCGCGTAAGGCAAAACCCGACCGACCTGGGCGCAGCTGTTGTGCACATCTTCCGGTTCGAGGATGACGGAATAGCTGAGCTATGGGACCTGGGCCAGGCCGTGCCCGAAGAATCTGTAAACGAAAACGGTATGTTTTAGTGTGGCATTTTAACGTATAAGCATAACTTTACACCGTTTTATATTTAACACGATAACCATGTATTTTATTCTTTTCTACAAAACTGTTGAAGACTACCTGGAGCGCCGTGGCACTTACCGCGCCGAGCACCTGGAGCTGATAAATAAAGCACAGGCAAATGGCGACCTGGTTATGGCTGGTGCTCTTGCCGAACCTGCTGATGGCGCTGTGCTGATCTTTAAAGGCGATGGCCCACATGCTGCTGAGGCGTTTGCCCAAAACGACCCTTACGTAAAAAATGGCCTGATCCGAGAGTGGGAAGTACGCCCCTGGACAGTAGTAGCCGGCGGCGAATAACGCAGCGATTTATACAAAACTCCGGGACTAACGTTTTATACTTGTCCCGGAGTTTTTCTTTTAAACCTAACCTATAAAACTATGGAGCCCATTATACAGCCACAGCAACTTGCCACGCTATTGCAGCAACAGCAACCCATTATACTTGTAGATGCCCGCTCCGGCCCCACCGCCCGCGACAAGTATAAAACCGAACACCTGCAGGGAGCCCTCTTCACCGACCTGGAAACTGACCTGGCCCGCCCAACAGCAAATCCCGAGAATGGTGGCAGGCACCCTTTACCGCCAACAGCAGAGTTTGCAGCTTATGTGGGGCAGCTCGGTATAACCCCGGAAAGCCATGTGGTGGTGTATGATGAAATGAGCGGTGCAAATGCAGCCGCGCGTTTCTGGTGGATGCTGCGTGCATTGGGCCATAAAAATGTGCAGGTGCTGGATGGTGGCTACGATGCCGCTAAACAAGCCGGTGTACCAATAGCATCAGGAGAAGAAAAAGCAAACCCAACGACACCTTACCCGCAAACTGGCTGGAAGCTACCTATAGCTACTGTGCAGGAAATAGAGCAGGCCACCCAGAATAAAGATAGTATGGTGATAGATGTGCGGGCAGCCGCGCGCTTCCGTGGCGAAACCGAACCAATTGACCTGGTTGCCGGCCACATTCCGGGAGCCGTTAATATACCTTTTACATCTAACCTGAACGAAAAAGGCTTTTACCTTAGTCCCGAAGAACTGAAAGAGAAGTATAAACAAGCGCTCGGAAACAGAAAACCTGAAAACGTGATGGTACATTGCGGCTCCGGCGTTACAGCCTGCCATACCTTACTTGCCATGGACCAGGCCGGGCTGCCGATGCCCAAACTATACGTTGGCTCCTGGAGCGAATGGTCGAGGAGTGGGCGTGAGGTAGCTACCGGCGAAGTATAAACTATCAGTTACGTAGCCTGCCTGCGATGTGTAAGTATTGTGATCTTAGTGCCGGGATAACTAAACTGTAATAGCCTATTTTGTTTTGCGGATATCAGCGGGCACCGGTAACTCGGTTGGGTTTATAGTGCTGGCTGCTTTTTGGGCAGGGCTCAGGTGGCGTTTATGTTTCATGCCGGCCTCACGGGCTTCCACTTCATACTTATTGTTATAGTAGCCCACCCGCCACGACTCTTTCAGGTATAGCCACAAAAACCGGAAAAACCCATGCTCCTGAAACTGCCTGATGTGGCAAAGTTCATGCTCAAACCACCCGATATCGTTCAGGAAGGTGTCGCGGTCAACGCCGCTCAGGTGAATGCTTTTGCCCAGCACCATGGCCACGTTCCGGCTTTTTAATACCATGCGGGCCACCCGCGCAAACGGCGATCTTTCTACAATTTTATAGTCCATCAGGCACAAGTCTGAATTTATACTTTTCCGGGCACCAGTTACGTTATACTTGCCGCAACCCTTGCGGATAAGCCATAATAACTGGTAAAAGGTGCTCTGTTACAGGTAAATGCAAAGTACAACAAGTTTGGCTCTTAACTTTATTGTACTTAATTTTGCACCCGGCAGTTAAAAAAATACCGCGCCTATAGCATTAAACTATAAACCGGTGCAAAAACTGCCTGCTAAGGTGTAACTGTTTTCCTGCATTTAAGCAGGTGCAAACAAGCCAAACCCATGAAAAAAACAATCATACTAAGTATACTGGCTGCCTTGTCGCTTGCCTTGTCATACTTCTACGAAATAACGCCCGCTGAGTCGGCTAAGCTGCCTGAGCCGGTTGCCACCATATCGCCTTATGCCATAAATTCGGGGGAGGATATGGCCATAGCCCTACTCATGCAGGAGCCCTTGGTTAAGCTACCCGAGCCAAAGCCTGAGCCGGAAACCTACTACTCTAAAAAGCTGCGCATGCAATTTGCCAGCACCAAAAACAAGAACCTGATAGAGACTGTAGCTGGTTGGCTGGGAACACCTTACCGTTATGGCCGCAGCTCTAAAAGAGGGGTTGATTGCTCTGGTTTTGTTACCAGCATTTACCGCGATGTATATGGCATTAAGCTCAGCCGCTCGTCGCAGGCCATGTTTGGAGATGTAAAACGGATTAAACGCGAGAACCTGCGCACCGGCGACCTGGTGTTCTTCAAGCGCAGCCCGAAACAACCGATCTTCCATGTGGGCATCTACCTTAAAAACGACAAGTTTATACATGCCGCCACCAGCAGCGGGGTAATGGTAAGCTCACTTAAAGAGCCCTTTTTCAGGAGAAATTATTACGCGGCCGGCCGGGTGATGTAACGGCTTCGTCCTTATAGTTAAAGTATAGCCTTGCATAACCTGCAGGGCTTTTTTATTATGGATCGGGGAACAATTTTATAGTTGGCAAGTATAGGTATGGTAACATTACTTTAGCCAAATTGCACCCGCAAAATGATACTATAAAAATCCGGATAAACGTTTACAACTAACACGCAACACGAAGAACAACACTATGGAAAACCACGCACCCGACGGCAAAAATATCTCGCAAAGCTCCCTGTTTAAAACCCTGCTTACCAAAGCCGAGCGCTACCTGAAACACCCTGCCGAAGTTACCAAACTACTGAACGATGCTTTTAAGAAAGCAACTGCCAAGCAAAGTGTAGGCAGCCTGGCCGCCGAAGCCTGGGAAAACCTGCAGATACTGTCGCGCATGATAAAGTCTGCTACTTCCGGCGACTATAAAGGCATACCAACTACAGTGTTAATTGGTGGCGTGGCCGTGGTCATTTATTTCCTGATGCCGATAGATCTGATCCCGGATTTTATACCTGTGGTTGGCCTGCTGGATGATGCCAGCTTACTTGCCTGGTTTATGACAAGTATAAAAACAGAGCTCGACCGCTTTAAGGATTGGGAAGCAAGCTTTAACTATAAGCAGCGCCAGGAAGCCCATAACAATGCAACCCACAATGCCGATACCTCTTTTGGCACGCCCAAATATGCCGATCGTCCTGATAATTCCGTACAAATAGAAAGACACACTGATTTGTAACCTGTAAGCCTGTACCTATGAAAACAGATAAAAAGAACGAGAAAGCGGAAGAGAAAGATAAGAAGCAGCCCGTAGACCCTGAAACCGCGGGCACCGGCAAAGCTAATCGTGAGCCAACGCTGCGCAGCTCTACTACTGATAGTAGCCGCATGCACAAAAACAGCCACGACGACATGCCAACCGGCGGCAACATCCGGTAACTTAATTTAACACATAAACGCAGCCTGCCAACCATACCTGGCAGGCTGTTTTTTTGTCTGATTTCTAGGATAAGGGTTTTGTGCACATGTGCCAGGAACAGGCTTTAAGTACAGTTTTAGAGTTAAAATATAGTACAATTCAAATACATAAATTTAAATAAAAAAAGAAAAAAGCCTGCTATATATTGGATTGCTAAAGTAATATTTACCTATCTTTGGTTCAAAGATTTTGTATTTTAACTTTTAGCCAAAGTGCCTACAACTTTTTTAAAACTCTCATCTGTTAATGTTCACATTGACGGCATCGGGAAAGTCTTGATAGAGCGCAGCGATAAAGCCAAGCGCATCAGTATTAGCGTAAGGCCTCTGAAAGGGATCAGAGTGGCTGTTCCGCCGCACATCAGTTTTGATAAAGCCGAACAGCTTATTTATACCAAAGCCGACTGGATAAAGGAACACCAGGAGCGCATGAAACAGCAGGAAACGAAGGTTACCACCTACGATCCTGACACCGAGTTCAAAACTAAGTTTCATACGCTGAGGTTGCTGACGCATGCCCAGTACGATATGCGCTGCATAATTGAGGATGGCTTTATAAACGTGTTTTATCCTGCCTTTAAAGATGCCAGCGAGTCCGATGTACAAAAGTTCATCCGCAAATCGATTGAGGAGGCTTACCGCAAAGAGGCAAAAGAGTACTTGCCACAGCGTGTCGCTTTTTTTGCGGAACGTTTCGGATTTACCTACCAGAATGTGTTTATCAAGAACGCTAAAAGCCGTTGGGGCAGCTGCTCACACACCAACAACATCAACCTGAACCTGCACCTGATGCGCCTTCCTGATGTGCTCTGTGATTATGTGATACTGCATGAGCTGGCCCACACCGTAGAAAAGAACCACGGCCCACGCTTCTGGAAGCTCCTCGACAGGATAAGCGGCGACGCTAAGAACCTGGATAAAAAACTGAAAGAATACAGAATTTCAATCTTTTAATTATTCGCTATTGAGTATACTGTTACTATAAAATACAGAAATCCCCCGCCAGGTATAAGCGGGGGATTTTTTATGTCTTTTTTTGAGGTTTTGTTGTGGGGTGTGAACCCACCCCTGCCCCTCCGAAGAGGGGAATTTCTGCTGTAGTTTTAGTTGAAGTTTTGGTTTTATAGTTGATGTAGTCCAACCACCCCTAACCCCTCTCCCGGAGTGAGTCCGGGATCTGCGACTTGTTTAAGGCGGGAAACTCTGAGGTTGCTATAGCTGGCTTTATAGTTTTATAGTTTCTGCCTTTACACCCCTATAGTCCCCTCAAGGGGACAGTTCTGCCTTTTCAAAGTTGAATTGATAGCCTTATTGTTAGCGATTGTCATCCCCCTGCCCCCTTCGAAGGGGGACTTTCTGCTATCGTTATTGCTGCGTTTACAGTTCTATAGTTACATCCTGCGAGCGGACAGGTCGCGACCTGTCCCTACGGAAGTATAACCATGAGAAAAGGTCGAAGCTTACAGACTCAACCTATAGTTAAGTAGTGGCTATGAGAAACGTTCCAGTCTTTGGGTTGAGCGCCTTGTAGATTTCTGGTGCCGTAAGGCATTTCGACGCAGGAGAAAAAGAAATGTACACCGCGCGATGCCCGAAGACGAGGCCTCGCGGCCGTGAGCGCATAAAGCTAACTATAAAACGATAGGTAAGTAGAGCTCCCAGGATAAGGTGTGGCTATGAAAGTATAGCTTGGTTCAAGAAAGCATAGACTTCAACTATAATCCTAAATAGATTTCTCACGAAGTTCGAAATGACAAAAGAGAAACTATAAGACACATAAGATTTCTCGACTAACGCTCGAAATGACAATAGAGTAGAATGTAGGATAACAGACACCCCGAAACAAGTTCGGGATCTTCGGCTCGCAGGAGCTGCGCACACTGCTAGGTCTTTCTATCTCGCTCGGGATGGCACGAGAGAAACTATAACATTACTTTTTCTTCTCCATAAACCTCCTCGGAGGCACAGCATACAACTCTACACGAACATATCCGGCACCAGCCAGGTCATTATTCAGTATCTCGTCGCGGGAGCCTATCTCATCGAAAACGCGGTTGCGGTAGTATTGGCGGAAGCCACCTTCCAGCGAGAACCATAAGAAATCGTAGATCTCGCGTTCCAGGCGCAGGAAACCTTTAATATCGGTGCGACGCAACTCTACTTCACTAAACTGCGCAAGCGGGCCTTCATCTATGTATAAGTTATAGCTGGCGCCATCTAACTTATAACCGGTATAAAGCAGTGTTTTTTCGTTTACATTATAGCGCAGGCGTACGTTTGCCGGGAAAATGGCTTCTACACCCCAGCGGTCGTTAAAAGTTCGGTTGTAGATAATGGCAGGATAAATGCTGCGACGGCCAAAAGTATAACCCACCTGGAAACCCACCCCGATCACGTAGTCCGGAGATTTCTTCCAGCCATAACCCGCTTCAAAAGTAGTTTTCAGGTAGTTTATTAGGTTGTTACTGGCACCATCTTTTTCCCAGTCGCCATTCAGGTCGCCTTTTACACGCAACAGGTAAAACCGGCGGTTATCTATAGAGCGCAGGTAAGCCAGTTGTGCGCCCAGGCTGTGCAGGTTCTTGTCTTCCAGGTACTCATATAGCGCGTAATTTGTCGGAGTTACATTATCGAAGTTAAACTCTTCCAGGCCATAGTTGAGGCCAAAAATGATCTTGGTTTGCGGCCTGTTCATTACCGGAGCGTATATTTTGGCATCGAACTTATTGTTTCGTCTTACACGCCCGCTACCGCTCTCAATACGCGGGTCTTCTGACTGCGATTCTATATCGAACTGGGGTAAGCGCTCATAGCCTAATATAATGCCTCTGCTTTTGCCCATATTGCGTACCGAGGGGCTGGCGTATTCTTCGAGCGTTTCTGTTTCAGGGCCTTGCGCCTGTGCTGGCTGTACTGTGAAAAATAGAGGTATAGCTCCTAAAAACAGTAATTTTATGATTTTCATAGTGTTGTGCTGTTGTGTTGTATGGGCATCTTGTTAAGCAGAAAGTGCCGCATGTACTACATACGGCACTCTTTTATTTAGGTACAGGATTTCTAAAACTGGAAGCCGAAATTGAGCATCCATAGCTTTTCTTCTTTACTCATAGAGTGGGTCAAAGTAAACACGGTTCGGTTCAGGAAATCGGCCCACACCCCTGCACCATAGCCATTGTTTAAACTCCCGATAAAGCTTTTCTGCTCATCTTCGTTGGCAAATACGCGGCCAGTATCGTAAAGCGCCATCACCCCAAAGCGGCCTGGAGCTAAGTATAGGTTATAGTTAAACAGGTGTAGTCGTGCTTCGGCGTTGGCGTACATAACACTTCGGCCGGCATAGCGCGTGCGCCTGTAGCCACGCAAATTCTCGGTGCCACCCAGGGTGTTGGCCTGGTAAAAGCGGTACTCCCCTAAATTATGTGCTAAGCCAAATCGCCCGGCCCAGGTTACCTGGAATGGGAAGTTCGGAGTTAGGTAAAACCGGAATTCAGAGCTAAGATGGGTATAGTTGAGATTCTGTTTACCCAGTTGAAAGTTATGGCTGATGGTGTTGTACCAGCGCAGACCAATGCGTGGGTTAGCAGTAGTGCCGCCGCCAATTACGTTCATGTTGGCGAAAGCCTCCAGGCCGGCATATTCCTGTGAATTGAATTTACCCGTCTCGGCATTATAGGTGCCGGGTTGCAGGTTGCCTGCCAGCGCTTCGTCAACTATAAAACTAGCATGGTCGGGTGTAGTTATTTTAAACCGGTCGAAGGTTGGGCCGATACCGATCTTGAAGAACGAGGTAGCATCTTTATAGAACATGGCGCTGAGGCGCTGCCGCTCATAACGTACCCGGTGGTAAGCATCATCCATATCCGACACTTTCTCGGTATAGTTGCCAAGGCCATAGTAGTTGCGCTGAAACTGCGGACCTTCTACTTTAGCATCAGCCATAAAGTGCCAGCTGCCCATTACCTGCTTAAAATCTCCGTTATAATGTATGTTATACGATTTGGTAAGGAAAGCATAATTGGCCTCCAGCAGGTGCTCCGAAGCATAAGGCGTTTTCCGGAATTCGTGCGTACGTGCCAGTATGCCGGCACCTATAAATAAACCATCGTCTACGTTATACTCAAACGATAACCTTGGCCCGAAATATGGCATTCTGAAGTTGTCGCGGTCGTATAGGTTTACATCGGAGTATGCAGCAGTTTTATCCCTGGTCTCCGACCCGAAAGTGAAGTCGTTGCCGGTTTCTTCGTCGTATACAATGGTATGTTTTTTCAGGCCGGTTACGTTCGAGTTATCTGTTATTTTATCGGCTTCGGTGCCGCCAATTATTCTTATAAGTATACTGTTATCTACATCGCCATTTACGGTAAACTCATCCTGTCCTCCTAAACCATACAGGCGTACCTCGTCGGTTTCTGAAGTATAGAAAGTGCGTTTGTAAAGGGTATCGCGCAGCTCGCCTTCTTTTGTTATTTTATAAACAGTAACCCTGGTTTCTTCGTCGTTCAAACGGTCAACTATAAAACGCTCGTGCTTGTCAGAGCCTGTCACATCCACCTGCTTAGCCAGGAAAGTATAATAGGTCTCGGCTGCCTGCGGTAACTTATCGCGCCTTGATTTAAGCTTGGCCACAATTTCCGGCCCTGATATTGGCACAATGCTTTCGGGCATTTGCTGCACGGCTTCTTCTATTACAGCATCGGTCAGTTTAAGCTTTATATCTTCAGCAGTACGTACCCAATCCTGTCGGCTCATTTCCGATAAAAAAGTACGGTCTACGGATTGTGCGCTCAGGTTAAGGCCTACTATATCGCCATAGTCGTAGTCAAAGCTCTGCACATTCCGGATTCCCCATTTGCGTGTAGCCAGCCAGGGTAGTAAACCATCTACCTTAAAAAATGCCTGGTCGCGGTCTTCGGGTACCGGTATGTATAAGTCGCCGTTCTCGCCTTGCTTTTTCTTCTCGGCCCAGCGCCACTGGCCTTCGTGCCGGTCCCAGTCGCCAATAAGCATATCCAGTAGACGGGCGCGTACAAGTTCCCGCTGGTCCACTTCATTGTCGTTATCCTGCTGTAGTTCTTCCAGCGCTTTATCGGTGCCTACCAGGTTTTCGGCATTGCCCAGGCTGGCTACATCCTCGTGGTTTTCGTCAGCATCCTCTTCCAGAAAAGCCATCTTATTGTTATACTCGTCCATGTACTGGCGCAGGTATGGCGTTTGAGGGATGTACACCAGTTTAGGATTGGTATGGTACACGCCGGCAGCATCGGCCAGTTTAGGTACAGCCAAAGCGCCATAAGGATGCTGCGCCGATATCTGGTCCTGTAGCAGGTCGCGGGCTACGGTTTCGCGCAGGTACTCAGGCAAGGCCATGGTCGGGTCTTTGTTCACGCTGCGCAAAGTATATTCGCGGGCTTCGGGGTTGCGTACTTTAAGCGAGGTTGTCTGGCGTCCGCCGCCTTTCTGGTAAGGTCTCAGGCCACCCATCTCGTTTGCCATATCCAGGGTAGGGATGGTAACAGGCGTGGCCCATTCTTCGCGGTAATGGTCGCCGAGCAGGAAGCGCTTAAAGCCACCTGCTTTATAGTTCTTGTTCGCTGCTAAGGTCAGGGTGCTGTCGGCGTAGTTGGTCTCGTCCTGCACCAAAGGTTGTTCTTTGCGTGGCTTTTTCGCATACACCGGTGTCCTGAAAGTTATACTTCCAGTTGAGCCATCTCCTTCCGGTGTCCAGAATTCCGTCCATACTTCGCCATTCTCATAGTATAGCACCTTAGCAAAGCCTTTTATTTTATGGGCATAGTGGGCATCGCCACCACCTTTTATATGTTGTATCTTACACCCGGAGCCGCTAACTATAAGTGCCGCATTGTTATGCTTAAAATACTCCAGTGCATGCTCGTGGCCGGCCGCGTAAATGATGTTATCATACTTGTCAAAAATATCATAAAGACCTTTAATGAGGGCCTGGTAGCGCGGGTGTGGAATATCCTGCAGAATGCCGCCATATTTACGCGCAAAAGGGTAGATAGAACCTATAACCGGCACAGGTATATAAAGCCAGTCGCGGAGCAGGGTAAACGGGAAAATGTGGTCTTTTAAAGTAAAGAAGCCGCCATGCACGCCACGGCTTTTAAGCGGGTGGTGCCCCACGATCATAATATCGCTGCCTGCGTTCTTTTCGATGATGTCTTCCAGCTGAATGAGCAGGTCTACTTCGGTGGCAGCGCCGCAATTACTGTTCTCGCCATAAGGCCGGTCGAAGGGGTGAAGCCACCATTCTGTGTCGAGGGCGATGAGTACCAGGTCGTCGCTGATCTTTACTTCGTAAGGGCCAGGGCAGCCATTGCCCGGCACAAAAAAGTCGCCGCCTGTTACAATGTTCTCGTCGGTGAGGTATTCGTTTACATAGCGCTGCTCGCGCATTACAGCTTCCAGGCCACCGCGGCCGCTATGGTTCCAGTCGTGGTTGCCGGGCACCATATACTTTTCGCCGGGGTAGCCTTTCAGAATATCAAGCTGGGCATTCAGGCGTTGTTCTGATATTTCACGGTCGTAGGCGCCGGGCTCCGGCAAACCGTTGTGGTACACGTTATCTCCTAAAAATATAGTAGCGCTCTTTGCGCCGGCTTCCATCATGTGCTTGCGCATCAGTATCATCGATGGTTCGCCGTTCTCCAGGTCCGGGGCGCCTCCGTCACCTATCAGGAAAACAGTATAAAGGAGCTTGTTTTCGGGTGTGGGCTTTTTACTTTCCCAGTTGGCTGTTTGCGGGCCAAAGTATACATCGTGAGGGGCGCATGAGCTAAGTATAAATATACATAACACCACCACCGATCTGAGTGATTTAAGATGCCAGAGAGTTGGTTCTTTTCTCATATAAAAAGGTAACAAGGCTTATGTGCCGGAGCAGAATCTGTATTGGGTTTGATGCACGTTTTATTGCAGGGCCGCCTGTGCCCAGGCTGCGGTAAATTAACGTGTAGTTGGTTTTTTTAGTTATATATAGTAACCGGCAGGTAAAGCTGCCTCAGCTAACAAAAACCCGATTATACCGTAACGCAGGGTATGCAGCAGAGCCTATGTTTATGCTGGTGTGCGCCCGCAACACCCCAAGGCTGCAGAAAAATTATACTATGGATAATAATACAATCGTAAAGCAAGCCGGAGAATACGTGTTTAAGCTGTTCAAGAATCAGCTATCCAAAAAGCTTGTTTACCATAACTACAGGCATACCTTCGAAACTGTAAACGAAGCCCGCGACCTCGGCGAAAAGCAGAACCTGCCCGAAGACGAATTGCAGGACCTGGTGCTGGCAGCCTGGTTTCATGACACAGGATATGTGAATACGTACGATGGCCACGAAGAAGAAAGTATAAGGTTTGCCCGCGAGTGGCTGGAGCAGCAGCAGTTCCCGGCCGACCGGATAGAGAGAATTGCCAAATGCATACATGCTACAACGCACAGCGTGGAGCCCGAAACCCTGCTGCAGGAACTGCTGGTAGATGCTGACATGTCTAACATAGGAAAGGACATCTTTTTTAGTACTGCCGAACTGCTGCGGGTAGAGTGGGAAATATTTAAAGACAAATCGTTTTCGGACAGGGAGTGGGCACAGTTCCAGATGGATTTCCTGCTATCAACCACCTTTTATACCCACCAGGCACAGCGCAAGTATGCCAGCCAACTGGGTATAAACATACAGGAGCAACGCAACCGCCTGCAAAAAGAAGTTAAAAAGAAGAAAAAAGCGGAGAAGAAACACCACGAAACACTGGCGCAGCCTAAACGCGGCATCGAGACCATGTTCCGGAACACGTACCGTACTCACCTTAACCTGAGTGCCATTGCCGATAACAAAGCCAACATGATGATCAGCCTGAACGCTATTATTCTGTCGGTTGTGATCACGTACCTGAGTACTAAAACCTCGGTGTCAGGAACGGAGTTTGCACAGCACCGCAAGCTGCTTATACCTATAGGTACATTGCTGCTTACTACGCTGGGTTCGGTTATTTTTGCCATTATTTCGGCTCAGCCCGAGGTTACCAGTTTCTCGTTTAAAAAGGAGAAAATAAACAGCCGCAAGGTTAACTTACTCTTCTTCGGCAACTTTACTAACCTCGCCCTCGAAGACTTTCAGCATGGCATGCACGAGATCATGCGCGATAAAAAGTCGCTTTACAACAACATGATAACCGATATTTACTACCTCGGTGAAGTGCTGGACCGCAAGTATAAGATACTACGCATCTCTTACAGCATATTTATGGTTGGCCTGGTGCTTACCGTTATCGCGTTTGGTATCTCTATTGCCTACTTATAAACGTTGCTGGCAGGCAATGTTAATTTGCACCTTTCTGTTTTATAGTTCTTGCCGGTTCAGGCTAAGACTATGTGGCTTATTGTGATTTTTATAGTTTCTATTGCCGGCCTGTTCTCTGGTGTTTCCATTAAGTTGATATAGATCATTTAATTTAAGGCTATTTATGGTTTAGTTTGCAGGGTATATAACTCATGTTAAGGCATTGTGTTGTATTTTGGAGTTACTTAAAGTATAACTATAGCAGGTTGGTTGCCTGGTGTTATACTTGCTGAGAAATGTAACTTTAAAGCTTTTGTTTAGAAGATGCACTAAATTGGCAAAAGAATTGTCTGTTTAATGCAGGAACAAACTCAACTTAATTAGCCAGGAAATAATGGAAGGTAGAACGGTATTTGTAGTAGACGACGATCAACTTAGTATTTTTATTACCGAGTCTATAATTTCGATGGAGTGCCCGGGTACGGCTATTAAAGGGTTCTTATCTGCGGAAGAAGCTTTACAGGCTTTACGCGCAGGTGTGCAATTGCCAGATGTTATGCTGCTCGACCTGAACATGCCCGGCATGGACGGGTGGGAGTTTCTGGATGAGATCGCTGCACTGATGTTGCCTGATGCTTTATGCTCTCTTTATATTCTGACATCTTCGCTGGATATTTCGGATACGGCCAGGGCCAGAGAATATAGTTTTGTTACTGGCCTCTTGCATAAACCTATTACTGCAGCGGATATTCCGATCATTTTCGATCATCAAAATAACTTACTGGGGCAGCAATTCACTTCCTGACACCGGCTTTGCAGGTTTAGTTGTAAAACTATTCGGCCTGTTTTACTGTACTTCTTTTTTTCTGTACTTTTGCTGGCAGTACTATAGTATACTGGCCCTGTAGTTCAATGGATAGAATAGAAGTTTCCTAAACTTTAGATCCAGGTTCGATTCCTGGCAGGGCCACAAAAAACGCCGCTATACATGATGTGTAGCGGCGTTTTTATTTATGTCGGGTTTTGGTTGTGAGCTATAGTTTGATGCATGTAGTTAGCCTCTTTTACTTGCAGGTTTGGGAGGAAACAAGCGAAGTATACCAGGCAAGTTTATAGTTACCTGGCCCTTACTTTAAGGATGTCGCTCAGCTTAGTAGTATAACATGGCGAGATGTGCTCTTTCTTCATTTCCCATTCTTTGCCTGTGCCCTGCACACCATAACCAACGGAACTGTGCCCATAGCGCTCCCGCAAGTTATCCAGTGTATGCATTAGTTTAGAATCGCGGGTGATGTTGCCGCTGCTTAGCAGGCTGAGCTGCACCTGGTTGGCCGGCACAATATCCTGAAGTATAATACCTGTTTTTTTATAACGGTAACCGTTCCGGTAGATCTTTTTGAGGGCAGCTATGGCAGCGTGTAATAACTCCAGTTCGCTGCTGCTGGGGCTTTCGAGCCTGACCGTGTGGCTGTTGAAGTATAATTCCCCCTGCTCGGCAAAGCGGCTGGTCTGCAAAAATACTGTTAGTGCACCGGCACAGCTTTTCTGTCTCCGGAGCTTGGTAGCGCAGCGTACGGTGTGGGTGGCAAGGGCTTCTTCTATATCGGTTAAAGCGGTTAAGTTGCGGGGGAAGCTGCGCGAGGTGCAAATATTCTGTTTGGCTGGCGGCACCATTTCCAGGTCGATGCAGGGCTCGCCCCGCAACTCTTTTACAGTTCTGTGGCCAACCACGGTCAGGTGTTTTTTTGCGAAGGCGTCGGTTACCTGGCTCAGGTCCCAGGCTGTTATAACCCCAAAAGCAGCCAGCTTTTTAGCATAGCGCCTGCCAATGCCCCACACATCGCCAACTTCTGTTCTTTTCAGAGCTTCCTGAATGTGGTGTTTGTCGGTGAGTACCAGTACGCCATTCGCCTTTGCCGATTTTTTTGATAACCGGTTGGCTACTTTTGCCAGCGTTTTGGTAGGTGCCACGCCAACTGCTACCGGTATGCCGGTCCATTGCAGCACTGTTGTTTTAATGGTTCTAGCATAAGCCTGTATATCTGTATTATAAAAATCTCCGAGGTCCAGAAAGCTCTCATCTATACTATAAACTTCCAGGTTGGGCGTAAACTGCTGCAACGTTTCCACCACACGCCTCGACATGTCGCCGTAAAGCTCATAGTTAGAGCTAAAAACCTGGATGCCATGCTCCCTGACCAGCTTTTTTATTTCGAAGGCAGGAACGCCCATCTTCACACCTAATGCTTTTGCTTCGTTGCTTCGGGCTATTACGGCACCGTCGTTATTAGAGAGCACTACGATAGGCTTTCCTTCCAGCGAAGGGTTAAATACGCGCTCGCAACTGGCGTAAAAGTTATTTCCATCTACTATGGCAAAGAGCGATGTCATGCTCAAAGAACTCTTGCAATTCCGACAACAACACCCCAGATACGCAGATTCTCGAGGTCAGCAATTTTAATAGCTTTATACTTCGGATTTTCAGGAACCAGATAAACGTTGTCTTGCTCTATAAGAAGGCGCTTTATGGTAAATTCGCCATCCACGTAAGCCATCACAATTTTGCCACTCTCCACCTTCATCGATCTGTCTACTACTGCCAGGTCCTGGTCTTGTATGTTCGCACCTATCATAGAGTCGCCCTGCACCCGGGCCAGAAAGGTAGAAGTAGGGTTTTGGGCAAGGTATCGGTTCAGGTCAATGGGCTCGGCGCTATAATCGGTGGCCGGGCTCGGGAAACCTGCCGGAACAGTAGTGGCAAACAGAGGCAGCATAAAGCTCGCTTCCGCCGCTAAACTGTTAACTATAAGTTCCTGGTGATGTAGAGGTATAATTTTCGCTTCCATATAAATGCGTTTTACGAACAATATTAGTAAAAGCTATATCAAAAACTAAAATATTTAGTATTTAATATTTGACGAAGAGATTTATTCTCTCTGTATTGCCTGGTTTTTAGTCTGTTATAGGATGTTTGCTGGTTGAGGTTTAAAGTATAGCTTTTAGGGCCATTGCTGAGGTTTCAGATAGCGAACAATCAATTTGCTGGTGAAAATATACAGCAAGGGCGGCGGGAATAGATCCTGAACATTTCAACTATAAGCCGTAAACTTTAAGCCTGCATATTTATAGTTGTTTCTGTAAGAGAAACCAGCCTGGGCAGCCGCTTTTCGAAACTATAAACAAAATGCGTAGTTTTGTGCCGTGAAAGTCTTAACTGTTATATTAGCGCTTTTAGTAAATGCCTTATCAGTAATGCCATGCTGCTTTGATGATGCATGTGCCACTGAAGATACACTGACAGAGCAGACAGACAATCACGATAACGATGCAGAGGTTTGCTCCCCGTTTTATAGTTGCGCTGCCTGCATTGGCTTCACTGTATCTGATGTTGAAGTGGAGCGTATGGTTCCAGTCTTGCAAACAGATAAGCCTTTCGTAGTCTCTAAACAGGTTTACCTGCCGCCCTTTCATCATGCCATCTGGCAGCCCCCTAAAATAAGCTAAATACAAGCCGTTGTTTTTAACTGTGAATTCGATGCGTTTCTGTATCGTACCTCACTGCTTTTATCATATTAGTTTATTAAAATGAAGAGATACATTTTTGTGTTGCTCCTGCTATTGAGCAGCACAGTAACATATAGCCAGCATAGCTTTAAAGCAATAATAAAAGATAGTGAAACGCAGCAACCCCTGGTAGGAGCCACGGCCGGTATACAGGGTACAGCCATTGGGGCAACTGCCGATGCTAACGGAGAGCTGGAACTAAGCAATATACCCGATGGCCGACAGGTGATTCGGTTCAGCTTTATTGGGTATTCCGAAAGGGTGGATACAGTTACGTTTCCGTTTGCCCAGGCGGAGCCTTTGGTGGTGCTGTTAGAGCCGGATGGGGAAGAACTGGAAGAAGTAGTAATTACCACCACGCGCAGCAGCCGTACCATCGAAGACATTCCAACGCGCGTAGAAGCCATTACCCTGGAAGAGCTTGGCGAGAAATCCAACATGAAGCCAGGCGACATCCGGATGCTGCTCAGCGAAAGTACAGGTATACAAACGCAGCAAACATCAGCAACCAGTGCCAGTGCCAACATCCGGATACAGGGCCTTGACGGGCGATACACACAAATTTTGCAGGATGGTTTTCCGCTTTATTCCGGTTTTTCGGGTGGGCTGAGCATTATGCAGATCCCGCCGCTTAACCTATACCAGGTAGAGGTTATAAAAGGAAGCTCGTCTACACTTTACGGAGGTGGCGCCATTGCCGGACTCGTAAACCTGATCACTAAAAAACCGACAGAGGACGGTGAGCTTAGCTTTATGGCGAATGCTACCAGTGCCAAAGGACTTGACTTAAGCGCTTTTTTCGGGAAGAAGTTCGGCAGATTTGGACTTACGGTTTTTGCTTCCCGAAATGCGAACCAGGCCTACGATCCGGCTGATATCGGCCTGTCGGCTATACCTGATTTTGAGCGATATACTGCCAACCCAACGTTATACTTTTACCCTTCTGATGACACACAACTCTCTTTCGGGGTAAATGCCTCGCAAGAAGATCGTTTGGGTGGAGATATGCGCTATATCGATGGTGAAGCGGGGGATTACTACTTTGAGCAGAACAATACCGAAAGGCTATCGACACAGTTTAGCCTGGAGCACCGACTTTCGGAGCGTTCCGGCCTTTCTGTAAAGAACAGCATTAGCCTTTTTAACCGCGAGATAGCCGTACCTGACTATGAGTTTAACGGAAAGCAAACAGCCAGCTTTAGTGAGGTGGCGTACAGTACTAACCGCGAAAAACTTAACTGGGTAATAGGAGCAAACCTATGGACAGATAAGTTTACAGAAGAGCAGGCAGGTGCCGTTGGGGAAAGAAATTACGACAATACTATAGTTGGTGCCTTTGCCCAGAACACCTTTATACCTGTAGACTGGTTTGTGCTGGAGTCGGGCCTCAGAGCTGATTATGTTACTCCTGCACCAGCCAATAAATCGGAAGGCTTGTTTGTATTGCCACGTGTATCGGCCCTGTTCCGGGTAAGCGAAAAACTGACGTCGCGCATTGGCGGCGGCATGGGCTACAAAACGCCAACTATTTTTACCGAGGAAGCCGAGAATATTACTTTCCGTAACATCCTGCCACTCAACATCAGCCAGACAGAAGCTGAGACCTCTATTGGTGGCAATGCAGACATCAACTATAATACCCTGATCGGTGATAAAGTTACTTTCAGCATCAACCACATGTTTTTTTATACTTACCTCAACAACCCGCTTATACTTACGCTGCGCCCTGATAACCTGTATGAGTTCCGGAATGCGGATGGTTACGTGGATACCAGGGGAGTGGAAACGAACATGAAGTTTGGCTATGAGTGGGTAAAACTGTTCCTGGGCTATACTTACACTGATGCACGCCAGCACTATAACGGTACTGTTACCGATATGCCATTAACACCTAAGCACAGGGTAAATACGGTGTTGATGCTCGAGAAAGAAGACAACTTCAGGATCGGGTTGGAAGGCTACTACTTTAGCCCGCAACAGCTTTCTGATGGTAGCAAAGGCCGCGACTACTGGATTAACGGCATCATGATAGAGAAAATGTTCGAGCGCTTTTCCCTATTCCTGAATTTTGAGAACATATTTGATACGAGACAAAGCAAGTTCGGCAGCATCTACACCGGCAGCATCACCGATCCGCAGTTCAACGAGATCTATGCCCCTGTTGATGGACGTGTGATCAATGGTGGGTTTAAGTTGAATTTGCTGTAGCAGGAGATATTATAACACATTTCAGGTTGAACGCGAAGCCAGGCAACTGGAACAAGCGATAAAGTATAGCTACCGGCGGCCCCGGTAGCTATACTTTTATAACCACAAGTACAGCTGCCAAGTATAGCCTAAGCAGGTAACCTATAAAACAACAGCCCTGCTAAACTATGAGAAAACGCATCCTGAAGTGGATAAAGCGGTACTATAACAAGGTAATTAACAGCATTGCTTTTTATCCGGCGCTTATTGCCATTGGGTTTTTGCTGTTGTCGTACCTGATGCTGCTTTTCGATTTTTCGGAGCAGGGTAAAAGTTTTAAGGCCCGACTTGATTTTATAAGCCTGAGAGATGCCAGCACCGCGCGCACAATAGCTGCTACCATTGCAGGCGGTATCCTGTCGCTGGCTGTGTTCAGTTTTTCGATGGTAATGATCCTGCTGAACCAGGCGGCCAGCAACATGAGCAACCGCGTGCTCGACAGCATGATCGGGAACCGGTTTCAGCAGTGGGTGCTAGGGTTTTACATTGGTACCATTGTGTACTCGCTGTTTTTGCTCAGCACCATCCGCGACATAGATTCCGGTATTTATGTGCCTGCCCTAAGTGTTTACCTGCTTATACTGCTCACTATTATCGACATTTTCCTGTTTATTTATTTTCTGCACTACATTACCCAATCGGTAAAATACGAAACTATAATAGAGCGCATCTACAACCCAACCTACCAGGAACTAAAGCGCCACTGCCACCTTACCACCGAGCCAACCAACCCGGTCCCGCTGCCCAGCAACTTTTATACTTTTAAAGCCCAACAGTCAGGCTACTTTCAGGGGATAGAGCAAAAAGCCCTGCTGGAAATGTGTATGGAACAGAACTGGATACTGCGCTTCTATATTTCGGTAGGTGATTTTATAATTAAAGGGGCGCCTATGCTGGCTATTTATAGTTCAGATGATATTACAGAAGAGCAGGAAGACCAGCTGGATGTGTTGCTGAATTTTTACCGGGGCGAACCTATAAGCGCCAACCCATATTACGGTTTTAAGCAACTGGCCGAAGTTGCCGTCAGAGCGCTGAGCCCAGGCATAAACGACCCCGGCACCGCTATACTTAGCGTACACGCCCTCACCGACCTGTTTGCTTACCGCATGAACCGCTACCCTGATGTGGCTATACCTGACGAACATGGCACCCAACGTATACTTATGCGGGAAGCAGATTTCGAAGAGCTTTTTGAAAGAACTATAAGGCCCGTATGGGACTATGGTAAAGAAGACCGCCTGCTGAGGTCGGCTATGCAGCGAATGCTGGAACAAATGATTCCACTGGCCAAGAATGGAGAGAACCGGGCCTTGCTGGAGCAGTTTTACCTCGAAACAAAGCAGCCTGACTAACTGAAAAATAAACCTATACTATGGAACATATACTATTCAACAACTGGGACACCGTCATCCGGACACTGATTATTGGCGTGCTGGCTTATGTTGTACTAATTATACAATTGCGGATATCGGGTAAGCGCACACTTACCAAAATGAACTCCTTCGACTTTGTAGTAACAGTAGCCTTTGGCTCCACGCTGGCTACTATCCTGCTTTCAAAAGACGTAGCCCTGGCCGAAGGAGCGACAGCATTTGCCCTCTTGATTATACTGCAGTATATTATTACCTGGTTATCTGTGCGAAGTAATGCGGTGCAGCAGCTTGTAAAAGCAACCCCTACTTTGCTGCTCTACAAAGGCCGCTTTCTAGATGACGAGATGAAAAAAGCACGTGTAACCAGAGAAGAGATACTGGCAGCCATCCGGACGCAGGGCATCGGGGACATGAGTAAAGTAGATGCTGTGGTAATGGAAACAGAAGGCAGCCTGAGCGTTATAAAGGATTTGGCCACCGGCGAGAACTCTGTTTTGCAATATGTAAAACCAGAACGCCCTTAGATTGTTAGTACATATAGCCCGGCTTAAACTATAAAAGCGGGTCACCCGAAAAATATTTTACAAATGAGCGAGAAACAAAGAACACTTTCCGATACAGCTATTTCTATATTAGACCTGGTACCTGTGCTGGCCGGCAAAACACCTGCCGATTCGTTTAAAAGCAGCCTGGACCTGGCCCAACATGCCGAAGACTGGGGTTATACCCGCTACTGGCTGGCCGAGCACCACAACATGCCCGGTATTGCCAGTTCGGCAACTGCTTTGCTTATAGGTTACATTGCCGGCGGCACTAAAAGTATAAGAGTAGGCTCAGGAGGGATAATGCTGCCTAACCATGCGCCTTTGGTTGTAGCCGAACAGTTTGGCACCCTCGAAACCATGTACCCTGGCCGTATAGACCTTGGCCTTGGCCGCGCACCCGGCACCGACCACGTAACAGCCATGGCCCTGCGCCGCGACCTGCACGGAGCCGGCGAAGACTTTCCTTCGAACCTGGAAGAGCTGCGCAGCTATTTTAAACCGGAAAGCGGGCAACGAGTGCGGGCAGTACCCGGCGAAGGACTTGATATCCCGATCTGGCTGTTAGGCTCCAGCACATTTAGTGCACAGCTGGCGGCTATACTTGGGTTACCGTTTGCATTTGCCAGCCATTTTGCCCCAACCTTACTGCACAAAGCCATCGCCATTTACCGGGATAACTTTCAGCCATCGGAGCAGTTAAAAGAGCCCTATGTAATGGTAGGCATTAACGTAGTAGCCGCTGATACCGACGGTGAAGCCAGCAGAATGGCCACCTCGCTCTACATGTCTTTCCTGAACGTGATACGTGGCACTGCCCGCCAGATGCAGCCCCCTGTGGATAGTATGGATGATAAGTGGGACCTGTCGGAGATGTATGCCGTGCAGCAGATGTTGCTTTATAGTTTTATAGGTAGCCAGGAAACTGTTAAGTCGGAGCTCGAGAAGTTTATAGAAAGCACACAGGTAGACGAGGTAATGGTAACATCGCATATCTACGACCATGCTGCCCGCCTGCACTCTTACGAACTACTGGCCGGGCTGGTAAAGTAAGCTGCCCGCAACTATAAAAGTATAATTAACATTTGATGTAGGCCTGCGTAAATGTGGCTATATAACTATAAGGTTATGTGTGTTTTAGTTGCGTGTTTATGATGCTGAGCCGGAGTTTTATAGTTGCTGTATTTATACTTTGTTCGGCATGCGGCTCTGGCACCCAGGATGCCGAAAATGCTGACACAACTATAACAAGCAGCCAACCCGCTGACAAAGATGTGGTAGCCACTACAAAACCTCTCATCAGCGGCGAACTATACAGCGAACCCGATTTTAAAAGCAAATCTCTTGTTCAGTTCGACACCGCCCAGTACGTGTATCTGCTCGAAAAGAATGGGGAAGTATTTGTTAAAGCACGCATCATAAAAAACGACCAGACCTACATCGGTTACGTATCCAAAGCTATTTTACCTGAGAAACAGCTTTAAGTATAAACTATAAAAGCCCTCCGGCGCATGGCACCAGGAGGGCTTTCTATTTACAAACGTAATCTATAGTTTACTGCTATAACAGGTTAAGCATCGCGGTTCTGCTTTTTGTGCATTTTGCCTTTATGCTGTCCGCGCTTGCCTTTATGGTGTGCTTTGCGTTCGGCTTTCTTAGCCTGCATCTGCGTAAATTTCTGCTGTTGCTCTGCGTTAAGTATAGCTGTCACCTTTTGCTGGCGCTCTGCCTGCAGGGCTTTCATTTTTTCTTTCTTAGCATCGCGGGTCAGGTTCTGGTCGTTGCGGATGGCCTGCATGTTCTTCACCATATCCTGGTTTATAGCCTGCAGTTGCCTGGTTTGCTGGTCCGTAAGGTCCAGTTCTTTTTTATAGTTCTCAAGCATTTTTTCCTGGCGCTCGGCCGGGGTTAGCTGCTTGCGGTTTTTCTGTGGCTGGTCCTGTGCTATGGCTCCTGTGGTTAGCATAACGCCTAAGCCAAATACGAATAGCTTTTTAAAGATGCTGTTGGTTCTCATGGTCGCTTTATTTTAAGGTTAGTTTAGCAGCTTACATAAGGGTTTGATATGCTGCCGGAAAGCATAAAGCAAAAAGGCGGCCAAATATTATCGGCCGCCTTCAACTATAAATTTTATTTACTGATGTTTTTTAAAAAACGATCGTTTCGTGCAGGTATACTTCGTTTTCGGTGCCTCTTACCTGCATGTCTACTTTTAAGGTTTTGCCCCACGTAAACTGCAACACGCCAAAGTTAAGTGTATTCACCAGGTCGCCGATGCGGTATTTATTTGCCTCTTCGGTTGCCTGGGTATAAGCGTGCGTCATGCCGCTGCTGGTAACCTCGTACAGTGGGTAAGGCAGGCCCTGTAGTTCTATTTTAGATATCTCGGCAATATGGCGGTCGCCGCTTAGCAGTATCACACCCTTCGCTTTTGAGGCTACTATCAGGTCGAACAGTCGCTGGCGGGCAGCCGGAAAGTTGGCCCACTTCTCGAAGCGGTGCTCTTCGGGTATAAACTGTATGCCGCTGCCAATAATATGCACCTGGGCTTCGCTGTTGCGCAGCTCATTCTCCAGCCACTGCCACTGTTCTTCGCCCAGTACATCGCCGGTAAGGTTGGGTTGGTAAACATTGTTAACACGTTGCAGTTCATCGCGGTTGTAGCGGGTATCCAGCATAATAACTTTTACCTGGCGGTCGGTGGGGCCATAGGTTTCCGAACTATAAACGCCGGGTTGTTGGCGACGCATGCTGTTGGCTGGCTCACCCACAAAATCCCAGAAAAGCTGTTTGCTCTCTTCGCGCATCGTATATTCTTTGCCGGCATCGTTCCGGCCATAGTCGTGGTCGTCCCAGGTGGCAATTACAGCGGCTTTCTCTTTTAGCTGCTGGTAGCCCGGCTCATTCAGCACCATGTTATACTTCTGCTGCATCACGGTCATGTCGTAGGTGTCGCCGTAAATGTTGTCGCCGAGCCACACCCACACCTGCGGGTTGTTTTGTATAATGGCAGGCCAGATAACCTGCGGCAGATCCTGTTTGTTGCACGAGCCAAAAGCAATGGTCTCGATCGGTTTTTCGGAAGACTCTACTACCGGCTTCTGGCAGGCACTAAGTATAAAGAGCAATGCCGGTAAAATGCGCAAAGCAAAACTATAACGTAGCATAAGGGAAGTGTTGTTTAGTATACTGCAAAAATACAGGTTTTAATGATCTGGCCAGATCGGGCATAAAAAAAGCGGCAGCCTTTTTCAGGGCTGCCGCTTTTTTTATAATAAGATAAAGTTATTTCACGATCACGCGGCGAACCACGCTATAGTTGTCTGCTTCTATTTTTACATAGTATAAGCCCTTCGATTTCGAATAACGGCTCAGGTCTATAGTTGTCGAGATCAGGGCATTCTCGCGGGTAAGCGTTTCATGGTATATCTCATTTCCGATCACGTTCATAATGCGCACTTCAGCACGCTTGGCATTACTGTTAGCCAACGACACTGTAAACACGCCATTACTTGGGTTAGGATAAATAGTCAGATCCTCATCATTCTGAAGTACAGTAACTTTCTTCTCCTTCTCTGCCTGCTGCCCGCTGCTTTGTTCCTGGGCCTGGGCTGCCAGCATTGAAAAAGACACTAAAATTGTAAGTATAAATTGTTTCATATAAAGTCTTTAAGAGGTATTTCTACGTAACAGGATTACAAAAGTCGTTCCATTTATTAAAACGAGCAAGCTTTTAAATAGTTATTCCATTATACCCTCTAAAATAGGGCCGTTCACCAAATTTTATATCACTTCGATTTGTATAAAACAAATACCTCGAGTTTGCCGGTTGTTATAGTTGGCGGCGGTTTGGCCGGGCTTACGGCAGCTATCCGGCTGGCACAGGCCGGCCTGCAGGTTACGCTTATCGAAAAAAAGACATACCCATACCATAAAGTATGCGGCGAGTATGTATCGAACGAGGTGTTGCCCTACCTCCAGGCACTTGGTGCCGACATGGCAGAACTACAGCCCGCCCGCATCAACCGCTTCCGCTTATCAGCCCCGTCGGGTTATACCCTCGAAACCAACCTGGACCTGGGAGGCTTTGGCATCAGTCGTTATACCTTAGACCATTACCTATACCAGCTGGCTGTTAAAAATGGCGTTAATTTTATACTTAACACGGCAGTGCAGCAGGTTGTTTTCGAAAACAATGAATTTATACTTAGCCTGAATGATGGCCGGCAACTAAAAGCTGAGGTCGTGCTGGGGGCTTACGGTAAACGTGCTAACCTCGACAGGCAACTGGCTCGCCGTTTTTTCTCGAGGCGTTCGCCATACATCGGCGTAAAATACCATGTAAAGTATAGCCAGGAGAAAGACGTGATAGCGCTGCATAATTTTAAAGATGGGTATGCCGGTATTTCGGCTGTAGAGAATGATACGTATTGTTTTTGCTACCTTACCACCCGGGCCAACCTGAAACGACACGGCAGCATACCAGCCATGGAACAGGCTATACTTTATAAAAATCCGCACCTGCGCGACATCTTTACCGAAGCCGAGTTTGTGTATAGTCAGCCCGAAGTTATAAATGAGATATCGTTTGCGACGAAGACCTGTGTAGATAACCACCTGCTGATGTGCGGCGATGCGGCCGGTATGATTACCCCGCTCTGCGGCAATGGTATGGCCATGGCTATACATAGCGGTAAACTGGCAGCCGAGCAAACTATAGCTTACTTTAGCCAGGGCCGAAACCGGCAGCAACTGGAAGCCAACTATAGCAATGCATGGCAAAAACAGTTTGGCACTCGTTTACAGGTAGGCCGTACTGTGCAGCATTTGTTTGGCCACCCAGTACTCTCCGAACTTACAGTTAAAGTCCTGAAACACCTGCCCGTAGCAGTAAAAGCGATCATGCGCCAAACCCACGGCGCACCATTCTGATCGTGCACTATATCTATAAACCAAGCGGCTGCGTAAGCAGAGGCACATGTGTTCTGTTTCAGAATAAATTTACAGCATACAACACCAAACCCCGGAACTTATGAAGAGCTACATCTGCGCCATAGGCACGGCTAACCCGCCGCACAAAATACCCCAAATGCAGGTAGCTGATTTTATGGCCAACGCGCTGCAGTTTAATGAGCAGGATACCCGTAAGCTAAAAGCCCTTTACCGTGTTTCGGGTATTGGCGAGCGCTATAGTGTTCTGGAAGATTATACCCGGGAGAACGGCGATTTCACTTTTTACCCGAACACACCCCAATTACAGCCATTCCCGACGGTGCAGCAGCGCATGGAAGTATACCGCACACATGCAGTAAACTTATCAGAGAAGGCAATACAGAACTGCCTGGAACAGGCGCCAGGTATAAAACCCTCTGATATATCGCACCTGATTACGGTGAGCTGCACCGGCATGTATGCCCCCGGGCTTGATATTGAACTGGTAGAAAGACTGAACCTGCCGGCTACGGTACAACGCACTGCTGTTAATTTTATGGGGTGTTATGCGGCTTTTAACGCTATAAAACTGGCTGATGCAATTTGTAAGGCGGATGCCGACGCTAATGTGCTATTGGTTTGTACCGAGATCTGTACTATACATTTCCAGAATAATCCCGAAGAAGACCACCTGATATCAAATGCTTTGTTTGGTGATGGCTCCGCGGCCGTGTTAATGCAGGGGAGACCGTGCAGCCAGGTGAGCCTGGAACTACAATCCTTCCACTGCGACCTGGCGCCGGCCGGCAAGCGCGATATGGCCTGGCACATTGGTGATACCGGCTTCGAAATGACCTTAACTTCCTATGTGCCCGACCTCATTAAATCAGGTATAAAACAGCTTACCGAAAGTTTGCTTCAAGGCCTGAAAACCAGGTTAGGCGAGATAAAACTATTTGCGATACACCCCGGTGGTCGCCGCATACTCGAAGTAATAGAACAGGAATTGGGCCTTACCCGGGATGATAACCGTTACGCCTACCAGGTGCTTCGTAGTTTTGGCAATATGTCGTCGGCTACGGTACTTTTTGTGTTAAAAGCCTTGATGGAAGGCCTCACCAGCCAGGAAAAAGATGAACCGGTGCTGAGCTTTGCTTTTGGCCCTGGCCTTACCCTAGAAGCCATGTTACTGAAAGTACATTATGCTGGCGCTGCGAAGTAACCAACCCGAACTGATGGACGACCTGACCCTGAGCGGGGAGGAGTTGCAGAAGAACCTGCGCGAGCTGGAAATTATAAATAACTGGCTCGGCGGCCACAAAGTAGTGCTCGATGCGCTGGACAAGTTAACAGCCAACTATAAAAACCAGACCATAACCATAGCCGATATTGGTTGCGGCGGCGGCGATACGCTTAAAAGTATAGCCCGCTGGGCGGATAGCAAAAGTATAAAAGTGGAGCTGACCGGCATCGATGCCAACGATTTTATGGTACAGTACGCCCGCCGGCATTGCCGCAACTATAATAATATAACCATCGCGCAGCACGATGTTTTCTCGGAAGAGTTCTCCAGCCAAAATTATGATATTATAGTTTGCAGCCTGTTTTGCCACCATTTCACGGATGCGCAGTTGGTGCAGCTTTTCGGGCAACTGTACCGGCAGGCAAGTATAGCTGTAGTTATAAATGACCTGCACCGCCATTGGTTTGCCTATTATTCCATTAAGTATATTACGAAGTTATTTTCGGGCTCGAGGCTGGTGCAACACGATGCGCCGCTGTCGGTATGGCGGGCCTTTAAGCGACCGGAATTAGAAAAACTGCTGGCTGCGGCAGGTATAGAAAACTATAAACTACGCTGGATGTGGGCTTTCCGGTGGCAACTGCTACTACCAAAACAGAGTATGCATAAGCAAACGACCAATTAATACTATACTATGACCCGCCAAACTATAAACTTCTGGGTGCTGTTTACTGTCTCCATTATTTTGGCTGCGCTGCTTGTGTCGGTGTTTGTAAAAGCGCTTAAATTTATACTGATGCTTATCCTGGTGCTTGCACTCGCACCTATAATTTACTTCCTCTTAAAGCTTATACTTCCGGGCAGCAAAAACACAAAAGATCAGGACGAAATTCAAAAGCGCGATTAACTGTTCAGTGTAAATGCATCGGCATCGAGGTGCGCCGGAAAAGCCTCTCTAAAATCTGTAAGTTCCTGTTTGTTTAGTGTAATGGTAAGTATAGCCTCCTGTTCGGTAGTTTCCAGTAGTTTGTGGCCTTTCGGATGTATGATAGCTGAATCGCCGGAATAAGGGAAGTTGTTGCCATCGGTGCCTATACGGTTTACGCCTGCCACAAAAGATACATTCTCTATAGCACGGGCCTGCAGTAAGGTGCGCCAGGCCAGGCTGCGTACTTTCGGCCAGTTGGCCACATAAAGCAGCAGGTCGTATTGGTTAGTTATGTTTCGGCTCCATACCGGGAAGCGAAGGTCGTAACATACGAGCGGGCAAATGTTCCAGCCTTTTAACTCTACCAGTAATTTTCCTGATCCCGCAGTATAGGTATGATGTTCCTTCGCCATCCGGAACAGGTGTTTTTTATTGTAATGTTCGAAGCTGCCATCCGGACGCACCCAGTACAGGCGGTTATAGTATTGCTCTTCTTCCTGCACAATTACGCTTCCGGTAATAACGGCATTATACTTCACGGCCTGCTCCCGCATCCATTGCAGGGTTTCGCCTTCGGGTTGCTCGGCTAGTCTGGCAGCATCCATGCTAAAGCCGGTAGTAAACATTTCCGGAAGTATGATCAGGTCGGTTTCAGGTGCTGCTGCAGCCAGTTTACCAGCAAGCATCTGGCGGTTAGCTTTTGCATCGTGCCAGTGCAGTTCAGTTTGTACTATCGTTAACCGGAGTTCCATACTTTAGCATGTATTAGTAGTGATGAAGAATGACCAGCGATTCAATAATTCAACAGTTTAGCCTATAATTTTACCAACTTTTCGGCGGCAGCGCATAAGGTCTCTGAGCCTTTGGCAAAGCAGAAGCGCAGGTACTTATGGTCTGTCTTGTCGTGGTAAAAAGCAGACACCGGCACGGCAGCCACACCAACTTTCCGTATCAGGCGACGGGCAAAATCCTGGTCGTGCTCCTGCGAAATAGCATCATATTTAAGCAACTGGAAATAAGTACCTGCCGATGGCAAAAACTCGAAGCGGGATGGAGCAAGCAGTTCACAAAAAGCATCGCGTTTTTCCTGGTAAAAGTCCGGCAGGCTCAGGTAGTGCTCTTCGTTATCCATAAAGTCGGCAATGGCCAGTTGTAGCGGCGTAACCGAGCAGAATGTCAGGAACTGGTGCATTTTGCGCAACTCAGCAGTTAAGGCAGGTGGTGCTATAGCATAGCCAATTTTCCAGCCGGTGGTATGGTATGTTTTCCCGAAAGAGGATATCACAAAGCTGCGTTCGCGAAGTATAGGGTTTTCGAGAGCGCTATGGTGTTTCATACCATCAAAAACCATGTGTTCGTACACCTCATCACTGATAACGAAAATATCGTTGCCATCAACTATACGCGCCAGCTCATCCATGTCAGCTTTGGTCATAACTGCACCGGTCGGGTTATGAGGCGTATTAATTATGATCAGGCGTGTTTTAGAGGAGATGCGCTTCTTTACCAGGTCCCAGTCTACAGAAAAATCAGGAACGCGCAACGGAACATACACCGGGCTACCTCCGCTTAGCCGGATAGCCGGGGCATAACTATCGTAGCATGGCTCCAGCACTACCACTTCATCGCCGGGTTTAACAATAGCTGTTATGGCTGCAAATAAGGCTTCGGTGGCACCGGTAGTTACAGTAACCTCGGTGTCAGGATCGGGGCGGTAGCCATACATTTTCTCAGTTTTGATGCTGATCTTTTCGCGTAGCACAGGTACGCCAGGCATAGGGGCATATTGGTTGTAGCCTTCGTGCATATACTTTGTTACGAGTTCTATTAAAGGCTCGGGGCAGTTAAAGTCCGGGAAACCCTGCGACAGGTTAATTGCGCCATGTTCAGTAGCCAGCGCCGACATCACCGAAAAAATACTTGTGCCCACATCGGGAAGCTTGCTGCCTGGGTAAGTTGCCATAGTTTTATCTGTTTTTATCAGTAGGTGGTTATTTGCAACGAATATACAAGAGTTAAGTTTACGGAAGAAGTTGCCGTACACGCATCCGCAGAAAAGGTACTATATCCTGCTCGAACCAGGGGTTATGCTTTAGCCAGAACTGGTTGCGGGGCGAGGGGTGCGGCATGGGCATGTGCTGAGGCAAATAGGCATGCCAGTTAGCCACTGTTTTCGTTAAAGTAGCTTTGGCCTGCTTTCCTAAAAAGTAATCCTGGGCATATTTGCCTACCAGCAATGTTAGCTCTACGTTGGGCAGTAAACCTAAAACCTGCTGATGCCAGTGCTGCGCGCATTCAGGCCGGGGGGGCAGGTCGCCGCTTTTACCTTTACCGGGGTAGCAGAAACCCATCGGTACAATAGCCACCTTTTGCTCATTATAAAACTCATTTGGCTCCATGCCGAGCCACTGCCGCAGGCGTTTGCCGCTTTGGTCGTCCCAGGGTATGCCGCTGGCGTGTACTTTGGTGCCGGGTGCCTGCCCAACTATAAGTAGTTTTGCTGTTGCGCTTGCCCGCAATACCGGCCTTGGTCCGAGCACGAGGTGCTCTTCGCAAATGCGGCAGGCGCGTATCTGTTGCAGCAGGTCTTCGAGTTGGGTCATAACTATAAACAAAGGTACAAAGGTTAACGGAGCTTTAAAGTTTATGGCGGATACGAAATAACTGCTTTAAATTCAACTCTCGTATAGGGTAACTATGATGCAGCGCTTTACTTTACTATTGATCTTATGCTTAACTATAGTTGCTGAACCTACCCAGGGTCAGGGGATAGAAGAAAATTATAAAAATGCTTTTACGGTAAAGTTCTTCGGGTTATCAGTGCACCTGAAAGATAGTCCGCATCCCGAAATATTTCCGAACCGGCTTGATGATAAAGGGTACATTACATTTAATTACGGCGCTATAGTTGGCTACGACAGGTTTATAGTTGGTAATAAGCATGCTATACGTGTACAACAGGGGCTTTATGCCGATTGTGCTGCATCCCTTGCCGGCTTTACGCATATTGGTTGGCGGGCACGCATTTTCAAGAAAAACAGGCATTCGATGAATGGCGGTATTGGCCCAACCTTAGTTTACCGGCATGACTGGAACCAGATAGATGGCTATAAAGACGATGGGTATTTTAACAGGCGCGGCGGGTGGCAATATAAGTTTTACTGGTATGCCGGTGAGCTAGAATACAACTATAGTTTATCCGGACAAACAGATATTTCAATGAACCTGGTACCTGGCCTGCCCGAACTGGTGTCGTTTGGGATAGGGATAAGGCAGCGGTTCTAAACGATTATTAAAACTATAAAGCCCCTGGCGTAACTACCAAGGGCTTTATAGTTTTAATGATTTCTTCTGCGGTGCTCTTCGTAAAAGCGTTCGGATGCGTGCCTTGGGTGGTGAGGCTGTTGTTGTCTGTAGCGTTGGTTATTCCAGCGGTCGTCGGCGTGCTGGTTTTGTGGGCCGAAGTTCTGGTCGCGCTGTTGCCACTCCGGTGGTTGGTTATAGTTACGGTAGCGGCCTTCCTCCTGAAAATGCCTGTTTTGTGGCTCCTCAAACGCCTGCCAGTCGTTGTGGTAATACTCGTCGTGGTTAAAGTGGTTTGGGTGGCGAGGCTCGTGCTCAAAGTTGTGCGGCCCCATGCGTGGGTCTGGCTCGCCCCAGCGGTTGCTGGCATTCTGCTGGCGGTTGCGGCGGCGCTCGTTGTGGTAATATTCGTCGTCGTTGTATCTGTTATCGCGTTCGTGTCTCATAGCTTATCAGGTTTTTGGTGTGAATTACTAAGGTGTACGGTTGCAGCTTATGGTATGTTTATACAGGCTTGGGCATAAAAAAAAGCGTAGCGGGTGGGCCTGCTACGCTTTTACTAACTAAAACTAATCTATAACCAATCTATCTAACCTGCTACCTATACGTAACTATCGTCTATAGCGTTGGGTTCTGTCTGTGTCATCATAATAATTATCTTTTCCCGAGTCGATTTCGTCGGCCCAGCGTGGTCCGCCTTCGTAGCCTCTGTTAAAGTCACGTTCCTGGTAAGGCTTTGAACTATAGCGGTGATGTGAGCTTATACGGTCGCTCTGGCCACGCATTGGGTGGGTTGGCTTATAGTCCGGGTCGTCGGAATGCATGATGTCGTTCCAGGTATCCCGCACCTTATTAAAAAAGCCGCGGTCGCTTGGGCGATCTTCATCCGAAGTATAACGGCCTTCGCGGTACCAGTTGTGCGAGCCGCTGCCATAACGGTAATCATCTTCTTTATAGCGGCTGCGCTCACCGGGCACATCGTTGTAGGTTTCGTAGCCGCCTGCCGGTGGCTCGTTATAGTTGCCAGGCACTGATCTGCCCTGGCTATACTGCGGTGTGTAATCGGAACTGCGGTACGTGTCGCCGTGGTCCAGGTAAGAGCGTTCGTTACGGTAAGGGCTGTTAGGGCGGCTACCGTAGTGTGTGCTCAGGTGCGCGTTCGAGTCGCGGTTAAATGTGTCGTGGCGCTGCGGGCTACGTGCCCCCGATGCCTTGTACTGGCTGTCGCGGTCCTGGGCGCCACTCTTGCTTGGGCCCGTATGGAAGTAGTTACCTTCGTCCCATTTGTAGTCTTTCTGCGCGCGATAGCTGTAACGTTGCTGCGGCGGCCTTCTTTCGGTGTCTTTCCGGTTCAGGTCGCGGCCAATTCTGTGGTTTTCTTCTTCATTATAGTTTTCCATAGCTTATGTTCGTTTTTGTGTGATATTCGGTTTATGCTACCAGTTGGCAGCTACCTATCTTTACGAAGCAGCTAAAACTATAGTTAACCAACAACTATAAAACAGAGCAGGATGTCCGCCTTTCGACAAACATCCTGCTCTGTAATTTTATACTTATGATCCTTAAAAGTGTTCTTCGAGTATTTCGCGCACATCGGCTTCGGCAAGCGGTTTAGAATAATGCTTTAGCACCTCCGGGAACTGCTTTAACTTTTCGAGGTCGTAGAAGCTCGCCGATGAGGTCAGCATCATCATAATAGTCCGGCTTTTATCTGTTTCATCAAACTTCTGGTACTCTTCCAGAAACTCGAAGCCATCCATCACCGACATTTTTATGTCTACAAATATCAGTTCGGGGCGGGGATAGCCTTCTACTCCTGAAAATGCTTTTTCCAGGTACTCCAGGGCCTCCTCACCGTTTGTAACTACCCTTATATCGTGGGCAGTATTCATACGAGACAGCAACCGCTGATTCAGGTAGTTGGTTGTTTCGTCGTCGTCGATCAGGAGTATGGTGTTCAGTTGCTTCATGCGGCTATAAATTAAAGCTCTTTATTACGCTTTTTTTTGCTTAAAGTATAGATAAAAGGTAGTGCCTTCGTTCAGGGTGCTTTCAATATTTACGTAACCTCCGTTATTGGTAAGCAATCGGTTTACGATATACAACCCAAGGCCCGAGCCATTTACATGGTTATGAAAACGTTTAAACATCTGGAACAGTTTACTCTGGTGTTTGTTCATGTCGATGCCTAAGCCATTGTCTTGTACTTTTAACTCTATGTAATCGCCTTTCAGGGTAGTAGTCATTTGTATAACAGGCTGGCGCTCCGGATGACGGTATTTCAGCGCATTGCTCAGCAGGTTATAAAATATACTGTTCAGGTTAGGGCGCGAGAAGTTGATAACAGGAGTTTGTGCAAAGTCGGTTTTAATCTTTGCCCCCGAAGCTTGTATCATGTCATGTATACTTACCGAAACATTTTCGATGAGTTCCTGCAACACAACCGGCTCGTGGTCGCGCACTTTCTTTTTCTGAATTTTTACAACCTCGCCCAGTTCGTTTATAGTATTGTATATCTGCTCCAGCGACTTGTTGAACATGCCTACAAGTTTTTCGCCATCAGCATCTTTAAACTCAGTGCTGCGGGTTATCTCGTTAAATATACCTGCCATGTTCACGATAGGTAATTTAAGGTCGTGGGAGGCGGTGTATACAAAGCTGTCGAGGTCGCGGTTTATACGTTCCAGTTCCAGGTTCTTCTCCAGTAATTCTTCTTCGGCTTTTTTATGGTCTTCGATGTCGGTGTGAGAGCCAACCCACATGGTGATTTCGCCTTCGCTGTTGCGTATAGGTACGGCACGTGCCAGGAACCAGCGGTACTTCCCGTTCTGGTCTCCGGATCTCCAGCGGTTCTCTATCTCGAAAGGGTTCTTGGTTTTAAGAGCGTGTTCCCAGGCTACTTTGGTGCGGGCAGCATCATCGGGGTGCAATGCCTTTTCCCAGCCCCAGTCTTTTAATTCATCGAAAGTTATACCTGTATAGTCGTACCAGCGCTGGTTATAGTAGTTTACTGCCCCATCAGGTGTGGCGGTCCAGGTCATTAATGGCAACGATTCCAGTACTTTTCGGGTATGCGTATTGCTTTCGTGCAGCGCCAGTTCTATTCTGCGTTTTTCTGTAATATCCAGCATAGACCCGAACATGCGAATGCCCTTGCCCTGCTCATCCCGTATTACAATGCCCTTGTCAACTATAAGTTTATAGGTACCATCAGCGCACCTGAACCTGTACTCAGCTGACCAGGTATTGGTAGTGCCATTTATAGTTGAAAGTATAGAGTCTTTAACCGGTTTATAGTCGTCCGGGTGAATATGGTCGGTCCAGGAATTTATTAAGAGGTTATCGCCTGATGTGTGCCCGAATAAGGAAGTATAGCCTTCGTTCCACCAGATGCTGTCGTCCTTCAGGTTCCAGTCCCAGATAACGTCGTTGGTAGCAATGGCAATACGCTTAAAACGTTCGCTGTTGTAGTGTAATTCCTGGTCTCTTTTTTTCTGGCGGGTAACATCTACTACAGAGCCCAGCATTCGTTCTGGTTTTCCGTCATCGCCATAAATGATGTACCCATGGTCCAGGAGGGTGGCGTAATTGCCATCTGCGCAACGGTAACGGTATTCGCCTGTCCAGGATTTACGCTTTTGTGCAATGGCGGCATCTATACCTTCACGGACGGTGTCGTAATCGTCGGGGTGTACTTTTTCGTCCCAGATATGAGAGCTTACTTCCAGGTCGTCGTCGCTGTAGCCAAACATGTCTTTATATGACTTGCTCCAGTACAGGGTATTCGCTTTTACATCATGGTCCCAGGTGGCAGTGCCGGTAGCCTTGGAGAGCAGCTGCATACTGTACTGTTTGTAAGCAACCTGCTGTTTTGTTTTTACAAGTTCGGTTACATCTACTGCCGATATAAGTATGCCTTCCGGTTTGTTGCCGGTCATTACCGGCCGGTATTCCACGTTCAGGTATACTTCAGTCAGCTCGCCATTCCGTAGCCGGTCAACCTGCAGCTTATACTCTGTTACCTGCACTTTTTTACCGGTGCGGTATACTTCATCCAGGATATTGAAAAAGTTGGTGCCTGCCAGTTCCGGAAATACCTCGTGGGCAGGTTGATGTTTGCGGCTACGGTAACCTAAAAGTATATCTACACCTGGTGTAACGTACTGGCAAATATGATCGGGGCCATGCAGCAGGCAGAAATGAACGGGAGAGTGGTTAAGTATACTTTCGAGTTGCAGGTCTTTTTCGCGGATGCGTTCCAGTACCTGTTTCTGATCTTCTATATCGGTAAGGGTGCCTATCCAGAACTGTATTTTCCCGTCGAGTCCATGCATTGGTACGCCCCGCTCCAGGAACCAGCGGTATTGCTTGTCATAGTGGTTGAGGAGGCGGTATTCTACTTCGTAAGGACAACCGGTCATCATGGTATTGTTCCAGTCCATCAGGATAGTGGCGGTGTCCTCCGGGTGAATAGCCTTTGTCCAGCCCTCCGTCTGATCTGAAGTCATGCCGGTATAGCTGTACCAATTACTGTTAAAGTATAGCACCTTACCATCCGGCCCTGACATCCAGGCCATGTGTGGCAGCACTTCCAGCAGGTGGCGGTAGCGTGTGTCGCTTTCTTTCAGTTCTTCTTCGGCTTTATGGCTATCCGAAAGGTCTATAATAGAGCCCAGCGTACGGATCGGTCGTCCATCAGCATGGTAAATGATGTATCCCTGGTCTAATACAGGTATGTAGGTGCCATCGGCCTTCCGGAAACGATATTCGCCTGTCCAGATCTTACTGCCTGAAGCGTTTGCTTTTTCTATACTTGCCTGTATTTCCTCAAAATCTTCGGGGTGTACGCGTTCATCCCACGACTCGCCGCCCGGGCCCATTTCATCGGGTGTGTAACCCAGTATATCCTGCAGGCCAGCTCCCCAGTACATTTTATTATGCACCAGGTCATACTCCCACGAAACGGCTTTTACACTGTTGTTCGTAATTACCGGCAGTGTTTCCTTCTTATTCCGTTCAACGTCAGTTGGGTTCAGCTCACTTATCTCACGTGCCTCATGCAGAATGTATAGCAAAGCGCCATCATCGTCCAGCACAGGTGTGTTTATAACACTCCAGTATAGTTGCTGCGGAGTGCCATCCGATAATTCGGGTGGTGCTGCCGTAAACCTGAAAGCCGGGATCTGGTGAGGCTCTTTATACAAAAGTACATGCTCCAGCGAGTCTTGTAGGGCAAGCGAAAAGTTGGTGTACGAATCTGTTAAGGAAGTATAGACAAGAGGCTTATATAGCAGAGCCTCGCGTGACATTCGACGTGCGCGCAGGTAAGCAGTTGTAGTTTCCAGCACCGTCAGGTCCGGCGATAGAGCTACGTACAGGCCAGGTAATGATCTAAATAAAGGACTAAGATCGGGTAAAGTAGTTATTTGCTGAGCTGACATTGCTAAGTATGGTAAACGGTACGCATGAGCCGGATAGGCAAGTGAGTAAATTTAATGAAAGAATCTTCCTATTCAAACGTTTATTTAGCGGAGACCCTGAAATTCAATCTTCCCCAGCACAATTCCTGCTTTGAGCTATAGTTTACCGGGCAATTTTTAAGGCTCTATGTCCTGCTTTTCGTCATTTATATCGGTATAAGTCCCGAACCATATGATCACTTTGCCATTCTCATCCCGGATGGGCATAGCCTGCTCCAGAAACCACTTATACGAATCGTCGGAGCCGTTGCGGATGCGGCACTCCATGTGGTAATCGCCTGCCTGCAACGACTTGTTCCAGGCTTCAATAACATGCCAGGAATCTTCGGGGTGCACCATTTTAAGCCAACCGTCTGTGGGGCCGGGGTGCATACCAGTATACGAATACCAGGCTTTGTTAAAGTATAATATCTTACCGGTTGGGCTGCCTGTCCATGCCATCTGTTGCAGTGCATCCATAAACTCAAGCAGATGCTCGTTGCTTATCTGCAGCGCACAATGAGCCTGTTTGTAGATCGATTCATCCATTATAGCAAAGTGGTTTAAGTCAGGAGTTTACGTTAGTGGTTTATACAGGGTTAATTTCCCTGACGCCTAACTCTTCGAACACCTCTCGGGCATCGGCTATACTTCGGATATCTTCCACTATAACTATAAGTTTGTTTTTGGCCTCTTTTAAGCGTGAACGGCGCTGATGCTGCTGCACGTACTTAAGTATATTGCCAAACGTATCGGATTGGAAATACTTGTCGTTGTTCTCGCTTGGCAGGTAGCCTTTCATGGTTTCTTTTTTGATGGTGAGCTTTTCGAAGCCAAGCTGCTGGGCCTGCCATCTTAACTTCACAATGTCTATCAGTTTCTGAACCTGCTCCGGTAAAGGGCCGAACCTGTCAACTATACTGGCGCGCAGTTTCTCCAGTTCGTCCAGGTCTTTGGTGCTATCGAGTTTGCTGTACAGGCTGAGGCGCTCCGAAATGTTGCTCACGTACCAGTCCGGTATCAGCACTTCCATGTCGGTTTCTATGTTACAGTCGCGCACCGGTTCTATAAACTGTTCCAGGTTATCGCCCAGGAACAGATCACGGAATTCGGTCTCTTTCAACTCTTTCACGGCATCATCCAGTATCTGGTGATACATCTCAAAACCAAGGTCGGTAATAAAGCCGCTTTGCTCGCCGCCCAAAAGGTTGCCTGCTCCCCGGATATCCAGGTCGCGCATCGCAATTTTAAAGCCTTCACCCAGGTCAGAGAATTCTTCTAAAGTACTCAGGCGTTTACGGGCATCGCTTGGCAAACCAGCTACAGGCGGAGTTAACAAATAGCAGTAGGCTTTCTTGTTTGATCGGCCTACACGCCCGCGCATCTGGTGCAGGTCTGATAAACCGAACATGTGTGCCCTGTTAATGATGATGGTATTGGCATTTGGGATATCCAGACCAGACTCGATGATATTGGTTGAAACCAGCACATCGTATTCGCCCTCCACAAACTTCATCATACGCTTTTCGAGCTGCTCGCCATCCATCTGGCCGTGTGCGTAGGTAATGCGCGCATCAGGTACCAGTTTCAGGATCATGTTGGCTATCTCTTCAATATCTTTCACACGGTTGTGCACGAAGAATACCTGTCCGCCTCGTTTTAATTCTGCAACTATAGCATCTCGTATCAACAGTTCATCAAAAACATGAAGCTCCGTTTGTACTGGCTGGCGGTTTGGTGGTGGCGTGGCAATAACCGACAAGTCGCGGGCACCCATCAGCGAGAAATGCAGCGTACGCGGGATTGGTGTGGCCGTAAGCGTCAGGGTATCTACGTTTATGCGCATCTCCTTCAGCTTGTCCTTCGTCTTCACGCCAAATTTCTGCTCTTCATCTATCACCAGCAAGCCAAGGTCTTTAAATTTGATGTCTTTGCTGACGATGCGGTGCGTACCGATAAGAATATCTACTTTACCTTCGGCTACGCGCTTCAGGGTTTCTTTCGTATCCTTGGTAGTTTTAAAGCGATTGACATAATCAACAGTAACCGGGAATGGCGCTAACCTGTCGCGGAACGTTTTGAAATGTTGCATGGCCAGCACCGTAGTAGGCACCAGCACGGCTACCTGTTTTCCATCGCAGGCAGCTTTAAAGGCAGCACGAATAGCTACTTCGGTTTTACCAAAGCCTACGTCGCCGCACACCAGGCGGTCCATTGGGTGGGGTTGCTCCATGTCGGCTTTTACATCTTCGGTAGCTTTGCCCTGGTCAGGGGTGTCTTCGTAAATAAACGACGATTCCAGTTCGGCTTGCAGGAAGCCATCGCGGGTGTAAGCGTAGCCTGGTGCGGCCTTGCGTTTGGCGTATAGTTTAATGAGCTCGGCAGCAATATCTTTTACCTTGCTCTTAACTTTCTTCTTCTTGTTTTCCCACTCCGGCGAGCCCAGTTTGCTCATACTAGGCGGGCCGCCTTCTTTGCCGCTATACTTGCTTATTTTGTGTAGCGAGTGAATACTGGTATAAAGCAGATCATCGTCGCGGTAAACCAAACGGATGGCTTCCTGCAAACGACCACCCACTTCCACTTTTTCCAGGCCGGCAAAACGGCCAATGCCATAATCAACGTGCGTAATGTAGTCGCCGGGCTGCAACGAGCGCAGCTCTTTCAGGGTCATGGCCTTGTTCTTGGAGTGGCCTTCCTTGGCTTTGTGCTGATAAAACCTGTCGAACAGCTGGTGATCGGTGTAGCAGGTTATTTTTAGCGTTTGATCGATGAAGCCTTCGCGTAACGAAATGGCAAGGTGCTGAAAACGTATGTCGTGATCAAGTTCATCGAAAATGGTAGTTAAGCGATTTATCTGGCGTGGCGAATCGGTAGCTATAACGTTTACAAAGCCATCGCCCTGATGCTCGTGCAGGTCTTTTACCAGCCGGTTAAAATCTTTGTTAAAGGATGGCTGCGGCTTGGCAGAAAAAGGTATAACTTCGGTATCCCGGAAATGAAATCGCTTGCCCATCTCCACTACGTTATACTTCTCGAGTAGCTTTTTAAAATGTTTCTGCGTCTGGAAAAGCTGTTCCGGGTCCGATACGATCTGAGTGCCACCGCTACCGGCCATTAGTTTGTCGAAGGCCTGGGAAGCCTTGTCAAAATATTCATCGATCACATCCAGCGTCTGGCGCACATCTTTAAACCAGATAGTGGTATCGTCAGGCAAAAAGTCTAGGAAAGCTTCCCGGGTCTCCTGCAGCAGTTTGGTCTGTACGTTTGGTATGATCGAGATGCTTTTCTTCGTTTCCACAGACAGCTGCGTGTCCGGGTCAAAGGTTCTTATACTTTCGATCTCATCGCCGAAAAGCTCAATGCGGTAAGGCAGGTCATTGGCGTAAGAGAACACATCCACGATGCCACCACGCACGGCATACTGGCCCGCTTCATACACAAATTCTGTACGTTCAAAGCCATACTCAGCCAGCATCTCGCTCAGGAAATTTACGTCCAGTTTTTCGCCGACCTTTGCGCCCAGCGTATTCTCGACCAGCGATTTTTTGTTTATAACTTTCTCGGTAAGTGCTTCGGGGTAAGTAACTATAAGCTCGCCTTTGCCGGTTTTTTGGTTCAGGCGGTTGAGCACCTCGGCCCGCATCAGAATATTCGCGTTCTCGGTATCGTCGAAACTATAAGGCCGCTTGTAGGATGTCGGGAACAGCATGACTTCCTTTTCGTCGTTGAGCAGGTTTTTGAGATCAGTATAAAAATAAGCAGCCTCCTCTTTGTCGTGCATTACAAAGAGTTGGTGCTGGTGATTTATAGTATAAACTGCCGAGGCCAGCACGGCATCCTGGCTGCCGGCCATGCCTTTGAGTTGCAGGCGGTACGCATTGTTCGTTTTGAGCCGTTCGGCTATAGTTTGCACCACGCTGTCGAGGCGGTACAGTTCTAAAAAATCAGATACTTTCATTCAGCTCTATTACAAAACAAGAAAGGCAGAACACAGGGCTTATAGTATAGCCGTGTTCTGCTGATTGTACTTCTACAAAGATACGGAAGTTAATGTTTTGTTGGGGTGGGGAGAAAGTTGTGGGGATGTTAGAAATAAGACAGTACCCAATTGAAGATCACTTCAATAATTTGAATATAGTGATTTGTGTATAGAGTTGATAAATATTGTTACATTAGTAAATTAATAATATTAATCGCCTCAAATTAGTTTATGAAAACAAACTACCTCTGTTTGGGAAGATATATCCTCTTCTTTATAGCTCTTATTTGCTCCTCATTCAATGCCTTCGGCCAATATACCAATCCAAAAGTTATACTTGATTATGGTACCACCCAAATGCCTGAAACAGTATTAACTGTAGATATAGATAATGATGGAAGTATAGATGTAGTATCTCATAATAGATTTGGTAATAGCCCAATTAATGTTTCCATCAACAATAAAGACGGACAAAGCTTCTCTAATATTACTCTGCCGGATTCACATCTTTTTGGAGCATTTGGGAACTTGATAGCAGCTGATTTAGATAAGAATGGCTTTACTGATATAATTGCTATAACAGATCTTGGAAATCAGCATTATGAAAAGCCAAATAATCAAGTAGTTGTGTGGTATAACAACGGAAATCGCACATTTAGTAATTCAAGAATAATTATAAGCAATTTAGACTCTGGCACTGAGTTACAGGTGCTGGACATGGATAGTGATAAAGATGCAGATATTGTGCTGCCCAGCCAATATTTGGAGGGGAGTTATAGGACAGCGTGGTTAAAGAACAACGGGCGTAGTAGCAAGTGGGAACTCCAGATTATAAAAGATGCCGGAGGAGCATTGAATGATTCTGGAATGGCGCTTATGTCTGCGGTGGCAGATCTTAACAACGATAATATACCAGATCTCTTTTTGTATAACGGTAGCAGTAATGGGTTTATAGTTTATGCAGGACCAAGTTATATTCCAAAACATATTGAAATAGGCTTTTATGCGTCATTCGGAATCGGCTTTTATGTCGCTGATATGGACCAAGATGGTGATTTAGATGTAATTGGAGGTACTGAAGGGAGTACAAAGGGACTGTTTATTTTAGAAAATTTAACTGACCTTAAATTTAAGCGTCATACATTAAGTAACTCAACAGATGGTTTTGATGGCTTTATTGTGGATGACCTGGATCTGGATGGTTATCCAGATATAATTAGTGACTGCTGGTATGGTTGTAACCTTACTTACTTCAAAAACCTTGGTAACTTAAATTTTGACAAGGAAAATACTACTTTGAATATAAATATTACCAGCAGTAAGAACATTGCTATAGCTGATCTTGATAAAGATGGGAAGAAAGACTTAGTTGTATCTGATCAATCAATGCATAATGTAAAGTGGTATAAAAGCAGTTTTGCCATATTCACTGGCATTGAAGCCAAATTTCGAGCACCCAATGTAAGATGCTATTATACCAATATTAATTTTCAGGATATGAGTAGGGGTAGTAATATAACCAAATGGTTATGGGATTTTGGAGACGGGAGCACTTCTTCAGAAAAAGATCCTACACATACTTTTACAAAAGCCGGTACTTTTAGCGTTTCTCTTACTGTTACAAATAGCAAAGGAGAAAAGCACACAACTACTCAGCCCATAAAAATTGATAAGGCGCCCGTATTATCCGGGGTTTTTACATTTAATGTATGCCGGAATGTTAATTCTTCAATAACTGTTGAGAATACTATAGAAGAAGCAATATACAACTGGTATTACTCTGATACCGACACGACACCATTTTTTAGCGGCAGCACTTTAACAAAGTTTTTTAATGATATAAATACAACGCTCTATGTAGAGAAAGTAAGTATAAGCGGTTGTAAAAGTAAGCGGGTGCCAGTACTTATAGGAACAGTACCCAGACTTGGCACACCTACAATTCAGGATGTGGCGAGTAATACAGGCCCTGCAGTTTTAAAATTATCACCAACTAATGTTTACGGTGATATTTACTGGTATCATAATGAGAATGACACCCTTCCATTTTATGTAGGGCCATACTATGAGAAATATTTTACGCAAACAGAGTCGTTTTATATCGAATCAGGCGCTCGTAACAGCAGCTGTAGATCAGGTTCAAGAGTTAAGGTAACAGCATATATTAGCCAAAGGCCATTAGATGCGCCTTCGTTTGTTTGGGCTGATTTAGCACTTTCTAAAAGCTACCATAGCACAAGCTCAAACTTACAGATTGATTCGTATGGTAATGCATTAGCGTTAGGTACATTTAGTTATGACTCTTTAAGGGCTGGTGATATAACTATTAGTCCATCAGGCAACAATAAAATTCAATATTTAATAAAATACGATAATGAAGGGGAAGTTGTCAGTGGAATTGGGATAATAGAAAAAATAACAGGTGACCTTAATACAAAGCAGTTTATAGTGGATGAGGACAATAACATTGTTATAGCTGGCCCCACAACTCAAGGGAAAATTAGGGTAGGCGATAAGATTATAGAAGTTGAAAGAGATGAGATATTAATTTCAAAATTAACGCCTGAAGGAGAACTGCTGTGGTACAAGCAATTTCCCCCAAATTCAAGTGTTCAGGTAACTAAAAGTGGAGTTGCTGTAAGTACTGATTTTGTAGGGCAGGAAACAATAGATGGGCGTACTTTTGGCAGCTCCGATTTGCCGATCGAGAAGTTTGAGATTATATTAAAATATGGGAAAAATGGTATCCTGTTGTGGTCTAAAGAGATCTCTAATTTTAAGTATTATTCAGCGATTAATGGTGAAGTTATAGGCTATGGTACGTCATCAGCTGTTTTAGATGAAGACGATAATATATATCAATATGGCCGGATAGAAAATTATATACTAGTTGATGGAACAAAGATCTCGATCCCTATAGCAAATTCTACTGGCGGGGTAATATTAAAATATAGCCCACAAGGAAAGCTTTTATGGAGTAAAGTAATATCCAGTGATCAAAATGGTTTATCATTAATTGATGGAAAAATAAAAGTTAAAGATGGCTTTTTATATATAACCGGAGATGCAAGTAGAGGGGAAACTAATTTTGGAGATATTACACTACATGGTAAAATTAATTACATAGCAAAATATGATGGGGATGGGGAGTTGCATTGGGCAAAATCTCTTCAGGTTAACGCATTTGGCTATTTTGATAGCTTTAATATTGATGTTGATAATGATGGGAATGTTGGTATTATAGGGGTTTATCCAGATAATTACGTGGCAATTGAGGGAGTAAGAATTAAAGATGATAACAATATACCTAGCGAAGATGCTAGTTCTTGGGGAGTTATTGCTAAGTATGCAAATAATGGTGCCTTATCTTGGATGCGAGGTATTAGTAGAACATCTGCTTTGAGTGGTACTTTTGATAAAGAAGGAGAACTTTTGTTGCATGGGACATTTATTGATTCGCTGAATTTAGATGATATAAAACTCAAAGGCTTCATAAACTCACCTGATCAATATCCTGTAAATAGTATGTTTACAGCAAAACTTGGCTCAGCTTTCAAAGCAATAATGGCAGTGAACGCGGCTTGTGTAGAACAACCAGCTACTTTTTTTGATTTATCTCAGGAGAGCAATGATGAATCAATTCTCAGTAGAGAATGGGATTTTGGGGATGGAACAAAATCAGTTGATAAAAACCCGACTCACAAGTATACGACGAGTTCAAACTACCTAGTAACATTAACGATTTATGGCAGCAAGGGAACAGTAAAAACAATCAGTAAAAATATATCTCTGCAATCTCCTGTCTCAATTAAATATGATATAGATTTTTACTTTAATAATATTGATGGTTGTGCCCCAGGCACAATAAGGACAAATGTGAGTAATCCTAATATGTTTGATCAGCACATGGGATTTGACTGGTTCGTGAATGGAGAATATAAAATGACTACAAATTATGGAGGGAGTTTTAATTTTAAACTTAAAGAAGGTGATAAGGTATTAGTAAGAGGAAAAAAGGTATTTGAGGATAACCCCTGTCAATCACTGTACGTTTTTGAAAAATCTAAAATCTATACTTCCTCTATTGCTGGATCATTAATAATAGGGCTTGATTTACTCTGGATAAATAATAACTATGTTTTTGAAGCATCAAATGGTGATTTTTACAGATGGTATCTTGATGGAGTGTTATTGCCAGATGTTGGCAACAGACTAGTCGCAAAAACATATGGGACATATAAAGTAGAGGTGATTACAAATGGGTGTATTGTGTCTAGGATATACCGACACACAGTCACAGGAGTAAAGGATGATTTAGTGCCCGGAGTTATGGTGTTCCCAAATCCTGTTTTAAATGAGATTACTATAATATCTGAAGAGACACCTGTGAATTATATATGGATATACGATAATACAGGGCAACTAATCAAGGAAATTCATCTAAAGACGGGCTATAAAGAAAAAATACTTAATATGAGAGATTTAGTGCCAGGGTTATATTTTGTCAAGTTAGCAGTTACAGGTGACAAGACATCTTTGCATAAGTTTGTAAAGCAATAGTTAAGGGTAGCTTTCATTATTAGAAAACAAACTAAATAATAAGTATATCTTATTTATTGTAGACTTTAAACATGGGTTTAGTAAAGGCTAAACCCATGCATCTTTATATGAATTATAAAGCATAATTTTTATATCCTTTACAAGAAGTGTTGTTGAGATAAGTCAATGCTCCTATACTAACTGAATTGTCTAGATGATTACAGCTTGGCAACACAATAAATAAAAAGCTGCTTATCCTATAATGTTAAGATGTTAGCTTATGAGACAATTATACTCACAGATAATATTATAGTACTAATCTTAAGCAGAATGAATGCCCTATAGGTGGAGGTATTTAGTGGTATGAGTAAGATTTTTCACAATAAACTATTAAGTTATAGTTGTGGAAGCGCTGGAGACAAGAGATATGCGATAGCACATCTGATAAGTTTTACATGCAAATAACTTGGAGGTACTCTATTTTACATAAAATTCTTCATTAAGACCCGCTCTTTCTGATTTGCAACTCGGAAGAATTTACTGCGAGTATTTATAACCCATCCAACACACCGCCTTTAGCAAAGCAAATTGTCACTTTAAAAGTATAAAATCAGAGAGCAAAAACAAAAAGAGCAATTATACTGTTCGAGACATAAAATAGGTGTGCTGGATAAAATTAATATTAAATAATGGATTAATACTGTTTTTGAAGCGTACAACCTTATGATTAGCTTTGTTTACCTATAAATGAGTGTATGTACAATAAGCTACATACTAGTAAAAATTGGCTGAGAGGATGTGATGGATGTTATAAAAAGAAACAATGTGCACTTATTTGGCCACGGGAACGAAACACTTATGTTCGGGCATGGGTTTGGGTGTGACCAGAATATGTGGCGCTATGTTACGCCAGCTTTTCAGCAGCATTACAAGATCTTGCTCTTCGACCATGTAGGTGCAGGAGAATCCGACACATCTGCCTACGACAAGAACAAGTATGGCACCCTGAACGGCTATGCATCCGATATGATCGAGATTTGCAGAACCCTTGAATTAGACGATATCATATTTGTAGGGCATTCGGTGAGCGCTATGATGGGCATACTGAGTTCGATAAAAGATCCTGATATCTTTGATAAATTGATATTGATCGGGCCTTCGCCGTGCTACCTTAACGATGGCGATTATGTGGGCGGCTTTGATCGTGCTGATATACTGACCATGCTGTCTTATATGGAGCAGGATTACTATACCTGGGCCGATACGTTTGCACCACTGATAATGGGAAACTTTAATAATCCATCGTTAAGTGAAGAGCTTGTGCAAAGCTTTTGCGATACAGATTCTGATATTGCGAAGCACTTCGCTAAAGTTGCTTTTCTGTCAGATAATCGACCGGACCTGCCCAAGCTACAAGCGGATTCATTAATTATGCAGTGTTCGGAAGATGTGATCGCTCCCCTGGAAGTTGGAGATTTTGTGCACCAGGCAATTAAAAATTCTACTCTCGTCAGGTTAAAAGCAACCGGGCATTGCCCAAACCTAAGTGCTCCTTTAGAGATAATTGAAGTGATGGAAGACTATCTGAAAGAATAGTTGTCATTATCTTACATGCTGAATTAGGTACAAGTGTAGTGAACTTCAATTAGGGATCCTTACATCTTTCGGATTTCTGATCCAACTTTCCATCCACTTTAGCAATAAAGAATACTACAGCATAAGTATAACAGCAAAGTTTAAATCTTTAAACTATCCGTTTTCAGGCTGCAAAATTTAAAAGTGCAAGAAAAGCAAAAGAGGTTTATGCTTGTGCTATTAGTTTCTGTAAGTAAATAGATGCCGAACTTCTGTTAACTTTACTTAAAATTTAATTTTTCAGAAGTTGGATATGCTTAAGTTCTCTTCCCCTGAGAAGTGGGGTATGTATACGGTCTTTATTCTGGTTGGCGTGTATACGCTGGCCCCCTTCTTATTTTTAAATTTATATAACAATCCGGCCACTGATGATTATTTTTTCGCTGTACGCGATACAGAAACCAGTTTCTGGGAATCTCAACTATATTATTTCCTTAACCATTCAGGGCGCTTTTTTGCAACAGCTATAGTACGTCTTAACCCTCTTACTTATCAATCTTTTATAGGCTATAAGATTTACTCTTTATGCTTTATGCTTTCGTTTATAGGAGCAGCCTGGTTACTCATCTACCAACTGTTTAAAGACTATTTCTCTACAACTAAATTGCTCGCATTGCTGGCTATACTGGTTTGTGTATACCTTATTCAAATGCCAAACATTTCGCAGGGTATTTACTGGTTTACCGGGTATATGACCTTTCAGGTGCCTAATTTGATGTTCCTGCTTTTTTGGGTTTGTATCTCCATGTTTCATAATAGCCAAAGCAGAAAAAGAGATGTTGTCTATTTAGTGGTTGCAGCATTGTTAGCCATTGCCATTATAGGGTCCAATGAAATGACATTAATTATGCTGATGTCATCGTTGTTGCTATACCTGATAAGCTTTTGGCAGAAGGAAAAGCCTAAGCGCAATTACTTATTGGTGCTGTTTATAGTTTGTTTAATTATCAGCCTTATTGTTGTATTAGCACCGGGTAATTATATCCGGATGGAGAAAGAAAGAAGCTCTGTTTCTTTTATTGAAGCGGCCTTAGGAGCTATAGTATTTACAGGTGTCGGGCTTTACAAATGGGGGATAGTATTACTTGTAATGTCCCTTATTTATACTTTTTTATGGGGAATTCCTGTTTCAGAAAAAGTTAAGAACAGCAGTATATTTAAGCTTCCTTTTTTACTATTAATAGTATGGTTCTTTTCTACGATAGCTCTTATGAACTTTGTATACACATGGTCTGCTGGTGAGAGGGCCGTAACAAGAGTAGAAAATGTGATCTACTTTTTCTTTGTGGTCGGGTGGGTTTACATTCTTCAGTACATTATAAATAAGCATCTTGCAGGCGAAAAAGGAGAAAGATTACTGTCTTTTACTATAGTGCCTAAGACAGCTTTTGCAATCTTCTTTTTACTGCTGACCGATGTAAATAATAATATCAGCACGGCATATCTCGACTTATTGTCGGGAAGAGCGGAGCAATTTGATGATGAACTTAAAGCCCGCTATTCCTATTTAAAATCTGATGCATGTTATAACTGTGCTATAGATCCCATCTCTACTCTTCCGAAATCTCTGTACATACATCACATGCTACCCGTTGAGGAACTTGATGAAATGGGTATTAGAGGGGCATTCGTGGATTACTGGGGAAAAAATTCTGTTACCTTAAATGGTCCGACTCCTGAAGCAGTAGATAATATGGATGCAGTTAAAAACTTAGGTAAAAAGATACAGCATAAACTTGTAAAGTAGTGGAGGTTTTTAAACTATAGACACTCCGTTTCTTTACCCTTTTAGATTTGTAATCCGATATTTAAACCACCGCCCGTATATTGTACTACTATAAAAGTATAAGAACTGATGGTGCAAGTATAGCCTAACTCTACTTCAGAATCGCTTTTATCATTTGCGGATCGTTTTGCAGGGTGCGGAGGTTTTGTTTTAGCTGTTCCAGTTCGTTGTTCAGGTCTTCTTTAGCGGATTTGAATTTCTGGTTCATTTGCTTGGGAGAGCCACAGAAACGGGTATAAAAACCAGCATTGGGACCGTTTACCAGTTCCTGGAATTCTGCTTTTAACTCATCCAGCTGGTCGGTCAGTATCTTAACATAGTATTCCAGTTGCTCATCCTGCAGCGTGTCCAAGGGCTGGCCCTGTTCCTGCATAAACTCCATTTGCAGGCGTAGCAATTCAAAGAAATCGTCGTGGTGGTAGGCCTGGGTTACGCGTTTCATAGCTTCTTCTTTCCAGGCACGTTTGGTTTCGTCGCGCTCTTTATCGGGGTGCAGTTGTTTAGCGAGTTCGGTATAAACACGGCGGCTGGCTTTACTGATGTTGCTGAGCTCGGCTTTTGCTTTGGCCTCTTTCGCTAACTGGGCTTTCGTTTTGCGATTCTTCTGCCGGTTCTGTTTTTCCTGTTCGCGCTGTTCATGTTCCCGGTCAAGCTGGGCTTGTATGCGTTCAAAATCGTCCAGGTCATCATCTATAGTTGGCTTGTCTTCAGCTATAATTTCATCCTGTACTTCGGAGGTAAAAGTGGTGCGCTCGTAGTAAGTAAATTCGGCATATCGGTCGTGGAGCGCTATCATGTCGCGGCGCTCATAGTTCGAGATCAGGTCGAACGTGATGTTCTCTATCAGGGCAGATATTTTCAACTTTTCCCGGATACTGAAGATATTAAGAGAAAAGGCATCGTCCAGGAGGTAAGCTAATTCTACACGTTTCTCGAGTTGCTGTTCTATAATAGGGCGCAGTTCTTTTTCGACACGCTTGTGGGCCAGGTTTATACTTTCGCGCCTGGTAATTATTTCTTTTTTAAGCAGTTCTATCTGTTCCGACTTCTGGTTAAACTCCTGCTGCAGCTTACTCAGTTTTCGTTCAGCTGATGTAGCTATCTGAGGGGTGAGGTTGGGAGCAGGTTTGTTGGAGCCGAGCATATAATAAAAGTATAAACAGGTATAATAGGTACGAAATGTAAAAGTACGGTTTTAGCGTATCAACTCCACTTTACGTTCCCCGATCTGCTGACGCCACATAGCATAGTATAAACCTTTTTGCTCGAGCAGTTCTGTGTGGGTGCCATGTTCTACAATTTTGCCACGTTCCAGCACAAAAATAGTATCGGCGTGCATAATGGTGCTCAGGCGGTGGGCAATAAGTATAGTTATCTGCTCCCGCGATGCGGATATTTCCCGAACTGTGCTGGTAATTTCTTCTTCAGTCAGCGAGTCGAGGGCAGAGGTAGCTTCATCGAAAATGAGCAGGCGCGGGTTGCGGATAAGGGCACGGGCAATAGATAAACGCTGCTTCTCGCCTCCCGACATTTTCAAACCGCCCTCGCCTATTTGTGTATGAATTCCTTTCTCGGAGCGGGACAGCAGGTTAGTTGCCGAGGCTTTCTGCAGGGCGGCCATCACCTCTTCATCGGTAGCGTCGGGTTTTACATATTGCAGGTTCTCTTTTATGGTGCCCGAAAACAGGTTGGTTTCCTGGGTTACAAAGCCAAGTTGCCGGCGCGCTTCGTTCAGCCATATCTCGTGGGTAGGGTAATTGTTATAGTATACTTCGCCGCTAACCGGCTTATACAAACCTACCAGTAGCTTTACCAACGTAGATTTACCTGAGCCCGATGGTCCCACAAAAGCTATGGTATCGCCGGAATTGGCTTCAAATGAAATACCATCCACAGCATTCTGCTTTGCTCCCCTGTGGTGAAATACCACATCCTCAAAACGCAACTGCTGCAAGGGCCCAATGTCGATGGCCGATTCCGGGCGTGTCTCTATCGGTTTGTTCATCAGCACATCAAAATTTTGTAACGAGGCGTCGGCTTCGCGGTAGGCAATAATTATAGTGCCGAGGTCCTGCAGCGGCCCAAAAATACTAACCGAAATAAACTGCATCGATATTAACTCGCCCGTCGTTAACACATCCCGGAAAATAAGCCACAGCAACGTGAAAAGTATAGATTGCTTTAACAGGTTAAGTGCTGTGCCCTGTAAAAATGAAAGCGTGCGCACCTGCTTTACTTTAGCCATTTCGAGGTGAAAGATGCGCTCGGTATGTTCCCTCAGGCGACGTATTTCGGGGAAAGTAAGGCCCAGGCTTTTTACTAACTCCACGTTGCGCAACGACTCTGTTATCACCCCCGACATTTTGTTGGAAGCCCGGTTTATAGAGCGCTGCATTGTTTTGATCTTTGCACTGAGTAAGCTGGTAAGTCCACCAAGTATAAGTATACCAATCACGAAAATAGGTGCCAGCGCCCAGTGTTTTGTAACCGCATACCACACCAAAAAACCAATCCCAACCAACGAGGAGAACATGATATTGATGAAGGCATTAATAAAGCGCTCGGTGTCGCGGCGTACCCGTTGCAGAATAGAAAGCGTTTCGCCACTGTTCTGGTCGGCATATTCCTGGTAGGAGAGGCGCAGTGTTTGTTTCAGGCCATCGTTAAATATCTGCACCCCGAATTTCTGCACTACCATATTCGTGAAATACTCCTGGAAGGCCTTTGCCAGCCGCGAGAGCAAAGCAACTATAACTGCCAGCAACATCAGCCACAAAGCTCCTTTCACGCGCTCTTCGCTGGTCATGGTAAAAGGCGGCGTGGCGTATTGATCTATTATTTTTCCGAAAATGATGGGATCTATAAGAGCCAGTACCTGGCTTGCGCCTGCCAGTACAAGTGAAAGTATAACCAGTCCGCGGTGGGGCTTTAAGTAGTTCCAGAGTACGCGCATGAATTAAAAAATAATGATGGCTTATACGTACGGACGCGGGTTGTGCAGGTATAGCGTAAATGTTAAAGTATAAGAGATTGCAAGTATAAGTTGATCATAAGCGCAGCGCTTCAGAGTAAAAACCTGGCAAGACTAACGGGGTAGCGTGATGAGTTATGGCATATTTACGTTTAACCAACTATAAGTTACCGGGAAGAATGATAACTTAATGCTATGAAACCAACGGTGTTGCGCTACAGACTATCCGAGCCTTTAGGGTTTAGCACGAAAGTGTGTGCTGCTATTATGGTGGCAGGGGGAGCTGTGCTTAGCTTGACGCAGCCGTTTATAGGTTTAGCACTGGCTGTAGTGGGGTTTCTGCCTTTCCTGTTGTATAAATGCCTCGAAATAAATGTATATGAAGGCACTTATAGTATAGGCGTAAATATGTTTGGGCAAATCGTTGGGCGGAAAGAGCCATACCCAGGCGTGAAATGTATCTTCTTGAAGAAAAACAGAACCATTCATCGGCCTTCGCGGCACTCGTGGCGACAGACCACTTCTACTTCTTTCGATAGTTTTCTTTGGCTGGAAGACGGCACGAAGATCCTGTTGTCAAAGGATAACAAAAAGGAATTTGCCTTATTAAAAATAACACCATTTGCCCACGAACTGCAGGTAGAAGTACGGGACCTGACTACCCCTTTATCAGAAGTATAGTGCTACATAAGTATAAGTCAGGCTCGGGCTTTTATACTTTTCTTAAACCACACACCTAGTATAAGCTTTGTTTGTTCTTCGGAGCTTCAATTAAAATAGTTTTCTGCAAAGATTAGCGATGCAGTATTTATACTTATCGCGCTAACTGTCAGCCAGTTTAGAAATGAAAAATTAGATGATGCGCCCTTAGGTAAATTAAATCAGGGAATGCTATGGGTTTTAGCCAACAAATAAATGTCACTAAAGTATAAGCTACTGAAAAATAATACGATAAAAAGTTAGTCTGTTTTGAAGGCATGATCTGCGATCAGAACCCAAAGAATTATAGTGCCTCCCGGTTATGCGCTTCTAAAATATTGATTTAGCTGAGTATATAATCAATATAATATTAACTTTAATTTGTATTATTCGTTTATTGGATTAGTTAAAATGTGAAAGCAGCACCTCCCCTCTATGAACTACCAGATACTGCTAAAAAAGGTCGCTAAACGACTTAAGAAAATAGCGGTACGGATTCTTCCTTACCGCACCCGCTTTCGGCCTGATGGAGTGTGCTTTATACCCTCGCTTGCTTCTGATTCGCAACAAATGCTTGCAGGTAATGTGCTGGTGCATAGTATTTACCCAAACTACCTTACCACTTTAGATATTTCGGAAGACCTATACCAGGCGTGTTCGGAGTACTGGAAACCACAACGCCGCGTAACCACCGATTATATTGTAGTAGAGGTGCCACAGGGCCGTTTGCATACCGACAACGAAAGCAGCATCGCCATTATATCCCGCGACAATAATCTGATAGATAATGTGTCGCTGAGCCTGGAAGATGGCAAAGTAACAAAGCCTGAAAAAAATAATGTATTTCGCCAACACCTGTTCTCGGAGCCTGCTAAGCTGGAGGGTACTGTATTTACAATGCTTTCGGGCGGGGCAGGTATAAATAACATAGGGCACTGGTTTTTAGATGTGCTTCCGCGCTTACACCTGTTGCAACAAAGCGGCCTGTTCGAGGAAGTTGATTGGTTTTTGGTGCCGTCTACCCGCTATAGTTACCAGACCGAAACACTTGAACTGCTCGGCATACCAAAAGAGAAGATCATATCGGGAGAAGTATACAGCCATATACAAGCTGACCGGATCATCGCTTCCACAGCGCCGAGAGGTAACCATACGCTGGTGCCTCAGTGGTTGATAACTTATTTGCGGGAAGCTTTCCTGCCTGTTGTCGCAAACACCCAGGAACAGGAAGTGCAGGCTGATGGGCCGTTGTTGTTTATCAGCCGAAAAGACTCGAAAGTGCGGAATGTGCTTAATGAGGATGAGCTGCAAAACGTGTTGGGGCAGTATGGCTTTAATACGGTCGTGTCGAGTAACTTCACTATTTCAGATAAGGTCAGGATATTCTCCCAGGCAAGATTTGTTCTTTCGCCAACTGGTGCCGGGCTGATCAGTATGCTATTCTGCCAGCCGGGTACTAAACTGGTCGAGATCTTTAATGAAGGATTTGTTATTGAGCCCTTCTATGACATAGCTACCAAGCTTAACTTAGATTACAACTATATTATCTGTAAGTCGCAAGGCAAAAAAGCGAGAAACGCCGCCCAGGGGCAAAAAGGCCATCTTATTGTAGAAACCGAAAAGGTGGAAGAGCTTCTGGAGCAACTGGTAAAGCAGGCTTGATTATCTATACTTTCCCCATCATAATTTCCCCGTCAATGTTATAACTGGCAACTGTTTATGTCAGGTTGCAAACGTACCTTTCCTCTCATCAAACTATAAAAGCGGCTAACTATAGCCTGTAAGCAAAGTATAAATAAGGCAATGGCCAAAACTTTTTGCGTACTTACAACTTTAAAGGTCATCAAACAGATAGAATTATACTTTGTATCTTTGCAACCTATAAGCAGTTATACTTTCCATGAGCAAAAAAAATATAGGTAAAATAGGCGTTCTACTGGTTAACCTCGGAACTCCGGACACAGCAGAAACCCCTGATGTAAGAAAATACCTGCGCGAATTCCTGATGGACAGACGCGTAATAGATATAAACCCGGTTGGGCGCTTCTTCCTGATAAATGGTGTTATTGCTCCATTTAGGGCACCAAAATCAGCAAAAGTATACAAAGAGCTCTGGACAGAACGCGGTTCGCCGTTGCTTTATCATGGCATAGACCTGAAGGAGAAATTGCAGGTTGCCCTCGGCGATAATTACCATGTAGCTTTTGGCATGCGTTACCAAAGCCCGAGTATACAAAGTGCTTTAGAAGAGCTGCGCGATAAAAGTGTAGACAGGATTATAGTATTGCCACTGTTCCCGCAATATGCGGCGGCCTCCACAGGGTCGGTACAGGATAAGGTTATGGAGATCGTAAAGGAGTGGTGGGTGATCCCGAGTATAAACTTTATCTCTTCTTTCTGCGACGATCCGGGCTTTATAAACGCATTTGCCGAACTGGGCAAGCAGCATATGGCACAAGATAACTATGATCATGTGATCTTTAGCTACCATGGTTTGCCGGAACGACAGGTTTTAAAAGGTAGTGATAAAGGCTACTGTAAATTGGGTTCGTGCTGCAACAGCTATAACAAGCGCAATAAATACTGTTACCGCGCCGCCTGCTTTGCAACATCCAGGTTACTGGCCGAACAGCTTGGTATAACCGAAGACCAATATACGGTTACGTTCCAGAGCCGCCTGTTAAAAGACCCTTGGCTACAACCTTACACTGACGAAGTTCTGAAAACGCTTCCTGCGAAAGGAATTAAAAAAGTGCTGGCCTTTAGTCCTGCTTTTGTGGCCGATTGCCTGGAAACAACTATAGAAGTTGGCGAAGAATTTAAGGAAATGTTTGAGCACGCCGGCGGCGAAAAATGGCAGCTTGTAGAAAGCCTTAACTCAAACGATACCTGGGTAGAGGCAGTAAAATCCTTGGTGCTGGAAAGTTAAGTTTTTAAGATTGAGCAGAATAAGTATAAAAAGAGCCGCTAATGACATGTTAGCGGCTCTTTGTTTTATAGTTCTGAAAGCAATATTGAATTGAATATACCTTACATAGCCTGATCCTACTGCCTTGTAAATCTTAAATATCTTAGTCTATATTCTCTTAAAGTCGATCCAGTAATCTGAAGTAGCATCTGCATAAGAACGGAGTTTGTCCAGAAGTATAGCAGGGTCGTCTTCTATTATAAGGTTGTCCAGTTGGTCGCGTTTAACAAAGCCTTCGGTTATCGTATGGCTGATCATCTCAAAGAATTTATCATAGTAGCCATTGATGTTATAGAAGGCCACAGGCTTTTTAATAATGCCCAGTTGGTTCCAGGTAATTATCTCGCAGATCTCATCAAACGTACCGAAGCCGCCGGGCATAGCAATAAAGGCGTCGGAGCGGGCCGCCATAATAGCTTTACGCTCGTGCATGGTCTCTACCACATGTAGTTCGTTCAGGCCATGGTGCGCCACTTCACGGTCTACTAAACTCTGCGGAATAACACCTATAGCTTTGCCACCATGTTCCAGCACTGCGTCGGCTATAACACCCATCAGGCCAACATTGCCACCACCATACACCAGCATTACTTTTTGCTCGGCCATCAGTTTGCCCAGCGCAGCAGATGCTTCGCTGTACGTTGGGTCGAGGCCTGTATTGGCACCACAAAAAATACCTAAACTTTTCATTAAACTCTTTTTAAAATAAAATCTGGCAAAAGTAAAGCCCCGCCATTACTGACGGAGCTTCGGTTATAGTTTATAGTTCCAGGTTGTTATGCTGTTACTTTATGATACATCTTTGCTAAGGTCTCCGCTACATAATCTATCTCGGCTTCGGTGTTATACTTACTGAACGAGAAGCGAACCGAACCACGCGTCGGGTCAACGTTAAGGGCACGCAGCACATGCGAACCGGTATCGGCACCACTGCTGCAGGCGCTGCCACCCGATGCTGAAATTTTAGCAATATCCAGGCTGAACAACAGCATTTCGTTTATGTCCGAAGCAGGCAGGCTAACATTAAGCACCGTATAAAGGCTCTTATCACCAAACTCCGACATGCCATTAAAGCTTACATCTTCCATCTGCTCACGCAGTTTATAGATCATCCTGTCCTTCAGGTTCTGTATGTGGCGCGTGTGGTCGTCCATGTCGCGGTAGGCGATCTCTAAGGCTTTTGCCAGGCCAATGATGCCATACACATTCTCGGTGCCGCCACGCATGTTGCGCTCCTGCGAGCCACCCTGTATCAACGGCTGAATTTTATAGTTTGCATCGCAGTACAGGAAACCTATACCTTTTGGCCCATGGAATTTGTGCGCCGAACCAACTATAAAATTAGCGTTCAGAGCCTGCAGGTCGTGCTTATAGTGGCCCATGGTCTGCACCGTATCCGAATGGAAAACAGCGTTATACTTCTTGCAGATCTCGCCAATGGCTTCGATGTTATTAAGCGTGCCGATCTCGTTATTGGCATGCATCACCGAAACTAAAGTTTGCGGCTGGTTCGCCAATAATTCTTCCAGGTGCTCCAGGTCCAGGTTGCCACGCTCATCATGCTTCAGGTAGCTAACCTGCACGCCATCCTGTTTTTCCAGCATCTCCATGGTATGCAACACGGCATGGTGCTCCAGTTTTGTAGAGATAGCATGTTTTATTCCTAAAGTGCGGCAAGTGCAGATAAGTGCTGCGTTATCGGCTTCGGTACCTCCTGAAGTAAAAAATATCTCGGCAGGAGAGGTGTTTAGTAAGCCTGCCACAGTTTTGCGTGCTTTCTCAATAGCCGCCCTCACTTCACGGCCATGTGTATGAATAGAAGATGGGTTTCCGTAGTGCTCCAGCATAAAAGGAGCCATGGCATCAAAAACTTCCTTGTCTAAAGGGGTGGTGGCAGCATTGTCTAAATATACACGCATGTCGGTAAGGGTTTGCATTACTCTATCTAACGAACTACTAAAGTATGAAAAAAAGTTGCGCCAAGGAGAAAAGAACTTTGTCTTTTACCTTGGCGCAGTACTATAACCTGTTATAAAATATAGTTACAACAGCACATTATGCTTTCTCAGATATAATTTCTTTGATATCCGCAATGATCTTGTTTGCCAGGTGGTCGGCGGTAGCATTGCTATCCGATTCGGCATAGATACGGATGATCGGTTCGGTGTTAGACTTGCGCAGGTGCACCCACTCTTTGTCGAACTCGATCTTTACACCATCTATCGTATTAATAGGCTGCTTGGCGTAGCGCTCCTGCATTTGGGTAAGCACAGCATCTACATCCACATCCGGGGTAAGCTCTATCTTGTTTTTAGAGATATAATAATTAGGATAGCTGGCACGCAGGCGTGTCATGCTTAGACCAGATTTGGCAAGGTGGGTCAAAAACAAAGCTATACCAACCAGTGCATCGCGGCCATAGTGTAGCTCCGGGTAAATAATACCTCCGTTGCCTTCGCCACCAATTACAGCGTTCTGCTCCTTCATCATATTCACCACGTTCACTTCGCCAACAGCTGCAGCATAATAATTGCCACCCGCTTTCTCGGTTACATCGCGCAGCGCCCTTGTAGATGACAGGTTAGAAACCGTGTTACCAACTTTATTCTTTAATATATAATCAGCTACGGCTACTAAGGTATACTCTTCGCCAAACATGCTGCCATCTTCGTTTATCAGTGCCAGGCGGTCCACATCCGGGTCTACCACTATACCCAGGTCAAACTTACCTTTCTCTATCACCTTCGATATCTCGCGCAGATTCTCTGGCAGCGGCTCCGGGTTGTGCGGGAAATGTCCGTCCGGTTCGCAGTATAGTTTCTCTACAGTTTTAACGCCCAGGGCTTCCAGCAACATTGGCACTGCAATACCGCCTGTCGAGTTAACGCAATCTATAGCTACCTTAAATTTCTTTTCTTTAATAGCTGCTACATCTACCAACGGCAGGCCAAGTATAGTTTCGATGTGCCTTGCAATGGCATCTTCGCGTTGCGTGTAAGTGCCCAGTTCGGTTACCTGTGCAAACTCAAAGGCTTCCTTGTCAGCCAGTTCTAATACTAACTTACCTTCGGCATCCGAAATAAATTCACCTTTATAGTTAAGGAGCTTCAGGGCGTTCCACTGTTTCGGGTTATGGCTGGCTGTAAGTATAATGCCACCGCCTGCATTTAGCTCGGGCACTACCATTTCTACAGTTGGCGTAGTCGATAAGCCTACATCTATCACATTTATACCTAAGCCTTGCAGCGTAGCGCAAACCAGTTTGTTCACCATATCGCCGGAAATGCGTGCATCGCGCCCAACTATAATGGTGTTGTTATTGTTGGTCGTCTGTAATACCCAGGTGCCGTAAGCGGCGGCAAATTTTACCACATCTACAGGGGTAAGTGCTTCACCAGCCTGCCCGCCTATCGTTCCTCTGATTCCTGAAATTGATTTTATTAAAGCCACTCGTTCTTATCTTTTAATAGACTGCAAAAGTAGTAATATTTAGGTTTATACTTTACACTTTAACTAAAACAGTATACCTGATCTTTTAATGTATGCCGAGCAATAAGCTGACTTATAGTTTTATAATTGCCTGTTTATAGTTTTTAATGCAGGTTGCGGTGCGCTATACCTAACTAACCCGGCCAACCTTATTTTAGTATATTTGCCCTATGGATAAAACTTTTTTTGATGATACGCCGCGTGGCAGGCAGCTTCAGGCATTTAACCGCCTGCTTGATGTAATGGACGACCTGCGTGCCAAATGCCCCTGGGACCGGAAACAAACCATGGAAAGCCTGCGCCACTTAACTATAGAGGAAACCTACGAGCTTTCGGATGCTATTTTAAAGAAAGACCAGCCTGAAATAAAGAAGGAGATAGGTGATCTGATGCTGCACATGGTGTTTTATGCCAAAATTGCTTCGGAGCAGAAAACCTTTGATATGGCTGACGTGTTAAACGCTCAGTGCGAGAAGCTTATCTTCAGGCACCCACACATTTACGGCGACGTAACAGCAGATACAGAAGAAGAGGTAAAGAAGAACTGGGAGCAACTAAAGCTTAAAGAAGGAAACAAATCGGTGCTGGGCGGTGTGCCATCGTCGTTGCCGGCCTTGGTTAAAGCCATGCGTATACAGGAAAAAGCCCGTGGAGCAGGTTTTGACTGGGACGATAAAAGCCAGGTTTGGCAAAAAGTGCAGGAAGAGCTGAGCGAGTTTGAAGAGGAGTTTAACGTAACCGACACCACAACTATAGATAAGGAACGCGCAACTGCCGAGTTTGGCGACCTGCTGTTCTCGCTAATTAATTTTGCCCGCTTTGTTGATATAAACCCGGAGGAGGCGCTGGAAAGAACCAATCTTAAATTTATTGACCGCTTTAAGTACCTGGAAACCGAAGCCGCAAAAGATGGTAAAAATTTACAGGATATGACCTTGGAAGAAATGGACTTTTACTGGAATAAGGCAAAAAAAAGGTAGGCTTGCATACAGGTTTCAAAATTGCTTCTTATATTTAAATCGGCTTTTACTGTATAAAAGTACGCAACTTCGTAGTATAAGTAGTTAAGATAGCTAACTGTGCTTAAGAAGCCGTATATAGTAACGATTATAGTTTACAGGTTATTTCCGGGCTATAATTATACCTATCACCCTCTCAGCAAAGCTTTTTGGTGCAACAAATGCGGCTAAGCCATGTATAATGGTAGTGCTCAATTTTTATATTGAAATTTTTAAAGAGAATAAGTCCGGATTAAAGTTTATACTTTGGATAATATTCGAAATTATATAGATTTGTAGATGCGCATCTGTTTGCGATGTACTCTTAACTATAATCTGGCCTGCATCCGCAGGTTTCTGAAGCTTACTGAAGACGACTTATTAAGAAGTATAAATCGAAAAATTTGTAGCATAAAGAACTAAAACTGAAACAATTACATTTTTATAATTACACAATCAGATTACACAAACAATTTTATTACAACACAAACAGCTAAACTTTAAACTTTAATTAAAATGGAAAAAAAGACTGCAGTAGTAAGCAAAGATGCTAATGTAGAGGCCAAAGGCGGCTCAGCTGCTTCGTTATTTGCTACAATTGTTATTCCGGTAACTTTTGTGATATGCGTGCTTATCTATATGTTCGTTCTTGGTAACCCTGCTAACTTCGAAGGTGGCAGCAACGAGAACCATCCTCTTCCTGGCAATTACCTTGGCATTGTTTACAAAGGTGGTTGGGTAGTACCTGTGTTAATGACCCTTGTACTTCTTGTATTAGTATTCTCTATTGAGCGTGCTCTTACCATCAGCAAAGCAAAAGGTACTAAAAACGTAGCAGGTTTTGTTCGCACAATCTCTTCTAAACTTAACCAGCGCGATATCAACGGTGCAATTGCTGCCTGCGACGTGCAAAAAGGTTCAGTTGGTAACGTAGTAAAAGCTGGTCTTCTTAAGTACAAGGAAATGCAGAACGAGCCTGAGCTGTTAAAAGCTGAGAAAGTAGCTGCTATCCAGAAAGAGATTGAAGAATCTACTTCACTTGAGTTGCCAATGCTTGAGAAAAACCTGGTTATCATCTCTACTATCGCTTCTATCTCGACTCTTACAGGTCTGGTAGGTACGGTACTTGGTATGATCAAGGCGTTCTCGGCTCTTGCTGCTTCTGGTACTCCGGATGCTACCGCCCTTTCAAACGGTATCTCTGAGGCCCTTATCAACACAGCCCTTGGTGTAACTGGTTCTGCTATCGCTATTATTGCTTATAACTACTTTACAAGCAAGATCGATGAGCTTACTTACAGCATCGACGAAGCTGGTTTCAGCATCATCTCTACTTTCGCAGCACAGCACGAAACAAGTGGCGCTGCTACTGCTCCAAGACAACAAACTGTATAACTGACTCTTAACACAAAAAAATGCCTAAAGTAAAAGTAAAAAGGACCAAACCTACATTGGACATGACACCAATGGTGGACCTTGCCTTCTTGCTGGTTACTTTCTTTATGCTAACAACGCAGTTCTCTCCGGAAGAAGCGGTGATCGTGGATACGCCATCGTCGGTTTCAGAGATAAGACTGCCGGAGTCAAACGTGATTACGATAACGGTTGATAAGAACGACCGCGTATTCTTTGGAGTTGACAGCAAACAAGTAAAGGAAGTGTTGCTTAACAAGATGGCGGGCAAATATGGTGTTAGCTTCAGTCCAACAGAAGTAGAAACTTTCTCGCTGTTAACAAATTTTGGCGTGCCGATGAACAGGCTTAAGTCGTATTTAGCGATGGAAACCGACGCACGTAAGAATTATGACAAGCAGGCTCCTGGTATTCCGATCGACTCGGTAGGAAACGAACTAGGCGACTGGGTGCACCAGACGCGTCTTTCGAACCCGAAAGTTGTGGTAGCCATTAAAGGCGACCAGGATGTAAGCTTCGAGACTGTGCAGAAGGTGATCAACACGCTACAGGACAAGAAGGTGAACAGGTTTAACCTGATCACTGACATGGAAAATAGACCGCAAAACCTTTAATAATAGGAGATAAGAAATGGCAGAAGTACAAGAAAAAGCCGACTCCGGTAAAGGCGGGAAAAAGAGATCCAAGAAAATGTCTGTCCACCTGGACATGACACCAATGGTTGACCTTGCGTTTCTTCTTTTAACGTTCTTCATGCTTACTACTACATTCAGTAAGCCACAGACCATGGAGATTAACATGCCTGTGAAACCAGATAATGAAGAAGAGCAGATTGCCTTGAAGGCAAGTAACGCGATGACCATTATTCTTGGCGAGGACGACAAAGTATTCTATTACTTTGGATTGGGTGCTCCGGAAGAGAACCCTGAAGTGATAGAGACGGATTATTCAGCAACAGGCATTCGCCAGGCTTTGCTTTCGCCACGTGTGAAGCAGAACGCTAAGATGACTGTTATGGTTAAACCGCTGGAAACGTCCCGTTACAAGAATATGGTAGACATCCTGGATGAATTAAAAATTACGGATACCAAAAAGTTTGCTCTCGTAGAAATAACTGATACAGACAAACAACTGGTACAAACTAAACTAGGACAATAACAGATATGGACGAAAGTAAGTTAGCAAAAGCCTCGCTTGATGATATCGTCTTTTCCGGACGAAACAAAGCATACGGTGCTTATCTACTTCGCAAACTGTATAATAGCCACGTCACTAAAGCTGCCATTATAGCTACTGTTATATTTGCTGTGTTAATCAGTATTCCACTGATCAGCAAAATGATAGCTGGCGAAGAAGAGGTAGTAGTGGAAGAGCGAATTATTACAGAGGTAGATCTGGCTCCGCCACCGCCATTGGAAGAACAAGCACCGCCGCCGCCGCCACCGCCGGATATTCCGCCGCCGCCACCGCCGGTACGTGCACAGGTAAAGTATACTCCGCCTGTTGTAAAGCGTGACAACGAAGTGGTAGAAGAGGAAGAAGTACCTGATGTGGAAGTACTGGAAGAGATTGACGCCGGTACTGAGACAGTAGAAGGTACACCAGATGCCCCACTTGACTTAGGTGATATTGACGGCACCAGCGACGTAGTTGCTGAGGTTGTTGAAGAAAAGCCTTACGAGTATGTGGAGCAGATGCCAACTTTCCCGGGAGGTGAATTGGAAATGCAGAAATACATTGCAAAGAACATTCGCTATCCTGCAGCCGCTTCCAGAGCTGGTATTGAAGGCCTTGTGGTTGTATCGTTCGTAGTAGGTAAAACCGGTGAGATCTCTGAAGTAAAAGTACTGAAGGGATTAGGAGCCGGAACTGACGAAGAAGCGATGCGCGTTATCAAGTCGATGCCAAAATGGAACGCAGGTAAACAAAACGGTAGAGCAGTACCAGTAAGATTTACTGTACCGGTGCGTTACACTATCAGATAATAATAGCCTTGCTATAAACAAAGCCCCGGTTAAGAAATTAGCTGGGGCTTTTGCTTTTAAAAATAAAGTATGCTGCATGCATACTAAATAAAATAAAAAGCGTATATTCAGATTAAACTATTTGTACAACTATAAAACATAACCATACATACCAACCATGATCACCTGACCAATTGTTAAACTATAAAACCCAAAAGCCCATGAAAGAGAGCTATTTATTCGACAGGACCTTTAACGACATTGTATTTAAAGGACGAAACCAGTTGTATGGCGCCTATAAATTAAGGCGCGTTTACCACAGGCACATTATAATAGCAGCTATACTTGCAACAGCTGTTTTCTCTACAGGGCTTATAGGGCCAATGGTCAGTAATATGATATTCGGAACGCCGGAGAAATACGTGAAGCCTGTGTATGATATACATGACCCGATCGTACTGGAAATACCGTTTCTGCCTAAACCTCCTAAAAAAGAAGAAGCAATGCTGCCTGCTAAGCCCGAAAAGGTAAAAGTAGCCACCGAAGTATATGCCGAAACGAAAGTAGTTCGGGATGATGCCCCAGTTAAGGAAACTATCATCGCGAACCAGGAAGACCTGAAAGAAGTAAATTTCGGAACTGAAAAGATAGAAGGTATAAACCCGGCCGAGCTGCCTGTTACCATACCTGAAGACCTGGAAGGTATAGATGGCGGAACAGATGAAGCACCGGAAAACACTATACACGATGTAGTGCAGCATATGCCCGAATTTAATGGCGGATTTAATGCACTGGCAAACTACCTGGGCCGTAACCTGAAGTACCCGCGTCAGGCAAGTGCTGCCGGCATAGAAGGCACCGTAGTCGTAACTTTTGTTGTAGGCCGCAATGGTGAGATAGAAGATGTGAAAGTGCTGAAAGGCCTGGGATTTGGTACCGATGAAGAAGCCATGCGCGTTGTAAAGCAGATGCCACGCTGGGAAGCAGGCAGACAGAATGGTGTTCCGGTAGCAGTACGCTATACTTTACCAATAAAATTTGCACTGAAAAACTAAATAAACCGTAAAAAGTATAAAGCAGGGGAGAAAAAGTAACAGCTTTGTCTTCCCTGCTTTTATATTTAATGTGATACCATTAACTTTAATGGTTAAACCAATCGTATGTTGCCAAAGATAGTAGCATGTTAAAACCGCGACGAGAAAAGCCAGGCAGTAGTTTCCTTACCCGTTTTGTACGGATATTCGGGCTACTGATGACCACCTTATACATAGGGTTGGGTATATTTATAATAGTGGTAGGTAAAGAAACCGTTAACCTTAATATGTCGTCGGAGTTCAGGTACATCCTGGGCGGCGTTATGATCCTTTACGGGATATTCAGGTTTATAAAAGTATATCAGAACAATACTAAACGAGACAGAAACAGGTATGAAGAGTAAATTATGGTCGGCCTTTGCGGCAGCTACTACGCTGGCCTTTGCAGGTTGCGGCCAGACATCTGATTCGCCTGCCGACACCCCGACATCAGGCGAAATAACTATTAGCGTTGATGAGTCTTTTAAACCGATCGTTGAAACGCAGGTAAACACCTACGAAGGCATTTATAAGCGAGCTGACATAACAGATAACTATAAATCGGAAGGCGAAGTAGTTAAAGACCTGCTGAATGACAGTGTACGTGTTGCTATACTTTCGCGGGAGCTGACAAAAGAAGAAGTGGCTGTTGTGGAAGCTAAAAAGCGTGTGCCACGCACTACTAAGTTAGCGATTGATGCGGTGGCTATAATCGTTAACCGAAACAACCCCGATTCGCTGCTGACAGTGGCAGAACTGGAAAGTATATTTAAAGGCAATACAAGCTCCTGGACACAACTTAACAAAAACTCAAAACTGAAAGATATAACGATCGTTTTCGATAACAATAATTCGGGAACAGCGCGTTATGTAAAGGATTCACTGCTTGCAGGTAAGGCACTGCCAAAAAATACTTTTGCAGCCAGCTCACACAAAGACCTGATCGATTACGTAGAGGAAAATGAGAATGCTTTAGGCGTAATTGGCGTAAACTGGATCAGCGATTTTGACGATAGCACCGTAGTAGGATTTCAAAAAAGAATAAAAGTGGTAGGGGTAAGCGCAGACCCGAACCCAAGAACAACAGAAAGCTATTACCAGCCGTTTCAGGCATATATTGCGCAGGGCACATACCCGTTGCGCAGATACCTGTATATTATAAATACAACAGGACGAGCCGGTCTTGGCACAGGTTTTGCATCGTTTATAGCAGGAGACAAAGGGCAACGGATAATTCTGAAGTCTGGGTTGGTACCTGCCACAATGCCAGTGCGCGTAGTAGGCATACAATAACCCGAATAATACCCAACACAAATATTAGAACATTAATTTAACCTTAACAAGCAAACAAATGACGAATAACTGGAAGTATATCCTTCTGATGGCTACTGCCTTCCCGACTGCCGCAGCTTTTGCGCAATCTCAAGATGCAGGCAAGAAAGCGATGGACATGGAGCGTTACGAAGAGGCAAAGTCTATCTATAAAAAGCAACTTAACAACAAAAAAGCTGATAACGCATACTATACTTTAGGCGAGATCTACCTGAGAACGGATAAAGCTGATTCTGCAGCATATTATTTCCAGCAGGGTATCGCTAAAAACAAGAAATCAGCTATAAACTATGCCGGTTTAGGTAAACTTGCCATGCAGAATGGTAACCGTGCCGAAGCTGAAAAGAACTTTGAGCAGGCCCTGAAGTATAGCAAATCGAAAGATGCTGAAGTACTGGCAGCTATAGCTGAAGGTTATATTAATGCGCCGGAGCGTACGGATGCAGATCTGCAGAAAGCAGTAAAACACCTGCAAACTGCCGTATCTCGCGATAAAAACAATGCAACTGCTTACCTGCTGATGGGTGATGCGCAGCTTGACCTTAAAAAAGGTGGCGAAGCCATGACCTCTTATGACAATGCAGTTCGTATTGATGCCAATAACCCGAATGCGCACCTGAGAAGAGGCCAGCTTTATACTCGCTCAAGAAACTATACTGAAGCGGAGCAGGCTTTCCAGAAAGCGATCGAGATTGACCCTAACTTTGCACCAGCTTACAGCGACCTTGGCGAGTTATACTATTTTGCAGGCCAGTACGACAAAGCGCTTACTACTTTTAAAAAGTATGTAGACCTGGCAGAGGATAGCCCGGAAACTCAGGCTAAGTATGCCTCTTTCCTGTTCCTGACAAAGAACTACGACCAGACACTGGCCGAAGTTCAGAAGGTATTAGCTACCGACCCGGAGAACAAAGTAATGAACCGTCTGCAGGCTTATTCTTACCTGGAGCTTGGTCAACCTGAGAAAGCACTGCAAGCTATGGAGAACTATAAGCAGATCGCAGGTCAGGACAAATGGATCGCGGAAGATTATGAGTATTATGGCCGTATCCTGAGCAAGAATAACCAGCACGAGAAAGCTACCGAGAACCTGCAGAAAGCAATTGATATGGCTCCTGAAAAGGTTGAACTTTACCAGGAACTTGCATCTGCTTATGCTAAAGCCGGTAAATACGATAAAGCTGTAGCTGTTTATGAGAAGAAACGTGAGCAGACTGAGCCATCTAACGCAGACTTCTATTATATGGGTAACATCTTTATGCAGGCTGGTGCTGATGCGCGTGCTGCTAAGAATGAAGCTAAAGCGACTGAGTTCTTTAAGAAAGCTGATGAGACGTATGCAAACGTTACAACCAGCAACCCGACGTATGCATATGGTCACTACTGGAGAGGCCTGGCAAATGCCAACATGGATACGGAGAGTACAAGCGGTTTAGCTAAGCCACACTTCGAGGAGTTTATTAAACTGGCTGGTTCTGAGCCAGACAAGTATAAAGCTGCTCTTGTAGATGCGAACAACTACTTAGGTTATTACTACTATGTAGTTAAGCCAGACAGAGAAAAAGCAGTACAGCATTATAACGAAGTGCTAAAGCTTGACGCTGAGAATGCACAGGCCAAAGCCGCTCTAACTGAGATAAACAAATCTGCTAAAAAGAAATAAGTTTAGCTGAGATGAATAAGAATAGCCTGCTCCCTTAGGAGCAGGCTGTTTTGTTTTTATGGAATAATCTACTCCCGCTGGCGCTAGTCTCCAGACTCGTGATTTAATATGGTGTTGAGTCTTCTGACTTAACTAGTCTGTTAGGGAGGGGCATTCCAATAGCGGTAGCTATAATTTTATAGGTTATGTTAAACCCACCCCTGCCCCTCCCAAGAGGGGCGTTTCTGTTGTTGCTGTAGTTACCTTTATAGTTTTATAGTTGCAGTTATCACACCCCTATAGTCCCCTAAAGGGGACAGCCGAGCTTTTGACAAGGTTGTCTTTACTGTTTTTTAGTCAAGGTGTGTCATCCCCCTACCCCCTTCAAAGGGGGACTTTCTGCTTATGCTATAGTTGGCGTTTATAGTTCTATAGTTACAGACCAAGAACGGACAGGTCGCGACCTGTCCCTACAGAAATATTACCATGAGAAAGGTCGAAGCTTATAGTTTCAAGCTATAATTAACCGGTTGCTATGAGAAATTTTCCAGTCTTTGGGTTGAGCGCCTTTGATTTGTTGCGGTGCCGTAGGCAATCCGAGGTACGAGGATAGCAAGAAAGCAGCAGCGCGATGCCCGAAGGCGAGGCCTCGCGGCCGTGAGCGCATAAAGCCAACTATAAAACTGTAGGCAAGTAAAGCTCCCAGGATAAGAGACAGCTATGAAAGTATAGCTTGGTTCAAGAAAGTGTAGTCTTCAACTATAATCCTAAATAGATTTCTCACGATGTTCGAAATGACAAATGAGAAGATATAGAATAATTGACACTAGCAGGAGCTGCGCACACTGCTAGGTCTTACAACTATAGAACATATAAGATCCCTCGGTTGTGCTCGAAAAGACAATAGAGGAACTATAGAACACATAAAATGCTTCAGCTAAAACTCGAGATAACAAACAAAAATTTGATCACACTAACCATAACAACTCACTAGCCAACTGCAAACCAAAGACTTTAAAAACCTCAGCCCTATAAACCTGTGAATCAATTATTCAGCTAATGGCAGGCGGTCTCGTAAAAAAGAAGTAATTTTGCAACCTCAAATTTTAAAGTATGGCAGAGACTCCGCACAAGGCTGGTTTTGTAAGTATAGTGGGCAAGCCAAACGTAGGTAAATCTACGCTGATGAATGCGCTGGTAGGCGAAAAGCTTTCCATTATCACGTCAAAAGCACAAACTACAAGGCACCGCATCATGGGTATCCTGAATGGTGACGACTTCCAGATCGTATATTCAGATACGCCGGGCATTATAAAACCCCAGTACGCATTACATGAGTCGATGATGAGCTTTGTGCGTACCTCGCTGGAGGATGCTGATGTTATACTTTTTGTAACGGATATTTATGAGGAGCACGACGAAGATGATGTGATCAAGAGATTGCAACACGCCGAAGTGCCCATTGTATTACTGATAAACAAGATCGATCAGGCTACGGAAGAAGAAGTAAACCAGAAGGTGGCTTACTGGCAGGAGAAGATGAATCCGACGGAGATCCACCCGATATCGGCCTTGCACAACTTCGGCCTCGACCAGTTATTCCAGAGGTTGCTGCATTATTTGCCCGAACACCCGGCATTTTACCCGAAAGATGAACTGACTGATAAGCCTGAGCGTTTCTTTGTGTCGGAGATCATCCGGGAGAAGATTTTCCTGAACTATAAAAAAGAGATTCCTTATAGCTGCGAAGTGGTAATAGAGGAATTTAAGGAAGAAGAAGACATCATCAGGATCCGTGCTGAGATAAGTGTGGAGCGCAAAAGCCAGAAAGGCATTGTGATTGGCAACAAAGGTGAAGCACTGAAAAAAGTGGGAACACAAGCCCGGCTTGATATGGAGCAGTTCTTCCAGAAAAAGATATTTCTTGATTTGTATGTGCGCGTGAACGAAAACTGGCGAACAGACCAAAAGCTGTTAAGGCGATTTGGTTACAGCGAGTAAGTAGGCGCATGTAGTAAAGCTTCGGGGCAAGGTGCTCCGGGGGCACTTTAATTTTTTTTATACTTTAATAATGTCAAACATTATTGCAATTGTAGGCCGCCCGAACGTGGGTAAGTCTACATTATTTAACCGCCTTGTCGGTCGTCGGCAGGCTATTATGGACAACGAAAGCGGCGTAACCCGCGACAGGAGCTACGGCCACGGTGAGTGGTGTGGTAAGTTCTATACAGTGATCGATACAGGTGGCTATGTACATGGCTCCGACGATATTTTTGAAGGCGAGATAAACAAACAGGTAGAATTGGCTATTAACGAGGCTGATGTTATCCTGTTTATGGTGGATGTAGACGCCGGCCTTCACAGCCTCGACGAGGAATTTGCCAACGTACTACGCCGCTCAGACAAGCCTATTTATTTAGTGGCTAACAAAGCCGATACCAATGCCCGCGCACACCAAATGGGCGAGTTTTATGCCTTAGGTATAGGTATAGAAATGTTTGCTGTGTCGTCGCAGAGTGGTTCGGGTACCGGCGATTTGCTGGACGAAGTAGTTAAGCACTTCAAAGACGAAGGCATTGAAGACCCGACAGCAGGTATTCCTAAAATTGCTGTACTTGGCCGACCAAACGTAGGTAAGTCATCTTTTGTGAACCTGCTACTAGGCGTAGAGCGAAACATAGTGACGGATATTGCCGGTACTACCCGCGATGCCATTCACTCGCATTACAATGCTTTTGGTAAAGAGTTTATTATAGTTGATACGGCAGGTCTGCGTCGTAAGAGCAAGGTAAGTGAGGATATTGAGTTTTACTCGGTAATGCGCTCGGTACGTGCCCTGGAAGATGCTGACGTTTGTATTGTGATGCTGGATGCTACCCGTGGCATTGAAGCGCAGGACGTAAACATTATTGCCTTAGCTGAAAAGAACCGTAAAGGCATTGTTATACTTGTAAACAAATGGGACCTTGTTGAAAAAGATACCAACTCGACGAAGGAATTTGAAGAGGAGATACTTAGCAAAATAGCGCCTATTAAGTATGTGCCGGTAATATTTACATCGGTACTAACAAAGCAGCGTATTCACAAAGCTATAGAAGTGGCTATGGATGTGTATGATAATAAGACACGTAAGATACCTACTTCGAAACTGAACGATGCCCTGTTACCAGATATTGAGCGCTATCCGCCACCAGCTATAAAAGGTAAGTTTATCCGGATAAAGTATGTAACGCAATTACCGACGCACAACCCTACGTTTGCGTTCTTCTGTAACCTGCCGCAATATATTAAGGAAGCTTACACCCGTTACCTGGAAAACCGCATACGCGAGCATTTCGGGTTTACTGGTGTTCCGATAAAGGTGTTGTTTAAAAAGAAGTAGAAAAATTGCTGCTTAAAAATTAGAGGATTAAAATATAGTTATATATTTGTAGCTTCGTTTTCAAAAAACCAAAACACACCATGAAAAAAGTATTCGGTTTACTATTTGTTGCTGGTCTTTTCGCTTTCGCATCTTGCAACAACGCAGAAGAAACAGCTACTGAAGTTGAAACTACAGAAACTACGATCGAAGAAACAGTTGTAGAAGACACTACTTCTCTTGAAGTTGACACTACTTCTGTTCCAGTTGACTCAGCTTCTGCTCAGTAATCAACAACAAGTACAAGCCTGGCGTATGGCCGGGGAAAGAAAAGGCACCTCAACTGAGGTGCCTTTTTGCTTTTAAAACTATATATTTTAAAACTATATAGTTGTATCCACGTATTCGTTCTCATGCTTGTTGCAACGCTATATAGTTTTGCGACTCGTATGAATTTGATTTAAACCAAAACAAATACATCATGAAAAAGCCAATTTTTATGCTAATGGCCGCTGGCCTGTTTACTTTTGCATCTTGTGATTCTCCTGCCGAAAACCGTGTAGAAGAAACTGAAGAGCAGATGGAAGATAATGCTGAAGAAGCTGCTGACGATATGGAAGATGCAGCAGATGATATGGAAGATACAACAACTGTAATAGAGTAGTTTGTAGCCTTTCTTAAGGTAAAAGGCGGCCCGCAGGGGCCGCCTTTTTTGTTACATGCCTAATCTGCGCTGCATCAGGGCACCTACCAGGGCATAAAGCCTTTTAGGAGGCATGGTACGCCAGTTTATCATATCCAGTTTGCCGCCATAGTTAAAGTATGCGTCCAGGTTATAGTTGCGCATCTCCTGCAATACAAAATCCTGGAAGCCAAGTGCCACGAGCCAGCCATCTTCTACATCCTCATACCACTCTTCGTAGTAATCATCTTCTGACCCATGGAAGTTAAACACATTCTCGCCTATTAATATAAAATGCTTTATACCTTCCTGCACCAAAGGGTCAACAATATTGCGCTTCAGTTTCATGATGTCGTTGTGCAGAGCATCGTTCCACTCGCCTATAAACTCGATCACAGTAAAACCCTGCTCGTAATCGGTAAAAAGGATCTTAATAAAAAGTGTTTCCGAATCGATGTCGTCCCACTGGGGGTGGATGTAGTAACCATAGATAGTGTTGGTATACTGAGACAGGTTATTTTCGGCGCCATAAAGTGGCGATCGGGGGTCATCGGAGGCGCTGTATAGTTCCAGCCAGTTATAAAAGGGCTCTATTGTATGCATAAACTTAAATGTGTGCTCGTTACAAAATAACACAGGGTCCAAACTATAATGGCAGAAACCCTGTTCTGGTTTTGGATATACTGCCTTGCTAAACTATAGTTGTGGCGTGTAAGTATAGTTTAATATCTTGCGATATCCCGGAAATATAAATGTTCAGGCTTACCCGGCCTTACCTGTTTTTATAGTTTATGTTTATACTTAAGTTACCTGTTTTGCTACGCCTGTTTTTATTAAGTCTTTTACTAACGGTGGCTCAGCAAACTATAGCCAACACTCCTGATTATACAAAAGTATACCACCCTGTAATTTACGAAGCCGAGCAATTTATACTTGTTAAAGACTATGCTGCCGCCCTCGATAAGTATAAAGCCGCATTTAAAGAAGCGCCGGAACCCTTTGCCCGCGATTATTACAATGCAGCAGTTTGTGCCGTGTTGGCCGAAAACCATAGCCAGGCGATCGATTATTTGAATAAGCTTATTCTAAAAGGAGTTACACTGGAGTATCTGCAGAAAAAAGAAGTATTTGCTCCGCTGCATGACTCCCGCGCCTGGAAAAAGCTTGAAAAAAAGTACCCAAAGCACCGTCGCAAGTATAAACGCAAGGCAGACCTCGACCTGCGTGCTGACCTGGATGAGCTTTATGCCCGCGACAGGTATTACCGTTTTGCTGAAGGAGGCTTACGGGTTTACGCCGATACGCTGCGCAAAATAGAAAATGATAATGTAGATATATTGCTGCGGAATATTCAAAAGCATGGTTACCCAGGCGAGAAACTGATCGGTGTTGGCGATACGATAGAACAGTTGCCACGATTCAGCATTGTGATAGAGCGCCAGACAAAAGCTAAAAAAGGCTTTGATTTTAGTGATATACTCAAAGAGGCTGTTCAGAATGGTAGCCTGAGCCCGCAGGCCGCTGCTTATTTAATAGAGACTCAGCAAGGAAACCGGTCTTATAATACACGGGCACTGGTGCGCGTAGAATGCAGCAATAACAAAGACTGCGAAGGCAGCAAAAAGTTGAAGAAGCTGAACAAGTACCTGATAGAAGATCTGAAACAGAAACAGCTATCGAAAGTAAATGAAAGACGTGCCCTGCTTGGCCTGGAACCTGTAGCTGAGTATCGACAGAAGGTGCTTTATAGTTTAGCAGATAACCGGTTTATGCTGGCCAATACATGGTCGGTGGTGCGTTACATGGCCCCAAGCCGTGAGGCTGCCGAAGTGCTTACCCGAGGGCTTACACCCATCGATACTGCTCTGGCTGACGCAGAATAAATTATAAATTAATCCTGCGGCTGGCCGTTATTACCATTGCGGTAAGCTTCAATGGCTGCGCGTACGCTTCCAAATTTCTGAAGTAAGGCTCCGGCCTCTGGTTTCGTTAATTGCAGTTCATCCATCAACATGCGGGTGCCGCGGTCAACTAATTTCAGGTTCGATAGTTGCATATCCACCATTTTGTTGCCTTTCACGCGGCCAAGCCGGATCAAGGTAGAGGTGGTAAGCATGTTAAGCGCAAGCTTTTGGGCGGTGCCAGCTTTCATGCGGGTGCTGCCGGTCACAAATTCAGGTCCGGTCACTATCTCAACAGGATAATCCGATACGGCTGCTACGGCGCTGCCAGCATTGCAAACAATACAACCGGTAGCTATACCTTTTTGCTGGCACGTACGCAGCCCGCCAATTACATAAGGCGTTCTTCCCGAAGCAGCAATGCCAACTACAATATCTTTAGAAGTTATAGTATGTTCCTGCAGGTCTTTCCAGGCTTGTTCTTCGTCGTCTTCTGCAAATTCTACAGCCTTACGTATAGCAGCGTCGCCGCCGGCTATCAGGCCTACTACCATGCCATGAGGCACACCATAAGTAGGAGGGCACTCTGAGGCATCAACCACACCCAGGCGGCCACTGGTGCCGGCACCAATATAAAACAACCTACCGCCCTGCTGTAGCCGCACAACAGTAGCGTTTACAAGTTCTTCCAGTTGCGGAATAGCTTCTTCTACCGCTAAAGGCACTGACTTATCTTCCTGGTTTATACTTTCCAGGAGCTGGCGAACAGGCATTTGCTCCAGGCCGTCATAGTTTGATGCTGATTCGGTGGTTGACACGCAGGTTTATCGTTTTATAGTAGCAGTTTTATACTTTGTTTGGCATCCCGAATTTCTCGAGCAGTTCCTGATGATACTTTATCAGGCCTTCGCTTGGGCTCTGGATGATGGTTTCGATGTGCAGGCCATATTTTTTGGCAGCCAGTTTCAGGATATCGGCAAAGTGGAAAGCAATGGAACCTACAAAGTTTACAGGCAGGTTTGTGTGGTCTTTATACTTTAAGACATGGCGCTCGAAGAAGTTCTCGAAGTTGGTGTAGATAAGCTCTTTAACAGCCGGATGCTTGCGCTTGTCGTGCATGAACTTAGCAAAAGTAGCCATGTAGCGGCTCGGTACCTCAGCACCATATACGGTATCCAGAAAACTGTCTTTTGTAAGGTTAAAGGTGTTTTTAATGGATTGCGCCAGTTCTTCGGGCAGTTCGCGGTAAAAATAGGCGCGCATCAGCAATTTGCCCATGTACGCCCCGCTACCTTCGTCGCCAAGTAAAAAGCCCAGCGATGGTACGTTATCAACTATATTGGCGCCATCGTAAAGGCAGGTGTTTGAGCCGGTGCCTAGTATACAGGCTATACCCGGTTTATGGCCACATAGGGCGCGGGCAGCACTCAGCAGGTCGTGGTCAACGTATATTTCGCTGTTCGGGTAAACCTGCTGCAAAGCGTCGGCTACTTTTTTGTTACGCTCCGGAGAGCTGCAGCCGGCACCGTAAAAGTATATAGCACCAGGGTTTTTATCATTCAGGGAAGGAACCAAAGCTTTTCTCAACTCAACCAGAATATCATCTGTGTCCTGGTACATCGGGTTAAAACCTAATGTCTGTACGTTTTGCAGTACTTCTGTTTTGTTGACTAAATTCCAGTCTGTTTTGGTTGAGCCGCTATCTGCAATTAAAACCGTCATGCTATATAAGTATGTAAAGTAATGTTAAACAGGTTTATACTTACTCCGTACCGGAGCTGTTTTGTTTGTATACTGAATTTTTGACTACTCCGATCACTTCAAATTTATCGAATACATATTCAGTATGCGGGGCATCCTTTAACTCGTCGGTCAGGTCCTGGCCAGCCCAGTGCTCGTAGTGCTTGCCCGCCCGCCACAACCTCGATTTCCGCACATCATATATCAGGCCTTTATAAGCTACCCATACTTCGTCTCGGTCCTGGCCGTTACGTGAGGCCAGTTGTTGTAGGGTGTACTCGGGTAAGTCCATAGTGTAAGCGGGTGCGGTGCGTAGGTTTAAGTAAGGCTCAAATTTACAAATTTATACTTAACCTATGCGGGCCTGCGTCAGAATCCAGCGGTTTGGCACTTCGCCTTTCGTGGCCAGCAGGTAATCTTCGTAGCTGCAGGGTACTATGCGCGGGCTCTTTCCCTCCGTCAGCGATTCTACCTCCAGCCACCATTTCTCCGACTTATTGCTTTTATAAAATACCATGCGGTCGGGGTTGTCGTCGTTAAAAGCGACAGCATACTTTGTAAACTGTTTGCCGGTAAAGCTCTGCTCGTTCTTACGATGGTAAAAGCCTTCTATAAAATACCAGATCATAGTTGCCACGGTCATGGCAGTCAGGTTGCGGTTGTCGAGGGCAGGGTCATATTCGTAAATGCCTAAAGAGGTCAGGTTATCGTTGAGGCCGGCATACCAGCACAGTTGGCACACTTCTTCGCCGGTAAGCCCGAAAGGGTTGGCAGGTTCGTAGCCGGGCGCATCCTGGTGGCGTATCGCCGAAATATCAAAGCTGATCATATCTGCCATCCGGATGACAGGTTCCATCTCCTGCACGTTGCGGTGTACTTCCCCCACCCGGTAAGCTTCAAAATGCATTTTCTCCATCGTAGCCATCACCTCCGGCTCAACTAAGTACGACTGGTACCCGATCTGCCCCAGGCTGAACAGGTAATTAGGCTCGTGCATAAGTATGTTGCGCAGCTGTTTCTGGTTTGGAGTAGCTTCTGGCGCTTCGGTCATGTTTACGCTGCTATCCACAGTTACTACATTTATCACCCTTTCGAGGTGCTCGTACCCCATAAACTGGCCATACTCCAAATCGTGTGTGCCACCAATTACTACCGGTATCGTGTTGTGGGCGATAAGTACTTCTACAATCTCTTTCAGGCGCAGGTACGTGTCGTCCAAAGTAATTCCAGGGCGCAGATTGCCCAGGTCTACTACATTATAGCTACCGGTGCCTTTATGTAATGTATACAGTTTGTTTCTTACAGCCCTGGCTGGAGCATTAGCCGGTGCCAGGTTTTCTTCGGAGCCATTGCCACGCACTTCGTTCACGCCAAGTATAGCTATATCAGCAGCGCGCCAATCCGGGAACTTGCTGACAAAGCGGCTGATATGGGCACCCAATGTACGGGGTTTGGTGAGGGTGGCAAAAATATCTTCGTTCAGTGGTTCAAAAAAGATAGACAGGTTCATAGTATAGGGCTGCTTGTAGTCTTGTGGTTTCAGCAAAGACCTTTTATAAATAAGGCACTCTAATATAACTCTAAATAAATATTGTGTGGTTTAAAGTGGCAGAAATAAAAAAAAATAATTAAAATGCACTATAGTAAGCCCGACTCTCAGGCTGAGCCTGTTTGCAGATGCAGCAGGCACCCCAAAAACTAACTACACTACATGAGCATGAGCATTACCCGTACCATTGATCTGTTGTCGCATCAGCTAAGTAACTATCCTCAACCAGATTGCCTTGCCGCTAAAGTAAACGGGCAGTGGGTGAAGTACAGCACCCAGGACGTACAGACTATGTCGAACCTGTTGAGCCTTGGCTTATTAAAGCTGGGAGTTGGCAAAAACGATAAAGTAGCTATCATCTCCTTCAACCGCCCGGAATGGGTGTTCACTGATTTTGGTATACAGAACTTAGGTGCGATAAGCGTACCGATGTACCCGACCATTACAGTGGAAGATTACCGCTACATTTTAAACGATGCTGAAGTAAAGGTGATCTTTGTTGCCGATAGCGAACTATACAACAAAGTTGTAGCCGCTACCGATGGTATGGATAGTGTAAAAGAGATCTATACTTTTGATGAAGTACATGGTGCCAAACACTGGAGCGAAGTAGTTGAGTTAGGAAAAGCATCTGACGAGCAGGATAAAGTAGATGCACTGCGTGATAGCGTAACCCCAGACGATACACTGACCATAATTTATACTTCTGGTACAACTGGTAACCCGAAAGGCGTAATTCTGACACATAATAATATTGTAAGCAACGTGCAGGGTATAGTAGACCATGTGCCGGTAAACAGTAACCACCGTGCGCTCAGCTTCCTGCCGCTTTGCCATATATTCGAGCGTATGCTGTTGTATATGTACATGCGTATTGGGGTGTCTATCTATTATGCAGAAAGTATAGAAAAAGTAGCTGACAACCTGAAAGAAGTACAGCCACATATATTTACAACCGTACCTCGCCTGCTTGAGAAAGTTTATGATAAGATCGTGGCAAAAGGTATGGAGTTGACAGGTGTGAAGCGCAAACTGTTCTTCTGGGCGTTGGAACTTGGCCTGAAGTATGATACCCAAAAAGATAATGGCTGGTGGTATAACAAGCAACTGGAACTGGCGAACAAGCTTATATTCAGTAAGTGGCGCGAAGCCCTAGGTGGTAATGTTATTGCTATCGTTTCGGGTGGTGCAGCTTTGCAGCCACGCCTGGCGCGTGTGTTCTGGTCGGCTAACATCCGGGTAATGGAAGGTTACGGTCTTACAGAGACATCGCCGGTAATTACCTTTAACCGCTATGAGCCGGAAAACAACATGATCGGTACGGTTGGTTTGCCATTAGATAACGTGGAAGTAAAAATTGCGGAAGCAGATGGCGAGATACTGACCCGCGGACCACACGTAATGAAAGGCTACTATAACAAGCCGGAACTTACTGCTGAGGTAATAGACAGCGAAGGCTGGTTCCATACGGGCGATATCGGTGAAATAGTGCATGGCAAATACCTGAAGATCACGGACCGTAAAAAGGAGATGTTTAAAACTTCGGGTGGTAAGTATGTTGCACCACAGCCTATCGAGAATAAGTTAAAAGAGTCGGTAGTAATTGAGCAGGCCATGGTAGTAGGTGACGGGCAAAAGTATGCTGCCGCGCTTATAGTGCCTTCATTTATGGGCTTGCAGGACTACTGTCAGCACAAGGATATCCCTTATACTTCTGATGCCGAGATGATAACCAAGCCGGAGATACTGGACAAGTTCCAGCGCGAGATCAACAAAGCCAATCAAGGCCTGGCGCAGTTCGAGACCATCAAGAAGTTCACGCTTATACCTAATATGTGGACTGTAGAGACCGGTGAGCTAACGCCAACCCTGAAGGTGAAACGTAAGAACATATCGGCAAACTATAAAAGAGAGATCGATAGCATGTATTAATATCTGCTAAAACTGACTTTTACTTTGAAACCCTTCCAATCCGGAAGGGTTTTTCTTTTGTTAACCAGTTATACCTCAGTATATAAGTATCTGTAAAGCGCTTCTGCCGTACTATATCTTATGCATGCCGAAAATATTTTCAAAAATAGTATGCTTGCATAACATTTATTTTCTATATTTGGTATACACCATTGCTTATACATGAAGGCAGAAGAAACAGTAGACTATAATGTGAAGGTATGTTGGCATGCTATTTCGCGCATGTACAACACAGAAGCCGCCAAAAACGACATCACAACATCCATAGGGTTTGTGCTGTTAAACATAGACCAGGAAGCAGGTACGCCTGCCACTAAAATTGCTCCTTTGCTAGGGCTGGAGGCCCGCAGCCTCACACGCATCCTGAAAAGTATGGAAGAGAAAAAGCTGATCTATAAAGTGTCAGACCCCAGCGATAAACGTCTGGTGCGTATTTTCCTTACCGAAGAAGGCCTGAAGAAAAAAGAAGTGTCGCGAAAAACCGTGCTGCACTTTAACCACAAGGTGCGTGAACAAATTCAACAGGACGAACTGGATGTGTTCTTTAAAGTTTGTGGCCGCATACAATCCATGATAGAGAATAAAGATATCTTTTAAACCATAGACAACCATAGCTATTCTATGAAGAGAATAATTAAGAAAGTAGCCGTTCTTGGCTCCGGGGTAATGGGCTCGCGTATTGCCTGCCATTTTGCCAACATCGGGGTGCAGGTGCTGCTACTCGACATCGTACCAAAGGAGCTGACGCCCGACGAAGAGAAAAAAGGCCTGACGCTGGAAAGCAAAGCTGTGCGTAACCGTATAGTCGATAGTTCGCTTAAAGCTGCTATCGCTTCAAACCCGTCGCCGATCTACCGCAAGTCAGATGCAAGCCTGATACAGACAGGTAACTTCGAAGACAACATGAAGGACATCGCTACCGCCGACTGGACCATTGAGGTGGTAGTAGAGAATCTGAAGATCAAGAAAATTGTGTACGACCAGGTAGAGCAATTCCGCAAGCCGGGTACACTTATCTCGTCAAACACATCAGGCATCCCGATCCACATGATGCTGGATGGTCGCTCTGATGACTTTAAAAAACACTTCTGCGGTACACACTTCTTTAACCCGCCACGCTACTTAAAGCTTCTGGAGATTATTCCAACACCTGAAACAGATCAGAGTGTGGTAGATTTCCTGATGCACTACGGTGATCTATACTTAGGTAAGACAACTGTACTGGCAAAAGATACGCCTGCTTTCATCGCAAACCGTGTAGGTATCTATGCCATTATGCAGGGCTTGCAGGTGATGAATAAACTGGGTCTGAACGTAGACGAAGTAGACAGAATTTCCGGTCCGATCATTGGTAGACCGAAGTCAGCTACTTTCAGAACGCTGGATGTGGTTGGTTTAGATACGTTGGCTAACGTAGCAAACGGGCTTTACCAGACAGGTGAGAAAGATGAATCACGTGAATTGTTCCAGTTGCCGGGTTATCTTCAGAAAATGGTAGAGAACAAATGGCTGGGCGATAAGACCGGTCAGGGCTTCTACAAAAAGACTAAAGACGCGAAAGGCAAAACCGAGATCCTGACGCTGGACCTGAACACACTGGAGTACGGCCCGAAACAACGCGCCAAGTTCCAGAGCCTGGAAGTACTGAAGCCGATCGAAGACCTGAAAAAGCGTGTAAAAACTTTCTCTGGCCAATCAGACAAAGCTGCCCAATTCTTTAATGAGTCGCTTTATGGTTTGTTCCAGTATGTGAGCAACCGCATCCCTGAGATCTCTGACGAACTATACCGAATAGACGATGCCATGCGTGCCGGCTTTGGCTGGGAGCTTGGTCCGTTTGAGTATTGGGATGCCATTGGTGCCCGCGAAGGTGTGCAGCGCATGATTGAGAACGGTTATCAGCCTGCTGCCTGGGTAGAAGAAATGCTGAACAGCGGTAAAGAGTCTTTCTACATCGTGGAGAACGGCACTCGCCGCTACTACGACATCCAGAGCAAAGAATACAAAGCCATACCGGGTGCCGAGAACTTCATTATACTGGAGAACCTACGTGGCAATAACGTGATCTGGAAAAACACCGGCGCAACTATAACTGACTTAGGTGATGGCATTCTGAACGTAGAGTTCCATACCAAGATGAACACCATGGGCGGCGACGTGATCATGGCGCTGAACAAAGGTATAGACCTTGCTGAGAAGGATTTCCGAGGAATGGTTGTAGGTAACCAGGGAGCTAATTTCTCTGCTGGTGCCAACGTAGGCCTTATCTACATGTATGCGCTGGATCAGGATTACGATGAGCTGAACATGATCATCCGCCAGTTCCAGAACACGATGATGCGCATGCGCTACTCGGCTATACCTGTAGTTGGTGCACCACATGGTTTAACATTGGGCGGTGGCTGCGAACTTAACCTGCACGTCGACCATATTCAGGCTGCTGCTGAGACCTACATGGGCTTAGTCGAGTTTGGCGTTGGTCTGATACCAGGCGGTGGCGGTACAAAAGAAATGACGCTTCGCGCTTCTGATATGTATGCGGATGGCGACATTGAGTACAACGACCTTAAAAATGCTTTCCTGAACATCGGTATGGCAAAAGTTTCTACGTCGGCTAAAGAAGCGGTAGACCTGGGCTTTATGCGTAAATCGGATGGGATAACTATAAACAGTAACCGCCTGATAGCTGATGCGAAAGCACAAGCTATAGTTATGGCTGATGCTGGTTACACTAAGCCGGTACAACGCACAAACATTAAAGTACAGGGCAAAGGTGGTCTAGGTATGTTCCTGACAGGTGCTAACGCCATGTATACCGGTCGCTACATGTCGGCGCACGACCTGAAGATCTCTCAGAAACTGGCTTATGTAATGTGCGGTGGTGATCTGTCTGCCCCAACTGAGGTGAGTGAGCAATACCTGCTGGATCTGGAGCGTGAAGCCTTCCTGTCATTAACAGGTGAGCGCAAAACATTAGAGCGTATCCAGAGCATCCTAACCACAGGTAAGCCGCTGAGAAATTAATGTTAATGAATAATGGGTAATGACTAATGATTAGGCTCTTAAGTGAGAAATCAACAATCAACCATTTAACAATTAGAAAATATGAACAATGCATATATCGTAGCCGGATTTCGTAGCGCCGTTGGTAAAGCGGGCCGTGGCGGATTTCGGTTCACCAGACCTGATGATCTGGCCGCTGATGTCATCAAACACTTAATGGCTTCTGTACCAAGCTTAGACCCGGAGCGTGTAGACGACCTTATAGTTGGTAACGCGGTGCCGGAAGCTGAGCAGGGCTTACAGATCGGTCGTATGATCTCCCTGTTATCGTTGCCAATGTCGGTAAGTGGTATGACGGTTAACCGTTACTGCGGATCTGGCCTGGAAACTATAGCTATTGCTGCAAACCGTATTGCGGCTGGCATGGCTGACTGTATAGTTGCCGGTGGTACGGAGTCTATGTCGCTGGTGCCAACGGTTGGCTGGAAGACAGTGCCTAACTATAACATCGCCAAAAATAACCCGGACTGGTACCTGAGCATGGGTTTAACCGCTGAAGCAGTAGCATCAGACTATAATGTTACCCGCGAAGACCAGGATGAGTTTGCTTATAACTCACACCAGAAAGCCATAAACGCTATCAAGAACGGCTACTTTAAAGAGCAGATCGTTCCGATTACAGTTGAGGAGACTTACCTGGACGAGAATGGTAAAAAGAAGACCCGCACATATGTGGTAGACACCGACGAAGGCCCGCGTGCTGATACCTCTATGGAGGCGCTGGCTAGGCTTAAGCCGGTGTTTGCGGCTGGTGGTTCGGTAACGGCCGGTAACTCGTCTCAGACGTCGGATGGCGCTGCCTTTGTGATTGTGATGAGTGAGCGTATGGTAAAAGAACTTAACCTGGAGCCAATTGCCCGAATGGTAAGTTATGCTACGGGTGGCGTTGATCCGCGCATTATGGGTATGGGGCCGATCGCAGCTGTTCCGAAAGCCCTGAAAATGGCTGGCATGAACCTGAATGACATCGACCTGATCGAGATGAATGAAGCCTTTGCTGCACAATCTATAGCAGTAATGCGCCACCTGGATTTTGATCCTGCTAAGCTTAATATAAGTGGCGGTGCTATTGCACTTGGTCACCCGCTTGGTTGCTCTGGTGCTAAATTAAGTATTCAGCAGTTCCACGAGCTTCGCCGCTTAGGTAAGAAGTACGGCATGGTGACCGCCTGCGTGGGTGGTGGCCAAGGTGTGGCAGGTATTTATGAATTACTGTAGTAATTCTTTGACAAAAGTCCAAAGTCCCCCTTTGAAGGGGGTAGGGGGATGATTACATTTTGAGGTAAAACATTTATCTGCAAACGATTGTCATCCCCCAGCCCCCTTCAAAGGGGGACAAAAAAACTAACTATAACTGTATCCAAAACTTTAAAAAATATAATCCCCATGGAAACTCAAAATAAAACCGCAACTATAAAAGGTGGTGAGTTCCTGATAAAGGAAACGAATCCGCAGGACGTATTTACGCCCGAAGATTTTACCGAAGAACAGCGCATGATGGCCCAGACCTGTCTGGACTTTGTGCAGGAAGAAGTACATCCGCTGCTTGAAAGACTGGATAACCACGAAGAAGGCCTGATGGAAAACCTGATGAAAAAAGCAGGAGAACTTGGCTTATTCGCAGTATCTATTCCAGAGCAGTATGGTGGCTTGAACATGGACTTCAATACATCGCTTCTGGTAACAGAGTCGGTAGGTGGTGGCCATTCGTTCCCGGTTGCATTTGCGGCCCATACTGGTATCGGTACATTGCCAATTTTATACTTCGGTAACGAAGAGCAGAAGCAGAAGTATGTTCCGAAGCTAGTAAGCGGCGAATGGATGTCGGCTTATTGCTTAACGGAGCCAGGTTCTGGTTCTGACGCATTAGCCGCTAAAACCAAAGCGGTGCTGAACGAGGCCGGTACGCACTACATCCTGAACGGCCAGAAAATGTGGATCACAAATGCAGGTTTCGCGGATGTGTTTATCGTTTTCGCGCAGGTAGATGGCGATAAGTTTACAGGCTTTATAGTTGAGAAAGATTACCCGGGCCTGAGCTTGGGTAACGAAGAGCATAAGATGGGTATCAAAGGCTCATCTACACGCCAGGTTTTCTTAACAGACTGCGAAGTACCGAAAGAGAACGTATTAGGCGAGATCGGTAAAGGTCATTTGATCGCTTTCAACATCCTGAATATCGGTCGTATCAAGCTTTGTGCTGCTACCTTGGGTGCTTCTAAGAGCGTGGCAAGTTTATCGGTTAAATATGCGAATGAGCGTCACCAGTTCAAACTGCCTATTTCTAAGTTCGGTGCTATCCGTTACAAACTGGCTGAGCAGGCGATCAGAATTTATGCTGTAGAGTCGGCGCAATACCGTTCGGGTATGGATATTTACCGCATGGAGCAGGAACTGATGGCTGCCGGCAAAGATGAGAACGAAGCGCTGCTTGGTGCTGCCCGTGAATTTGCTGTAGAGTGTGCCATGCTGAAAGTAGAAGGCTCTGAAGTGCTGGATTACGTGGTAGACGAAGGTGTGCAGATCTATGGTGGTTACGGTTTCTCAGCCGACTACCCAATGGATCGTGCGTACCGTGACTCCCGTATCAACCGCATCTTTGAGGGTACCAACGAGATCAACCGCATGCTTACTGTGGACATGATCCTGAAGAAAGCCATGAACGGTGAACTTGACCTGATGGGACCTGCGCAGAACGTGCAAAACGAACTGATGGCTATTCCGGATTTTGGTGCGGAAGAAGAAGGCGGTTTATTCACTGCTGAGTACAAAGCAATCCGTAACCTGAAAAAAGCGATTCTGTTAGTAGCAGGCACAGCCGTACAGAAATACATGCAGTCGCTGGCGAAAGAGCAGGAAGTGCTGATGAACATTGCGGACATGGCTATCAAAACGTATGTAGCAGAGTCTACGCTGCTACGCGTGGATAAGCTGGTAAGCGCTAAGGGTGAAGAAGCGGTGGCAAACCAGATCGATATTGCCCGCGTGGTAGTAAATGATGCTGTTGATACCTCTTTTATAGCTGGTAAAGAAGCAATTGCATCTATGGCTGAAGGTGATGAGCAGCGCCTGTTGTTCATGGGACTTAAGCGCTTCACGAAGAAAGACCTCTACAACACAAAAGAAGCGCGTCGCCGCATAGCAGCAGCGCTTATAGAGGCTAACGAATACGTTTATTAATTTTTGACCATTTATAGTTTATTAAGGCTTTCTCTTCAGGGGAAAGCCTTTTTTGTTTTATCTCAAGTATAAAATGTAAAAATAATAAGAATTTTATAGACTAATATGTAAATATAAAGCCAGCTTTTACGTATGCAGAGCAGCGCCTAAACTATGGCTTTATAGTATAAAATGAAAGTTAGCTGCCTTATACCTTGTTATAACGAACATGAGCGCATAGCCCAGGTGCTGGATGTTGTTGTAAAAACAAACCATGTAGCACAGGTAATTTGCGTCGACGACGGATCTACAGATGGCACTGCAGACTATATAGAAGCGAACTGGCCAACGGTAGAAGTTATTAGGCTGTTACATAACCATGGTAAAACAGAAGCGATAAGGCAAGGGGTACAGTATGTAGCCTATGATACGTTGCTAATGATGGATGCCGACTTGCAGGATCTGAAACGTGAGGAACTAGAAGCAGCCCTGGATGCTTACCAGGATCGTTTTGAGGTGGATATGATCATCATGCGACGCATTAACGCGCCCTGGTTCGTGAAATGGTACCGCAGCGACGTACTATTATCCGGAGAGCGCATCTTACAAACCTCAGACTTAAAACAGATCCTGAAACAGAAGCTAAAGTGCTACCAACTGGAAGTAGCCATTAACCGATACATGTTACGCCACAAAAAGTCAGTGCGCTGGATGCCATGGTCTGCCATGAATACCTATAAAGTAGATAAACTGGGCGTACTACATGGCTCCCGAAAAGAGTTTAATATGTATGTGGATATTGTAAACTACGTTGGCTTCCCGCATATGTGCCTGCAACTGGCATCGTTCACTAAAAAGCTACATTATAGCGCAGATGCTACTCCCGAAAACAGGCAACTATACTTTAGCGATTACTTTAGCTGAATATGGTATAGTTTAAGGCTTGCATCACGCTTTTTAGGACGTACTACTACACTTACATCTTTATCGGAGAACCAGGCGGTAAAGTCTTTTACATAGGCTAGTTCCTTGTCGTTAGCAACATTCAGTTTTACACGTTTTGGTTCGCTGGTCTGGCCGGTGTTTGTGTTTATCTGGCGCAGGTACAGGTCGTATTTCCCTTCCAGTTCTTCTAGGGTAAGCAGGTTAAGCGTGTTGCCGCTCAGGTAAGCGCTGTACGAAATTCCTGAAAAAGCATCTTCGGCGGGTGCCTGCTGGTGCTTCATCAATACGGAGTTCCAGGCGGTGTTCATATACTGGTCGTAAGCAAACAGCAGCAATTCTTTCGCAAAGTATGGCGATGTTTTACCACCCATGGTATACTTCTTCTCTGTTATAACCAGCAACTTGCCTTCTTTTGTTTTCAGCAGATCAGTCAGGTAAATATCCTCAAATCGCTGTGGTTTTTCCTGGTCAGTTGTGTTAAGCTTGTTGATCTTCGCCAAGAAATCGCTGGTAAACTTAAACTCTTCGGCAAAAACCATGTCTTCGGCTTCAAAGTCGAACTTTACAGTTTTCAGGCTATAGTATAAACCGGATCTTTCTTCGGCTGTAATTACGGCTCCGTATAGTTGGTTGTCTGCCATCAGCTTGAACCGGGAATCCATGATGTATACTTTTTTGCCATCGAACACGCCGCCAACCAGCACGCTCATAACTTTGGCTTTCGCATCTTTTAGGCCATACTGGCGCACCGTAAGGCGGTTCATTTTATCTGAGATCAGGCTCAGGTATTGTTCTCCGTTATTGCTCACCTGCACATCAACAGAAAGTATATCGCGGAGGTCGTTCAGGTTATAGTTGGCGTCTTTAATTTTAGATAGGTTTTCGTCGTAAAGAGCGCCCTGCATGCCCCTGATCCGGAAGTTATGGTCAGCTTCGAAACTATAAACCAGCAGCTTGCTCCCATCCTCAGAAAAAGACACACCAGGCTCGCGGTTAGTAGCCGGACTCTCCAGGAGTAATTGCTTATCGTTAACAGCGCCGCTGGTTAGGTTTACAGCATAACCGTGTAGTTGTTGTAAGCGCCCCTGTTTGCTATGCGCTACCACTACAGCCGCTTTTCCAGAAGTATAAAAACCATAAACTGTCTGCTCGTTAGTAAGTTGTATAGTTGCTCCCCACTGCTTCTTTAACCCCGACTGGTATTTTTCAACGGCATAACTGCCATCAGCTTTACGGCTAAGTATAACAAACTCGTCTGGGCCGGTAGGTATAGTTTTGTTGGTAATGCGTTGGTTATACCTGTCCTCTGAAAGGTTGGGGTGATACTCAAATGGCATAGAGCCTTTCGTGCGCGACTGGGCAAACGAAGCTGATGTTGCTAAAACAAAAACAAGAAGTAAAAGCAGGTTTTTCACGGGTATTAATTTAGTAATAACTCAAACTTAATCTATAGTTGTGCATTAATCAAGCATAAGCTACATAGTTGATAAACAAAGTATAAGGCCTGGTGATTGGGTTAGAAATAATTGCACTTAATTTAAAAAGCAACTTTACTCAGCTATGTGCCGATTGATAGATATGTTAACAGCATCATGTATTATAACTGTTCAGAACCATGCATTAGTATAAGAAAAAAGTATGTTCACCCAATATCATATAGGTGTTGTAACACGCTTTAATTGTGCAAGTACATGTAGGTAACAAGTTTGATGAGATCTATACTTAAAATATTAGCCTTTACAGCACTTTTACTGATTAGCAAATTTACGAAAGAGGATGAAGAGATAATTACTCCGGCAGAAAGCTCTGAAATTATAGTTAGCACCAACCAGCCAGAAATGGAACAGGAGGTACCGGTGATAGAAGCCAGCGGTAATTTCGGGAACGAAACAGTTGCTCCACCAGAGCCTGTACATACCCTGATAACAACTCCCGCAACTATAAAATAAGGATCAGCTGATGCGGCTCCAGTTAACAGTATTAGCGCTCAACGATTGAATGTGCCGGCGTATGTTCTGGTGTTCGGTGTGCTCCAGTTGTGGGTCGTCCTGTAAAATATTTTGTGCAGCGGCGCGCGCCTCCTGAAGTATAGGCGCATCTTTGGCCAAATCTGAAATAAGCAAATCGAGTACGCCGCTTTGCTGGGTACCCATCAGGTCGCCGGGGCCGCGTAGCTTCAGGTCTATGTCAGCTATCTCGAAGCCATTATTTGTGCGTACCATGGTTTCCAGCCTTGTTTTACTATCCTTGCTCAGTTTATAGCCTGTCATTAGTATACAATAGCTTTGCTCTGCGCCACGGCCTACGCGCCCACGCAACTGGTGTAACTGCGATAAGCCAAATCGCTCAGCACTTTCAATTATCATCACAGATGCATTCGGTACGTTCACGCCTACTTCAATAACGGTGGTGGCAACCATTATCTGGGTCTCGTTTTTAACGAAGCGCTGCATTTCGTAATCTTTGTCCTGCGCTTTTAGTTTGCCATGCACCATACTTACCTGGAACTCCGGGAAAGCCCTTCTTATACTTTCGTACCCATCCATCAGGTCCTTATAGTTCTCCATCTGCTCCGATTCCTCTATAAGCGGGTACACAATGTATACCTGACGGCCAAGGTTTATCTGGTCTCTTATAAACTGGAAAACACGCAAACGATGCGAATCGAACCTGTGCGAAGTGATGATCTCTTTACGTCCTGCCGGCATCTCATCTATAACCGAAACATCCAGGTCGCCATACAAGGTCATGGCTAATGTGCGCGGAATAGGAGTGGCCGTCATTACCAGCACATGCGGTATAATGCGTGGGTTTTTGCGCCATAGTTTAGAGCGTTGTTCTACACCAAAGCGGTGCTGTTCATCAACTATACACAAACCCAGGTTCTGGAACTGTACTACATCTTCCAGCAGGGCGTGCGTACCCACTATCATTTTCATTTCGCCGGAGCGAAGCTGTTCGTGTATAATGCGGCGCTCTTTTGTTTTAGTAGATCCGGTAAGTTTACCAATGTTGATGCCCAGCCTGTCAGCAAATTCTTTCAGGCCGGTATAGTGCTGGTCGGCTAATATCTCGGTTGGCGCCATCAGCACCGATTGCCCCCCGTTATCAGCCGCAATTAACATGGTAATGAAGGCAACTATAGTTTTGCCCGAGCCCACATCGCCCTGCAGTAAGCGGTTCATTTGCTTGCCCGAGGTCAGGTCTTTATGTATCTCTTTTATAACCCGTTTCTGTGCGCCTGTCAGGTCAAAGGTCATGTGGTTTTTGTAGAACTCCGTTACAGTAGGCACATGTTTAAATACCTGGCCGGCCAGGTCGGCGCGGCGCACAAACTTCTGGCGGAGCAGGCGCAACTGTATATAAAAAAGCTCTTCAAACTTTAACCTGAACTTGGCGGCATTATACTTCTCCACCGATTCCGGAAAATGGATATTTTGCAACGCACTGCGTTTGTCAGTCAGGCGGTAACGGTCTATCAGGTCCGGTGAAAGTGTTTCCTGTATGTGTTGGGCCGCAAGTTTCAGCAGGGTTTCGATGTACTTCGAAATTACTTTACTATCGATACGATGCGCTTTTAGCTTTTCGGTGGTATGGTAAACCGGCTGCAGAAAGGAAGTGGTTTGTTTTTCTTCGGCCAGTTCCTCCAGCTCAGGGTGAGCCATATTATACTTGCCATTAAACTCAGTCGGCTTCCCGAAAACAATATAGTCAGTGTGGTTCTTCAGGCTTTTCTCCATCCACTTCACACCCCTGAACCATACCAGTTCCATTTCGTCGCCGGCTTCGTCTACCAAGGTGGCAGCCAGGCGTTGCTTACGTCCTTCGCCTAACAACTGCTTGCCACGCACACGGCCACGAACCTGCACATATGGCATACTTTCGTCGAGCTCTGCAATGCGGTAAAACTGTGTGCGGTCTAAGTAACGGAAGGGGTAATGCTGTATCAGGTCGCCATAAGTATACATATTCAGCTCCTTCTGCAACAGCTCGGCGCGCTGCGGCCCAATCCCTTTCAGATACTCGATCTTAGTATGGAAGAAGTTGCTCAATGTCTTTGGCTACTGTGGGTGAATAGTGTAAATATACGGTAAATTGTGTGAATCAGGAGTTGAATATACTGACCTCACATTGTCTTTAAGACCTGTGAGTGTCTTAGTTTGCAGAAAACACTCACAGGTTTGCAAAACGCTGTGAGGTTTAACCAATCACTTCTTCTCCTGCCACTTCAGAGTGTTCAGCATGTGTATGATATCCTGCTTCACGTATTCTATAACCGGGGCTAGGGAATCGTTTTGGGTAGCAGTTCTGAAGTATAGCGCGCCACGCAGGAAGTGTTGTGTAGAGTCAGTCACATAAAACTGGAACTGGCTGGGTACTTCTCCTTCCAGTTCAAAAACAGAAGCCATATTGCCGGTAGGGGTTTGTACTTCTGCTTCTTCTATGGCATAGGCTTTTATCTGGTGCTTCCCGGTAAGTTTACGTGCATCCTCAATCAGCCTGTCCAACGACTGGTTACCAGCCTTCAGGTCCTTATAGGTTAGCTGCACATCGGCACCTAATTGCGGGTAAATAATATGTATCCAGTGCGGTTCAGCAATGCGCGAAGAATCGGGGCGAACCTTGGCATGGCTGGAATACTCAAAAAAGTAAGGATGATCCTGCTCTAGCGGCTGATAAGTTTGTGCTGGTAGGTTGATGCGGTTATAGCCTTTTTGTTTAGGTGTAAACTCAGTTTCGCATGAAGTTACAGCCAGTAAAAGGACAAGCCAAAAGCCTGAACGCAGGTTAACTAACTTTTTGATACCGCTTTTTCTTATTTCCGACATTAATTTTTACTCGTTTAACGCGTTTACTGTCTGCAGACTCGATCGTAAAATGGAACCGGCCATAGCTTATATCCTCTCCCGGCTTTGGTATGCGTGAGAACAAAGCCAGCATCAATCCAGCCACCGATTCACTCTCGCCTTTTACTTCATCAAAAACATCAAATGGCATTTCTAATATCTTACAAAAGTCGTGCAGCGATGTCTTTGCATCAAATATAAAGGTATTTTTATCTAACTGAGAATAGGTGATCTCTTCGTCGTCAAACTCGTCATTAATTTCGCCTACAATTTCCTCTACTATATCTTCCAGGGTTAGCAGGCCGGCAGTAGCGCCAAATTCATTCAGAACTATAGCCATGTGCACATGCTTATCCTTAAAATCCTGGAAAAGGTCGGCAATGCGTTTGCTGTCAGGCACACAAAAAGGAGCCCGTACCAGTTTCTGCCATTCAAACTCAGGGCCTTTATCCAGGTAAGGCAACAGGTCTTTTACATACAGAATTCCCTCGATACGGTCGGTGCTTACAGTATAAACCGGCACACGCGAATAACCCCATTTGGTTATCTCAGGCAATAGCTCAGGGAAAGTAAGCGAGGTCGGGAAAGCGACAATATCTACACGCGGGCGCATGACCTGGCGCACATTAATAGAGCCAAAGTTTACAATGCCACGCAAAATGCGTCTTTCTTCAGGAGAGGTTTCTTTGTTTGTGAGCGCAACATCCAGGCTATGCTTTAACTCCTGCATGGTGTGGTGGTAACTTTCGGAAGCGTAGCGGGTCTCTATAAAACCACTGATAGCCATTAAGATTTTTGATAGTGGCTGCAGCAGTGGCCTTAACACAACTATACCCGTAGATGCACGCCTGGCTATAGTCAGCGGGTTTTTATTGGCATATACTTTAGGCAGCACCTCCCCGAAAAACACGATCAGGAAAGTAGCAAACAACATAATGCCCGCATATTCGCCTACACTCAGTTTGCCAAACAGCAGCCATGCCAGGTAAGCCAGCAGCGTAATTATACTTACGTTTATTCCATTATTGATAATCAGGATATAGGTAAGCAGTTGGCGAGGATCTTTCAGAAGAAAGTTGATGTGTTTATCGGACGGGCTTTTACTATTACCCAGGTCTTCTATCTCTTTTTCCTGTAGCGAAAAAAAAGCTGCTTCCGCCCCTGAAGCAAGGGCAGAAAGCAGCAAAAGGATTATACAACCTGTTATAGCTGTAACATATTCTATCCTGAGTAAAGCAGATGTGGTTTGTAAAAACTGCAGTAAACTATAACTCAGGGGGTCTCCAGGATCTATACTTCCCAAAATTCAATTGTTAAGTTAAACAAGGATTAGAACGGCAGGTCGTCTGGCTCGTCGTTCTGAGCAACACCTGCCGGAGCAGTTGATGTGTTGCCGGCTGATGAAGTATTGCTCTGATAGTTGTTATTCGTGTTACCATCCTGCGAGCCGCCTTCACCACGGGTTAGCATCGTCATGTTATCTGCCACAATTTCGGTAGAGTAACGCTGCACGCCGTCTTTGTCCTGGTATTGGTTTGTTCTGATCTTACCTTCGATAAAAACAGACTGGCCTTTACGCAGGTACTTCTCGGCTACTTCGGCCAGACCGCGCCATAACACGATGTTATGCCATTCGGTTTTTTCCTGCTTTTGGCCGCTTTTGTCTTTGTAAGTTTCGGAGGTGGCCAGCGGGAATCGGGCTACTGCCACACCGCCTTCTAAATGACGTACTTCCGGGTCTTTGCCCAGGTTTCCGATAAGGATTACTTTGTTTACACTTGCCATGTCTTTTTAAGTTTAAATAGTTAATTAATTGGGCTACTCCGGCAACCAAGCCGGAGGCAAATATGGCTTACTGAACTACAAATTTAAGAAAGAAAAAGTTCAGTCTATAAATGTAGTAAAATCTTAGCATCTTTCAAATAGTTGCTGATCAAAACTGGCTTCGGGAGTTCATCTATTTTTTCAGCGCTATAAAGGGCTAACCGGCCTTCCTGCTCCACTTCGGGGCTCAGTTTATTCTGCAGGTTTACGAGGTAAAACCTGGCGGTTATTTTCTGATGACTCAGGATGTGTTTATAGTCTTTGCGTGGAGGTATAAGCTGCCCTTGTTCTAAATTTATACCTGCCGGGTTTAGTTCAGAAAGCAGCGCTTCTGTTCTCAGGTTCTTATCTGTGCCTTCGTAAAGGTAAAAATCATACAAGCCTTGCCAGATATCACCTTCCAGGCGCTTTCGCATATAATACTGCCCTTGCCAGGCAAAAACCAGGTAATGGAAATAACGTGGTCGCGCCGCTTTAGCTTTCGATTTAACCGGTAGTTCCTGTACAAGCCCGTGTGTAAACGCAAAACAGGATTGTTGCAGGGGGCAGAAAAGGCAGTCGGGCATAACAGGCGTACATTGTATGGCCCCGAACTCCATAATTGACTGGTTATAGGTGTCAGGTTCGTCGGCGGGCACCAACTTATCAGCCTGCTCCTGGAAAACTTTACGCGACGCCGGCAAGGCAATGTCCTCAGAAATTCCGAACACCCGGGCCAGAACCCGGAACACATTTCCATCCAGCACAGCCACCTGTTCTTTGTAGGCAAAAGCGGCAATAGCTGCCGCCGTATAGCTGCCAACTCCCTTTAATTTCAGCAATTCGTTATAGTTGCCCGGGAAATTTCCGCCAAATTCCTGTACAATTTGCCTGGCGGTGTGGTGCATGTTACGTGCCCTCGAGTAATAACCTAGTCCTTGCCAGAGGCGCAGTACTTCATCTTCGGGGGCTGCAGCCAGTTCGTGTACGGTAGGGTAAGTGGTAACAAATTTTTCATAGTAAGGCAGGCCCTGGTTAACACGTGTTTGCTGAAGTATAACTTCCGATAACCAGATAAAATATGGGTCGGTGGTTGTGCGCCACGGCAGATTTCTTTTATGCCGATTATACCAGCTTATCAGGGTCTGGGAGAAGTATAGCGGGTTATCAGGCATATATAAGCTGAGTACATAAAATAAAAGTAGAACTGTTAAAGTTATTGTTTTGTTCTGATATCTGTGCCGGTATAGTAGGCGGCATGCTCTGAAAATTGCTTGAGCGGTAAATTATAAAGTTATATTTTATTTGTACAAGCTACTGAGCCGGTGGGGATAAGGAGCACAAAATGGCGGTTAATAATTTAAGCATAAAACTTTTACATATCGAAAAGTAAAACTACCTTTGTGCCCCGAAAATCACGGACTTGGTGCAATTGCGCCTTATATTATTAGAAATTTAACATATTTTAAAATTTATAAATCTTAAGAAAGTGACTAAAGCAGAAGTAATATCAGAGATTGCTGATAAAACAGGGATTGATAAGGCGGATGTTCAATCAACTATAGAGGCTTTTTTCAAAGTGGTAAAAGACTCGATGGCTGATGGAAACAACATCTATGTGAGAGGTTTTGGAAGCTTTGTAAATAAAAAGCGCGCTAAAAAGGTTGCTCGTAACATCTCAAAAAATACATCGATCATCATCGACGAGCACTTTATTCCAAGCTTTAAACCATCAAAAACGTTTATCGCCAAGATTAAGAACAGCAAAAAGATCAAAGAACTGGCTCATTCTTAATTCTTTCGTATCTTTGCCTCCTGATTTAAAAGTCGGCGTTTGCATTAAATAAAATATTGACGGGATGACACGTAGCCAAATAATATTAATTGTTATAGCCATTACCCTGGTAGTGGGCATGTTTTTCCTGCCTAAATTTGTTGTAAACGACGAGGATAAAGAGAACTTAGCCGAGAACAATACTGAAAGCACTATACCCGAAGGCCACTCAGCTGATGATGGCCACGGGCATGGTGAAGAAGCTGCTGCTAACGATGGACCGCATGCAAGTGCAAGCCCTGACCAGTTGATGAAGCTGACAACCGTTAGAGCACGCTACAATAAAACCACTGACGAGCAGCAACGTGTTTTGCTGGCCGCTGAACTTGCCGAAGCGTATGCCGGAGCACTTAAGTTCGATAGCGCCGGTTATTACTACGAAACCATTGCTCAGGCAAGGCCAGGCGAACGTACCTACAAGAAAGCTGGCGACAGTTATTTTGATGCATTTACGTTTGCAGCCACGCAGGAGAGAGCAAACGAACTGGGCATAAAGGCACGCACCATGTACGAGCAGGTACTTAAAAACAACCCTGCCGACCTGGATGCTAAAACCAATGTGGCCATGACGTATATTGCAAGCTCAAACCCGATGCAGGGCATTACGATGCTGCGCGAAGTGCTCTCTGCCAACCCGAACCATGAGAAAGCCCTTTATAATTTAGGTATACTTTCGATGCAGTCGGGGCAATACGATAAGGCAGCAGAGCGATTTGAGCATCTTGTTGAAGTAAACCCTAACCACCTGGAAGGTAACTTTAACCTGGCAGTATCGCTGGCCGAAAGTGGCAGAAAAGAAGAAGCTAAAGTCTTGTTTAACAAGATTAAGACCATGAAAGACGATCCGGCACTGGTGGCCTCAGTTGATGAGTACCTTGCCCGGTTGCAATAACAGTAAAGAAATTATTCACAATAACAAAACTTCAAGACTATGCCTTGCGGAAAGAAAAGAAAAAGACATAAGATCGCTACTCACAAAAGAAAGAAGCGTCTAAGAAAAAACAGACATAAGAAGAAGTAATTTCTTCTGCGTTTAAGGGAGCCCACATTGCGACCGCAATAGTGGGCTTTGGTCTATACATCCAACTAATCTTTGAGAGAAATTGAGTAATGAACTAATCATCAATTCTACTCAGGATGGAGAACGCATTGCTTTACTACAGGACAAAAGGCTTGTAGAATACCACTACGAAAAGAAAGATACCAACTACATTGTAGGCGATATCTTTTTAGGTACGGTAAAGAAAGTAATGCCAGGCCTAAATGCTGCCTTTATCGATATTGGCTACCAGAAAGATGCTTTTTTGCATTATCATGATCTGGGAGCCAATATTAAAACGCTTAACAAATTTGTTAGGGTAGCACAGACTCAGAAGAACGCGTCGCCTAAACTAAACCAGTTTAAATTTGAGTCCGAAATAGACAAGCTGGGCAAAATAGCTGATGTCCTTAAAAAAGGACAGCAGCTGTTAGTGCAGATCGTAAAAGAACCTATTTCTACAAAAGGACCACGTTTATCCTGCGAGCTTTCGCTGGCAGGGCGCTATTTGGTACTTGTGCCGTTCTCGAACACGGTAAGCGTATCTAAGAAAATAGTAAGCAAGGACGAGCGCACCCGTTTAAAACGTTTGATCACATCGATCAAACCGGAAAACTTTGGTGTGATCATCCGGACGGTGGCCGAAGGGCGTGATGTAGCAGAACTCGACAGAGATATGCGCAACATGCTTGAAAACTGGGAAGAAGGTTTTAAAACGCTGAAAACAGCGAAAACCTGCGATAAAGTTATAGGTGAACTTGGACGTTCTTCTTCCATTTTGAGGGATTTGCTAAACGAGAGTTTTGACAGCATAGTAGTGGACGACGTCCTGCTGCATGACGAGATCAAGACATACATCGGCAGTATTGCACCGGATAAGTTAAAGATCCTGAAGCAGTACACCGGCAAAACCAAGACCTTTGAACACTTTCACATCGAGAAACAGCTGAAGGCTGCTTTCGGTAAAACAGTAACTATACCTGGTGGCGGATACCTGGTTATAGAGCATACCGAAGCATTGCACGTTGTAGATGTAAACAGTGGAAACAAATCTAATACCGAAGCCGATCAGGAGGCCACGGCACTGAACGTGAACATGATGGCAGCCCGCGAAGTGGCTCGCCAACTGCGCCTCCGGGATATAGGTGGTATAATAGTAGTTGACTTCATCGATATGAAGTCGCCGGAAAACCGCCAGAAAGTATATGAGGTTGTAAAAGACGAACTGAAACGAGACAGGTCCAAGTCTACAGTTCTGCCAATCTCTAAATTCGGCCTGATGCAAATAACGCGTCAGCGTGTAAGGCCGGAACAAAATATTATTACTGGTGAGGTTTGCCCTACATGTGGCGGTACCGGTAAAATAACAGCCAGTATACTGGTTACTGATGAAATTGAAGCAGCTGTAGAAGACCTGCTGGTAAGCCACAACCAAAAAGGCTTAACCCTTTATGTGCATCCGTTTGTGTATACTTATTATACCAAAGGCCTTGTTTCAAGGCAGATGAAATGGTTCTTTAAGTATTTCAGGTGGGTGGGCTTAGTAAAAGATACTTCGCTGGGTATCACTGATTTTAAAGTGATGGACGACCGCGGTGAAGAGATTGAATTAAAAGCAGCTTATGCCGATGAGGTAGAAGTGCTTGAAAAAGAAGATCAACTATAAAAAAGAGCCGTTCTGCGTGTTATTGCAGAACGGCTCTTTTCTTTTGCCCCAAACTATAGTTTAGAATTTCACACCAAAATCAAGTGAAACGCCGTTATTTTTAAGGCTGATGTTTTTGTCGCCCAGTTTCTCGCTATAGTATTTATTGTCGATATCGGAAAGGCCACGATGATAGGTTAAACCGGCAAAAAGCTTGGTGCTTTCTCCAAACTGGAACTCGGTTCCGCCACCGATCAATACATCCGCCTCAAAAATATTAAAGCGCTTGGCTGTTTTGTTGCCGTCAATTACTTTTTTGTCGTTTACCTTGGCCGCCACCTTTGTATTAAGCGAACCACCTACCTGGAAGTATAAAATAGTAGCAGGAGCTATCTCGTTTGTGAAAAGCTTCAGCGAAAGAGGCAGTTCAATGTACTGAATGGCAATATCGTCGGTGCCGTTTATAGTTGTAGTTGAACCATCGGTATTTTCCTGCGAGTAATTGTAGCTTATTTCGCTGCCTTTGCTGCGATAGATCAGGCCCGTGCTGAAGGCGTAGTTCTGGGCAAAAAAGTAATCGGCGATAACGCCCACACCCAGGCGCAGGTTGTTGTTTTCTTTCTCGAAGTTATACTTGTCCTCGGCAATAAAGCGGTTGCCTGTTATGGTTGGTGATACCAGCAGACCGATCTCGACCTGAGCGAATGCGCCGAATCCGAAGCACATAAATAGAGCTAAAAGCGTAAGTTTTTTCATTTGCATATGTGTTTGTGATAAACGTGTTACCTTAGTACGAAGGAACCTGCTATTTTTGTACAAAAATAAACAGTAATGTCATATAGATTAGTATATATAGCGATAGTTCTTTTTCTGGCTGGTTGCGGGAGTAATACCTGTGAGCTACCTAAAGAGATCGATCGCATACCAATGGATGTGGAAATTGAGCGCCTGGAGAAAGATTTCTTCTCTATGGAACAGGAGTCTGAAGTGAGAGATTTTCTGAAAAAGAATCCGCTTTTTGCTGACCAGTTTCTGCAATTAAACGAATATCCGCACGATTCTATACTTGTAAATGCCTTAGTGGGGCTGGCTACAAACCAATCGCTTGATTCGCTGGCGCAACAGGCTATCCAAACTTTTGAGAACGTAGACCAGGAAGAGGAGCATCTGGAAACTGCTTTTAAAGTACTGAAGCACCATTACCCGGAATTTACAGCGCCAGAAGTTAAAACATTTGTGTCGGGCCTTAGCCAGGACCTGTTTGTGAGCGACTCGCTGATGGTTCTTGGTGTAGACTACTTTATCGGAAAGGATGCACTTTACCGCCCTGATACTTATAACTATATACTGCAGCGTTACGAGCGCCATCACATGGTTCCTGCCGCTTTGCTTTTGCTCTCCAACAGGTATAACAAAGCCGATTTCCTGGACAGGTCTATGCTCTCGGAGATGGTGAATGCCGGTAAGGCTTACTATTTTGTGCAAACCCTGATGCCCTGCGTACCGGACTCCTCTATAATTGGCTACAGCGGGCAGCAACTGGCTGACGTAACGCATAACGAAGGCCGCATCTGGGCACATTTTATAGAGAAGAGCCTGCTGTACGAGAAGAACCCAATGCAGGTACAGAAGTATATGGGCGAACGCCCCAGCACTCCTGAAATAGACAAGAATGCACCAGGCCGCCTGGGTACCTGGGTGGGCTGGCAAATTGTGCGCAAGTATATGGAACGTAACCCCGATGTAACGCTTCCGGAACTGATGGCCGATACCGACTTTAAAAAGATTTTTGCCGAATCGAAGTATAAACCAGAGCGACGCTAAGCCTGCGCACCTGCCATAGATGCACCTTACCATACTTCATCAGCACCACGCCAACCCTGATTGCCCCGCCACCTGCAGGCAATACTCTTTTATGGAAAAGCTTGCAAAGCGGCACCGCATTACGCTGGTAGCTACTAATGCCTGGCGTAGCCTGCGCATGCAGCAGAAATATAAGTGGGTACCCGATGGTGTGGAACTGCACGAGTGCAAAGTAGCTTACGCAAATAAAATGGGTGTTTTGCCAAGACTGTTTTCGTTCCTGGCTTTTGCGGTTTGCTCTTTTGTTAAGCTGATGCGTTTGCCTAAAGCAGATGTGATGTGGGCTGTGTCGGTGCCACTGACTGTGCCCTGGGTAGTTGCGCAGGTAGCCCGTTTCAGAAATGTGCCGTGGGTATTCGAAGTGCAGGACCTGTGGCCGAGTTTCCCGGTGGAGATGGGGGCGGTAAAGTATAAATGGCTGCAAAAAGTGCTGTTTAACATGGAGTTGAAGCTCTACAAAAGCGCCACGCACATCATTACGCTTTCCCCGGACATGACGGATTATGTACTAAGCAAAGGCATTGCCCCAGAGAAAGTAACAACTATACTTAACGGCACTGATATTGATAAAGCCGATGCTGTAACCGAAGCTGAAGTAACTGCGCTCCGCGACAACTATAAACTGCAGGATAAGAAAGTAGTATTGTATGCCGGCACCTACGGCCGTGCAAACGATATTCCTGCCATTATGGAAGCTGTTAAACTATTGATAGAAGACGATTCTATCCATTTTATACTGACAGGATCGGGATACTACGAACCACAGTTACAGGCTTTAGCGCAGCAGATACCAAACCTGACTTTGCTGCCGGCACAACCCCGCGACCATATTTTTAAACTGTTCAAGCTTGCCGACTTATCGTTAGTTACTTTTAACGACCTGCCTGTACTACGCTCAAACTCCCCGGCCAAATTTTATGATAGCCTGGCGTGTGGCACCCCGGTTATAGTTACCAACCCGGGCTGGACGAAAACTTTTGTAGAAGACCATAGCTGCGGCTGGTACACACCCGCTGAGAAGCCAGTTATACTTGCCCAAACTATAAAACAAGTTTTAAATAACTCAGCAGCATTACAGCAAGCCGGAAACAACGGCGCAACTATAGCCAGGCGACTATTCGACAGGCGCATACTTGCAAAAGAGGTGGAAACTATACTTGAGAAGGCTGCTAAACTATAGGTTAAGTTCTTGTTGGTAAGTATAAAGTAGCCTTTATTTTCCCAGCATATCCCGGAATGATTCTTTGCCTACTGGCAGCTGTTTCAGGTTATTGATGAGGAGTAAGGCCCTGTCGATGCGTAACTGGCTGCTTTTAACGCCAGCTATATAGTATAAAATGTAGCGTTGCTTGCCGGGTAGTAGCATATCAAATCGGCGTTTCCCTTCTTCATCCTGGTTAAAGAGCTCGGTTAACTCTTCGGGTATTTCCATACCAAACTCGCTATCGTCGGGTTCCAGTTTTACCTGTACGTTATCACCATTTTGTAACCCCAGTTGTTTTAGCCGTTTGTTGTTTATACTTATGTAGCCGCTTCCTCCACCCAATGCCACCAACCCACCCTGAAAAGTAAGCTTATCATTTATAGTACAAAGCACACGCACTTTAAACTTACCGCCCAGGTTCTGCACCACTTCAGGCGTAACTTCTATGTAATGCCCGGGCAGGTGCGGTAGTTTATTGATGTGAGTCTTATAATTTATAGTTGGGTGCATAGCTCATTTATAAGTGATATCGCTTACGCTAAAGAGAGTATAAGAATATAGAATTTCGGCTATGTATCAAAACAAACTTTTGTATCTTGAGAATTTATTGGATTATTCTGAATAAGCTATGAAGACAATACTTTCTCCCTTCTTTTTAACGCGTTACATAAAACGTGTCTTACTTCTGTTTATAGTTGTAACTGCTGTTTTTGTAAGTAGTAACACACAAGCTCAGGGGCAGAAAGGCGAAATAACAGGCAATGTAGTGGACGCCGCTACAAAAGAGGCTTTGCCTTACGCTACCGTGGCAGTATACACGGCCCACGACACAACCATGGTTACCTTCAGGATGAGCAACGATGAAGGGAAGTTTAAAGTACCAGGCTTACCTATAAACCAGCAGTTGCGGGTGGTTATAACCATGGTTGGCCTGAAAGTATACCGAAAGGAATTTTCCCTCACGCCAGAGCAGCCTGTGCATGAACTTGGGCAAATAGCCCTGGAAGAATCGGCTAGTATGCTGAGCGAAGTACTGGTGGTGGCCGAAATTCCACCTGTTCTTATAAAAAACGATACGCTCGAATTTAATGCCTCCTCTTTTAAAACACTGCCTACTGCACTTGTAGAGGATCTCCTGAAAAAGCTGCCAGGTGTAATGGTGGATGCAGCCGGAAATATTACAGTTAATGGCAAAGCTGTACATAAGATATTGGTTGACGGGAAAGAGTTTTTTGGCAGCGACCCGAAAATAGCCAGCCGTAACCTACCCGCCGATGTGATACAAAAGGTACAGGTTATGAACGACCCCGAAGTAGTACGCCGCGACCCGGACCTACCGGAAGGCGACATACCGCAGGTGATCAACCTCACTTTTAAGAAAGGCATTAAAAAAGGAATATTCGGGAAAGTATACGGTGGTGCCGGTACAGACAACAGGTACGAAGGTGGCGGCTTACTTAATGCTTTCCGGGATACGATGCAGATAAGCGTGCTGGGCTACTCGAACAACCTGAACAAGGCCGGATTTGGAATGGGCGACATGCGAAAAATCGGTGGCTTTGACCGTAGCGGTATGAACAGCATATCGGTATACAGCAATGGCGGTTATGCACTTAACGGTGTGTCGTTCGGGGCTATGGGTAGTGGTATACAGCAGTCGTCGGGTGGTGGGGCCAACTTTAACACTGTTACCACAAACGGTATTAAACTGAACCTACAGTATTTCTACGGCAGGCTAGACGATGACCTGGATCAGCTTCTGAATACAAGGCAGTTTTTAGAAAACGATACGTTGGTTGCCCGCAAAAGCAAAGACCGCCATAGCACGAACCATAGCCACAACATCGGGGGTAAACTTGAATGGAAACTGGACTCGCTTACTGACCTGAGCTTTACACCAAGTATAAGTTTTGTCCAGCGCACCATAGGTTTAAACGAACTTACCAGAACGCGCTATAATGCCGGGGAGTTACTGAACGAAAGCGACAACAACGAAAAAACAAATGAAGATAACACAGAATTTTCGGGCAGTTATTCGGTGCACAGGCTGTTCGCTAAGAAGGGGCGGATCTTTAACTTAAATGGTAACTATACTTACGGCGTCGCACTTCAGGGGAAGTATAACTCCGCTTTAAACCAGTTTTATGAGCCGGAACCCCAAACCACAGAACTGAACCAGCTCAGGAACGACGACCGGAATAGCCTGTTGCTAAACAACTCAGTTTCGTTTACTGAGCCGTTAATAAAAGACCTGAGCACAGTTGTCAGGCTGAATACAGAATACTTTAAGGATGAGAATACCATTGCCACCTTTTCCCGCGACGAGAAAAGTGGCGCGTATGATCTGCCTGTAGACGCCTTATCGAGCAGCTTCGACCGGAAGGGCTGGCGTAATTATATGAATGCCGGCCTGAAATGGAAAGTTGGCGATTTTACTTTACAACCATCCGTCCGTTTTACAAGCCTGAACATTAAGAGTGATTTTGAAGAAGTACCACCTATAAAGCAGGAGTACTTCTATATTTTTCCGTCGTTTAATGTCCGCTGGAAAGAGCTAAACATGAGCTATAATGTTTACATGAGAGAACCCCAGGCGGTGGACCTGTTACCTATAGTTGATAACACGAACCCGCTTTATATCAGATATGGTAATCCGGGACTAAAGCCAACTGTATCGCATACCGTGAGCATGAATTATTACAACCACGACATGCAGAAGGCGCTCAACTATAGTTTTTATGTTTATGGAAGAAAGAGCAACGATGCCATTACCCGGAAGCGAACTATAGAAGCGAATGGCGTGCAGATAAGTCAGCCTGTTAACACAGATGGCAACTGGGATCTTAATGGATCGGCCAGTTTATCAAAAGATTTTAAGTATGAGTCGGGCAGGCAGTTCTCGGTGGGAGCGTCTTTGTGGGGTGGTTACCATAAAACACTGATCATGCTAAACGGTATCGAGAGCTATAGCAAGCGCTGGGATTTCGGGCCTTCCATAAATGCTGGCTTTAACCTGAACGATAAAATAGAATTTAACCAGACGTTAAGATTTAATTTTGAAGGCAGCCGCTACGAGAACAAGGTCTTTACCGACCAGGATTTTATTACCAGAACTTCCGAAACAGGTGTGGTTATCAGGTTGCCGAAAAAGTTGGTTTGGGAAGCAAACTTTGAAAGCTGGTATAACTCCAATGCCGTGCCGGGGCTGCAGAATAACTATGGCAGGCTTAACGCAGCCGTTACTTACCTGTTTATGAAGAACGACCGCGCGCAGCTAAAGTTATCGGTATACGATCTGCTCGACCAGAACATAAGTGCTTACCGCTCTATTCAGGAAAACATAGTTGAAGACTCGCAGTCGCTGACCTTAACGCGTTATGGCTTGCTAACCTTTACCTATAACATCCGCAACTTTGGTGGTAAGGTAGGTAGCACCAGTAACAATTCTCTTTTCAGGTTTTAACGAAGTATAACTTTTGGTGCAAGCTGATTAGGAGTGAGATTTATAGTTTAGACTTGAGGAATAGTGATGGCCTATAGTTTATTTTACGCAGGTGCGAGCTTGCAGCTCGTACCTACTTTTTGGATACTTAAAGTCAATGTTAAACTATAAAAAAGTACGAGCTACAAGTTCGCACTAGCGGGGGAGTTACTATTACCCGATACAGAGTTAGTAAACAACTATAGAATTGGCTACTCGTTTAAACCAGCCGTTGCTATTTTTTATGATTGGTGGTAGATCTAATTTTTATTCTCCCTGTAAATAGAAGTTTAAGATATAACCAGAAAGTCATATCATATTTTTTTATCTCAACAAGCTTGATCTCCTTATATAACTCGTCAAAATTTCTGTAGAATAATCCGTTGATTCTGAATGATGTAGAATTGTTTCGATCAATCAAATAGGTTGTGTAATATGATCCATCCGTTCCTACTTCAGATGATTTTACTTTACCTACATAATCTGCGAAATTTAGCGTTCGTCCAAAAGGTGCTAATAGAGAATACCACTTGAGTTTTTTAGTCTTAGAATCAATCTGGATATATTTAAAGTCCTTCAGGATTTTTACAGTTATAAGTAATGGAACAATTAGAAAAATTATCAATAAGGAATTTAAAGACAATCCTTTATTGAGAATCTTTTCTATTGCTTTATTCAAGAATATAGATAAACCTATTCCGCAGAGGAGCATCCATAGAAACCAGAATAAGTATCCTAATTTGAATTTACTAGTTGTCATTTCATTTTGATTTACCATCAACGTTTAGCACAGGCTGCGAGTGAGGCGTAGCCGAATATGGAGCCTGTGCCGTGTTGTGGTATGTTATTTTTTCAATTTGTGTAGTCCATTTATAGGAAGTTTCTTTATCACTCCATCTTCATTCATTGATAGAGTAATCTCGATTTTGTTATCTGCTGTGAATTCAAGGTAACCGTCTACAAGTTCTATATCTCCACTTTCATTGCTAATGTTAATGTCTTTGTAGTCGTACTTATTCTGTCCCGGGTTTTTAAAATTTACTCTGTATAAATCAATTGGTCTATAAAATACATTGCCGCCGTGTCCAAGAATTACTCTCCCGCTAGTTCTGTGGGAAATTGCAAAGCTTTTATCATCGTTAATAAATGCAATTTCATTTGCTGGAGCACAGCTTGTCAAAGCAAGTATACCAGCTGCTAAAAATACCTGTACTCCCTTTTTCATAATTATTAATTAACGGGCTTGGACAGGCAACGGGTGAGGCGTTTGCCGAACATGATGCCTGTGGCTGTGTTAGCAAATATAATTTTAAAAGGTATTATGGTTCAAACCTACCACTGTTCATCACGCATGCTCTCTAAGCTATACTTTGCAAAGCGTATCTTCCCAAAATCCTTTTGAGTTAAGTATTTGGTGCATTCTTCTCCATTATCAAGCATCACAAGAGGCTCTTCTTCATACTCCGTGGTATCCTGTATAAAATTGCCTTCTTCATCTCTTACAGGATAGCCATCTTCATCTACTAAATCCCTTCCACCTAAGGTTTCTTGAAAGAAACAGAAGTAATTTAGAAACCAGTCTTTTTCTTTTTTATTGAAGGTGAAATGTGAGGAAGTATTAGTCACAATAGCATGCCTACCCATACCAGACATATGAGTACTAATTATGAAGCCACCATTTATCGAGTCTGTTTCTATAAAGGCTTCATTAGGTGGAGAACTGAAAGTTTCATTCTTGGCGTGCAGCTTCAAGGATTTGTCTTTTTGTCGGACATAAAGAAGTACTATGTCTGATTCATACTCTTGTGTTTGTTCCTTAGGTGTAACTAACATGACACAGTCCGTTAGCCCATCGCCATTTAAATCCTTTAGAAAGTAATCGTGTAGTATATAACCTGATGGAACGTATTGCTTCAAGGGCTTCAGTTCTTCAAAGTTTGGCTTATTGGCAGGATACCATTCAGTTACATACTCGCTTACGAACATACTATCCTGCTGCTCCTGAGTAAGTGCAGGAGTATTTGCTTGAGGTATTTCAGAATATGGCTTAGATTCTCCTAATGAACCTTCTGATTCAACTTTGTCTTTCTCGGTACATGCAAAGGAAAGCAGTAATACTGCTGCGTAACAGATAATGGGTGTTTTCATTTCAAATTTCTTAATTTTCAAACATGTTAGTAGAGCCTATATAAGGTTAACCTACTCTGATATGCTTTTCTCTAACATTTCAGAAAAGCTGAATTTTGAAAATCGTACTATTCCTAAATCCTTATGCGTTTTGTAGATAGTGCATTCTTCTCCATTATCAAGCACCATCATTGGTTCCTTTCCCTGCTTCGTTGTATCCAAAACATAGTCGCCTTCTTCGTCTAAAACGGGGCTTCCATTTTCGTCCAACAAATCATCTTCTCCCACCGATTCTGCTAAAAAACAATAGAAATCAAAAAACCAATCCTTCTCAATGCTGTCATATATAAAGTGTGTAGTGGAACTGGTTGTAGTTCCATATCTCCCCATAGTAGAAAAACGGGTAGTAATAGAAAAACCACTTCCCGTAGAGTCTGCTTTCACATTCCAGTAAGTATGCAACGATTCATTAATTGCCTGTAGCCTTAGCGTATTATCTTGCTGCATTAGATAAAGATGCATCAATTCTCCTTCATTAGGGGATTCTTTTGTAGAAAACACCATCAGGTAATCAATTAATCCGTCTTCGTTTAAATCATGATGAAGGTAATCGCAAAGCATATAACCCGAGGGAATATACTTCCTCAGGGTTTTCATTTCATAATAGTTTTTATTTCCATGTAGGTGCCATTCCGATACAAACTCACTTACTAAAATACTATCCTGTTGAGCTTGAGTTAGTGCAGGAGCATCTGCCTGAGGTTGAGTTGCATCTGAATACGGCTCAGATGTAACCATTAAGTCTTCTGACTCCACTTTATTTTTCTCAGTACATGAGAAGGAGAGCAGTAAAATCACTGCGTAACAGATGATAGGTGTTTTCATTTCAATAGTTATGGTGTTGTATAACGGATTGGGCTAAAGCACTTTTTAATGTGCTTTAGATGTGGTTAGCATATGGTTTTATTTGCAATTAGAAAGGCAATTTCCTTTTTCATCATAAACAACTTGCTCATTTAACCTGAGGCAATAAATTTTTAACTTATTTGATCCTGACCCTAATCCTTCTACATAAGTAATCCTATCAAATGCTATTGGGATTATAATTTTTCCAGTCTTGTCGACTACTCCTCTCTTATTTTGCAATTCAACACCAATTAAATCTTTAACATTAAAGATCTCATCATAGATGAAACCCGATAATTGTTTTCTTATTTTAAAATCGTATAAAGCAAATTTTTGGTTTTGCTTAATGCCTAATATACTGGCATTAATTGGTTGGAATATTTTATCATAACTAACTGGCAGGATTTCATTCCCAACGGAATCAATTACACCTATTTTATTATTAAGACCAACCAGTAAAATCTCTTTTAGAGTGTAGTTTGAAGTAATAAAATCGTATTTAGGAGTAGTTAGTTCTTTACCATTTAATTCACTGATTAGAGCCTGCTTACCATCTCGCTTACCTATCAAGTATCTGTTGCCAAGCGGAATTAGAAAATCATCATATATAAAAGGAGTAACTTCTACCATATCTTTGGATAAAATTCCGCTTTTACCCATTTTAGCTACAACGTACTCTCTGTTGTTAACCTTTAAAACTTTATCTTCTATTTTACTATAGATCCTTTTAGATAAATGATTGCCATTTAAAGCATTGATAAAAGCCCAGCCATTTTCAATTTTTGCTTTTAAGCCGAATGGGTGTGAAACCAATGAGTCATATTTTATAGCAAGTATTAGCTTGTTATTCTTACTTACCGCTCCCCACTTTTTATTCTTTTTAACTAATGCATAATCTTTATGTGAATAAACAACCTTATCATATTGATTTGGGGTCTTTATGTAAAAGTCTGTATCTACTGGTTTAGCATAAGCTTGTTCAAATTTTAACTTAGTGATTTTCCATTCCTTCGGATTGCATTCAATTGACTTGCCTAATCTCTCTAAATGTAATTCGTAATCCATTATAATGTCTGAAACCACATTAATTTGGATTTCTGACTTTGCTTTAGCAAAAGATTGAATTTTAAATATGTTACCAGTTTTATTGATTCTGATTTTAGAATAAAAATTAGTGCTATCTGGAAAAACTATATTTGCCTTAATATTTTTTAAAAATATTTCATAAAGGCATTTATCTTCTCCCTTTAATTCAGAAACTAATACTTCATTAAATTTCTCCTGACTATAGGAAGATGTAATACCTGAAAAAAAAATAATTATAAAGAAGATAAACCTTTCTTTCATAGAATATTATTTATTAGAAATGATTGCTAACGGTTTGTACATAAAACGAGCAAGGCGTAGCCGAAGCATGGTTTATGTGCTGGGTTAGCGTATGCAGTTTTACAGTTTTTTCAGTTTAATTAGAGAATATTCTCTCTTTAGAAGCTTTTTATACTCTGTAGAATCAATCCATGCATATTTCACGTCTGATGCTCCATATTTCCAGTCTTTATTCTTTGGAATGAAGTCATCATGCTCTCCAAACTCGCCACCAGAGAATTTCAAGTATAGCTTTAGCTCTTCAACTAATTCACTCTCCAAATCTTCCGTTGTCCAATCAAAAGGGTCAAAAGTAGAACCTAATTCAAAGGAGAGTACTTCGTAATATTTTATAAAGTCGAGGTCTCCTTTAAGAAATTCAAAAGTAATTCTCCTAAGCGTTAGAATAGATTCTTTCCTTTCATCCATTTCATGAATTCGTAATTACCTGTTAACGCTAACGTACTTGGCCATAAGGTGGCGTAGCTAGCTTATGGGTGTGGTTAGTGCTAGTTATTCTTTATAATTTGGTGGCAAGAACTTTATACCCCCAAATTCGCCTTTCCAATTTATTTGTTCTGGGACGTACTCTTTGTTTTCAAGTTTATAACTGAGAACAACCTGCTCTTCTTCTGTCGTTTTTCTGATAGAATAAATGTTAAAGTTCTTCTGTCTGAATGCATTGATTATTTCATTGAAGTGCTTATTTGTAATAGAATCAACAGGTGAAGAAATTGTAGCTGCTATTTTCCTATGATAGCTGCTCGTATCTTGAAAAACACTTTTAACAAATCCGACCAGGTTGTCATCTGTTAATTCTACCAGGTCAGAAGGCTGTAAGCTTATAAAATCAGGGTTTGATGTATCAATACCTGTTCCGCACCAGCCATAGTCATTGAACTTGTTGTGGTAATATGTTTTACCATTTGTATAAACGATGAAGTTGTGCTGTCCATAATATAATAATGGCGGAGGTGGTGGGGCAGAATTTGATGTATCAATTATGGGTTCTTTGATTACATGATAAACTGTACTTTGCTTTTCAAATGCCTTATCTTCAAAAGCATTATCGCATGCAAAAAGGAAGGCTACTAAAGCAAAGTATATCAGGTTCTTTTTCATCAATTAATATTTGCACTAACGAAATAGGCCATAAGACGGTGAAGCTTGTCAGACTTGATTCAGTGTCTTATGGGGTGTGTTGGCCGGGGTTGT
>CANMMP010000004.1 GCA_947499125.1 uncultured Pontibacter sp.
GTGATCTTACCAGAAGCTGCTACCGGTGCAGATGGAGCCGGCTCTTCCGTTACCGGAGTTGGTGTTGGAGTCGGAGTTGGAGTTGGTTCCTGAACTACCGGAGCAGTGCTTCCCATTGGGGATAAGTGCTTGCCTGCTAATGGTCTTTCCAGCGTGCCGTTCGGCATTGTCCAGCCAATGGCCAGGTTGTCACCGCCGCCACCTTCCAGGTGCAGGGCCTCGATGTAGTAACGCTTACCAGCTTCCAGTTTGATGGCTACTGATTTCTGTGAGCTATACTTTGTCCACTGACGGGCATCAGTCCATTCTGATACTGAAGCTACTTTTACTTTCTTAGCCGGATCTTCTGATGTGCTCAGGTAAAGTTCAGCCTGGTCATCTGAAGCGATCCAGAAAGTATAGCTACCAGTTGCAGGTGCTGTTACATAACCACGGATACGCTGTCCATAAGTGTCACCTACGTTCGCAGGAGCTTCGAAGATTGTCAATTCTGCTTTTTTAGTTGGTGCAGAAGTTACAGGTATAACGCTTGTGTTAGTACCGTGTACATTTGCCCAGAATTCATGTGTGATCTTTCCAGATCCTGAACCTGCTACTGTGCTTGTTTCAGTAGTTGGAGCAGGGGTTGGAGCTACAGAAGGCTCTTGTGTAACCGGAGCTGATGGTGCTGTGCCGTTAGGGCCCAGGCCGATGCCATTGCTGCTCAGTTTCTGTAACCATCTGGAATATTCGTCTTTTTCGTGCTGCTTTGTAATAGTACCTGATAATGAGGTATTGTTAATAGCTGAAGCACCTTCCATGTCAGATAAGTCTCTTCTGTCGCTTGGCCATCCCCAGGCCATTACACCAATAGTGTTGTTTTCGATCGTGTTAGAGAAGGTTGTACCTTTTTTGTAATAGTCCATGCTCCAGAAACCTGAAGTATACATGTTAAAGCGCGAACCATCGTCGAATGTAGCAGAGTTAACAGCACGGTTGTTATGATAACGGATGTTGTTACCGCCGGCAATACCCATTGAGTAGTTACCAAGGTTAACCAGATGGTTATCATGGCCTACAATGTAAGCAGTACAAGTATTGATGTCGCCGTCGCTGTCAGTAAGGATACCACCACCTGAGTAGCTGCTACCTGTAGCATCAACCGGGTAAGCACCCTGAATGTAGTTGTTGTGGATACGGATCGGAGAAGAAGCTGTACCACGAGAGTTGAAGATGTTAATGTTATCTTCTACAAGTGATCTGCTTGGCTCGTTAATTACTTCGTTCCAGCCAATTTCTACGCCTGGTACTTCGCCACGGTAGTTAAACTGCACAAACTGTGAGTGCACTTTACCGCCATGTACACGACCATCGATGTTTTTGGCCTTGTTATAACGTATCTTGATAGAGTTACCGGTAGTACCGTTGCCTTTGTAGTAGTCTCCTACAAACACACCGGCTGTACTTTCCATGTAGCAGTTCTCAACTACAACATTTTTAAAGTCGTTTACTGTAATAAAACGGCGGGTTTTAGGATACTCAGAATATGGAGTTGGTGTAATACCGTAACCGTTCGTGTTCTTAACTGTGATATCGGCAGCGGTATACCAGCTCTTAATAAGGAAGCCGGCGCCGCGGATGTTCGAATTGGTAATGATAACCGGCTCTGAAGTTCTTACTTCTACGGCTGGTACGTCGGAGTTGGTGGATTCCCAGTTACCTGTGTAGGTACCACCTTTCGTGATTACAAATGGACCCTGGTAGCTTTGAGCGAATAGAGGGTTAATTGAAAATACACCACAAAGGATGATTAAAATAAATGCAAGTAAGGCTTTGCTCGCCTTCTTACTTACGTAAGAGGTGTTTGACTTCATCTTTTTTGGCTAAAAGTTGAAAATATTATTTTTCCTAACTTACTCTCTTTTGGTAATGCTTTTGGTTATAGCACTTTGGCTAAAAAGAGAAGAGCATTTTAACTAGAGAACTGATTAATGTTGTACCACTTAAATTGCTCATATATAAGTTGTTGCAAATATATGTAGGAAAATTTTACAAATGCTACACTTAATTTAAAAATTCTGAATAAAATTATATACGCTTGAAAAAATCATAACCTTTTGTAAGGGTAAAAATGCCTTTTGCACTGAGTATAGGGCATTAATAAAAAAGTTACGGTTACAAATAAATTTAATTTCCAGAAAAAATCATATTAATATTAATGTGATAAAACAAGGAAAAGTATAACTATATAGTTGAGTTCCGTTTTATTGTGCCTGTGAGATAAAAATTTAGACTGAAATTGAATAAAATTTAACTTTATATAGTAAACTCTAATTATATAGATATAACTATATATAGAAAATGGATTTGGATAAAGAGTAGTTTGAGTTGGCGGGATTAAATATTAGAGCCCAGTTTAACAGGACTAAATACCTAACTTATTGATTAGCTTAAGCTTTAAAGTTTTGAAGTATAAAAAAAGAGGCAGTTGTAGCTGCCTCTTTTCTGTGATAGTAAGGTAAATACGATATTTATGCCACCGACTGGTGGGTTGCAGCTGCATTACTCAGCATTTTCTGAGCAGAGTGAACAATTTCATTTACATTGACAGAACCACAACTACCTGGGGCATACTCCGCCTGGGTATAACTGTAGTTATGGTTAAGGCCGACAGCAAGGCGGGCAAAACAGTCGTTGAAATGGTTATGGGCAAAAATTTCCAGCAGGTGTATCTTCTGCTTCGACCAGACTATATTGCTCAGGCCTGCCCCGTGCGGTGCTATGATACAGTTAGCCTGCGAGAATAGTACGATCTGCTCTGGTAAGGTAAGTTGCTCGCTGTAAACGATCGTAAAACCTATCTTCTTCAGTGCTTCTTCTAATTCAAGTTCGTTGGCAAGGCTTCGGTTCTTTGTTTTACTGCGTGATACATATATAAAAGGAGTAGGTGTGTTTAGCGGTTTTACTTTCTGTATAACCCTATCTCTAAAATCCTGCAAAGCCTGAATACCAACCGGGTGCATAAAACCGGCATCATGCTCCTGTTGTATGGTTACCAGGTTGCTTACTTTTTTAACTTCGTCGGCTACTATAATGCGTTCGTTATAGGTTTTCTCATCAAATAGTAGCTTCAGTACATCTTTACAATAAGCAGGGCATTTATCCGAGATCATTATTTTGGCTGTTGGCACAGTGTCCAGGGCAACCAGCACATTTACCAGCGACTCAAATATCCAGTGATAGAAGGGGTTGTTCGGGCAACTGATCACAACTTCTTTCTCATCTAATATGCCGCGATCCAGCAGGGGCTCATGTAAAACATTATCCCAGCCAATAATACGGTACATTGATCCCATACTTTCTACTATAAAGTGTTTATCCTCTATCCAGGCCAGTCCGGAGAAAGGAGACACCCATACATCATTTAAAAAATACAGGTTCTTTTTCTCAAAAGCCTTGCTGCGTCTGAAGTATGGTGGAAAGTGATCGGGGAAAGGGTAGGATGCTATAACAGGCTGCGAAAGTGTTGCTATCTCCTGTACATGATTTCCTATGGTTGGTATATGAAGTTCTTCTTCGATGGAGTTTACCATCGAGTACGGAATGTTGCCGCTTAGTTTTCCTATGAATAGCTGTGTGATCTTTTTAGTTAAAAGTACTCTGTATTTTGCTATTCCGGATTTTATAGTTCTCATGTTAATTTATATAGGGTGACCTGTTAAGGTGTGATTTATAGTTGTGGTGCTGTGTTATCAGTACAGGTGTACGCATATATAGTAGGTGCTGTTTAGAGCAGAACCAGGTTAGTTAAAAAATAATGGGCTGCCTGTTAAAACCTATAGGCCCGACTATAATATTATTCTCTCGCAGCTTCTTTTGCCACGTCATAAATTCTGCCTTTTCGTGCTGCCTGGTAATTTTGCCTGGTATAAACGTGTTGTTCTCCGCTTCAGCTCCTTTCATATCCGAAAGGTCTCTTCTGTTTTCGGGCCAGCCCCATGCCATTATTCCTATGGTGTTGCGCTCTATACTATTAGAGTGTGTGGTTCCTTTTTTATAATAGTCTAAGCTCCAGAAACCGGAAGTATAAATAGGGAAGCGCGATCCGTTACTAAAAGTAGCTGAGTTAATGGCTCTGTTGTTATAGTAGCGTATGTTATTGCCGCCTGCTATACCCATCGAATAGTTGCCCAGGTTTACCAGGTGGTTCTCGAAGGCTTCCACATAAGCCGTACAAGTGTCTTTACTTCCATCGCCCTCAGCCAGTATGCCGCCACCAGTATAAGTAGTGTCGGTGCGGGAGATGGGGTATGCGCCTTGTATAAAATTATTATGTATACGAATAGGTGATGATGGCGTGCCCCGTGAGTTGAATATGCTGATGTTATCTTCTACAAGCGATCTGTCAGGTTCGTTTATTATCTGGTTCCAGGCTACTTCTACATGCGGCACTTCGCCACGGAAATTAAACTGCACAAACTGGGAGTGTAGGGTACTGTCGTGAATGCGGCCATCAATATTCTTGGCGATATTAAACCTGATCCGGATCGTATTCTCCGGTGAGCCATCTCCTTTATAGTTATCGCCTACAGCAACACCTGCCGTATGCTCCAGGTAACAGTTCTCGATAACTAAATTCTTAAAGTCGTTAACTGCTACAAACCGCCGGCTTATCGGGTAACTGGTAGTAGGAGTAGGGGCAAGACCGTAGGCATTCGTATTCCTTATAGTTATGTCGGCATTGTGGTACCAGCTTTTAACCAGGAAACCTGCTCCGCGAATATTGGAATTGATGATCTCAACAGGTTCAGAGGTCTGTATGTCTACGGCAGGTATGTTCGAATCTTTAGACTCCCAGTTACCCGTGTAGGTGCCTCCTTTTTCAATAATAATAGGCCCCTGGTAGTTTACTGGTCCAAAAGCGGATACTGCCCCCAGCTTTTTTTTCGGTTCGGGATTGGCCTGATGGAAGTATAGCAGATACAGCACTATAGTAACTATGGCTGCAAGCACGCCCACAAGTATAAAAACGTACTTGCGTTTAGTTGCCTGATCCGATAGTGCTGTATCCGTCATTTATTTAATAAAGTACCCGAGCAGCCTTCTGGTATATCCGTTCAGCAAATGATACGGAATATAAGGTGTAGGGCAGTTTTTAAGTGTAAACCTGGTGAAATCGCGCAGGTTGCCGCCTCCTTTAAGGTCAAACAGGTGCTTGTAGTAGTTCTTAAGGCTCTTATTGCTTCGCAACTGGCGCTCGCCACTTTCTTCAGGGTAAGTTAAAAGCCTCGCATCGTAATTTACATACAATTCAAAACCTGCTCTGCGGGCGGTGTGGGTATAGTCGTAGTCGGCAATATAATGCGGGAACCTGTCCTGGTCAAACAAACCGATCTTTTCGAAAACAACTTTAGGTATAAGCAAGCCGCGGCCAGGTAAATGGGTCACGGCATGCAGTCCTTTACGCTCCGATTCCGGTAAAGCAGCCAATACCTGCCGGATGGTGTTGAATTTCCAGTCGAGGCGCTCGCCACCGAAAATAGGCTGTTTTGTAAAGGCATCCAGCTCCAGGGCTCCAAGCAGGGCTTCGGGTTTCTCTTTATGCCACTTAAACATATTCTGGATCATGTCCGGATCTGTGATCACATCATTATTCATGGTCATCAGCAGTTCGGCTCCATTTTTAAGGGCATGGCGCAGGCCCATGTTTACGCCAGCAGTCCAGAACAAATTGCCATCGCCTTTAAGTATATCCACTTCCGGGTAGTCCTTTCGAAGCATTTCTTCGGTTCCGTCTGTAGAGCCATCGTCAACTATAATTACTTTATAGTTCTGGTTCGACTGTAGCTTTAAAGAGTCGAGACATTCTTTGGTGTGTTCTTTTCTGTTAAAAACTGGTATTACTATATGTATAAGCGTCATTTCTTTGATAACTAATAAGGGGTTACAAACTAAAGTTAAACAGGGCTTTCAGTTTGGCGCTTGCTTTGTCGCGCATCATTTTATTAAAGTTGCGTTTATCTGACTCTACGTCACGGATAACAAATTTCGGGTGCCGTAGCGGGAAGTCTATTTCCTGCTCGTGTACCTGGGCTTTTTTGTCGTGCAGGTTAAACGTATGGGTAGCATCTTCTCCGAACCCTATGTTACGTACCAGGTTAACTTCGGGTACAATACACAGGCCTGAGTTGCTGTAAACGGTAAATTCCCATTGGTAATCCCATACATCGCCTTTCTGAATGTTGGTGAAGGTTTCCTCAAGCTTGCTCAATCTATACTTCTCCTCAAACTTGTTCAGGAAAATACCATTCAGATAGCCTTTGTTCTTTAGCTCGGTATAGTTGCCCAGGTTAAAGTCGTATAGTTTCCAGGCGCGTTTCCAGGTGGCCCAGCCCCAGCTGTTTACCTTGTCAGAGAAGTAGTAGGAGTAATCAGAATCGCGGCGCCAGCCATCCAGGTAATTGTTCCCGCTGATGTGCATCACTCGGGTGTCGTTCTGATACTTTTGCAGTAACTCCTGGCAAAACCAGAAAAAGCTTTGCGATGGAATGCAGTCATCTTCCAGTATTATACCGTTCTCTTCGTTTTCGAAAAGCCACGAAATAGAGCGGGAGGGAGCCACGCCACAGCCCAGGTTTTGCTCCTGGAACAAGGTCTTAACTTCGCAGTCCCAGTCAACTTGTTCTACGATCCGGCGTGTTTCGGCGCAACGTTCCGCATCGGAGGCTACGTTTGGGCGTGGGCCATCGGCTGCTACATACAGCTTTTTGGGCTTTACCTGCCTGATGCGGTCAAATACTTTTTGGGTGGTATGTGCTCTGTTAAATATGATCAGCAACACCGGGGTGTGCAGGGGTTCTTGGGGTATAGAAGTATTCATACAAGTAATAAGGGTTATAGCGTATATTCTTCTACTGCTATTTATATATTGTGGTTATAGTTTTCAGGCGTGCTCTAAGTGCTGCACCTGGTTGCGTCGCATTTGCATGCGCTGGCCCGAGTTTTTTACGAAGCTGTTATAGGTTACAAATTCCTCTTCGATAGCAACTATAGCCCAGCCAAGTATAGCGTAGTAGAATACGGGTAGTACATAAGAAATTCCGAAAATAAAGTTACTGCTTACAAAAGCCACCAGTATGATCTGGGTTATAGTTAGCTTCCGTTTCTTAATGGCCATTACCACAGGGTACCAGGCGATGAGCCAATAAAGTATAAGACCTACAAAGCCAGTGTAAAACAATACCTCTACGTAAAAACTGTGAAAGTGGTGGCCGTTTCCATCTTCAAAAACCGGTGCGTCAATATCATCGCGCCAGAACTGTATGGGCAACTCAAAACCTTCGAACCGCATTCCGAAAAAGAAGTTCTCCTGTATGAACGGCAGGTAGGACATGATCTGGATGTAACGCCAGCCACCGGTACCCTGTTTATCATAGTTTTCGATATCAGAAATGCTATCCTGAACCTTTTGGAGTATTTCGGGGTGCTGTGAGAGTACAAATGCACTGGCAATTATACCTAAAACTGCCAGGGTACCGCCTACAGGCAATAATTTGGCTACAAAGTTTATAGGTTTGTCGGTTTTAAACCGGATGAGCAGGTAATAAATGCCCAATACAAAGGCTGTTGAGATCCAAACGGTACGATGCTGGAAGAAGAAGATGGCGAACAGCACAAACAGGGCCCAGAACAGGCTCATAAACTTCCCTTTATAAAAGTAATTGCTCAGGAAGTATAGAAATGGTACGATGAGCATGTATACCGATGTAGAGTAAACGCCGCGTTCGTGTTGGGTAAAGGCAGATATACTCAGCGACTCAGGTTTTATGAGCAGCACGTTCAGCCAGAAGCCAACAAGTATAAACCATACCACATGGGCAGGTTTCAGGTAATAGTTGGCTTTATAAAAGGTGTATACAAAAAAGGCATAGGCATATATCATTACCTTCACAAAAACGTGAGGGTAAACCATGAAAGTGCCATAAAAGTACTTCGACTCAAACACCAATGCCCCGATGTATAGCAGCAGCATTACAAAAGCAAACCGCATATACTTAGACATACGTTGGAAATAAAAGACGCAGTAAGCCATAGAAAGTATGGCAACACCTTTCACCAGTGTGTTTAAAAGTATGCCCTGCCCGTAAGGGTCATTCGGCTTTAACAACTCAATGAACATCTGGTCCATGAGCAGGATGAGTGCCAGCGGAATTACAAATATAAAGGCGTAATTCAATTTCATGTCTGGTGGTATCGTTAGAGGCTCCTAAGGCCTGTATTTGTATGAGTTAGCTTTAGTATAGACACCTTGTTATTTAGCATCAATTATAAAGTTGCGGTAAAGCTGCCCGGTAATGCCGGGTTTATCAGCCAGCTTACTTGTTAAGCCGCTTTTGTCCAGTATCATCTTCAGCTCTGTTTTTAAGATCTTATGCGGGAACAACAGGCTTAATACTGCCAGCAATAATCCGCCGGCCGCCATTTGCATTATAAGTATAACCAGTATCGAAAGGCCGGTTGTACGCAGGTAAGCACTGAATAAGTATAAAATAACACCTATTATAGCTCCGTTAATTATACCCGGCACATACACTGAAAGTTGCTGTTTATACGGCAGTTCCAGTACTTGTTTTATAGTATACTGGTATAGCATCATTCGAACTGCTTCAGCCATCAGAAATGCCACTGCAAAACCCGGTAATCCGAAGCCGCGCAGCAGAAGTATAAACACGACCAGTACACCCACAAGTACCAGGTTAAGTACGATCTTAAAATTGAGCTTTGCCTTGGCATCGCAGATGATACCGGCAAACATAGTTATCAGGTTAAGTGCCACCGCAAAAGAAAGTATCTGCAGTATCGGAACAGACTCTGTCCATTGGTCGCCGAGGAGGACATATACAATCTCGGGAGCAGCAGCAAAAATGCCGGCACATATAGGTATAACTAGGGCTATAACCAGTGTTATACTTGATAAGTATACTTTGCCCAGCTTCACGGTTTCGGACTGCAGTTTACTGAACGACGGAAATATTACTTTAGAGAACGTACGGGTAAGCATGTACATCGGTAAACTTACCAACTTGTGTGCCCTGTCGTAAATACCCAGTTTGTAATCGCCAAGCAAACGGCCGATAAGTATAGCGGGAAGGGTAGAAGTAAGCCACTCCAGCAAACTGATGAACGACATCTTGCTGCCATAGTTAAACAGCGGCTTCCAGACATCCCATCCAAAATGAAAGATAACATTGTGCCGAACAACGGCATAAGAACCTATAGCCACTACAGTTGCCTGCGCCAGCTGCGCAAATATCAAACTATAAACACCAAAGTCTAAATAAGCCAGCAGTATACCAACCCCCAGGTAACCTATTACAAAAGAGGAGGTCTCGAGTATGCTCACCGCTTTAAAACGCATGTTACGTTCCAGCAGGCTGATAGATGTTGCAGCTGCCCCGTTTATAACAAAGATCAGGGCCATGGCTCTTACTACAGGTATTACATCCGGGTTTTTGAACAACTGAGCCGTTAAAGGGGCTGTAACCCAGATAAGAACTGTAAAGAGTATGCCTAGTAATAACGAGGAGGTAAAAGTAGCCCTGATGTGGTCATCGGTCAGGTCCTTTATCTGGATGATGGCTTTATTGAAACCCATCTGGGCAAAATAACCGCCAAACTGAAGTATAATAATCGAAATTGCAACCAGACCAAAAGCCTCAGGAGCCAGCAACCTCGCCATGATAGAGGTATACCCTATCTGCATAATGGCATTCAGTATAGTGGAGATGGTATTCCATTTTATTCCACTAATGGCCTTTGATGCTAAACTCTGTCCCATTCCCGCCTAGTTCTGTAGTATAGCACAGGCTACACCATAAGTATAGCCTGTGTTTATTGTATGGTTAATGATGTGTTATACGTAATATGCTTTGGCCTTTTGCTTGTACCCATACTCATAGGTATTGCTGTAGTCCAGGTCGTTTATCAGCATATAAATGTTCTTGATCTTTTTAGAAGCATAAAGTTCGTTTACCTGCTCCAGCATATTTCTGTCGGTATACTTATGCTTCACTACATAAATGTTGATGTCCATGTACTTCATCAGTATAAAGTACTCCGACACAAAACCGATCGGAGGTGTATCGATCACAACATAGTCGTATTCGAACTTCAGCATATCGATAAGTTCCTGCATTTTAGGCAGCTCAAGCAGCTGTATGGCATTCTGGGGAATTGAGCCGCAAGGTATCACATCCAGGTTGTCAATTGCTGTTTTATGGATCACCTCGTTCAGTGGCAGGCCCTGGGTAAGGAAAGATGACAAGCCAACCGATTGGGATACATCGAAATAGTTCGAGAAGGTAGGCTTACGCATATCCGACTCTATCAATACCACGCGCTTACCAGACATGGCCAGTTCGGTGCTAAGGTTAACAGAGCAGAATGTTTTACCCTCACCAGATACCGAAGACGTAACACCCAGTACTTTAAAGTCGCTGTTTGACATCAGGTACTGCAGGTTTATCCGGACGGATCTGAAGGACTCGGCAATAGCTGAGCGCGGCATATTCTGTACGGCCAGTTTCTCAGACTTATCGCCATGCGCGATAACACCCAGGAACGGAATGTTGGTAATACCAGACAGGTCTTCTTTGCCTTTTATAGTATTGTCCACGTTATCCATAAGTATAACAAAGCCGGCAGGTATAGCTAAGCCAAGTAATAAGGCCAGCAGGTAGATCATTTTCGGCTTCACGTTAACCGGTGCATTGCCAACCATAGAGGCATGGTCCACTACCTTTTTATCAGTTGTGTTGGTTGCCAGCGATATTGCAGCTTCGCTACGTTTCTCCAGCAGGAAGTCGTATTTCTTATCAATAAACTCGGTCTCGCTTTGCAGGTCCATCAGTTTACGCTCGTTTTCAGGTAGCGAAGCCAGTTGCCCTTCGATGCGGGAAATACGTTTGTTCACATCGTTAATGGAGATATTAGTAGAGCGAACCAGGTTTTTGATGTTGGCCTCGATAGCACTGCGTGTGTTAGCGATCTCGCCTTCAATTTTACGCAGCATCGGGTTGTCGGCTGTAGCAGTTACACTATAACCGGCTTTTTTCTGGTTCAGGTCAGCAAGTTGCAGAAACAGGTCGTTCAGTATCGGGCTTTGTATGCCGGCAACTGTTGGCGAAACCGACTGCGCAATACCGTTACCATTCTGCACCTGGTCAAGTATAGTTTCCAGGTACTCTTTATCTGTATTTAGGCGGGCACGCTCTATCTCAAGCTGCGATAGTTTTTCGTAGCTGATGTTTGACTGCACACTAATATTGGAAATGCGGTTGTTAGACCGGAAAGAAGATAATGCCTGCTTGCTTTGGCGTAACGAGTCGGTCAGCGTTGCAAGCTGATTATCTATAAACTCCAGTGTTTTCTGTCCATTCTGATTTTTCTCTTCCAGGTCGTTAGCTACATAGGTATCCATCAGCTTGTTCAGGAATGCCAGTTGCTTTTCAGGGATGCTGCCTTTTGTTTTAAGCGTAAGTACACGCGCCTCACGCTCGATAGGAGCTACCTCCAAATAAGCCTGCTGCTGTTTTACCAGGCTTTCGAGGCTGTTAATTACAAAGTAGTATTCTTTGCCCGGAGCCAGGTCCTCGAAGTCGTTATACTTTAGTGTAAAGTTCAGGTGCTTGCTGTTATAGGGCTCGCCAAACTTAAGTACTTTAGTTAATTTGACCTCAGGTATAGACTCTATAGTGCTGTGTTTCTGAAAGTCGTAACGCGATACATTTTCAGCATCAATGCTAAGCTCATAAGAGTCTTTATCTACTACCTTTACAAAAATAGGCACATCAACCAGTTGATGGCTGGCCGAATCAAGTTGTACAGTATAAGGTGCCGAGTCGTATTGCTCCTCTATAACCAGGTTGCCAGCTTTGTTAAGCCAATGGTCAGTTACTTTAAAGTAGGCAACAGTAAAATCGAGCTGCTGCAGGGTTTGCTTTATAATTTCAGCAGACTGCAGTAAGCCTATCTCATCTTCAACCTTTATACCTTTGTTCTGAACCTGTAATACTTCCAGCAGTTCCTGGGCCTTTTTAGAGCCTGTCTGCTGGTCGCCTAACAGTAACGTTGATTTAAATTCGTAAACGCGTTGCGATGTTTTAACATAAACGTAGGCAACAGAAAGGGCAATAAGGGAAAATAAGGCAAAGAGATACCATTTCGACCTGAACTTGAATAACCAGCTCTTAAGGTCTATTTCGTGACTTTTATTATTCTTTTTCATTGGTTATTTCAGAAAATTAAGCAACAAGACACCCGTCGAAATTACGCTAAGCATTACGCCCACTACTACAAGGTTCTCCCGCTTCAGCTGCGTTTTAAGCGGCTCTACATAAATTACATCATTTGGCCTCAGATAGTAGTACTGTGATTGTACGAGGTTAGGGTTCTTCAGGTCTAATAGCACGACCTCTGTCTGGTCACCGATCTGGCGAATTAATTTTACGTTTTCGCGATTGGCTCCCTGGTTCAGGTCGCCGGCCTGCGCCAGGCCTTCAAAAAGATTTATCTTATCGTTGTATACATAGAAGTGTCCAGGGTTGCGCACATCGCCCAGTATGCTTATTTTAAAGCTTACCAGTTTTGTTACTACGGTGGCATCGGTTACATAACGCTGCAGGTTGCGCTGCACCAGGTCCTGTGTTTGCGTGGTTGTTAAGCCTTTAACCTGTAGCTTGCCAATAATAGGCAGGTTTATGTTACCTTCATTATCTACAGTATAGCCACTCAGGTACATCGAGCCCGGGTCAGACATGCCGAACACATTTGTCGGGTTTACGATGTTAAACATGTTAGCCATATCAGGGTCTACGCTCAGTACTTTAATAGAAAGCACATCGTTGTCCTGTAATTTGTAAGCTGAGTAAGTGGTTGTATGAGTTGTAGGAATAGTTTCTTTATAGTTTGGGTTCTGCAGGTAAACTATTTCCTTTTTTGTCATGCAAGATGATACAAGCACAATAAGTAGGAGAAAGTACAAAATATTTCTCATGGTGATTGCTAAGGGTGTAGTGTTAAGGGTTATGTAATATCACTTAATATTACCGGATCATTAGTTGCAGGGGTGATATGCACCTACCCCTGTATTAATTCAGGGATATATACTTCTACTGTTAAAAAAGGGTTTTTAAACAGCGGAATATTTTAATATGTATTTTTTATTTTATTTGATAAAAGGCTGCAAACAGCCTTTAGCAGGGCTTAAAAGGCTACCCTGTTTTTAACAAGCTGTTGCAGGTTTTGTACAATTTAAGATCTGCGTCAGGCTCTTTGCTTACAGTTGGTTAGCGTAGCATCGTCCTCTTGCTGCATTTTAATGGCATGTGTAGCCGGTGAAGCATTTTCCAATATCTGCTCGCTAACTTTTAGATCCGGAGTGTTGAAAATCTTTTCCAGCAAAAGAATGTGCTGTTTGATAACTGTTTCCTCCGAGAAGTTCTTAGCGGCATAGTCCATTGCTACATCTTCCAGTTGCTCGCGGTAGGTAGTATCCTGTAACAGTTTGGCTATACCCTGGGCAATGCTATCTGTAGAATAGATGTTGCAAAGTACGCCAGCTCTGCCATGGTCTAACAGCGATGGAACATAGCCGCTCTTATCGCCGGCTACTACAGCAGTGCCAACTACCATAGCTTCCAGTATGGCCATGCCAAACGATTCTTCCATAGAAGGGCATACAAGTACTTTAGCACCTGCCACAAGCTCTAACACTTTATTATAAGGTTGCTTACCTAAAAAGCGTATGCCTTTAGCAAGGCCTTTACTTTCGGCGTACTGCTGGGCAGGGCCGTTCTCTTCCATGTCAGTACCGATCAGATATAACTCTGTATTCGGGAACTGAGGTCTTACCTGTGCAAAAGCCTGGATAGCGCGATGTATATTTTTACGTTTGGTAAACCCGTTGGAGGAAGCAATAATATAGTTGCCCTTTGTTATACCAGCCAGTTTTACCTTTTCCATTTCCTCCGGGTAAAAGTTAGGTATCACTACCGTTTTCTTTTTTGTAGATCCGGAAAGCTGACCGTAAGTATAAGTTGAGTTGGCTACAAGCACTTTGGCCTTACTTATAACGCGCCAGTTCATGAGCCAGCGTACAAACCTGAATGGGTCAAACTGCTTTACAAGAATTTTCCAGGCGACATCGTGAATGCCTATAGCTGTTGGTATACCGCTGCCGATGGCAGCTAGTGCATATTCGTAGGTCCAGAAAGCGCTGATAGCCTCAGCCGGGTGGGCTTGTATCAATGCTTTCAGGTCTTCTATCTCAAATTTAAAGAACCGACGACCTGGCTGGCTTTTTTCCCTGCTGATACAAACTTTCAGGTTTCCTGATTCTATTACAGTTGGTTCGGTAATGCTTGTAGAGTTAGTATAGGCAATTACTTTGTACCCTCGCTTTAAAAGAGCATTGATGTAATAAGATGTTAACGGAAAAGAATTTGTTGCTGGCAGAGAGTTTGCCGGTATATTCCAGTTAAGTAGTTTAAGGTCAATAGGTCCACATACTCCAATTGTAATCATACTAAGGGCATTTCGGTTAAGTACAGTTGTTGGGGTTTAATAGAGGTGATGTATTACCCGACTAAAGCATATACTTATTAAAGCAACTCAGGTTGTACTTTTAAGAAGTGTTTTTTTTAACGTCGTTTGATCTTCTGTTTAGAGTATGGTTAAAGTTAAATATTGTATTAGTTTAATTTAAAACTGACAGAATTTTTGTTTATATAATTCCAACAAAAGTTATTAAAATAAGTATAAATAATCCATTATGAGTATTGTAGCCTACATTTAAAGCAATATTCAGATATATTAATTATCCGCGCCCCTTACCTGAAAATTGTATGAAAACGATCTTAAGAAATGCCATCCGGCAGTTGGATTTTATTATGGCGCCGCTTGTTTTGGCCACTACAAACGAGCAAAATGCCTTAAATACCTATCTGTTTCATGCTTTGTTTAAGGATGAAGGTGAGATAAAGAAAGGCCTTGCAGACCCCCAGCAGCAGGTAACGGTCAAAATGTTCCGGGATTTTATACTTTACCACAAAAACCTGGATTATATTTTCGTTTCGCCTAAAGATGTGATACAGGGCCTGGATCCGGATCAGAAATATGTGATGATCACGTTTGATGATGGCTACTATAATAACCTGCGCGCCCTACCGGTGCTGGAAGAGTTTAATGTGCCGGCACTTTTCTTTGTAACCGCTAATCCGGTTAAAAATAATAAAGCCTTCTGGTGGGATGTGGCGTACCGCGAAGGTAAAAAAGCTGGCATGACCGATGCGGATATACTAGAAGAAAAAAACTATTTATTAAGCCTGACCGATGATGCCATTGATGTCTACCTGCTGCAAAAATATGGACCTGATTGCCTGACTCCAGTCAGCGACACAGACAGGCCTATGACACCCGAAGAACTTGCAACCTTTGCCAAACACCCTTTAGTGCACATTGGTAACCACACCTGCGACCATGCCGTGTTAACGAACTATGATGCTGATGAAATTGATCTGCAGATAAGTAAAGCACAGGATATTATCGAGAATATAGTAGGGTATCGGCCTGAGACGATCGCGTACCCTTGCGGGGAGTTTAATAACGACGTTTTGGAGGTTTGCCGCAAAGAGAACATTATATTAGGTATAACCACAGAGCACGCCAAAAACTTAAATTCGGAGCTATATCAGCCGGCCAGCCTGTTGGCACTTAACCGTTTCACTATCTGGGGCCACGAAGACCTTGTGAGCCAATGCGACTACTATCGCTCTGACTTCCATATGCTGGAAACGATGAAAGGTGTGCTGAAGCGCTTCAAAGAGGCGGGATAGTATAGTTGCTACGTATAAAAAAAGCCCGGTAAAGCTTATAGTCTTAACGGGCTTTTTTGTGAGAATAATTTCGGTTTATAGTCTGCGGGCCTTCAGAATATCAAACACATGTGTTGAGTCGCTGAAAGCGGTATGTTGCGGAAGCCCTTCGTATCCTGATTTATAGTATAGTTCTTTGCTTACAGACAGTTCGGTAGGGTCGGAGATAAGGTCATGGTTCCAGCCAACCAATAGCATCCCGTCTGGCTTAAGCACTGTATGTAATGCTTTATAGGTTTGCTCCTGCATTTCAGGGGAATCTACGCCATGGCCAAATACGCCGTTAAGCAGAACTATATCAAAACTATGAGGGGTCGTATGCTGGTCTATATCTAAAATGCTGGCTACCAGGTGGTTTTTGCAACCCCAAATCTCGTTCTGTTCATCAATATCAACAGTAAGCAATTCCACACCTTTGTTAAAACGCTTTAAGGTAGGCCAGGTATAGTATGCGCAGCCAACAAAAAGTATACGCCCTTCGCGGAGCTGCTCCAGTTTAGGGTATAGCTGTGTGTCCAGCCAGATACGGTCGGGTTGCTTTTTAAAATAAGTATCGTCGAGGCGGAACTTGAGAAGGAGCCAGCGCTTAAGGGGCAGGTATAGCTCTTTTTTCAGCGAAAATCCGTTCTGTGGACTCATGGCTGTGCCAGTAAGTTGTGCCATGCTTGTAAAGGTTTGAGGGTTAGCGTGTTTTCCTCTCTTTACTGAACTTGCTATACTTTGGTTGGCAGTTTGTTACAAAAAAAGAACCACTCCTGTTACTATAGCCTCATAGTAGGTAGAAGTGGTTCTTTTTGAGATATATTATAAGTAACTACTCAATCCATTTGGTACGCCTTTGTTTAGAGGTGCGCGGCTGGCGCTTAACTCTTAAAGCATCAGAAGGCCTGCGCTCAACTTGTTGTGCAAAGCCATCGGTATGTTCCAGAATACTGCCTTTCAGCTTCCAGCCCATAGGGAAAAGATCGGCTACCTGCGTAGCTAACGATTCAAGATCGGGTGCGGTTATAATATTGTACTCCATAGTGATAATTACTAACTTCAAGTACAATATAGAAAATTAAAACATAAGATGTACGCGGTTGCTACGAAATTTGGTGAAAATAGGTTACATTCTTTTTATTTTTTAGCGACAAGCCGGAATAGTTATAATAAAGGCACAGTTTACAGTCAAATAATAGGGTTAAATCCTACTTGCTATTTTTGCTATCTATACTTATTTGGGCTGACTTACCACTTAAAACTCGCACTTTAACACCAGTTTAGTGCCACATTTATAGCTCTGAAATAAGATTCGTAAATATTACTTATTTAGTATCAGTAAGTTATGGTATTTACTTATCTACAGTTGAATCTAACTTAATCGTCTCCTTCGGGCAAAGTATCCAGCTTTATTTTTTCGATCAGGAGGTAATTTTTGAACTGGTGAATAAGCTTGGTCATTTCCTTTTCTTTCTGATCGAGGGCAGTTACTTCTTCATCCGAATCAGCTAAAACGGGACGAAGGCGGCCCAGGCTCTCCTGCATCTGCGCTATAGAAGTGGTTATATGCTCCCGCATGGCTTCGTTCTGCTCTGTTTCCAGCGCTGTCTCAAGTTCTTTAATGTATAATTCCAGGAACTCTATCAAATGCCATGGGTTATTAGGCCGGTTCCAGGTAAATGTGATGTTACAGCGGCGGCATTTATAAGTATTGCAGCGCCAGCCATGCTCGTTACTGGTAGTACCGGTGCGCTTCAGCATATCTGCATGTTTGCATTGCGGGCACTGGGCATTATCTTCTACTACTTTCTCCAGGCGGGCGCGCTTATCCAGTATAGTGCTGCGGTTTTGAGCGTGCGTGTATAGTTGTTGTTCAAGGTTTTCGCAGGCAGTAGTCAGCTTTTCGTGTTCCGGATCAAGTTCACCGGTCTCGATAAGGCTTTTGGCGCGCTTGCTAAAAAAACGGATCAGTTTTATCAGCTCGCGTTCGTTCGCTTTCAGGTCTAACTGCTTCATATAGTATAAGGTTGAATTGCTCTGTTAATGATTTTTGATTTGGGTAAAAGTAAGAGTGTATCAGCTTTTTTCGCGTGCACGCTTATAAATACGAATAGCCAGCATCAATATAGCCGAGAAAAGTATAAGCCCAACTATACCCCAAACCATGCTTAGTGTGCTCTTAAGGACTACCAGGAACACGATACTGATCAGGAAAAGTGTGGCGACCTCGTTCCAGATGCGGAGTTGAGTGGAGTTATACTTTAAAATGCCGCGCTGCTGTTGTTTAAAGATAGCATGGCACAGGAAATGGTATACATAAAGCCCCACCACAAAACCCACTTTCCAGATAAGCCAGTTTGGCGTGCCCCCATATAAATGCCACATGCTCAGCCCAAATATTAACGTTAGCACCGCGGACGGCCAGGTAATGCCATACCATAAGCGTTTCTGCATGATCTTGAACTGCTCCTGAAGTATATTGCGTTCCGGTTCCGGTTTATCAGCAGCCTCGGCAAAGTATATGAACAGGCGCACTATATAGAACAACCCGGCAAACCAGGTTACTACAAAAATAATGTGCAGCGCCTTAACGTAGAAATAATAGTCCATGAACTATAGTATGTTTATCAGGCAAAGGTAGGTGGTAGATTTTAGAGTTAAAAGTTTTACCCTTCCACAACCCTTCCCTAAAAACTGGGAAGGGAGACTGACTATAGTTTTTGAATTTCTCTTTAGTCATTTCGAGCATTCTTGAGACACGAGTCGAAGAGAACCAGTGTAGTTGTGAGGGTTCTTATATGTCCCATAGTTGTAAGACCTAGCAGTATGCGCAGCTCTTGCGAGTCGAAGATCCCGAACTTGTTTCGGGACGTCTAATGTTTTACATTTTCATTTTTTGTCATTTCGAGCGCTAGTCGAGAAATTTTATGTGTCTTATAGTTGAAGTCTGTACTTTCTTGAACCAAGCTATCCTTTCATACCACTTCTAATCCTGGGAGCTTTACCAACCTATAGTTTTATAGTTGGCTTTGGTGCCCTCATGGCCGGGAGGCCTCGTCCTTGGGCATCGCGCTGCTGCTTTCTTGCTATCCTCGTACCTCGGATTGCCTGCGGCACCGCATCAAATCAAAGGCGCTCAACCCAAAGACTGGAAAGTTTCTCATAGCCATCGCTTATTTATACTTCGCAACTATAAGCTTCGACCTTTCTCGTGGCTATACTTCCGTAGGGACAGGTCGCGACCTGTCCGCTCACAGGCTGTAACTATAAAACTATAGTTTGGATATTAGTAATTACAGAAAGTCCCCCTTTGAAGGGGGCGAAGGGGGATGTTAAGTTGTACCAGATCTCTCACGCTGCTCGTGATGACAAAGTAAAAAGCAGAAAACTCCCCGCCTTGGATAAGGAGGGGTAGGGGTGGTTTGATATGCAAGCTATAAAACTAGAACTTGTGAATCTGTAATAGCCCAAAATCCCCTCTCGGGAGGGGCAGGGGTGGGTTAAAGAGGCAATGATAAGTAAATTCAACCAAGTCTAATCCTGCTCATCCTAAAATCCTGTAAATCCTGATTCAGAAAAAAAAGAGCTGCCCCTAAGAACAGCTCCTTCCTATAAATCGAAACTTAAAATTCTGAAATTACTATACAGACTTACTAAACACCTGCGTAGTTGGCTGCTGAGACCATAAACGGGCATCAAGGCACATAGCAATGTTTCGTACGAACGGGTAACCGGCTGGCAGTACCTGAATGCTGTTGTTTGTATATTGTACCAGGCCATCAATAGCAAGCGGTTGCAGGCGAACAAGGGCATCTATAAAGTATGGTGCAATAGCTTCATCCCATTCTGTCTTAAACTGACACATCAGGTTTGTGATGTGCTGGCGGATCAGGCGGTCTTCGGCGGTTAGCTCATGGCCTTTTAAAATTGGTAGAACACCAGTGTTAACAACTTCTTCGTAGGCTTCCACTTCTTTAATGTTCTGCATAAAAGCGGTACCGGTATCTGAAATACTGGAGCAACCTAAGCCAATTAATAACTCGGTGTGGCGTGGGGTGTAACCCATAAAGTTACGGTGCAGCGTACCGTTTTGCGCAGCCAGGTATAGTTCGTCTGTTGGCAGGGCGAAGTGATCAAGTCCGATCTCTACATAACCGGCTTCTTCCAGCATGGCGCGGCCCATTTCGTATAAACCACGCTTTACAGATGGCTCTGGCAGGTCGGCTTCGGAATAGCGGCGCTGCGATTTGCTTTTCCAGGGCACATGGGCGTAACTATAAAACGCAATACGCTCCGGACGAAGCTCTTTTACTCTTTCTATGGTATGGCGCACGCTTTCGGCAGTCTGCATCGGCAGGCCGTAAATAATATCTCCGTTTATAGAAGTATAGCCAATGGCGCGGGCTGCGTCAAAAATCTCTTTTGTTTTCTCGAAGGTCTGGATGCGGTTGATAACGAACTGCACGCGCACATCGAAATCCTGGATGCCAACGCTCAGTCTTCTGAAACCCAGATCGTACAGCACCTGCAATTGCTCGGCATTGGTGGCGTTCGGGTGTACTTCTATACTTAAGGCTGCATCGGGGGCCAGTTCAGCTTTCTCCAGCAGTTTGCCCAGCATTAGTTTCAGGTTCTCAGCTCCGAAGAAAGTAGGCGTACCACCGCCCAGGTGCAGTTCTGTGATGCGCGGCTTCTTCCCGAAAACCTGCAGGTAGCGTTCCCATTCCTTTAAAATGGCCAAAATATAAGGCTCCTCAACGGCGTGGTTGGTGGTAATGCGCTTGTTGCAACCGCAATAGGTGCAAAGCTTCTCGCAGAAAGGCAGGTGCATGTACACACTGATGCCATCGGTATCGTTGGTCTTATCGAAAGCCTTTTTTACGTGCAGCATCCAGGCGGCTTCGCTCAGGGGAGTTTCGTCCCAGAACGGTACAGTTGGGTAGCTGGTGTACCTCGGTGAAGGCACATCGTATTTGGCAAGTAGTTCAGATGGTGTAGTTACTGGTGCGGTCATAACGTACGGGTTTAGTATAGTTGCCCAAATTTCGGGCTGAGTTTATACTGCAAATGTCCGAAGAAGCTGGGCCGCAGGAAATGATATATGTCAGTAGTAGGGGAGTGGAAAGGGAGATAATTGTCAGGTTTGGAAATAGTAGCTTTCTCTTTATATAGCCAAAAAAGTAGGGGAAACTAAGTTTTACGTCAGGAAAGAGTTAATCCTTGCCTCCTAAGGATTTTGATATACTACAAAGGTATGTAAAGAACTTTATACTTTACTCTGAAAGTTGTCAGATGACCATACACCATTCAATTTCTTTTCTAGACTTTCTTGCTCAAAACGGAGTCCTTTCTCAAGAAGGTTTAATAAGGAAATTGCACCTCTGTCGCTAAACATAAATTCAAAAGCTGTTTGAGAGCCCAAATAATTTAGAGACACATTATTATAGAGTTTATGCATCAGTTCGAGAGCTGTTCTAAACTTTAATCGTGTAGCAACTTCTAATGGCTTAGCTATATCTTTATCTACAGAGAGTGCATGGTCTTTATGAGCTATCCATCTATTTCTCCAATCACGACAAAACATAGACTCTCTTTCTAACTGAGTCAAAATAATTAAGATTTCCTCTTTAAATGCATCTTTTTTTATAAATGAAGGAATAGATTTGAATGTAATGTTTTTCTTACCCATCGATATAGGTGAATCCATAATTTTAGCAACTCCTAATAAAAGATTTTCCCACAACACATTTTGAATAGTATAAAATAAAAAAGGTGCAGAATTATTCAATATTTCTATTCTGGTCTCCTTTGTACCATATAGCTCTCTAAATTCAATCCATCTATAGGTTAGCCATAACAGTTCATTGCGTAAAGAATAAAATAGAGAACCGAATTCAACTCCCATCTTATCTATCATCTCCTGTCTTACTTCTTCAGCTGACGTTTCTCTATTCATTTTATTGAGTTAAGTTCTCCAAATCTTAATCTGTAACTAATATATAAACTTTATCTAATACTGTACACCTCAAACTATAAAAGCATCTCTCCCCAAAACTTGTTACTTTCACGGCTATACTTTACTCAAACCTGACCGATGAAGATAAATGTACCAACCCTGCTGCTCGATAAAGAAAAATGCCAGCGCAACATCCGTATGATGGTGGAGAAGGCCAGGCGCAATGACCTTAGGCTACGACCGCATTTTAAAACTCACCAGTCGGCGCAGGTAGGCGAGTGGTTCAGGCAGGAAGGCGTGGAAGCGATCACAGTATCGTCGGTGCGCATGGCGCGGTACTTTGCTAACCACGGCTGGACTGATATTATGGTGGCCATACCCGTAAATGTGCTCGAACTGGAAACTATAAACGAACTGGCTGGCCGCGTACGCCTGCACCTTATAGTTGTGAACGAAGAAGTGTTGCCTGCGCTGCAGCAAGGCTTACACCACAACATAGCTGTCTGGCTGAAGATCGATACCGGCTATCACCGCACCGGCATCCCGGCAACTAACTATAAAACTATAGACAGCACCCTGCAAACTATTGCTGCATCCGGTAAAATGGAGTTCCAGGGTTTTATGGCACACGACGGCCACACGTATAAACAAACCGATGCCGAAGCTATTCGCGCTATTCATAAAACGACTATTGACCTGCTAAACCAGCTACGCGAGCGTTACAAAGCTCAGTTTCAAACTATAGAACTCTCCATCGGCGATACACCAAGCTGCAGTATTCTGGAAACTATAGTTGGCGTAGACGAGATCAGGCCCGGCAATTTCGTGTTTTACGACCTTACACAGCAGCATATAGGCTCTAACAACTATAACCAGATAGCAGTGTGTATGGCCTGCCCGGTTATTGCAAAACACCCCGAGCGGAACGAGATCATCATCCACGGGGGCAGCGTACACTTCTCGAAAGACGTGTTGCCGCAACCCGATGGCAGTAACCTGTTTGGCAGGGTAGTGGAGATGGAACTAGACGGTTGGTCTGAGCCGATAGAAGGTATAAACCTGGTGTCGCTGTCGCAGGAGCATGGTATTGTGAGAGCTACGCCAGAGCAGTTTGCAAAGTATAAGGTGGGCGATATCATGTACCTGCTGCCTATCCATTCGTGCCTCACCGCTGATATCATGAAAAGCTACATGACCCTGGATGGTGAGCGGCTGGAACATTTGTCTGGTTTGCCTGAGAGTTATTTGTAGGTAAAACCGCCAGGTTAATGATGATTTCAAAGATTAGCTCTAAGTAGAGACGCAATACCTTGCGTCTTTTTGTCTGAATCAGGATTTTCAGGATTTAAGGATGGACAGGATTCTCTATACTACAAAACTATAGCCAAGCGAGTCTGGAGACTCGCACCCACTGTGCGGCACCGGTTAGATACCGGCGCTAGTTACACCACACAAAAAAAGAGACGCAATATGTTGCGTCTCTTCAAAATCTATTCAATTACTAATCAACGATTCAGCAAAATCTTAAGATCTCTGAATCCTATAAATCGTTGTTCCTGGTTACCAGTCGTTGTTGCGTTCGTCGAGGTCGCGTGAGTAGCTGTTGTAATCTGAGTCGTTGTAGCCGCCACGGTAGTAACCGCTCATGCCATAGGGCTCGTTGTAAGAGTTTCTGCCTGAACGGCCCATGTACTGACCTGCAGAACCATAATCACCTCGGGTAGAGCCATACTCGTTTCTGCGTGGAGTGCGCTCGTAGCCACTGCCCATATAATTTCCGCGATCGTTGCTGTAGTTAGAACCGCTGCTGTATCTGTCTCGGCTATCACGGTCGAAATCGTAGCGGCCCTGGTTTGTGCCCTGGAATCTTCTGGAAGCGTAATCGCCATACAGGTCGTGGTTGCTGCCACGGTCATACCGGTCAGAATTCTGGGCATGGCTGTCGTAATCGCTTTGGTAACCATAGCGGCGATGGTGATCAGCATCGTGATCGTAGCGCCCGCGCCCGCTGTTAAATTCAGAGCCGGAACCACGCTGCGACGAATAGCCACCTCTGGACGAACCGAAGCCCTGCGCACCACCATAACTGCCCATGTTGCCATAGTTGCGTGATGTGCTATAGGTATGATGCCCGCGGTTAGCTACATTTCGGGAGCCGGCCATTTCGTTGCCCTGGTTGCCGAATGTTCCGCCATAGCTTTCGTTGCCATAGCCGCCATGTGCTGCATCGCCATAATCATCAAAACGATAACGCTGGCTGTCGCATTCGGGGTGCCTGTAACGGTCAGAACGCTTTGTGCGGTAATTCCCCTGGTTGTAATCATCTGAAAAATTGGAGTTCATAGCTTTAAGTATGTTAAGTTTTACAAATGTTCTTATCATAAACGAACCCTGTAGCGTGAGGTTAGAACTGATATCAAAAACTATAGAACAGATAAAGGTTTAACTTAAAGGTGATGCCGCATCAGTTAATTGTAATACTTAGTGCTGATGATTTTTTGAAATAAAGCCTTACATTTGCATCCTCAATGCGGAAATCGACGCCACATCTTAAGATCACGCCACCCTGACCTGTGGTTCTCCCGGTAATTACTTCACCGGGTTGTTATTCTTTATCTCCTTATTAATCAGTGTTATACCTGCCGCTATGTGTGTTTAGTGTTAGTGGCGATCCTATACCTATACTTTAAAATTTATGTTATATAGTCCGATCAACTTTAAAGAGATCAATTATAAGAATGAGATACTGTCGGGGCTGACAGTGGCGCTGGCTTTAGTGCCGGAGGCTGTTGCTTTTGCGTTTGTGGCTGGCGTAGGCCCGTTAGTAGGTTTGTATGCGGCTTTTATGGTTTGCCTGATAACCTCAGTTTTTGGTGGACGACCAGGAATGATATCCGGGGCAACAGGTGCGTTGGCTGTAGTTATGGTTTCTTTAGTGGCAAGCCATGGCGTAGAGTACCTTTTTGCAGCGGTTGTGCTGATGGGTATCTTCCAGATCATATTTGGTGGGTTACGCCTGGGTAAATTTATTCGCCTGGTGCCCGAGCCGGTAATTTATGGTTTCGTAAATGGCTTGGCTATAGTTATTTTTATGGCTCAATTCGGCCATTTTAAAGTAACAGGTCCCGGTGGTGCCCTCGAATGGATAAATGGCATGCCTTTATACCTGATGCTGGGATTGGTACTGCTTACAATGGCAATTATGTACCTGTTGCCAAAGCTTACAAAAGCTATTCCTGCTGCGCTTACAGCTATAGTTGTAGTGTCGGTGGTGGTTATAAGCCTTAATCTCGATACAAAAAGTGTAGGAGACCTGGCTTCAATTAAAGGCGGTTTCCCGCAATTCCATATCCCGATGGTGCCTCTTAACTGGGAAACACTTCAGATCATTTTGCCTTACTCTATTATTTTGGCTGGTATTGGTTTGCTGGAGTCGCTGCTTACACTAACTATAGTTGATGAACTTACGAACACGCGTGGCCGTGGCAACAAAGAATCTATTGCGCAGGGTGCTTCCAACGTAGTTACTGGTTTCTTTGGTGGTATGGGTGGCTGCGCCATGATCGGGCAAAGCATTATTAACGTAAGCTCCGGTGGCCGTACGCGCCTGTCGGGTATTACAGCAGCTATTATGTTGCTGGTATTTATCATGTTCGCATCAAGCCTTATCGAGATGGTGCCTATTGCGGCATTGGTTGGTCTTATGTTTATGGTGGCTATAGGTACATTTGAGTGGGCCAGCTTTAAAGTGATGCGCCGCATACCTAAATCGGATGCCATAGTGTTGGTAGCTGTAACTATACTTACCGTTATTTTTGACCTGGCTATAGCTGTAGGGATCGGGGTGGTTATAGCTGCGCTTGTTTTTGCCTGGGATAGCGCCGTACGCATTCGTGCCCGCAAGTTTGTGGATGATAAAGGTTGGAAGCATTACGAAATATTTGGCCCGCTTTTCTTCGGCTCAACTGCTACTTTCCTGGAAAAATTTGATGTGGCCAACGACCCGGAAGACGTGGTTGTGGATTTCAGAGAGTCGAGAGTGGTGGATCACTCGGGTATCGAAACCCTGAATAAACTGACGGAACGCTATGCAAAAGCAGGTAAAAAGCTGCACCTGCGTCACCTCAGCGACGATTGCCGTCGCCTCCTCAATAATGCCGGCGATATTGTAGAAGTAAATATCTATGAAGATCCGCACTACGCTGTCGTAACCGATAAATTATCGTAACAGACCATAGAAAAAGGGAGACAAAGCGTCTCCCTTTTTTATTTATACTTTATACTTATTGTTTCATCAGATCTGGTAAGTGTGGTCTTCTTCATCATCACCGAACCATTTCTTTATAGCCATACTTCCAAGCATTACCCCACCAACAGCCAGGGCCGTAGACAGGATTTCCTTTTTATGCATGCTCAGCCATAGTTGCGGCGAACTATAAGTAGATTCCGCATCGAAGGTGCCGTGCGCCCCGTGGTCGCCTGGTAATGGCTCCCATAGGTTATGTGGCCTGTTAGGGTCTTCTGGTATATCTGTCTGTTGGCCGTCAAAGCCTGTTTTGGCCAGGTACCAATCCCCCAGTTCGGGTGCGATCTTGTCTCCAACTATAGCCTGCACGGTAGGATAGCCCACGTATACTTCGCGGCGGTCGTTTTCGGCAGCGTAAACTATAGCTTTGGCAGCAACCTCAGGCTGGTAGATCTTGCCCATTGGTTTTGGCTTGTTAGGCAGGCGTGTTTTCACGAACTTAAACTGCGTGGTGTTCATGGCTGGCAGTTGCACCATAGTAGTGCGCACGTTACTCTTGTCGTGTATCAGCTCTGCCCGTAGCGAGTCGAAAAAACCCTGAATAGCATGTTTAGAGCCGCAGTAAGCCGACTGCAACGGTATGCCCCTGTAAGCCAGCGCCGAGCCCACCAGTATAATAACACCTTTATCGCGGGGCAGCATTCGCTTTAACGCAGACAGCGTGCCGTATACCTGGCCCAGGTATGTTACTTCAGTAACGCGCTTGTATTCTTCTGCCAGCATTTCCTTTATCGGGCTGAAAACACTGTTCATGGCATTGTTCACCCAAACAGTGATCGGCCCTAATTGCTTTTCAGTTTCTTCGGCAGCACGCTCCACTGCGTCGGCGTCGGCTACATCAACCGAATAGTATACCGCCCGCCGGCCCATCTCTTCAATTTCTTTTTTAGCGGCTTTTAAGCCATCTTCCCCACGTGCGAGTAATGATACATCATAACCGTTTAAGGCAAACTCGCGGGCAATAGACCGGCCCAACCCTGCGGATGCACCCGTTACTACTACTACGCCTTTGCTCTGATTGTCTTTTTCCATAGTTTATTTTTGATTAGGTTCTGCTTCCTCTTTATGCACCAGGTAAGCTGTTAATTTATCCCACTGTAATTTCTGTATGCCGGCCCAGCCGCCTTCCGCGATTAGGGTGTTGGCCAATGCCCTGTCGCCTGCTTCCTCGCCCTGGTTATTTATGGCTTCGTTACGACCGATCTCATATCCGGTAATGGTGGTGCCGTTTAACTCCACCTTGAAAGTGCTGCTCGCTTCCTTAGCAAAGAAGTGTTTGATCTCGTTCTCTTCGTCAGGGGCAGGCTGTGGTTTGGTGCTGGGGTGTACTGTAAACTCGGCACTGTTCTCTTCCTGTTTATAGTTTGTTACATGCACCCAGTTTTCCGGAGTAGGGCCGGGTAATTCTATCCGTATGTAATAGCCTCCCTTGTCTAACAGTTTGTTTACCTTGTTGCCAGCCTCATCGAAAAGTTCAAAAGTGGAGTTGATGCCGGGTAGGTCGCTCCAGCGGTTTACGTCAAATAATTTATTCCGCGATATCTCGAATGCTTCCCTGGCAGCAGCTTCGTCAGGGTAGGTGTTCTGGTTCGTATACTGTTTATCTTTGGATGCATCGCCGGTTAATACCTCGGCTTCCTGCTTCACTTTATTTATGAAATTTTTTAGTCCCATGGTTCTCTTATTAAGTTTGTTTTCCTGAGGTCAGGAGTATAGAGTTACGCGGGTAGCAGGTAAGTGGTTAAATAGCAGGAGCCGTTTACTGGTCTGAAAATATAGGCTAAAGTCAATTTATGCCTGCATGACAAGTTGTCTTGTGTTGTGTGATATATATCTGTAATTCAGTATATGTATGATTAATATGTGAAGTTGTGCTATAGGTGTCGATTTGACTCAGGGTACATTTTAGCTGATAGATAGCAATGGTTAAATGCTGAATTGTAGGCGGGAATTAGTTAAAAGCGTTCAGATAGGGTAGCGATATCTATACTTTAAGCAAATCTATACTTGGTTTCTGTAGGTGTTTAGTTAAAGTATAGTTTGCTTGACAAAGTGTTATGTATTTGATAATACCTATATTAAGGTGCAATTAAGACCTCTTGCTTTATAAATTAAATAAACTGATTCTGTATGGAGAACACCACTAGTTTCGAAATGCTATTAAGCAGACTTGAATGAACGCATAGATATCGGTGACTATAGTGCTTCTTATACTTTATAACTGGTCTATAGGTTGGGATTATAGGAGGATGACTAGCCAAGGAATGTTGGGTGCCTTGTAGTTAAATACGAAACAATGCACTCGTAGCTGATTGGGTTATGGGAGTATCAGTTTTCTGAACAATTATAAGCCAGCCACTAATCGAATAAAAAAAGAGCAACCTTGGTGGTTGCTCTTTTGCTTAGTTTAATACAAATTGTTCGGATTGCAAATGTTGGAGTATCACATCAAAAACTTCGGTTGCCTGCAATTCTTTTTGCGGTAATAACTCCTTTTGCTTCGTAAGCAAAACCGGCCATTCTCCTTTGTCTTCGGGCACCCGGCCATGCGATCCTTTTATCAAAGTGGCATCTAATGGTATCACATCCATCACGGTTCGGAAGCCGAGTTTCTTTCTCAACAGCTTTGTGCCGAGCACTGCTTTCGGGAATTTTATAGTAGGGTTGATGAACATCTCCACCGGGTCGAAGCCGGGCTTTTTGTGGATGTCTACCATGCGGGCATAGTCGGGCGCTTTGGCATCATCGAGCCAGAAGTAATAAGTAAACCAGGCACCTTTTTCGGCAATGGCTACCAGGTCGCCACAGCGGTCGTGGCCCATTCTATACTTGTCGCGCTCATCGCCGGCCAGCACTTCCTGCACACCCGGCACCTGTGCTATAAGTTTCTTCACGGCTTCCAGTTCAGTTGGGTCGTTCACATAGATGTGCGCCACCTGATGGTCAGCTACGGCAAAGGCTTTGCTCACGCCTGCATCCAGCAGTTCGGTGCCCCGTTCATCACGCACAGCTATATAGCCTTTTTCGCGCAACACACGGTTCAGGTGCACAGGCCGGCTCACATCTGAAATGCCGTACTCTGAAACCACCATTACCTGCACTCCCTTTGCTTCATAAAAGTTTATCAGGTCCTCACAGACGGCATCAATCTCGTTCAGGTCTTTTGCAATACGTGGGTCACTGGGGCCGAAGCGCTGCAGGTTGTAATCCAGGTGGGGCAGGTAAATGAGCGTTAAGGTCGGGTCGTACAGGTCATCGGTTATCTTAGAAGCATCCGCAATCCATTGGCTGGATTTAATAGACGTCATCGGTCCCCAGTAATTGAATAGCGGGAAGGTGCCTAACTTGGCCTGTAACGTATCACGTAGGTCGGCTGGTTGGGTATAGCAGTCAGGTAGTTTGCGTCCATCGGCCAGGTACTGCGGACGCGGTGTAAGCGAATAATCGGCGCTGGAGTACATGTTATACCACCAGCACATATTCGAAACTGTAAAAGTAGGATCCATGGCTTTGGCCACTTCCCAGATCTTAGGTGACTGTATCAGCTTGTTTGACTGTCGCCAGAATTTTATCTCGCATTCGTCCTTAAAATACCAGCCGTTTCCAACTATACCATGTTCTTCAGGCCATTTGCCGGTCAGGTAGGCTGCCTGTGCTGAGCAGGTAACGGCAGGCATAGCGGGTTGTATAGTTGCCTGTTGCCCTTGTGCCGACCAGCGCTTTAAGAAAGGTGTGTTATCGCCAATAAGTGAGCCGGAGAGGCCAACTACGTTTACGACTACGGTTTTACGCATTTTCATTTACTTGTATCTGTTGCATTACCCATTCCAGTTCGCGGGCAATAGAGGTGGTCAGGTCGGTTTTAAGGCCTTCCGGCAATACTTCCCAGGTGTAGGTTTCCACTTCCAGGTGCTGGGTCAGCTCCGGACGCTCAGAGATATAGTTCAGCACTGTTTCTACGTCATCCTGGGTAGACTGCAGGCCATTATAGTTCTGCGTGAAAAGCGGCACATGGAAATGGGTGCGCCATTCGGCTGCAGTAGGTTTTTGGATATGCTGCAGGGCGTAAGGCAAGTCGCTGTAGTAGTTCAGTTTGCCAAATACATCCCGTTCTACTACCTGGTGCAGGTAAGTCGATTCGGCAAAGGGCTGTAATTTTGCGGCCAGTTCTGTTCTCTCTGTTTCGCCGGCAGGCAATTCGGCCTTTAGAGCGGCACTGAGCTGTATCTTACCAATTTGAATACCAGCAGACTTTAACTTAGCAAAAGCCTCGTGTGGCTGTTCGTAGGCCAGCGCAAAGTGGCAAACATCATAACAAACCCGAATGTGGTGGAATATCGCACTCACAGCATCATCCGGCGACATGCCTCTTGTGCTGGTCAGGCGCTTACAGCCAATGTATAAAAGCCATTTCTGGTAAAAGCTGATAACTTCCTGTGTGTTCTCGAGCAATCCATCAGGCTCTGGCTCAATGTCGATGTGTATTGTTTTGCCAGTAGTTTCTTTCAGGTATATGAGCTCTTCAGTAAGCAACGTCAGGTGCTTAGCTGCTACTTTAAATACTTCGTTAAAGCGTACCTTATTAAAGCCCAGCCATGGTTTGTAGGAGAGAGGCGATGTAGAAATTCCACCTTCCATACCTTGCGGGAGTAATTCTGCGAGGATATGTGCCAGACGCATCGTATAAGCCAGTCGATTTGGGGTGGTCCAATCGGGTTTATGCACGGCATCCTTTACTTCCTGGTTATGGAAGCCACCGTAAGGGAAACCGTTCATAGTAAACACATACAGCCCCTCGGCATCCAGCCAGCTTTTAAACTCCGGCAGGTTATTCCCCATCAGCAGTTCCTGGCTAGCCAGGTTAGACAGGCGCAGGCCCACACCAAAAGGCGCATCCGGCGACAGCTGCTTTTTAACTTCAGGAAGATATTGTTTCAGGCTTGCAAAAACATCAGCCCAGTTTTCGCCGGGGTGGATATTGGTGCAATAAGTAAGGTGGGTGCCGTTTGGTAAGATCATGGCTAAGGGTATTATAAGGGTACTACAAGTTCTGTTTCTGTTGATGCGGTGATGTTGTTGGTTTTCAGTTGATACTGTTTATGCTGCAGCTCTTTAACAGCTTCTGTAACTATAGTTTCGTCGATGTGATGCACTTCTACGCCATGGCCTATTCTGTCAAGTAGCATAATGGTCAGTTGCCCGCCCAGGTGCTCTCTGAACTCAGTCAGGCCTCTCAAAATGCTCAGTTGGCTGTTTTCTTTAGTTGAAAGATGTTCGGAGTACAAGGCAAAACCAAGTTTGTGGAGGAGGTTGAGGATGTCATCGCAGGCCGCTTCTGAAAGCATTCCATTCAACCTGGCATACACCACATCCAGGCCAATGCCGATCGCTACAGCTTCGCCGTGGCGTAAACTATAGTTGCTGAGCTGCTCCAGTTTATGTGCTGCCCAATGGCCAAAATCCAGCGGACGAGAAGAACCAAATTCAAAAGGGTCGCCGCCGCCAATGTGCTCCACGTGCATTTCGGCACAACGGTGTATCAGGCGGTTCATGGCACGCATGTCACGCTGGTTTAGCAGGCTGGCATCTGATTTAATGCTTTGGTAGAAACTGGCGTCTTTTATCAGGGCTACTTTCATGGCTTCGGAAATACCGCTTCTCCAGTCGCGCTCGTCTAAGGTCAGCAGGAAGTTGCAGTCGTTTATAACAGCTACCGGCGGCGCAAATGTGCCCAGAAAGTTCTTCTTACCAAAAGCGTTCATGCTGTTTTTTACACCCACACCCGAATCGTTCTGCGACAAAACTGTAGTCGGGATGCGGATATGGCGAATGCCGCGATGGGCAATAGCTGCTGCAAAACCAGCCAAGTCCAGCACGGCGCCACCACCAATTGCGATCAGGTATGAATGCCGGCATATACCATGTTGGTTTATGCTTTCGAGTACCTGTTGCAGTACTTCGGGGTTATTCTTGCAAGTTTCTCCGCCTGGTATGATCAGTGGTTTAGCGGCTAAGGTAAGCGCATCAGCGTTGGCTAAACTATAGTTCTGTATCGACTGTAGCAAAAAAGGATGTGCTTCAGCTACGCCGCTATCTACTACAAAAAATACTCTGGCAGGACCATGGCTGCGTTTCTGAACTATATCGCACAGCAGCGTATTTTCCGGCTGGAAAAGGTCTTCTGTAAAGTAAATGCCGTACTCAAACTGCACAGCAAAAGATTGTTGAATTGCTCTCATAAGCTAAACTATAGATCAGGTTACAGCGAAACGCTTCGCCATAAACATAGATACTGGTAATAACAATAACACCGCTAGCCCATACTGCCAACCGGCAAAACCAGCGGCAATGCTGGCATTCATCACGATCAGGGCTAATATTCCTGCTTTAACGGCACGCATAATAAACTGCGGCTCCGGCGATGGCATTGCTCTGAACAATGGTGGAAAAACCAGGTAAGCGAATAGTGCGAGGAACGGTAAACTATAAGCTAACGAAAACTGGGGCAACAAGGCTAAGCTGGCAATCCCGGCAAAAACTATCAGGTATAATGCCACAGCGCCTTTTAAAGCCTTTGTGCTTCCCCCGTGCACTTCCCCGCGACTGATCATGGTAATGGCCGAGATGTAAATGATAGGAATAAAGGCGATAAACCATAGTTGCTCGAGGGCAGCAGGTATCGCACTTACACCCAACAACAGGTTACCGCCACGGCAGCTACCCATGTTTATCGGGCCAAGGATAGGGTGATGTTTACCTTTCCAATCGTAGAGCACTGCTAAGCAGGCAACTACGGTAGCGATAATAGCACTAACTATAGAAACCTGCAGGGCTGCAATTATACCTATCGTTAAAAGCAAAATGCCAAGTACAGATGCGCCGGTTATAGTTGCCTTTCCGCTTGGGATCGGTCGTTCAGGTCGTTCTACTCTATCAAGGTCTGCATCAAACACATCATTAAACACCACACCGCCACCATACAAACCTATAGTTGAAAGTATAAGCCAGGCAAGTATCTCAAACCCATTCTCCGGTAAACTGCCTTTTACATTAGTAAACGTTAACACCACCGCACCCGACGCTGCAAACCCCATCAGGATATCGGCAACGGCAGTTACAATGTTGGCTGGCCGCATCAGGCGTATATATGCTCCGAGTGTGGTCATGTTATTTGATGATGTTCGAATCGAAGATCGGGTTAGTTCTGATCTCACCTATAGTTGGTAACTGCCCGCCACGCAAAATAGAGTTATTGAATAGCTTCTGGCTTTGATCTATCGTAGTGTTCTCAAGCCAGTCGCTTTCTTTCATCTGGCCGCTCTGGCCAAACGAGTCAAGGGCATTCTGGTAGCACACTTTGTGAATGTCGTCTAGGTTGATGCCGCGCTCCAGCATAAGGGAAGCGGTTTTCGGAACGGCCAGTGGGTCGCTGATACCCCAGTCGGCGGCGCTGTTCACGATAATACGCTCAGAACCATACTGCTTCACGATCTCCACCATGCGCTCATTGCCCATTTTAGTGTTCGGGTAAATAGTAAAGGCAGCCCAGAAACCACGGTCCAGCACATCTTTCACCGTTTCTTCGTTGTTATGGTCTACTATCACCATGTGCGGATCGAGTTTGTGCTCCAGGGCAACTTCCATGCTGCGAATGGTGCCGGCTTTTTTATCGCGGTGCGGAGTGTGTATCTGTACCGGCAGGTTAGCTTCTTTGGCCAGATCCAGTTGTAATCTATAGTATTTGTCCTCGGCTGCGGTCTGGTCATCGTACCCGATCTCGCCAACTCCCACTACGCCTTCTTTGCAAATGAACATCGGCAGGAGGTCCATCACTTCTTCAGCCAGCGCTTCGTTGTTTGCTTCTTTAGAGTTCAGGCCGATGGTGCAGTAATGCTTTATCCCGAACTGACTTGCCCTGAAACGCTCCCAACCGATCAGGCTGCTGTAGTAATCTTTAAAAGAGCCCAGCTCTGTGCGGGGCTGACCCAACCAGAAAGCAGGTTCTATAATGGCCACAATTCCGGCTTTTTGCATCGCTGCATAATCGTCGGTGGTGCGGGATGTCATGTGAATGTGCGGATCGATGAATTTCATATTCAAAGTGTTCATTAGCGTAGGGATTAGGTTCGGGGTGATATATTTTTAAGCTTATAGTTAAGCTGTAATGGCTTTTTGGCTGATGTGACTCCAGGCGAGTTGACCTTCGGATATCTTATGTTTCAGCATTGGGTGTTTGTCTAATAAGGCCTGAGCTTCCGGGTAACTGCTTTGTGAGCAGGCCAGGACAGCGGCTTCCTGTTCGGTTTCGTTCTCGCTGGAGAATAGTCTCTTTATATCCGGAAGTATAGCTTCGTTTATATGCGGCCCAACCGGTCGCCATAATTCGGGTGTTACGGTGCGGCCGGCAGCCCAGCGTTCGTGGGCGTAATCTGACAGCATGCGCGCCAGGTCAGGGTTGCTACGCTCATCCAGTCCATAGATATAGTTCAAGGATTTGCCAACAAAAATGGTCTTCAGCACCATCTGGTTAAAAGCAGCCTCACTGAAGTGCTCAAAAGGGTAGGGGTTGTTAAGCGCGATGGCTTCGTATACGTTGCCCATGTTGGTTCGTATTCCTTCGGTAGCTTGCGCAACAAACTTTTCTGGGTGTGGTAACAGGGGCAAAGCAGCGTATAAAGCAACCAGTTCGCCCATGTCGGCTGTGCCAAACAATTTTAATATTGTTTTGCTATAGGTTTCGGCATTTTCAGAAGGTAGACTTAGCAAAAGTATAGTTCTGGCCAGTTGGTCTGTGGTCCAGTTAGTTGGGTTAAAGCCGTTGCGTAGTTGGTTGACCTGCTCCAGTTCTTCTGAAGATAAATTTAAAGCGCTTTTGCCAACATAACGCGGGGCGGAACTAAATGCCAAGTATAAAGTTTTAGCGGAGTCAGAAAATTGCACCAGTTTTTGCTTTTCAGTTAACCAGGTGCGTGCTTCAGGAGTGGCATTTTTGCTAAGAAGTGCTTCCAGGAATTCGAGTAAATTTGGCAGAAGTTTACTTTCCACGGTCGGTTCAGGTTTATTAGCAGGATATTGGATCAAGTATACTTTGTAAATTAGCTACGTAAGCTTACTGTAAATTGCAGTTAAAGTATAGAAACCGGATATATTTGGTTTAGGGTAAGTACGGCTATGCTCCCGGAAGGTTAGTAAAATTTATGCTTTGTACGCCTGATGTTATCTTTGCTGAAACGGTATAATATTTAGAAAGAGCTATATATGGCTGATACAGGCCGGTTTACAGATAAAAGACTTAGCTTATTTTTGCACTCAACAAATGATGAAACCTACCAGAAATGATCTGCTTGCAGCTCAGAACACGACAATACAGGATGTGATCGCGCCTGAACTGGATGTGTTGTTTTGTGGTATCAACACTGGTTTATACTCAGCCGCCACAGGCCACCACTTTGCACGCCCGGGTAACCGTTTCTGGCCAACGCTTCACCGTTCCGGTTTTACTCCGCATTTATTCACTCCTGATCAGGAATTGGAATTGATCTCGCTGGGTTATGGCATCACCAACATTGTGGACCGTGCCACAGCAGCAGCAGCCGACCTGACACAGGAAGAACTGATTGCCGGAGGAAAGCATTTAGAACGAAAATTACAGGTTTTCAGACCTAAAGTGCTGGCCGTATTAGGCATATCAGCTTACCGCACGGCATTCAACAAACCCAAAGCTATACTTGGCCTGCAACCGGAAACTATAGCCAAATCTATAGTTTGGGTATTGCCAAACCCCAGTGGTTTAAACGCTCATTTCCCACCGGTTAAGCTGGCCGCAGTTTTCAAAGAATTCAGAGAAAAACTGATTGAAACCGGAATAATTGAAGGGTAGGGGATTCTAAACTATACTTTAGCAACCCGACGCTACTATAAAACCAAAGCCCTTAACCTATAAATACCTAAAGCTTTACCTCACTTATACTCACAAGGTAAATCCAGCCCTTGTTAATTTTCTTATACAGAGATGCTGCCTAAGGCTACTTCACTACATCGTACTCCAGGAAATAAAAGTAATTGCCCCGGCTGCCTTTGGGCTTGGCCATAAACGCCAGCTTACCTTGTATAGGTCTTATAGTTATAGTTTGCAGGTCGCCTTTCTTCTCAAACTTATGCCAGTCTCTGCCGTTTTTTACCATCAGATCCACATTATCGGCTGCTTTAAGCGAGATCGTATACTTTTTACCTGATCTTAAACTGGAAGCCAAAGGCACTTCAGTCAGCTTTATATCTAAAGTAGTATCCCAGGTTTTTGGCAGGCTTTGTATCTCACCTTTCAGCAGATTAGTTAAAACAGACTGAGCAGAAGCCCCCAGCTTGAACAACGACGGATCAGGTGCTGGCAAGGTATGGTATTGGTCCAATGAGATCGGGGAAGCCACATACTGGTGCTCGATGGTGCGCGGCATATGTGTCCATAAAAACTCATGTGGCTCCACATCAAACCAGTATGGGTCGTAACGGTACACCGTCTTTAATTTTCCGTTAGCTGCCGTTCCGCTTCCTGATGCCCAGGTTACGTCCATCAGTCGCCACTTACCGTCTAAGTATACACTGTTCCAGGCATGGTTGGTCTGGGTGAACTTTGAGCCCGGCCTGTAGCCAAAACCCTTTGCATAACCACTAATGCGCTCTACTTTAAGGCCCATTTCTTCGCCAAGTGCCTTATACAAATTGGCATACCCATCGCATACTGCCACACGGGTCTTTAACACGATCTCAGCTGAGCCATTCTTAAAATCGCCATTGTTGTAAGAAGCATCATCGTAGCGGATGTTACGGGCCACCCAGGCAAAAGCAAGTCGCGCGCGTTCGTAATCAGATGTAGCCGACTTGTTAAGGTGTGCAGCAAGGGTCTTTAGATCCCTGCCAAGTTTAGGGTCGGTTTTAAAAGCGATCTGGTCGAGTTCTTGCAGGCGTTCGGTGCCGGGTACAGCGTTTGAAGCATAAAGCGGCTGTAAGGCAAGTATAACCAGACAGAAGGTGATCCAGTAATAGTTAGCTTTCGGTAAAGTATAAGAATGAAATAAGTTGCGCATAAGTAGAAGGCAGTAATCTTAAATGGTACAGAAATAACGGTATTTATAGTTCAAAATTGTACCAAATATAGTGATGCAGCAATATAACTGACTGACATAAAGTATTTTGTGTATGACTTGTGTAGTAAGTATAAGCGTTGTAATGTTGCGGTTAACCTAAAAGGTTTGTGCTTGGTATAATTATATTAAGTATAAAAAGAAAGATTTGAGGGTTATTAAATTAAAGCGAAACTATAGCCTGTAACAGGTAGTTTTAGGTATTAAATTTTAGAATATGGAAATGTATAACAGGTGGTATCACCCGTACGATATTAATGATAAATACAAAAAACGTGTAGCCTACTTCAGTATGGAGTATGGCATCGACCAGGCACTGAAAGTATACTCAGGTGGTCTGGGCTTTTTAGCTGGCTCGCACATGCGTAGTGCCCACGACCTGCGCCAGAATATGATCGGAATAGGCATGCTTTGGAAGTATGGCTACTACGACCAGGTTCGAAACGATGACCAGACCATGCGCCCGCAGTTTTCAAAAAAATACTATACTTTTTTGGAGGAGACTGGCATTATTGTTTCAGTTACTGTAAATGGACATCCTGTAAAAGTAAAAGCACTGGTGCTTAAGCCTGAAGTTTTTGGCACTATCCCGATGTATTTCCTTACCACGGATGTTCCGGAGAACGACTACCTGGCCCGAACTATAACCCACCGCCTTTACGACCCTGAAATGAGCACGCGAATTGCCCAGAGTATTGTGTTGGGTATAGGTGGTGCAAAAGTGGTAGAAGCCCTGGGTGGGGCCGATCTGTATCATTTAAACGAGGGCCATGCCTTGCCGCTTGCTTTCCGTTTACTGGAGCAGTACCGCGATGTACAGAAAGTACGTGAGCACATGGTATTTACAACCCACACCCCGGAAAAGGCTGGTAACGAAGAGCACGATATCAATTTCCTGGATAGGATGAGCTTTTTCAATGGCACTCCGCTGGAAGAAGTGCGAAAGATCACCCAGACCACTGGTAACATGTTTAACCATACACTGGCAGCACTCCGTTTATCGAAGGCAGCCAATGGTGTATCGCAGTTGCATGGCGAAGTGGCTAACGATATGTGGTGTGAGAATGAGGGTATTTGCGAGATAAAAGCAATTACCAACGCCCAGCACGCACCTTACTGGACTGATGATGACCTATGGGATGCCTTGCAGAGCGGGAACGATAAGGCACTGGTGCAGCGTAAAAAAGAATTAAAGCATCTGCTGTTTAAAATTGTTGCCGACCAGACCGGTAAACTTTTCGACCCGGAAGTGCTTACTATAGTTTGGGCCCGCCGTTTTGCAGCCTATAAACGTGCCGACCTGCTGGCTCAGGACCTCGAACGATTCCTGAAGCTTGTAAATAACTCGGAAAAGCCTGTACAGGTAATCTGGGCAGGTAAACCATATCCGTTTGATGAAGGTGCTGTCAATACATTCAATAAACTGGTGTGGATGTCGCGCAAGCAGCCTAATGTAGCCGTGCTGACTGGCTACGAGATGGAATTATCAAGAAAACTGAAGCATGGTTCTGATGTATGGCTTAACTCGCCGCGTCGTCCGCGTGAGGCCTCTGGTACCAGCGGTATGACGGCAGCTATGAATGGCTCTGTTAACTTCTCGGTGCAGGATGGCTGGCTACCCGAATTTGCACGACATGGAGAAAACAGTTTTATACTTCCAGTAGTGGATACTTCGCTGCCAACTTATAAGCAGGATGAGGAAGACCACGAGAACCTGCTGACCATGTTAGAGCAGGACATTATTCCGACATACTATTTCGACCGCGAGCGTTGGTTACGCATCGTAAAACAAGGAATGTATGATGTGTTGCCATACTTCACATCCGATAGAATGGCTCATGAATACTACGAAAAGCTCTATAGTTTTTAATATATAAGATCATAAAAAAAGCCGTCCTGAACTTCAGGACGGCTTTTTAGTTTAAAAGATGTAAGCTGTATTAATTTCCGGTGCGGTTAAGCTCTTCGAGGTTGGTATTTCGTTTTTTGGTCTCAAAAGCTTTCCCTTTTAAAAAGTTGTAGCTTAAGTGTAGCCTTACGCCCTGCTGGCCATGGTACTGGTTTATTTTATTGTAGTCACCGTTTATATTTGTGTCTATGTTCAGCAGCCTGGTCTTAAATATATCTGTAACATTTACAGCCATAGTTAATTTATCATCCAGGAAAGAACGCTTCAGGCCGGCATCTACCCACCACATATCGCTTATCTCAAACAAACCATAAACAGCCGGGCCCTGGTAAGTGCCACTCACTTCTAACCTGATGTTTTTCGGTAACATAACGGTATGGCTGCTTTGGGCATATAAAAAGGTTGCTTCGGTAGTTTGCGTGTTGCTATGTATCGTAGTTTTATACTTCTGATGCATTAGGGTAATGTTATTATTTATTTCCCACTTGCCCGGCATAACACTAACAGGAGCTACCAGTGTCGCATTCACATCAATAAAGTCGTCCATGTTCCGGCGCTCGAAAATGGTTTGGTTCTTATCCGCATAAAATACCGGTACCTCACCAATGTAGTTTGTTGTATGCGAATAGCCAACTATAAAGTTATAGCGTTGCTTAAACATCTGGGTAACTTCAAAATTTGAGGAATACTGCGGTTTAAGGTGTGGGTTGCCGGTCGCCATAGTATAAGGGTCGATAAAGAAAATGAACGGGTTCAGATGCTCATAATATGGTCTGTTGATGCGGCGGCTATACTTATACCCGATCTGGTAATTTTCTGAAACCTGTTGCTGTAAGAATATGCTCGGGAACAGGTTCAGGTAGTCGCGGTTTTTTATATGATTGAGTGTTTTTGAATTGCCTTTTGACAGCGTATACTCAGCACGTAAACCAGCCTGTAAACTCCACTTCTCATTTAACTTGGTGTTATAGTTTACATAAGCGGCTGCAATGTTTTCAGTGAATATAAAATGACTGCTGCGGTCTTTGTTATACTCGCGCACTCCATCCAGCTCATCATAAAAACGCAATTCGTTATCCGATACAACGTGGCTATACTTTGCGCCTGTCTCCAGTTTCCCTTTTTGGCCGGCCTTCGTGCTAAAATCAGCTTTGGCAGAGTATATGTCGTAGTTTGTAGGGTTATCGGTGATGTATTGTTTAGTTATGGCCGGTTTGCCTGATGTTCTATGTTTAAAGCTGTGCAGCAGGCCGGTTTCGTTCTTATTCTCCAGTTTAGCATAATCGAGGTCGGCAGTCAGGGTGCTTTTTTCGGTTATCTTACCAGTGTAATGCAGGTTTAATGTGCCGTTTTGAGATCTGTTACTGTTGGTTGTGCCCGAAAAAATAGTGCTGTCATTTCCGGAGGCCGGGTCCCGGAGTAGCGTGTTGGTATTAAATGTACCTGTGTTTTCGGCATAGCGCAGGTTTACAACAGCGCCTATACTATGCCTGTCGGTAATGTCGTAATCGGTAGCAAGGCGCATGGTAGGCGAAATATTCTTTCTTTTTTCGTAGCCATTTTGCTGCAAATATCTTTTGCCTTCGTCCGTTGTCAGGATGCGCTCCATCTCCATATCCCGGAAGCGCGGACGGTCAGAGAAATCAGCATTTAAACTGGTATTCCATTTGCCTTTTTTAAGGTTAATGTTGGCGCCCGTACTATAGCCATGCAACCTGTTGTACTGATAACCGGCATACACGCTGCCATTCATACCTGCCTGCAGGCTCTTTTTAAGGTTGATGTTGATGATACCTGAGGCACCTTCGGCATCATACCTGGCTGATGGGGTAGTAATGATCTCCAGGTCTTTCAGGTTTTCGGCTGACACCCCTTGCAACAGGTTTTGCAGGTCTTTTCCGCTTAAGTAAGATGGTTTGCCATTCAGCATGATCTGAACACCTGCTTTGCCATTTAAAGTGATGTTGCCATCCTGGTCAACCCAAACCCCCGGCGACTTTTCCAGTACTTCGTAGGCGGTGCTACCCGAGGCCAAAGCAGTACCTTCCACGCTAACCACCATTTTATCGGCTTCGTTAATTATAGTTGGTCGCAGGGCCTGCACAGTAACTTCTTTCAGCACTTTTGCATCCGACGCAAGTTCTAATTTCCCGAAATCCCTGGAAGTGTTGGGGCTTGTGATCTCAAATGGAGGGCTTTGAAAAGTAACATAGCCTAAACTGTTTACCTTAAGCAGGTAAGTGCCTTTTGCAGGCGTTTTGATTTTAAAGTGGCCATCCATATCGGCTATAGCCCCTGTTACAACCGAAGAAGTAGCTGCATCAACCACAGCTACGTTAGCGAACCCGACCGCCGTTTTATCCTGATCGGTGATAGTGCCAGTCAGCATGCCTTCGCTTTGGGCAAATGTTGTTGATATACTGCCCAGCAGCGCTATCAACAATAAGTAGTACATCTTTTTCATAGAGTTATTTTGAGTGTAGTGGTAAATTAATGCCACAAATATAGTATAAGGTACTTTGTATAACAAGGTACTGTTATAATATTAGATTAATCACCCAAATTTGCCTGTTAACTAAGTATAATCAAGGACGAACAGACCTATATAGCAGTAGGGAAGTATAAATAGAGTAATCTGTTACTTTAAAGGTGAGTAACTGAAACGGAGGGTAGAGGAAAGCAGGAATAACTATAAAAAGTAAAAGCCACCTATAGTAGGTGGCTTCTAACTCAGGGGTTTAAAGCATAAAAATTAGCGCATTAGCTATAGTTCTCAGCTATGCCGGTTTGGGGTTCCGGGCATCACTAAAAAGCTATACCAATATTAAAGCCCAGTCCCCGGATGCCGGCAAACGGACCTGAAGCGTCACCGAAGGCGCCATTGTCGTTTACTGTTACATCCATATACTTTTTACCATTAATGGTGGCCATATCTTCAATTTCGTTCTTAAGTTCGTCCTTATCTTCCTGCGACATTGCGCTAAGGTCGGTCCTGGCGCTCAGGTCGCCGGTAAGTTTTCCGTAGTGTCCGCCAACTATATACCAGTCAAACGTTACGCGTTTCGCTATCAGCCATTGCGCACCAAACATTATACCACCACCAAAACCTTTCATCTTGGCTTGTATAGGCATATCATAATCACGGTCCAGTTGGTCGGTATACACATATTGGTAACCCATATCTATAGTGGTGTAGCGGCCATACAGCGCTACATAAATACCTCGAGCACCTGCTTTTTTGCCACCATAAAACCTGATCTCGCCGGTTATGGCCTGGCTGCCCAGTGTGCCTTCCTCCAGCTCGTCTACTATATCTTCCGATTCTTCACCAAACTCAGAGCCAGCCAGCTCAACAGCTTTATTTACAAAAGGGATATCGTTTACATTACTTTTCGGCAGGAAGCTATACCCACCTACAACTGTTATTTTTCGGCCAATGGCACGCTCAGCGCTAAAGCTATAGTTGTTAAAAGCCAGCGAGCTTAAATTCATTTTAACACCATTCTTTCTGAAGAGCTCCGCAGGCTGAGAAGCAGATGTTATGGTGTCAGTAGCAACAGGTAAGGCGGTTTGTATGGTATTGGCTGTCGAATCTACGGACAGGGTGGGAGAGTAGGTTTGTGCTACACATACTCCCAGAGAGAGGCTGCAGCAAAGGGTTGTGAACAGGTGCTTCATTTGCGGTAGAGGTTTTTGCTATATGGTATAATAAAGGTGAAAATTTGCTGAGTATAAATTGGTATACTAATATATATAAAATAAGTTATATATATAACTTGTTGTTACTGTTTGCTGCGCACAAAACCTTCTGCCCAACTATCTGAAGCTATAAGTCTGTAAATGATTAAATTAGATTGCCTGGTTTACTGCGTGAAGGTTTACAGTTAGTTCTCAAAGGTCAGTAGTTTAAGCCGGATTTAGAATACTTACTTGTAGGTATTTATTCTCTGATCTGAAATAAAAATAATCAGATAATTTATTGAAATAAATAGAGTATTTGCTATATTTAAAACTCTGTTTAATGATCTATGAAACAAACCACTACAACTGAAACAAACACTCCTGGTCTTTCTCTGGAGGAAAGAAAAGAACAGCTGATCAGTCAGATTGCTTTTGTAGCTGACCATCTCCCTGCTGTTGTTATCATTCATAATTACCAGCAAAATATGAGGGTGGAGTATATGTCGACGCGCGGGTATGAGTACCTGAAGACAACCCTTGAAGAAATACGCGCCCTGGGAGAAGATTACCATAAGCGATTCTTTAACCCCGACGATGCACCAGAGTACATTGAAAAGCTTACACACCTGCTTAATGGTGAGAATGATGAGGAGATAAAGTCGCTTTTCCAGCAGGTACGCAGCTCTGAGAAAGAACCCTGGTCGTGGTATTTTACTACCCTGAAGATATTGATGCGTGACGACGAAGGGAATGTTCTGTTGACTATAGGACTTGCCCACCCGGTTGACACCTTACATCACGTAACTGCAAAAGTATCGCGGTTACTGGACGAAAATAATTTTCTACGTTTAAACGTGCACAGGTATAGCCGGCTTTCGGCAAGGGAGCGACAGGTATTGCAGCATATTGCGCTGGGCAAAACTGCTTCCGAAAGTGCCAGCGAATTGTTTATATCAGTTACAACTGTAGAGACACACCGCCGCAACATCAAGAAAAAGCTGGAGGCAAGTTCCTTCTTCGATCTCTCGCAGTATGCCCGTGCTTTTGACCTTATCTGATAACTATAAAGCAGGCTCCGTCAGGATATAATGGCTTCTTCGTAAGCCCAATGTATCAGTTCAAAAGAACTTGCAAAACCCTGTTTCCGGAGTATGTCGCTTAAAAGCTGGTTTACTTCTTCTTCAGAGGTTTTCATCTGTTTGCTGATGGTCTTCTGGGAGTATCCCTCAGCCAGCAGCCTGATAACATTAAGCTCGTAATCGCTTAGTATCTGTACATTTCTGTTCATATAAGCGGCAGTTTAATTAACTATAATTCAATACCTTAATTAAGATATTTGAATTTATGCCTTTATTATATAAAGCGCAATACTCACTTTTGATGATTTTATAGTTAATCGACTTCTGAATTGGGTAACTGCAGCGTTTCTGAGGGTAGCTTATAGTATTGCAGGTTAGGTATAAGCCAGGCAAGGGCTTCTTCTTCGGTTTCGAAAACCTCCATCGACTTTGTTTTTCCAAAAATACGATAAGCTTTTTCGCGCATGGCCTGTAAATCCGGGAAATGTGCCGAACTGCGTGGTGTAACAATAGCCAGGTATTTCACATCGCTTTGCATCAGCATCAATCCAAACTCTTCTGATACCCATTTTACCTCTGGTAGCGAGCGGGGAGATAACTTTTCGCTGTTCTGTAACCAAAGTCTGATGTTATGCTGCTGAATTAGTTTATAGGTTTGATGCAAGCCAGCTTTATACTCTTCGAAGGTAATATCGCGCAACCACCTGCCATACAATAATTGTTTTGTCTGGTCCAGTTTAAACTCTATAAATGCAGGCGTATCCATTATTAGCTGACTAAATAATAAAAGAGGTACAGGTAAATTGGGTTATAATGCCCGAGCTATTGCTTTACAATAGATTTTAAAAGCAAATATAAACGAATAACTATATTAAACAAGCTATCGCGCTTATAATCAGAAAGTAAAGTCTGTTTGTGTTTAAATTTTACAATAGGCCTGCATAAAGCCAACTATAATTTCTATGCTTCAAAAAATCAGTAGGTCCTGTACTATAGTTTGATCTCCTCCTAAAATGCTAAGAGTAGTTTTCAATTGTACGCAACAGATGAGCTTTATGGCCATTTTACTCATGTGCTGGCATGCTTCAAAAGTATAGGCTGTAAGTATAATTATTAAGGACTAGCAGTATTTTTAAAGTGTAACGTATTATAAACAAGGTAATTGGCCTATCGTATATTTATAGTGTATACAATCATGTTTCAATAACTTTAGAAAGGAGGCAAAATGAGATCGTTAAGCAGAAGAGAAGAACAGAAGCCTCAAAGACGCAATATGTTTTCAGGCTTTTTCAACGACATCGACCGTATGTTTGATGATGACATGCTCCTGATGCCAATGCATGTGGGCAGGGCAGGAAACAGTAATTTGCCGGCTGCCAACATCAGGGAAAATGAAAAAGAATATAGTATAGAAGTGGCAGTGCCCGGTATGCAACGCGATGACTTTAACATAGAGATCCAGGAGGACATGATCTCGGTTAGTTGCGAAAAGGAAGAAGATGTAAAGGAAAATAAAGAGAACTTCCATCGCCGCGAGTATAACTATAGTTCGTTTAGCCGCACTTTCCGGTTGCCCGAAACTATAAACCACGATAAAGTTAAAGCCCAGTACGAAAATGGCGTGCTACAGATAAAAGTGCCTAAAAACAAACAAACCCCACAGCAGAAGAAGCGCATAAACGTGGAGTAAAAATAAACTCCAAACAAAAAGCCCCGGCAGGTTAAGGCCGGGGCTTCTTATTATATTGCTACAAGGCTTTTATCTGCCTCTGTCTTGCTTGTCGTGTCCTTCTACCTTCACGATCTTATTATAAAGACCTAATAAAAGGAAAGGAGCTGGCCACTGGCCTACAAATAAGGCTTCATCATCTTTCTTCATGATCTTCAGAGTAGCAGAAACTGCCATTGAGCCTAAAGCTGCCCATAAAAATAAGTCGGAAGGTAACTTGGCAGTATACTCTTCTATTGTTCTGGCAATTGGCCCCTCTCTGTGTTGTGGATTTGCTCTGTCAGCTTTGTTCTTTAAATCTTGTGCTTCCATAGTCTTTCTTCTGGTTTATGATTAAATGTACATTGGTTTAAAAAACGGAGAAATCCCTATAATGTTTTCAAAGCTGGTTTTAACAGTGTTACAAGGCCTGGAATTGGGGAATTGTTAACCAATTTAACGTACTGGGCGTAACAATGGGCTAATCAGGCTAATAAGGAAAGTAATGTCACTTACATTTAAAAAAGATGATATATGTCATCAATAAAAGAGATAAAGGTCTTTTAATGGCGTCGGGCGCTGTTATACTTTTGTTACGTAAATAATCGCACTTATTATTTCCAAACACTTACAATTAAGCTTTAAAAATCATGAAAAATCAGAACAAAACACTTTCAAATCTTTTAAAACCAGTGCAATTCGGATTAGCACTGCTGGTAAGCGGTACTATGCTGTTTAGCTGCTCATCCGGAGATAACGAAAACCAGTCAGCTGATGCCCAGGAAGAGACCGGCCTTGCAGATCAGGGAGCAGCTGAGGAAACTGCAGTTGACGATGGTAAAGGAATAGGACCTGTAACTACCGTTGAAATAGGGGACGGTATAGACGAGACTTTAGCCGCTGAAGGTAAAACAATTTTTGAAGGCAAATGCTCTGCCTGCCACCAGTTATCTGATGAGAAGATAGTAGGCCCAGGCCTTGCTGGAGTTACCGAAAAACGCAAGCCGGAATGGGTAATGAACATGATCATTAACCCGGAAGAAATGACGAAAAAAGATCCGGAAGCAAAAAAACTGTTGGCTGAGCACTTAACACAGATGACCAACCAGAACGTGACCGAGCAGGATGCCAGAGCTATACTGGAGTTCCTGAGAAAGAACGATCAGTCTATTTAATTAGTAGCAAATTCTACACAAACCATACTTTCATGGAAAATCTATTTAGTAAGTTTAAAAAGGCTGCACCTGCAGCAGCCCTGCTGATGGCAGTGGTAGCAGGTGCAGGGCTGCAAGGCTGCTCAAAGTCGGGCGGCGATGGCTCTGCAATGGCGGAGGGGCTGTCTTCAGACGCTGCATCGGCAGTGTATGTAGCTCCCGGTAAGCATGATGAGTTGTACTCTTTCCTGTCGGGCGGTTTTAACGGTCAGGTGTCTGTTTATGGTCTTCCTTCAGGCCGACTGTTAAAGATCATCCCTGTATTCACGCAGCACGGTGAGAACGGCTGGGGTTACAACGAGGAAACAAAAGCGATGTTGAACACATCACATGGTTTTGTTCCTTGGGACGACCTTCACCACCCTAAACTTTCTCGTACTGACGGACAGACTGACGGACGCTGGTTATTTGTGAACGGTAACAACACGCCTCGTGTAGCGCGTATCGACCTGACCACATTTGAGACAGTTGAGATCATGGAGATTCCTAACTCAGCTGGTAACCACTGCTCGCCATACCCAACAAACAATAACGAGTATGTAATTGCAGGTACACGTTTCTCAGTTCCGCTTGATATGAAAGGTGGTACAAGTGACGTTTCGCTTGAGAAATATGGTGAGGAATTCAGAGGCTCTATCTCTTTTATTAAGATCGACCCTGAGAAAGGCGACATGGACCTTGACTTCCAGATCCTGGTTCCTGGTTTCGACTATGACTTAGCTAATGGTGGTAAAGGCCCGTCTAACGACTGGGTATTCTTTACAACCTATAACTCTGAGCAGGCCGGTACTTTGAAAGAAGTAGGCGCATCGCAGAACGATAAGGATTACCTGGCAGCAGTGAACTGGAAATTAGCAGCTAAATATGCCAAAGAAGGCAAAGCGCGCGAAATGCCGGCTAACTACTACCATAACAAAATGGATAAGGATACGCACATCGCTAAATCTACTGTGAAGAAGAAAGTGCGCTACCTGTTACCTGAAGATTGTCCGGGCATGATGTACCTGTTACCTGCTCCTAAATCACCTCACGGTATCGACGTTGACCCTTCAGGTGAGTTCATGGTAGTAAGCGGTAAACTTGCTTCAGCTATTCCGGTATTCTCTTTTGCTAAAATGCAGGATGCTATTAAGAACAAACAATTTGATGGCGAGAAGAACGGTATTCCGATCTTGAAGTATGAATCTGTACTGAAAGGTGAAGTGAAAGAGCCAGGCTTAGGACCATTGCACACTGAGTTCGACGGAAAAGGCAACGCTTATACTTCTATGTTCGTGTCTTCAGAAGTTGTGAAGTGGAAATTGAACGACCTGAGCGTTGTTGACAGAATCCCGGTTTACTACTCAGTTGGTCACTTAATGATACCTGGTGGCGATACAAAAGAGCCGCATGGCAAGTACCTGGTAGCGATGAACAAGATCACAAAAGACCGTTACCTGCCTACTGGTCCGGAACTGGCGCACTCTGCACAGCTGATCGACATCTCTGGCGAGAAAATGAAACTTCTGCTTGACTTCCCGACTGTAGCCGAACCACACTATGCACAGGCCATATTAGCTGAGAAAGTAGCACCTAAGAGTGTTAAATTCTATAAGCTGGATGAGAATACTCACCCGCATGCAGTTAAGAAGGAAGCCGATGTTAGCGTGAAGCGTGAAGGCAACGTGGTTAGAGTGAAGATGACAGCCATACGTAGCCACATGACACCAGATAACATTGAAGGTATTCAGGTTGGTGACACAGTCCTCTTCCACGTTACTAACCTCGAGCAGGACTGGGACGTACCTCACGGATTTGCCATGATGGGTGCCAACACAGCTGAAACCCTGGTTATGCCAGGTGCTACTCAAACATTAAGATGGGTACCTAAGAAAGCCGGTGTATATCCTTTCTACTGCACAGACTTCTGTTCTGCGCTTCACCAGGAAATGCAGGGCTATGTAAGGGTATCTCCAAAAGGATCTAACGTGCCGATCAAATTCTCGACCGGTAAAAAGAAACAAAACATTCCAGGAGTAGCATCAACTCAATAGTGCTTTAACTGGGTAAATCAGCGGAGGTTACCCATGTAGCCTCCGCTGTATTTTTTTATGAGTTGCGCATACTTCAGTTAAAAATTTTCATCCAGGGGTCTCGATTGGATTGCAGGGGATCAGGGTGATAAGTCATCTGAAGATTGAAATGGTAAAAGCATATTTCTACAACGCGACCCTTTTTCAATTCACCTTAAATATAGAAGGATGAAAGCTTACCATAAAGTGCTGATGATTGTGGCAGCATTATCTCTTGGCTTACTGTTTATGTTCCCGATGTGGAAGATATACCTTAAAGCCCCACAATATCCTGAAGGCCTCGAGCTACACATCTGGGTAAATAAACTTGGCGGCAGTTCCGACCACGTTCTTCAGAACTTCAATATCCTGAACCACTACATCGGTATGGAGCCGATACATGCTGAGTCGTTTGCCGAGCTTACCTATATGCCCTATATTGTAATTGCCTTTATGATAACAGGTGTTATAGTTGCGCTGATTGGTAAAGCTAAACTTGTACTGACCTGGACTGTTCTGCTTATGGTTGGCGGTGCTGCCGGTATACTTGACTTTTACCTGTGGCTCGTTAAATTCGGAACCAACCTTAGCCCGGAAGCGCCTATTAAAGTACCTGGCATGACGTATATTCCGCCACTTTTAGGCCATAAGACCCTGCTCAACTTTGAAGCACTTTCGCTGCCGGCTCTTGGTAGCCTGGGTATTCTGCTGGCAGTTGTATTTTCAGGGATAGTATATTTCCTGAGTCGCAGGTCTGATAAGGCAAATAAACCCGTAAACTCTAACAAAGCATTTGCAACATGAAAAACATAAAGGTATATCTACTGCACAGCCTGGTTCTCATCCTGTTCTTAACTGCAGGTTGTTCGCCGGAGCCAAAACCGATTGCTTATGGGGCTGCTAACTGCACCCATTGCAACATGACGGTAGCAGATAACCGATATGGTGCCGAGCTGGTGAATGATAAGGGGAAAGCCTACTTCTTCGACTCAGCTGAATGCCTGATGGCTTATGCCAACGAGCAACCGGAACAAACTGAGAATGCCGCTTTTTTGCTGGTAACTGATTTCACCAGACCAGGTGAACTGATAGATGCCACTAAAGCAACTTATTTGCAAACTATAGCTTTGCCAAGCCCGATGGGCATGTACATGACAGCGATAGAGGACCAGGCCACTGCAGCAAAAATGCAACAGGAACATGGCGGACGTCTGCTTAACTGGAACGATGCGGTAGAAGCCGTTAAAAATAATGAGAGACCTAAGTAAACATATCATATTTATACTTGCCACTTTGGTGTTGCTGTTACTGGGTAATTCTGTTACCTATGGCAGTACACTAAAGGTGTGCAAAACCTGTACCTATACATCTGTGAAGCAGGCTGTGGCAAAAGCAAAGCCCGGCGATACTGTGCTGATAGAAGGTGGAGAGTATAAGGAACATGGAATTGAAGTTAACAAGCCGATAACTATACTTGGGCGTAACTACCCGGTTATCGACGGAAACTATAAAGGCCAGATCATTACCATTACTTCTGATAACGTAACGGTAGAGGGCCTCACTTTAAAGAATATTGGAACCAGTTATACCCGCGACGATGCTGCTATCCGCGTTATAGAGCGCAGCAACATCCGGATACTGAACAACACGATACTTAACACTTACTTCGGCATTTACCTGCAGAACTCTGATAACTGTGTGATAAAAGGCAATGTGGTTACCGGCCAGGATGTAAAAGGTCTGAATGAATCGGCACTGGGAAATGCCATACACTTATGGTACTGCGATAATGCTGTAATAAGCAACAACAAGCTGCAAGGCCACCGAGATGGCATTTACCTGGAGTTTGTAAAAGACAGCGAAGTAAAGAACAACTTAAGCGAGAACAACCTACGCTATGGCTTGCATTTTATGTTCTCCGACCGAAATGTTTATACCCATAATACTTTCCGGATGAATGGCGCTGGTGTAGCCGTAATGTATACCCGCGACATACGGATGGAGCATAATACTTTTGAGAATAACTGGGGTGCTGCAGCTTATGGTTTGCTGTTAAAGGACATCAGTAGCAGCATTATCCATAACAATACATTCCGCCAGAATACGACCGGCATTTACATGGAAAGCTCGAGCCGCTTAGATATAAAGCACAACGAATTTGACAAAAACGGCTGGGCCGTACGTTTGCTGAGCAGCTGTATACAGGACACGTTCCGGCTGAACAATTTTACATCAAACTCTTTTGATGTGAGTACCAACGGCACGCCAACCATGAACCACTTCGAGAACAATTACTGGGATAAGTATAGCGGCTACGATCTGGATAAAGATAAGGTAGGGGATGTGCCATACAGGCCGGTAAGTTTATACTCGATGCTGGTGGAGAAAGTGCCGCCCTCTATTATGTTTATGCGCAGTTTTATGGTTGATATGATGGATAACATTGAAAAAGTGTTGCCAAGCTTTATACCTGAAAACCTGGTTGATGAGCAACCCATGATGAGAAAGAACAACTATGATAACGATAGAAAACTTACAAAAGTCGTACGGTAAGCTGCAGGTGCTGAAGGACGTAAGTGTCCGTTTCGGCGAAGGCAAAGTGATATCGGTTATCGGCCCGAACGGCTCCGGCAAAACCACTATGAGCAAGTGTATACTTGGCATGGTGCTGCCCGATAGCGGCGATATAAAAATTGACGGCGAAAGTATACTGAAGCAGCATGCCTACCGAAGCAAGATAGGCTATATGCCACAAATAGGCCGTTATCCTGAAAACATGAAGATCCGCCAGGTCATCAGCATGATTCGGGACATTCGCAAAGATGTAAAGCAAGTGGATGAAGAACTGATCGGGCTTTATAGTCTGGAGGAAATGTATGAGAAGCGAATGGGCTCCTTATCGGGTGGTACAAAGCAAAAAGTAAGCGCCGCGCTGGCCTTTATGTTCAATCCGCAGATACTTATACTTGATGAGCCTACCGCCGGTCTCGACCCGATATCTGCTGAAATTCTGAAGTGCAAGATCCTGAAGGAAAAGAAAAAAGGGAAGCTGATCCTGATCACGTCGCATATTATGAGCGAAGTGGAAGAAGTAGCCGACGAAGTGGTTTGCCTGGTAGACGGACAACTGAAATTCCATGAAACGATAGCAGACATAAAAGCCCAGACTAATGAAGAGCGCCTGAGCCGTGCTATTGCCAAAATAATGAACGAGGAGGACTAAGCCATGAACAAAATCATTAAATACGTTTTCTACGACATCGTACGGAACAAAATAGTACTGGCTTATACTTTGTTTCTGCTGTTGCTGTCTATCGGTTTGTTTAACCTGGGCGGCAACCCGGATAAGGCTATTCTGAGTTTGCTGAACCTGGTTTTACTGACTGTTCCCCTTATAAGCATTATCTTCGCGACTACACACTTTTACAACTCTTATGAGTTTATGGAACTGCTGGTAGCTCAACCTATAAACCGGAAAAAGATATTTATGAGCGAGTACCTGGGTGTGGCCTGTTCTTTATCTGGTGCTTTTGTGCTGGGTGTTGGTTTGCCGGTGCTGTTTTTTGGTGCCAGTTTAACAGGTTTATACTTAGTGCTTACAGGGGTGTTCATCACCTTTATTTTTGTTGCAATGGCGTTCCTGGCTTCTGTCATTACCCGCGATAAAGCCAAAGGTATAGGTATAGCGCTGCTATTGTGGTTCTACTTTGCTTTGATCTACGATGGTATTGTGTTGTTTATACTTTACTCTTTCAGCGATTATCCTTTAGAGAATGCTACGCTTGCCTTAACAGCTTTAAACCCGATAGACCTGGGCAGAATTATAGTTTTGCTAAACCTGGATGTGTCTGCGTTGATGGGCTATACCGGTGCGCTGTACAAAAGTATACTGGGTAGTTTGTGGGGTGTTGGATTGGCTTTTGGCTTGTTATTGCTGTGGGTGCTGGTACCGTATTTTACTTCCAGAAGAATTTTTTCCAAACGAGATCTGTGATCTTAATAAGTCAGTGTTTTGTGATTTTTGAGCGCAGCACGAAAGTGCTGCGCTTTTTTTATACTTACTGAACGTCTTCAGCCGACAAGGTGTCGGTCACTTCCAGGCGGGCAGAGTCTTCGTCGAGCTCTAACTGCGGACTTATCTCTTCCCCAGAGCCAATCTCTACATCACCGTCACCTAAAGTTTCTTCGTTGGTGGTTTCAGTCTGTGCTTCTTCGTTAGTTGTGTTTGCATCGCTGCAGGCAAAAGCAAAAAAGCCTAATCCTATAATAAGTAGTTTTTTCATAGCCTTGTATGGTTGATTGAACTATAAAAAACGAGACAAAAGGAAGTGAGTTACAATTGACAGATGATTACTGTTTGTAGCTACCAAAACAGAAGGCCTTAGCAATTAGGTATTTGCTAAGGCCTGTGCATTAAATTTGTTATATAGTTATAGTTGTCGTCGTTTCATTTCCTGTTTAAGCAGGCTGAGCTCGCGGCCCATTTGCCCGGCTATGGATGTGTTCTCTTCGGCCCGGCGAAGCAAATATGGTATGGTAGTAGCCACATCGCCATAAGGCAGGTATTTTGATACATTAAATCCGGAGTAGGCCAGGTTAAAGGTCAGGTTATCGCTCATGCCAAAAAGCTGTGAAAAGTGCACGCGCTCTTTATAAGGCTTCACCTTTTCTTCCTGAATGCGGTTTACCAGGTATAAAGTACTGGCCTCGTTATGGGTTGCAGCGCATAACTCTACACGGTTCAGGTTGTCAAGGCAAATGTCAATGGCTTTGTTAAAGCTATTATCGGTATCCTGTTTAGCCGTAAAAACCGGGCATGGATAACCTTTATCCTGAGCGCGCAATTGTTCTTTTTCGAGGTAAGCTCCGCGTACTATTTTTATACCGGCTATTGCCTGCTCCGTCTCAAAACGTTTTAAGCATGCTTCTAAATAGCTTACCCTGTCTACTCGGTACATCTGGAGGGTATTAAAAATAGCAGCTCTTCCCAAATTATAGCGCAGCATCATTTTTTCAGCCAGTTCATCCATAGGGTCCTGCATCCAGCTTTCTTCAGCATCGATGTATAAGGTTAGTCCAGCTTCTGCTACTGCCTGGCAAATGGCATCCAGTCTTCTTTTTGTGCGGTTAAATGCCTGCTGTTCTGTGGTCGTCAACGTTTCATTTTCGTGCAGTTTTCGGAACACTTCTTTAGGGCCGATACCGGTAAGCTTTATACTCAGGTAACTGAATGATCCGGTCTTAACAGCTATACTTATATTACGAAACACTTCGTCTTTTACCTTATCGAAACCTGTTTCGGTTTCCTGTGCTTCGGCAGCGTAATCGAGCACGGTATGCACATTGGCTTTATTCAGGCGATGCATTACAGTTTGTGCTTCATTTACTGTAGTTCCGCCGCAAAAATGGCGATAGATCGTCCGCTTGATCAAACCTTTTACCGGTAGTTTTAATGCCAGTGCTGCGCGCGCTGCTAATCCGCCTGCTTTAACAAGGGCAGGACTTTCCATCAGTTTAAAAAGGAAGTGCGCCAGTTTCAGTTCGCTGTTGGTTTTTGTTCTGAAAGCTATTTGCAGGTTGTCGGGGTTAAACTGCTGATCGATGGGTTTTATAGTTGCCGTATGCATGGTTATGATGCCTGTAATTGAGTTTCGGGTTGAGTGACTTTAGTAGAGAATTTATGTATGATGGTTTTAAGCAGTGGCAAAACAATGAGTATAATACCCATCGCAATGCCTATTCCGGACACTGTAAAGCCAACAAACCAAGGCACCAGTTCGCGCATAAGCAGGGCATGAGGTATATCTGGGTTTTGTACCTGCATTACTGCTTTGCCTACGCCAGCCCCGATCAACGATATCCAGAATATAAGCAGGGCGCCATTACTAAGGTATAAGCCTGAGTTTATGTACTTCAGTTGTTTTGTGCTGAAACGGCTAGCAAAGCGACTGCATGCATAGGTTGCGGAAGCAAACAATAACATGGTGTTTATACCTATCGTGGTACCCATGGCATGTGCTACCGTAATGTGTGTGCCGTGCGTGTATAGGTTAATAGCCGGTACCGACATCATCAGCGCCATCACCAGATTTAGAAATATCCAGATATCGGCAGCAGTAAAGAACCTGTAAGAAAGCAGGTGCCTGTGTTTTTTTGCATCAGAAAGCGAGCTTCGCCAGTTCCAGATGATCTTGGCAAGTATGATCAGCTCGGTCATACTTACAGCGTAAGCTGTGTATCGGATAACATTGCTTACTGGTAAACTATAGATGTGATGCCCCCAGTTAAACATCAGGTTAAATAACCCAAGGTAAAACATTGCATAAGCCAACGGTTGACGCGCGATCTTTTTGTTGCCGCTTATCTTCTCCATTACAAAGAGGGCACTGCCGTTTATCAGCAGGTTCCAGGAGCCAACCAGCGAGCCGTACGATTTCCATTGCACCGCCATATCGCGCACCAGGTTTTTCTCGAAGTAGGGGAGCAGCCACAAGTACGACTCAGCAAACGAAAGTATAAAAAACAGGATACCGCACATCCACATCCAACGGTAAACCGGCCATTTGCCAATTACAGGCCTTTTTTTGATGCGTTTATAAAATACAATGGCCAGCACAACAAAAGAGGATGCGATGATCAGGCCCAGTTGGGGAGGGAATTCCCAGTACTCGCGGCCACCAAAAATACCCAATGCGTAAAAAACAGGTATGGCCAGTGCGGCTATTAAAAGCAGAATATACTGAACTACCGGCAGGCGTTGTATAGTTTGTTTCTTTTGTTTTGGTAAGTATAGATACAAGCCACCTATAGCTGTAAACAGAATCCAGAAAATGATGGAAGATACATGGAGCGGCCTCAGTTTTGCGAAAGGAATGATATCGCGGAGCTCGTTCGGGAATAAATAAAAAATGCCGCCAAGCGCACCAAATAATACGCCTGCCAGCAAAAACACAAGCCCCGTGGCTATACTTAATAATCCGATTGGTTTGCTCATGGTTGCGAGGTGTTGGTTTGGTGTATCTGTCCGTAGGGGTCTGTCCGGAAATGGCTTCGGTCTGCTTTGCCGCTCTTATCAGCATCCTTTAAAAAAACCACCAATGCCTGAATTTCGTCAGGTTTGAGTTTAAAGTCGGGCATGGTAGCGGTACCATGTTGCAAAATTGCCCGCACGTATAACTCTCCCTTGCCTTTCGCCGACATCACGTTAGTTACATCGGGACCCAGGTAGCCACCCAAACCATAGAGCTGGTGGCAAGCAGAACAGTTGTTTTGCTGCCAGAGGTGCTTGCCTTTCAGCGCAAGTTCCTGCTCGGCAGGCGATACTGTTTCTGGTACTTCCGAAGTATACACAAAGGCCGTAAAAAACAGGAAGCTTATAAAAAGACAGCCGAAGATGAGTTTTATTCCGGTTGCGGTACCAAAAGCACGCTTTAGCATGGGCAGGAACTTTTTGCTGTAAAACACCGCAAGATAACCGCACAAAACCCTGTCATAAATGAGCAGTGTCAGCCTCAAAAATGACTTGTATCATTGCTTTTAAAAAACTTAACTCTATACTTTAAAATGGTGATAAATTATTTATTATAAGTGACTTGTGTCATGTTGCGTGTGCTGTTCGATACTTAATTTTGAAGTATAAATTTAAAATCTCCAATGATGAAAAATATAACAACCCCACAATTGGTAAACCCAATGACGTACCAGGAATTTAAAGCCCTTTCGGAAGAACTGGTAGCCCAGAACAAAACTACCGGCGATGAGCAAACCGAACAGAGAATTGGTTTTACTAAACTGAACCAGCAACGCATGAAGCGCGTGGAAAAACAGTTTGTTTTACAGCCGGAATTAAAAGAGCTATTAGAGCAAAACCAGCAGAACTGGAAATGGTTGATACTGGTTGAATCGTGGTGTGGCGACGGTGCCCAGATATTACCAGCTATTGCCGCTATTGCCGACCAAACTCCTAATATAGAGTTAACAATCCTGCTTCGCGATGAGAACCCAGACCTGATGGATACCTGCCTTACAAATGGAAGCCGCGCGATTCCAAAGCTTATCAGCATAGATGCTGAAACAGGAGAGCGTGTATTTACCTGGGGACCGCGCCCTTCAGCTATACAGGCACAGGTAAAACAACTGAAAGCCGAACAGCCTGACATAAGCCACGAAGACCTGGTGCACCAGGTGCAACTATGGTACGCTAAAGACAGGAGTCAGTCGCTGCAACAGGACCTGGTGCAGGTGTTGCAGGAAGTTCTGGCACTGGAAGTATAAAATTTAACATTTTGCTATAAAACTATAGTTTTTAAGTAGGCTATAGTTTTATAGTTTTACCCTTAAATGTTTTTACTATGAAGATCGCATTTATAGTTCTGGTAGCGGCCGGCCTTATGTTTTCGTGCTCTCACCAACCTCACGACGAAGCTGGCCATAGCACGGTACATGTTGCCACCACAGAACTTGCCCTTAACGGCGAAGAAAAATGGCAGGCTGATGAAGCTACTAATGCCAACATGCAGGAATTACAACAACTGATGCAGGATTACCTGGCCCAACCTGACGCGGACTCATTGTATGCTATAAATGAATTGGGCCGTACGATGCAGCTTGGTTTCCAGGAGGTATTTAACGATTGCCGCATGAAAGGCCCCGAGCACGACATGTTGCACACTTACCTGATGCCGATGCTGGACGATGTAAAAACCCTGGAAACTGATAACCCGGAAAAGGCACTTGATGCCCGTAACCGCCTTTCCGAGAGATTGGGGCAGTATCAGACCTATTTTAAATAATGCCTGACACCCAGGGAATAACTGGTTTACCTATAGGTCGATGGCGTTTGCCACTGCTTTCGGCATTACTGAGCCTGGTAGTAATTGCGCTGCTGGGCTTATTGCTGCGCTGGACTTTTGTAGCACCTATAGCAGGCCTGAACTATAAATATCTGCTGCACGCCCACTCGCATGCGGCACTGCTGGGCTGGCTTTACCCGGCGCTTTCCATTGCGCTGCTACATGCCTATCTGCCTTCCGAAATCAGGAATAAGAAAGTATATTTCTGGCAATTCTGGCTGGCGCAAGTAGCGGTGCTGGGCATGTTGCTCAGTTTTCCGGTGCAAGGGTATGGAGCCGTTTCCATTACTTTTTCCACGGCGCATATCCTGCTAAGCTATTGGTTTATACTTCGGTTTCTGAAAGATGCGAAGGCGTTTAAGGTTGGCAGGGGAAACCATAGTTTGTCGTTTCGGTTTATAAAGGCAGCCCTGGTTTTCCTGGCGCTTTCTTCGCTGGGGCCTTGGGCGATGGGACCCATTATGACAACCGAGCATAGCGGCACGCAGCTATACTATAATGCCATCTATTTTTATCTGCATTTCCTTTACAACGGCTGGTTTACGTTTGCGGTACTGGGTTTACTTTTCTGGCTGCTGGAGAAGTATAAAGTTAGTTTCAACCAAAACTATAGTTTGCTGTTTTTCAGGCTGATGTTCTGGGCCTGTCTGCCGGCTTACCTGCTATCGGTGCTCTGGATAAAACCTGATGCTATCGTTTACATAGTTGCCGGAGTTGCTGCTTCGGTTCAGTTATTAGCACTTGGTTTGCTTGCCTGGTTGTTGTGGCCGGTTCGAAAGCAGATCTATAGTTTGTTTAGCGGTTGGGGACAGGTATTATTTATACTTGCCGCGCTGATTTTCATACTTAAAACACTGATGCAGTTCTCCACGGCTTTCCCTTACATGGCTGACCTCGCTTATAATATCCGGCACTTTATTATCGGTTACCTGCACCTGGTGCTGATCGGGTTTGTGAGCTTTTTTGTACTTGCCTTTTTTACGCAGCTAGGTTGGGTGAGCTTTAAGCAAAGTATAAGCCGTTGGGGGATGGGCCTGTTTATACTTGCATTTATAGGAAGTGAAACTATACTTTTCGGACAAGGATTATTTTACTGGCTTGGCCTTGGCATTATTCCCAACTATAACGAACTGCTTTTTGGGGTAAGTATACTTCTGCCGGTTGGTATTCTACTGTTCTTTATAGCGCAATTAACCACCAGACCTCACAGTGTCTTAAAGACCTGTGAGCGTCTTGAAAGCCAGGAAGCAACTATAAAAAATTAGCCGCTCTCTTCAGGGATTTCACAGCAACTTCACTCCCAAAATAAGCAACAGTACTACTTTTACAAGCTCAGCTCCGATGTAATAAAAGTGTAACGTCGATTTCGGTAGTTCATTTCCAGCCATTATCAGATTCACCCGCTTGTTCATGGCAGGCAAAAGCCATACAGTTTGCAGCAGCAGAATAAGTATCGGGATAAAAAGAAAGTATGCCGAGCTATCTCCGAACCTGTTCGTTAAGAAGAGCAGCAGCATAGAAGCCAGTCCAAAGAACCATTCCACTTTATTCAGGCCGCTAAATATGAGGCGACCAATACTTAAACCTATAGGAAGCGTTACCCCCGGTGCCCGGAACTTGAGCCAGGCTTCCATAAAACTGATGGCGCTCACAAAACCCACCCACACAAAAATGATGAGAACTAAATACGATTCGTATTGCATCTGATCTTATAGTTTACAGGATCGTTCTTCCTTGATTCTTTTTGTAAAACTCTATTTTGGAGGCAAACATATCGGCCATTTTCTGCGCACGCCATTTCGCTTCCTCTGCCTTCTCGCCGGTAAACAGTTCGTCTATCGTGGTAAAAAAGATGGATATCCAGCGGTCGAAATGCTCGGCGCCAACCGGTAAGGTAATATGTTTGGTGCCTGGAGCACCCTGGTAGGTGAGTTCTTCCAGCAATACAGTTTGCCAGAAACGGTACATAATATCCAGGTGCCGCGCCCATCTGTCCTGAATCCTTTCGTCAAAGATCGGCCCCAGCAATTCATCTGCCCGCACACGGCTGTAAAAAGTATCTACCAGTAATTTAATATCGTCTAAAGTCAGTATGTCTTGTTTTTGTGTCATGTTGTAAAGTTAATGTTTGAATCAGGATTACCCCACCCTTGCCTTCCCCTTAGAACAGGGTAGGGTGATTAAAAAGTGCCCCCTCCTGTTTTTAGGAGGGGGTTAGGGGGAGGTCTCAACTACAACCCAAACTATTGCCGCAGTTCAGGCACTTGTAGCAGGTGCCGGAGCGGATGGTGATGTGGCCGCAGACGTTGCAGGCCGGTGCATCGCCCATCATGCTGGCCAGTACCTGTTGGGTTTGCTCTAACAACACCGTTCGGCTCTGGGTAGTTACCAATTTATAGTTTTGTCCGTTGCCTGCCGGTGTTTCTGCTGTAGTTGTTGCTATAGTTTGCTGCGATGGTTCATTGTTAATTATCTCCGGTTCCTCCGGCTTCACATGTACCAGGTCGGTGCGGTTCAAATACTCATAACCTAGCAGCCTGAACACGTAGTCAAACACCGAAGTGGCTGACTTAATATTGGGATGCTCTACGCGGCCTGCCGGTTCAAAGCGGGTAAAGGTAAAGCGGTTCACGAACTCCTCCAGCGGCACGCCATATTGCAGCCCCAACGACACCGAAATAGCAAAACAGTTAAGTATAGACCGGAAAGAAGCTCCCTCTTTATACATATCAATAAACAGCTCGCCCATCGTTCCGTCTGGGTACTCACCCGTACGGATGTAAACGGTATGGCCATCTATCTTGGCTTTCTGCGTGAAACCATTGCGTTTGTCTGGCAGTTTGCGGCGCTCTACCATGCGCACCAGTTCCTGCCGGAAGCCCTCGTTCGCTGAATCGGCGAGTATGGATTGGGCTGCTTTCAGAATCTGCTCGGCGTTATACTTTTCGTCGGCAGTGGCGGCAGTGTTAGTTTCCTCCGGCTCGTCTTTCTCCTCAGATTGGTTGCTTTTAGAGGTTAGCGGCTGTGAGAGTTTACTGCCGTCGCGGTAAATAGAGCAGGCTTTCAGTCCCAGCTCCCACGACAGTTCGTAGCAACGGGCTACATCTTCCACGCTCACCTCGTTTGTCAGGTTTATAGTTTTAGAGATAGCCCCCGAAATGAATGGTTGCACTGCTGCCATCATGTAAATATGACCCTCAGCTTTTATAAAACGCGTTCCTTTGTTGCCGCAGCGGTTGGCGCAATCAAACACCGGGTAATGCTCTGGTTTCAGGTATGGTGCACCTTCCACGGTCATGGTGCCGCACACATAATTGTTGGCCTCGTCTATCTGCCTTGCCGTGAAGCCAAGCGCCTGCAGCAGGTTAAAATCGGGACTGTTATACTTCGCTTCCGTATAGCCTAATCTTTCCAGGCAATCTGTACCCAACGTATAAGCGCTGAACAGCGAAGCGACATCATAGGCTTTAGGCAATGACGCCTCCAGTTGAACGATCTCCTCCGGCAAAAAACCTTTTTTCAGCAATGTTTCCGGGTTAATGTGCGGAGCACCCTCAAAGGTGCTATGGCCTTTGGCATAGTTCACGATTGCCTTGCGTTCCTCTAAAGTATAGCCCAGTTTCTGCAGCGCCACAGGTATAGATTGGTTAATGATCTTGAAATACCCTCCGCCCGATAGCTTTTTATACTTTACCAACGCATAGTCTGGCTCTACACCCGTGGTGTCACAATCCATCAATAAACCTATAGTTCCGGTAGGGGCAATAACAGTAGCCTGCGCGTTGCGGTAGCCATACGTTGAGCCCTGTGCCAGTGCATCATCCCAAGCCTGTTGGGCGGATTTTAATAACGGTGCTGGACATAGCTCCTGATTCAGCCCTACTGGTTTTATTCTTAAATTTTCATACTTGTCAGACTCGTTATAGGTGGCATGGTGATGGTTCCGTATCACGCGTAGCATGCTCTCGCGGTTGTCTTCATACTTGGCAAAGGCACCTAAAGCAGCAGCCATTTCAGCTGAAGTTTTGTAAGCTATACCTGTCATGAGCGAAGTAATACCAGCAGCCATGGCACGGGCAGCGTCGCTATCGTAAGGCAGGCCTTGTACCATTAGCAATGCGCCCAGGTTGGCGTAACCTAAACCTATAGTGCGGTAATCGTAAGAGCGTTGCGCTACAATTTCGGAAGGGAACTGCGCCATCAGCACCGAAATCTCCAGCACCACCGTCCAGAGGCGGCAGGCGTGTTCAAAGGCGGCTACATTAAACTCCTGCTTCTCTTCATTAAAAAAGCGCATTAAATTTAGCGAAGCCAGGTTGCAGGCCGTGTTGTCCAGGAACATGTACTCGGAGCAAGGGTTAGAGCCGCGTATCGGGCCTTCGGCAGGGGAGGTGTGCCACTCGTTTATAGTTGTATCAAACTGCACTCCCGGGTCTGCACAAGCCCAGGCAGCATCAGCAACCTGCTGCCATAGTTTGCGGGCAGGTATAGATTTTAGAATGCTTCCATCGGTACGGGCGGTAAGGTGCCAATCGGTGTTTTCGTGCAGCGCTTTAAAGAAGCTGTTCGGCACGCGCACGGAGTTATTGGAGTTCTGTCCCGAAACAGTAGCATAGGCTTCACCCTCATAATCGCTGGCATAACCGGCAGCAATCAGGGCCGCTACTTTTTTCTCCTCGTCCTTTTTCCAATTAATAAACTCTTCAATCTCGGGGTGGTCTAAATCAAGACTAACCATTTTAGCTGCCCGGCGCGTTGTCCCTCCCGACTTAATGGCCCCGGCTGCACGGTCGCTCACCTTCAGAAAAGACATCAGACCAGAAGAAGTACCACCCCCGGAAAGTGCTTCATTTTTACCACGGATATTAGAGAAGTTTGTGCCCACGCCCGAGCCATACTTAAAGATGCGTGCCTCCTGTACGAGTAAGTCCATGATACCGCCTTTCTGGGCCAGATCGTCATCGACAGAAAGTATAAAGCACGCGTGCGGTTGCGGGTGCTCAAAAGCTGAATCCGATTCGCGCAGTTTTCCGGTATCCGAATCTACATAAAAATGTCCTTGTGCTTTCCCTTGTATACCATAAGACTCGAACAAACCTGTGTTAAACCACTGCGGCGAGTTTGGGGCGGCATACTGTCCCAAGAGCATATATACCAGTTCATCATAAAAAACCTGCGCGTCAGCCTCCTTTTTAAAATAGCCATACTTCATTCCCCATTGCTGCCAGCAGTTCACCAGCCTATGCACTACCTGCTTTACCGAACTTTCAGAGCCGGTGCTTCCGTCGGGTTGCGGCACACCTGCGCGGCGCAGGTATTTCTGGGCAAGTATATCAGTAGAGATTTGCGACCATTGCGCCGGAACTTCTACATCCTGCAACTCAGCCACCACATCGCCGGATGGGTTGCGGATGGTAGAAGAGCGGAGTTCATACTGAAACTGGTCGTAGGCAGTCTGGCCCTGCTTTGTGAAAAGGCGGGAGAAGGAGAGGCCGGCTCGGGAGTAAGGTTTTTTCATAAAGGGTAGCTTTTTAAGGATAAGAAGATATTTCTATATAGTAATAAGGTACTAAGCTATAGTTTATAGTTTGCCTAAAGGATGAGCAAGGTCACCTCTTAATATGACTTCAGTCATTTTTGCCTCTTCCTGTTAAGGTTAACTTTGATAGTATAGATTATTGAATTGATTATCAATAGTATACAAGAACATTTTTAAGAGATATTTAACAAATAATCTATTAGAGATGAACTACTTGTAAATATAGTACGTTAAATAAAATAATAAAATACCTTTAACTCTTTTATTTTTAAAACCCGTCATTTACCTTTACAGCGGTGATTGATTATAAAAACAAAAATTAACCAATATGGAAACCACACTATTCGCAGACAGAAAATTAGATGTTACAGTTCTGGAGCCACGCATGAAGCATCCAACCATTTTTGATTGGTTCGACAAAATGAAAGGCGGCGACTCTTTTATTATCCATAACGACCACGATCCGAAGCCGGTGTATTACCAGTTATTGGGCGAGCGTGGCAATATATTTAAGTGGGAATACCTGGAGCAGGGTCCTGAAGTTTGGGAAGCACGCATTACAAAGCTTACTCCTGAAGAAGGCGAAACTGTAGGTGAACTGGTAGCTAAAGATTACCGCAAAGCCCAGGTGTTTAAAAAGTTCGGTATCGACTTCTGCTGCGGCGGTAAAAAATCAGTGAAGCAGGTTTGTGCTGAAAAAGGCATCAGCCAGGATGAACTGGAAGCTGAACTTATTGCCATGGATGAAGCTGAGCAGAACCGACAGGCTGAGTACGACAAATGGGAGCCGGGCTTCCTGGCAGATTATATCGTGAACATGCACCATAAATATGTGCGCGAAGCTATACCTGCCCTTTATGAGTACACAACTAAAATTGCCCGTGTACACGGTGAGCGCCACCCTGAACTGCTGGACGTTGTAAAACACTTCACTAACGTAGCAAACGAGCTGGAGTCGCATATGCCAAAAGAGGAGCGTGTGCTATTCCCTTACATTAAGCAACTGGATGAGGCGAAGAAGAGCAATGTTAGACTGGACAAACCTTCATTCGGATCTATCCAAAGCCCGATAAATATGATGGAAATGGAGCACGAGCACGCTGGCAACGAGCTTGAGAAGATCCGTGAAATAACAAATAACTATACCTTGCCTGCTGATGCCTGCGCTACTTATACCGTTGCGTTCAAAAAACTGCAGGAGTTCGAAGACGACCTGTTCCGCCACATCCACCTCGAGAACAACATCCTGTTCCCGAAAGCGCTGGAGCTGGAGAAAGAAGTGTTGAAATAGAAAACCCCTCCCGAGCCCTCCCCTAAAAACAGGGGAGGGAGCTAAGAAAAATTCCCCCTCCTGTTTTTAGGAGGGGGTTAGGGGGAGGTAACAACCATTAAATTACCATTATCATGAAAAAGACGATCGCACCTCAGAAAAGAGACAAAAGCCTGGTTCCGTTATCAAGGGAGCACCATTTTGGCTTACTATTTTGCTGGAAACTGCGCCAGGGGCTTAAGAACGGAGCTGATCTGGAAGTGATGCGCGAATATGTACGCTACTTCTGGAACAACATTCTGAAAGAGCACTGCCAGGAAGAAGAATGGCTGATGGAAAGATTGCTTCCTCATGATGATACCCAACGCACAAGATTGCACGAAGAACACAAACTTATCGAAACATTGGTAGAGTTGATCGATGACGGCAGCCCGATGAATAAAGACCTGTTTAAAGTATTGGATAAGGACCTGGTTGATCATATACGCTGGGAGGAACGCGAACTGTTCCCTTACCTGCAAACTATAGCACCTGCTGACGATCTGGAACTGGCTGGTCAGCTGCTGGAACATAAGCACGACCCGCGTTTAGACAACTTTACACAGGAATTCTGGATTAAAAATCCTGACAAAGAATAGCCATGCAAATAGCAGCCAACACCAAAATATCAGCCCTAATAAAAGAAAACCCGGCTGCCATTGATGCCATAGCAAGTATAAACCGACACTTTGAGAAGCTCCGGAACCCGATCTTGCGGAAAGTATTGGCCTCGAGGGTAACTATAGCCGACGCTGCCCGCATTGGCGGCTGCGAAGTAGAACGGTTCTATGAAAAACTGGCACCACTGGGCTTTACCGTAAGCAATACTACCAAAACCGAAAATGTCATGTCGGCCCCAACCACAACTGCCACCGAAATGCCAGCCACACTGGCAAAGCATAACATAATTACGCTGGATGTATGTGAAGATATCGCCTCCGGTAACGATCCGTTCCTGAAGATAATGGATGCCGTAGATAAGATCGACGCTACTTCTGCGCTACTGATAGTTAATACATTTGAGCCTACGCCGCTCATCGCTATACTTAAAAAGAAAGGTTACGCTTATTTCACTGATACAAAATCTCCGAACCTGGTGCATACTTACTTCTGGTTGGAACAAGCCACTGAGCTTAAGACGGAAGAAACTATAAAACCGGATAGCAACGATTTTGAGAAAACCTTGACCCGGTTTGGTGGCAAAGTTAAACGCATAGATGTGCGCCACCTGGAAATGCCGCAACCTATGGTAACTATACTTGGCGAGCTGGAAAACCTGTCGGCCGACGAAGCGCTGTATGTAGTGCATAAACGAGTACCGCAGTTCCTGTTGCCGCAATTAAAAGAACGTGGGTTTGAGATAGCAATAAACGAAGTCGGCCCGAACGAGGTATACTTACTTATTTATAAGTAAAAAAACATGAGCACTGCCACTACATCAAACTCACCGGGCAAATGGGTTGTGCTGCCGCATTACGCGTTTGCTGCCCTGGCTTTTGTGGCGTTAAGCGTATTGTTGCTTTTCTCTACCGATGCTTTTAACGGCCATTATTTTCACCCAAAACTGCTGACCCTTACACACGTTGCTGCTCTTGGCTGGGCAACTATGCTAGTGTTTGGTGCGCTTTATCAGTTATTGCCAGTGGTGCTCGAGTGTAAACTATACTCTGAGAAGCTGGCAACTATAGCCTTCGGATTCCTAGGTTTAGGTACTATACTTTTAGCATGGTCTTTCTGGAATTTTGAGCTGGGTTGGCCCATGCACGTGGCGGCCTGCAGCCTGGTTATTTCCTTTATACTTTTCAATATCAATGTGGTGCAAACTGCCCGCAAAGCCCCCAAATGGACGATTGAGTCTGATTTTATAGTTACTTCGGCTATCTGGCTGCTGGTAACGGGGCTGGTAGGTTTGTTGATGGCTATAAATTTTACGATGCCTTTCCTTCCAGTTGATCATACACATTACCTGAAGTTGCATGCACACATTGGCATGGCCGGTTGGTTTTTACTCCTGATAATTGGTGTAGGGTCTAAACTGATCCCGATGTTTTTGCTGGCCCACCACGATGAAACCAAGAAACTGAACTGGTCTTATAACCTGATCAATGCAGGATTGGTGCTTTTCATTGCCGACCATTTGCTGTTTCAGACGTCTTTGTTGCCTGTGTATGCGGTGGTGGTTATTGCTGGTGTGGTGCTCTTTCTCCTGTTCCTGCGCGATGCAGCCAAAACCCGGCAGCGCCAGGACCTGGACCTTGGCATGAAACAGACATTTGTAGCGCTTGCTTTACTATTGTTGCCACTCATATTGGTGTTAGTGGTTAGTTCTAAACTAGGCCTTCCGCAGTCGTTGCTGTCTTCTATTTACCTGGTGTATGGCATCTCCGTTTTCCTGGGGTTTATATCAGCACTTATACTGGGGCAAACCTTTAAAACACTGCCGTTTATAGTTTGGATGCACGCTTACGAAGATTATGTAGGCCGCTTTAAAACACCTATGCCGAAGGATATGTACAGCCATACTTTGCTTCGCTGGCAAAACATCAGTTATCTGCTTGGTTTTATACTTTTAATAGCTGGTGTTTTATTGCGCAATGAGCTGATAATACTGGGTGGGGCAATAGGCTTTACGATTACATCATTGCTCTACACGGCTAATGTGTTTCGGATGATGATGCACAAAGTTCACGATTTAAAACCTTTTACCTATGGAAGCGCAAAATCTGCCTGATGATTTCGGCCTGGAAGTGTACGAAACCTTAAAATATATTATTGACCCGGAAGTGGGTATCAACATAGTTGATTTAGGCCTTATATACGAGGTAAGTCTGACAGATGAAGGTGTACTTGCTGTAGATCTGACCCTGACCACGCCTGGCTGCCCGATGAGCGGAACTATACGAACTGCCGCCGAGCAAATTCTGCTTAAGCGTTTCCCGACTTTGGATGTTAAAATTAACCTTGTTTGGTCGCCACCATGGACCACAGACATGATTAGCGAAGAAGGTATGCGCCAACTGGATGGGAAAATGTAATTTGCAGGCGTGTTAGTGTTAGATCAACAGAGAACTTAACAAATGTTATTATCAAAAACAGCTGAATATGCCCTCCGTGCCATTGTGTACATTGCCTTAAACGATGCGCAGGGCCTTAAAGTAGGGATAAAGGACATTGCCAAGGAGCTGGAATTGCCCGCGCATTTTATGGGTAAGATACTGCAGGACCTGGTGCGTAAAAGTGTAATTGCTTCGGTTAAAGGGCCAGGCGGCGGTTTTTTTCTACATAGGCAGGCCTCTGAGATCAGTATACTGGAAGTGATGCAAACTATAGACGGGTTGGAGGCTTTCAGGAAATGTGGAATGGGCATGAAGCAATGCTCCGACACACACCCTTGCCCATTGCACGACGACATAAAAGTATACCGAAACCAGATGTATAAAGTGTTCAGCTCTAAAACAATACAGACGCTGGTTGACGGCATTAATTCCGGTGAATATTTCATTACAAACATACACGAAGTAGAATCATAATCGATTATCCTGCTAATCTAACCTAACACAATGCTTACTACCCAAACCAAAGGCGCGTTTCTGCAGAAACTCAGCGCCATGAATCCTGATGCCTACACCGAACGGGAAGAGGCTGATCTGATCGCTGCCGTAGAAGAAATACGGGAACTGAAGCGTGAGAAAAATGCGGTTATACTTTCCCACTTTTACATGTCTGCTGAGCTGCAGGTAACGCATCAGGATGGCGGTATTGCCGATTTTGTGGGCGACTCGCTGGGTTTAAGTGTAGCTGCCAAAAATGTGGAGGCGGATAACATTATTTTCTGTGGTGTGAAGTTTATGGCAGAAACGGCCAAGATACTGAACCCGGTTAAACAGGTGTTGCTTCCCAGTTTTGATGCCGGCTGCTCGCTGGCCGAAAGTATAACCGGTGATGATGTACGCCGCCTGAAAAAACTATGGCCTGGCGTACCGGTGGTAGCTTATATTAATACCTACGCCGAAACCAAGGCCGAAGCCGATATCTGCTGTACTTCCCGCAACGCCATGGATATTGCCCGCTCGCTGGGTGGCGATAAGCTTATCTTTTTGCCTGACCTGTACATGGGCCGCAACCTGCAATCCAAGATAAAAGCCGAAACAGGCAAAGAGCTTATACTTTGGGAAGGCAAATGCGAGGTACACGAACAATTTACACCGCAGCGTATAAACGGTCTTAAACTAATGTACCCCGAAGCGCAGGTACTGGTACATTGGGAAGTGCCCGACAATACTGTAGCCGATGCTTTGACTGGTGCAGGCGGCGTAGTGGGCAGCACCTCCGACATTATCCGTTTTGTGGGCGAAAGCAAATCCCGGCAGTTTATACTTGGCTCGGAGTGCGACCTGGGTGCCACGTTGCGCGGTATGTACCCTGAGAAGGAATTTATAGTTCCGTGCATCAAATGTCCGCACATGAAGCAGATAACGATACAACGAACTTTAGAAGCCCTGCGAGCTATTGGAACAGATAAAGAAGCTTTGTTCCAGATAACGCTGGAAGAAGAAATCATGAGGCGTGCTTTGGCTCCGATAGAAAGAATGCTGGCTTTTGCTTGACCTCCCCAACTCCCTTCTAAAAACAGGAGGGGGAGTTTAAAATATTTGCTTAACACTAAAAATTGTTACTGAACGCTGTTCCGGATTTGTAATCCGGAACTCCAATAACTTCGGATTTACAATCTGCTTTGCAACGGTAATAGCTAAAAGCGAGAAAGCGGATTACAAATCTGAAAGAGACAATGTTTGAAACTATCCCCTTGAGGGGATTATAGGGGTGTTAACACCTGCAGGTTAACCAGCTAAAGTGTCCGCTTCGTAGCTTAACACCCCTGTAGTCCCCTCAAGGGGACAATTCTGGTTATAAGGTAAAGATGTTGGACATGATAAGTTTAGGACGTTAGCGCCAGCAATAGAGTAGAAAATAACTGCATCAATAAAAAAACACCCCTATTATTTTATAAGAGGGGACAAAGGACAGGTCAAATGCTATACTTTGATTATGTAGTGATCGGCAGCGGAATTGCAGGGCTAACCTTTGCCCTAGAAGCAGCTGCGCATGGCCGGGTTGCTATAGTTTGCAAAGCAGCCCTTTATGAAACCAATACCATGTACGCGCAGGGTGGTATTGCTGCAGTGCTAAGTTCAATCGATTCATTTGAGCAACATGTGCAGGACACACTAACTGCCGGCGCCGGACTGTGCGACGAGGCAGCTGTGCGATTTATGGTAGAGCGGGCTCCCGAAAGTATAAACTGGCTGCAGGAGCAGGGTGTTTACTTTGATACTGATAACGATAAAACCATAGCTTTAGGCTTAGAAGGTGGTCACAGCCAGCATCGCATTGTGCATGTAAAAGACCATACAGGCCTTAGCATACAACAAGTGCTGGGACAGGCAGTGCGACAGCACAGGAACATCACTATACTGGAGCACCATATGGCTCTCGAGCTGCTGATCCAGGATGAAAAATGCCAGGGCGTACAGCTACTGGATTTGAAAACGCATGAAGCCAGATCCATACTTGCTAAAGCTGTAGTGTTAGCAACGGGCGGCTCCGGGCAGATCTACCAGCACACCACCAATCCAACTATAGCTACCGGCGACGGACTAGCCATGGCCCATCGGGCGGGCGCAAAGATCAGTAACATGGAGTTCTTCCAGTTTCACCCGACGGCACTCTACAATCCTGCATCAAAAGATACATTCCTGATAAGCGAAGCATTGCGTGGCGCGGGTGCAGAACTGGTTTTACCCGATGGCACACCGTTTATGCACCGTTACCACCCGCAGGGCTCATTGGCTCCGCGCGATGTGGTGGCCCGGGCAGTGTACCATGAAATGCAACTGCATAACTCCTCATGTTTATACTTAGATGCGCGAAACTTAGCAGAGGGGCATATGCAGCAGCATTTTCCGCTGATCTATAACAAATGTAAAAGTATAGCCATATTAGCTGAGCGCGACCTGATACCTATAGTTCCGGCTGCGCATTACCAGTGTGGTGGCGTAGTTACTAATCTGTATGGACAAACTTCGGTGCCAGGTTTGTATGCCGTGGGCGAAGTAGCCTGCACCGGCGTGCATGGCGCTAACCGCTTGGCCAGCAACTCGCTTTTAGAGGGGCTGGTATTTGGCAAAGCGGCGGCTGTACATGCTTCTGAAACGATACAGCAACAAAGGCTGACTTCTTACCAAAGTATAATCTGTAACCGCTTACATTATACAGGCCATTTAACTTATGCAGATACTTTAACAATAGACGGTCTGAGGGAAGAACTGAAACTAACTATGTGGGAAAACACAGGAATAGTTAGAACGACAGCCGGGTTGGCAGAAGCAAACTATAAGCTCGCCATGATAAGATCAGAAGCTGAGAAGCTCACCTCATTATCAGCAGAACTACAGGAACTACGGAATATGCTGGCTGTGGCCGAGCTAACTATAAAAGCTTGCCTTGAACGGAAAGAAAGTATAGGTGGTCATTTTGTTGAGAATCAGTCTGTTAAAATTGAACAATTGGCATAGGTAAATTGTATAGGTTATAAGCGCAACAATATATAGTTGAGGCAGCGTATAAAGCATAACTGTTGCATTTCAATTTTATATCCGCTTACTTTGGACAACCAAAATTTACTGTGCCGTGTCACCATATAGTACACATACACATAGCTTACAAATGTCGCTGACAGGATTTGTCGCTGCTTCTCATCACGTGTCCCTCAGTGATGAACTGAATGGTTATTGCCTTAACTTTTTCTCAACTCCCAAGGACTTTAACAAGTAAGCCGGAACCACATATTTTTTTCCGGCCCCCATCGCGTTTGCGTGTCTGTGTAAGCAGGTGGCAGCTATAGTTTGCTGCGCGTGTTTGCCCGGGATGTAACACCTTTTCTTTTAAAATTTACGAACAGATATGTTAACCAAACTTAGCGTAAGGCAACTTATTGCAGTTGCTTTTGCTGCCATTTATGCCCTGGTTTTTTACCTGGGCTACCAGCATGCTGCATATTACCTGCTGCTTATACCTGTACTGCCGTTGCAGGCGGTATATATCCATAACATTCGCCAGCCGAAGCACTCTATTCTGCGCAACTACCCGCTGGTGGGTTATCTGCGTTACTTTTTTGAGAGCATCAGGCCCGAAATACGTCAGTATTTCTTTGAGTCGGACCTGGATGGCAAGCCGTTTAGCCGCCGCCAGCGCTCTATTGTTTACCAGCGTGCCAAGAACGTGCGCCAGACCGTGCCGTTTGGTATGCAGGCCAATAGCCAGGAGAACGGTTTTGAGTGGATCGCCCATTCTATGTTCCCGGTGCATATAAAAGAAGAAGACCTGCGCGTAACGGTGGGCAGCCGCCGCTGCAAACAACCGTATAGCGCCAGTATCTATAATATTTCGGCCATGAGTTATGGTTCGCTTAGCAAAACGGCTGTTACTGCTCTTAGCGGTGGCGCTAAGCTGGATAATTTTGCCCATAACACCGGCGAAGGTGGCGTGAGCCCGTTCCATATAGAAGGCGGCGGCGACCTGATCTGGCAGATCGGTACCGGTTACTTTGGCTGCCGCGATGCGAAAGGCAATTTTAGCGAGACACTGTTTGAAGAGCAGGTAGCGCACCCGAACATTAAAATGGTGGAGCTAAAGCTGTCGCAGGGCGCCAAGCCGGGCCACGGCGGTATATTACCGGCAGCTAAAAATACGCCCGAAATTGCCGCTATACGCAAAGTTGTGCCGCATACTACAGTTGCGTCGCCTCCGGGCCACTCTGCTTTCAATGACCAGTTTACCATGCTGCTGTTTATTGAGAAGCTGCGTATTCTGTCAAAAGGTAAGCCGGTGGGCATTAAGCTTTGTATTGGTAACAAGCAGGAGTTTGAGCGTCTTTGCCAGGAAATGATGCATAACCAGATCTTCCCGGATTTTATAACGATAGATGGTGCCGAGGGCGGTACAGGTGCTGCGCCGCTGGAATTTACCGATAGTTTGGGTATGCCACTTTACGATTCGCTCGCCTTTACTCATGCCATGCTGAAGAAGTATAACCTGCGCAACGAGATAAAAATTATGGCTGCCGGCAAGATCATAACCGGGGTGGATATTATAAAAGCGATCTCGCTGGGTGCTGATATGTGTTATAGTGCACGCGGTATGATGTTCGCGCTGGGTTGTATACAGGCCCTGCAATGCGACTCTGGTAAATGCCCGGTTGGTATTGCCACGCAGGAGCCAAGTTTGTATAAAGGCTTAGATGTTTCGGATAAACGTGTACGAGTAGCCAACTTCCATCGTAATACTATAAAGTCAACTATAGAAGTAATGGAGGCCTGCGGTTTTGAAGGTCTGCGTAACATCACCCCCGACAAAATATTCCGTCGTGTGGAGTCGGGTAAGACCAGGAGCTTTGAGCAACTATACTTCAAAACTGCGCAGTCAGGCACTATACGTCCTTCTGAGCATCAACTTATATTGAACTGAACATTTATGAATACGATCTATCTAACCGAAAAAGATTACGAGCGTCTGCACAGCCTTGTGCAACTGCAGCGCCAGAACGGAAGCGCCGCTGCCGCCGAAGGCTTATGTAAAGAGCTGAAGCGTGCCAAAGTGGTAGCCTCCGAAGAAGTACCCGCCGATGTAATAACCATGAATTCGGTAGTACAATTGAAAGACCTGAAAAGCGGCAACCTGATGGAAATTACAGTAGTATACCCGAAAGATGCCGACCTGACTTCCCGCAAAATATCGGTGCTGGCGCCGGTAGCTACGGCTATACTTGGCTGCAAAGTAGGTGACGAAGTAGAGTGGCCGGCCCCGCAGGGAATGCTTTCCTATAAAGTAGAAAGTATAGTTTACCAACCAGAAGCAGCCGGCGACCTGTATCTATAGTTGCCCGCATACTATAAACTATAAAGCCAGTGTTACGAACTTGTAGCGCTGGCTTTATAGTTTATAAGTTGGTGATATCGGGCTTCCTGATGCAGCAGGTACTTTGTACCGGTAGATGATCTGTTTCCCGGCAAGTGTTCTTTGCACAGGTGCTTGGTTTTGTGTTTTGCTGATCCAGTTGTTCTTTTAATTGGTTGAGCTGTTTGCCGAAAGCGTAGATATACATTGATTCCATGGTGTTATAGTTTATCTGTTTAAGATCTGTTACACCATGATGACGGATAGGCAGCACAAAAGACGCAGCCTGAGCTTCAATATTTTATATTTGGTTCAAACTATAGTTTACAGCGGTCTTTTCTTGGTGCCGCGAGTGGCCTGGGCCTCCAGTGGGTTGTCGGGCCAGTGGTGTTTGGGGTAGCGACCGCGCAGGTCTTTGCGTACATCAAAATAGCCGTTGTTCCAGAAGCTGCGCAGGTCGCGGGTAACCTGTACCGGGCGCGAGGCCGGCGACAATAAGTGTATAAGCAACGGCACTTTACCATCACCAATTTTAGGTGTGTCCAGCATGCCAAACACTTCCTGCAGGCGTACGGCCAGTACAGGTGTAGTTGGGTCTGAATAATCTAAGGCGATGCGGGAGTCGCTTGGCACAGGCAGGTGTGTAGGAGCAAGGCGGTCCATGTCCTGGCGCTGTTCCCAGCTCAGGTCCTGCAACAGCATTTCGTTAAAGTCCAGCTTTGAAATCTGCTCTATAGTTCGCAAGCCAACCAAATTTGGTAACAGCCATAGTTCCATCTTATCTTCCAATGCCGTATCCGATACATCAGGCCATAGTTCCGGGTTAAGCTGGTGCAGGAAAGCCAGCCGTTGCCGGGTTTTTATGGCCTGATCCGGCCAGGGCAGTCTGTCTATTCCTTTTTGTTGTAATACCTGCAAAAGTATAGTGGCTACTTGTTCGGCATCGGGGTTGGGTTGGCTGGTTTCCTGTAGTATAAGTGCGCCAAGCCGGGTTATTTTCCGGGCAACAACTTTACCTATAACATCATCAAAACGTAGCTCATCTATAGTTTCCAGCTGCGTGGTAAAGTGCTTCTCAATTTCTGATTTAGTAATAGGCGCTGCAAGCAATACACGGGGCTGGTTGCCTAAGTCTAAGTGGGCGATGCCGTAATATTCTGCTTCTGAGAAAAGTTCGGTGGGTAGCTGCGCTTTTTGCCCGGTTACCAGCCGCACACGGCCAGAGTTTTCGCGTTGGGCCAGGCGGTCGGGGTAGGCGAGGGCGGCCAGCAAACCGGCTGCATCAGGGTTTATAGTTGCTGCATTTTCACGCATTTTCTGACGGAGGTTCTGGGCCTGTTCTTTCACGCGGCGCAGTGCGTTCTCATCTATCGTAAAACCCGGAATTGGCGGACGTTTACCTGCCAGTATTTCCAGGCGCAATTGCAGGTCGGGCAGGTTATTGCCACGGCCCATCTCCAGCGGTTTCAGAATGTCTTTTTCGGTTAGCAAAGCAGCCAGCGCACAGGCAGTAGCACCTTCGCCTAAACTATGGCCTATTACTACTAAATGCCCTAAACGTGGCGGCAGACCAAGCGGTGCCAGTGTTTTGCCATGTTTTGTCGGTTTGCCTTCCTTGTCAAGCGCCTCCAGGCGCTGCAGCAGGTCGCGGGCCAGCGAGAGGGCAGCGACAGGAGGCGTGTCCAGCCATTTCAGATCGGTTACATCGGTAATGCCCCAAATGGCCAGCTCAAGTGCCAGGCCAGTCAGGTCGGCTTCGCATATTTCGGGTGCCTGACGGTCAGGGAGTTGTAGCTGGTCGGCGGTGCTCCAAAGGCGGTAACAGATGCCTGGGCCAAGGCGTCCGGCGCGGCCACGACGCTGGTCGGCTGCAGCTTTTGATACCGGTATAGTTGCCAGTGTGGTAAGGCCGGTGCGTGGCACAAACTGGGGCACCCGCGCAAAGCCGCCATCAATCACAATTTTTACGCCTTCTATCGTTAAACTGGTTTCGGCAATGCTGGTGGCCAATACCACTTTGCGCTTGCCTTTGGGAGCCGGTTGTATGGCAGCGAGTTGTTTGGCAAGTGTAAGGTCGCCGTGTAATATATGGATGTCTGTAGTTTCGGGTAGTTTACCTTCCAGCTGCGCAGCTACGCGTTTCATTTCGCCCATGCCCGGCAAAAAAGCCAGTATGTCGCCCTCGCTGTAGTTGGTAAGTGCCTGGCGTATAGTTTTGGGTAACAGGTTAGAAAGGCGTTCGGCGGGGCGGTTACCGGCTGTGGCTACTTCGGCAGGAGAAAGGTAATGCGTTTCTACATCATACTGCCGGCCTTCGCTGCGCACTACGGGTGCCTGCAGCCAGTTGCCAACCATCGTTGCATCTAAGGTCGCACTCATTACCAAAATCCGCAGGTCGGGGCGCAGCACAGCCTGTGTATCTAACGCCAAAGCCAGACCTACATCGGCCTGCAGATTACGTTCATGAAACTCATCAAAGATAATGGCGGCTATGCCCTCCAGGGTAGGATCGTCCTGCAACAGGCGGGTTAAAATGCCCTCGGTTACAACTTCTACTCTCGTTTTAGCCGATACCTTATGCTCCATGCGCACCCAATAGCCCACCGTTTGCCCTACGGTTTCGCCCAGCAGATCGGCCATGCGTTCGGCGGCGGCACGGGTGGCTAGTCTGCGCGGTTCCAGCACGAGTATCTTACCATCGTTTCGCCAGCTGGCCTGCAACAGCGCAAGCGGCACCAATGTGGTTTTACCGGCTCCGGGTGGGGCTTCCAGCACAGCTTTGTTACTGCTATCCAGGGCAGCCAATAAGCGTGGCAGGGCCTCTTTTACGGGCAGGTCGGGTAGTTGCTCTAAAGTATAAGTGCTCTGCATCGCAGCTTATTGTGACGCTATAAATTCTGGCTCCGGAACAGGAATGTCAAACTTCTCAACTTCTATCACGCCGCCGGGCTGCAAATCGCCTAAATACACATCACCAACACGTACACGTACCAGCCGCAAGGTCGGAAAACCTACGGCAGCTGTCATTTTACGCACCTGGCGGTATTTGCCTTCTGAAACGGTAATAGAAACCCAACTGGTAGGGCCGTGGCGGTCGTCGCGGATCTTGCGGGTTCGTGGAGCAAAGCCGGGGTCTTCTTCTAAACGGAAAGCTTTACAAGGCAATGTTTCGTAGTGGCCGCCTTCCAACCCTATGGTTACGCCTTCCTGCATTTGCTGCACGGCTTCGTCGGTCATCAGGCCATCAACCTGCGCATAGTATTCTTTTTCTACTGTTTTCCTGCGTACCAGCTCGCTCACTTTTCCATCAGTGGTAAGCAGCAGCAGGCCTTCGCTTTTTTCGTCCAGGCGGCCAATGGACATGGTGCCGGCAGGGAAGTCGTGCAGTTCACCTAAGAGCTTTTTCTTTTTAAGTTCGCAAACAAACTGACTCATATAGCCATACGGCTTGTGTATGATAAAATGGCGGTGCTTCATGGTAAAGGTAATAAAGCTGCAAGTTAGCCATTTTATAGTTTACCTTTTGCGTAACATGCGCCCGGCGCGTTCTTGGGTCGGTTTTCCGTTTTGTTTGATGATCCTGCCATTGAGAATTATAGTTTGAAAACCGGAAGAAAGTTGAGCCGGATCTTCAAAGCTCGCATGTTCTTTTATCTCCTTTGGATCAAATAACAGCAGGTCAGCTTTGTAGCCTTCTTTGATCAAGCCTCTGTCTTTTATACCTATAGTTTCAGCGGTGAGGCCTGTCATTTTACGGATGGCTTCCTGAAGCGGAAAGAGTTGTTTTTTATAGACGAAAGTCTCTATCATGCGGGCAAAAGAGCCATAGCTGCGCGGATGGTTCATAAACGGACTGCCGTCAGTGCAAAGCATGGTATAAGGGTACTTGAGGAGGGTATCCTGCAAAGCATCATCCATAATAAAATAAGCTCCAAAAGCGCCGTAAGGACCGATGTCGTGCATGAGCACTTCTTCAAAAGGCTTCTGTAATTCTTCTGAAAGCTGTTCCAGTGTTTTGCCTTTGTAAGGTCCTGTTCCGATTAACGTTGCTTCAGGCCCGTTGCGGAAAATAATCTTGTCTTTGAGAAATTGTTTCAGCTCTTCGCCTCTTGTGGCTTTAACCTGTTCGTAATCGTGTGGTTTTTTGGCCCAGTCGGGGAACAGGATCTCAATGGAAGTATAGCTGGCTGTGTATGGGTAAAAATCGGCAGTGGCTTTTATACCTTTTGCGCGGGCTTCATCAAGTAAATTACATATCTCTTCAGCGCGGCCGGTGCCTTTGCCATACACTACTTTTATATGCGATATTTGTACCGGGCAGTATTTCCCCTGCGAGAGCAGTTCTTCAATGGCTGGAAGTATAGTAGCGTCGTCTTCGCTGCGCATATGGCTCATGATCATGCCGCCGCGTTCGCCTACGGTTTTTGCCAGCCTGTCCAGTTCGGGTGTTTTACAGTTGAGTCCGGGGTTATACTCCAGTCCGGTGGTCATTCCAAAGCAGCCCAAATCCATGCCTTCGTGCAACAGCTTTTCCATCTGCTGCAGTTCAGCTTCGTCAGGTTCTGGTTTATAGGTGGCGCCAGACAGCATCCGGATGGTATTATGCCCCACAAACATCACAATATTAACGCCGGGCTGCAATTCCTCCACGCGGTTCATCCAGGTACTTAGTGCCTCTCCCGAAGTATAACTGTCTTCGCTCAGGTCGGGACTGAAACCATCCTGGCCCAGGCAAATAGTCGTCACGCCCATCTCCAGGAAATTACGGAAATCAGGAGTTTTAAAGACCTCGCCATGCGCATGGGCATCTATAAAACCGGGCGTAAGTATAAGTCCGCTGGCATCTATCGTTTGTTTAGCCAATACATCTGACTTATTCTCTTTATCAATCAGGGAAATGGTATCACCGGTAAGTGCTATAGTAGCGGAGTAAGGTTCAGAGCCGGTTCCGTCGTAAACTGTGGCGTTGGTTATGAGCAGGTCGTAGGTCATGGGTGGCAATAGTAGTAAAATCTAACACGAACTTACAGGTTTTCGCGCAGCAGAAGTATAACTCTCCGGATTTTGTTTAGAGGATCAGTCCAGCTCTCTTAGTAAACCTTCCAGGTCTAAAGCTTCGGTATACATGTTTACACCACCTGAATCGGTTTTTGGCCATTCATCTTTAGGGCGATCCCAGTATAGTTCCAGTCCATTCTGGTCGGGGTCGTTGAGGTAAATAGCTTCTGAAACGCCATGGTCTGAAGCGCCAGTGATTGGGTAGCCGGCATCCAGCAACCGTTTAAGTATAGCAGCCAGGTCTTTGCGGGTTGGATAAAGTATAGCCGCATGGAAAAGCCCAGCCGTATGGCGCGGTGCAGGTTCCTTGCCTTTGCTATACCAGGTATTCAGCCCGATATGGTGGTGGTAGCCGCCTGCCGATATAAAAGCTGCATCCTGACCATACATCTGTGTAAGCTCAAAGCCCAACAGGCCTGTGTAAAATTCGAGCGAGCGTTTTAAGTCTGCCACTTTTAAATGCACATGGCCGATGGCTGTTTTAGCTGGTACTTTATAGTTGTCTTCCATTTTAAGCTATACTTGGTTTGTGTAATTTATACTTTATGTAGCTTCTGAAAGATGCTTTTTACTGTTTATACTTATACTTTCATATAAAAAAAGAAGGCACCTGTAGTATCAGGTGCCTTCTTTTAAGTGAATATGGTTACTCTTTTATGATCCGGACCGTTTGACTTAAGCCGGTATGATCTGTATACTTCAGGAAGTACATACCCGGGTAAAGTTTTACTTTGGTCAGGTCGATAGTCAGTTTGTTATCTGTCAGTTTCACGTTAGGTACGTTGTGTTTCAGCAAACCTTCCTGCGACATAATTACGACACGCTTTAACTTGATTTGCTGATCGCCAAAGTCCAGTACAAAAATGCCTGTAAACGGATTTGGGTAAGTTGTTGCTTTGTCAGTGGTTGCATCAGGTATAACCGGATCCGGTGTTGTGGATGGTTCTGGCTGGGAAGCCATCGGCGACAATCTGTTACCAGCTATAGGTCGTTCCAGTGTTCCGTCAGGTAACTGCCAGCCAACCGCCACGTTATCCTCGCCTTCACCTTCTACGTGCAGTACTTCAATATAATATTGCTTACCGGCCTCTAAGTTTATCTCTGCCGATTTTTGTGATGTTTGCTTGTTCCATTCCCTGCTTTTGGTGTAGCCGTTCACAAACGCTATCATTTCTTTTTTCGCCGGATCTTCGGAAGAGCTCAGGTATAACATCACATTGTTATCACCTGCCACCCAGAAAGTATAACGGCCATCTACAGGTGCTGTTATATACCCCCGGATGCGTTGCCCATAGTGGTCGGCAACGTTGCTTGTCGCTTCAAAAATGGTTAGCTCTTTTGTGCTTGTCGGGGTAGTGTTTACAGGTATGTCTCTAACATTCTCTGAGTTTACATTTGCCCAGAACTCGCTGGTGATCTTGCCTGTTCCTGTTCCCGGTTCAGTAGTTCCGTCTGCTGGTTGTTCGTCAGCCGGTTCTTCTTCGGCTGGTACTTCTGCAACTGGCGGGGTTGTTTGGGTAGGAGTACCCGAGCCACCCGGACCGATAACGATACCATTATTGCTCAGCTTCTGCTGCCATATATTATACTCTTCCTGCTCGTGCTGCTTGGTTATTACGCCTGGCAACGAGATATTATTATCTGCCGAAGCACCCGACATGTCAGATATATCTCTTCTGTTATTCGGCCAGTTCCAGGCCATAACCCCAAGTGTATTATTGTCGATGGAGTTAGAGTAGGTTATACCTGTCTTTTCATAGTCCTTGCTCCAAACGCCTGAGGTATACATATTAAAACGTGTGCCGTCATCGAAAGTAGCCGAGTTTATGATCCTGTTATGGTGATAGCGGATGTTATGACCGGCTGCAATCCCCATTGAATAATTGCCCAGGTTCACCAGTTGGTTATCATGTGCCTCTATGTAAGCAGGACTTCTGCTTGCATCTCCGTCACTATCTGTGAGTATACCACCCCCCGAGAAGCTGCTCGCCTGCGCATTTACAGGATAAGCACCCTGAATATAGTTGTTGTGAATCTTGATAGGAGATGACGGTGTGCCACGTGAATTATAGATGTTGATGTTGTCTTCTTTCACAGACCTGTTCGGTTCGTTAATTACCTGGTTCCAGGCGATCTCGACATGAGGTATCTGTCCACGATAGTTGAACTGTACAAACTGCGAGTGCATTTTGCCACCATATACCCGTCCATCAATATTCTTTGCTTTGTTGTAGCGAATCTTTATCGTTTGGCTGGGCGATCCATCGCCACGGTAATCATCACCTAAAACAATACCAGCCGTGTTCTCGAGATAACAGTTCTCTACTACCAGGTTCCGGAAATCGTTTAAGGTAACAAAGCGGCGTGTCTTAGGATACTCTGTAGTTGGTGTTGGCGTAATGCCGTAACCGTTCGTATTCTTTACAGTAATATCGGCAGCATAATACCAGCTCTTGATAAGAAAGCCTGCGCCTCGTACATTTGAGTTGATGATAACAACTGGCTCTGTAGTACGAATATCAACAGCAGCTACATCCGAATTAGTTGACTCCCAGTTACCGGTATAAGTACCGCCTTTTGTAATAACGATAGGACCGCTGTAGGTCTGGGCGTTTGAATAAGTTGGGGTCAGGAGGGTAACCAGTAGGAGGACTGGAAGGAGATGTGAAGTAAGTTCCTGTGAAATTTTTGAGTACACATTTCTTAGTACCATAGTGTAATTGTAAAGTGGAAAATATATTACTATACTAATATTAAGAACTTGAATCTTATTCTAAAACAGTGGCAAAGCTATCATATAAAATTGTTTAAATGCAAATTTTGATAAAAAAAGTTTTAAATAATACAATTTTAAAGGTATATAAATTGTACCCGAAAATATATTGCAATATATAGGTATAACATCTTGATATTCTGAATTATGTGCATCTATTCATATAATGTCTATGATAAAGCATAGTATTGGATGCTATTACATAGGTTTGAAAATTGCACAGTTTAACCGATGTAATTTTCTGAAAAAAATTGTTATATTAAATAAATATGATATTATATAGATAGCAGGTTTTTTGTGAATTTGCTGTCAGAACTATAAACCGGAGAAAGCGTTTTTCAATTATGACAGATCAAAAATTGTTTATGTTAATGTTAGGGTGCAGGCCACCCGGACGGAACACCGAGCAGCACGATATCTTTTTCGGGATGGGCAACACAGTGCGCGACCTGATACCGGATATAAAGAAGTTTTGGCAGGGAGCCGGTAAAATACACGTGGATGCCTGGCGCGAAGTAACTACCGTTGACAATTATACTATAACTGTGGTGCCACGACAATCTGAGGTTGTAGCAGATGATGAGCCAAAACTATACTTCCTGAACCTGGGTGGTTACCGCGAAGGTGAGTTTGATGAGTTTCATTATAAAATGCTGGTTGTAGCTGCCAGTAAAGCCGAAGCTGTTAAAGTTGCCAAAAAATCAGCTTTTTACAAACATACCGGTTTTAAAGGCGCACCCTCGCACATCGACGATAAGTTTGGGGTTGATGTTGACGAAATGCACGAAGTAGAGGATATTCTTTCGGATGAGCTGAAGGCCAACTATAAGTTGCAGATAACGGCAGCAAACGGAAGCGAGCCTGATGCATTGTACCTTGGTTATTTTACGTTTGATAAACTATAAGCCTGATCTGTAGGAGTTAAACTTATAGTCTTTCAGGTTGTTTGTAAACGTATATCTTTGCTGTGCACGCGTAAAACTACAACGCTCCATGAAACTATACTTTCCATTTGCCTTTTTGCTGTTACTAACTGCCTGCACAGGTAACCAGGAAACAACACAACCAACTGTAGAAGACATAACAGAATCAGTGTATGCATCCGGGGTAGTGAAAAGCCGGAACCAGCACCAGGTTTTCCCGACTGCAAGTGGCGTAATACAACAGATTCTGGTTACCGAAGGAGATGTGGTTAAAAAGGGTGACCCACTGCTGAAGCTGGACAACGAAACCGCCCGTTTGAATACCGAAAACGCCCGCATCGCAGCGGAATATTCCAGTGTAAGTGCCAACGCCGCCAAGCTAAGCGAACTGCAGGAAACGATAGACCTGGCCCGAAGCAGAAAGCAAAACGACTCGATGCTGCTGGTAAGGCAACGTAATTTATGGGCAAACAAAATAGGAACCCGCGTAGAGCTGGAGCAACGGGAACTGAACTATAAAAATGCGGTTACGGCCCTGCGTTCTGCACAACTACGTTACAAAGACCTCAAAAAACAACTTGACTTTGCTGCAAAACAGTCGCAGAAATCCCTGCAGATAAGCGAAACCATGTCGGATGATTTTACGGTGCGCAGCGAAACAGATGGCAAGGTATACAGTGTGCTAAAGGAGAAAGGGGAGATGGTGAGCCCGCAAATGCCGGTTGCTGTAATTGGTGCTGCCGATGAATTTATACTGGAGTTGCAGGTAGACGAATACGATATTGCCCGCATAAAGCCCGGCCAAAAGGTGTTGCTAAACTTAGACAGCTACAAAGGACAAGTGTTTGAAGCAAAAGTATTTAAAGTAAACCCGGCCATGAACGAACGAACCCGCTCGTTTACTGTTGAGGCAAGTTTCGTAACCACACCACCAGCCCTTTACCCGAACCTTACCACCGAAGCAAATATTGTTATCCAGCGCAAAGAGAATGCCCTAATCATCCCGCGAGAGTACCTTGTAGATGGAAGTTATGTGATGACAGAAGATGATGAAAAGGTACAGGTAAAAACCGGGCTGAAGGATTATCAGAAAGTGGAGATACTGGAAGGATTGACGAAAGATGATGTGATCGTAAAGCCAGTGCAATGAACACAAAACTGATCTTCGGGATTGCCAGGTCGATGATGATGGCCCGGTTGGGGCAGACGCTGGTTGCTGCAGTAGGTGTTTCGTTCAGTATTGCCATGTTCATTACGCTGCTGAGTTTTATGAACGGCCTCAACGACCTGCTTGATGGTTTGATCGTGAACCGCACACCGCATATCCGCCTTTACAACGAGATCAAACCAAGCGAAAACCAGCCCATCAATACAGCATCAGCCTTTAAGGATTCTTATAACTTTATCAGCTCTGTAAAATCTGGTATCAGCCGGCAGGAGATCTATAACAGCGGACCTATTTTGCAGGCAGTGCAAAGTGACCCTCGCGTGCTTGGAGCTACACCAAAACTTACGGCCCAGGTTTTCTTTAACGAAGGAACTATAGATATAACCGGCGTGATAAATGGGGTGGATGTAGAGGAGGAAATGCGCCTTTTCAAGTTCCGGGATTATGTAACTGCAGGTAGTGCCATAGATGCCAAGAACGTAGCCAACAGCATTATTTTAGGCAAAGGGCTGGCCGAGATCCTGGCTGCAGATATTGGCGATGTGGTGCAGGTAACTACGGTGCAAGGCGAGCGCTTCCCGCTAAAAGTAGTTGGGTATTTTCAGTCGGGTATTCAGGAGATAGATAAGGTACAGAGTTACGCCTCTATAGTTACTACGCAAAAGCTGATAGGCAAACCAGCCAACTACATGACGGATATACAGGTTAAGCTTCACGACCTTGAAATAGCACCAGCCGTTGCCCAGGAATACAGTACCAAATTTGCGATAGACGCAGAAGATATCCAGACGGCCAATTCACAGTTCGAAACTGGCAGCAATGTACGGTCTATTATTTCGTATGCGGTGGGTATTACGCTGCTTATAGTTGCGGGCTTCGGCATCTTCAATATCCTGAACATGATGATCTACGAAAAGATGGATTCTATTGCCATACTTAAAGCCACCGGTTTTTCGGGCAGGGATGTGAACATGGTTTTCCTGGTGATCGCGCTGAGCATTGGCTTCTTCGGTGGAATGGTTGGGTTACTTTTTGGGTTCATCTTTTCGGTTATTATCGACAATATTCCGTTTGTAACGGCCGCGCTGCCAACTATAAAAACTTACCCGGTTAACTATAGCCCGGTCTTCTATTTTATTGGTGGCTTCTTTTCATTGATCACCACGTATTTTGCAGGTTTTTTCCCGGCACGGAAAGCGAGTAAAGTTGACCCTGTAGAAATTATAAGAGGCAAATAACATGCAGGAAACTATACTGGAGGCACGGCACATTGTAAAAGAGTTTCATGACCCTGTAACGGTGCAGGTGCTGACTGATATCACGTTTAAAGTGAATAAAGGCGAGTTTGTTTCTGTTATAGGGAAGTCGGGTTGTGGCAAGTCTACGCTGCTCTACATCTTATCTACCATGGATACAGACTATAAAGGCGAACTGCTGATAGACCAGGAATTGATGACCGGCAGGAGCGATGTGGAGCTGGCGCGTATCCGTAACGAGAAGATAGGCTTTGTGTTCCAGTTTCATTACCTGCTCAACGAGTTTTCGGTCATCCGGAATGTAATGTTGCCCGGCTTGAAATTAGGGAAATACAGCGAACAGGAAGTAGAACACCGGGCGCTGGAAAAGTTAAAAATGCTTGGTATAGAACATCTTGCCTCACAAAAGGCTTACCGTATTTCGGGTGGCGAGAAACAACGGGTGGCCATTGCCCGAGCCATGATAAACGACCCGCATATTGTGATGGGTGACGAACCAACCGGTAACCTGGATACAAAGAACAGCGAACACGTTTTTGATATATTTAAAGAGCTGGCCGAAGTACATAACCAAACCTTGCTTATAGTTACCCACGACCAGAGTTTTGCCGAACGAAGCGGTCGCATTATCGAAATGGAAGATGGCCGGATCATCAGACATTAACCTTATTTTGCTATTTTAATAACTCCTCTCTTAGCTTCTTCGTGTAACTAGTTCTACCTGACCCAAATGAACTATGAAAACAAGAAGCATTTTACTTAATGAGCGCCCAAAAGGCTTACCCACCGAAAGTACCTTTAAATTTACAGATGAAGAGTTGCCTGAACTACAGGATGGACAGGTCCTTCTGAAAGCATTGTACATGTCCGTTGACCCGTATATGCGCGGACGTATGAGCGATGCAAAATCGTATGTGCCTCCTTACAAACTGCATGAGCCTATAGCAGGTGGTGTGGTTGCAGAAGTGACTCAAAGCAAAAATACACAGTTGCCTCAGGGAACCGTGGTAATGGGTAACCTGCCTTGGCAAACCTATAGCATCTCAGATGGTAAAGGACTGATGAAGATCGATCCGAAGATTGCTCCGCTGAGTTATCATTTAGGAATTCTGGGTATGCCCGGCCTAACAGCCTATTGCGGGCTGCTTTTTATCTGCGATCCTAAACCCGGAGAAACGGTGGTGGTTTCCGGAGCGGCCGGTGCAGTAGGTACTGTTGTAGGACAAATTGCGAAGATAAAAGGATGTCGTGTGGTTGGTATTGCTGGCTCTGATGAAAAGGTAAACTTCCTGAAACAGGAGTTAGGCTTTGATGAAGGCATCAACTATAAAAGCACTGACAATATACTGCGTGCGCTGGCAACTGCCTGCCCTGATGGTGTAGATGTTTATTTTGATAATGTGGGAGGTGAGATATCAGATGCAGTTTATACTTTGCTCAATAATTTTGCCCGTATTGCTGTGTGCGGGCAGATCTCTTTATACAATGCCACGTCGCAACCTATGGGGCCACGCGTTGAGCCTGTTCTACTTAAAACGAAGTCGCTGATGAAGGGATTTATAGTGAGCGATTATGCCGACAGGTTTGGAGAAGCCGCAGCAGGGCTGGCAGGTTGGCTACAGGAAGGAAAACTACAGTATGAAGAAACGATAGTAGAAGGTTTTGACCAGTTGCCACAAGCATTCCTGGGTTTGTTCTCAGGAGATAATATTGGTAAGCAGCTTGTAAAAGTAGCAGATTTTAGTGGGAGCTAATTTTCTATATTTAAGATGACTTGCATATTTATCTAGGCAAACTATAAAGTATAAAAGCACCTGTAACCGGGTGCTTTTATACTTTATAGTTCATTGGTGTGAAAGTTTAGCAGCCTTCTATACCACAGCTTTCACCGTCGGCGGTTTTTATCTGTTCTATAGTTGGAGCAACCTGCTTGAAAACCTGTAAAAAGGTTTCGGTGGGCTGCGCGCCGCTTACCATATACTTGTCGTTAAAGATGAAGGCCGGTACGCCGGTTATACCCGCTTGCTGTGCCCACTTCTGTTCTTCGCGTACTTCCTGTTTGCCTTCTTCACTTTCAAAAAAGCCTTCCAGTTTCTCAGCTGGTATGCCATTGGACTTGCCAATTTCTTTCAGTAAGTCGATGTCGTTCATGTTGCGGCCTTCGGTAAAGTAACTATAGAATAAGGCCAGGGCTACTTTTTCCTGCACGCCATACTTACCAGCCAGCCAGATTAGGCGGTGGCCATTAAACGTGTTGTTTACAGTTGTCAGTTTATCAAAATTAAATGCTATGCCAAGCTCACGCCCATTCTCGGTCATGCGCTCGTTCATCGCATCGATCTGTGATAAGATCTGCGGGCCGTAGTTTTTTGTAAAATATGTATTGCGGTCCATGCCTTCCGGAGCAATGGCAGCATTAAGTTCAAAAGGCTTAAACCTTAACTCAAAATCGTAGTTGCTGTCTGAAGCCGCGATAGCTTCATGCAGTCTGCGCTCGCCAATATAGCACCAGGGACAGTTAATATCAGACACAATGTCTATGGTAATCTTATTTTTGTTCATTTGGGTGTTATGGTATTGTACTATTATTAAAACAGACGTGTGGGTGTAATGTTTATGATCTTAGTAACGGCGGGGTTCCGGTTTTCTGTATTGCTTTTTCAGGGGTTGCAGCAAAAAATCAAGGCCATTTATTTTTATCTCGTAAAGGGAAGCGAGCAGCGCACCAAGTTTGCCAGGCGGGAAACCTTCCCTCTGAAACCACTCCACATACGATACAGGCAGGTCGCTTAAGTAGGTACCTTTATACTTGCCGAAAGGCATTTTCATTTTAACAAGTTCTATTAGCAGGCCTGGGTCCGGACCGATGTGCTCCATCACAAAAAAGTATAAAATTAGCTGCTTATAATGTGCAGGAGGCCAAAAATAGCAGGATTAGTTTAAAATGTAAGTTAAATAACCCCCAGAAAAAATAAAGTATACAAAGCCGATTCACAATACCATAAGTACATGCAGTTGTTTATTGTAGGGTGGTGGGCCCAGCGAAGAAAGGTGAGTTATTCTTCATCAGCATAAACCTCGTGCCAGCTCCAGCCTTCCTGTTGTAACAGATGGTTTAAAACTTTTCTGCGTTCTTTTAAGTGCGTATTTGTGGGATAGTTTTCTTGCCCGGTCTTATCCAGCAATATACCTTCCTGTTTTAGTGGCAGCCAGTCTGTTTCAGGGAGCTCTGCATGTTGGCTGATCTCGCGACCCTCGCGTAGTACCTCCAGGTAAAAGTCGAGGGCTCCCCGCAACAAAGCCAGGTCTTTTTTGTCGGGTTTGTGTTCTTCAGCCACTACATAAAGTAACATGTTTATAGCTTCGTCGAGGGCAGCCAGGTTTACTACAACTGAGCGCCTCAGCTGGCAGTTGTGAAAGTAATGTATAACCGGGTAAGCTTTGTGGTTCTGGCTGTGCTGGGTTATGAGATCGCTTATATTGGTATCTTTAGTAAGAAGGCGGTCGAAGTTTTTGCCGTTCCAGGCATTAGCTAATATTTGTTGCGGGGAATTGCCCATAGAGTTAATAAACACACTTAGCTTTATCTGCAGAATAACCGCCGATAGCACAGGCATAATATATGTAATGGAAATGGTGATGAGGGCAAGGCCGAAAAGGGCAAATATGGTGGTAACTATACGCCAGAAGTTACTGCCCGGCTTAAAGTCGCCGTTACCAAGTGTAGAGATAGAGTAGCCAACAAAGTATAGTTTTTCCCAGGCAGTGGCCCAAACACTGGTGGTACTGTTAATTATAGAATCGGGGTCGGAGAGAAGTATCAGGAAAAACCCAAGCCACATACTGAATACCCAGGTAAGAACAATAAAGATAAGGATGATATAGCCTACATGGTCCAGCCAGGAAGAACGTCCGTTATACTTGCTTAATTTCAGGAACAGTTGCCAGAGTTGGTAAGTGATGAAGTTTGTCATGCGGCCACCTCCCTTAAAAGAAAGTGTAGTTGTAATCAGGTCTTTAAAAACAAATACGATGATGAAGCCACCAACAATTCCGAATACAAAACTCATGTTTAAGCTATACTTGATTATGATATATAGTGCCTTTGTACGGTGTAAGGTAGCTATAGATTAAAATGCTTATTATTTAAGAATGACACATAAAAAAACAGGCAGCCCAATTAGAGCTGCCTGTTAACTATAGGTCTGAAGTTTTTTTACTTCTTGTAAACTTCTTCGTTGCTTCCGCACTTCAGCATCTGGTCGCCGAAATATGGATTACGGATCTCTTCGTTAGAGCTAAGCCAGTAAGCGCCCTGGTCGTTGTTTGCCATTGGGCAGTGCTGGTAATAAAGTGTCTGGTCGGCGGCACCAAATGCTTTGGTTAAAGCAAAAGTAGCTTCCGAAAGCAGTTCCAGTTGGGCGCGCTGCAGGTCCAGGTCAGCTGACTCTGCCATAGCAGATGCTGCTTGTCTTACTTCGCTTAATCTTTCTTCTGCAAACATTTTCTGCTCGCCTTCCAAGCTTGCTACCTCTACTTTTTCAGCGGCTGCAACTATAGCTTTGGCATCTTCCTGTGCTTTTTGTCCATCCGAAGCTACCAGGTTATCTTTAAGTTTAAGATAATTATCAACTACAACAGTTAGCTGCTCTTTTACCGGCGCAGTTACCGAAGTATAGTCTGGCGCATCAACCACTACTTTGCCTTCAGCAGGCATATCGTCGCCGTGAGACATACCTTCGTGGTGTTCCATATTGTCGGTTTCTGCAACAGTTTCCTGTTTTGTATCAGAACAAGATGTAAATACAAACGCTGCAAGAGCAGCTGCTACAAATGTTTTTTTCATGATAGTTTAATGGTTGATATAAAGTATAAAGTTAAGAATTCATTTTTAAAGTTGTGACTCAGTAACCCGTTGATGACCGCTACAGCCCAATAGAGTTGCTGTATATACTTTTTATAGTTCACCACGGATGAAAAGTTTAAAATTCAGTTTCTTTTTCATGGCTTAAACTGGAAAGTCAAGAATTGATCTGTTCGAAAATTACCAGCCCTAAGGCCAGCAAAATAGCAAGGTATAAAAGGCGTTTGGGCCAGTTATTTTTCTTAGGTTCCTGCTCGTCTCCGGTTTTGCAGCAATCTCTCATATCAGGTAAATGTTAATGTTGATGGCCTGCCATTGGGTCAGCACCTTTTTTAAGCACAAACTCACTATAAAGCAGGTAAGCCCCCGATACTACTACCTTTTCGTTTTCTTTCAGTCCTGAAAGTATAGCTACCTTATCTGCACTTGTTTCGCCTAAGGTAACCATACGCGCCCGGAAGGTGTCTTTGCCCGATTGCACCCATACATGTGCGCCTTTTTCGTCCCGGATAACCGCATCTGTTGGCAACGTAAGGGGTGCTGCATTTGCTTCCGCATTCGGGATAACAACGTTGGCCTGCATGCCCGGCAGATATTGGTCGTTTTGGTTTGGTAATTCAGCACGGAGTATAGCTACCTGGCTACCCGCCCTGAACTCAGGACTGATAAAAGTTACTTTTGCGGTTACAGGTTCCTGCCCGAAACCTTCTACTGAAACAAGAATCGGATCACCCTCTTTTACATTGGCCACTTCCTGCGGATATAGTTCGGCTTCTACCCAGATCTTACCCAGTTTGCCCAGCCTGTACAGTACACTACCTTCGGCTACATACTGGCCTTCGGCAGCAGTTACTTCGGTAACTACACCACCGGCTGGCGCTATAAACGTAATGCGCGGACTAAGCTGCTCGGTTCGGGCGAGCGTACGAATCTGGCCTTCGGTTAAGCCATATAATAACAGCTTCTTTTTTGCAGCTTCCAGGAACGAAGCAAATCTTGGGTTTTCTTTACCGAGTTCCTGGTTTTGCTTTAATGCAAGCAGGTATTCGCGTTGCAGGGTCAGGAGTTCTTCGGAGTAGAGTTCGTAAAGCGGCTGGCCTTTTTTTATAGTTTGCCCGTTTTCTTTCAGGTATAATTTCTCTACCCGGCCGGCCACACGGCTGCTTATTACATCTGTCTCTGTTTCATCGAGCACGAGTTTACCGGTAAGTATAGCGTTACCGCCTACCGAACCAGATTTTACCCGTATGGTCTTAATGTTACCCAAAGCGATCTGGCTTTCGCTCAGCATCAATTCCCCGTTCTCTTTTCCAGACTGCGTTACCAGTACCAGGTCCATAAAACAGATCGGGCAGGTGCCGGGCTTATTTTGCACGATCTGCGGGTGCATCGGGCAGGTATAAGTCTCTGATTCGCCTTCAGCATGCGATTTTTCTTCCACAGAGCAGGCCGCTACAACTATAGCCAACAGCAGGAAAAGTATGTTCAGATATCGTCTCATTGTCTACTTGGAATTAACTTTTATAAAGCTCTCGCTGTCAACCAGGAACTGCGCGTTGCTTGCTATAATATCCGTCTCTTTTAAACCCGAAGTAATCTGAACCTGATTGTTGGCAGTAGTTCCTATCGTAACAGCTACCGGTTCAAAAACACCATTTGCTTTTCTAAAGGCCACATTCTTGGTGCCGATGTTAAGTACTGCTTCCTTAGGCACCCAAAGTGTTGAATCGGTTTTGTAGGTAGCTTCACCGCTTACCAATTGCCCCACCATAGCCAGTTTGTTACTACCGGGCAGGTACACGCGCACTTTTGCAAAATTCTCTCCTTCATCAAAGAAAGGCTGAAAGAAGTCAACTTTAGCCTCCAGCTTTTCGCCGGGTAGTTGCGGGAACGAGATCACGATAGGAGAGCCTTTCGCCAACGAGCTCATTTCGCCGGAAGGCACATTAAACTCTGCCCATAGTTGTTCGGCATTTACCACGCGCAAAAGAGGCTGGCCAACCGTTACATACATACCTTCACGCAACTGTATAGTTTGTCCGGCCGGGGTCGTTTGGGTTGGAGATGCAGAAGCTGCGCTGCTTCCACCGCCCATGGCATCCATTCCGCTACCAGAGCTTGGTGCAGGTGCCGGAGCCATACCTGGTGCCGCAGGAGCAGATGCATTCAGGTCAACCACATAGCCTTCGTATGGACTATAAACCGCGAATGTATAGCTCTCTTCTCCATTCCGTATCAGCCGGTTTATCTGATTGTTGGAAGCACCCAGGTACTGTAGTTTCTGTTTAGCCGCCTGTATCAGTTGCTTGTCTTCGGGGGCAGACTGTACTAAGTATAACAATTCTTTCTGCGCGGTTATCAGATCCGGGCTATAGATCTCCATCAGCTTCTGGCCTTTGCGTATTGGCTGGAAGTTATACTTCACAAACAGTTTCTCAATTCGCCCGTCTACTTTTGCAGGAATAGAGTAAACCCGCCTTGGGTCGTAAGTAATAATGCCATCCATCTGCACAGTTGCCTCCATCGCTTTCTTCTCTGGTTTTATAGTTGTGATGTTGGCAACTACAGTGGTGTTGGTAGGCTTCAGTAAAAAAGCCAGGTCTTCTGTTATTTCTACGCCTTCGCCATGCACATTTTTAGGTACCAGGTCCATGCCGCAAATAGGGCAAGTGCCGGGCTCATTCTGCACGATCTGCGGGTGCATCGGGCAGGTATATTCCGTCTCGCCTGCTGCATGTTTATGGTCTTCTCCGGAGCAGGCCGCTACAACTAAAGCCAGCACCAGGAAAAGTATGTTAAGGTATCGTTTCATGATTATCTTTCTATCTCTTTCTCGTAGTTCACAGTCATCTGGTAAAGTAGCTGCAGGTTACGCAAATACTCCATTTGTGCCATGTTCAGGGCCTCCCAGGCATCGATAACTTCCGGTAATTGTGCGTTGTTCTGCTCATAAGCCAGCATCGTTACATCGTAGTTCTTCTTCAGCGCCGGTATGATCTTGGTCGTATAGTTCTCCATGTGATGATGCAGGCTTCTCAGTTCCAATGCCATACTTTTGGCCATGCCTTCTGCTTCATTCAGCATGGCTTCTCGTTCCTGCTGCATGGCCTGTATCTCCAGATTCATGGCTTTGGTGTTAGCCTTGTACATCTTCGACGACCATGGTGCGATCGGAATAGAGATCATCCCCATAGCCGTATATTGTTGTGGCATCATGTTATCGCGCGGGTACATGTGCTCAAACCGCAGACTAAACTCTGGCAGACGCTCTTTCTTTTCCATCTCAACACCCAACCGCATCGATTCTATAGTTCTGTCGAGTTGGCGGATATCGCTTCGGGAACTAGCTAAATATGTAGAGTCTGCTGTTTGCTGCGGCAGAGCAGGCAGTGTTGCAACTATAGTTGTATCGATCTTATAAGTGGTAGTCTGTGGCAGGTTCATCAGGTTGTTGAGCTGTGTGTTCTGCTGTGCGATTTGGGCGGCCACCATATCCTGCATATTCTGAACTTCGTGCAAACGGGCCTCTGCTTTGTAAATGCTGCCCAGTTTGCCCTGACTGTAGGGGTAGCGGATACGAGCCAGCTTAAGCATGAATTCCATGATTCGCTCATTGTCCTTTAGTACATCCATCTGCTTCTCCAGCACCACCCAATTATAATACGCAGTTTTAGCTTGCGCCCGCAGCTCATTATACGTTACATCTTTAGTTGCCTGCTCAATGCCAGCCCTCGATTGCATGTATTTTTCCTTGGCGCGCTGCTTTGCCGGGTTAGGTATGCTTTGCTCAGCAGATATCATGAATGAGCCTTTATCGCTTTCATTCATTACTTCTGCACCGGGGTAAGGAGCCATAAAAACACCGCCACCCACCATTGGTGCCATCCAGCTTTTTGCTCCTTCTGCATAAGCGTCCATCGCCTTCGCACGGTAGTCGTACTGCTGCAGCATCGGGTTGTTTTTGCTGATGCGCTGCAGCACACTGTCCAGGCTTATAGTTTGAGGTTGCTGTTGTGCCTGGGCCGGAACTATATTTAGCAGCATCAGTATGGCAACCATAAACCCACCCCTGACCCCTCCGGGGAGGGGAATATTGCATATATATTTCTTAGTGCTTAACATCGTAGACATCCAGTTTTCCGTGTTTTCTTAATTCATATTCTTTTACCATCTCAAACACTACCGGTGTTACCAGCAGGATGTGAATGGAAGAGGTAAATACACCCCCGATTAACGGAAGTACAATGGGTTTCATCACATCAGTACCCACGCCAGTTGCCCAAAGTACAGGGATCAGGCCGAACAGCGATACAGATACTGTCATGATCTTCGGGCGAAGTCGTTTTACAGCGCCTTTAAATACAAAGTCGCGGATATCCTGTTTGGTTATAGTTTCGCTGGAATTACCTTTTAGCTCCACCAGTTCTTTCATGGCCTCATTCAGGTACACCACCATCAGCATACCTGTTTCTATAGCCATACCAAACAGCGCTATAAAGCCCACTGCCACTGCCACCGACAGGTTCACGCCATAGAAGTAAACGATGAACACGCCCCCGATCAGCGCAAACGGTATGGTTATCAGGCTAAAAAAGGCCTCTTTTAATGAGTTGAAAGAGAAGTATAGTATAAAGAAGATGATGAGTACCACCAGCGGAATGATGAGCTGAAGTGTTTGTGTAGCACGCACTTGGTTTTCCCACTGCCCGCTCCACTCCAGGTAATAACCATTCGGTATGCCGGTTACCTCATTGTTTATCTTTTCCATTGCTTCTTTCACGGTGCTACCCAGATCACGGTCGCGCACGTTAAAGAGCACGGCACCACGCAACTGCGCATTTTCAGAGTTGATCATCGGCGGGCCATCTGTAAAGTTTATAGTTGCGACCGACGACAAAGGTATAGTTCCGGATGCTGCCGTCTGGATCGGGATGCGTTGGATGCGCTCTACGCTGTTGCGGTAGTCCTGCGCCAATCGAACGTTAATGGAAAAGCGCTGACGACCTTCGATGGTGTTGCCTATCGATGTTCCTCCTAAGGCAGTTTCCACGATCATATTCACGTCATCCACCGTTAATCCATAGCGGCCAAGTGCTTCACGGTTAATGTCGATCTCGAGGTATTTACCACCCGTAATCGGCTCCACGTACAGGTCGTTCACACCCGGCACATCGCGCAAAGCTGTTCTTACTCTTTCTGATACAGAAGCAATAGAATCCAGGCTCTGGCCATACACTTTCACGCCCACATCGGTACGAATACCGGTTGCCAGCATGTTAATGCGGTTGATGATCGGTTGGGTCCAGCCGTTTACCACGCCCGGTATCTGCAGTTTTGTATCCAGCTCCCGGATGATGTCCTGCTTGGTAATACCTTCGCGCCACTCCGATTGCGGTTTCAGCATAATGATGGTCTCGATCATACTGATAGGGGAGTTGTCGGTAGCGGTACTTGCCCGGCCTGCTTTGCCCAACACACTTTCCACTTCCGGCACCGATTTGATGATCTTGTCCTGCACCTGCAAAATACGCTTCGCTTCAGCGTTGGAAATATCGGGTAAGGTAACCGGCATAAACAGGATAGAACCTTCATCCAATGGCGGCATAAATTCTGTACCTAAACTGAAGAGCATTGGTATGGCAACCAGCAAGGCAATGATGTTTACGCCAATCGTTGTTTTGCGCCAGTTAAGGCACCAGCGTAACACAGGACCATACACATACTCCAAGGCCCGGTTTATAGGGTTGGCATTCTCACCTTTAAACTTGCCTTTCAGAAAAAATGAGATGAGCACAGGTGTAAGTGTGATGGCTACGATAGCATCAACTATAAGTATAAAGGTCTTCGTCCAGGCCAGCGGACCGAATAGCTTGCCTTCCTGGCCAGTGAGCAGGAACACCGGCAGGAACGACATAATAACGATTATGGTACTCCAGAACACGCTCGGCCCCACCTGTTTGGCAGCCTTCTCTATGATCCGGATTCTATCTTCTTTTGATAATTTCATTTTTCAATTTTGAATAATTGAATTTTGAATAACTGAATGTTTTGTGTCATCTCGACTATAGGAGAGATCTATCTCGAGTTCTAACTAAATTTCTCGCTTTTCTCCAAATGACAGTTAGAGATCATCCGGAATGCTATTCTTGTTCCATCCATTCCTTGCCTTTCTGGGCTTCTGCTAGGTGCCGGTAAGCGTTTTCCACCATCACAATAGCGTCATCCACAATCACACCTATAGACAGGGCGATACCGGTTAGCGACATGATGTTGGAAGAGATACCAAAGGCATTGAGAAGTATAAAACCGATGGCTACCGAAAGCGGCAATTGAATAAGTATGACCAGGGCACTTCGCCAGTGAAACAGGAAAAGGAACACGATCACGGAAGCAACCAGCATTTCTTCTATCAGCGTTTTCTTAATCGAATCGATAGACTCGTTGATTAGGCCGCTGCGATCGTACACGATGTTGAATTTCACGCCTTCAGGCAAACCTTTGGCCACTTCTTCCATCTTCAGTTTCACATTGTCGATCACTTCTTCAGCATTCTCGCCGTAGCGCATCACCACAATGCCACCAACTGCTTCGCCTTCGCCATTCAGGTCAAAAATACCAAGTCGGCTTTCGCCGGTCATCTGCACAGTGGCTACATCGCGCACCCGCACCGGAATAGTGTTGTTAGTAGCAATGGCAATGTTCTGAATCTCTTCAGCCGACTGTAAATAACCAGTGGTTTTAATGATGTAACCGATATCAGAAAGCTCGAATTTGCGGCCACCAGCTTCGTTGTTATTGGACCTTATGGACTGGATAACCTGCGGAACGGAGAGTTTATAGTAGGTGAGTTTGTTCGGGTCCAGCGTGATCTGGTATTGCTTCTGGAAACCGCCAAATGAAGCCACTTCGCTCACGCCTTTCACGTTTTGCAATCCAAATTTTACATACCAGTCCTGGATGGCGCGTTGCTCGCCAAGGTCCATGCCAGGCGCATCTAAGGTGTACCATAGTATATGGCCTACACCCGTTCCATCGGGGCCAAGGGTAGGGGCTACACCCTCAGGGAGCATGTTGCCAACTGAGCTCAGACGTTCCAAAACCCGTTCGCGGGCCCAGTACACATCTGTTTCATCCTCGAAAATGACATAGATAAAGCTCATGCCGAACATCGAGCTGCCGCGCACATACTTCACATCAGGTAAGCCCTGCAGGTTGGTAACTAGTGGGTAAGTGATCTGGTCTTCGATGATCTGCGGGCTGCGGCCCATCCATTCCGTAAAAACAATCACCTGGTTTTCAGACAGATCGGGGATAGCATCTACCTTATTTGTCTGTACCGAGTATAAGCCCCAACCGAACAGCGCCGCCGATATAAGCAGCACAATAACCCGGTTACGGAGCGAAAAGGAAATTAATTTCGCAATCATGTAAGTATAGGATTAACCTTAACAAAAAGTTGAGGAACTGCTGAAAAGCAGCTTGATCGGGGAGATGCCAAACTATAAACTATAGGAGTGGAAAGCACAGGTGGTGCCTAAAAAGACACAGCTACGCCAGCCAAACTATGGCATCCGGAAACTATAAAGTTATAGAAGGAAAGATTGCACCAGCACCGGTATGTCGCGGGCCAGCGGGGGAGCTTCGTAGAAAGCGTAAGCAGGCTTTAGGTCAGCCTCGAAAGTAAAGAACTGAAGTATAACAGCTTTAAAAGCAGCTACAAATTTCAGGTCTAGGGTTTTAGTAAGTGTAAGCGCTTTTGAATCGGAAGTGGCGTTATCGTGCTCGAAAACCAATGTATGATCATCGCAGCATTCCGCTTCATCTGTAGCAGATATTTTATGGCAGGCTGGAGTTTCCTCTTTTTCTGCCTCCATCGGGCAATCAGCCTCCGAACCGAATAACGCGATATCCTGTAACTCGCCAGCGCACAAATGCATGCCCACCGAAATGCCTGTCGAGGAGACAAACACAAGCAGTGTTAAAGCAAGCAGTACTATCTGGCGGTATAGGTTCATATTCCGGTTTATACTTGTGGCAAAGGTAAACCCTTAAGCGGTAGTAAACTTACACAATTTGTAAAAAGTTTTACAGATTTTAAATGGAATTGTTGTTAGCCTGTTTATATAATGTCAATTTCAGACCTTCTCCAGTTCTTTAGGCTCTTCCATTTCAGTAATTACAGCTACAGGATTGTCTTCTTTAAAAGGATGCCATTGTTGTGCTGCAAACGATGCCGGATAATTCTCTACATCTTCAAAACCCAGCTCAATGTCGCGTCCATCAGTAGGAATATAGGCTGTTCCGAAAAGGTAATCCCAGATGCTTAGGCTAATCCCATAGTTGGCCCCATAGCGGCGTGGCAAGTGCCTGGCGTGGTGCCAGATATGCATTTGTGGGTTGTTTAAAATATAGCGAAACGGCCCAAGTGGCAACCTGAAGTTAGAGTGGTTAAAGTGACCAATGGCTGTAGCAAAAATATGAACCATAAAGAAGTCCTGGATACCAAACCCGATCATAGCCAGCGGAATGTATTCTATGGTTCGGTAAACTATAGTTTCAGCCCAATGGAAGCGCAGATGTGCTGCAAAACCCATTTGCTGAACGGAGTGGTGCACCTTATGAAACCGCCACAGAAAATCGGAGTGGTGCAGCAGGCGGTGTACATTCCATTGAATGAAATCACGCACTACAAAAAGTGTTAGCAATTGCGCCCAAACCGGCCAAGATTGTACTTCAAAAGCTACCAGGTTGGTTACTCCGAAAATGGCCAGGAAATCACTGAAAGCCTCTACGCCGATATTTGATAGCGCATTAAACCCGATCAGCGAAAACAGGAAGAAGTTAAAGAACATGTAAAACCCATCAAGCCAGAAATCCTGGCGGACGATGGATTGGTTCTTACGCCACGGAAGTATAACCTCCAGAAACCAGAAAAAAAGCGATAGCCCTACCAACCAGTAGAAATAATTCCCCCAACTTGGGTTCAGTATCTCCTGCCAAAGGTAATTACCATAATCAGTGAAGGACGAAGCTAAAATGTTCCAGTACTTCTGCATACTATAGGTTGGGTTTCAACTATACTTTGGTAACACCGGCAACTGATTGTAGAAAGAAATAAGCTGCCTGTAATGCTTATAAGGCAAGCTTATTTCTTATAGTTCATCGGGGTAATTATTTTATAGTTGAAGGACAAATGTAATTGGTTGTCGGTATGCTTGTTTTGGCAATTTCCTTGTAACCGCCTTCTACGTTTATAACATTGTCAAATCCACGGGCCTTAAGTATAGATGCCGCGATCATGGAACGGTACCCACCGGCACAATACAAATACAAATCCTGTTCAGTTGACAGTTCAGCCAGGTAATTGTTCAGGTAATCGAGTGGTGCGTGTTGCGCAGCTTCCACATGTTCTGCCTGGTATTCGCCAGGTTTGCGCACATCCACCATTTTAATAGTGTTGTCTTCTGTATAAGCACTTTCGAACTGGGCTGGTGTAATTGAGCGGATCATATCAGTTTCTTTTCCTGCCTCTTTCCAGCTTTCGAAACCGCCTTTTAAAAAGCCCAACGCATTGTCGTAACCTACGCGGGCAAGGCGTGTAACCACTTCCTCTTCACGGCCAGGTTCGGCAACTATAAGTATAGGCTGTTGCACATCAGGTATAAGTGCGCCTACCCAGGGCGCAAAGCCACCGTTTATGCCTATGTTTATAGAATTAGGTATAAAGCCTTTCGCAAACTCAGCCGGCGTTCGGGTATCTAGCACAAGTGCGCCTGTTTCATTGGCTGCAGCCTCAAATGCTGCCGGTGCAAGTTCGCGCAGACCCTGAGCCATTACATCGTTTATATTCGCGTAACCATCGCGGTTCATTTTAACATTCATCGGGAAATAACCCGGAGGAGGCATCAACCCATCGGTTACTTCTTTTACAAACTCTTCCTTCGTCATATCGGCACGTAAGGCGTAATTTGTTTTCTTTTGATTGCCTAACAGGTCGAACGTTTCTTTGCTCATATTCTTGCCGCAAGCCGAGCCCGCACCATGCGCCGGGTAAACGATCAAATCATTAGGTAGAGGCATAATTTTATTGCGGAGCGAATCGAATAAATGGCCTGCCAGTTGTTCTTCTGTTATATCTGATTTTACGGCCAGGTCCGGGCGGCCCACATCACCTATAAACAGCGTGTCACCCGAGAAGATGGCATACTCTTTCCCGTTCTCATCCAGCAAAAGGTATGTAGTAGATTCCATTGTATGGCCCGGAGTGTGCAGCACTTTTATAGTTGCTTTTCCAACTTTCAGTTCTTCGCCGTCAGTAGCTATATAAGCGTCAAATTTAGGTTGTGCATTAGGCCCGAAAACTATACTTGCACCAGTCGCTTTTGCCAGGTCGAGGTGGCCCGAAACGAAATCGGCATGAAAGTGAGTCTCAAACACATACTTTATACTGGCATTATCTTTTTCAGTTCTTTCGATGTATGGCTTTACTTCGCGGAGCGGATCAATTACTGCAGCCTCGCCATTGCTTTCGATATAATATGCGCCTTGTGCCAGGCAACCTGTATAAATCTGTTCTACTTTCATACTTTGTAAAATAAGGGTTTTTATACTTCCGAAACTATAAGCCTTGTGGCTACTTCTTCAGGGTAACACGGCAAATATCGTAACTTTATTTTTTATATATAGTGATAGGAGATAAGTGTGTATCAGGGACAGACAAATAGCCTGTTAGAGATGATAGAAGGTAAACTGGTGTGATGTTGAACGGAGGTTATACTTTTTGTAAAAGCATTAATTTGGGTGTAAGATCAGGCAGAAATAAACGGGTATATTTAATTATTTAAGCAAAGGGCAGATTTAGGTTAACCTATCGTAACAATTTTATGTAATTTGCCATTCAGGCACGGCAAGCCTATCTTTATCCGCCAAATCTAATTCAGTAAAACTGGAAAACAATGAACGACAAGTATAAGATGAATTTACATGTTTCAGCGCAAGTCGCTGGTGCTGTGCGTAATAAGTTGCGCCAGTTTATGTTGGTATTGTTCCTGTGTATGTTTGCAACACTGGTTCAAGCCCAGACAATCACATCTCCGAACAAGAACTTTACCATGAAGTTTGAGCTCACTTCTAAAGGAGAACCGACGTACCAGTTAACCTATAAAAAGAAGCCTGTAATTACACAAAGTAAAATGGGCCTGGCTACACAGGATGTACCCTCTTTTCTGGAAGGATTTAAAGTTGCAGATACCGAGCAGAAAACTGTGAATGAAACATGGGAACCTGTTTGGGGCGAAGAGAAGAGCATCCGCAACAACTATAACGAACTGTTGGTGACGTTGGAGCAGACAGATCCAAAAACACGTCGTATCAACATTCGCTTCCGTTTGTTTAACGATGGACTTGGCTTCCGCTATGAGTTTCCGCAACAGGAGAACCTGAATTATTTTATTATTGAGGAAGAGCATACCGAGTTTAACCTGACCGGTGACCATAAGATCTTCTGGATAAGAGGCGACTATAACACAAACGAGTACGCCTATACTACTTCTAAAATATCAGAGATCCCGAACCTGATCGAGAAGGCTACTATTGATGTACATGCCCAGTTCCCGATCGACACCTTGTCGGTACAGACGCCATCGATGATGAAAACTGCTGATGGTTTATACATTAACATACACGAGGCAGCGCTGATAAATTACCCGGCTATGCACCTGAACGTGGATCCGAAGAACTTTAAAATGAGTTCGCACCTTACCCCGGATGCTGTTGGCAACAAAGGCTATATGCAAACCGAAACCCAAACGCCATGGCGTACAATTGTGGTAAGCGATAAAGCGACCGAGATACTGGCTTCGCGCCTTATCCTGAACCTGAACGAGCCAACCAAGTATGAAGACGTGTCATGGATAAAGCCAACGAAGTATATTGGTGTGTGGTGGGAGTACTTTGTGCACGGTAAAAGCTCATGGGCATACAGCACCGAGAACAACGTGAAACTGACAGACGACTTCACGAAATTTAAGCCAAACGGCCGCCATGGTGCTACAAACGAAAATGTGCGCCGCTACATCGATTTTGCTTCGAAGCACGGGTTTGATGCCATACTAGTTGAGGGCTGGAACATAGGCTGGGAAGACTGGTTTGGTAACTGGAAAGAGGAAGTATTCGATTTTGTTACGCCTTACCCAGATTTCGATGTGAAAGCGCTGAACGAGTACGCTCATTCTAAAGGTGTAAAACTGATGATGCACCACGAAACATCCTCATCTGTTGCTAACTACGAGCGTCGCCTGGATACTGCTTTCCAGTTCATGAACAAGTTTGGATATACTTCCGTGAAGACGGGTTACGTAGGTAAAATTATACCGCGCGGTGAGCAGCACGATGGCCAGTGGATGGTAAACCACTACATTCATGTAGCTAACACAGCGGCCAAGTATAAGATCATGATCAATAGCCACGAAGCTGTTCGTCCGACTGGCCTTCACCGTACCTTCCCGAACTGGATTGCACAGGAATCGGCCAGAGGAACTGAATTTGAGGCTATGGGCGGACTTGCACCGGACCATACAACTATTCTGCCATTTACTCGCCTGATGGGTGGCCCGATGGACTATACGCCGGGTATCTTCCAGACGGATATGTCGGTTTATGGTGGCAACCAGCGGGCTAATACTACATTGGTAAAACAACTTGCTTACTATGTTACCATTTACAGCCCGCTGCAAATGGCAGCCGATCTGCCAGAGAACTATGAGCGCTTTCCGGATGCTTTCCAGTTTATTAAGGATGTAGCCGTTGACTGGGACCAGAGTTATGTGCTGGAAGCTGAGCCAGGCGATTATGTAACGATTGCCCGTAAAGCGAAAGGCAAAAACGAATGGTACGTGGGTGGTGTTACTGACGAGAACGCACGTACGGCAACAGTTAACTTCAGCTTCCTGCCAAAAGGTAAAGACTTTGTAGCTACCATTTATGCCGATGCAAAAGATGCAAGCTGGAACAAGAACCCACAGAAATACACGATCCGAAAAGTAAGAGTTAACTCAAAAAGCAACTTAAAGCAGTTACTGGCGCCGGGTGGTGGTGTAGCTGTAAGTATAAAAGAAGCCTCTAAAGCTGACCTTAAAGGCCTGAAAAAGCTATAAGTATAGTATACTCAGAGTATATAAAAAGTGCGATACAGTCCTTGTATCGCATTTTTTTTTGTTATAAATCGAATTTTTATGGTTTATAGTTTGTACCTTAGGTATCAAAAATTTTTAGCCAACTACACCCATGACCCCTGAAGAATTTGAAACAAACTATACTAAAGCACTCGATACGATCTTAGAAGTACTAGCAAACAGGCCGGAAGTTAAACCAGCCAAGTTTTATAGTATGGCCTGCATTATCGAGAACATCCGTTATTTCAGCCCGGTATTTTACGATGCCATTAAAAAGGACGAGGAAGAGGTATAACTACCTATAGCCTTACTTTACTGAGATACGCTGCCAAACTTCGTTTATAGGTTTACCTGTGCTGCTCATGCCAGAGTGGTGCCATTTGCCGTTTTCCTTCCTGAAGTCAAAGCTAAGCTGCATTCCTACCCGGCTCGAGTCGCGGGAAAAGAATTCGATGTGCTCGGTATATTTTCCGTTTTGTGCTGTATAGGTTCCGCCACCGGTACCTGAAAAATCGCCAGTCTCGGAGTTGAAAGCGATCCATTGGAAGCGGGTGCTCGACAGTACTTTATAGGTTTTGCGGGCTGCCGGCTGTATCGTTTGCATTTCGCCGTCGCGCTCACGGCCTGTAATGCGCCAGGTGCCGGCCAACGGGGAGTTGCTGTTGCGCTCATCTACTTTTTCCCACTTGCCACTAAGTCGCTGGTCTGCTCCTGATAGCTGCCACGAGCCATTTGCGAGTTTATAGTTAGCAGTTACAGTCTTGCCAACCAGCGCTTTGTCGAAGGTGTTGAATTCGTAAGTGAAGTTAAGCTGATCGTTTTGTAAGGTATAAGTTCCGCCGTAAGTACCTCCGAATTCTTTAGCAGCTTCATCATAAACCGCTATCGTAATAAAACCATCCTGTACCAGCATTACGGTTTCCGGGCCATTGTTTCCGGATAATTTCCAGGCGCCCTCCAGGTTTGCTGTATTAGTATTTACTGAATCTGTAACAGCTGGTGCCTGCGATGTGTCCGTACTTTTGCAGGACAAAAATAAGAGGGAAATAAAAAGTATGAATGTAGCGGAGAATGGGAGTAGAGTTGTGCGCATAGTGTTGTTGAATTTTGTCTATCAGGTATAAATTACAACTATAGATACAAAATTGTTGTGTACCAGCCTCAATTACTTAAGTCGCTAAGTATAAATGTGTTGTTGTGTTTCTGCTGATCCTTAATAAAGTATAAGATCAAGCCTGGTGAACTATAGTTTAGCCACCTTTTTAGGCTCTTCCTTGCGTGTTGGGTAAAGTATAGTTTCCAGCTCTTTTAAATAGCGAAAGCTGCCATTGGGTACATTACTTAAGATGATGAGTGCACTATGGTCTTTAGGGTTGCGAAGCAGGTAAGTTGCGTAGCCATGCCATAAGCCTCCATGGTAAACAGCCGTGTCGCCGTTATGTAATTGCTTTATCCGCCAGCCAAAACCATAATCTTCATCACGTTTCCGATCCCCACGACTGCCTTCAAAAGCCTCCTCCAGCGTTCTGTTTTTAACCAGCTTTTCGCTGTACAATGCCTGGTCCCATTTATAAAGGTCTTCTACTGTCGAATACAAACCTTTGTCGCCCAACACTGAATCCAGGTAATCGGGGTAGCGTTTACGGCGGCCCCCGGTGTGGCCCGAGGCAAGGTGCGGGACATAGTTTTGCAGGCTATCGGTATAGGTATAAGTATGCTGCATGCCAAGCGGCTTAAATATGTAAGTAGCCAGGTATTTCGAAAAAGGCATTCCGGTTACTTTCTCAACTATAGATGCCAGCACAAAATAACCTGTATTGCTATAATCAAAGCGGTTGTCCGGCTTAAAATATACCTGTGGCTCGTGTTCTTTCATCAGGCCAAGCACATCGTTGTTTGTGATAGGCACATTGCGGTCGGGCCACAGTTCATCACTGAAATAAGTATAGTTTGATAAGCCTGAGCGGTGAGTAAGTAGTTGCCTGATCGTAATGCCATGATACGGAAAATCAGGAATGAACTGCTGCACACTATCATCGTACGCCAGCCTGCCTTCTTCCTGCAGCATCATAATGGCCATAGCCGTAAACTGTTTCGATACTGAAGCTAACTGAAATGCTGTATTGGTTTGCAGGGTATCCTTACTTTTAAAGTCGGCATACCCGTAAGCACCCGAAAAAATCACCCGGTCAAATTTAGTTACCAGCACAGTGCCATTAAAGCCACGGCGCTTTTGCATGTATTTAAAAACAGAGTCGAGGTTATGTTTTAATTTTTGAACACTATCAGCTGTAAACCATACCGGTTGCTGTATCTTTTTATAGGTCTTGTCTGCTGAAACTGTTGAAACAGGGTAAGTAGATTCGGTTTCCTGTTTCGCTTCGTGGCAGGAACCAAGTAATCCCAGGCTGAGGAAAACCAGGCAATAGGTTAAGAGTGGGAATTGTACTTTGAATATAGCCATAAAGGTGCTTTTATCCGCTGTTTAATTTTAAAGATAAGCGATAGTGATTGTTCCCCTAACGTTTGTGGTAAATTTTTATTCCATTTTATCAAAAAATCAAATCACACATTTTAATTACACAATTAGCGCTTTGTAATTGTAAAAGTAAGGTGTGCTGGTAACACTCTCACGTCTGTACAACAGGTTTCTGTAAGTATAGCATTCCTGAATCTATACTTCTTATATCTAAGGTGTTCAGCTCCTGCTCTATATTAAATACACCAACCTACACATTAGCGAACTAATTTCTGTAATGCCTCCAAAAGTATCAAAAATTGTAATATTAGTGTTTTTGTATTATGACGTTTTAGGTATTAAAATTGAATTTTAAAGGAAGATGTATGTGAAATGAATTATTATAGCAAAGTGATTGTACATTGAGCATCAGTATGTTGTATGGCGAATTTAATATGTTGATTTGCCAGGATAATATGAGGTTAATTGTATGAATAAAACTTTACAGCCAAAAAGTTTTTTGTATGTTCTATGTGCTTTTCTTCTGTCTGTAATCAGCCAGGATGTACTTGCGCAAACAAGAACGACGCACTGGCGTGGTGCTACCAGTAGCGACTGGAACACTACATCTAACTGGTCGAATGGTATACCAGATGCCAATACCGCAGTTATAATCGGGGGCACGAACTATAGCGCTCCTCAAACAAAATTCTTTCCTGTCATTCAATCCGGATCTACAATAAAAATGTATTCCCTTGCTTTAATAAGTGAAGGAGCAACTGTTAGTCCTGTTAAGCTTGCAGTGCGCAATGGCAATCTCTCGGTTACTGTAGCTGATAATGTGGAAATAGCAGGAAATGCTGTTCTCGATAACCAGGGTTCTGTACTTATAGTTGGCGGTAATTTAACGCACAATGGCGAATATCTTGAATCGACTTACAAGTATAGAGGAACAGATTATCTGCCTGCGGTTGAGTTTACCGGTGTAGGTAAAAAGATAGCTGGTACCGGTGTTCTGAATTTCAATAGCGCTACTGTAAGTGGCAGCATTACCTTGGAAACCAACATTAATATTAAGCCCCTGTTGAGCACGAATTCTAAATTTGAAGTGAATGGTGTTTTCGATCCGGGTATCCATAAAATAGAATTTATAGATCAGCCGGCCGATGGTTTTATAGTTGGCCCCGGAGCGCATATTTATGTAAAAGCCACTGATTTTTCGGGTAACTATGGCCGCTGGCCGAACCTGATGTATGTGAACAGTACCATAGATTATGGTGCTATTGGCAACCAGAATGTTTCGAATGCCGGCGATTATGGCATTTTACGCATTAGCGGCGGCGGTACTAAAACGCTTACAGGCAACACAGTCATTTCAGCTATTTCGGATCTAACCCAGTTAAAAGTAAACGCAGGTACCCTTGATCTGGGAACGCATACCTTACAACGTGTTGCTAGTCAGAACTCAGTTAGCGGAGGAACGCTCACACTGGCCAATGGTGCAACAATACGTATAGGCGGAACCGGTACTTTCCCGACCGGGTTTGGCACACGCAATATTGGCAGTACCAGTACGGTAGATTATTATGGAACTACCCAATCAGTAGCAAACGAAACTTACGGCAACCTGACATTAAGTGGTAATGGATTTAAAACATTGCCTACCGCTACATTAGCTGTAGCAGGTAAATTACTTGGTACAGGCACCGCCAGTTTCACAGCCAATGGCCCGGTTCAGGTGCAAGGAGATGTAGAACTGAATGGTAGTGCTGTATTTAATGGCGGCAGCTTTACACACCAGATAGCTGGTAACTGGACAGATAACGCCACTTTTAATGGTAATACAAGCACTGTGTTATTAAGTGGCGCTAACAGGCAGATAAACAGAACTACCGGCACAGCTAATTTCAATAACCTCACTGTTTCGGGATCGGGGCTAAGTATAAATGCACCTGCAGTTAAAGTTAATGGTAACCTGACAACTACAAATGGCGGCGAAATTACTTATACAACTGGCCTGATGACGATGGCCGGCACTGCCGGTAAAATAGGGGGTGCAGGCATCAGCCTGAACAATCTTACCATAGCAGGAGGCATTACGACCGATGCTTCTTTTACAGTTACCGGTAACTTAAGTGTAAATACCGGCAACACACTGAATGCAACGGCCGGTACTTTGCTGATGAGTGGTACTGCCAAAAACATAACTGCTGCTGGTAACTTAACCTTACATGGTCTCCGGATAACAGGCACTGTTTCGACAGGCTCTGGCTTTACCATTAATGGTAACCTGAGCGGAAACGGCTCTCTGACTGCTACTGCTAACACCATTACTTTTAACGGTAATTCTACATTTGGCGGGGATCATAACTTATTCCATGTACTGGTTAGCAGTGGCAAAACTTTAACCATGGTATCTGATGCAGATATGCGCGTGGCCGGTAACTTAACGGTAAATGGTTCGCTTAATGTGTCAGCCAACATACCGAACACGGTTACTTATAACGGCACAGGCCAGCAGTCAGTGAATGGTGTTGCTTACCATAACCTGGCTTTTGTGAACGGAGGCACAAAAACAGCAGCCGGACCCGTACAGGTAAATGGCAACTTAAGTATAAATGCAGGTTCTAACTTTGGGGCTGGTGCGTTCTCGCATACTATAAATGGAAACTGGCAGAATAGTGGTACGTTCAGTCACCAGAACGGGAGTATAACTTTTGCCGGTGATAATAACTCGACTATAACGGGCAACAACTCTTTTAATGAGCTGGCTATAAATAAAAGCACTGCATCCAACACGGTTACGCAGCTCACAAATACGACTGCCATTACACTTAATATGGCGAGGGGTATCCTGAACACAGGTGCTTTTAATGTAACTATAACTGGTAACCGCATCGGCGAAGGCTGGGTAATTGGCAGTGTGCGTAGATTACATGCTTTTACAACCGGAGTAACTTATGCTTTTAACAGCCCTTACACACAACTATCTTTTACCTCTATCCAGAATGTAAACGAGATAACCACAACACTTTCTCTTGGTACTATAAACGATTTCCCGTCAGGTGCTGCCCTTAACCGTAAGCTCACAGTTAACATCCCGAATGGCACTCACTCAGGTGCTTTTTTACGGATGCAGTACCTCGAAGGAGAGCTTAATGGTAGCTTAAAAGAAGATCTGCAACTATACCGTAAACCTTCCACAGCCTGGGTTTCAGCCGGTAAAAATGATTTTAGCAGTACTGATAACTGGGTAAGTCAGAATAACCTCGCAAACGTTACCGGGCAGTGGGCATTATCGGCTACAACAACAGTTTATAGTTGGGTAGGAGGCAGCAGTTCGGAATGGAGCACTCCAGCAAACTGGCAGAACCTTACAATAGGGCAGACTGCTTTTACAGCCCCGGGACCTATGGATGTTGTAGAACTTGGTAATGTCAGCCCGGCCAATCACCCGGTCATAACAGGCAATGCAACTATAAAAGCCCTGCAATTTAAAGGGAAAGCACCTGTTAGGTTAACGCTGGGTACTGGTAACCTGCATGTACAAGGTAACTTATCTGTAAACGGCACCGAAACGATAGCAAACCATACGATAAATACAGGCTCAAATATGCTTGCTGTTGGTGGCGATATGTTGCTTGGAGCAAATGGTATAAACATTACCCTGAACGTGCAGAACGGTACCGTGGAAACAGAAGGAGACCTGAACCATGCTCCTGCTGCTATCATAGAATTAGGAAGTGGTACATTCAGGTTATCAGGTGATTACCTGATGAATGCCAATGCAGCTAACTTTAGAAAAGGAACAGGTGAGTTTGTTTATGAAGGTGATAATACGCAGCGTATCGGAGAAGTATATTATCATCATTTAACGATAGATAAAACCGGAGGTATAGCCCAACTCCGATCTGCGCAGACTGGCTACGTAGCTGGTACCATCACTATTAAACGTGGCGGTCTGTCTGTGCCGGGTGGAACCTATGATTTTCAGGGTGACCTGGTGCAGGAGGGAGGCACCTTTGACGTCGGTAACTCCAGTATCACAATACGAAAGAACTGGACAAAGACAGGCGGTAACTTTTCCAGTGGAGAAAGTAAGATATTTTTTACCGGTAACTCCGACCAGCCTATACCAAGTGTTGTGTTAAATAACCTAGTTATAAATAAAACTACCGGCAAAACAACGCTGGCAGGTAACGTTACAATCAACGCTGATCTCGAGATTCAGAACGGTACTTTGGACCTGGGCAATTATACGCTTAACCGTAGCGCTGCCGGTGGTAAATTTATCTTAAGTAATACCGGTATATTGGAGCTTAGCAGCCCTGAATTTCCTGCGAACTATAATAATTATCAGCTTAGCCCAAAAAGCTCTGTTATATTTAAAGGCACAGCCAGGCAAACTATACCTGGGTTAACTTACGGAAACGTTATACTTCAGAATGGCGCTGCCAATGCTAAAAAATTAGCTGGCGCTGCCCTAGTGGTGGGTGACCTGACTGTTAGCAACGGTGCCACGCTGGATGGGCAGGCAAACAGGCTTACGCTTAATGGCAACTTTAACCAGCACGGCACTTTTATACCTGGCCCGGACTATGCCCATGGAACCCTGGTACTGGCTAGTAATGGTGGCACAGCTAGAAGTATACTTGGCGATATAAAGTTAAATAACATACTGATAGAGCAAGGCGCCAACTATAAACTGGAGGCTGATATGCTGGTGAAAGGCAACCTTGTAAATCAGGGAAGTTTTGACGCTGGCTTTAAGAATGTGACCCTGGAAGGCGACTTTTTAAATGAAGCAGGAGGTATACTGAAGAGTAGCGGAAAAGCCATTTTTGCAGGCATGCGTCGGCAACTTATCCAGCTTCAATCGTCATTGGTGGCAAGTGCTGGGTTGCCACCTGCCGTAGAGTTTAACGGCACTGTAGCACCTTTGCTGGCTTCATCCGAAAACCCGAACTTTGGTGCTGTTAAGATTGCCAACACTGGAGGTATAAAGACCAGTGTGGGCTGGACAGTTAATCTTGGTTTTGAGGTTACGGAGGGAGCAACATTTAATGGTGGTATCTTCCCGCACAATTTCCATACATCCATAAATAATGCCGGCACTATAATAAGTGATGGAACGCTGAATTTCGAGCCTAAAAACCTGGGGCTACCCATAACGGATTATACCCTTCATCTTGGCAATACGCCGGAGTCTTTCCAAAGCAACGCTGTATTTAACATTAATGGCCAGCAGAAAATAAGTGTATCTGGTATTGCACCGGCATCATTCTCAAAGCTAATCATTTCCAACACACACCCGGACGGCGTTTCGCTGGCTCAACTAGAAGGTGACGCTATCTACCTGAAAGATGACCTTCAGATCGGAAATGGTGCTATCGTTCATGGCGGAGCCAAAACCTATACATTGGATGGTAACTTAACAAACAACGGTACTTTTCAGTCAGCGGATGCAGATATAGTATTTACTTCGGCTAAGGTTATTGCCGACAGGGCTCAGAACATAGCTTACATGAGTGGCGCTGGCGAGTCGTACTTCAGAAACTTTACGATTGCAGATAATGCGAACCTGGTCATATCTCAAAACGAAGTAAGCCTTACAGGTAACTTCACTCACAATGGTACAGGGTTCGATGGGGCAACTGCCAGGCTGAATTTAATTGGTACCGAAGCAGCTGCTATAAGCGCAAAGAACAACCAGCCATTGAGTCTGCAGCATTTACATATTCAGAAGGAGAATGCCGCTGTGGTTACGTTGGCAACGTTACTAACCGAGTTGACCGGACTTATGATTACTTCAGGGGAGTTTAATGCGGGTAATAATCTGATAAGCACCAAAGAAGTGGAAGATATTGTGGCTACACCAAACCTAGTAGTGAATGACGGTGCTGTTTACCGCCTGGCTGCCCCTTCGCTACCTGTTTTCCGCACACACGAACTTGGAGAGACGAGCACAATAATTTACGAAGGCGGCGCGCAAAGTATAGCCAGCATTAACTATGGTAATCTGCAGTTGTTAAATACTGGCCAGAAAACATTTGAACCCGGCACCGCTAAAATTGCCGGCGATCTTATAGTTAGCAATCCGGGTGAAGTAACTGCCCCGGAAACTATAGACTACAACGGTGCCCGCGATCAGGTTATAGCGCCTTTAAACTATAATAACTTACATGTAAGTAACAGCGGCGTGAAAACGCTCTCTGCAGGCATAACCACGGTAACGCAAATGTTAGCAACATCCGGAACAGCAACTATAGACGCGCTCATAAACCAGTCGACGGTAAACTATAACGGAACAGCCAACCAGCAGGTATTGCCTTTAAACTACCACAACCTGGCGCTAAGCAAAACTGGCACTAAGTTGTTTTCAGGAGTTACAAGTATAGCTGCTGGGATGACAGTTGAAGTTAACACAACAACTGACTTATTGACTAACCAGAGTACGTTACAATTTAACGGTTTGAGAGACCAGCAAATACCTGGTCTGGCTTATCATAACCTGCATGCAACAACCGGAGGCATTAAGTCTTTACAGGGCAATGCTACAGTGCAGGAGCAACTAACCCTGGCGGCCAATACAGGCCAGAAAACCATTTTACAGACCGGTACAAATGAGATCGTACTTAGCCCTGCGAATAGTTTTATATCTGAAACAGAAGAAGCTTACGTGCTGGGTACAGTTAAAACCGAAAGAATAGTTGAGGCTGGTGTAAAACAGGAATTTGGTAACATTGGCCTGGCCATGAAACCGGCTGTAACAGCAGGCTTAACTAAGATAACCCGCAGAACCGGGGTGGCCGTTGGCACCCAGGCCAATAGTATAAAGCGCGTTTTCGATGTTGAGCCACTACAGAATAATGGCAGCCTGGATGCAACTATAACACTAAGTTACCTGCACGATGAACTGAATGAGAACCTGGAGGATGAGCTGGTAATGTACTATTCGGCAAACGGAACGGATAGCTGGAAACTGCAATCGCTGGAGAATACTACGGCTAATGAGGTTGAAAACAGTGTAACGGTAACCGGAGTTAACCAGGTAAGGGCCTTTACGTTAGGTGGCCGTTATAGTCCGTTGCCGGTAACTCTCCTTTCATTCAATGGCAGTTTGCAACCGGAAGGCGTAGTGCTGAACTGGTCAACTGCATCTGAGTTAAATAATAACAGGTTTGAGGTCGAGCATAGTGCCGACGGCAAACTTTTCGCGAAGATAGGTGAGGTGCAGGGGAAAGGCACAACCAATACGACGCAGCGCTATACTTACACCGATAGAAACTATACTTCAGGTATAAACTACTACAGGCTTAAACAGGTTGACTATAACGGCATGTATGAGTACAGTAAAGTTATTGTTATACGATCTGGAAATTCAACCGATAAGGCTACACTGTTAGCTTATCCAAATCCATTTACGGAAACACTTAAAATCAATTTTACATCGCCGGTGGCGGAGGAGGCTGAACTTCTACTTTACGACCTGAAAGGCAAGCAACTTTTAAAGCTGAAAATTAAGGTAAGGGAAGGTTTGAACCAGTATGAGCTAAAAGATGATGAACTGGCAAGTGGGGTTTACATCTTAAAAATAAACGGAGTAACTATCAACACTTCTGTTAAAGTATTGAAGAGGTAGTTGAAGTAATTAAGAGTTTAAAACAGAAACGGGCTTTGCGCATTTTGCGGGAGCCCCTTTCTGTTTTACTATAAATATTTCTGATGTAGTTATTATGAAAGAGGATTGGACTTTACTTCTACCGTAAAAGTAGTTCTAACACCTTCCTGGCTATCAACTGTAATGCGGCCACCGTTATTTTCGACGATGCGCTTTACAATGTATAAGCCAACACCGCTGCCTTCTATGTGAGAATGCATCCGTTTAAAGAGTTGGAAAACACGATCTCGCTTAGCTTCCGGTATCCCCAAGCCATTGTCCTGAACCGTAAAGTATAAACTGTCATGCTGTTTCCAGGCTTTTATCTCAATTTCCGGTTTGCGTTCCGGGGAGCGGTATTTTAATGCATTGCCAATCAGGTTATAAAAAATGCTTGTCAGGTTCTTTTTATGAAACCGTATGGTTAGCTCTTCGCTGGCGTGGTAGGTTATAGTTGCGCCTGATGTCTTTATTTCATGCTCAAGCAGTTGCTGCACTTCATCTACTAACTCTTTAACGTGCACCACAGAAGCCTCCTGCTCAAAGCTGCGCTGTATTCTCGATACCTCAGTCAGTTCTTCTACCGTTTTCTTAAAACGACTGATAGAGCGCTTAATATGGTCCAGTTCCAGTTCAACTGCACTGCGGCTTTCCCCAAGCTCATACTCCAGCGAAGTTACTAATCCCTCGATGTTAAGTATAGGTGATTTCAGATCGTGGGAAGCGGTGTAAATAAAAATATCAAGGTCCCGGTTAACGCGCTCTAGGTTTTCGTTCAGTTTCTCAAGTTCTGCCAAGTGTGCCTGTGTGCTTTGCTGTGCCAGTACTGTTGCGGTAGTATCATCTAAAAGCACGATCTTATAGTTGCTTGTCGATTCCATGCTGATGGGCGCAACTGTTACCTCCAGGTATTTGGCGGCACCGTTCTCACTTATCTCAAAAACCTGCTTTTCGTCGTTCTGATAACCTGTAAGCAGGAAATTCTTTACGTTATACTTTAAGTGCTCCGGGAATAATTCCGAAAAATCGGTACTAAGTATCTCCTTTTCTGTTTTACTGAAGACATTGAGCGCATAGTTATTTACGTTGTAAATGATGCCAGTGCCAGACACAAGTATAGCTCCGATCGGTGCTTCCTGCAGTATCTTATTTGTAAAATCAGCGCGTACCTTGCTGAATGCGTTAGGGGTGAACTGCTGCTCCGAAATGCTCAGGCTTTTGATTTTAGCAAAGCTCCGGCGCTGGGTAGTGCGCTGCATGGCATCCTCTAAAATAGGAGCCATCCGCTGGCCGGTCTCGTTTGAGATGCACTGTATAGTTGGGCCTATAAATGGTGAGAACTGCAAGGCCTGCTTTACTTTTACATAATTATCCTTGTCTATGATCATCAGGACAGACAGGTTCTTGTCGCGGGCAAACACATCCTGGGCAAACCGTATCGGGTTAGCAATTTCTTCGCCTATAAGCAGTGCCTTGTAATCATCAAGGTTCTTGAGTATCTCTTTAAAGTCGCCGGCTGTGTATTCCCTGAACTGCGCTTCTTCAAACTGGCTGGTTTGCTGCAGGGTTTCAAGGGTTTGCTGGTGTAAGCCTATATGTGCTAAAGCTGATGCCATAGTTCGTTAGCTGTCAAGTATAGGCTGTTCCAACAGGGCACGGCCGAGCCATGTATATAAAATATCGGTGGTAGGAGCCATAACATGTGCTGCGCGTGCATCGCGCAATAAAACATCCATACGCGAATGCTGGCTATAACCTATACCGCCCATTAAGGTCATGGCCTCGTTCACTACATCAACACAAGTATAACCTATTTCTGCCTTCGACGACAAAATTGGTAATATCGCAGTCGACTCTTCTTTATCTCCTTCTAGGGTAGCATGATAAAGCAACTGCCTTGTTCGCTCTAATTTAGACCATAAAGTGCCTATTCTGTGCTGAAGTATAGTATTCTGGCTCAAGGTAGTGCCGCTATGCCTGTAGCTGCGCTCTATCAGGTGTGTGCGGGCTTCGTTAAATGCTGCCTGCGCTATACCCAGGTAAGTACCCGACATGGCTGTAAGAAAGTAAGGGGCCACTACATGGAAAATGTACCACAACTGGTCTCCGATATCACCGAGCAGATGATGGGAAGGGACCAGCAGATCTTTCATAAGCAACGACCTGGAAGAATTACCCCGCATACCAAGGCCTTTCCATTCAGGTCCCCATGCTATGCCGGGGGTATCATTTCGCAGCACAAGGCACGAAAACTCATCGCGTGCAGCTTCCGGATCTACACCAGCTGTGGTTACCACATACGAATCAGCGTGGTTGCCATTTGTTACAAAACTTTTAGTGCCATTAAGTATAAACTGGTCTTCGGAGAGTGGAAGTAATTGTGCCTGGGGATAATAGAAATGCGCGCCTGTGCCCGGTTCGCTTAATGCCAGCGTCGTGAGGTGTTTGCCCTGCGCTATAGGCTTCAGAAAGTCCTCTTTTTGCTCGTCGGTTGCTTTTGCACCTATAACTGCGGAGCCTACGCAGTGCATGCCATAGCAAAGCGCTACCGACCCCGAAACCTGGCCTAAAATCTCGCAGGCACGTGCAATGGCATGCAAGCCAAAACCATGTCCGCCAAGTTCTTTAGATACCACAAGGCCACCTAATCCAGCTTGCTGCAACTCCCGGATACTATTTTCAGGCCATTTACCCTCCTGGTCAATAGCAGTGGCTTCTTTACTGACCGTGGTTTTAGCAATGTGCTCAATATCGGATAAAATGTCCTGTAAATGCATCTTGAGGTTATTAGTATTAATTGTACTTGCGTGGTTTAACGCATTTTACACACTTAAAACAAATGTAGCTATAATTTAAATGGCATTGCGTTTCAGCATTTATACTCTGAACCGTTTATTAGGCAGAAAATCCGACATCAGTAGGTAAAAGTGTTGGCTATAAATTATAACAGAAACTTGTACTAAAATTTACAGATGAGGTTGCCGGTAGAGGCAGGTTCTTATAGTTGTTCAAACAGTTCTTTAGTTAATGTAGAATAGGTGCGTATACAACCCCTTGCAAATAGATGCTTCGTTCATATACAAACTATAGGTTTGAGATGTATCAGAGCGCTTTTGTCTACCTGTAAAGGCAGTTATGCGTATAGCACATCAAGAACTTTAACTATGGAGATGAAAAAGATAAAGCTTACGCTATTATTTGTACTGATTTCGGTGGTGCCTTTACTAGCGCAGAACTATAAAACAGGTATAGGTATAAGAGGCGGCTATGTTTCGGGCCTTACAGTGAAGCACTTTGTAAATACGAATACTGCCCTCGAAGGAATCATTTCGCCACGTTGGGAAGGAGTATTGATCACAGGTTTATATGAAAAGCATACTACCGCTTTTAAGGTTCAGCAATTGCAGTTCTATGGCGGTATAGGGGCGCACGTCGGCTTCTGGGATTTTCATGAGCACAACCATAAGCACCATCCCTGGTTTCATGACGACGACCACCATGGCTATGACGACGGCCACACGGTAGTAGGAGCAGATCTGGTGATGGGATTGGAGTATACTTTTAAAGAAATTCCTTTTGCTGTAGGCATCGACTGGAAACCGGGCGTCAACCTGATCGGGCACCAGGGAGTGTGGTTAGGTGATGTAGCTTTTAACCTGCGTTTCCTGATAAGCAACATGTAAAGGACTTAGGTATATCCATACGTTATACTTTATAGTTAAACTATACTTCTGAAGTATAAAAAGCTTAGCCTGGTGCTGCTCCTTCAAATCTTATCGTTGTGCGTATACTCATCAGTAACGAATTAAAATAAAACTATGCAGGATAAACAAGAACTGACATCCATGGTCAACATTCTGAATAAACTTAGAACAGAAGGGTATTCAGCTGAGTTTAAAATTACGGACGACGGGACCATGTGTAAGATAAATGATAAGGAAAGCTTCAGGCCGGACCAACTCAGGATAGTAGACTTTTACCGTTTCGAAGGCGAAAGCAACCCTGACGATATGGCTATACTTTATGTTGTGGAAGCAGAGAATGGTCAGAAAGGAACCATATCTGATGCCTACGGTACTTACTCCGATGCTACCATAGAGAATTTTATGAGGCAGGTAGAAGATCTAGGTAAGAACTTAGACAAACACATTTAAGCAGATCTACACTTATAAAGCAGGTAAAAGGAACGCTAAATTTACGTTTACCTGCTTTTGCATTTCCTGTACTTTCTACACTGATTACATTTAAGCTTTTTAACTTAATAGAACTGATAAAGGTATGTAGAAGCTATTTCATGTTTTTTCCAGCGTCAACATACGCCCTTGCTGTGTGTTTTCACCAGCAAGTATAAAGGGCAGGCTCGGGTTGTTGGTGAAAACACCAACAACAGTTTGAAGGCTTGTTTTTTTGCCAGGATATCTAGACCCTAAATAAGTTTTGTAGATAATTCCCGCCTGTTAGTATAGCGAAAAACTAATTTTCAAAAGTCTGTCGGTGCCATGGTGGGGTTGGTATAATTAATTGTGAGTTAGGTTTTGTGTTTTATACTTTAGAGAAGTTATAAAACAGGATATCAGCAACTATGGAAAACCAGTTACTCGCAACGCAAGCCAGCCACATAGCAGATAAGTATACTTTCCTGATGTGTACTAGCGAGAAGGAAAAGGGACTGCTCTTAAGTTATAATCAGTTTAAAGATGGAAACTTTATAGCGGCTTCAGAAACAGAACAAAAAATGTTACTGACCACTATGCTACTTGGCAGCGGCACTTTCCTTTACGAATATCTCAAAGCTAATTTCTCTGACTTTAAGGCTAAAGTTGTAAAACCAAACGGATTTATAACTACTTCTTTTGAAGTGAAATATAAATTTGGGAACAATGAAATTCTGGTGATCAGGAAAATGGAAAGCAAGAAGCTTTTGTTGAACCCGCTGGCCGCAGAAGACCCGAAGAACTACCATTTGATATTTGCTTTCGACATAAAGGAAAAACACGTATTCACAGAAGTGCAAACTGCGTTAACCAATTACCTAAAGCAGCACGAAATCTCTTTTGAGATGAAGAACAGATAAATATTTAGTTAAACTATAGCAGCACAGTAGCACCTTAAACCTTCTACTATAGTTTAGCACAATACTGAAAAAAGAGCGCCATACCACAATAGTATAGCGCTCTTTTTTTATGTGAAACTCAGATCCAAACTATAGGTCCAGCGCCCGTTTTTTCAGAAGTATAAACTCCTCGCTTGTTATAGAGCCTCTGTCGCGCAGGTCTTCCAGTCTTTCAATGGTGGCAATAGAGTCTTCTACAGTTTTAGGTCTTCTGTCTTCGCTTCGCAGGTCGTCGGCAGTATAAGTCGAATAATCCGGCCTGTTGTGTGTCTGGTCAACGGGGCGATCTACTACACGCTCTGAAGTATAAAACCGCTCTTCGTTGTAAGCATCATCGTTATAAAAGTCGTTCGAGATACGTTGCCTTTCTGTGTGCTGGTTTTCGAGGGCTTCGTCAAATTCTCGCTTATAGTTTTCATCCGAGCCAGCTACAATGTCGCGTTGCGAGCGGTTATAATGGTCGCGTACAGCATACTCATAATCATCAGGAATGGTATCGCCAGGGTAAACCGGGTATTGCCGTACTGATACCGAGTCGATGGTAGATACAAATACGTTTCTGCCTTTTTTGTCTAATGCGGCTGCGCCTATAGGTATAAGCAATTGCTGGTCTCTCTCAGAATTAAAAAAGCTGCGGTCTGCTACAACAGCCAAATAGCGGGCCTTCATCGCGTTTATATCCACCACCAGGTCTTTTACTACACCCAGGTTTTCGCCATCTGCGCCAACCACCCGCCAACCGATCACGTCGGGGTTATCTTTTGCAATTTTATAGTCTTTCAGGTCGCTTAGTGCTGAAAGCCTGTCGTTTCTTAAATCGTTAGTTGCCATTTCTTTTCTTTTTTAAGTTTGTTTTCGGCTTTTAGACTATTAATGGAGATGTATAAGCAGGTATAACATAACCTGTTTCTATCGTATTATCTACCGTATCATCTTCTATTACAAGTTCATAAATAGCCCATCCGAGCAGCGCTAATATCAGTATCAGCAGCAGCCAGGGCCATACAGGTTTTTTCTTACGTTCGATGTTTATCTCTGCCATGTTAGTCGTTGTTTTATTTCATAGTTTTATCCTGTACCAAACCTGTTCGTATAACCAGTTCGTTCAGGTGATTTTAATACGCTGACTATATGATAATTGTTGAAAACAAGCAGATTATAGCGTTTAGATGTACTGATTTGCTCAACTGTTATACTATAAGTAAGCGTTACATTTCAGAACTGAGAACTCCCGAATACATGAGACTTAAGCATAAGTTGATCGTGTAGTTTTTATAGTTCGATATGCTTTGCCTTTCGTTATTTATCAAAGTATAAAGCAGAGTTCTAAATTATTAGCTGTATTTTTATCCAAATCACTGAACCTGTTATAGAGAAAAGTTGGATGCAGAAGTGTGCGGCTTGCTTAAACAATATGGATGCTTCCGTGTAATTAGTAAAATTAAAATGCCTTCGCATGACCAATAGCTCTTCTCCTTTGCAAAAGGAGAGTCATAACACAGAATTCAGTTACCAGGCTGTCTTTGAAACGCAAGTGGGGATGGTCCTGATAGTATCTCCGGAGTTTATAGTTTTAGGTGCGACGAATACCTATTTACGTGAGACCCTAACACCGCGTAACCAACTTATAGACAAATACCTTTTCGATGTTTTTCCTGATAACCCGGATGCACCTGGTACCCCTGATGCTGACCTGAAGAGTATTAAAACCTCTATGCAAAAGGCTTTGTCTACTGGTAAAGCGCATAAATTAGAAAGGCTAAGATATGATATAGCTGACCCTGAAAATCCGGGACAGCCTATAGAGCGGTATTGGGACGTTGTTAACATCCCTGTGTTTGATGAGGATGGAAATGTGACTTGTATTGTAAACGAATCAACAAACATTACAGAAAAGGTTAAGGCAGAAGCGCTTTTAAACGAAAGCCGGAAAAGAGAACAGGAGGCTTTGGCTAAGGCAGAACAGCAACGGTTACGTTTAGAGCGTCTTTTCGAGCAGGCACCAGCCGCTTGTGCTATCCTCGAAGGTCCGGACCTGGTTTATAAGGTCCTGAACAATGCCTATCAACAGCTTTTCCCGGGACGCCAGATGATGGGGCTCCCATTGTTCGAGGCACTGCCTGAACTTAAAGATCAGGTGGTGTATGAAATTATATATGATGTATACAATACAGGGAAGACCTTTGAGGGGAAAGAGATATTAATTCCTGTGGCCCGCTACAAGGATAAGCCAGTTGAAGATATTTACTGGAATTTTATTTACCAGGCATTATTCGATGCCCAGGGTAAGGTGAACGGGATACTGATATTTGCCTTGGATGTAACTGATTTTGTTAAAGCCCGCTTACAGGTGGAGAGATCGGCTGAAGCCCTGCAAGCCCTTAACCGCGAGTTGGAACAACGTGTTGAAAGCAGAACTGTAAAGTTGCAACTAGCCGAAGCTGAAGCCGAAAGACAGAGCAAGAGACTTACCGATCTGTTTATGCAGGCACCGGCTGCCATCTGCATTCTAAATGGCCCCGACCTGGTGTACGAACTGGTTAACCCGGGTTATGCCCAGCTTTTCCCGACCCGCGAACTACTTGGTAAGCCAATTCTGGAAGCATTACCAGAAATAAAAGATAATCCTGTTTATAGATCTTTCAGAGAGGTTTATGAAACAGGCCGTACCCACCAGGAAGCAGAAATGTACATACCTTTTGTACGCCATGAAGATGGCGTGCTGGAGGACCGGTATTTCCGCTACGTACAGCAGGCGCGCTTTAACGAGGAAGGAAAAGTAGATGGTATTATTGTATTTGCACTGGAAATTACCGAGCAGGTAGAGGCCCGCAAAGCAGTAGAGGCAAGCGCCAAACAACTGCGCCTTGTAACCGATTCGTTGCCGGTGCTTATAGGTTACCTCGATAAGGAAAGAAGGTACCAATTTACAAATAAGGCATACGAAAAGTGGTTCCCGATAAAGGCAGAAGACCTGATCGGAAGGTATGTGAGGGATGTAGTTGGTGAACAGGCTTATAATAACACAAGCGGGTACATGGACAGGGCAATGGCAGGGGAGCAACTGGACTTTGAAGCTGAAATGCCTTACCGTGAAGGATTTACAAAACATATAAGCACGAGTTATGTGCCAGATGTGCAGGACGGCGAAGTGAAGGGTTTTTATACCTTAGTAACCGACGTTACCGAGCAGGTAGAGGCCCGCAAAGCAGTAGAAAAAAGCGAGCAGAAAGCCCGGGCGATGGCCGATGAATTAGCTACAATTAACCTGGAACTGCAAACAGCCAATAACGAACTGGGCAAAGCAAACCAACGCCTCACTTACACAAACATCGACCTCGACAACTTTATTTATACCGCTTCCCACGACCTGAGGGCTCCTATCTCCAATATAGAAAGGCTTTTAGATGAGCTGCTGATAGAGTTATCGGAAGAAGACTTTCAGCAAAGTGAAGTGCAGTACATTACAAGTATGATGCAGGAGGCTGTAAATCGTTTTAAGAAAACCATCTCCAGCCTGACAGAAATTACCAAGCTGCAAAAAGATGATAGTATACAAGTCTCTTCTATAAACTTGGCTGAGTTGATAAGGGAAGTAGCCCTGGACCTGGACCATAACATTAAAAAGACCGGAGCTCAGTTAAAAGTTAATATCGACGATAATACGGTTATCTCTTTTTCGGAGAAGAACCTGCGCAGCATTGTTTATAACCTTATTGCCAACGCTATTAAATATCATCACCCCGATCGGGCGCCAATAATAGAGGTAAGCTCTCACCAGGACGACGAATATATGGTATTAACGGTGAAGGATAACGGTTTAGGCCTTAGCAAGAAAAACCAGGGCAAACTTTATACTATGTTCAGGCGCTTTCATGATCATGTGGAAGGCTCGGGTATAGGTTTGTATATGGTAAAGCGGATTGTAGATAATGTAGGTGGCAAAATAGAAGTAGAAAGCGAGGAAGGTGAAGGCACCACTTTCAGGATATACTTGAAAACTACAAATGGTTAGGCATAGCTGGGTTGCCTGTTCTGGTTCTTAGAATTCCGGTAGAAGGCAACTATAACGGCTAATGCAACAACTGCTAAACAGATCCAGGCTGTTGTAATTATCTGTGGGCTTGCTTCTACATTTATATCGCGGTGCTTTAAAATGATACCATAAAGTGCCCAAACGCCAACCAATCCAGCATAAGGGTTTGACCTGTTTAGAGTTACAAATACAACTATAATGGTGGCGGCTATCACCATGATCGTGGCCCAGAGGCCGGCAACAAGGCCAGAACCATCCCAGCCTAAGCCTACCAGTGCCGAGCTGATATTGGCCACAGTAGCTATTATTATCCAGCCAAAGTATAAACTGAGCGGAACTTGTGTAAACCATTTAGATGCTGCTGAGCGACTATTATCCCAAATGCCCAACCGCAGGTGAATTAACAACAATGTTACCAGCTGGGTAAGTATAAGCACTACCGAAAAAACCAGCCACTCATTCACCCAAACTATGGTCCAGGCGCCGGTAGCCAGGTTGTTCAGCATAAACAGATACCCCATCCGTTGCAGGTCTGCGTTGGCCTCATGTGCTGCGGGCTCTTTATATGCTTTAACTAAATGATAGATGCAAAAGACCAGTAGCGCAATATAGATCAGGCCCCAGATAGAAAAAGTTATACCCGCAGGCGTAAACAGGGCAGGGTACTTATCAGATACATCACCGATGGTCTGGCTATTGAATAGCTGCAGCTGTGTTAGTTGAGAAGGTGCCAGGTGCAACAGAAAAAACAAGGTATTCAGAACGGCGAGAGTCTTTACATTTTTCATAGAGTAGGGCATCTTTTGCTCAGATCTATACTTTACGCAACAAGTTAGAATTCAACTATAAAGCCTAAAGTGGGCACCAGGTTACCATCGTTATTTTCGAGTACAACCGGTATAGCATTGCTGCCATCAGTGCGAAGCGGGTTGCCATCTGTAGTAGTAAAACCAGAGTTGTCGTCGTTGCGCTGGAAAGTATAACGATCGTAGCCCGGGGTGTTGCTGAAAAGTACATTGGCAATATCCAGGAACAGGTCTAGAGTTATCCGGTTCAGGTTCCACTTTTTATCGATGCGCACATCCAGCTGGCTGAAAGGCTGTAGTCGTTCCGAGTTTAGCCTGGAATAATCCAGTATGCCAACCCCCAGCGAAGCGTAGTTTTTACGTGATGCCTCCAGGTCGAATGGCGTAGCGGGCGCGCCACCGGCAAATCTATACTTTGCGCCAAACTCCCAGTTACGTGGTAGCTTTTTCCCTAACAATCCAGAAACCAGGTGGCGGTAATCCCAGGCGCTGGAAACATAACGGTTATCCAGTCCGGCAAACTCGCTTACTACATAAGTATAGGATAGCACGGAAAATACAGTTCCTGTCAGTTTTTTCTGTACATAAAATTCTGCTCCGTACGCTCTGCCTTTGCCATTTGTAACAACGGCCTCATTGCCGATTGCACCAAAATCTCCTCCCTGGTTTGCCAGCGAAATGTCATCTCTAACCGACACAGGGTAGTTGCTGTAATCTTTGTAAAAACCCTCGAGGGTAAAGCGGAGATCGAGGCGTGGCAAAAACTCAGTACCCAGTACATAATGTACAGATTTAATGTAATCAGCTCCTTTGTTCAGGTATTGCCCATCCTGCTGGTAGCCTAAAACAGTATAGGTTGGGAGTTTATAGTAGATACCTGAAGAAGCATTTACAGTCCATTTGTTGCTGAGCAGGTAAGAAACAGCCAGCCTCGGCGACAGTGTCTTCAGCGGATCGTTTCCATCCTCAGTAAAGGAGTTCATATCTGTACGAACACCCAGCGACAGCCCCAGTTTGTTATCCAGCACCGACCGGGAAACCTGGCCAAAAGCCCCGTACCGGAAAAAATCAAGTGTGGTATTATAGTCCAGGGTTACTCCGGGTTGTGTAATGTTGTTCTCCTCGTCGCGTAATTCCTTACGTATCACATTATAAATGTCGTTGTTGAACTGCACATACTGCCCTGACACCCCATAGGCATATCGCCAGCCATTTTTATACTTGTTCAGGTCCAGGCGCAGCTTATTTTCTGTTTCGCGTGAGCTTGTTTTTAATGTGAGATTCCTGTTTTGTCCTTCTTCGGCAGCCTCATACTTGGTAAGTCCATTATCGAAAGCGTTGCGGCTCAGGGCCAGGTTTATATAACCATCGTTCACCAATCTTTTTACAGCCACACCGGTAGTATAATTCCATTGTTTTATGTAGGGGACCGAGCGCAGGATATACTCATTTTCCGGTGTGCTTTCGCGCGGCACTCCAAACGAAAAGTCGTCGATGGCACCTACACCTATAAAGGAGAGTGATGTTTTATCATTAAGTTTATGGTTTACTTTGTACTGGAAATCCCAGTAACTGGGGCGGATAGGCAGGTCGAGCAGCTTGAACAGGAATTGTAAGTACGACCTGCGGGCCGAGACCAGGTAAGTAGTATTCTGCCCTACAGGGCCCTCTAAAGTAGTAGCGAACTCCGAACCGCTCAGGCGCACATTGCCCGAGAAACGTTCCGGGTTGCCATAACGCTGCCTGAACTCAAACACCGATGCCAGGGCATTATCATACCGTGCATCAAAAGCCGATGAACTTACTTTCAGGTCTTCAATAAATGATACGTTCAGGATACCCGTGGCTCCGCCGGCACTGCCTTGCGTTGTAAAGTGATTGATGAGCGGAATCTCAATGCCATCGAGGTAATACACGTTCTCACTTGGGGCGCCGCCTCGTATGATCAGGTCGTTGCGGCTGCCACCTCCGGTACCATTGGTAGCTACACCCGGCAACACCTGCACCACTTTCGAAATGTCAAAGTTTCCGCCCGGGTTACTTCGTATCTCTTCCGTTGTCAGGCTTTGCACCGATAGGGGAGTTACAAGATCGGCTACGGCGGCACTCTGGCTGCGGTTGGCAACTACTTCTACCGTTTGTAATTCGCTGGCAGCCGGTACCATCTCAAAGTTCAGTATCTGTACATTACCAACCGTAACGTTAACATTAAACCGCGCCTGGGGCTGGTAACCCAAGTAAGAAGTTTGAACTGTATAACTGCCTACCGGTATACTTTCAATTCTGAAAGCGCCATTCTCGTTTGTTACAGTACCAAGCTGTGTACCATTCACTTGTATAGTTACCCCAATAAGTGGTTCCTGTGTATTGCGGTCGCGTACCGTTCCGGTAATTATACCTGATTGGCCAAAAGCCAGTGTCGGCAACAGAAAAGCGAGTAGAAGTATAAATCTCATAAATACCAGTGGCTTTACATAATGCACGTACTACAAGCTTCGTAATAAATTGTTTTAGGTTGCCCTCTATATAATTTCATCAGAAGTATAAGTTTGTTGTAGCTTCGGATAAGCCATTGAAATAAGTATAGGCTCTGTTGTTATTGTAAGGGACAGTTATACTTTAGGCTTATTTATACTTTTTAATTTATACTTTCTCTCAGCCACGAACTCAAAATTGTTTTTTGCAGAGGTGTTGGATCAGGCAAGGGTTCGACGCTATAGTTCTTCACTTTTTTAGTGCCCACTCTCAACTGTATCGGCTTCTTGCTTTCTTTATCTTTAATCAAAAACTGAATGGTATCTCCATGTTTAGATTGAGCTATTGTTTTAGAAATTTCCTGTTCCGATGCTTTCGATCCATTGATCTCCAGTAATTGATCTTTTCGTCGCAATCCCGCTTTCCAGGCAGGAGAGTTATAATCTACATCTGTTATAATAAGTGTATCTCCGTTCTGTTTTGTAACTATACCTGTATAAGCACCCGGCACTTCTGTTGCTGTGGTATCAATATTTAAACTGGCATAAGCAAAGTATTTTTTGTAGTCTATAGGTTTAACTGTAGAAGTATATTCTGCCAGTTCTTTTAGAGGTGTACCTGCCATTTGCTCACTCACTTTCCAGAACTCATCCTCTGTATACCCACAGCCTTGTTTTAAGTAATACTCGTTATATAAAAAGCGCATCACATCATCCAACGATCTTTCATTTCCGGATTCATGCCTGATCTTCAGATCAAGTAATAAATTCAGAATAGGCCCCTTATCATACACCGAAACCGTTTTGTTGAATTCATCTTCAGTGCGCCCGAATGGGCCATCCGACCAGGTGTTATAACTGGCCTGCGTTGCTGACTGGAAAAGTCGTCCGGGTTTGTTTTCGTAAGAAATTAAATGGCTGCGTAAGGCATCAATGGTTTCAGTGCGCGTCATTAGGCTTGCCCGCCGTAAGATCAGGTACTGATAATAGGATGTGGCACCTTCTGCCACCCATAACATATTCGTCCTGTTCTCCTTGTCATAATCGAATGGGCCCAGCTCGATAGGGCGGATGCGTTTCGCATTGTAATGATGAAAGTACTCATGGGCAAGAAAATCTAACAGGTTCAGCCGGGTTTTGGGGTTATTGTACTGCGAACCGCTAAAACTGATCGTAGTGGAATTAAGATGTTCTATGCCGCCACGTCCGGGGCCAATGGCAATAAAAGTATAATGTTGGTAAGGGATGTGGCCAATTAAGTTACTTGTAGTTTCTACTATCTTTTTCAGGTCATCCATAAACTGTACCCGGTCAAACTCACCTAACTGGTATCCTATAAAGCGATGAGGTATTCCTTTTACATAAAATTCAGGTAAGCTTTCCAGGTTACTTATAAGCAAGGGGCTGTCGTAAAGTATATCAAAGTTCGGTGCATAGAACTGGTGCTTATTTCCATTTATTGTATTCAGGCCGGTGGCAATATCCTTCCATTCGTGGTATGGTTTAACAGTGAGTATAACCGGTTGGTCGAGCTTGCCATTAACGTGCATAAACATACCCGCAGGGGATATATAGGCCCGAGTAGTATCTAAGTAATTTTTGGCTACAAATGGAGTCGCTGCTTTTATATCATAGGTAAGTGTAAAGTTAGAATTTGGCGAAGTATAAACTCTCCATGCATTCTTCGATATCTTTTTCCACTTCAGTTTTGTGTCACCTTCGGTAGGATTAAAATTTTCCAGGTGTTGCGCATAATCCAGAATCTGGTAGTAGCCGGGTGTCCAGACTGGTAATTTTAAATCTATAGAATCTTTATGTATACCACTGTACTCTAGTTTTACGTTGAAGACCTGGGAAGACGGATCATCCATCGAAACGGTATACTCCAACATACTTTTATCTTTCTTTTTACTTATCTCAGGCGTACATGACAGCCAGAAAATAGAAATGAATGCAAGAAGCGTGTTCTTAATAACCTGTCGGAGAAGATCTCTGTATCTCATTATTAGTCAGTTTAAATGGAGTATAAGCAAGCAAACAGCAAGTATAAAGATAAATACTACTGGTTTACTATACTTTCTGGCTGAAATAAAGTAGATTTTATAAATGGAAAGTGATGGTAATCATTATTTTACATGGTTACTGAGTATACATTTGTGCATACTTTTTTGTTGGCAACCGTATGTTGCTTTTAATATGCCTGAATTAACCCGATTTCTGAACAAACTTGCACAAGCTGACCTGTTGGTACTGACAACCGGTAGTAGCCGCACTTATTGCCGTTTCTATAAAGAAGGTGTATATGTTAGCCGCATGTATATTACTGATCCTTCACTGCTGGCCGAACTCTACCTGCTTTTAGGAGAGAATAATGAGATCAATGCTGATGGTATAACTAAACTGAAACAAATGTATCTGACTACTGACTCTCTCAGCCTTTGATTCTCCATAGCGACCATATAATCGAACTGGATTATGAGCCGGCAAAAGATATTCTGGTAACCTGCCTGCAGTCGGTACGGGATTATGATGCAGTTGAAGTGCGCAAGGCTTTTATCACTATTTCATCTTATGTAAGAGAGTATAATATCTCACGGCTGCTACTGGATTTTACACGCAATACCCTCGATCTGACTGAACCTGAATACAAAGCAACCATGGCCCAGCTAACAGTTGGGCTGCTACAAACCCCGCTTCAGAAAGTGGCCCGCCTTACCACCAATGATGCTACCCGCGAACAAAAGATATTTTCAACTTTGGAGGCCATAAAAGGATCTGTGCCGCTGCCGGTAGATGTGCGCATGTTCAACTCATCTACGGATGCCATGTTCTGGTTGCAACAATAAGCTGTTTTGATTCTTATACTTCAACTGAATTTCTGTTTGATCTAATTCAACTGCTATACTTTATCATAGTTAGTTTATAGTTGGCGAGCTAAAATTTAAGGTATCCTATTCTGATTGTTAGCCTGTTTGTTTCGTATACCTGCCCCAGGATGGATTTGATCGCAGAAGGGAATTCTATACTTAACTCATTCCAGAATTCTTACAGATTCGGGCTATAGCTTTATAGGTTATGAAAATACTTGTAGTGGAAGACGAACTTGATATGCTGGATAACCTGGTCCGGTCGCTGGAAGAAGAGAACTATATAGTCGAATCAGCAACTACTTTTGATTCCGCTTCCGAGAAGATCCACCTGTATCAATACGATTGCATTCTGTTAGATATTGGCTTGCCCGATGGCAACGGACTTATACTTTTAGAAGAGCTTAAGAAGCTGGATCCGGACCAGGGAGTGATCATTGTATCAGCAAAGAATGCAGTTGACGATAAGGTGGCCGGCCTTAACTTAGGAGCTGATGATTATTTACCCAAGCCTTTCCACATGGCTGAACTGCACGCCAGGGTAAAATCAGTGTTGCGTCGTCGGAAGTTTAAAGGCAACCAGCTTGTTGAGCTTAACAACATGATAGTTGATACCGATGAAAGAACCGTATCGGTAGAAGGGAAGCAAGTGCCGCTAAACCGGAAGGAGTATGATATTTTGCTTTATTTTATAACGAACAAGAACCGGCTGGTTAGTAAAACTGCTTTAGGAGAACACGTTTGGGGAGACAAGATCGATGAAGCGGACAGCTTTGATTTTATTTATTCCCAGATAAAGAACCTCCGCAAAAAACTGAAAGAGCACGGTACCCAACTCGAAATTCAAGCTATTTATGGCATCGGCTATAAACTCATAGAAGTATGAAGCTCCTGAACCATACCATCTCATACCTGGCTGCTGTATTGTTTGTAGTTATTACCTGCTGGGCTGCTTTGCTATACTATAACCTGCTCGATGAGATTTATGATAGCTTAGATGATGGTTTGGGTAACTATAAATTACTGATATTAGACAGGCTGGAAGAGGATACCACCTTGCTTAGCCGACACAGTTTCGGGGAATTTAACTACGCCATTAAACCTATAAGTGGGCCAGAAGTTTTTACGCATACCGATGTATACACCGATACATTGATGTATATGAAAAACGAAAAAGAGTTTGAGCCTGTCCGTATGCTTATAACTGTTTTTCAACACCAGGGCACTTATTACCAGCTTCGGGTAATTAACACCATGGTAGAAACCGACGACCTTATTGCCGATCTGCTGGTTTCTATTATCTGGCTATACCTGGGGTTGCTGGCGAGTGTACTTGTGGTAAATAATTTCCTGTTAAAAAAAGCCTGGACTCCATTCTATAGGCTCGTAGATCAGCTTAAAAAATTCCGGCTCGAGAAACAGGAAACAGTTAAGTATGAGAAAACAGATGTAGAAGAATTTAAGGTGCTGAACCATGCTGTAGACAAGCTTATCCAGAACAGTACAGCTACTTACCTCAGTCAGAAACAATTTATAGAAAACGCCTCACACGAGCTGCAAACTCCGCTTGCCATCAGCCTTAACAAACTGGAACTGTTAGTGGAAGAAAACAACCTGAACGACGAGCAACTTAAATTACTTTCAAGTGCTATTCAGAATATGGAGCGCATGGCACGGCTTAATAAATCACTGTTACTGCTTTCTAAAATTGAGAACAAACAGTTTGTTGTTGAAGAGGAGGTAAGTATAAATGCTATAGCAAAAGAAGTACTCGAAGATTTTGAGGAACAGGCCGCTTATAAGGAGTTGCGGATAGAACTTCAGGAAAATGGCACCTGCCTCGCGCAAATGAACCCCGATCTAGCCAATGTGTTGCATACCAACCTCATCAAAAATGCAATAGTGCATAATCATCAGCAGGGCTTCGTTAATATAACTATAAACCCGGACGAGATTATAGTAGAGAACAGTGGCAGCAACAAAGCCTTGGATCCTCAGAAAATGTTCTCCCGCTTTCAGCACGAAAGTAAAAGCGCATCATCCACCGGGCTCGGTTTGCCCATCGTAAAAGCCATAGCCAACCTTTATAACCTCCAGGTCAACTATACTTTCCAGGAGCATCATAAGCTTATACTTTCGTTTGCATACAGCTACAGGCAGAAAAAATAAATTAAAAAATATTTTGCCAGAGCGGCTTATTCCCAATTCTTTCCAGATTCAGGCTATACTTTAGTGGTACAAATTTAATTTACCATTTAAAGATCATTGACATGAAAATTATGAGTTTGTCATTTATAGCAGCTTCGGCACTTTCCCTTTCATTTTTAGGCCTTAATGCAGACCAGGATGTGCCGCAAAGCGAAGTTCCTTCTGTTGTAGTGAATGCTGTCAGCACAGCGCACCCATCGGCTACCAACATAGATTGGGAAAAGGAAAAAGAAGTGTATGAAGCTGAATTTGATATAGATACAAAAGAGTACACTGTGCAGGTGAGCAATACCGGCCAAGTGATACAAACTAAGTATGATGTAGTAGCAACCGAGCTTCCGCAAACCATCACAAGTGTGATAAGCGGTACTTATAACAACTATAAGATAGATGATGTGGAGATGGTTGAAAAAGACGGCCGCAAATATTACCAGGTAGAACTGGAAGCCACACTTAAAAGCAAGCAGCTTGTGTTCGACGAAGCCGGTAAGGAACTTACCAGCATGAGCTACTGGGACTAATCTGAACATTGTAAAAGTAGTACCTGCCAGTGAAATATACTGGCAGGTACGCTTATAATAGCATAATGCAAAAACAACTATGAAAACAAAAACAATAAAAACATACTTACTCACCATGCTTTGCGCAGGTGCTTTTACATTTACTGCTGGTGGTCAGTCAGGGACTTTTGCTACTAACCTTAAGACGACCGATACTGGTGAACTGAAAAATATTGTAGGGCAGTGGTCGCTGCCAGCAGAGCTAAGGGAAGTATCAGGTATAGCTTTACTGGAAGATAACCTTATGGCCTGTGTGCAGGATGAAGAAGGCGCCATTTACCTGTACGACCTGCAGCAAAAAGCTATAAAGGGCAAGATACCTTTTGCCGGCCCCGGCGATTATGAAGGCATTGCGCTGAATGGCAGCACAGCTTATATACTTCGTAGCGATGGAACTGTGTTTGAAGTGGCAGATTTTAGAAGTGGTGACCCAAAGGTGACAAAGTATGCATCTGTACTTCCTGAAAAGCAAAATACCGAGGGACTTACTTACGACGAAAAAAATAACCGCTTGCTGATAGCATGCAAAGGGCATGATGAAAAGCTGGGAGATGTTAAAGGTATCTTTGAAGTGTCGTTAGAAGATAAAAAGATGAAGACAACACCGGTTATATCTATACCCCTTAACCAGGACCAGATCAAACCAACTGGTAAAAAGAAAAAGAACCGATACGCAGGACTGCAACCGTCCTCACTGGAGATACACCCTGAAACCGGTGAGTTATACTTGCTTGATGCCGTAAACAACAGGTTGCTTATCATTAATGAGCAGGGGCAGATACAGAAAGCCGTAACACTCGATAAAAAACTCTTTAAGCAGGCAGAAGGCCTCACTTTTGGCCCGAATGGCGAACTATACATTGCCAGCGAAAGCGGAGGTAAAAAAGGTAACGGACTGCTTGTTAAGTTTTCAGAAGGACTATAAATTTCTGATGTTATACTTGTTACCTATAATTAAAAACGCCAGCCTAAAACTATAAATTGGTATGGTTACTGCAATGTAAAAGGTATATTAGCCTTGATTTAAGATTTAGAAATGAAGAAGATACTATTTGTAGCGCTGGCATTAAGTGCCGTGTCCTGCTCAACAGAAAATAACTTAGAAGAAACACTCTATAATGTAGCAGAGTCTGGTGCCAACATGATCATTGATTCCCTGCATCATGCAGCCGATAAAGAGATCAAAAGGCATACGGACCTGGATTCGCTGGCTTCCAGAGTTGCTGCTATTGATACTATAAATGTTGAGCGCGAAGTTAAGCGTGAACTAATTAAAATATTATCAGAATAAGAGCATAACAAAAGTATAAATATGAAAAGGGGAAAGTAATCATTTGATCACTTTCCCCTTTTTTTATAGTCTAAAGTATAAGGCCTTCTGATTCATAATTACTGGAAAGGGTCTAAAGATTTCAAGTATAGTTTTTAGCTTATTTAAGATGAAGGTCTGGTTAGATCGTAAAATAAACACTAAGCTTAATAAAATCTATAAAAGATAATTTTGTCCTTTATGGATTGTTTGTTTACCTTTGGGACATGCGCAACTTAAAAGCCTGCTGACATGATCAAACCTAAAAGTGATAATCCGGCTCCCTACAAACGGTCAAAATTCTTTCACCTTCTTTTGCTAATAGCTTTATGCTTTCTATCTGATTCCGTTCTTGCTCAATCGGAAAGTGGCGCTGATAGCAGCTTGTTTAGTAAACCAGGTATCATTATTACTATTACCCTGCTAATCACTCCGATTGTAGCTGCTCTCTTCCTGCTTGTAGTAAAGGCCAACAGACTATTTAAGAATATTCAGAACAGGAAAGATACTGAGGAAGCCACTCGTTTCTCCGAGTACCTGAAGACGTTAAATGTTGACCAACTGGATGCCCTGCAGAACGACAGAAGACATCAGGTATACCACTTAAACAACAAGGAGCTGTCAGGTCCGTTTTCCCCGGTAGATTCTAAAGGGCTGTTAAGTAGTATTAATGAACATGCCAATATTCGTTTCATTGAGTCGAAGCGCAAAGCTATTGTTCGCCCTGATATTGACCCGGCACTTTCAAAACTTATACTTTGGTTTTTAGGTACGGCAACTTTCTGGCTTGTATTCGGCACCTCAGTAGGGGAGTACCTTGGCATAAAGTTCGTGGCACCCGATGTAGATCAGGTAAGCTGGCTAAGTTTCGGCAGGTTGCGCCCGGTGCATACTAACGCAGTGTTCTGGGGCTGGTCATCGCTGGGTATGCTTGGCTTAGGTTATTATGTAGTACCACGTGTAAGCAACATCCAGCTACATAGCCTGAAAAGTGGCTGGTGGACACTGATACTTATTAACGCTTCAGTTGTTCTGGGGACTATAGCGCTGATGGCTGGTATCAATAACGGAGGCGGGGAATACCGTGAGTACATCTGGCCTATCCAGTTATTGTTCGGCATTGGCCTGGTGATCACGCTAATCAATTTCCTTAGAACTGTCGCTAACCGCAAAACTACCGAGATCTATGTTTCGAACTGGTACATAGTAGCGGCCGTCATCTTTACTATAGTTATCTCCATTGTAGCCTATGTGCCTAATTTCCAGAATGGACTCGGCGAAACAATTATACAGGGTTACTACATGCACCAAGGTGTTGGCATGTGGTTCATGTTATTCACACTCGGGTTGGTTTATTATTTTCTGCCACAGCAACTCAACAAACCTATTTATTCCTATAGCCTGGGCATCCTTGCCTTCTGGTCCCAGATATTCTTTTATACTGTTATCGGAACACACCATTTCATTTTCAGTGCCATACCCTGGACGCTGCAGACAGTAGCGATAGTGGGTAGTGCCGGCATGATCATCCCGGTAGTATCTGGTACAACAAACTTTGTGATGACCTTCAGGGGAGCCTGGCATAAAGTGGCGGGAAGTTATACGTTGCCCTTCTTCATTGTAGGCATCATCTTTTACTTCACAGGTTCACTTCAGGGCACTGCAGAGGCATTTCGCAGTACCAACCTGATATGGCACTTTACTGATTTTACTGTGGCGCACTCGCACCTGACCATGTATGGCATCATCGCCTTCTTCTTATGGGGTGGGATATATGCTATTGTACCACGACTTACGCGCCAGGAGCCGCCACAGATTACGGTAGGTATCCATTTCTGGATGGCCTTTATCGGGATGATGTTTTATACTATACCATTGATGTGGGGAGGTACTCTGCGTGGCCTGATGTGGATTGAAGGGTTGCCATTTATTGAAAGTGTAACTATGATGGCTCCATACTGGTTGTGGCGTGCCATTGGCGGCTCGCTTATGTGGGTATCGCATCTGGTATTCGCATATAATATGTATAACATGATCAACCCGCGCAATACAGTGAATATCAACGATACAGCCATTAAGAATCTACGTCCTAAAAATGCTGAATTAGTTGATATCACCTAAATGAAACAGGAGGTTTTAAATCTCAATAAAGCACATGAAAACTATATCAGTTGCACATTAACATACAAAGCGTATGATGGACTTTTTTAATGATTACAGAAGATTATACCTTTCGGCGCTCGGCTTATTCCTGTTGCTCACCACCCTGGTGGCTATTATGCCTGCTATCAGCAACCAAAACAATAACAACCCTTTGCCAACCGAAAAGGCGCTGAGTGATGCCGCTATGGCAGGCAAGGCGCTGTATGTAGCTAACGGCTGTGTGGCATGCCATACCCAGCAGGTACGTAACCTGGATATGGACAAAGTTTGGGGCAAGCGCCCAAGTATAGCTGCCGATTATGCCGATGAACAACGAACCGATTTATGGCGGAACACTGCTACCCTGATGGGTACCGAACGAACAGGACCAGACCTGACTGATGTTGGCAACCGCCAACCCAGTGCCGAGTGGAATCTGTTACACCTCTATCAACCTCGTGCGGTAGTAGCAGAGTCTATTATGCCGGCATATCCCTGGTTGTTTGAAGAGAAAGTTGAGTTGGAAGAAGGCGATGTAGAGATCCCGGTTCCTGATGCTTTCCGGAAAGGTGTGAAAAGTAAAATAGTTGCAACCGAAGATGCCCTGAACCTGGTAGCCTACCTGCAATCGCTGAAGCAGGCCGAGTTACCATCAGCTATACCTGCACCAGAATTTCTTTATAAGCGTGAAGAAAACACAAAGACTGCAGCAGCAGGAGAAGATATGGGACTTGATGGTGTATCGCTTTACGCGGCAAACTGCCAGAGCTGTCACCAGGCTAATGGAGAAGGTTTGAAAGGAGCTTTCCCTCCGCTTAAAGGAAGTACTATTGTGCTGGATGATGATCCGGAAATACTGATAGATGTAGTAATGAACGGTTACGATGCCAGACCAGAGTATGGGTCTATGCCCGCTATCGGAACAAATATGAAGTTATCAGCTGCTGAGGTAGCTGCCATCATTAACCACGAACGCACCAGTTGGGGCAATAACGCACGAAAGGTATCTGAAGAGGAAGTACAGAAGATAATGGACCTCCTAAAGCAGACAGCCAAGAAATAAGAAAGTATAAATCCAAATAAAGACTAAAAATGCAAAACCAGGAAGAAGATTACCTGCCAAGTCTGATTACGGCAACTCTTTTTGAAGGAAGACAACTGGCTATAAAATTAGCCAGAAAATCCATAGGCGCCATTCAAACGGATGCGTCTGTTCGGCAGCAGCTACGTGCTGCTTATGCTACCGATACAGCCCAGTTAATTGCCTCGGCTCATGTAATTGCAGTAGAGTTTCAGACAATTGCCCAGGCAAACAACTATTGGAGAACAAAAGATTAAATGCCGTCCAAGTTATGAAAACATTCCTGCTTACAATTTTTGCTTCACTTCTGAGCCTCGCAGCCAACGCCTGTCCAGCCTGTGAAAAGCAACAGCCTAAAGTATTGCAGGGCATCAGCCACGGGGCAGGGCCGCAGAGTAATTGGGATTATGTACTGGTCTGGGCGACAGTTATACTTGTGGTGCTTTGCTTTTTTTTCAGTATAAAATGGTTGACCCGGCCAGGCGAAAAAAGCAAAGACCATATCAAAAGAACAGTATTAGATTTCTGATATCATGGAAGATAAAAGTTCTGTAATAATTTTTGTGGATGATGATCCGCAGCCAGTCGGCTCGTTTAAATCTCCCATAAACTTTGAACTGGATACCCGGAAACTGGTAGATGGGGAACATACGCTACGCATCGTAAGCAAAGACCCCTCTGGCAAAGAAGGTATTCGCAAAATACCGTTTGTGGTGCGTAATGGCCCCGATATAAACGTGGAAGGCATTTCTGAAAACGAAGTGGTAGACGGGGTGTTGCCTATTATGGTAAGTGCTTACGGCAAAGGAGATCAGAAAATTTTCTTGATTGAAGGCAGTGAAACGCCACGCAGCATTCCCAACTGGGTCTGGATACTGCATATTGTTTTTGGAGGCTGGGCAATGTATTACCTGATCACTCAATTTACTATTTAATAATGACAGCTAAACCTGATATAACCGGTCTGGAGGATATAAAATTACTGGTAGATGCGTTTTATACTTCAGTTCAGAAAGATGAGCTGTTGTCACCCATTTTCCTTTCCAGGCTCCATGATCACTGGGGGCCACACCTGGAAAAAATGTATACTTTCTGGAATGCTGCCTTGTTTGGGGTAAAGGGTTATACAGGAAATCCATTTGCTAAGCATGCAACTATGGCCGTAGATGCAGAACATTTCGAACGCTGGCTCACTTTATTCCTGGGAACGATAGACGCTCACTTTGATGGCCCAGTGGCAGAAGATGCTAAGAAGAGAGCGCTAATAATGGCAACTAACTTTGAAAGGCGCATTGACGGACTAAAAGGGACAGATAAGGTCACACTTGTTTAATCCTATCGCTTAAAGTTCATTTTTATCACTGGTAAACTTATAAAAATAACATGGAGATGAAAGAAATACATGCCAATGCTTCTTACAAAGTGTTGAGCGTTACCTTAGCAAAAGGTGAAGAAATGCCAAGGCATTATGCCACTTCAGATGCGTTTTTAGTTATCAGGGAGGGTAAAGGAGTTTTGAAACTTACTGAAAAAGAAGAGAAACTTGAACCAGGCACTTCTATGGCTATATCTGCCAATGAACCTCATAGTTTACATATCCTTGAGAATTTTGCTGCCACTGTTATTTTAAGTGCTGATGCTGATATTAATTTCATTTAATATTCAGTTTCTGAAAATGATTGCCTAAAAAGGGCGTAAGTATAAATTACTCTGATAAGGCGTTTAAAGCCCTAAAATGCTTTATGTTTGTATCAGAAGGTTTTAAATGTTAGAAAAGCATGATTTCCAAGACATGTAAGTACGGGATTAGAGCAGCTGTATATGTGGCCTCGAGAGCTGAAGAAGGAGTAAAGCTGAGTGTTAAAGCTATAGCAAAAGAGGTAGATGCGCCCGAGGCTTTTACAGCGAAGATCCTGCAAATTCTGAACAAGCACCGGATCATAACATCTTTAAAAGGACCGTACGGCGGTTTTTTTATTGAAGAATATCAAATGGAGCAACCTATCATAAACATTGTAAATGCGATTGATGGTATGGCCGTTTTCTGGGAATGCGGGTTGGGATTAAAAAAATGTTCCGAAACTCATCCATGCCCCATGCACGACAAATTTAAAGTTGCACGAGAGTCTTTAAGGGATGTTTTTCAGAATACTACTATCAAGCAATTGGCCCAGGAACTTAAGGAGGGTACTTCTTTCATCAAAAATATTTAGGTAAGCTCCTATACTGAAGACCAAAATGTTTAACGTAATACGTACTTAACATTTTGAACATAAATCTTCCCTTCACCACAAAATCAAATTTGTATGGACAGCATGAAAACGGTTTCAGAGATACTGGACAGGCTTAAAAAGGAAGGATATTCTGTAGATTTTAACCTGGCCGATAATTGCCTTGTTTGTCACGGGAATTCGCTTAAGATCTCTCCTGATGAATTTATAGTTGATAAACATTACCGGTTTGAAGGTATTTCAGATCCGGGCGATGCTGCTGTGGTGTATGCGATCTCTTCTACTAAGCACGATGTGAAAGGCACACTGGTTGATGGCTATGGGATCTATAGTGATGGCCTGACTCACGAATTGATTCAGGCCTTGCATCAGAAAGTATATGCTAGCCCTGAAATTACAACCGAATCTGTTCCTCAGCAGAAATTCAACGAAGCTACCCCACAGCGGCCTGAAGGAGAACGTCCGCTGGATGCGCCCCTGGTAAAAATGGATCTTAATGCTTTCAGAAAACAGATAAAAGAGGAGCAGGCATGGCATAACAGCGACCGTAACTCTATCACCATCTTCAAAACAAATGGTATGCGTCTTGTGCTGATCGGCCTGCACCAGGGCGCTGAAATGAAAACTCATACCGCTCGCGGTATCATCAGTGTGCAGGTGCTGGAAGGACAAATTAAATTTACGACGGAGCAGCAAACTTCTGAGTTAGGCGAGGGGCAGATGTTGACATTACATACAGGTATACCACACAGCGTGCTCGCCCTTAAAGAATCTGTTTTCTTGTTGACACTTGCTATTTCAAAACCAGGAAAGTAATAACCTGGGGTTTATATCTTTAAGTATGGTGTTTATTGCCTTATTATCAAGAGTGAAGTATAGGTAGTGTAACCCTTGCTATAAGAGTCGGGTTAAGTATACTTGCTGTGTAGCGGTATATTTATGGCAGGAACCAACAACACCATCTGGACCTTTGGGCATTCCACACGAAGCCCCGAGGAATTTGTAGCTATACTTCAATCATTTCAGATAGAAGTGCTGGTGGATGTGCGCCGGTATCCGGGTTCCAGAAAATTTCCGCACTTCAATGCTTCTGCTATGGAGTCTTATTTACCTGAAGCTGGAATCTTGTATGTCCCTGAAACTGAACTTGGAGGACGTAGAAAACCCAGGCCCAATTCCGTTAACATTGTTTGGAAAAGTGAATCATTTAGAGGCTATGCTGATTACACTGAAACTCCCAAATTTGAAGAAGGAATAGCGAAACTGACGGAAATTGCAGCTCAAAAACGCACTGCTTATATGTGCTCCGAAACATTGTGGTGGCGGTGTCACCGCGCCATAATCTCAGACATCCTTAAAGAAAGAGGCTGGACTGTATTACATATAATGGGAGAGGACACGGTTAAAGAACATCCCTTCACTTCTGTTTACCTGGAAACACATCCCGACAAATAGTAGTGTTAACTATTCTTTGTGTCAGAGAGCTTAAAGTAGCTTGATCCACCTTTTGCTTCATTTCCGAAAGCATAAATTATCAACCCGTTATTCTATAGTTTTTAAAGCTAACTAGAGCAAATTATTATACTTTGAGATATTCCTCTAAACAATAATAGTATGGTGGTAAATGTGTCTAATTATACTTTATATTAAAATAATTAAGTATACTTGTCCTGTTATCTACCTTTATCTGATCAGATAGTTATATGCATAATCTACGTTTATGCTTTCTTGATAATAGGTTTTAATTCAGTTTGATTAATTTATCTTGAATGGCTGGGCTTATAAGGAGTGATAGGTAAACTTTAAGCCTGATTTATACTTTCGCTCATAAATTACATGCATAAAATAAGTGCATCTAAACAATACAGCTTATCGAAACAATTGATACATTTTTAGCCCATTTCAGAAACTATATATCCCTTTCGCCTGCGTTGGAAGCTGCACTGATAAACAGTATAACCTTCCGAGATTTTAAAAAAGGGGAAATGGTACATCATGCAGAACGGGTTTGCACGACAAGCTGCTTTATTCTGCAAGGTATGCTTCGGGTGTATTACCTGAAGGACGGCAGAGAAGTGAGCGAATACTTTTGCGCTGAGGGCGAATGGACCAATTCCCCGAGGAGCTTTACGCAGCAGCAACTAGATATTTACTACATTGATGCCATCGAGGATACAAAAGTATGCTGTATACAAGTGCAGGACCTGGTGTATCTGTTCAATAATTTTCCAGAAATGGAGCGTTATGCCAGGCTCTCGATGGGTACACTGTTGGGCCACCTGTTAGAGCGTGTAACCTCGCAACGCTTCACCACCGCACACGAAAAGTACGCACATTTCTGTCAGGCTTATCACAATATCCACCATCGCATCCCGCTTGGCATGGTAGCTTCTTACCTCGGCATAACCCAGGAAACCCTAAGCCGGATCAGGGCAGTCAAATGATTTTTTGATCTATGTCAAAGGTTATGGATTTCCATAGGTCTACCTTTGATACATACTATATAAACCAAACAAAACAAAACACACCATGCTCAAGAAAGGATTAATCGGACTCGTATTACTTATAGTTATGGCGATCACAGCCATGAATTTTTACATCCCTGGTGTTTCTGAGAGTCATGGCAAAGTGCAGACTACCTTATACCTGGGGAAAGGTGAAAACCAGCCATTGGTTGTTGGGTTTGGTGGAGGAGAAGGAGGGAATGCCTGGGAAAGTGACCGCTGGAAACAGACACGGGATGAGTTCCTGGAGCAGGGGTATGCCTTTTTAGCGGTAGGTTACTTTGGAGGCCCAACAACACCAGGCAGTTTAGATAGGATTTCGCTCGATGCTATCCACGATTCTATCATAAGTATAGCTGCCAACCCAATGATAGATGCGAGCAAAATTGCACTTATCGGCGGCTCTAAAGGAGCAGAATTGGCACTTAACCTGGCCAGCCGGTATCCGCAATACGGTGCTGTGGTTGGTATCGTACCAAGCCATGTTTCTTTTCCGGCCACTACTATTCAGGCCCTGACATCTTCCTGGACTCACAATGGCGAAGAAGTACCTTATGTTCCGATGCCATTATCAGCGGTGCCAGCCGCTATGAAACAGGATCTGCATAGCGCTTTTAGTATAATGCTCCAGGATACTGCAGCGGTTTCCAAAGCAACTATACAAGTAGAGCACATAAACGGACCAGTACTGCTTCTTTCAGCCACGCAGGATGAGATGTGGCCATCAACCTACATGTCTGAGCAACTAATGAAACGTTTCAAGCAAAAAAACTTTAAATTCCGCAATCAACACATCCCTATCGCAGGTGGGCACACTGTACCACTAGAGCATTTTAACCTGGTCATCGATTTCCTAAACCAACACTTCAAAAAGCAGAATAGCCTAACAGTTATACAAGACAACATCGCAGATTAAACGACTCTAAACTATTAAGTATACTTTGTATCATCTGCAAACCATAAATAATTATAGGTAGGCACAGCTAAATCATCAGGCAAATATCTACCTTTGAAAATGGGTAAACCGCTTCGATGTACTTTCCTGCTTGTCATTGCTTTTCTATCCTTCGCATGGAGTGGAGAAGCTTATGGCATAGGTACTGCCCAGGAAGATTCTGCTATTAGTAGCACAAGCGATTCTAGTTCGAGTTTATCTCAAACTGAGCAGATCAGGTTTGATTCTTTGAACAGATCGGGGGAGCACCGAATAAGCTCTTTACGTAACTCGACTGCCTCTTCTTTAAAAAATAACTTTTCCGACTTTACGTACTCTTATCAAACTATAGAGTACCTATTTCAACTTATCGGCAAGCTATGTCTTACTCAAAATAAGATCTTAAGCCTAAGCCTTACAAGTGTTGATATTATTTTCCCCTCCCATTATTTCTGGTAATTCCATCTTTGCTTAAACGCGTCCAGTACGCATTCATAATCTTTTCAATTCTTATTAAAGATCAGGCAGACTTTCTCAAATCGTCTGGCTGATATCATGCATTTTATATAAACAAAGATGAATTTAAATTTAACGATCATCGGGCTATTCAGCCTGGCACTTATCATAGTGCCCTTCATATTTTTTCAATTAAAGCAGACCAACCGTAATCAAAAGCTGTCATCAGATTTTATGATTATGGCAGAAAAACAAAAGTTAGCTATAACTTTATGTGATTTTTGGTCGCCCAATTATGCCATAGGTATAGATACTCAGAATTTAAAACTGTTATACATCAAAAAGCACGAAGGTGCAGATCAGCAAACGATCATAGACCTGACCAAGGTAAACCGTTGCAGTGAAAATAAATTGAGTACTGAGATTGGCGGGAGTAAAGTGATCGATCGGATTGAGCTAGTATTTACCCATCACGATAAGAAGTACCCTGCAAAGGCTTTAGAGTTTTATAACAGGGAAGAGAATCTGATGCTGGATAATGAACTTCAGATCTGTGAAAGATGGAACACCGTAATAAATTCTAGCTTAAAGGAGGCTACTGTAGGATTACCCGTAATTAGTTAAAACACAACAGTAAGGCCAGTGTAGCTTTACTATTTAAAAAATTGTATCCACTGGTATATATCATATATCAGTGGATACATTTATTCTTTTATAAACCATTTAATACATTAAAGAACAAAGTCAGGAGATGTTAGATATTGTTATACTTTTAGCCGGATTTTTATTTCTGATCCTTGGTGCTGATAAACTAGTTGATGGAGCATCCAGCCTTGCAACGAGGCTAGGTATTCCCAATATAGTTATCGGTTTGACTATAGTTGCCTTTGGTACCTCAGCTCCCGAGTTGGTCGTGAATTTATTTGCAGCCATCGATAACAATACAGAAATGGTGCTGGGCAACGTACTGGGCAGTAATATATTTAACGTGCTGGCTATACTTGGTATATCTGCGATTATATTTCCGCTAACAGTTAAAAGAAACACGACCTGGCTTGAAATTCCTTTGAGCTTGTTGGCTGCAATTGCTGTACTGGTGATTGCCAATGACCTGCTCCTGGATAATGCCGTAAGTAATTATATATCAAGAACTGATGGTATACTCTTACTATTGTTTTTCATCATTTTCCTGGTTTACAATCTTAAAGTAGCCCAAAATAGCCCGGCCGACGAAGAGACAGAAACCAAGAACTATACTTATCTGAAGTCGGCATTGTTTATAGCGCTCGGTCTGGCAGGTCTTATTTTAGGTGGTAGGTTTATTGTAACGAGTGCGGTAAGTATAGCACAGGCATTTGGCTTATCCGAAAGGATCATCGCCTTGACAGTAGTTTCTATCGGAACTTCCTTACCTGAACTCGCAACGTCTATTGTTGCAGTAAGAAAAAAGAATGTAGATATAGCTATTGGCAACGTGGTAGGGTCAAACATCTTTAACATTTTCCTCATCTTGGGTATTTCAGCAGTAGTTACACCTCTTCAGGTTGGTCAGAGCACTTTTATAGATATTGCTGTAAATATTGTAGCAGGTATGTTGCTGTTCATCTTCATTTTTACCGGACGAGGAAGACGATTATCAAAATGGGAGGGAGTCTCGCTACTAGCGATATATGTGGCATATTTATGGTATATTATAGGTATAGGTTAAGCAATTCATACTATAACTTAAAACAAGAAAGCCCCTCCAATCGAGGGGCTTTCTTGTTTAATATCTAAAAGCATATTGAGTGATTTGATAACCCAATTCACAGGAAAGCTTACGTCAAACCTTTTAATTTCTTGTAAAAGCCCTCGCTATAGGTTTCGCTGATAGGTATAACTTGTTCTGCAATCCAGATCCTGTTCTTTTCGATGTGATCTATCTTATCTATTGCCACCATAAAGGAGCGGTGAACACGGGCAAAGTCCTGGGTTGGTAGCAACTCTTCCAGTTTTGAAAAATTAAGCAAAGTCATGATCTTTTCCTTGGCAGTATGTATCCGCAGGTAATCTTTCATTCCTTCTACAAACAGGATATCGCGGGTTGAGATCTTCTGGATACGATGGCCCACTTTCAGGAAGATATAGTCCTGCTCAGGTTTTGACTCTGATTTAGTGTCTTTCAATTCAAGTTGCTGTTTGATGCTTTGCTCTTGGTACAGGCGCAATACGCCTTTGTAGAAACGTTCGAATGAAAAAGGTTTTACCAGGTAATCTTTCACTTCCAGTTCAAAGGCTTTCAGAGCATATTGATCATAGGCAGTTGTCAGGATGATCATGGGCTTTGGGTTCAGCATCGGGATGAAGCTAAGGCCATCCAGGTCGGGCATGTTGATGTCCAGGAAAAGCAGGTCAGGCTTATCTGCTTCCAGTTGTGCTGCGGCTTCCAGAGGGCTCATAAAGGTGCCTTTCAGTTCCAGGAAAGGAACTTTGACTACATACTCTTCCAGTATTTCCTGGGCCAGGTGCTCGTCGTCAATTATATAGCAGGTGAGCTTCTCTTTCATGAACCTGTGTCTGAAGACCTTGAATCTTTAATATAACTGAAAACATTTCACCTGAGTTATCTATATCAAGTGTGTGTTGGTCCGGATACAACAAGGCCAGCCTTTTCTGAACATTCGGCAGCCCAATACCGCCCGGTTCTTCCAGCTTATTACCCCGGTTCTTTTCAATAGGGTTTTGTATGCTGAAAGTAAGGGTATTTTCTTTTATCAGTACGCTTACTTTTATATCACCAGGTTCGAGCCGGGCAGGACTGTGCTTATAAGCATTCTCCAACAGGTGTACGAACAGCAGCGGAGCAATATGACTAGACTCAATATCTCCTTCCATTTTAAGGTCTACAACGGGTGCCTTCTTATACCGAAGCTGCTGTAAACTCACGTAATCCTGCAGGTAATTCATCTCCCGTGAAAGCGGCACCGTGGGCGCATTCGATTCGTAGATCATGTAGCGCATCAGGGAAGACAAACGAAGGACAGCTTCCGGGGCAGAAGCAGCTTGTTTGTAAACCAAGGTATGAATATTATTGAGTGTATTGAACAAGAAGTGCGGATTGATCTGTGATTTCAGATAATACAGCTCTGCCTGTACTGCCTGCTTCTCCAACTGCTCTTTCCGGATCGTATTAAGTACCAGGTTCTCTGTGACCCGGGCCAGCCAGCTCAAAAAAATAAAGGGGATTGTAATTGAAAACAGGGAGACAAAATAGTACAGAAGGTCAAAAGCATCTAGGCCTTTGTAATGCAGAAGCATATATAGAATCGGACCGGACAATATGATTCCCGCCAGCCGTAATAAATAAGCACCCTTCTTTTTTTTACCTGAATAGTGGGTCAGGAGATAGAAATGACTATAAAAAACATACAAAGCTGTTAGAACGACTGCCACGGTTAATCTAAACCAGTAAACAGTATCCTGACTTAATTGAAGCGCAATCAGCAGGCTAAACAGAATCCAGAGACCAATGTGGATCAGTGTGAATACCTTTTTAATTCGTTGCATCCTACAAAGATATTTTTTCCTGCCATTCCCATACCATCTACTCGGCAATAGCCTTGTCCTAATCTACGAATCAGCCGATTGGTTCTGTAAGTGCTTTGGCGGCAGCATTTCCGTCACTCGTCGATTACTTTACAGCAGTAGCATATTGGTTTTTGCTTTACAGTCTTATCCAGTTTCCTTTATTCTGAAAATGAGTGGTTTTGGGTTAAAGTTAGTTCAGTCACTTTTGTTTGTTGCAGACTGTCCCCTTGAGGGGACCATAGGGGTGTAATCGTTAGTAGGGTTTTCTTTAAATAAAGGTCATAGCATATTCAGCTACATTTAACACCCCTGTAGTCCCCTCAAGGGGACAGTTTTCACTACTACTAATTATATGCAGATAATGATACTGAACATAAAACATTTAGCCTAATTCATCCCATTAACACTAAGAATCAAAAACTACAACTATGGAAAACCACCAGATCAGCTTGTCTATCCGCAATGTCTCTAAAACCTACGGCAATGGTGTAAAGGCTTTGAGCAATATTACACTGGATATTCCAATGGGTATGTACGGCTTGCTTGGCCCTAACGGAGCCGGAAAGTCTACGTTGATGCGCACTTTGGCTACGCTGCAGGAACCTGATGCAGGTAGTATACATCTGGGCGAAATAGATGTGCTGCTTCCGCAGGAAGAAGTGCGCCAGACCCTGGGGTATCTACCGCAGGAGTTCGGGCTTTACCCGAATGCAAAAGCGGAAGATCTGCTTGATTACTTTGCCGTGCTCAAAGGCATTACTAATCGGGCTTCCAGAAAAGAAGTGGTGGAAGCCTTGCTAAAACAAACCAACCTGTGGGACGTGCGCAAACAAAAACTAGGTAGTTTCTCAGGCGGTATGAAGCAGCGTTTTGGGGTAGCCGTAGCATTGCTGGGAAATCCGAAGCTATTGATTGTGGATGAGCCTACGGCTGGTCTGGATCCGGCTGAAAGGGTGCGCTTTTTAAACCTGTTGAGCGAACTGGGCGAGAATAGTGTGGTGATCCTATCTACGCACATTGTGGAAGATGTGAGTGAGCTTTGCACCAACATAGCCATCATCAACAAAGGACAAATACTGCTGGAAGGAGAGCCTTTAAAAGCCGTGGAACGGCTGCAAGGAAAAATATGGCGCTGTATTGTTGAGAAGAGCAGTTTACCAGCATTAGAGCAGGAGCATAAGGTCATCTCAACCAAACTGCTAAGCGGACGAACTGTAGTTCATATCTACAGCGAAGAAAACCCCGGCAACGGTTTTGAACTGGTGGCACCTGATCTGGAAGATGTTTACTTCACCACCATGGCTGGTTTTGATAAAAAATTGGTGATGCAGCAGGAGAGGGAGGTGCAGTTATGATACTGGGAAAGATCTTTCGCTATGAATTTGCCTACCTGTTAGGGCGCATCTCCACCTGGCTCTATGTAGCAGTGCTGCTCGCATTTACAATAGGCATAAAAATAATCGTTACAACTGGAGACGGTGTCTATCCTAATAACACATTCCACATCACAGCCATGACTGTGATCGGTGGCCTGATCTGGCTTGTCATAGGGGCTTCTGTGGCTGGCGATGCTGCGGCGCGTGATGTACAGATGCGCATCCATCCACTTATTTATACGACCCCGGTCAAGAAGGTAAATTACCTGGGCGGTCGATTTCTGGCAGCCTTTGCAGTGAATGCCTTCATTATACTTGCTTTACCAGTTGGTGTACTGCTTTCCTTTTACCTGCCAAGCATGAACCAGGAAGAGTTATTGCCATTCAGACCCATAACGTACCTGAATGCCTATTTCCTGATCGCCTTACCGACAGTTTTCGTCGCATCCGCTTTACAGTTTACCTTTGCAGCGCTTAGCCGCCGGGTAATGACAAGTTACCTGGCTAGTTTACTGCTTGCCGTATTCCCTCAACTTATTGCCTTGTCGGCAGCAACGCTTTTCGGGAACTGGGATCTGGTAAAATTACTGGATCCGGTTGGTCTTGCCGGCATTATAAATAGCGAACTGGGAACATGGACGCCAACCGAGAAGAATACACGACTAATTGCCTTGGAAGGGATGTTTCTTCTGAATCGTGTCTTGTGGCTGGGTGTTGCTGTAGGCTTTTTATGGATTACCTATAAACGTTTCAGTTTTACGAATCCTGTCACTAAAAGCTGGATGGTTCGCTTTAAAAGAAAACCAAAAGTACAGGCGGAATCTGCTGCTGAATCTCCCATCATCAGAGCAAAGCCCATTTCTGTCCCGCAGGTTCAGCGAAGCTTTGGCTATGCCACTTGGTTTCATCAAACGCTTACCATTGCGTGGGCAGCTTTTAAGGAAATAGCCGGACACCCTATAGGACTCACACTGGTTGGTGCTATTGCCTTGGTTTCTGCGGTATTCAGCGAGAGTATTCTGAATGAGCATGGAATTCCGTTGCTCCCAACAACCCAGCAAGTGATAGGCTACCTGGCTTCTCCTGTAAGTAGCGTCGGCACCCCCTGGGTTGTGATCCAACTACTCATTCTATACTTCGTGGGGGAACTTGTGTGGCGTGAGCGGGATGCAGGCCTTAGTGATGTTGCAGATGCCACACCGGTACCGGATTGGGTGCTTTTCACCGGTAAGTTCCTGGGAGTAGCTTTCATCATCGTTACCTGGATGGCTTTGCTCATGGCAGGAGGTATAGGCATGCAGTTGTCCCAGGGGTATGACAAATTAGAGTTTGGCTTATACATGCAAACCCTATTTGGCATACAGCTTGTTGACTACCTGCTCTTTGCCCTGGTTGCCCTGGTGGTACATGTAGTGGTGAATCAGAAATACATAGGGTATTTGGTAGTGCTTTTGGTTTTCAGTTTTATAGCTTTTCCTACTACATTCCAGGTCGAGCATCCTATGCTCATTTTTGGAAACGATCCGGGATGGTGGTACACCGATATGAGGGGTTTTGGAGCTACTCTGGGGCCGTGGCTGTGGTTTAAACTATACTGGTTAGCCTGGGCTTTGCTACTGGCTGTGGCAGCGAGATTACTTTGGCCACGTGGAAGAGCGCAAAGCTTAAAGCACCGCTTGCGTTTAGCACAGCGAAGGTTTTCAGGTTCCACCACCTGGGTTGCCATGCTTGGTTCAGGACTTCTTTTTACCTTGGGGAGTTTCATTTTCTATAACACCAATGTGCAAAACGAGTACCTTACTGGCTCCGAGATTGTAGAACGGAAGGCGGAATATGAACGGGAATACGGTAAGTACAGAAACGCCCCACAACCCCAATTGACGGCAACAAAACTGCACATCGAACTTTACCCTGATAAACAGGAAGTCAGCATACGTGGCACCTATACCTTGGTGAATCAGCATACAGTCGCCATAGACTCTATACATATTGGAAGTGTTTATGGCATCGCATTCAATGAAGTCAGCTTTAACAGGCCGGCTACAGGTGTGGTAATGGACAAAGAACTAAGTTACCATATTTATGAGCTAGAAGAATCCCTTCTGCCTGGAGATTCCTTACAACTAAACTTTGTAGTGCACTATAAACAGCACGGTTTTGGTCACAGCAGCAAACAGCCTTTGGTGGTAGCTAATGGTACCAATTTTACAAATTACGAACTGCTTCCAGGTATTGGCTACCATCGTTACAAGGAAATCAATGACGCGGTTCTTCGGGAAAAACATCAACTTACTGCGCACCCTGAGTTACCATCTCTTTATGATCAGGAGGCACGTAAAAAGCCGTTCAGCACCGATCAGACTACCTTAGAAGTTATTATAGGCACGGCAAAACAAGAAGTGGCTGTTGCGCCAGGTACTTTGCAAAGAACCTGGACTGAAAGCGACAGAAGATACTTCCACTATAAAACGAACGCACCGATTGGTGGTGAGTACGCCATCCTGTCGGCTAACTATAAAGTGAACGAAAATAAATGGAATGACGTGACGATCAGGATCTACTATCATCCGGATCATGACCAAAACATTGATAAAATGCTCCGGAGCGTAACAGCTTCGCTGGCTTATTATACGGAGCAGTTTGGTCCATATCCATTTGAATCCTTTACGCTGGTAGAGCGTGCTGGTCCCGGAAGTGGAGCTACTGCAGATGCGGGCATCGTGTACTACGGAGAACAGTACGCGCTTTTGAATTCAGATGACAGTCCTGGTGGTTTTGACCTGCCGTATTATATTATGGCGCATGAAATGGCGCACCAGTGGTGGGGCTTAGCCAGGCTAACACCTGCCTACATGGAAGGAGCCGGTGTGCTTATTGAAAGTTTGGCTGTATTTTCTGGTATGCAAGTGCTAGAGAAGCACTATGGAGAAGGCCACTTAAGAAAATACGTGAATTACCTGCATGATGCCTATGCAATGCCACGCTCACTTGCATCTGCTAACCTGCTTCAGGCAAATGAGTCCTTTTTATACTACCGTAAGGGTGGTCTCGCGCTGTATGCCTTGAGCGAGTACATTGGAAAAGCAAAAGTGAACCATGCGCTGCGGGAGTTGCTACAAAAACGGACATCAGGAGAACTGTCTTTGCCGACTACCCTGGATCTTTACAAGGAGCTACAAAGTGTTACACCGGACTCTCTTAACTACCTGTTACACGACCTGTTTGAAGAGAACACCTATTGGCGTCTGAAGACAAAGCAATTTGCAGCAGAGCAAACCAAATCAGGTATGTGGGAAGTAACCCTTACGGTGCAGGCGCAAAAAGTGGTAGTTGATAGTACAGGTGCTGAAAAGGAAGTGCCCATGCAGGATTGGCTGGAAGTGGGTATTTATGGGGAAGGCAAGGGTTTAGATGACCCACTTTACCTTCAGATGCACCATATCCGGTCCGGTGAACAGACCATTAAAGTGACCGTGCCACGAAAACCTGACAATGGCGGTATCGATCCAAATCACCTGATGATCGACCTGCGAAGGGATGATAATGTAAAGTAATTGGAAATAGAATAAAGTCAGATATAAAGTATACTTATTACCTAAGCGAGTATGCTTATCTTTTTATCCCTAAGTATAATCACGAACGTTAGAGGAAATTGTACAGGATCATATACTCCTGCTTTAGTCTACTTTACTATAAATGCAAAAAACAGGCGCTGTAGTGCCTGTTTTTGTTTAATCGTAGCTGTTCTTTTTCTTGTCTTGCTTTGCTGCCTGCTTTTCTTTGGTAGTTTTAGCTGGCTTTTTCTTTACTTCCTTTTTCGCGTCTTTTGACTTTGCCATGAGAGTTATTATTATATTTTAGCTAAAGGTACGGAATTTCAACGTGTAAAGCTGCGATACTATTAAGGAGAAATTTTAAAGAAGTAATCTATACTGCTTCTTTTGTGCTGAATAGTTAGTTGCTAAGAATCTAAGGTGCAGGTTTAAGCGATGATGTTCCCCGAATGCGTGTTTAATGACTGTCAAATTGAAGTTTATCGAACCACCCGGGTGAATGGTTTTTTTGACCTTTCCAGTCAGATACAGCAGTTTTTAGAGCAAAAAGAAAAAGGGAAAAGCGATCAAAATAATCACTTTTCCCTTTCAGTAGTCCGTCAGGGAATCCAGGCCGGAATCCGGCACTACACTAAAGCCTTTGCCTACACCTGCCTCAAACCACTGCTGAAACTTATCTGCAATGCTTTCAGGAGTGCCTAAAAAGATCGGATGGTAGTTGATGGGACCATGCGCCAGTACTTCCCGAATAGTGAAGCCCTTTTTTGCCAGGTCATAAGCATATTTAGAGCGCTGGTCAGATGGAGAAGGGTAAGCTACTTCGAGCAGTTCAGACGGGATGGGCTTATCGATCGCTAAACCATGTGTAGGAATGTTGAGCATATACCCCAGGTACTGTAACCTGGACTTCGGATTGCCCAGCTCGTCTAACTTTGCTCTTCTTTCCAAAGCTTCTTTTTCAGATGAAGCAATGGAAACCCCAATGCCGTTGAACACCGTGAACTGATCCGGGTTTCTACCGGCTTGCTTTATACTAGCCTTCATCGACTTCCAAAAAGCGACAGCATACTCCAGGGTTGGTGGGTTGCTATACATTGCATCGGCTTTTGTAGCTGCAAAATCATACCCATAATTCCCGCCGCCGGCCGTGAAGATCACCGGCATTCCCTGCTCTGAAGGCGGCATATTGATAGGTCCCTTTGTCGTTACATATTTGCCTTTGTAATTGATCGGTTGGATCAAAGTGTCATCTGAGAACACCCCGGAATCAACGTCTAATTTCAGGGCGTCTTTGTGCCAGCTTCCCCATAACTTCAATACCGCTTCCCATACCTCGGTTGAGCGGGCGTGTTTTTCATCGTGGTTCAGAATTCCGGAGTAGAAATTGAGCAGCGCGGGACCTGCACCAGTAGTCACCACATTCCAGCCAGCTCTGCCTTTACTGAACAGGTCTAAAGTTCGCATGGCTCTGGCGATGTTATAAGGTTCGTTCAGGGAAGTAGACATGGTAGTGATCAGCCCTATCCGTTCAGTTGCCTTCGCCATCAAGGCCGTGAGCATCAAAGGATCGAAACTATGATGCGGCGGCATTTCTTTCACATTAATGTAAACGGCAGGAGTATCGGTCAGAAAGAAGCCGTCCAGCTTGCCTTTTTCCGCAAGTTGAGCTCCTTTTACATAAATATCTTCATTTATAAAGGCTGCTTTATCGGCGCCCGGCCAGCGCCAGCCTCCTTGTTCAATTCCCTGCCCGCTGGGTAGCTGAGCAACGAGGTGCATTTGTCTATCTTTATTTGTGCTCATACATTTCTAATTTTATTTGCTTGTTATTCAACGGGTAAGGATTGTGCTACGACAGTTGAATAATCTTTTGCAAAATTACGATTAACTACTTTCCTTTGTATAGCGATTTCCCAAAGGAAAGTGGGATACTTTAAATGGAAGAGTTATGGCTAATAAAATGGGATACCTGTCCTGCCTGGACACGGTAAAGCCGGTGCGGGATGCAATTGAGGTGATTAATGGGAAATGGAAGCTGCCCATTATCATTTCGGTGATGACAGGCAATGAGCGGTTCACCGATATACAGGAGAGCATTCCCGGGATCACGCCAAAGGTGCTGGCTAAGGAATTAAAGGACCTTGAGCAGCACCAACTGATAAAGCGAGTGGTAATAGATGATTACCCGGTAAAGATCTTGTATAAACCGGAACCGTATGCCGATACTTTAACACCGATCATCGATGCTTTGAAGGGATGGGGACTCAACCACCGGAAGAAAATTTTTGAAAAGGAGTAATCAGAAATCTGTTTCTGATTATCAAAATGATAGGTATCTGTTATGTAATGGTATGAAGTCTGTACAAGCGACATGGTAACTTTGCAATATCATTTAGCTTAATAAAAAAGATAAATTATGAGTAAGAAAGCATTGCTTGTCATAGACATACAGAACGATTATTTTGAAAACGGAGCCTGGGAACTGGAAGGACCGGTAGAAGCGAGTTTAAATGCAGCTAAGGTCATTGATCACTTCAGAAAGAATGATTTGCCAATAGCACATATCCAGCATTTTGCAGCTGATGTTAATATGCCTTTTTTTCAACCGGGTACAATTGGAGTAGAGACCCATGAAAATGTAAAACCGCTTGAAGGAGAAAAGCTTGTTACAAAGTACTATCCGAATAGCTTCAGAGAGACCGACCTACTGGAGTATCTGAAGGCCAATGATGTGACGGAAGTGGTGGTGACTGGTATGATGACACACATGTGTGTGGATGCTACGACAAGAGCTGCCAAAGACTTCGGATTTGAATGTACGGTGATCGGAGATGCCTGTGCTTCCCGCGATCAGGAGATAAATGGAAAAGTAGTGAAAGCAGCCGACGTACATCATGCCTTTTTGGGAGCTCTTTCCTTCTTTTATGCGAACGTCCAGAATGCAGATGAATTCCTGACCGCCTAATTAAAGAAAATTTAAAAGTACAAAAGCCTCCTGCCATTAAACGGTAGGAGGCTTTTTATTTTTCTTATGAGAACGATGCGATTGGTCCTAAAATTTTCTCAAGGCTACAGATGCCCTGAGGAAAAATCAAGCTTCCAAATTAGGCATCTGGTAAGCATCTGCGATAAGCTCAGCCGAGCGGAGTATACCCTTCGGTGAGTGTCCAAGGTTTACGATCATCAGTTCGTCAGCCCCTGATCGTTTCTGAACTTCATTCAGACTCTTGACAACTGTTTCGCCTGTTCCATAGAACATTCTGTGTCTCCAGCCTTCCGTGATTTGTCTTTCCTGCGCTGTGTAGGGGTATCTGGCAAGATCTTCAGGAGAAGGCATCAGATAAGACAGTCCTTGCATCATCCGCATCATACTGTGCGCAAAACTCTCGGTCTGCAACAATGCTTCTTTTTCTGTCTCGGCAGCATACACCCCAAAGCATGCCAGGGTGTGTGGTTTGTCAAGCACTTCAGAGGGCTGGAAATTCTTCCTGTACAGGTAAAAGGCCATCAGCAGGTTTTCAGGTGCCAGCTGGGCTGCAAAAGCAAATGGCAAGCCCATTTTTCCTGCCAATTGTGCCGAGTAACCCGATGATCCTAGTAGCCACATGGAAGGTCGGTTAAAAGAACGTGCTATCCCGTTTTGGCGATCCTGCCCCGGACCCGGAACCGCCCATACTTTATCTTTATAGGAATCATACTTAGGGAAATCATCATCTAGAAAGTGGAGCAGTTCCTGCAGCTGTTCGGTGTAGTTTTCTACTCCTAAACTGTTACCTCTTCGTAGTGCTGTGGCAGTATAGCTGTCAGTACCCGGGGCGCGTCCAATTCCCAAGTCTATCCGGCCTGGGGCCATCGCTTCCAGCATACCAAACTGTCCTGCCACTACAAGCGGTGGAAAGTTTGGCAGCATCATTCCGCCCGCACCAAGGCGTATCTGTTTGGTTTCTCCGATTAACCTGGAGAGCATAACTGCTGGTGAGGTAACAGAAATGGCCGGCATGGAATGATGCTCCGCAACCCAATAGCGTGCAAACCCACGTCGGTCAGCAAGCTTGGCCAGCTCAATGCTGTTTTGTATAGTTTCTATGGCAGAATAACCTTGTCCTGTCACAGCAAAATCGAGGATCGATACTGGTAAAGGCGCATTACTTTTCTTTATTAATGGTTGGAAAGCAACTGATTGTTCTACTTTGGGTGTGTTATTGTTATCAATCATTTCTTATTTCAATTCTTACAGTATAAAATCTGTTGCAAAATTAGTTTGAAAGAAGAAGTGAGCTTATATCAGGAATGTCCTGAAAACTACCATTTTGATAAGGACTTTACCGAACTGCAAATAAGATAATTCAACCCGTAGCTGTATTCCATTTAAACCAATCCGTATCTGAAGAAGGAAGCGAACAGTTACAACCAACGCCGAAGGAATCTATAGGAGAGAGATAAAGGGTTGAGAGACGATCAATTTTTGCAAATTGCGTGATAGCGTATCTCTGAAATTAAGGTATACAGCTATCATCATCGCAGCATTTTCATTAACAGAAACTGCTATTTTATTAGGCGAAGGTATAGCATAGGCAAGCATATGGAAACACTTAAATTTCTGAAGACGGAGTGTGGCGTAGAAGTTCTCCTGAACGTACTGCACTTTACAAGCGCTGACAGCGACTATTTAAAAAGAGTACCGTTCAACACGGATTTTTTTGAGATCGTTTTCTGTAAGAAAGCGAAGGGGAAACTCCTGTTGAATGATCACCAGATCGAACTGACTGGCAACAGCGTCGTTTTTCTTTCTCCATACCAAAAAAGGCAGTGGCATTTCGATGAGGGTGAGCAGGATTTTACCATACTACTCTTTCAGGAGGACTTTCTGAACGATTTCTTTGCTGATAAGCTCTTTGCCTATCGATTGCTATACTTCTACCAGCTGGACTATCCGTTGAAAATGGAGGTGGGTAAAGAAAAGATACAAAGCTTCTGCGCGCTTCTGACCGAAATAAAATCAGAGCTTGTAAATCCAAAGGCCGATAGTGGGCATATTATACGGTCGCTGCTCTATTACATTTTACAGAAGCTGAACAGGGAATATGCTGAAGTCAACCAACTGAAAATGGATAGGGACAATGACCACTATGCCTTTCAGTTCAAGCGGTTGGTAGAGCTAAATATAAAACATAAACAGCGGGTAAGCGACTATGCCGACATGCTGGGTATCACGCGGGTTTCTTTAAACAAAGCAGTAAAAGAGCAATTCAATGTAACGGCCAAACACCTGCTCAAGCAAAGGCTGCTGCTTGAAATAAAGAACTACCTTTTCCATTCAAAGCTTACGTTCAGTGAGATTCCCTATGAACTTAACTTTCCCGAGCCCAATCACCTGATGCGTTTTTTCAAAGCCCAGACAGGGATGACTGCAGGAGAATTTTTGCAAGCAAATGGTAAAGACGCCACTATGTAAGAGTAGACTCCCACATAGTTGGCCATACTGGATCAGCTATGCAATTGCTCTTTTAAAGTCAGAGGCAGGAGACCATAAATTTTAAACAACATAAGTAGGTTTTCTACTTTGAGGAATTAAGTTTATTTGTATGGAAAGGTTTTGAAGTGATCTTAAGGCTTTAAGCTTATTTTTGAGAATAGTGGTTTTACGAATGCTTGAACCACAGCTACTATAGCTACTCATAGAATTCACCTGGCTCTTATAGAGCTATAATACAAACAACTAAATAAGCAAAATATGTTAGCAGGGGAGAATTAACAACGTGAAAAATCTTTTTTGTTACTTTTCTGTTACTCTGGAAACAAAAAACCCGCTTATTTGATGAAATAAGCGGGTTTTGATGGGTTATCGTGTAGACCAAAGACTGAATTATCGAACTACTTTCACCAAGATTTTGCTGAGTTAGGGACATATTTTTGACTACCCTAACAGCTTACTTTCCTGACACGTAAGTCCTTTTTAGCCTCAATATCACCTTCGCTTTGTAAGATCACGTGAATTCTAGTATAAACTCTAGCAAATGGCGGTATAGTCTTTAGTATTCGGTTAGGTTATGCCATGGTGGGAATTCAAGGTCGCTCCCATTTAGGCTTTAAATATATGGAACCGTTTATAAACATTGCACATAAAGATACTGTCCAAAGTAGGCTTATAGTGCTCAATAGAAGTCAGTTTAGAGTTAGAGCATAACAGATCTGCAGCAGACTATAGCCTACGCTTCACTTGTATTTAATTTTCCAAGATGAGTGTTGTCAGAGAATCTGTACTAAAAAACTGTATAAATAGCATGGCGGTTATAATAGCTTGAAAAATTCATAGTACTATAATCACAATTTATTTACTTATATATGTAGTTCGCTTGCTCTATTTAGTGATACATTCACAGGTATTTTTCTTCTTATAGTAAAATTTAATATTACTTTAATTCTAGAATGTCGTAAACAAACAGTAATTATTAGTCATCTATTTAGTTTTTAGAATCACTAACTCTTTTATCCTTAAGGTACCTAATCCCCCTGCGCTAAACCTCCTAGTTCTAGCTTTTCTCATGCTCGGTTAAATGATTTTCTTCGCGTAATATTATTTTAATTCTTCATTAATTAAACTGTTGTTTTCAACAACCTAAAAGAGAATACCGCCTTGTTATATAACGATTTTGCTCTTGGGTAGCTTTGCCGAGACACCTTTAAACTATGCTCTATAACTCCCCTTGTGTAGAGTACAAGATAAAAAATGACCAACTCTGGCTTAGAGAATAATTAGATAAGCCTGTCCTTTATTAAAATGGTGGTCTTTTAAGTTAACAATAGCTCTACCAATCTTAGCCCAGTTTATTAAATGGCTATAAATTCTTGATTATAAGAAATACTTATTTCAAACTTTACTTAATACCTATGAGACACAGCAATACTAAACTCTCAATCAAGCAAGTAATAAAATACTTGCAACTTCTTTATTTTTTGATTTTTGGATCATTTTCAGCTAATGCCCAAAATTATGTGTATAGCAGTAAGCTTGGATCTGAAGCACTAGGAGCAGCTCAGTTTGCTGTTCCTCAGGGTATTAATCATGACAAACAAGGAAATATTTATGTTGTTGATCAACACAATCACCGAGTTCGGAAGCTAGACCCTGAGGGAAATCCTATCTCGATGTTTGGGATAAGAGGAACAGGTGATGGATTTTTAGAATATCCGAGAGGTATAGCGGTAGATGATGGTGGAAATGTATATGTCACAGATCAAAGCCGTGTACAGAAATTTGATGCTCAGGGAAATTTCATTTTTAAATTTGGTGTGTGGGGGACTGGTGATGGACAGTTGTTAAATCCTGATGGTATTCATATAGACTCGGATGGCTACATTTATGTAGCAGATGGCCACAAAGTTCAGAAGTTTGATGCTCAAGGTAACTTTATCAGAAAATTTGGATCAGATGGGACAGGTGAAGGTCAATTTCAGGGTCCTTTGGATGTTACCTTAGATGCTATAGGTAATGTGTTTGTTGCAGATGTAATAAATAATAATGTTCAAAAATTTGATGCGCAGGGCAATTTCTTACAGCGAATTGGAGTAAGTTCTACAGGAGTAGGGTTACTCAATTATGCACAAAGTGTTAGTGTGGATGATGTAGGGAATATCTATGTAGCTGTGGTGGAGAGGCATCAAATTCAAAAATTTAACGCGGCTGGAGAACTTGTTATGGTAATTGGTAATGGTACATCAGGTCCTGCCAATAACCAATTCTACTATCCAAGAAGCTTAACAGTAACCGGTGATGGAAGAATCTATATTGCAGATACTAACAATCATCGGGTTCAGGTATTTAGCCTAGACGGATCATTTATAAAAAGTATAGGTTCTTTAGGTCATACGCAACCTGGTATGCTGTACCTTCCATATGGTGTTTCTATAGACAACCATGGATCACTTTTTGTAGCAGATTATCAGCGTGTTCAAAAATTTGTAGATGGTACAGGAACGAATTGGAAGCAATTTTACAGCAGGGCCACAGCATTTGATGCCTCAGGAAACATATTTGTAGCTACATATATTTCTAATGAGCATTCTGTTTACAAATATACCTCCAATGGAGACTTTATCTTAAAATTTGGAAGCTTGGGATATGCTGATGGTATGTTTAATTATATTACTGGTATGGCTATTGATGGGACAGGTAACTTGTATGTGGTAGACAGGGTCGGGGTTCAAAAATATGACCTTAATGGAAACTTCCTTCAAAGAATAGGTGCTTCAGGAGCCGGAGACGGGCAGTTTAATACACCTTATGATATAGCAGTAGATGTACAAAATAACATTTATATAACAGACACAGGCAATAGGAGAGTTCAAGTGTTTGACTCCCAAGGTAATTTCTTATATAAGTTCGGAGCCATGGGCACTGGTGATGGACAGTTCCAAAGACCAACTGGTATTGCTGTAGATAAGCAAGGTAAAATAATTATTGCTGATTCTTTTAATAATAGAGTTCAGGTATTTAATTCCCAAGGTAACTTTATAACCAAATTTGGCTCCTCAGGAATTCATGATGGTCAGTTTCAAGGCGCTGCCGACCTTGTTGTAGATGCAGATGGGAAAATCTATGTTGTTGATACCAATAACCATCGGGTGCAGATTTTCGAAACGGAGATAAGCACTCAAAATTTAGCTCCCGTTTTGGCTGCAATTGGTTACAAGTCTGTAGATCAATTAGCCACCTTATCCTTCCAGGCATCAGCTACAGATGATGGCCTACCTAATAATACTCTGACATACAGTTTGGTGGCTGCTGAATCAGGCACTTATCCAAGCGGAGCTTCTATTACTTCATCTGGCACTTTTAACTGGACGCCTACAGAAGTCCAAGAGGCAGGCTTTTACCGCTTAAAAGTAATGGTTTCGGATGGTGCACTCACTGATGAAGAAGAAATCCAGATTCAAATAAATGAGGTGAATTCTGCTCCGGTTTTAGCTGAAATTGGTAACAAGACGGTTGTAGTTGATGCAAATTTATCTTTTATAATATCTGCGACAGACAATGATGATATTAGTTATTCAACATCAAGTTTACCTGCTGGTGCTACTTTTGATAATGCAGCCCGCACCTTTTCATGGACCCCAACAGGTAAACAGATGGGGGAGTATAGCATTACTTTTCGGGTAACGGATGGAGTGCTATCAGATGAAGAGATAGTTCATATAACTGTTGCTAAACCCGCAGATCTAATGCCTGTAATTACTGGTTTCTCTCCCGCCGAGGGACCTGTTGGTACATGGGTAACTGTTAGCGGAACGAATCTACGAACTACAACTTTAGTGACATTTAATGGGCAAGATGCAAACTCTGTAGTAATTGATGATAATACAGTTCGCGCTATGGTGCCACAAGGCGCTTTAAGTGGTAAGATTGGCGTAACTACTGCTTACGGCAGTGCTAACAGTAATGACAAGTTTATAGTCAAGTCACTGTATGGTTCTCCGGTTATAACTTCTTTCTCACCAAGATCAGGTCCTGTTGGCACAATTGTAACTATTAGTGGAACTGGTTTTGGCAATACTTTAGATAATACGACTTCTATTACATTCAATGGACAGAAAGCCAGAGAGATAATTTCTTATACTAATACACAAATAAGACTCAAGGTACCTGCTGGGGCTAAAACTGGTAAAATTCAGGTGACTAATATAGGAGGAACTGCAATCTCTTCTCATGACTTCACAGTTACAAAAGGTTTATTTAATTCTGCTACATCTTCACTTCAGTCTACAGATACTGGATTGGTTTCATATCCTAATCCATTTTCAGACAAAATAACCGTTGCTTTTAGATTGGATCAAAAAGAAAGTTACCTGCTGGAAGTGTATGACATGCGTGGCGCGCTGATCACAAAAGTAGACATAGGCGTAGCTGAAGCCGGTAAGTTGTATGAGTATGAATTTGATGCACGCACCCTAACAGAAGGAGTTTACATTGCCCGGTTAGTAACCTCTTCGAAAGTGCAGAGTTTGAAGATGGTGCTGAAACGGTAAATGAATTTTTAATAGAACTAGTTACGCCACTATAGGAGCTCAACTAGTTTTAGACGTTCTAAACGCTCACCTGCTAAGTTTAAAAAGTAAAATAGTACGAGCTCATAAGTTACCCCTATGTAGCAGTGTATAATGTTTTTGTTACTTTTCTGTTACTCTAGAAATAAAAAACCCGCTTATTTATCGAAATAAGCGGGTTTTTAAGGTTTACTGTGTAGACAAAAGGATCGAGTTATCGAACATTCTTCACAATGATATGAAGGTTGTTTTGAATTGGTTATAAGGGACTTAGGTTTTAGTGAAGTAGAAAATTTGATATAAGATTTTGTATCAATTAGCTTGAAAATAGTTAACTGTGTAGTAGCATATTAAGAAATATAGCATAAGAACGTATGATTCAAGTTTGCTAATTTAAGTATAGGGTAGATTAGTATTTCTACAAAGCCTTAATATTATATAACCTGTAGTTTGTGAACTAATCACGGAAAGTAATATTGGTTAGAGAAAATGTTTTACCTTCGTTGGATCAAAATATGCTATTCAATTTGGGCGCATCATTACCATCAATTTCTGGCAGCTATATTTGTAAAGCCATTAATTTATCGCTTTTAATACTGGTATTTGTTAGCTGGTTTTCTACTACTTCTTTCGGGCAAACCACCCCAGAAACCGATTTTCTGAAGGCCCGGGAAATAGCCTTTAAAGAAAAGAATTATAGCCAGGCAATACAACTGTGCAGGCAGGTTCTGAAACAGGACCCGCAATACATAGATGCCCGGATTTTACTTGGAAGATTACATTACTGGAATGGCGCTGCCGACTCTGCTTTAGTTGAATTAAAAAAAGCCTATGCACAGATCCCTACTTACGAAGATGCAATTCAGGCTTTAGCGGATGTACTATACTTTGAGAAACAATACGACGAAGCGCTACATTACCTTAAAGCAGGCTTGACGCACCTTCCTCAGTCCCGCGGACTTATGACCCGTAAAGCCGCAGTGCTGGCAGCGAAGACCAACTATAAGCAAGCATATAGTTTAGCCGATAGCCTTTTAGCGGGCGACCCAAATAATGAACAGCTGCTCGCACTTACAAACCAACTACGAGAGTATAGTTATGAGAACCGCATCGAAGTAATCTACGACCATACCTATTTTGATGAACAATTTGCGGATGCCTGGCACCTGGCTGGTATCAGCTACGGAAGGCAAACAAAAATAGGCTCTGTAACTGGACGTGTAAACTATGCGAACCGGTTTGCTACCAACGGCTGGCAGTTTGAAGCGGATGCGTACCCAAGACTTTCCAGAACATTCTATACTTACACCAGTTTTGCTTACTCCAACGATTTACCGGTATTCCCGACTTTAAGAGCTGGTTTCTCTTTATATGCAAACCTACCAAAAGCGTGGGAGGGAGAAGGGGGGGTGCGTTATTTACACTTTGATAATGATGTATGGGCCTATACGTTGGCTGCCGGCAAGTACCTGGGTAATTTCTGGTTTAACGGGAGAGTATACCTGACACAAGGCAATGATAACCTTGCAAATGCCTATAGTTTTACCACACGCTATTACCTGAAAGGCGCCGATAATTATGCTTCGGTTATACTTGGATGGGGCGTGTCGCCTGATGACCGTGCCCAGGCCATACGGTTAAATACAACTACCAAACTACAATCCTTCAGAGCAGGGGCAGGCTACCGGTTTGTAGTAGCCACCCGGCACGTCATAGGTTTAAATGCCACTTTCGAGAATGTAGAATATTTTTCTGGCATAAAAGGAAACCAAGTTAACATTGCGACACAGTACCAGTTCAGGTTGTAAACCTATACTTTGGGTACCTGTGGTACCGTGTTAAAGCCTTGCCTTGTCATCTCTCCCCAGGATTTTTTCTTGCGCAACAGGTCAACAATACCTTTTATTGAGGACCATACTACAAAAGGATGAAATAGGAAAGGTTCTGAGATAGCTGTGAGTAGTAGCTTGCCCAAATCGCCGCGCTTTTTATACTGATTAAAGGTAACTACCTCCATTAGTATCGCAAATGCAGAAAACAGCCAGCCAAACAAAAGTATAAAAGCAGTTAGTACCAGGAAGAATGGCCAGTTTATAAGTCCCATGAAGGCAAGTGTAACAAACAATATAAACCCTGTGAATTCAATAATCGGCGCCAGTAGTTCGAAAAATAACCAGTAAGGATAACTCATCAGACCCAATACGCCATAGTTCGGATTCATGAAAAGTTTGCGGTGCATGTTCAATGTTTCGATTGTACCGCGCATCCACCTGTTTCGCTGCCTGCCCAGAATCTGGTAGGTGGCAGGCGCTTCGGTCCAGCACAAAGGGTCAGGTATAAAAGCTACTTTATAAGGTATCTCTCGGTCTGCCATATAGCGGCGCATACGCACTACTAATTCCATGTCTTCGCCTACCGTATTATGGTTATAGCCCCCAGCATCAATAGCCACTTGCCTGTCAAATGCCCCGAAAGCACCTGAAATCAACAACAAACCATTAAGGTTACTCCAGGCCATTCTACCTAACAAAAATGCTCGGATATACTCCAGCGCCTGTGCCCGTGGCAGGTAATCCGTGGGCATGTTTACATCCATCAGCTTACCGTTTTTAAACACACAGGAATTAGCAATTCGTACAACGCCACCTGTTGCAATGACCCTTTTATCAGTTTCATCCATAAAAGGTTTTACCAGCTTCAACAGGGCGTCCTGCTCCAGAATGCAGTCTACATCAATGCATACCAGGTACTGGTTCTTCGCCAGGTTTATTCCTGAGTTCAGGGCGTCAGCTTTACCGCCGTTTTCCTTATCTATAACAAGCAGCTTGTTGTAAACCGGGTTGGTACTTTTATAAACTGCCTTTACTCTTTTGGTTGCTAATTGCTGGTGGTATTCCACCTGGGCAGGTTCCAGGTCATAGGCCTGTATCAGTTTCGCCATCGAATCGTCTTTGCTGCCATCGTTTATCACAATCAGCTCCAGGTTATTATAGTAGATGCTGAGCAAAGAGCGGACATTCTCGATAATATTAGCACCTTCATTATATGCAGGGGCAAGTATACTTACCGATGGTGCATAAGGCGAAGAAGCCAGTAAGTTATAGTTGGTAAGTCGGCTTCGGCGTAAGTACCGGACTGCTTCAATAATGGCCAGTGAGCTTAACAGGATGTAGCAGCTAAGCATAGAAACTGCATATAATAACATACCATAATGAAACAGATTGTATAAATGCACCATGTATAATTTTTTGGCTAAAGTAAAGTTTTAATGAACGGTTAAAGCTTGCTGTTGTAGGTGAAGAATTGTCTTTTCCACGGCCAACCGTATGCCTTCATCTGGTGTTACCCGTAGTTGCTCCAGAAAAGGAACGTCATGGGTAGTACCTATTTTCATAAGTTCTGTTAAGATGCTGTGCCGTAAAGTTTTACTGTTTTCGGAAGTATAGTGTGTGCGTAATGCTAAGGCAGCTGGTACCAATGGAATTTCTCCTAAACAGGCAATGGCCTGGCTTCTCACATATTCTTCGGGGTGACTTAAGCAAGCAATAACGTCCTGCTGAAACTGGCTAGCATGTTGCTCACTTATCAGTTTTAAAGCAAATTGTATGACACTGGCATTTTCTGATACCAGCCAGGCTTTGATCATATTAGGAGAGGGGATAGGTTGGTTTGCCAGTAACTGTAGTAGTTTTATCTGGTGCCATTCGTTCAGGGGATAAGTCAGCTGGTCGAAGAATGTAAGCCCAGCGTAGCCTTGCAGGTATACCAATGCAGTTTGTGCTTCCATCCGCACCATATTATTGGGATGTTGTGTTAAAGCATAAATTTCAGCCTGGTAGTCGGTTTGCCCCATAGCAGCCAGTTCCTGTATGCCCTGGGCCTTCAGGTACCATCGGTTGCTGCGCATGTGCTGGGCAGATAGTCTGTCTAACCGGAGTTGGTTGTATAGTTGCTGCAGGTTATCTCCGGATTGGCCACTCAGGTTATTTTTGAGCCGTATCAGTTCTTCTAATAATGCTCTGCGTGCAACACCCCCCTGTAATATGCTTTTGATTGATTCAGGTATGTCGAACGTGATTTTGCTGTTTTTGGGCTCCTGTAATATGATACTTACCAGCCAATGCTTTAACTGCGCCTGCAGCTGCTTTTCACGGGTTGCAATTCTTTTTTTGCCCAGCATAATAACCAGCATGGCTACGATTAGCGCCAGGATTATAGTTGTGAAGACCGCGATAGCGATGTAAAACAACTCAATGGCTGTAAAATTTTCCAGTTGCTGATAGGCGCTTTTAAAAAATGAAACCACAGGTAAAGCTCAACTATAGGTTAGGAGATACGCATCGAGAAACGTTTTACCCGCAAGGCAAGTTCATTGGGGCTGAAGGGCTTAGTAATATAGTCGTCAGCACCTAAGGTAAAGGCTTCCAATACCACATTTTCCTGGCCCATAGCTGATAGCACGATAACCGGAATTTTGGCATTTAGCTTTTTTACGAAACTCAGCACTTCTAACCCCGACGCAAAGGGCATCATAATATCTGTAATTACCAGGTCTGGTGAAAAGTCCTGCAGTTTGTTTAGGGCATCCTGGCCGTTATCTGTACTAATTACCTCGTGACCGTCTTTGGCAAGGCGAAGCTCCATGGTGGCCAGCGTTATTGGTTCGTCCTCTGCTATCAGTATTTTCATGTGTAGGTTAGGCGTTGTCTTCCAAAAGGGTTAACGATTCTTCCACTTCTGTTATAATGGCAGGCTCAAGAGAAGCGTAAAGGGTTCTGCATTTCAACAGATGCGGTACAAACACACTCAGGTTTTCCTGTTCCGCAGCTTGCTCCTCCATATCAAGTATAAGCTGATAGATCTCTTCAATCTGGATAGCTGAAAAACTGCCTTTAGTTTTATGTGCTTTTTCTAAAAACTCCGTTTTCTTGTTTTCCTCAGCCAGAATTGTCAGTTCCTGAAGGTAAACGGGCATATTCTCAGTAAAGAGGTCAAGTATACGCTTAATGTAAGTTCTATTCTTAAGTTCAAGCAAACGACTTGTATCAAATGCTTTGGTCGTGGTATTGTTCTGCTCCGGTAATATCGCTGTTTCTGTACCGGTGTTGTTGGCGGTTGAAGGTATAAAACGCTCCAGCGTTCTGGCAAGGTCTGATATAGAAAATGGTTTTGCCATGTAATCCGAAGCGCCGATTTCTAAACATCGGTCGCGTTCGTTGCGCAGCACACTGGCCGTTAATACAACGATTGGTGTCTGTAATTTTAGCGTTTGCCGGATATAAGCTGTAGACTGGAAACCATTCATCAAAGGCATGCGCAAGTCCATGAAGATAATGTCAAAAGACTCTCCGGTTTGTAGTATATCTACAGCTTCCTGGCCGTTGTTTGCAATTACTACATCCAGTTGGTATTGCTGCAACGTTGAGTTAAGCACTGCTTGGTTAATGTCGTTATCTTCCACTATCAACGCACGTTTGCCCTGGTATTTCTTGCGGGTTACCTCCGGTACTAATGTGTAATTTGTAACTGCTACGTTTGCTGTTTCCTGGGCAATGGTGTATGGAATGGTAAAAATAAATGTAGTGCCTTTGTCTTTTATACTTTCCACTTCAATCGTGCCGCCCTGTAGTTCGATCAGCCTTTTGGTAATGGCAAGTCCAAGCCCGGTACCGCCATACTTGCTTGATATATCGGTAGATTCCTGGATAAAATTATCGAAGATGTAGTGTAGCTTATCATTGCCAATGCCAATTCCGGAATCGCTTACCACAAATTCAACCACAGCCTGTTCATTGGTTTCGCTTAGCAACGAAGCTTCCATGCGCACAAAACCTTTTTCTGTGAATTTTATGGCATTGCTCAGCAGGTTATTAAGTATCTGGTTCAAACGATGCGGATCGCCGGTAAGATAACGCGGGATAAACGGGTCAGCTGAAACTGCGAACTTTATACTTTTCTCTTTTGCTTTCTCCCGGAACATCATGGCTGTGCCAGCTATAGTTTCATTAAAGTCAAAAATCACGTGGTCTATAGTTAGCATTCCAGCTTTTATTTTTGATAGGTCTAAGATGTCGTTAATTAGGTTGAGCAAAGTGTCAGAGGAGCGCTTTATAATTTGTAAGCGGCCTTTCTGATCTGGTTGCAGTGATGAGGAAGTTAAGAGCAGGTTCACCATACCTATAATTCCGTTCATTGGGGTACGAAGCTCGTGGCTCATGTTTGCCAAAAACTGTTCCTGTAATCGCTCGGCCTGCTCTGCATTTTCGCGGGCCGCTACCAATTGTTCCTGGTGCTTTATCTGCTCGGTAATATCTTTAAAGAGCGTACAGATTCCGAATAACTGCTTTTGCCTGTCGTAAAGCGGAAACTTAATAATTTCCATCTCCAGAACCTGTCCGTTCCGCAATGTTACAGGTTGCTGCCACTCCCTTGAATTTAAGCTGCTTACATCCCCATCAAAGGTTGGTGTAAATTCATTAAGGGCATCCGTATTATCTAACGCAACTTGCAGCGATGCATGAAGATCCTGCGCATCTTCCATCGCAAACAGGTCGAAGTAAGCTTTGTTTGAAAAGATCTCATTGCCCTGTTTATCCTTGATAAGTATAGGCTGTGGAGAATAGTCAAGTATAGCTTTAAAGCGCGACTGGTATTCTTCTTTTTCAGCATTTGCCGCTTGCGCTGCCTCCTCGCTTTTCTTGCGTTGGGTAATATTTTTAGATGCACAACAGATACCGATTATGGTTCCATCTATATCCTTTACCGGAAAGTAAGTAGAGTAGTAATAAGCGTCACCATCCTCTAACGCAAAGGTACGCTCCACATCTACTTTCTGGCCTTCCAGCACCTGGTCATAAATAGCTAGCAACTGTGGTCTAAGGTCAGAAGAAAAAAGGTTCAGGAAATTATCGCCTGGTTTACAATTTACATCATAAGCCTGCTGAATAATTGTTTTGCTGTGGTCGTTTAATAAAACCAGCCTGAAATCCAGATCGAGTAGATAAATGGCTTCCTGGGAGCTACTTAATATTGCCTGCAGATTTTTCTCAGACTCTTTTAGTTGTAGTTCTGCTGCTTTGCGCTGCGAAACATCACGCACGCTGGCAATTAATATCTCACCTTTAAAAGAACTTAGCTGGCTCATGCGCACATCAGCCGGAAAAGATGTGCCGTCCTTTTTTGACACCTGCATTTCGTAGTTTTTACGCCGGGCTATTTGCCTAGTAAGGCTGCCAAAACTTAATTGCTCACTGTTTGGCATCAGCGTCGTTATTGGGGCGTTTACTAATTCCTGTTTTCTGTAACCAAATAATTTCTCAGCGCGATGGTTAAAGAGCACAATATTCCCATGCTTGTCAAAGCCCACCATGCCATCGGGGCTTGCTTCCAGAAGTGCTTCTGAAAAAGCTTTTTCGATGCGCAGATTCCGGTTTGCCAGTTTTCTTTCTTGCTGCTGTTGCCAGCTTTTCCAGATTGCATAGACTAACAGGAAAACGAAGATGATGATGCCGGTAAGTAAAATTCGGTTTGTAGCCTGCAGCGCGGTCTTGTTTTCCTGCTTCCGAATGGCTAGTTCAGCATTTGCATGCTGGTGCATTTTGTCAGCGAAGTACCGGATCTTATCCATATAATACTTGCCAACATTTGTTCCGAAAACTGCCATTGCCGTGTCAGTACCCTGCTCCCGTTTTAAACGGATTATGTTTTTAGAGAAAAGTGTTTTCTTCTCGAGGTAATGAGTTAAAGAATCAAGGTTTTGATTCTGGATCTTATCTTTCGCAGCCTGGGTTTTCAGCTGAAAAATAGTTGCATCCAATGAGTTCGACGCTTCCAGTAAAGGCAGCTCATAATCATCGGACCCGGTCAGCAGGTATCCCCGGGAGCCTGTTTCAATGTCTTTTGCCAGTGAGATAGTTTTCTCGATCTGGTATATCTCTTCCTGAACCTGTAATACCCATTGCGAGATTTCATTTTCGCGTTTCAGGTTGTAGGAAATACCAAAGATAAGAGCTGCGAAAATAAATATGCCTGATACTAACCCGGTTAATAAGCGCCGATTTTCGCCAGCTATGCTTCTTAGTCCTTTAAAATTTAACATGTATAGTATGACTTATCGGGTAACTTAAAGTTTGCACTGATCATATTTTGCAACACTTAAAAATTTAAAGGTTACTTTAGTTAAATCTTTACAAAAGCAAAATTAAGATTAAATATGTTCCAAAATACAGACCATAAGCCAGCTTTATTAACTTTAATTGAATTTCTAATAAAAATTTTGCTACCTGTTATTCAGTATAGTAGTACTTTAATTGGATAGCCTTCATTCCGGGAGTAAGTATAGCTAAATAAAGTCATATAGAAGTTACCACATCTCCATTGTAATGACTTTGATTATATTTCAACAGCTCATATGCTACTTAACAAGTATAACTTTTCTTGTTAGGCTTTCTTTGGCGGAATAAAGCTTAACCAAGTACATGCCCGATGATAGATAAGATAAGTCAAACCGTACCTCTTTTGCATTAACCATTTGTCTAAAAACAAGCATACCTACATTGTTATACAACTCTAACCGGTCGATCACAGCTTTAGCGTCAATATGGACTTTTCCTTGTGTCGGGTTAGGATAGAGGGTTGCAAAACCATTACCGGTAGGGGTACCTTCTAACTGTAGTATAACTGTAACAGGTTCTGACTGATTTGAGCCTGTAAGTATAGCATAGGTAAAAGTTACCGTTCCGGTTCTGCCTTCTTCCGGCAAATAAACAAAACCGCCATCGCGGTAAAGTATAAGCTGGCCATGTGCAGGACCTTTAGTTAAAACAGCTTCCATCGGGCTACCGTCCAACGACAGGTCATTCTTCAGCAAGCCTTGGTTCGCTTTTACTTCCCCTAACTGCCCAACATGCAAAGTATAAACATCCTGCCTGGCCACCGGATTACCTGGCAAAGTTCGCATATACTGGCTGGCAATGACATAAGATGCTTTTTTATACTCCATAGCTGCGCTTGTATTGCTCCAGTTCTCCCATTTAAACCTGGAAGTAGTTGCATAACTTTCTTTTTTGTAGAATACAATAGCGGCCACGCCATCTGAGGTCATCTCCTGTCTGCCGGCAATTGTAGGGTCATCGTGCATCACGCTTGCAGCGCTGGGGTCTGTAAAGTTAAGTAATGTCCAGGGCAGTTTTATTTCTATGGATTTCTCTTTTAGCGTAACAGCGTCCATGGAGGTAGGAGGTAATCCCAAACGGTTTAGGCGTAGACTGCCAATGTATTGTACTTCTTGGTCGTTGTTGTTATTACGCCAACGCACAATGTTCCAAGGCGCGCCGGAAGTTGCCACAGAGCGGTATACTTGCTTTGATGATGAAGTACCATGCCAGATGCCATAAAGATCATAAGCTTCTGTTACATATAGTTCTGCCTTATCATTCGTGATCATTAACGCAAATTCAGCTCTGTTTTCAACCTTCTTCCCATTAGGTAAAATTTGTTCCCCCAGATCTGCGGCATATGTGTCTAAGGCTATCCAGAGTGTATCATCTACTTGCAAAGCCTTTTCAATTGATAGTTTAAGGTTCAGGTAAGTAAAGTTGGCGCCTGCTTCTATGGCTTTAACCGGGCAATCGGCACAGAATTGCTGCCAGGGTTGTGTTGCAGGCCCTTCTTTTCTGAAACCTAACAAACCAAAGTTCTGTTCGGCTGCCGTTACATTATGCCACAATACACGCCGGTCAGGGTTAAAGTCCATCGGGTCGGTTATCCAAGTGCGCTTAAACCATTCGTCCATCAAGGCAAATTGAATGCCGCCACCACCGCCGGCTATTTCAATGTTACGGAGCATGCGCAGGTTGTTTTTCCCTTGTGTGGTTTCATCCATGCCGCCATGGTGGATACCACTTTGTGCATAATGTGCCACCCCCCAACTGGAAGGTGCACCAAATTCGCCGATAACAAGGGGTATGTTTTTGTAATGTTGTTTCAGCGCTTTCAGGTAACCCAGGTAGCTATTCTGACCTAAATAATCGGATGTGCCAGTATAAGCAGCATCGCGGCTCATAAAGTCAGGATAATAAGGGTACGCGTGGTAACTTGCAAAATAACCAGCAGCTGCTTTAGACCGGTCCATTTTTGCAAGGTCAATGGTGACCACATCTTCATAGAGATTGACTTCACCGGGATGATGCAGCGGGTCTAATGTTGGCCAGCTTGAGAAGCTAACTGGGCGCTGTGTTTTATACTTGTCGGCTTCCCAAGATACAAGCAAGTCTATCTGTTTTGTTGCCCAGGTTTCTGCTGCGCTAGCATTTGCAATAGAAAAATAGCGGCCTTTGTAAGATGTGTCGCCTGCATGGCGTTCGTTTGTATGCAGCACCTCCGGCGGGTGTATTTCACGGCCAATAATATAGCCCATTAACCAGCGGGATGCATCCACTTTGTACGTGCCGTAAGCTTTACCAACCCTGCTGGTAATTTCCTTACTTCCGTGTACAGCATCTACATTGTCTTTCAGTTCCTGCTCAAAGTATGGGCTTAGGGTATAAAGGTCTTCGTCGTAACCGGGTACTTCTTCCTCCAGCCAAACACCCTGAAAAAACAAGAGCGGCTGCTGCGGATTTGCCACGTTAAAAGAATCAAGTACTTCGTAGAAATGAGGATAATGCAGCGTATATAACCTGATGGTATTAAAACCTGCTTCACGGATCAGTTTAAACCACCTGCCATAATCGGCACGGCTGGCTGCCAGCTCTCCTGGGAAAGTGCCCGGGGTAGCAATGCCCATATTGATGCCCTTGATAAAAAGTGGTACATATTTTTCACCGTTCCAGACAGTAAGGTGCGTTGCATCTGTGGAGTAAGGAATGCTGTTATCTGAATTTGGCTGTTGCTGGGCATTGACACTGAAGGCTACAACCAAAAAGGATAAGCAAAAAGCAAAACGAAGGGCGTATAATTTAAGCAAGTAATGTGTGATTATAAACAACAATAAGTAATTACTATTACCCAAGTATCAGATGAAATTGATTATGTAAACTCCTGACATCAAAGTTTACAAAGTTAAGAGCAGTTAGATGAAATTTGTGTAATACAGATAATTTAATTGTTTATGAAATTCTCACGGGTTTTTAATTAGTTCGATAAGTTTAACCGAAGGGGAAATTTATCGAACCAAAAAAGCCGCTCCAATAAATGTGGAGCGGCTTTTTTTATGTAGTAGACCAAAGGATGGAATTATCGAACCATTTCCAGAGGGATTTAATGGCTTTGGAGAGTTATCTGGATTCGTAGATCAATAACTTCTCCATCACAGCAAAGGTTTATTGAGCATAAGGGAGACATCAACTTATTTTACATTTGCCTTAAGAGTACTATTAATAACATCGCTATACATTCTCCCAATAGGGATTTGCTTATCCTGAATTACTACATAACTGTTGTTATAGGCCTTTACTTTATCTAAAGCGATGATGAATGATCGGTGTACCCGAATAAATAAAGTATCAGGTAATTTTTCTTCCATTTCTGAAATGGCCTGGTAAGAACGGTATACTTCATTTTCTGTATAGATCAATAAACAGTTCCGTTGCGCTTCCAGGTATAAAATATCATCCAGGAAGATCTTTACCATTTTGCGGTCGCATTTGACGAAAACGAATGGTCTTGCATCAACTTTATCTATTGTTGGTAAAACAAAGCTATTGTGCTGGTAAAGGGTCAGGTAGCGGTTTATAGCTTTGGAAAATCGTTCAAATGAGATAGGTTTCAGGAGATAATCCACTGCGTTTAACTCAAATCCCTGGACAGCATATTCGCTATAAGCGGTCGTGAAGATGATGCCTGTGGTAGTCTTGATTATACTGGCAAACTGGATGCCAGGCACGCCAGGTAAATTAATGTCTAAAAATACCAGGTCAATCTTTTCCGAATTCAGAACTGGCAATGCCTTTGTACAGCTGCTGAAAGTCCCTAACAACTTGAGAAATGGGAACCGGGCAATGTGCATTTGCAGTACGCTTGCTGCCGGTGATTCATCTTCTATGATAATGCAGTTAATGTCTTCATGCGTCTGCATATAGTTTTATTTTTAAGGAGATAAAATAACTGTCTTCCTGTTCTGAGACATGCAGGTAATGATTTTCAGGGTATAATAGGGCAAGCCGTTTTTTTACGTTCACAATTCCAAATCCACTTTGCCCTTCCAGAGCATTGGCATCAGCCTTTTTTTGTGGGATACTGTTCTCTACTTTCAAGGTAAGCCAATCCTCTTTTATAGTAATATAGATGGTGATCCAACCGCTTTCCCGCTCATCGTTCATGCCATGCTTAAAACTGTTTTCTATGAAAGGTAGTAGCAGAAAAGGCTCTATCATCCTGTTTTCAACTTCACCTGTTACCGTAAAACTCAGTTCAAGCCGGTTATCGAAGCGCATCTGTTGTAGGGTAATATAGTTGCTGATGTACCGGATCTCTTTTTCAAGTGCTATAGTTTTGTCATTTGCCTCATACACCGAAAAGCGTAGCAGCGAAGAAATCTGGAGTAGCATATCGCCTGCATCATCCGACTTGGCCAGTATTCTGGAATAGAGACTGTTCAGAACATTGAACATAAAATGGGGATGAAACTGGTTACGCAGGGAATTTAACTCAGCCTCCATTTTTTCTGCCTGAATGGCCTGCGCTTTATTCTTTTCTATGGCCCAATAGTAAAAAAGCTTAATGGAAAAAGGCACTGTTACCACAAACTGCAGTTTAATAATATTGTACAAGTATGGCGCTGTACTTAGTAAGGGTTCTTTTTCCCAAAAAGTCAGGAAATAGCTTAAGATAATATGATTGTCAATCAGCCTTTGAAGGAAAGCGAAAACTAACAGGAGACAAGTATAAATGAGGAGAAAGCTTCCGATTTTGTTTTTAAAGAACATGGCTTCCATCAGCCACTCCACTACAAGCAGAACAAAAATTACCTTTGGTAAAAGACTGAATAACTCGTTGTAAAAAGCAGTTGAAATGTCCCATGCAGCAAAGCCCTGCGCAAGGCTGAAAAGCAATACGTAGCCTGCCCAATACAGTATATACCAGTTGCGTTTGCCTGCCCCGGAGGGTGTGAAAATCTCTGTTTTAATCTGGGGCATAGGTAGGTGGTGAGTTCAGTGATGTCTATGCAAAATAATGACTTTCATCTTATTTAAATCACTTTTTATCAAAGATTACTTTAGTAAGAAGCTGGTTGAACGGGCTGCCATGTTGTTTGTATCGGGAAACCTGTTTTATGTATAGGATAATTTTAAAATTTTAAGATCAAAATTATATTGATCTCAATTTCAGTGCTAAAAATCAATCCTATATGAAAAAAGGTAAGGTAGTGTTATTGCTTCTTTTAATTGTTTTTGGGATATCCTCAGTAAGCGCACAGGCTGCTACCGAAGTATATCCAACCAACTGGTGGACAGGCATGAAAATGAACCAGATTCAGTTGCTGATCAGGAGTACAGATGAGGAACTGGCGAGTAAAAAAGTAAGCATTTCTCATCCGGGCATTACCATCCTTAAAACTCACCAGTTCGAAAATGACAGGTATGTAGCAGTAGATATTTCCATTGCACCCACAGCCAAACCAGGTGTTGTAACTATAGAGCTGAAGGGAAAGGGGAAAACACAAAAGATAAAGTGGCGGCTGGATCAAAAGCGGGAGGGCAACGGTACTGCGTATGCTCAGGGAGTTACTTCATCCGATTTTATCGACCTATTGATAACAGACAGGTTCAGCAACGGCGATCCCTCCAACGACCGGGTAGCCGGCATGCGCGACCAGTCTTTGAACAGGGATTCGATTTACTACAGACATGGTGGCGATTTTCAGGGTATCATCAATCACATCGATTACTTCAAAAGCCTGGGTGTGTCGGCTTTGTGGCTGCTGCCCGTTTTGGAAAACGATCGCCCCGACAGAACAGAACATGGCTACGCCATTACCAACCATTATAAAATAGACCCGCGCCTGGGTGGAGCTGCCAAGTATAAGGAGCTGAGTGATGCCCTGCACAAAAACGGCATGAAGCTGATCATGGATGCGGTATATAACCATACAGGTTTGCAGCACTTTTTAGAACTGGACCCACCTGCCAAAGACTGGATGCACCGCTGGCCTAGCTTTACGCAGACAACTTACCGGGAACAGACCTTGTTTGACCCATATGCTGCACCATCCGATAAAAAAAGGATGAGTGATGGCTGGTTTGATAATGGCATGCCTGACATTAACCAGAACAACCCGTTCATGGCTAATTTTATCATTCAGAACATGATCTGGTACATACAGGAGTTTGGCATTGACGGCATCCGGATTGACACTTATACTTACAGTGATCTTGAGTTTGCCAACCGCTGCAACAAAGCCATTATGGATGAATATCCCAACATCACCATGTTTGGCGAAACCAGGGTATTCGGTACTGCCAATCAGGCTTATTTTAATGCGAATAACCTGAACTTACCTTATAAAAGTAACCTGCAGTCTTCCGTGGATTTTCAGTGTCTTTACTATGGCATTATACCAGCACTAACAGAACCTATCAGCTGGACAAACGGGGTGAATAAGCTTTACAATACGGCCAGTAATGATTTCCTGAATAAGAACCCTATGCAAAATGTGTTGCTACTGGATAACCATGATGAGCCACGATTTTTCTCGGTAGTAGGCGAAGATGTGGAGAAGCAAAAGATTGGCTACCAGTGGCTGCTTACCTACCGTGGCATTCCGCAATTATACTATGGGTCAGAAGTTTTAATGAAAGGATTTACAAACCCTTTTGATGGGTTGGTGAGAAAAGATTTTCCGGGGGGATGGAAAGGCGATTCCAAAAATGCATTTACGGGTAAAGGGCTTACAAAGGACGAACGCGAAGTTCAGGACCTGGTAAAAAAGCTGGGCAATTTCAGGAAAAACTCTTCGGCAATAAAGACGGGGAAGATGATGCATTATGTGCCGGTTAACGGTGTTTATGTATACTTCCGCTACGACGATGATCAAACTATAATGTGCGTGATGAACACGGATAGTAAAGCCCATGAACTTGATTTTAAGAAATATGCGGAGAGAACTAGCACCTTCTCAGAAGCAACTAACATCATCAGCAACGATAAACTAAAAGTATCGGAGAAAGCTATCATCCCGGCAATGCAGATGTGGGTGTTGGAATTAAAAAAATAAGTACACAAACTTCAGCACTTTATACTTTACAAAGCCAGATGGATCAGCAACAAAACTACATCACATCATTAACTTCTTTGCGTGGCATAGCTGCCCTGTGGGTTATGCTGTTTCACCTGGATGTGATTTTCTTTTACAGGGATTTTGGACCTTTAATTCCGCACGAGCTAACCGGCATCATAACAAAAGGATACCTATGGGTTGATTTTTTCTTTTTACTCAGTGGCTTTGTCATAAGCCATGTGTACGGTGCAGCTTTTGCAGGTTCTTCAGACAAAGCAAAGCTGATCAAAACCTTCTTATGGGCACGTTTTACGCGAATTTACCCGCTGCACCTTTTTATACTTGTGTTATTAGTCCCACTCGCCATCATCATACCGCTTTTATTTCCTGCTGTGGTAGACGGCAGCTGGGAGACATTTCTTGCTTGGCCTGCACTTCTGGATAACCTGCTCCTGATCAATGCCATGAATCAACATGTTTACCTTTCCTGGAATATAGTTTCCTGGTCTATTGGTGCGGAATGGTGGGTTTATGTTTGCGCTTGTTTTATACTTCCGTTTGTATTCAGGAGTAACCTTACCTATAAAAGCATAGCCCTGGTTGTAGCAAGTGCAGTTCTTATTGGCATGTTCTCGATCCGGGGCAACTTAGATATAACGTTTGATTATGGTTGGGTAAGGTGTTTGACCGAGTTCACGCTTGGAACTATACTTTACCAGGTTTTCGTGCATCGAGTAGGGGTAGTATGGCTATCAAAAAACACCAGCTTTTTAATTACAGCGCTATTGATTGTAATAGCTTTTCATTTTAGTCTGAGCGATATACTCCTGATTTCGTTGTTTATACTTCTGTTACTTTGTGCTGCTTATAATTACGGGTTGGTTAAAAGGGTTTTGGAGAGGAAAACACTGCGCTACCTGGGAGATATTTCATACTCCATTTACATGATGCATGGCTTCTGGTTTTTAGTATATTGGTTTTCCCTGACCTATCTGAAAAGTGAATTAAAGATCATCTCATTATCCGTTCCAGTAAAACTTGGCCTTGGGGTTTCCTTTGTCGGCTTAACGATTATTAGTGCTCATTATACTTACCATTCTATAGAAATTAAGGCTCGACAGTTTTTAAGAAGCACAAGGTTTTTGCAAAGGAAAAAAAGTACAGTTAATGGATAGTGCTGCATTCCAATGCATATACTTTTGGTTGCAGATTAAACTATCATCAGGCATGATATTGTAAAATACGAACCAAAGGGGAAATTTATCGAACCAAAAAAGCCACTCCATTTAATGTGGAGTGACTCTTTTTATAGTAGTAGTCCGTAGGATAACTTAATGGGGAGTTACATCTGTAGCTTGAGACTTTTTAGGATCCTATAGCTTCGGGGTTTAAGTTAGACTGCCTACACTTAAGTTAATTTCATTTTAGTATCGAATCTTGATCAACATTAAATCATGCTTTGATGAGACCTCAACTCTTGGTTTGAGGCAGGGGCAGCTTATCGTTAGCAAGGAATAAACTCCCCCTGCCGGTTGCTATCTTGCGGCGGATGGTATACTGCCTATTTGATACTTGTGGAATCAGTTTGTAATATACAAACGTGAACTTTATATCGTCTTTACTTTTTTGCAGATAAACGTAAAAGAATAGCGGATGAAGTAAAGGATTAGCCTTAAAGGCTGTTCATCCAGTTTACCATGTACTCCACTACATCAGGGGCAAAGGTTTCCTCTAGGTTGTTATACTCTGAGATCAGGCCGGTGCTGGTAGTCTGGAACAGGTGGTTTTTGTTCTCGAACTCTTTGATTGTATAATGTTTATTGCCGCCTTCCTGAAGCGCTCTCTCTATGCGTTTCAGGTTAACAGATAATACCTGTAGGTCTTTGGATCCGTTTATGGCTAGCACAGGGCACTTTAGTTTCTGAATCTCTGAAGCTGTATTGTAAAACAGATCTTCGCGATAAGCCGGCGTCAGAAAATCTGCAAATTGATTTGGGTTGAGCGGAGTTGGCAGTTCCAGCAGCTTTCTTTCTTCAGGGCTGAGCTTTGCTACTTCTGAATCCAGCTTTTTAAACCTGGCAGCTATTTTGGATATGGCTTTGGCATCATCTTTTTCGCTTCGGATGGTCTCAAAAACAGCCTTCAATACCTTCTCATTCACAGCAATACCAGTCGGGCTCACCCCTATAGATTGATAGTGCGCACGGGCCTGCTCGTAGTAAGCCGTATGCACTGATTCTACTGCCGTCCCCGACAAGAGCACCACAAAAGCCACATCCGCTGCCCGATTTGCAGCAATAGGGGCTATCTCAGCACCCAAGCTATGACCTATCAAACCAATTCTCGATTTATCGATTTCGGGGCGGGACTTCAGGTAGTTAACAGCAGCCACGGCATCACTTGCCAAGTCTGCTATACTTGCCGAGGCAAAATCGCCGGTAGATTTGTTTACACCACGGTCATCGGTTCGCAGGACGGCATAACCGGCACGTGTCAGCATATCAGACAGCACCAGGAATACTTTGTGCCCGAATATGGTCTGGTTGCGGTCGTTGGGGCCGGAGCCGGAAATGAGCAGCACTACAGGGTGCAGGCCAGCGGTGTCAGGTATGGTGAGTGTGCCAGACAGAGTTACGTTGGCTGTTTCGTTGCGGTAGCTTACTTCTTCCGATAAGTATGGCAGCGGCTCTGTAGGCTCCTGCGGCCTGCGTGACTTTGCTACCGGAAGTTTCCCCACTTTTTTCATGTTCATCGGGAAGGCATCTGTGCTGTTTTGGGCCAGCCCACCCTGTATTGAAGTAGCATTTAACAGGGTGCCTTTGTAAGTGGCATTCAGCGCCTTTACCTGAAGTATTAGCTGGCTGCCGTCGAACTGCACTTCATCTACCGGGATGTCGTACACGTTTTGGTCGAGGCTGTGCAGCACGGCCTGCAGTTGCTGGCTTTCATTGTTACTGATTTCGAAAGCGATGTTCATGTGCACATCATTTTTGATCTGCAGCTTTCCAAGCCAGATTCCCTGTATAAGCTGGCCTTGCTGGGCCTGTGCCGCTGTTTGGAACAGGCTCAGGAGAAAGATACTCAGGAAGAGAATGGAGTTGTGTAGGAGTTTCATCGTTTTATTTTGTTTTAAATTGACTATCAGACACCCTGCCTGCTTTGATGATCCAAACCTACCACGACTTCTCCGGTACAGAAAATCAAATCCGCCAACCCATTCTCTTATTATGCCAATTCTGGATTTTATATTTCAGGCCGCGTTCGTCCATACTTTTTCAAGTTCACATAAAAAATCGTGCAGTTCATCCATCGTGGTGTGGAAGGTAAGGCGGGATTACTAATTTTAGGTGCCTGTCTGAATCAGGGTTTGTTTCCCATCTTTTAATGAAGAACCTGAATGGGGTAAATAAACTCTGATTAAAGCAATAACAGAAGAAAATCATTTCTACTTTACTGTATGCTGAAACGCAAACACATAGAACCCATTATACACGCGGTTGTCTGGCTGTCGGGTTACCTGGCAATTATACTTTGGGTAAACACGCTAGGCTCCTTCAAGAGCACCGACGGAACGATCCTGCTGCCCGTTACTATTGGCACCTTGCTCAATATCTGCCTGTTTTACACCATCTCACTTGTGCTGATACCGCGTTACTCAGCTACTAAAAAAGCGGGTATTTTCCTGTTAAGCTCATTTTCGTTGTGGGTGGGACTGACGGCTTTGGAGACAGGTATAGACTATTTGCTGTTCATCAATTATTATTCTACCGAAGATGAAGGCTTCTGGGGACAGCTGCTCATAAACCTGCTGTTCAACTTCATTATTTTCTCACTGGCGCTTGGCTATTGCTTTACTAAAAGCTGGCTACGCAACGAAAAGCAGCGACAGCAATTGAAAGAAGAAATGCTGCAGGCGGAGCTAAACTTTCTGAAGGCCCAGGTAAATCCGCATTTCCTGTTCAATGTGCTGAACATGGCCTATGCAAGCGCTGCCGGCAACGGCGACGAACGTACGGCAGGCATTGTAGAAAAGCTGGCTAACCTGATGCGCTATATGCTTTATGAAAGCAACGTACAAAGAGTGGAGTTGTCGCGGGAGTTGGAATATATAGGTAGTTTTATTGAGCTGCAGAAAATGCGCCTGTCGCCGGAGCTACAGACAACCGTAAAGTTCATCGTTGAGGGCGACCACATCAAGTATAAAATCGCACCGCTCATACTTATCCCTTTTGTGGAGAATGCCTTTAAGCACGGTATTCGGCTCGACAAGCCTTCCGATATTTTAATCAGGCTTAAACTGAACGACAGGCAGCTATACTTTGAAGTGCAGAACAGCATCGCACAGGCACGCAAAGAGCCGGGGCAAAAAGCCGGCGGTGTAGGGCTGGAAAACGTAAAAAAAAGACTAGCCTTGCTTTACCCCAGCACACACCAATTACAGATTTCCCGAAAAGATGATAAATTTAGTACATCACTTAACCTTAAGCTGGATTGAGGTGCGTTGATCTTGTTCAACTTTAGTTATTTCGGTTTACGTTTAATTTTGCCAATGAGACTTTCTAATTATCTAATTCCCAAACTCTCTAACATCCATGAAGTGTATTGTAGTAGATGATGAACCTTTTGCACTTGAGCTGGCTGCGGATTATGTGCGGAGAACACCGTTTCTGAAGCTGGCTGGCACGTTCAGCAATCCGGTAAAGACGCTAGCTTTTTTGATGGAGCAGGAGGTGGACTTAATTTTTCTGGACATTAACATGCCGGAGCTTTCTGGGATGCAGTTGCTGGCAGCCTTGCCGCGCAAACCAATGGTAGTGTTCACTACTGCTTACCCCGAGTTCGGTGCCGAAAGCTACAACTACGATGCCGTGGATTACCTGCTAAAACCCATCAACTACGCCCGCTTTCTGAAGGCGGTGAACAAGGCAGTGGAGCTACAGAACCTTAAAAGAAAAGACAACACTGCCCAATCTCCCGCAGAACGAGCTGCTCCAATCCAGGACAGATCGAATGTGCTCATTAAAAGCGGCACCCAGACCTTCAAGTTGAAGCTGGAAGACATACTTTACGTGGAGGGCGCAGGCAATTACATGGCTTTCTGCACCAGGGGCAAAAAGATTCTCTCACTGCTGACCATGAAAGAAGTGCTGAACCTGCTGCCTGCAGACCAGTTTGTTCGGGTGCACAAATCCTACATCGTGTCACTGAACCACCTCGATGTAATTGAGCGGCACCAGGTAACTATTGCAGGCAAAGCCATTCCGATTGGTCTTACTTACCGCGAGCAGTTTTTGGCCAAGGCAGGCAATCAATAGACTTGTAATATGTTGGGTAGTGCTTGTTATGGGGTCCAACTTTGTGCCTGATTGGGTTGATTTTTCGCACTTACTTAAGCCATATTCTGTATTTTAATAAATATATAATTTATATATAATATCTTATAACATAATTATCTATTGCGTATCTTAGTTTTACTGCATCATTTGGCAACAGCTACTCTTATGGTAAAAGAACTGCTTAAAGAGTACAGTATGCAATGTTTAGTTGTACCTCTTCAATAGCTGAGGAAAGGTTTTATTAAGTGATTGATTGACAGTATTATAACCTGGTGTTACCCGTTTTGGAAAATTTAAGGACACAGATCGATCGGCAGTTCGAGTACAGCAGAAGAAAGAACATCTTCTGCAACCTGAGTAATAACGTCTTAAGTTTTCAACCCGAAACTATAGCGTACCTGCGGCAAAACCATCAGGCAATAAAGACGCTAACCTCTGAAGAAGAAAACTCACTCACAAAGTACCTGGTTGATGGTGCTATTAGGTCGTTATGCCAGGCCAACCAGTTTTATTATTTTAATGAGCTTGATAAAGCTACTTTAAAAAAGCTTTATATAAAGCTTCTTTCAAAACTAAAAGCTTTGCCAGAGAGTGAAGAGAAAGAAGCTTATAAACAAATAGCCACAAAGCATTTCATTGCTCTGCAGTCATTTCTCAGAATGACTAACCCCTTTGCCAGACATCTTTATTCTAATAAGGAGCCCTATCTGGAGCAGGAAGTTGTTTGTGAAGAATATACTGCCGCTACACAGCTTCACTTGCTACATATTGACATTGCTACCCTGAAGGAGCCAATACTGGATCTGGGGTGCGGTCAGCAAGCACACCTGGTCAGGTATCTGCGTGATCAAAAGCTGGAAGCTTATGGTATAGATCGTAGCGTATCTCCTTCAAGCCACACTTTTAAAGCTGACTGGTTCGAGTTCAGCTTAAGCGACAAAACCTGGGGAACAATTATTAGTAATCTGGGCTTCTCCAATCACTTTCTGCATCACCATTTGCGGGTAGGAGGGGATTATGCCAACTTTGGGATTCGCTATAAAGAAATACTGCACGCTCTAAAAACAGGCGGGACCTTTTATTATGCACCGGATCTGCCTTTTATAGAGAATTACCTCAAACCTGAAGAGTTTCTGCTGCAGCGGTTTGCTGTTGAAGGTACCGAGTATAAAGCCATAAAAGTAACAAGATTGGGCTCTTAAGAAACGGGAAGGCGCATGATTTAACTATTATATTAAAACTAATTTGTATGAGGTTCTGCAGTATAAGCTGTATAAAAGTATCTGGAAGTGTAATAATCGTCCTGGTAAGTACCCTGGTGCTTTGTATCAAAAGCCTTGGTGCGGCTCCTGATTCCAGTCATACCACATTTCAAAAAGTTCCAGTGTCATTTAAAAGCGGAGATAACTTGCTTAAAGGGATACTGATAAGCCCCAGGGGAGCTAAAACTAAAGTTCCAGCTATTGTTTTCTGCGTTGGCTCCAGTAGAAGTTCCACTGTGGCAAACTACGCCTCTCTTTTGGACTCCCTTTTTGAGCAGCATCTGCCACTGGATAGTATAGCGCTTCTTTACTTTGATAAGCGAGGGGTAGGTGAGTCTGAAGGTAAATGGTACAACACAGATTTTGAAGGTAGGGCCGCCGACGCAAAGGCTGCTGCTGACTATCTAGCTTCACTCCCAATGATCGACAAAAGTAGGATTGCAGTGGCTGGACATAGTCAAGGAGGCTGGATAACGCAGGTATGCCTGGCAAAGTATCCTGACACCTTTGTGGGAGGTATTTCACTTGCCGGTCCGACCTTTGATGTAAAGGAACAGGTAAGAAATGACTATGCAAGTGTGTTGATGTGTCAGGAGCAGATGAAAGAACAGGCTGCCAGAGAAAAGGCGCTGAGAATGGTAAAGCGCGATTTTTTCCTGGCATCTCTGCTACCTGTCCAGGAAAACTGGAAGCAGCTGAAAGTCATCAGGAAGTTTGACCCGGGCCAGTATCTTCCTTTTATCAATAAGCCGATACTCCTGATGTTTGGGGAGAACGACGCCCTTGTTTCTCCTAAGTATGCGATTGAAACGCTGAACAAATATTTTCCACAAGGTACTCCATCTAATTTTAAGGTATTGACAGTTGCAGGAGCCAACCATTCTTTCAAGGTTGCTGATTTCTGCCACAAAGGACCCACAAAGCATCTACCTTATTCAAAAGAGAGCAAGAAGCAAATAGCTGCCTGGGTGCGGACTGTTCTTTTACAGTCTTAATGCAGCCCATGAGCAAAAGCTAGGTGTTAAAGAGTACGGGAGCTTCAACAGTGAGAAGTGCGCTAGCATGTGATGTTGTTTATGATGTACTGTTGTGTTTGAGTGAAGAATTATGAAAGTCATGCTTTACAGAGTTTCCCCAAGCCAATGCTTCTTGCACTGATCACCATATTTGCCATTGAACTGCTTCTGAACTTTCTTTTCCTTTAGTATCTGCTAGGCAAGGCAGCCATGCGCTAAATATTCATAAGTAAAACTGCTAATCCATGGAGAAGTAACTACAGTACAGAGTTCCACTCTGATTATTTAATTCAAGGATGCATCAAATAATTAACACTTCTAAGGCTTATGTCATTTAAATCAAACAAGCAAATACTTCAAGTTTTCCTGCCTTATAAATAAGGCACAAAACATTATATTTGATGCGTACATCACAGACTATGAAATATGAACAAAGAGCAGTTTCTGCACCAGGATTTATTTGCTGTTGTCATGCTGTTTGGCATTATCCAAAGTGTTCTGCTTATCTACCTTTTCACCTTTAAAAATAAAGCCCCGTTTTTCCTGAAGCTTCTGGGCTTGTTGGTGCTTTCTCTCACCCTTATTACTGTCGAAATATTCCTGAGCTATAGCGGCTATATTGTATATGCTATTCATTTGGTTGATTTCAGCGAGCCGCTCAATTTCGTGCTAGGCCCACTTATCTATTTTTTTGTATTTTGTGCCTGTTACCCTAAACCATTCAATAAAAAATATTACCTGCACTTTATACCCTTTGTTCTGTACCTGGCTTATTGTGTTCCATTCTATCTTCAACCGGAGTCTGTTAAACTGGATGCTTTTCTATCGGCCTACCAGCCGGTTTTAGCAAATCCTGAACTGGAAGAAACATCAAATCTTGACCCACTCTTTTTAAAGCGGTTTGTTAATGAATTATGCCTGATGCACATAAGTATATATCTGGCACTCAGCCTTTGGTTGCTTAAACTGGAAACCAAAAGTCTGAATCAGTATACTAAGAAGCTGGTGCGGGCTGTTGTGTGGGGGATGAGCGCTTTATTGATCCTTACCCTTCTTGTTAAGTTTAGCTTTAGAGCAGACCTGGGGGATTATATCATTGCTGTTAGTTTTGCAGTTTCTGCCTTCGCTCTGAATGGAATACTACTACAAAGCTCCCAACTGTTGTCAGAAAAAGGAATTGTAGCCGAGCAAAAGGTTCCTGAGCCAAAGTATAGCAAGTCTGGCTTAAGCGAAGCACAGAAAGATGAGATCCTGCACCAGCTGAACGGGCTTATAGGAAAGGAGAAGTTTTATGCTGACCCAAACATCAGCCTGCAAGGTTTGGCTGCACGAATACATACACATCCTAATTATTTGTCGCAGGTAATAAATGAGCGATTGGGTAAAAGCTTTTTTGATTTTATTGCGCAGTTAAGGGTAGAAGAAGCCATCAGGTTATTGAAAAGTTCTTCGCATCAGAACACTCCTATTGAAGTGATTGCAGAAGAGGTAGGCTATAGTTCCAAATCTGCCTTTTACAACGCTTTCAAGAAAATAACGGGTAAAACACCTGCTCAGCAGCGTTCTTCCTTATAAGAAAGGACTACTTCCTTTCATATCAGGTTTACCTTCCGCTATTTGTTGCCCTAAGTTTACCGAAAAAATAACGGTAAATTTATGGAACAGACACAAACAATGTATCGCCGGTACGACCTTGATTGGTTAAGACTTCTCGCTTTCATGCTCCTGATCTTATACCATGCAGGTATGATCTTTGTCAGTTGGGGATGGCACATACAGCACCCCGAAAGCAGCAAGTTTTTTGAGTGGGCAATGATGCTGGTTAACCAGTGGCGGATGCCCCTGATCTTCTTTATAGGTGGAGCTGTGATTTGGTACTCGCTCCACAAGCGAAGCAGTGGTGAGTTTGTGAAGGAGCGCCTGGTTCGTATTCTGATACCATTGCTGTTTGGTATGTTGGTAGTAGTTGTGCCGCAAGCTTATTATGAGCAGGTTCAGAAGGGTGGGTACGCCCAAAGCTTCTGGGACTTTTATACATCAGCCTATTTTTTTGAATTCTTTACCTGGAACCACCTGTGGTACCTGGTATATGTACTTTTTTACTCCTTAGTATGCCTGCCCCTGTTTAAGCGCTGGATCAAAAAGGGGCAACCTAAGTGGATTGATCGTTTGATCTCAAATTCTTCTGGTATAGTATTACTTGCTTTACCTATCATTGTAAGTGAAGTGCTACTCAGAAAAGCTTTCCCTTCTTATCAGAATTTTATTACAGATCTTGCAAATCATGCCTTTTACTTACCTGTTTTTATCTACGGGTTCCTGATCGCTACAAATGCAAAGGCCATGGCTGCTATCAAGAAAGCGAAATGGAGCTACTTGTTCTTTGGGGTTGCGCTATACACGGTGCTTTATACTTTCTATTGGGTACCAGAAACTGAGCCTGCAACTATACTTGGGTACGCTGCATACCAGGCCCTGCAAAGCTTAAACACATGGTTGTGGTTACTCATAGTGTATGGCTTTGGCAGCACTTACCTGACTTTCTCTAACAAGTTTTTAAAGTATGGCAGTCAGGCAGTGTATCCGTATTATATCCTGCATCAGACCATTATCATTATCATCGGGTATTATATTATACAACTTCCAATCGGCATAGGATGGCAGTTTTTGTTGATCAGTAGCGGTACTTTCCTGATTTGCAGTATCCTATATCACTTCATCCGGCAGTTCTGGTTAGGCAGGCTCTTGTTTGGCCTTAGAGCAGATGTTAAAAGGAAAGGAAAAGCAGCAGTTAGTACAGTAGCCGCTGTGTGATAGTACCAGTACAATAAAAAGGAGCCTAATGATCTCTAGGCTCCTTTTTATTGTACTAATCAGTAATTCATACTTAGCTTGTTGATCAAAAGCTTTCAATGCTGAGACTGGCAGCCTGCGCGAATAATTACTAATAGTTTTGGCTACCCTTTTTGTAGCTCCTGTTTTGCTTCGGGACCTATCCATCCTATATGAGTGTGTTTAAAGCTGTCCGTGAACTTTAAGCCATAGCCTAAGGCTCTATCCATGGCACTATGCCCAAAAAGCAAGAGACCTGCAAACTGTAGCGTCTCATGGCCAAGATAGAATCCGGAAATGCCAACTGCAATGGCAATGCCCTGGTGGTGTAGCAGGTTATAGGTAAAAGCACCAACTCTTGAGCTAACCAGGTATCCGACCATTCCTATATCTGGAACAAGTAGTAGTGCAAAGTATAGCCACCAGTCATACCCTAAGTATAAGCTACCCAAATAGGAGAGTACAAGCTTAGCCAGGTCTTCTGATTTTAGTAGTAGTTTCATCATTAGCATAAGTTAAAATCGGTAACCAACATGTACAGTAGGGAAGACTCCGAACTTGTCTTGCTTAAATTCATTGCCTTCAAACTTTATTTTATCTATATGAATGTTATAATCCAGGCTTACCCAAGGCGTAATGTATAGTCCTTTAGGAGTTCCATCTTCATCTTTTTGGAAAAAGAAGCGATAACCAATGTGTGTGCCTACACCTATAGTTTTGCCTGTCTCTTCAACCCCACTTTCTTTATGGGTTGCTTCATTAAAAGTATAGCCTGCTCCAAGGCCAGTGTAAAATCCAGTTGTTCCCTGCAGCAGGTAGCTTGCTTTCAAACCGAAGCCTTGCGTCATTAAATTAAACCCTTTGTTCCCATGGAAGCTTTCCGGCTGCTGTACACCAAAAACGCCAACATCCAGGCGTACCCTGTCGGGCTGGTATATTACATGGGCGGAGTAGCCTTTCAGGAAAAAGGCGATTGGATCAACTTCAACTTCCCAGGCCTGGGTTGGCTTCTCTGTCTGAGCTTGTGCAGCAGTGAACAGAAGGAGTGTAAGAGCAGTAATGAGTAGCTTTTTCATGTTTTATTTTGTGTGTCGTGATTGATTCGCGCTTAACTTACCAGTACAGGAACAGCTTTAGATGACTAAGGCTAGTGCTAATCCTATAAGTAGTACAAATATCTGCCAACCAATCAGATGTGGGAAATTATCTTTCCCGAACACTTAAAATAAAAGGATGAGCTTTGGAAATAGGAGACTGAAGACTTTAGAGCAAAGTAGAGTGAACTACAAACTATAAAAAGCAGGCGACTTATTAAGACTGATGTGTTATAGTTCAATAATAGCATAGGCTAAGCATCAAGCCATTCTTTGAATGCAGTATACTTTTCTATACTTACAAAAGCATCTTTGGTAGTAGCAGGGCGCAGCTCTACTTTAAGTCGGGTAGGGGAATACTTATGTATAGTGTCGATTGATTCCAGATGAATGATGAACTGCCGGCTTATTCTAAAGAAGTATTTCGGGTCGAGAATATTAAATAGCTTTTCTAATGTATAATCTACAGGCAGGCGTTGTCCTTCCTTTGTTACCAGGAATGTCAGTTTTTCTTCAGAGTAAAAATAAGCAACATCAGCTATATCTATAGTTCTGATTTTACTGCCCTGTGTTATTAGAAAGCGAGATTTATAAGCTGGTTCTTTGGGCAGCGCAGAATGTAGCAGTTCCTTAATAAAACCTGAGTTTATACCTGAAGTAGTTCTTAGCTTTTTGAACTTAGCAATACTGGCCTGTAGCTCTTCCGGATTTATTGGTTTTAGCAGATAATCGATGCTGTTCACTTTAAACGCCTTGATCATGTAGTCGTCGTAGGCAGTAGTAAAAACTACCGGTGTAAAACACTCCACCTGATCAAAGATTGCAAAGCTTTGCCCATCGTCCAAGTGAATGTCCATAAAAAGCAGGTCAGGTTGAGGATGGGTGCTTAGCCACTTTACACTCTCTTTTACAGACGGTAAAACAGCTTCTACTGTAATGCTGTCGTCACATTTAATCAGCAGACTTTCCAGCCTTTTGGCAGCGAGTGACTCATCTTCAATGATTGCTACTTTCATGAGCTTAAAAATAAGGAGAACCAGAACAGTATCAACCCCTGAAACAGGAGAAGCCTTTACATTTTTACAGCTCTTTGCAGGCTAGGTCAGTAACGGAACCCTCGCCTGATACAGGCTGTCAGACAGCTGGAAAGTTACTTTTTTTGGTGTAAAATAACTATATTGGTTTGTAATATTTTTTAATCCAACACCTGTAGAAGCAAACTCCTGCTTCCTTAACTGTACATTATTCTGCACCACCAGGTAATCGTCATCTTCCGCTCTTATGTCTACTACCAGCGGGCTGCTTTTAGATAGCTCATTGTGTTTAACAGCGTTTTCAATCAGCAGTTGTAAGGTTAGGGGTGGGATGTAAAGGTTCAGCTTTTCTGCAGGAATGGATATATTTACCTGTAGCTTATCTTCAAATCGAATCTTAAGCAGAAAAATGAAAGCGTTTATAAAATCAATCTCTGTTTTTAGCGGTACTAACTCCTGATCACGCTGCTCCAGCACGTAACGGTAAGCTTTTGCAAGCCGATCAATAAACTTTTCCGATAAATCTGCATCGACATGCACCAACGATGATAATACATTAAGACTGTTGAACAGAAAGTGGGGATTAACCTGGTTTTTTAAGCCTTCGTATTGCGCCTGTGCAATTTCTTTTTGAAGTATCTCTGCGTTAACAGCTGCTTTATGGTAACTTTTAAGTGCATTCAAGCCTGTAAGAGCTGAGAAATAAACTCCCGAGAATAACAGGTTTATGACTGCGTTTAATCGTAATTCAACTTCAAAGTCTATCTTACCTATGGGCTCCATCTGAAGTATAAATACAAAGGGCACGATACCTATCAGAAAAACTAACAGCAGGCTAAACAACTGGAATACAAGCAGCCCAACAATATACTTTAGGTACAAGGCTTTTAAAAAGGACAGATACTTTTCCTGTTGTATTATAAGTAAGCGGTATCCTTCATATAAAAGCAAGAAATAAACAAAGGCGTAAGTTAGATCAAATACAAGGTGGCTTACCGGGTAAAACAAGGAGCCATAAATAACAAATGCCAAAGCACTTGTATACAATACAGAAAGTAAGACAGCTGAAACGAGTTTTAATTTTACAGTTTCCTTATTACTTTTCTCTCTGATTAAGCTAGCTAGCTTCATACATTCATGTTTGTTCAGGTTGACTCTGAATAAAAGGTAAAGCTCTTCTTGAAAGCTTTAAGATCAAACCCTACTGTTCATAGGTGGAGCAGGGTTAGATCTGATGGCAAGTTGATGATTTGCTTATTGTGCTTCTGCTTCTATGATTGAAACTGCAGAAGCTCCAAAGTAGCCTATAGCCCCGTTACTAATGTTGGAAGGAGCATTGGCAGGTGTACCTTCAAAAGGGCCACCAGAAGAATTTTGCTGGTTTAGAAGAGCAAACCAGAAGTCGTAAGCTGGCTTGTCGATACCATACACTTCAACTCTTAATCTGTCTCCTTTTTGTACAGCAAACTGCATATTGGCATGGCCATAATTACCGTCATAAAGCTCATCATTCAGCACAGCCAACTCATCGGGCTCTAATACTCCATTAATATAAACATTCCAGCGGTAGTTATTGCCTTTACCTGCCGGGTCTCCGAAATGGACGATAGGGTAATAACCTTCATCTTCCATATGTCCTGCAGCTTTGTATTCGAATGTTAATGAATCAAGCGGAGAGACAGCAGGCATATAGCTCTGAGCAGTGTATTCTTTGCCGTTAACCACAGCTTTAAAATAATAGGTGTAGCCAGGGATACCCTGCAACGTGTTTGTCTGGTACAGACCCTCGCCGGCCGCTTTCAGTGTGTCTGTATGGCCATGATTGTCGGATATAATGACCAATGCACCGTTAACGCCTGTTGTACGTCCTTCATCCAGGTACCCCTTGGTATTGGATAAGCGCACCTTATACGGGCCCGGCTGATCTGTTAACAAACCTTCCACTACTAATCTGCTCTCAGCTGTGTCCAGTTCGTAATCAATCACTTCTTCGCAGCTGGTAAAGGCCAGCATAAGCATAGCCAGCAAGTATAAAAGTATCTTTTTCATTTTGCGTCTGATTAAAAATTGAAGTTATAGGTAAGAGATGGCACAATACCGAACAGGTACGTTTTTACAGCTTCTGTTTTGCTGCTGTCATCTTCGTTCTCGCGGAAGTAGATAGAGAAAGCGTTTTTGCGTGCATATGCATTGTAGATACTCAGCGTCCAGGAACTGGTGTATTTCTTAAACTCATTCCTCGGCTTCTCATAGGTAGCGGAAAGGTCTAAGCGGTGGTAATCTGGCAGGCGGTAACCGTTACGCTCAGAGTAAACAGGGTAAGTTTTGCCATTATACTCGTAACGGCCGACCGGCATGGTAATAGCCCCACCTGTAGCGTAAGTCCAGTTAGTTCCCAGGTTTATACTTGGGCTAAACTGATAGCTAAGCACCAGGTTTCCGGAGTGGCGGCGGTCATAGCGCAGCGGGTAAGACTTGTTATTATTAATTCCTGGTACTGTGCGTTCTGTTTTAGATAAAGTATAGCTTATCCAGCCAGTCAGTAACCCCTTCTGCTTGCGCAGGTAAAATTCAGCTCCATAGGCTTCGCCGCTGCCCCGTAGTAACTCTGTCTCCAGGCGCTCGTTCAGGAATATCTCTGCGTAATCCTTATAGTCGATCTGGTTGTCCATCCACTTGTAGTATACTTCCACAGAGCCTTCAAACATGTTATCCTGAAAGTTGCGGAAGTAGCCGGCTGCTACCTGATCAGCCTTCTGTGGTTTTACATACGTGCTGCTTGGTATCCATACATCAAATGGCATTGCGGATGTAGAATTTGACACCAGGTGCAGGTATTGCAGTGTTCGGTTGTAAGATGCCTTAATAGAGCTTGCATCATTCAGTTCATACTTGGCTGCAAAGCGTGGCTCCAACCCACCATAGCTTTTTATCTTCTCAAATCGGCTATAGGTTACAGTATCTACCGGCGTATCAAAGTTTTCATCGTACAGGTACACTTTGCCCGGTCCCATGTTCGTAAAGCTGGATAACCTTAAGCCATAATCAAGGGTTAACCGGTCCGTGATCTGGTGCTCATTGCTCAGGTATAGCGCTCCCTCCAGCGCACTCGTAGAATTTAGTTTAAGCGCGTTAACATAAGAGAATTTGCCCGGTTTAACTTCAGCAGGCATAAAGTTATAGTAAGTCAGGTGCAGGCCAAACCGCAGCTGGTTCCTTGGATTTAGAAAAAGAGTGTAGTCATTCTTTAATCCATAATCTTTGATGTGTGACTTCCAGGTAAATTCAGATTCTTTTTCTTTTGAGCCAAGAGCATAGTCAAAGTCGGAGAAGATAAAGGTGGTGTTGGAGAAAAGTCTGTCACTAAACAGGTGGTTCCAACGCACAGTGGCAGTGGCATTACCCCAGTTCATCTTAAAGTCGTTGGTGGCTGCTACATCGCGTCCAAAGTAACCTGACACATATAGGCGGTTCTTTTCGTTTAAAGTATAGTTGAGCTTGGTGTTCAGGTCGTAGAAGTACAGTTTGTTATTTTTTACATTCTCATCGCTGCTCAATCCAAAGAAGATGTCGGCATACGTGCGGCGGCCTGATACTATAAAGGAACTTTTGTCTTTGATAATGGGTGCTTCAACTGTCAGGCGGCTGGAGATAGTACCTATACCACCCGATATTTCCAAGTTTTTATTGTTCCCCTCTTTCATGCGGATGTCCAGAAGGGAAGAAAGCCTGCCGCCATGTTGGGCTGGAATTCCCCCTTTGTAGAGCTGCACGTCTTTAATAGCATCGGCATTAAATACTGAGAAAAAGCCCATCAGGTGCGAGGCATTATACACAGGTGCTTCATCCAAAAGAATTAAGTTTTGGTCCACACCGCCGCCACGCACATAGAAGCCCGATGTGCCTTCGCCGGCATTCTGCACACCTGGCAGTAGCTGTATGGCTTTTACCAGATCTACTTCACCCAGCAGGGCAGGCATGTTTTTTATTTCGGCCACCTGCATCTTCAGGGTGCTCATCTCCATGCTTTTCACGTTGGTGTCTTCCCTACGCGATACAACTTCCACTTCTTTCAACTTAGTCACATTTTGCTCCAATTCTGTGTCAAGTTTCGTGCTGCTCTGTAGGTGCACTTGTCTGGAGATAGTTATATACCCAAGATAATTGAAGGTAAGGGTGTAGGTGCCTTTAGGTAGGGTAAGAGCGTAGTAGCCGTACTCGTTGGTAGTAACGCCAGTACCCGGTAGCTCTTGCACGCTAACCGAAGAGCCGATTAATCCTTCGCCAGTGGCTTTATCTTTTACATAACCGCTGACGGTTACTTTCTCCTGTGCTACTGCCACAGATGTCGATAGGCAAAGCAGTAGCACTAGTAAGCTCAATAATTGTTTCATGGTTTTATTTTGTAATATATATAGGAACAATGGGATAAGCGACACAAAGGTATTTTGCTACTGGAAGTAAGACTTTATAAAATTTCCGGAAAGCTTTATAGTTTTAATAACCTCATGTCATACTTTTAGTGCCACTCTCTAAATCATAAGCAAAATTATGGTGGTATTGGTACTGCTTAAAATGAACTTTTCCGAACACCGTATTTTGTTGTATGAAAGCTGATAAATAGGGTATGAACTGATAAATAATTGTGAGTTCACACTTTAGTTGGTTAATTATACAAGTGCCGATTCTATGATGGGTACTGTGGAAAGATCTCTTCAACTTGACTGAGAAGGGCTGAAACTAATTGATTCAGGTTTCATACTGCTTCTGCGTTTCTAGCTTCAAAAGCTTGTTTCTGATGCAGCATAAGCTAGAACCTGAGCAGTTCAAAGTATACCAACTTATCACTGGAACCCGAAATTGATCCAGGTTAACCTGCTCAGACTAACGGCGATCTTGGAAGAGATCTACTACAGGCTTACCGGATGAAATAGAAGTGAAGAAAAGCATTGCACGCCCAACACAAGAGCTAAAGGAGTAGACACAAAAGGCATTTTGCTTTTCGCGAGTTAAGAAAAGAACTCTTTTGTACAATAATAGGGTATAATGTTTCAGCTAATATAGTTACTTTATCTGTCTGCGCAACAGCTGCGCATTGATAGCTACAATCACGGTGCTCAGGCTCATAAGTGCAGCACCAATGGCCGGAGAAACCATGATTCCCTGCTGATACAGTACGCCAGCAGCCAATGGAAGTGCTATGACGTTGTAGCCTGTCGCCCAGATCAGGTTTTGGATCATTTTCCGGTAAGTAGCTTTGCCGAACATGATAAGCGAGGCAATGTCCTGCGGGTTGCTGTTTACCAAAATGATGTCAGCTGTCTCGGCGGCTACGTCGGTGCCAGAACCTACCGCAATGCCTACATCGGCCTGCGCCAGGGCAGGAGCATCGTTAACACCGTCTCCGGTCATGGCCACAAACTCTCCCTTGGCCTGCAGCTCTTTTATCTTCTCCTGTTTCTGGTGCGGCAGCACGTTGGCCAGGTAACCATCCATACCCAGTTTATCGCTCACGTTTTTGGCTACGCGCTCATTATCACCGGTCAGGAGCAGGTTCTTGATGCCGTTCTCCTTTAATACTTTTATAGCGCCTGCAGACTCCGGTCGTATCTGGTCGCGCATGGTAATGTAGCCGGCAACCTGCTGGTCCACCAGCACATAAACCACCGTTTCTACACCTTCTTCGGCCTTGCTTTCCGGCACTTGTATGCCATACTCTTTAATATAGTTTGGTCCGACCACTTTAACATCGCTGCCTTCCACAGTGCCTTCCAGTCCTTTGCCAGGCAAGTAATTAAAGTTTTCTGAAGCAGGTACGGCAATTCCATCCGCTTTTACTTTACGCAGAATACCCTGCGAGATGTAGTGTTCGGAATTCTGTTCCACACCCGAAGCCAGGCGTAGCAGTTCCTGCTCAGGGAAACGCTGGTCGAAGGAAACAACCTGTTCCACTTCATGAGAGCCTTGCGTCAGGGTGCCTGTTTTATCGAAGATGATGGTCGTGATCAGGCGGGAATTCTCAAAGGCAGTTCTGTTGCGTATCAGAAGCCCGTTATTGGCAGAAACAGCTGTGGAGATAGCTACTACCAGCGGAATGGCCAGGCCTAGTGCGTGCGGGCAGGAAATCACCATCACCGTTACCATCCGCTCCAGGGCAAAGTCCAGTTCAGCGCCCACCAACAACCAGACGGCAAAGGTGCCAAAGCCGGCGACCAGTGCCACGTAGGTGAGCCATTTAGCTGCTTTATCGGCCAGGCGCTGCGTGTCTGATTTTGTTTTCTGTGCTTCCTGCACCAGGTTGATCACTTTGTTCAGATAGCTGTCTTTGCCGGTGCTAACCACACGCACCTGCAGCGAACCGTTCCCGTTGATGGCTCCGCCGATTACGTTATCATCTTTCCTTTTCTGCACCGGTTTGCTCTCGCCGGTCAGCATGCTCTCATTCAGGTAACTATCACCCTGTACCACCACCCCGTCAGCAGGAACTTTCTCTCCGGGCTTTACCAGGATCAGGTCACCTGGATGCAGGTCTTCAACTTTTAGGGTTATAGTCTCTCCGTTTCTGATCACCTGCGCTTCGGATGGCATCATGCTTACCAGCAGTTCCAGGGCTTTAGATGCCCCCAGCACCGATTTCATTTCGATCCAGTGCCCCAGTAGCATGATCACGATCAGGGTGGCCAGTTCCCAGAAAAAGTCCATGCCTTCGAGCCCGAACGCAACGGCGGTGCTATACACATAGGCCACGGAAATGGCAACACCTATCAGCGTCATCATGCCCGGTGCACCTTTCTTTACTTCTTCCACTAAACCTGTCAGGAAAGGCCAGCCACCGTAAAAATAGATGATACTGGAAAGTGCAAAAGCGATGTACATGCCATAGGGCACATCCAGCGAAAAGCCAAGAATGTGCTGCACCATCGGGCTTAGCACGATCACCGGAACCGACAGCACCAGCGATACCCAGAAACGCTTCTTAAAATCTTCAATCATCATGCGGTGATGGTCATGCCCGGCTTCACCGTGTGCCGCGTGTCCCTGGTGTGGTGGGTGATGGCGCGTGTCGCTGTGCATGGCATCGCTATGGCCATGCAGGGTTTTTTCTTGCAGGCGCTCTTCTATTTTTTCTGCCTTGTTTACAGACTGTTCTTTGTGGCTGTGATGTTCGTGGTGTCCGTGATCTTTATTCATAGCTTTTCAGTTTTATGGACCTGTATCGGGTAACCTTTTCGGATATATCATGTACGGTCATTTGCCCCACGATGCTCTGAAGACTACCAAACCACTATGCTGATTTTCGCTGAGTAAGGATGTCTTATTTCACATATTGTTCTTTCTCCGTCTTCCTTAGTAATCCTAACCCATGAAGCGTTTGCAGCAGGCTTTCGATCTGTTGCAGGCGCTGGGGCTGCAGTGGTTTGGCTACGGGCTTAAACTGATGCAGCAGATCTGCTGCGGTGGCCGGGCGCTCGTGCAGCTGCAGGGCGCGTTGCACGGCCTGTGCCTGCTCCGAAAGCGTTTTTGGCCAGGCCAGTACTTCCTTAGCGGTGGCTTTCACAGCTTTGGATTTGGTTTCGATGCCCATATCGGTTTGCTGGGTGCCTTGCGGGTTCTGGTATTCGGGGCGGAGCCAGCGGATGTGGCCGCGTGCTTCTTCGGCAGAACGTTCCTTGTTCAGGGCCACGAGGCGCTCGAGTATTTCTTCTTCGGGCAGGTGGACGGGCCAGTTATAGGCGGCGGCTACGGCGGCATCCAGCTCCTGGTGCAGCTGCAGGAGTATACTGACCAGCCCCTGCTCGTGAGTCTTCTGTTCTTTGGGAGTAAGCACCTCGCCCGACCGCAGTTTCTCGAGCACGTTGTACATGTCGGTGATGGTGAGCGTGGGATGCTGCGCCTGCCGCTGCTTGCGGTGAGCGTCCAGCTGCTCGGCTATAGTTCGGATCTGCTCCTGCTGCGCTTCGGTGGCGGCAGGGAAGGGGAAGGTTTGGAAACAGCGGGTGCTATTATAAACAGGTCTATCTTCTAACGTGCCACCTGCAGCTAAAGCCCATGTGATATGTATCTTAGATGATAACACCCCCAAATGGAATGCATCTTCTGTAGCTATAGCTATAACTTTATGATCTGGAAGTATACTTTCATCTAAAAACTGAAAAACTCTGTGTTTGGCGGTTTCAGGTGTAGCGACGTATCTTGACAGTCCTTTAAGTGCTGACCTTAAACCTTTTCGCGTTTCACCAAATTCCCACCATACTTCTTTTAGTTTCTTTCTATTATTTTGATCTCTTTCTGGCTTTACTTTAAGATAAACATGTTGGTAAAGTGTAGGGAGTTGATTTCTAAGTTGGCTTTCACTAAAGCCGAATAAGTCAATCAACATCACTCCGCGAGGGGTAGCTGAGATGTCTCTACCATTCCTATAGTTTCGGATATACTTTGATAAATTAGGGTCTGAACCTAATCCGAGAGATTTAGCTTCATCTGGAGTAACTATAAAGCCACTTCCAGCAAGCATCATCCCGAAGCTGCTAACTTTTTGGTTGGATTCTAAAGGAGCTACACTTGATACATCGGCCCCTACAGATAAATCAGAATTTACATCTCCCTTTTTCTCCGAAAATTCTACACTCGCAGCGTCATCACTATTACTATAAGATTCACTTTTTATCAAATGTATACTTCCTTCGGATTTTAATCTTGTACCTACAGTCATAGCTACTCTAACTGCAGCACCATCAGCACTATCTACCCAAGGGTGGTCAGGAATGGCAAATTTTAATGTTAATGGATTCTTTGCATCTAAAAATTTCTGAACGACTCTCCTGTTGAAAGTCATAGTTATTGAATTTGTTGTAATGAAACCGAATTGTTCAGCTCTCTTAGAAAGTATAATTTCAGCAGCTTTATTCCACCAGAACATTACGAAGTCTGCACTCTCCGGAACTATAGATTTGTAAGCTTTTCGCAACGCATCTACATAACCATCACCTAAAGCACCACGCATCGCCTTATCACCTATAAACGGTGGGTTGCCAACTATAAAATCGGCTTCGGGCCAGGTGGCGGGTTTGGGGTCGAGGTAATCGTAAACTATAGTTCGGGCGGTTTCATCGGGCACTTCCTGTCCGGTAACCGGGTGCGGTTTGGTGCTGTGGCCGTCCCAGCGGGTAACGGGCTGGCCGTTGCTGTCGAGGCGTGGCTTGCGCTCGGAGTAGCTCAGCACTGCGTCCTGCTGTTTTATGTTGCCGTACTCACGCAAAATAGGGTTGCTCAGGCGGGTGGCCGAACCATGCGCTCTGAAGTGCCATTGCAAATACCCGATCCAGAGCACCACGTCGGCAATGGCCGCTGCGCGTGGGTTTACTTCCAGGCCCAGCAGCTGCGCCGGCGTTACGGTAAAGCCGCCTGTCATGTCCATCTTCAGCTGGCGCGGGAAATGCTCCAGGTACTCCAGCACTTCGCCTTCCAGCCTTTTGAGGTGCTCCAGGGTTACGTACAAAAAGTTGCCGCTTCCGCAGGCCGGGTCCAGCACGCGCACCGAGCACAAGCGCCTGTGAAACGATTCAATCTCTTTGCGGGCTCCGGCTTCTTCGCCGCTGTCTTCTAGTATAGCCGAGGCAGTACGGGCTGCTTCCCACTCTTCGCGCAAAGGCTCAATTACGGTTGGCATTACCAGGCGCTCCACGTAGGCGCGGGGCGTGTAGTGGGCACCCAGCTTGTGGCGCTCGCGCGGCTGCAAGGCCCGCTCCAGCAAGGTACCAAAGATGGCAGGTTCCACATCGGCCCAGTCGGCTTCGGCGGCCAGTATCAGCAGGTCAAGCTGTGCTTCAGAAATAGGCAACGCTTCAGGGTCTTTAAACAGGTAGCCGTTAAACTGCGGAATGTTGGTGCGCAGGGCAGGGTCGAAGCCGCCTTTGTCCATGCTTTGCCACAGCGCCTTCAGGGCATCGGGGAAGTAGGTGATGTTCTGGCGGTAGTCCTGCAGCAGTCTGGTAAATGAGTTTTCGGGCAACAGCTGCACGTCTTCGGCAAACATGGTAAACAGACAGCGCATCAGAAAACCCGATACCTGCTCCGGAGTATAGCCGGTCTGCTCCAAAGAGGCCGCCAGTTTTGCCAGCCGCTCGGCCAGCTGCCGGGTAACACGGGCTGCACGGCGGCTCGGGTCCAGTTCCAGCGGGTCGGTAAAGAGCAAACGCAGGCGCTCGCGCACTTCGTCGCGGTGCAGTTCGTCTAAGGTAATTCTATAGTTCTGCGGGTCCGGAAACGGCACATAGGTCTTTCCCTGCCGCGCAAAGTCGGCATACAGGTCAATGCAATAACCCACATCCACCACCGCCAGGAACGGTGGCCAGCCTTCGGTGGCCGGCAGCGAGCGGGCGTAGCGCAGGGCCTGTTCCTTGGCCTTTTTCATTTCACGCTCCCAGGTGCGGGTGTCGCGGGTGGCAGTGCCGGTTTTGGTCTTTGCCCGCTCCGCGCCGAGCTGTTCCGCTTCTGTTATACCTGCCTTGTCGGAGCCCTGCTTGGCTTCCAGCACAAAGCAGTCTTTTTTGTAAAGGTCTATAAAGTTGGTGCTCGTCTTGCCTTCGCCATCATCAAACACCACGGGCCTCTCAAAAGTATAGTTGGCTTCGTGTACCTTGTCGGTGGCCGGCATCGGTTTTTCCACGCCCAGCAGCTCACACAGCTCCGTCAAAAACAACTGGTAATTAGCACGTTCTGAAGCGCCGGAAGCTTTCCATCGGGAGATGAAGCTTTCTATAGTTGGAGTAGAAGTAGAGGGCATAGTTTGCTTTCGGGTAAAGTATGATTTTGCAGTTGCAGTATATTAAAATTTAGCGATATTTACGCACTCTTTTTAAGGTTTAGCATCGTAGCTTAATATAAAAGCCGCATCCAAAACAGGATGCGGCTTTTGCTTTTGCAGGGCTATAGTTCCAGCTTTTTAGCCCTAGGTTGGCAGTGCTACTTCAGCAACTTATAGGCATGTGCTAACCTGTGCGTAGGCGAGCTTTCTACGGCCTGCTGTATAGTTGCCACATGGGCTGCGCCATATATCACCAGTATTCGATCCTCCGGGCTTTCGGTAATGCGCTGTATGTTGCGGAAAATGCGCAGGTTACGGTTAAACCAGGTAGCGCTGTACCAGTCTACACCCATGTAATCGTGCGTCTGTTCTTCGTAACGGAATGCTTCCCTAAAATAGTTGGCATGCCGTGTGCGTATCGTTTCCGGCTGGTTTTCATAGCGTAGCATGTCATAAACGGTGCGTGGCATTTTGCCAGATAGCTTGGCTACAGAGTCGCGGGCGATGGTGGTTTTGCGCAGGTACTTCCAGAAGTTGGCATGGCGGGCTGCAGCTTCTTCACTTATCTCCAGAGGTTTCCCGCCAGGCTTCTGGTAGCTATCCAGGTTACCCCAGGCATTGATGCAGTACACCCGCTGATGACCCAGTTGCTTTGCCAGCCTGAAGCCTAACTGGTATACTTCATCTACACCAAGCTCGTAGCGGCCATCCAGGTAGGCCTGGTACAGCGAGTCTATTCGGGGTTGTTCTTCGGGCATTATTTCTACAGCAATCTTGGTGGGCTTAAACTTAGCCATCTGTTTGGTGATCTTCTGTATGTCGCGCTGGCCTTCTTCCGAGAGCACATCCAGCTGGTCTTTTTTCTCGGTTACAATAATGTCTTTGTTGCGGTAGGTAAAATGGAAGGTTCCGAGTAGCATTACCTGTGCCTGCTCATTTTTGCCTTCCGAAGTTTTGACCTGCGCCTTAACAGGACTGCCGTTAATACTTGCTAACAGGGCTAAGGAGAGTAATATCTTTTTCATAGTGTTAGGTTGGCTTTTGTTTAGAGATGAAAATAATTAGGTGTCGGTTGCCTGTAGTTATTGTTTGCGCTGTAACTATAAGTTTATCAAAAGTTTGTTTCTGACTATAGTTGTATGTGGCAAAGTACGTGTAGAGGAGTTGCCGGCTCAATGGATAAACCGTTACTTGTGTTGGACAATTGTGCAGGAAATTCTAGTTCTTAAGTTTTACAGCATAGAGGTACCCGTCTGAGCTCCCGAAGTAGATGGTTTGCCCGTCGATGGCTGGCTTCGATAGTATAGAGCCCAGTTGGTGGATCTTGCTTTCTGATTGCTTCACCTCCTCCATTGTTTTGCCATAGAGCACAAAGTCTTTCCTGAACTCACCTTTTTCGTCGTACACTTCCGAGGAGTTTATCCTGCTGCTTTCCGTCTGAAACTCCCACTTCACCTCGCCGCTAGCGTGGTCAACGCCATAGAGTTTTCCGTTGAAGCAGCCGAAGTAAATAAGGTTTTCATGTGCCACTGCCGCTCCGAACACACGCATGTTAAGCGGTAATTTCCACTTCATCTGCCCATCCGTTTTGCTTAAGCAGTAGAAGGCATGGGTGTCGGAGGTGCCTACGTAGAGGTTATCCTTGTAGAGCAGGGGAGTGGCGATGATCCAGCTGCCGCGCTCCTTCATGTTCCATTTCCCTCTACCGGTTTTAACATCCAGGGCATAAATGTTGTAGTCCCGGCTGCCAAAGTATACCACGCCATCTTGCACAAGCGCAGCTTCCTGTATTTCTCCTTTCGGAAAGTGAGTATCGCCGACTGTCCGGAACTGCCACAGTAGCTTGCCGCTCTCTGCATCCAGCGAGTAGAAGTGGCCATCGAAGCTGCCGAAGTACACCTTACCATCCTGAACAGCTGGGGAGGCATGAATGGTGTCTCCGGTCTTAAATTTCCACTTCAGCTTGCCCGTTGCATTATCCAATGCATAGAGGTGGCTGTCCCCGCTTCCCCAGTAAACGGTGTTGTGCTCTACGCTTGGAGAAGACAAGTAATAATCCCACAGGTCATAAGCTTTTTCACCTTCGGATTTAAAGACCCACATCAGTTTTCCGTTCGCTTTGTTCAGGGCATATAGGTTACCGTCAGCGCTGCCGATGTATACCAGGCTACCCTGCACAACAGGAGAGGAATATACGGCGCCACCGGTTTTGAACTTCCATACTTCTTTGCCGCTAAATTTATTCAGCGCATAAAATGTGTGATCACCGCTTCCTGTAAATAGCAACTCTCCATCTACTAAAGGGGAGGAGTACACTCTGCCTTTGGTTTCAAATTTCCATATAACATTCTCCTGGCCGTGCACCAGCAGTTGTGTAAGAAAGAGTAGTAGTGTTAGTATTAACCTGATCATAGTTTTACTTTTTGTGTTGTAGGAATTAAGTAGCCAATAATACACTTTTATCTCAAGCAGCTACAGCAGAGCATTTTACTTTAACCTAAGATAACAGTGCCGTCTCAACTGCCTGTGTGGCATGTATGGTGGATGTATCGAAGAGCACCACATCCCTGTCCTTTGGCCTGACAAGAAGCGGAACCTCGGTACAGCCCAGGATCACGCCTTCGGCATCATTGGCTATCAGATTGTCTTGTTAGGTTTTATGTGTAGGTGATGATGTGTTACTTCTTTTTTGAAAGTATGTAGTTGCCACTGCTGCTGTTCATAGTCAGCGTGTAAGACTCGTTCAGTTCAAGAGTCCAGCCGTCTCCTGAGATTTTATTTCCGTTAAGTTCTGTCGGCAATGTGAGGGAGATCTTTTTCCAGTCCGGGCTCATCAGGGCACCATTTTCTACTGTCAGGATACCCCAGTTGTCGGTGACACGGATGGTAGGATAAACGGTGCCTTTGTCTTCTAAGGGCATCATGTTACGGGGGTCGAAGGAGACATTCATCTTCTCAAAGTATAGCTCCACGTGCGGCTGCTCCACAAATTTGCTTTTGTACTCGGCTACAAGTTTTCTTTTCTCTACTGCCCGTTTTGTTTCTTCTGCCATTATTTGCCTGCCGTTATAGTCCGCTGCTATTCGTTCGGCTTCATGCCTCAGATCTTGTGGTACCTCTATTTCGAAAGCATCTATAAAATAGCTGGTGAGATCAGTGTCGGGGGAGATTTTCTTGTTCCAGTACTTGTTGCGGCTGCTAAGCAAATAACCGTAAACTGGGATGGTGTGGTAGGCAAAGGAGCGCACAAACGTCGGGTTTTGCTGAAAGGAATTGATGCTGTTCTCAAAATGCACAACCGCCTGCTTTCTGCTTCTTTCGCTGATCACAAAACCCGTATACTCTGCCAGTCCCTCGTTAAGCTCCAGCAGGTTTTCTGTGGAGTCAGCATCCGGGTAAAGCTGGTGGCGATACTTTCGGAAGGTAAAGGCATGGGTGAGGTATTGCTTTCGCTCCCGATCGGGTGATGCCTGTAGTGCCTTTTTGAGTGCTTCCAGCTCCAGCCGTAAATAGATTCGCCCGTTCTTCTCATCCAGGTGGTTGTTGGCCGCGTTATGGAGCGCAAAGCCCAAGGACGGCTGCGTTTTATGGAACAGCTCATGAGCTAGTAAATTGATCCGCTCGTGTTTATCCTGAGGCAGTGGAAGCAGGAGCATGGCCCAGTGTTTACCGCCCCAATGCAGGGCTGTGTTGGCTACGTTTACTTGGGGTGGCAGGTAACCTGTAAACCGGTCTGCGCTGCCGGTTAAAATTCCTGCTGTGTCGGCTTCGTTCGCTACTATTTTTCTGGTCTGTGGGTCCACGATCAGGATGGAAGTATATAGGTCCATGTTCCAGAGCTGCCTGTGCTTTTTTGTGGCGGTCTCTATCTCCTTAAAATAAGTTGTAAAGCTGATGGTGTCTGGTTTTGCGGATTGGGTGCGCCCTGTATTTGCAAGTTGCAGCAGCAGGAGCAACAGTAGGTAGGACTTTTTCATAGTGGAAGTTGGTTTAGGTTTAGAGATGTACACCCTAAGGTGCCGGTTGCCTCAGCAGGTAAGCTGCATGAGAGATTTTTATTAATTGTCTGAGACTCAAAAAGTATTTTTTGTGCTACTCCTGTTGTACAGGCACAAAGATCTCTTGTTAGTGCTCCGGACTCAATAGACAAACAGGTACTTCTCTTGCACAAATGTACAGCTCTCTGCGGCGTGTTTTTAGCAAAACAGAAAATCTGTAAATCAAACAGAAGATGATGTAATAGCTGGCCTGTATAGAGCTGCTAAGTTTGCTGTACAAAATATAACTATGGAGACTACCAAAATCTATATCAAAAACATGGTGTGCGACCGTTGCAAACGGGTAGTGGAAGAAGAGCTGACTAAGCTTGGCTACACGGTGCAGCAGGTAGAACTAGGCGAAGCTGAAATAGCAGACAACACTATAAACTTGGTAGAAATACGACAGGTGCTGGCAGAAAATGGTTTTGAGTTGCTGGATGACCGAAAGACCCGACTGATAGAGCAAATAAAACTGGCCGTGATAGAGCTGATACACCAGCAAGGCGAAGCAGGCATGCACCTGAATACATCGGATTACCTGGCAAAGAAACTGGGAGTGGATTACCATACGCTAAGCACCCTGTTCTCATCTACCGAAGGGGTAACGATAGAGAAGTACGTGATCCTGCAGCGCATCGAGAAGGTGAAGGAACTGCTGGTATACAATGAGCTAAGCCTGAAAGAGATTGCCTATGAACTGGGCTATAGTAGTGTGGCGCATCTCTCGAACCAGTTTAAGAAAGTAACCGGCCTTACCGCCAGTCATTTTAAAGAAATTAAGACCAGCAAGCGCAAAACTATAGATAAAGTAATAGATTGAGTAACTATAGTTGAAAGGAGAGAAGCCGGTAATATACTTGTGTTACCGGCTTCATTAATCATGGTAGGTGCGCCTGTGCTATTCAAATTATGCAACACGAAGCTATAGTTGTGTAACAGGTGTGGCTGCGTAAGTTGCGTCCTTTGCAGGTATAAACTATACTATACCAAAACTATGAAGATCATTTTAGTAGGTGCCACCGGCACCATTGGCCGCCATCTGCAGCAGGCACTCGCCTCAAAGCACCACCTGATAACCGCCAGCCGCCACAACGCAGATACAAAACTGGACATCACGCAGCCCGACAGCATCTGGGAGATGTTTGAGACTGTAGGTAAGTTTGATGCGCTGGTTTCGGCAACAGGGCATGGCGTGTTTGCCAGCCTACCCGACCTGCGCACCGACGACTTTTACGAAGGCATTAGAAGCAAACTGATGGGGCAGATAAACCTGGTACTGATAGGACAGCACTACATAAACCCCGGCGGCTCCTTTACCTTAACATCCGGCATCCTGGCCGACGAACCCATACGTGGTGGCACTTCGCTGAGCATGATCAACAGTGCCCTGCACGGTTTTACCATGGCCGCCGCCACCGAACTGGAAAACGGCGTGCGCCTGAACACCGTAAGCCCCGGCCTGATAGAAGACTCCGTTGCCACTATAGGTTCCAGCTTTCCCGGCCACAACCCGGTGCCGATGCCCCGCGTGGTAAATGCCTATATCAAAAGTTTAGAAAGTGCGCTGACGGGGCAGGTACTGAAGGTGTATGGGTAAACTATAGTTGGGGAGAAAAGAAAACCGCCACGCAGTGTTTGGGCTGTGTGGCGGGTTGCGTTATATCGCAGTGAAGTCTACGTCCGTATTCTCTATGTATTTGGGGTTATTATAGTCAATTTGCCAGAGATTTTTAATTTTAGCTAGTTCTTCATCAGAAATCAAATCTAATCCGCTTGCTTCCTGTGCATAAAGCAACTTCTCTAAAATGACTCTTCTCCCTTCTAATGTTATTGGTCCTAATCCTATTTGACCATTTCTTCTGTAGCTACACCTGTATTTTTTTATGTCTCTAAATTCAATCAACCAGTTTCTGAAATTATGGAGTGGCTCTAATATATCATATCCATTCTTTACCATACTATCTACTGATTTATCTTTCCTAACTACAGTGCAAGTCCAGCAACCAAACCTTCCTTTCCCACATGGAGTACCTTTAGTTTCTCTAAAAACTGGACATTCAGCTCCAGCATCCTTATATAAAGTGCCTATAACTTTGTAATTTATAGATTCGGGTATCGGATTAAACTTAATTGTACTCCAAATATCCTTTACTGTATAATTAAGTACAGGACTAAAAATCTTCACCTTACTGGAAGTCTTTTGATTTAAGTAATAATCTACATTAGTAGAGTGTTTGGAAATTATTTTATCCCTCTCCGCACTTTCACCATTTCGGACACCAAGTAAGACTATTGCATTTCTATTTTTGTCTATAATAGTATTGATTGGATTTATTCTAAGTCTGTCAGTGCACCATCTAAAGATGTTTGTTGGAGGAGGGTAGCCTCGTCCAATTACCTTCACGAAATATCTATCGTCAAGCTTAGGTTTAGCAACTTTAATTATAAAAGGTAGATTGTACTTAAACGACTCTTTTTCTAAGTGGTCGAGAGTTTGATAAACGTAATCTGTTATAGTTGGAATCTCAACGCCGGTATCGCAATAAACAATAGTTACAGGTTTATGATATTCCTTTAATGTTAGTAAAGCATTAAATGTCAATACTAATAAAGCAGATGAATCTTTACCTCCACTATAACCTATATACCAAGGAGTATCGTCTCTTTGATATTCCTTTACAATTAGTTGCATAGCAACTCTATCTTTTTCTGAGACAGAAATTAGGCAACTACTGCAAAATTTGGTGGATTCTATCATTTACATCATTAACATGGTGTGTCTCTATATACTCTATCTGCTCATTTGATAATGATATATGCTTAAAAAAAGCAAGTATGTGCAAGCCAAAAGAAATAAAACCTGAAACGATTAGCAAAAAGCCTCCTATTAATAGTTCCTGCTTAACATCAGTGTAAATTAGAATCGAAAGAAAAAATACTATTGAAAATATTAGTGAGATAATAAAATAATCAGCTGTTGTCGTCCAAATCAAGCCATTAAAATATACGTTCTTGCTTTTCTTTGAAAGAGACTCGTCATTATCTACTATGTTATAAAAGATATTCTTTAACCTATTTTTCTGATAAAGAAATTGCCTTTGCTCATTAGTTAGGTCATGTGTATACAATTTAATTATATGATTTTTAATATTTAAATCTATTTTTTTATGAGAGTAATTTGTAATGAGATGTCTTACATCTGTTAAATAGTAAAATACACCAATTACTAATGCAATAAGAAAGGGAATCGAATATTCTGAAAAATCTACTTGCTTGAATTCCTTCTCTGTAATTATAGAAATGAAATACAGTGAGATTAATACAGTAATAATTCCAGGTATGATTAATCGTAATTTTTTAAGAGTTTCTTGCTCCATAAAATGAAATTAACTTCTTATATAGAAATTCATTTAGATTTTAAGTAAAAAATCAAATATATAAATTTTATAATATATAAAATCATAGGATTAAGAACTATCTCTGTAAATCCTGCAACACTCCCCCAAAATTCTGTAACAACTCCACCCATCGCTCATCCTACCTTTGGCATGTTCAATAAAATAAAACTACAGGAACATGAGAGAGCCACAATTTAAAACCACTATCAACTGAAAGTCCCGGTAAACTATAGCTGCCCTATACATCCTGCTACGGTTTGCAGAATTGTGCAGCAAAACTGCTGTTCTGTGCATTGAACTATAGTTGGCAACTATAGACTTTTGCACTGCTGCTACAAAGACCGGCCTTTTCGCTCAGCGCTACTGGCAAACCTCCGGAACAAAGGAGCACTGCCAGTAAAATAACAGTCATCCAGAACTATAAACTTTACACTAAAGCTGCCCCTGAAAAGGCGGCCAGCTACCTTATTGTCCAAATTTTACAGATAGAACTATGAAAAAAATAGTACACACCGTTTTAAGTGCAGCTGCCATCAGTATGCTGCTAACCCAACAGGCAAATGCCCAGATAGACCTGAGCTTTCCGGCAACTCCAAAACCGGATACCACGCAGGCAGGCAAGCCATATTTTAAGTCCAGTATAAACGGGATCATCACGGCGTCGGGCTTTGTGCAGGACGGTACCTTTGGTATGGGCGACGGCTCCATTACCATGTGGGCTAACCCGAAACAGCCTACTCAGGACGAGTACCAGTTTGGTGGCGACCTGCGCAAGACCTGGCTCATTTTTAAAGGCACAGCTTATAACCTTCCGCACGGCATAATGGCCACTGGTCGTGCCGAGCTGGACTTTTTAGGGGGAACGGCAGGGGCAGGTGGTTTTGCCGACGAGAACCTGCTGCCACGTGTGCGCCTGGCCTACGTGGAAGTACAGAAAGGCCAAACCCGGGTGCGCCTAGGCCAGAACTGGACCCCGATGGTAGCGCATTTTCCTAACTCCGTAACGCACTTTGCGATGGGCTATGGCTCGGCAGGTGGCATCGGTTTCCGTAATCCCGGCCTGTTTTTGTACCAGGGCCTGAGCAGCACGGAAGCTGCTACCAAAGTGCGCCTGGATGTGGCTGTTTTCCGCGGCTCCTGGACCGGGCCGAAAGCAGAAGCCGACGGTCGTGATGAAGGCGAAATTGGCGTGCCGCAGACAGAAGTGGGCCTGAACATCAGTAACCAAGCCAGGCCGCTGAAATGGGAAGTAAACATAGCCGGTCACTACGACCGCAAACGCCTGGTGCAGGGCGATACACGCAGTAACCTGGCAGGTAAAGCCGTGCAGGCTGGTACCAGGCTAACCTATGGTGGCGCAACGTTGCAGGGCAATGCCTATTGGGGGCGTGCCATCGGCCAGAGCTGGGGCCAGTTGCTGCAGTTCGGCGACATAGCAGGCCACGGTGCCTGGGGGCAGGCAGGGTACAGGTTCGGTAAACACCTAAGCGCCTGGGTAATGTATGGACAGGATAACCCAAATGATACCGATGTGCTGGCAGCAGTACCCGGCAATGCCCGCCTGAAGAATGAGATCATTGTGCCCATGCTTCGCTATGATGCAGGACCGCTGGGTATAGCCCTGGAGTGGTACCGCGCCAACACAGAATGGCAACTGCTGGAGAACGGACAGGAAATCTACAAAACCACATCGGCTAACCAACTGGCGCTGGGCGCACAGTTTGTATTCTAACCCTGCAAAATTCTGAAGAGAATCCAGCTTCAAAACTATTCAAAGTTCACTCAATTACTCAATCAAAATTAAATTCAGAAACTATGAAAAATTCATCTGTTAAAACCTTTGTATTTGTGTCCCGCATCCTGATCGGGGTTACATTTCTGATAGCCGGACTGCATAAAGCGCTGTTCTGGGATGGCCCTGCCATGTGGATGGCTTCTAAAGGATTGCCATTCGTGCCGCTGCTGTTAGGTGCAGCTATGGTTACAGAACTGGTAGGTGCCTTGCTGCTGTTTGCCGGTTTCAGGGTAAAACAAGTGGCTATCGTACTCATCCTACTGTTATTGCCCATGACGCTATTGATGCACACGTTCTGGAACATGGAAGGGATGATGCAGCAAACGGCTGTCATGGACTTCATTCAAAACATTGCCATTATGGGTGGCCTGGTAGCGCTAGCGGCAGTAGCGCATCTTTCATCCAAGCAATCCATTTAAAATGAAATAAAACAGTAACCATCAGTCGTGCTTCGGATTACCGGGCACGGCTTTAACTATACACTATGGGACATCATCACCATCATCACCACGGCCATCAGCACCATGCTACGAGCAACATCCGGTTTGCTTTTTTCCTGAACCTGGGCTTTGCTATAGTTGAGCTGATCGGGGGCTTTTTTGTGAACAGCGTTGCCATTATGAGCGATGCGCTCCACGACTTCGGCGATGCCTTTACCCTGGGCGTGAGCTATTTTCTGCAGCGCAAATCAGAACAGCAAGGCAACGAGCGCTATACTTATGGCTACAAACGCTACTCGGTGGCAGGCGCGCTGTTAACATCCGTTATCCTTATCACAGGCTCTGTGTTTGTGCTTTCAGAAGCTACCGAAAGGCTGCTGAGCCCCCAGATGCCAGACCCCTACGGCATGCTGTTCTTTGCTATAGTTGGGCTGGGTGTAAATGGGGCGGCTTTTTTCAGGCTGCGCGGCGGGCATAACCTGAACCAACGGGCCGTATCGCTGCACATGCTTGAAGATTTGCTGGGTTGGGCAGCGGTGTTGGTAGCCAGTGTGGTGCTGCTGTTCTTCGAGTGGCCGTGGCTCGATGCGCTGCTCTCGATCGGGATTGCCTTGTTTATGCTGGTGAATGCGGTAAAAGGTGCCTGGGCTGCTATAAAAGTGCTGCTGCAGGAAAACCCGCTGGCAACGGAGCTGGATGCTGTAAAGGCGCAGTTGCTTTCTGTTACGAATGTGCAGGATGTGCATCAGCTTAAGCTATGGTCTTTGGATGGGGAGCATCATGTACTGTCGGCGCATGTGGTGGTGGAATCTGTAAAAGAACCTACTGCCATAGCTGCCCTGAAGCAGGAGATACGCGACATCTTAAAATCCTTTGCCATAACTGATGCAACTCTTGAACTGGAGTACGCCGGCGAACGCTGTAAAATGAACGTATAAGCCAGTAATATAAAAATGTAAAAGCCGCTACCAACCAGTAGCGGCTTTTGTTTTATAGTTGTTAGCCTTCATAAATTTTCAGGTAGCGGTTCACCGATCTTCTGAAGGCATCCTTTGCGCCTGTAGCTATAAGCTGCCCGTCAAAAGCGCCATGAATGGTGTCGAACTCCAGCGGCTCTACACGGCTATTAACTTGCTCGATGGCTTTTTTAGGAAGCGGCACCAGGTTGGGGTAACTATACATCATCGAAACATGCCGGCGGTCGCGGGCAACGTACAGGGTATCGCCGGTGAGCAGGGTGCCGTTGCCGTGGTGGGGCAGGTGCATAACGGTACTTCCATCAAAATGCCCGCCTGTGTGCACAACTTTCATCCCGTCCCATAGTGGCAGTTCGTTGCCTTCCCATAGTTGTAGGTGCTTGCTTTTGTCCTGTATCCATTGTTTGTCGAGGTGGTGCAGGTAAATGGGGCAGTTAAAGGCGGCAGCCCATTCGGCCATTAAACTATAGTAGTGCGGGTGCGAAATGGCAATGGCTTTTATGCCACCCAACGCCTTGATGTAGGTTATAGTCTGCTCGTCGAGGTAAGGAATACAGTCCCACAGCACGTTGCCATTTTTCGACAGTACCAGGTGCGCTTTCTGGCCGATGGCAAAATCAGGGGTGATCTTCAGCTCATATAGGTTCTCCTGCAGCTTAGTGATCTTTATGCTGTGCTCTTTTGCCAAACTGTTGTAGCTGAGCCAGGTTTGGCCGCCATCACCTACGTACTGGCGCTCGTCGGTGCAGACAGGGCAGGTGTCGGTAGCGGTTTTGGCAGTGGCGTAGCGGGTGCCGCAGGTAGCGCAGATGTTTTTTTGCTGCGGCTCGCGGACAGTTATTTTTACTGGCTTGACACTGCTGCCCGAAAAGAAGTGGTGCGCAGGGCCTGGCAGCAGCAAAAGCGAGGAGCCCAGCAGCGAATTTTTCAGAAATGATTTACGATTCATAATATGCTGTTTTACGAGATAACACGTTGTTTAACAGCACAAATGTCTATAGTTAGTCGGCTGGCTTCAATGGACAAAGCACCGCTTATCCTGCACTTACAGGAGCCTAACTTACGAGTTCCAGCTCTTTGCTTCGGAAAGCCAAGGGAGAAGCGCCACTGTTTTTTGTGAAGAAGCGGGTAAAGTAGGCGGCATCTTCAAAACCCAGCTGTGCCGCTATTTCTTTTACCGATAACTGACCGTGGTGCAGCAGGCGTTTTGCTTCCAGCATCAGCCGTTCTTTTATCAGTTGGCTTACATTCTTGCCGGCATATTTGTGCGTGATTTCGTTCAGGGTGCGGGGCGTCAGAGAAAGGGCATCGGCATAGTCCTGCACGGCATGTTGTTGCTGGTAGCGCTCTTCCAGCAATTGCTTAAAAGTACGGTAGGTCAGGTAGCGCGGCTCGGGTACAGGTTGTGCTATCGTTTGCGTGTGTATGTCCTTCAGCTTAAAAACCTGCAGCAAAAATATCTTCAGGTAAGAGGCAATGATTACTTCTGACAGGTCAGTTGGCTGCTTGTACTCCTGCAGCATTTTCTGCATCAGGTCATCGAGCAGGGCTACCGCGGTAGCATCCAGGTGCAGTACAGGCTGCACGTTTATGTTATCGAAAATGCCATACTTCAGCAACAGGTTCTCGGCACCCGCTTCCACGGCAAACACCGACTCGTTGAACTTAAGTACAAAGCCTTTGGTAGGGCCATCTTTCCGGATCTGGTGAATGTGACTGGGCTGCAGCAAAAACAGGCAAGGCCCTTTAAATTTATACGGCTGAAAGTCGATGGTATGCAGGCCGCTTCCTTCGGTAATCCAGATGATCTCATAGTATGTATGGCGGTGGGGCGCAACACGTCGAAGTCCTGCATCGGGCGCATCCTGGTACGAGGCAATGTAAAAATCGCGGAACTTGCTCTTGGTAAAGCTTTCTGCTTCGGTGAAAACAGGAATAGGAATGCTTGCCTTGGCCATAGTTTTATGTGTTAGATGCGGAGTTGGTAAAGATAAAAAACTGTAGGTAAAAGTATAGCCTGCGGAAGCATCCTGCTGGCTATATGTATGGTTTTATGCTTGTATTAGACCACTTCCAGGTTTCCCATCATACCCAGATCTTCGTGCTCCAGGATGTGGCAGTGGTACATCACGCTGCCTTTATAGGTTGTAAAAGGGATTGCAATACGTACGGTACTGTTGGCCGGTACATTTACCACGTCTTTCCAGGCCCGGAAATCTACTGCTACACCATTTACACTAATTACCTGGAATGGAAAAGTATGCAGGTGAAATGGGTGGTCCATTGCCATCGGGTTTACAATATCCCATACTTCCATTGTTTCGGCTTTGGCAGTTAGATCAGTGCGGTGATGATCGAAGGCTTTTCCGTTAATGGTGAATTGCAGCGGCTGCATGGTGGCACCAAAAGTTATTGTTTTATAGTTAGTGACAGAAGCTAAATCCAGTGCCGGAATGTGAGTAAGTTTAGTTGGCAACGCTATAGTTTTAGGCTCACCAGTGATGCTGAACTTTGCCAGAACCATCCCTTCAGCAGGTGTATCAGCACTGGATCCGGCAGGTGTACGGCTGTAAGGCAGGTTTGTTAGTTGCAGCTCTTCTTCCTGCGTGGCTTCTATCAGTATATCGGCTCTTTCGCCGGGTGTGAGTAGGAGCCTTTCCATAGCCAATGGCGCTTCCAGGAAACTGCCATCCATCCCAATCACCTGCAGTCGTTTTCCGCGAATGTTCAGATTATAGTAGCGTGCGGTTGAAGCGTTTACGATGCGAAGTCGGAGCAGACCTGTAGGGGCGGACATTTCCGGTTGGTTTTGCCCGTTTACCAGCACCAGTTCTCCTTCTTTTCCTTTTCCCCAGTCCATGCCCGTATGCGACGCAACTTCGCCATTTTGCAGCCCGATGTCGTGCAGCACCAACACCTTTTCAGTCGCAGAAGCGACGGGCTCCAGCTTGTCCACGGCTCCGCGGATGATGATCGGCCCTGATAAACCTTCAAATAGCTGACGGGTAACTTTGCCATGGGCATGTGGGTGGTACCAATACATGCCGGCGCTTCCCAGATGCGCTTCGAAATTATAAGTTAGAGATTGACCTGGCTCTACAGTTTGATGTGGCTTGTCTTCATCCGGCGACATAAAAATACCATGCAGGTGCAGGTTGCTTGGCTCACGCAGTTGGTTATTAAAGTTTACCGTTACCACGTCGCCTTCTTGTACTTCCAGCAAAGGCCCTGGAAAGCTCCCGTTGTACGTTAATAGTTCTGCATTCTGGCCGGCAATGGTGATGTTGCGTTGCTGTGCCGTCAGGTCGAAATTGCGTGTTGCGGTTTTTGGGTGTTGTAGCGTATTCATAGTTTTATGGTGTAGCGTTTAACTTTGACAAAGCTATAAGCTAGGCCAGTCTCAGGTGTTACAGGATTCAGGTAAAGCTTTACAGATTTTCAATAGGAGGGCTAGTTTATATTTGTAGCACTTCAGGGTTGGCTATATTTACAGGTGTACCACTGGCAAAGGCAGTAACGTTTTCAAATGCCTTGCGGAAGTATAGTTCATAGCTGTGTTGCTCCACGTAACCCAGGTGCGGCGTACAGATCACATTTGGCAATTGCAGCAGTGGATAGTCTTTATCGTAGATAGGCTCTGTTTCATACACATCTACGGCAGCAAAGCCGGGTCTGCCTAGTCTAAGCGCATGCAACAGCGCGCCTTCTTCTATCAATTCTGCCCGGCTGGAATTTACCAGCACCGCATTCGGTTTCATTAAGCCTAAATCTGATGCTGTAACAATACTTCTGGTGCTATTCGTTAAGCGCAGGTGCAATGTTACTACGTCAGCTTTGGAAAAGAACGCTGCTTTGCTCTCAGCTATTAATAAGCCATCTTGCAGGGCCTGCGTACGGGAGTTTTCACTGCCCCAAACCATCACTTTAGCACCAAAGGCTATGGCGTAGTCAGCCATACGTTTACCTATCTTTCCATAGCCCCAGATGCCAATCAGCCTTCCGTGAATGGTGCTACCGATGTTGGTTTGCCACTGTCCGGCTTTCATGGCTTCTGTGGCCTGTGGTACCTGCCTTACTGCATTCATGATCAGGAGCCAGGCCAGCTCTGCCGGAGCTACTGGGGAGCCAATGCCTTCGGTAACTGCAATATTATGCCTGGTGCATGCCGCCAAATCTAAATGGTTTGAGATTTTACCGGTCTGGCTGATAAGCTTCAGTTTAGGCAACTGCGCGACCAGTTCTTCGGTAATGGCTGTTCGTTCACGCGTTAGCACCAGAGCATCGGCATTTTTAAAGCGTGCAACCATTGTTGAGATGTCCTTAACCGTATCGTTATAGATAGTAACCTGATGGTCTTTCAGCAGCTGAAAACATGGCAGGGAACGAATAACATTCTGGTAATCGTCAGGAATGATGATGTGCATTAGAAAGATAATTGTATGCCTGCAAAACTCTGTTTTATGTAGGAAAAGCGCAACGGACAAATGAGTATATTAGTTGGACAAACAGGTATGCTCTATAGGAGGCGCTGATTCTGTTTCCAGCTGAGCCAAGCTATTGAGACGCATGTCGATTGTAGAGCGGATTACGATACTACGCTTTTTAGAGAAGTCTACTAGTGGGATGGGAGCGAGGCTATAGTTAGTTTTGTAGTTGGTGCTGGCTTGAGAAAGTGCAAGTGAGTAGAGCTGTGATTTTTAGGATCTTTAAGGAACTAGTAAAAAGTGCGATATCAGCCATGAAACTGGTAGCTAAAAACAGGATTAAAGCAGGAGTACAGAAAGGCATAATTTAGCGCCGGTAACCGTTCAAAAAGCTTACTCCAAACTGCGGGAATTTGTGCTTTCAGACCCCTTTATTCAATAACCTGATAATTTGCGGTAACACTAGTAGAGTCTACGTGCGGAAACAGTCACTTTGCCTACTTATAACTAGTTCCCAGAATAAAATACATTGCGGAGTTGAAAATGTGTGCGGGAATGCGTGTAACATTCTGTAACAGCCTTTCCGGCGACGGAAAAATGTTCCGCTATTAAACGTGATCCTGCCTGCTGGAGAAGCTGGAGCCTATAACTGTTTTTCCGGCTTAATTTTATAAGTGCGGAGTTGTCCATTTTGCGGTTACGGACTGCTTAAACGGATTCGCTTACACTTTCCTTTTACACCGTTTGGTTCCGGCTTCCAATTAAGCAATACGCGGACTGTTTTCTGTTGTACTTTTCAGTGAAACAGAGCTGAGTGATCTGGTGGTTTTCTGATTGTGTTAAATATTTTCTTTTTTTGACCTTGTGGAGCGGAAACACGGAAACCGCATTTTTAGCATGTTTTGGATGCTAAAAATGAGTGTAACCAATTGATACAATGTGATTTAATGGTGTTTTGGTGCGCCTGTTTGAACTGCTAATGCGGAAACATGCTGCGGACATCGATTTTGCAGGTTCCGCAAAAATTGCTGGAAAACTATCGTTTCCAGCGCATTTCCGCATGTAAAACACCCTGCTACAGTAGCGCATTTTGCCTGTTTCCGGCAAATATAAAAGTGAGTGTAACTACTTGTGCGCACGTAACTTAGCTGTCCGCAAATTTTCCGCAAAGACGCTGATTTTAACAGTTCTTACGGAAACTACACTGTCTACTGCAAACCCGCATTTCCGGCTCGTCTTTTCCGTTTCCGCAATCTGTAATAACACTTCTAAAATCGCGCCCGCCTGCGCATGATGCGCGCGTACATGCGTGCACGCGAGATCCGTTTTCAATCTTTTGGAGTTTTCTCTCTTGCTTACCAAATCTACTGTTTTGAACTCAAGGACCGGTTTCACAAAATATTTTATCCTGAAATAAAACAAATTTTACGGAGTTGTTGTATAGTAAAAACTAAATATTACCTTTGGGTAAAATATAGAATTTAGCTACACAAGATGGAAGAGACAGAATTATTGAAAATAGGCGCTTCGAAAGACGCAGCGGATTTTACGCTGCAACTGGACCTGCAGGAAATGGAGCAGCTACCCGAACTTTACGAAAAGCTTCGCGAGCCCATCTTCTCGCTAAAGCAAACTGGTATTGCCCCCAAGCTTTACGTGGACTGGAAGAAAGCCGGACTGGCGCCAAAAACGGAAGAGCAAGCCTGGACCAAGCTCTCGTTTCTGGAATACCTGTGGCTGAAGATGGCCAAGGAACTGCGGGAACTGGGGCTGCCGTTAGTACGGGTAAAAGCCTTGCGCGAGTACCTGATGAACATACAGGAAATACCTGCTGATGCGCTTACGCCAGAGATGATCGCAAAGCTTCGGGAAGAGTTGATCAAAACGATGTCCGGAAAGCAAGCAGATGCATGGATAGAAGAATACCGAAGTGGGCAGGTGCAGGCTGCACAGGCAAACTATGGTATCCAGTTTTCGCTGCTCGAAACACTGGTGTACGCAGCCCTCTACCGCAAGCAGGAAGCCGGCATCCTGATCTTTCCAACAGGAGATCTGGCACCGTGGCTAGATGAGATGCAAGGATTGGGACCGGAAGCGCAGGTTTTATTAGGCAGAACGCATGTCTTCTTGTCTATTACCCAGCACCTGGCTTCTTTTATACTAGACGAAGACAAAGCCGATTACATTCCGCGCTTATCCTTGCTATCTGAAGAAGAACTTCAGGTAGTGCGTGCCATCCGCAACAAAAGCTTCCGGCAGGTAACCATCACCTTTGATGAAAAGCGCCAGATCACCTTGCGCACTACATCAGACGGTATGCTGGATGAACGAATATCAAAGCAACTGATCGAGACGCTGGCCCTGAAGAATTACCAGTCGGTGGAATTAGAAAACCGTGGGGGCTCTAAGCTACGCTTTACCAAAGAACACCGCTACCGGATTTAGTACTTAGTTAGTACCTTCTTATAGTAGCTTACTCTTACCAGGCGCTGATCTGGTAAGAGCCAAGGGTAGCGGTTACCCCGCACCCTAACGTAATAGCCCGCCTTGGTACCGGTCGCCCCGGACTTATGGCACTGGCAAACACAACAGTGAAAACCTTAACCCCAAAACCAAAACAGAAAACCCAAAGAAAAACCAGTAAACACAAACAAGCACAGCCAAAAGGCAAAGTAAGCGCTGCTAATGCTGTAGTACTTGACGAAACACCGGAACAGCTGAGCGCTTATGATAGCTACTATAAGCAGCTCTCGGAGGAAGTAGAATCAGTAGAGCGCCATGTGCGCGAGCTACGGCAAACCCCGGGATTAGAACACTTAACCGAAGCAGAAGCACACGCAAAGGTAGATTTTATGCTTCGCTATAGTGCCTGGGTTTTTAACCAGCACCTAGCAGAACAATTGATAGCAACTATTGATGACAGTGTTAATTTATCGACTAAATCATCAAACGTTTCTAAAGTAGAAAAATCAAAAGGCCAGAGTAACAAAAAAGTAACAAAATCCCTTTCCCGTTAACCCAACAGAACATGAAAAAGCAAACCACCGCAGCTGTGCTTGAAGAAGCTAAGGCTGCACCTAAAACAAAGAAGACAGCTAAAGCAACGAAGGCAACTGCTGCAAAGTCTGCTGCGAAAGCTAAAGCTGCTACGGCTAAGCCTGCGCCAGCTAAAAAGCCAGCAGTACTTCGGGCTACGACTGGGAAAGGGAATGAGCTAAGCATCTTTGCACGGCCATTGCAAAAGGGCAGCAAGAAAGCGGCACCACGCGGTAAGGTGGCTATCATCTATACCCGTGTATCGACCAAAGAGCAGGCTGAGACCAATCAAAGTCTTTCGACGCAGTTGGATCGCTGCACAGCCTATGCCGAGCGCCACGGCTACCAAGTGGTCGGCAAGTTCGGTGGCACCTACGAAAGTGCCAAATCAGACGAACGTAAGGAATTCCAGAAAATGCTCGAGTTCGTGAAGAAAAGCAAACTGCGGGTCGGCTATATCATTGTCTACTCCCACGACCGCTTTTCCAGAACCGGCTCGTCAGCCATTGGCATTGTAGACGAGCTCAACCGCATGGGTATAGCCGTAGTAGCTGTCACGCAGCCGGTAGATACTATGACGGCATCGGGTAAACTGCAGCAGGGTATTCAGTTCCTGTTTTCGCAGTTTGATAACGACCTACGCCGGGAAAAGTGCATGACGGGCATGGAAGCGCGCGTCAGACGTGGTTTATGGGTGGGTAAAGTGCCGATGGGCTATGATAAAGTGATCGTAGGGAAAGAAGTCATCTTAAAGCCTAACAAGATTGGCAAACTGATCCGTTTAGCCTTTCAGCTTAAAGCAGAGCAGGGCTTATCAAATACGGACATCATTAAACGCCTGAAAGCGCAAGGCTTGGTGCTCTATAACCAAACTATCACAAAGCTATTCAAAAACCCCTTTTACTGCGGTTTAATCTCGCATGGCTTACTCGAAGACGGCGAGGTGGTGGAAGGCCAGCACGAGCCTCTGATTACCCGCCAAATGTTTTTGAAGGTAAACGGTTTGCAGGCCCAAAATGCGCACGGCTATACCCAAGTCAAAGAAGACGAAGAATTGCCGCTGCGTCATCACATCAAGTGTGGTAGTTGCCGAAAGCCACTGACAGGCTATGAGATGAAAAAGAAAGGTATACATTACTACAAGTGTAATACCATTGGCTGCAAGCTCAACCGCAATGCTGGAAAGCTACATAACCTGTATGAAGGTTTTTTAGCTGAACTCGAAGTAGACCCGCGCTATTTGCCTAAGCTGGCCGAGATCATGGAAGAGACTAATTATAAGCTTACCGAAGAAAGTAGGGCAGAAGAAAAACGATTGCAGACCCAGCACACAGAACTTAAAAAGAGACTGGATGTGATAGAGCGTCGTTATGCCTTTGGTGAAATAGAGAAAGACATGTTTGTCAAGTATAGCTCTGAGCTGAAAACAGAGCTGCTGGAAATCGAGCAAAATCTGGAAAAGTGTGCGCCCGCGTTATCGAACCCAAAAGAATTCATTAAAATGGGGCTTGAAAAAGCGGTAACTATCTCACAATCATGGAGTAAAGCAAATGTGCAAGGCCGCAAGCAACTGCAAGCGATGATGTTTCCGGAAGGTGTGTATTTTGACCGCGAAATGGAAGGTTATCGAACCACAAGGGTAAATGGATTTTTTGCCCTTTCCAGCCAGATACAAGGGTTTTTAGTGGAAAAAGAAAAAGGGAAAAGCGATCAAAATAATCACTTTTCCCTTTCAGTAGTCCGTAGGGGACTACCAGGTGTTTTACAACGGTGAATACTATTTTACACCATTTGATATTTTAGCTTGATAAACAGCTACTTAGAAATATTTAAATGTAAAAATAAATATATAAAAGTATAGCTATGTTTAGAAAACTTGTACGCATATTTGTACGCACACTCCAAACCACGTACAACTATGGGATACTCCTTCAACCTTTACCTAGACCGGGCTATATCGGCCAAAGAGCTGACCAGGCTCAAAAGCCTTCCTGACCAGACAGAGCGCAAGGAAGCAGAAAAAATAATGGCAACAAAGCCCCTTCAGATCTTTCTTTACCTGCGCTACCCCGGCAACACACTTAAGATCTATGTGGAGCGCAAGGCCACCCAAAAGCAGTGGGACGCTGCCAAACAGCGCGTCAATCCAAATTACTACAAGGCAGGTCCTGTAGAGCTGAACGATTATTTGGAGGCCGTTCTCAAGCAAGCACAAAGGATCAATGAAGCCAATGTACTCGAAGGCAGGCAGACGACACGGGAGCAGCTACGAGAGCTGATCGACCGGCTGAACCTGAAACAGACAGGGCCTAAGCAGCTGACACTGGCAGAAGCCTATGAAGAGTTCCTGAAGATGGCTGATCACCATCGTGCCGCCAACACCCGGAAGAACTATGTTACGGTTAAAAACCATCTGTACGAATATGCAAAGGTTAAGCGGAAGCCACTTGATTTTAATTTGTTTACCACTGCCTTTCCAAATGTCTATTCTGAGTACCTGAGTAAGCAACTGCTGGGCTATAATACGATTGCCAAGCACCTACGCATCCTCAAAACTTTTCTGTTCTTTTGCTCCGACGAGCGAGGCTACAACCAGCTGCAGGATTTTAGGAAATGGAAATCGCTATCCGAAAAAGCAAAAGAAGTGCACACCCTAACTAAGGAGGAGCTGATGAAGCTCTACAACCATACCTTTGATAGTAAATGCTACAACCAGGTGCGGGATGTGTTCTGCTTTGCCTGCTTCACCGGCCTTCGCTACTCGGATGTGGAAAACCTGAGATGGCAGGCGATCAAAGACGGCAGCATACAAGTGCTTCCGGTTAAGACCAGACACCGTGACTCCAAGCCCATCACTATACCGCTGAATCCATTTGCTAAACAGATACTCGAAAAATACAAAGGGCAGGAGCGGCCATTGCCTGTGATCAGCTCTCAGAAAACTAATGAGTATCTCAAGAAGATGGGGGCAGCAATCAAATTGAACGATCCTGTAAAAATACTAACCCACACAGGCAGCACAACTACCGAAAGCTATGTGCCCAAACATCAGATACTCACCTTTCATGTGGCCCGAAAGACCTTTATCACTACTTCGCTGATACTGGGTATTCCGGAGCGAGTGGTGCGTGAGTTTTCCGGACATAAAACCGAAAAGGACTTTGCCAAATATGTGAAACTGGCTGATACCTACAAAGAGCAGCACATGCTTAATGCCTGGTCTTTGGAGGCTTTTGCAGATCCTAAAGAAAAAGAAGAACAGAAAACTAATTTTAAAGAAACCATTACAGAAGAACTACAGACAATATGAGTGCTATTGAAGGAGAAAGTATTCTTGAAGAAGCCTTAAGAATGGCTGCTGAATCAAAGAAAGAAAGTGAAGAACGAATGAAGCTAGTTACCAAAGGGCTCAGAATGTATAATGTTGAAGTTGCTATTATGAAGCGCGAAGACCTTAAAAGAGCCCATTCCGCTGTGTCGGAAAGACTATGGCTGGCAAGCATAGACATCAGTGAAAAGTACCTGCTGCTCACCCCCATTCAGGAGCGGTTTAACTTCCTTTTGCAGGCTAAAAATCAGGCAATCGCAAAAATAAAAGCCAACAAGCTTCACGGCAGATTTGAAGGAAGGGTGCCGTTGAACGCGACAGCTAAGACGATGTGGAGTCTATACGCCAAATTGCATGCATCCGAAGTAAAACATGTAACAGATTATCAAACGGCAAGGGAGCTTTATCTTTATCTATTGCCCTATGTACAAGCTCATGGAGCCGAGCTTGCGAGAGAAAATGCGAAGGGAGTAGTCATAAAGAGTGAACACGACTCAGAAAAACTCGATCAGGCTGAACCCGGACCCATTTCACATGCTAGTGAAGTGGCATTTGTTGAAGTGAAGCCTGCCGTTGAAACAATTGGGAATGCAGGTACTCAGGGTGCAGAGACCAATAAGGCTGCTCTTGTTGGCAGGCCTAAAGGCAAGGAATTTAGATCTTTCATTAACTTGTTCATTAATAAGAAGGATGCCGAGAACGTTCTTCGCACTCTAATAGAAAATAAGATTATAACAGATCAGCATGTTTGGATAGGTTCATCACAATACAAGTCTGAGATTTTTGTATTGGCAGGCGTCTTAAAGCAGAAAGAATACTTTATCTTTTGCCTACAAACGGAACTGGCAAGAGCGATCGTTTCTTTTTTCAATGTGAAAGTAGACATCACCAACTACGGCAAGTTTGAAAATAAACACTTAGAGAGATACTATAAAGAAATAATGCCAAGTCGCTGTAAATAAGAGTTATATGTAGTCATAAAAGAATTCTTGATGACTCTCCAGATTCTCCTGATGAGAATCTGGAGAATTTCCTGAGAGTCACTTCGACGGAATTTTGATCCATGAAACAAGAGTTCTTTTTCCAATTAAGTCTGGATGATGCTAAGAGCTTCATCAATGACTGCGTGCTACTTTCAGTTGCACAAGCCCTGCAACAGGGTGCTAACCTGGCATTGGCCAGTGCAAACCTACCTAAAGAAGAGAAGCTCCTCAACACCAAAGAGGTATGCAAGCTGCTTCACATCACACGCGCTACCAGCATTGCCTGGCGTAAGTCCGGCAAACTGCCCTTTGAGCGAATGGAGGGCCGCATCTACTTCTATGAGAAAGATGTACTGGCCGCCTTGAAATCCTTTAACAGGAGGGCCAAGTCATGATGATGGTGCAGTTGACAGTACTCGAGTTTCGACGGATCATAACCGAAGAAGTAAACCGGGCAGTATGCCAGGCAGGCTTCATAAAGGGATTACCCATGAAGGAAAAATTCATGGACGTGAACGAGGCTGCCGCATTTCTTAAGGTAAAGCCTTCTACCATTCACCGTCGCAAGTCCAGGGGAGAGCTACTTCCTATTAAAAAAGGGGGTAGGCTACTATTCAAAGAATCCGATCTGATGAAGTACCTGGAAGGAGGTAGCGATGCAGCTGTATAATCGTATCACTGTTCCTGCTGCTATGAGCCCTAGTATGGCGCTGGCTGAATCCATTGATTTGACCGCTAAAGGAATTATAGCCATGGAAGCCAAACTTAGTCAGAGCATCGCTATTGGCAGCTTATCTGATGCGGGTATCAGAGCGAAAATAGAGTTTATAGAAAATTTCAAAAGAGCGCAAGCCTACCAGCTCTATAATCAGGGCAGTACACCGCCTCATATTGTTGATGAAGTAAGTCAGATTGTTAATGATATGATGACTGGAGGGCAGGTAAAGTCAGGATTTATCAAACTTTTGGAAAATGAACATGCTCTTCACGTCCATGACCCTAATCGCCTGCCTAAACTGTACACCATTTTCTTGAAACCCACATTAATTTAATTCCATGCAGCATAACATAGCTACCAGGGCAATGACCCATGTATTGCAATCATTCCAATATATTCTAGATTCTCGAACCAGGTTGAGAGCACGCAGCACAGAGGAAATCGTTTTCGCAGATCCTATTCTGCATTTTCAAGATCATGGCCTGATTTACTCTAACACCATTAACCTTGTGCAGGGAAAGTCCGGTGTGCACAAGAGCCGGATCGTAGAGGCAGTGTGTGCCTGTTTCCTTTCCAATGATCCGGCTAATCCGGGAAACTACATCGGCTTCAGGCAGGGCACACGCAAACGCAAAAAAGTGATCTACGTGGATTCGGAGCGAAACGAGCGCGATCAGTTCCCCTACGCCATCCAGCAGATTAAGAAAATGGCTGGTTACCACATCCGTGACCAAATCCCAAACTTCGACTTCTTTTCACTTATACAGGTACCCAGAGCGGAAAGGCATGCCGTTCTGCAGCAATACCTTTTGCAGGAGCTGGAGACGGACCCAGATACGGAAACGCTGGTCGTGCTGGACGTGGTGACGGACTGCGTAGAGAACTTCAACGATGCCCAGGGCTCTATGCAACTGACAGACTTTCTGAATCAGCAGATCTCGCACCGCAACGTTACCTTTATCTGTGTCATCCATGAGAACCCGGGTGGTGGCGATAAGGCGCGCGGGCACCTAGGCACGGAACTGATGAACAAGGCGAGCTCCGTGCTGCAGATAGGGTTTGAAAAAGATGCTACCGGTAAAGATTCAGAGCTTATCAAGGTTTCAATTCTTAAGAACAGGGTACAAGCCAGGCAGCAGTCCGTCTACATGCGTTTTGATTCATATTTACGTGCATTGGTATTGGCTGAAAGTGAGTTAATAGATAATTTGTCAGATTCAAAGCGCACTGCCTTAAACGAAGTAGACCTGTTGAACTTCCTGTGCCAAGAACTGACGGTGCCATTGACTAGTAATGAGCTAGTTGGAAGGATTATAAAGCATTTTAAGTGCAGTAAATCCACGGTTCGGGAAAGACTAAAGGAGCTTCACTATAAGGGCAACACGCAACTTGCAAATGCGAACATCGAAGGTCCTCGACTGGAGAAGAACAGGCAAGGCAAGAATGAATTGTACAGCATTGTTTACCCTACCGAATTAGCCACTGTTTGATAGGTACAGGTCCAACACCCCCTATATGGCCGTTGGACCTGTACCTATCGCTTTTATACCTTACATAATTAACTTGAAGCATATTAAAGTGGTACTGAAATGAGCTGATGCATGTTAATGCGCTTTGCAAGTACTTGACTTTTCTGTGCACTTAGGTAAAGTCCATTTCAATCTAGGGTAAGGTAAAGTCAAGTAGAGTGCAGCTATAGTCAAGTTGCATGCAAGTAGTAGGGTGCAAAGCCTGATCGCAGCATGCGGTATAGGTACCTTTACTTTATCTAATCACCCATAAAAAACTAACAAAATGGAAACTAGAAATGATTTACTGACAGGGGAGGAGTTCACCCCCAGCCGCCGCAACCAGCGCTTTGCCAGCAGAGCCAATCAGGTGCGCTACAACAATCTATTGGCACAGCAGAAACGTGATGCTAAACGCCCGCTTGATCTAGCTTTAGATCGCAACCGCAGCATTTTGATCCGGCTATTAGGAGAAGCTAAAAGTGTTACCAAGAGCAAAGACTATTTATTAGGTGCGGGTTATGATTTCACAGCCTTTACACAAACGGCTAAGGATGAAATGTTCAACTTCTATTGTGTCTATGACATGGCGCTTTTGATTATTGGGGAAGGTAAATACATGATCAAAAGAAGATAGTGATGGAGCAAATATTAGAAATAGGGCAGGGTTGGGAGCTAGATAGCTCGACCTTTGTTATAAATACTGAAGTTCAAGTTAAAAATAATAGTAAGTCTTGGGTGTTTATTTTATTCATTATTATGCTAGTTGTAGTAACTGCTTTATGCTACTTAAGTTATAAGGCAGAAGAAAATAAACGAAAGCAGATACCATATAATTAGTTATAAAAAGTTAATAATTATCAATGGCAAGAGAGCCACTTATTCTGTTGGAATGAGTGGCTTTCTTGTTATTGTTTCTATTTTCTATAGCTTACTTTTAATTGTAATACAACTGTCTATGTAGTACACTATCATCCTTAGTGTCAGCCTAATAATTTAGTTTTTATAAGAGATCAATTCAGCCTGATGAAATTTTAAATCAAGTACAGTATTGCAAAGGGTATAATAATATCTTTTTGTTTCAACTAAATATTATATTTTGATATTATAAATATACATAAATCACTTATTACGTTTTGCTTTAAATTAAATGCTTATAGTTTAGAATACTAGATATACTTCTCACAATTATAGCTACCTATTAATTGTCGTCCACCTGACAAACATTTACCTTTTTCCTTAAAGAAACGCTCAAATCATCACTTATCATCACTTTCTATCAACCTTTATTATTTTGTCTGAGTTAAATTAATAGTACTAGTTTAACTTAATACCAAGAATATTTATGCAGTCTCAGGGAGAGAATGATGTTGTTGTAATAACGGGAGCTTCTGCTGGATTAGGTAGAGCCATTGCGCTGGAATTTGTAAAACATGGCGCTAGTGTTGCCCTGATTGCCAGGGGAGAAGAACGTTTACAAGATGCTAAATCGGAAATTGAAAAGCTAGGGGGTAGGGTGCTGACATTTTCTGCCGATGTAGCAGATTATAATGCTTTGGAAAGTATAGGAGCTGAAGTAGAAAGAACATTAGGCCCTATTGATGTATGGGTAAACAATGCCATGGTAGGAGTATTAGCCAGAGTGAAAGATACCACACCTGAAGAGTATAAGCGTGTTACGGAAGTAACTTATCTGGGACAGGTATATGGCACAAAGGTAGCGCTGAAATACATGCTCCCCCGCGATAAGGGCAGTATCGTTCTAGTTGGATCAGCACTCGCTTACAGGGGCATTCCTTTACAGTCTGCCTACTGCGGGGCAAAGCATGCTACAATGGGCTTCTATGATTCATTGCGCTCGGAATTGATGCACGATAAAAGTAGTGTAACTGTAACTACGGTTCAGTTACCGGCTATGAATACCCCGCAATTTGACTGGATGCGAAACAAACTTCCTAACAAGCCCCGACCAATGGGTAAAATTTACCAGCCAGAAGTAGCTGCCCGAACAATATACCATGCTGCTTATCATCCTGAAAGGGAGTACAAAGTTGGTTTTCCAACGCTGCAGGCTGTTATAGGTAATAAACTGTTCCCTTTATTAGGCGATCTGGTACTGGCAAAGACTGGATTTAAAGGACAACAAACAGATGAGCCTGCAGGAGAAGATAGACTAGACAATCTTTTTGATCCGGCGCCGGGACTTTTTAAAGCACATGGCAGATTTGATAGTAAGTCATATAACACCAGTGTGGTAGGCTGGCTGGGTAGAAACCAGATTGTACCTGTTTTAGTGGGTGTTTTATCTTGCCTGGCCACAGTAGGGCTTTTAAGGCAAGCTAAACAATAGCTTAAAAATTTTTAACTGACCAAAAACTATGAAAATGATGAATCAAGAAAATAAGGCAAAGGCTACGTACCTGCCAAGAGAAGAAAAAGTAATTTCTTTCCCTATCGATAAAACTGCCTTGCTGGTAATCGATCCGGTTAATGATTTCTTATCAGAAGGCGGTGCAGCTTACGAGCTGACAAAAAACACATTGAAGATGCATGACATGATTGAGCATCTTAAGAAAACGATTGATGGAGCACGGGCAAAAGGCATTCCTGTTCTATTCGGTCCTATGGCTTACACAGAAGATGATTATGCGGATGAGAAACTGCAGAAGAAAAGTGGTATAAATCGTATGATGTTCGAAACTAAAATGTTCCTGGCAGGTAGTTGGGGCGCTGATTTTCACCCGGACTTACAGCCGCAGCCGGAAGATATAGTGCTTTTGCCACATAAGAGTTGTGATGTTTTCCGAAGTGATCTTCCGGAACAATTGCAGCAGCTTGGAATCACGCATCTTGTAATAGCTGGTATGGCCGCTAACCTGTGTTGCGAATCTACTGCCCGTCATGCGATGGAAGATGGGTATGATGTAACTATGATAAAGGATGCCATGGGAGCAGCCAGTATACCAGAATACGAAGCAGCGGTACACCTGAACCTTCCATTAGTATCTAATGCAGTTATTACGACTGAAGAGTTTCTAAATGCGTTGGAAGTTTCAGCTCCTAATCATATGGTTGATGTAAGAGAAGGCGATACTGTAAAAGGATCTGATAATGGAGAAATCGGAACGATTGAAAAAGTAGTGGTGGCAGCGAATGAATCAGAAAGCTATATCTTAGTACCACAAGGGCTGATCTTTAAAACGGATATTTATATTCCACTAGATGCTGTTACAAAACGCAGTGGAAATGAAGTCTTCATTAATATACCTAAGTTAGTGGTAGGGGAAATGCCATGGAAAGAGGCGCCTACCCAACAAGAACGTACCTCAAAGCAAGGTCCGCCTGCACAAGATGTAGATAATCTTTATCGATCCAGAACAGCTACTGTTCTCTCAGATCGTTTATAAGTTAGTTACAGGTAACAACAGCAATATGAACTTTAGTTAGTGAATTATTGCTGTTGTTATTTTTATACATGTATTATCAAACAATACCGTTTATTAGCAGTTAAAACGATTTCGATGCTCTACAATTCAGAAAGAAAACTTTAGCTGTATCATTATTGTATTGGTCTGAATAAGTCATGTCTGCAAGCATAAGTATTGTTATTCCTACATACAACGAGGCCGAAGGTATTCAACGGCTTGTACATTACTTATTATCTTCAAGTAACGGATCTGTAACTGAAGTTATCGTATCTGATGGAGGCAGTACAGATAGTACTCCTATCCTAGCTGAGGCAGCAGGTGCCAGAGTAATACATTCATCGGAGAAAGGCAGGGCAGTACAAATGAATGCAGGTGCAGCAGCAGCCAAAGGTGACATACTCTATTTTCTCCACGCTGATACATTCCCGCCTTCCGATTTTCAAAATTCTATTATGAATAGTTGTCAGTATGGAGCTGGAGCAGGTTGCTTTCGTTTAAGATTCGATGAAAACCACTGGTTTCTAAAACTAAATGCCTGGTTTACGAAGTTTGACCTAGATCATTTTCGCTTCGGTGACCAAAGCCTTTTTGTACTAAATACTGTTTTTAAGCGAATTGGCGGCTTCCGAAAAGATCATATTGTGATGGAAGATCAGGAAATCATATATCGTATCAAGAAGGTCACCAGATTTAAAGTATTGCCAACTGTTGTCACTACATCTGCACAAAAGTATAAGGAGAATGGTTTTTACCGGCTGCAGTTTATCTTCACCATCATATGGCTACTATACTACCTGAAGGTTCCACAGCAGAAGCTTGTTTCTATCTACAACAGACTTATAAGAAAGTCAAAGCTGAAGAATTGACCTTGATCTGTGGTCAATCCTTCAGCTTTAATTTATAGTTACTTAAATACCCATTTCAATTCTGTTTTTCTAGCAAATACTTTTACCGCTTTACTCAGGTATTTAATATTGAATTTTATCTTAATTTCTGCTCCAGGTTCTGCCGCTGAACATGTCATCTACCTCAGTGTGGAAAATATGATTGGAGTAGTTGCTAAGTGTTTTAACGGCAAGGGCAAGTATGATTTCCAGAATATGTTTTTCTTCATAACCTGCCCCTAGAAAAGCCTTAACATCTTCCTGCGAAGGATTACCTCGCTTATCAAACATGATGCGCGTGAACTCAGACAGCGCGTTCAGTTTTGCATCTGGTATTTCTTTTTCTTCACGGATAGCATCTGTAACTTCAGTTGGAACTTTAGACATGTTATCAGCAATAAAGCTATGAGCGGCAGCACAGTATTCACAACCATTTGCTATACTTACTGTCACAAAAACAACTTCCTGTTCTACAGGGGTAAAGCCGCTGTTTTTCCGGAAATTATCATACCCCACTGCATAAGTCTCCATTAATCCTGGAGAGTTTACCATATTTTTATACATGTTAGGAATCATACCCGTTTGCTTCTGGGCGATCTCTAAGTGCGGTTTTTGTGCCTCATTGGCATTCTCAAGTGTAACGGGTTCTAAGCTTGTTCTAAAGGTTTTATTTTCTGTTTTAGTTGTCATTTTTATAATGTTATAGTTTAAAATTAATTTAATCAAACGAACAGGTTCGCTTTATTCAGCAACTCGATTAACTCCCGCTGCAAGGTGTTTGTTTTATCCTTTGCATACCACCTGTGCAATTGCTCGGCATAGCCGGTAGCTGTCACCGGATCGCTTTTTAAAAATTTCACCAACTCCTGTGCCGGCTTTGGCCGTGGCCCCCATTCACCTAGGTAAGTGAATTCTGAGTCGAGCTGTATAAGTTTAGGTATAGCGCTGCCTCCATTGGTGAGGTGCTTTTCCATCAGGTCGGGAAATTTATCCCGGTATAAAAGCCGGAGTGATATTTTGCCATCCGAGGCTTGTGCGATCTTTTGTAAAAGTGGCAGGCTTTGGGCGGCATCACCACACCAATATTCTGTGAGTACAAGCCAGTAAACTTTATTCTCCATTCCTGCTAAAGCTTGCAGCAACTCCTGGCTCAACGTACTTGTTTTCGCAATACGCTGCATGCGTGTCAGGTTGATAAGGAAATATTCTGCATGGACATTATCAGATTTTAAACCAATCGTGATATTTGCAACGGTTTGCTGCAATTGTGCAAGGTAGGCATCATAAGATATGCCCCTGATCAGGTAATATTCGTAATCAATCTGTGGTTCTACGGCTGTATCTTCCATATTAGTTATCTTAAATACACGTTTGCAGGTCTGTAAGCCCAGCTTCATCATTATAACAAGAGTGATAATTTAGGCAACCTGCAATACAAAGGTGCACACGGAAGCTATACTGATTTGTCAGGGGTACGACAATCTGGAATATTAGCTTTCCTGCAGCTAGTAGACTAAATCTTTGGCTAGGTTGTTCAGCGTCTAATTGTTTATCTCGGCTTTGTCGATAAAGTAACTCCTGCCTTTCGGAAGAACGTGCATGATCAGGTGTTCCAGACAGAGAGGTTCCCCAATTTTCAGTTGTTCAAAATTATTCTCCTGCAGCTCCCTACCATCCAAAATAACTACCAAACCGGAACCTATTGTCTCTATTTCGTTCCCTTTAGAGATAAGAATGCCAGTATCTTCCCCCAGACCAATGCCCACCAATTGTGGATGAATGGCGATTGCTTCAATCAAGCGAGGAATGCGCCTGCGGTTTACAAAGTGCGTGTCTATGATAACATGTGGTAGTAAGTTCAGTCCTTTGCCAAGAGAAACAATTCCCTTAACAAGCGGGGTAGTTTCATAAGAGCCTTGTATCATGGTACTGCAAAGTGCCATAGCGCCTGCACTTGTACCGGCAATCAGGAATTTTTCCTCGTGATGATAGCGGTGCGTGATAAGTTTAAGGGCTTGCGTTTGGTCGAACGCAGCCGTAATTTTTAGTTGGTCACCCCCTGTGAAGATAACAGCGTCAGTCTTTTGAAGGCGCTGGAGTGTTTCGGGGCTATCAGCATTTTCCCTAGATGGGATTTTTAAGTGCCCTACATTATCGCAGCCCAGGAGCGTAAAACCATGCAGGTATGCCTGAAACAGTTCATCCGGGATACTGGTAGCCGTAGTGATCACTTCAATGCGAGTGCCTATGCCATACAGCTCGTCGTGGATTCGCTTTAAAATGCCTTGCTCAAAAAATAAGATTCGTTGTGCCTGATCAGCATTGGAAGGAAGTGGTATACTCCCTTTATCTTCATTGCCGCCGATGGCAACTATTTTGCCCTTAGGTACCACGTTGCATCCTTTCTGCTTATAATCTATTGATCATGTTCATATGCTTTCCGGAGCCACTTCGCCAGATAATCCGCTGTAATACCTGCTACTATGGCGTATACGCCATGAAACAGAGCGTCCTCAGCTATGGCTCTAGGTTTCCAGGTTGTTACAGGCTCGGCAATATCCATGGATGGTAACATGATCAACTCTGTACCCCAAACAGCACCAAAATGGGATGTGGAGCCAGCCACGCCTTTGGCTCCAAAGGCAGCCATTAGACCCCTGGGTATTCCCCAGCTGGAGCCGTAGGCAAAATGAGTTACATTTGATACAAATTCCTTGTCTTCATCCGTCTTAGTTTCAATACCGAAAGTTTTCTTAACTGCTTGGTAGGGCGTATCACTGGGTTTACGCCCGCTGAAATGCATTTCTATCATTTGTGCTGCTGTCATAACGGCTGTCCCTACCAAACCCGCCACTAAGCCGATTCCGATTCCTGCCGATACTATTGCTAAAGTGGCTGATACGCTTTCTTGTTTTTGATTTATCTTTCTTATTTTCATAGTTACTGTTATGGTATTAAAAGTATACTCACTAGGTTTTATTGGTGTTTTATTTTGGCAGTTCGTTTATCAGGAAAGAATAAAAAGACTCCCACTCCCAAGCCTTAATTCTAGTGAATGATCGTTGAGAGCGGGAGCCTTAATCCAGAGTAAATAATCATATGGATGTTGCAGTAGTATGACCCCTGTGAGTGGAAGGGTGCAGGAGTCCTATATAAGCCCACGCGGCTCCAATTCCAAAACTGACGTGCGCAACAGCTGACACCCAGTTACGGGCCATGGCAAACCAAGGAAATAGTACAGTCATCCCGTAGAAGTTCACAAAGTAAATGATCAGCCCGACAGCGGCACCAACTGCTAACGCTTTACCCAGTGTCATATTCTTCACAAGGAAGGCTATAACGATGGCATAGATTATAGACAGCGCCATATGAAGAACAAGAGCTGACATGAATATACCAAATTCAAATGTGGCAGGGGGTGGAAGTACGATTTCACCCAATATAATGGCCGCAATCATGCGAGGGGGTGCCCACGGGCTGCCTCCCAGGAAAAGGGGTACCATGATCATTTCAAGCATCATAAAAATGAGACCTGCTATGACACCGGCCCAGATAGCTGATTTCCAGTTTATAGTTCCCATAATATTATAATTTAAAGTTGAACATCAATTCTGATTTTCAGGAGAATTTGCATATCACCTTCAGTTGCATGCTGGTAGTTTAGGACTCAGGAATATGTAGTAAAGTACTGCACTACTTAGTGCTTCTATAAGTGTATAGTATCATTTTTTATAATAAGTTTTACAGAAATGGGCAGTTGTCAGATAGCCGACAATTAGAGACTTGAAAGAACAATATATTTAACAAGTGTTTGAAACATACGTGTTTATGATCGAGAATCTAGTGTCTGCGGTTTCTAACAGTGTAAGGCGCACTTGGTTACTTGTAAAAGAACTTTAGATTTTGAATAGCCTGCTTGTTACACTTTATATAAGTTTGATATGATACGCTCTACTTATGTTTTACTATTAATTTCGCTCGTAGCCGTATCAATTGAGGATGGACTGGCTCAGCTTAAAAACCCACGGAGCATTCCGTACCTCTGGAAGACCGATACAGCTCGGAAGGTCGTGCCGCTTTCTGAGTTTACCGTAGCTGTTCCCAAAGGCGCTTTTACAGTTTTAAATACTCCCCAATTTATAGGTGCAGAAAAGGGGCGGCAGGTTTATTTCAGACATGAGCCCGTTATTAGTTTGTCTATTGATGGTCAGGCAAGAGCTTATCCCCTCAACGTGCTGACGGTGCATGAGATTGCCAACGATACACTAGCAGGAGTTCATATACTCGTCACCTACTGCCCACTTTGTAATGCTAGCGTAGTGTATGACAGGCGACTGAAATACCGAGGCAAGGAATGGCTTCTTTCATTTGGTGTATCGGGTATGTTGCGGAATAGCGACATGGTAATGTACGACTTGCAGACTGAGACATGGTGGCAGCAGCTGATGGGAGATGCTCTCGTAGGAAGCTTAGCTGGAGCAGAACTAAAGGTAATACCCTCGCTGGTAATCTCGGTGGAAGAATTCTTTCAACGCTTTCCATCTGGGAAGATACTCTCGCCACAAACTGGCCTTGCTAGTAGCTATGGACAAAACCCTTATGTTGGCTATGATAATCTTAAAGGGTCTCCCTATAATGACTTTATCGACAAAGGCAAGATAGACAAGCGTCTTCCACCTATGGAACGTGTGGTAGATGTAGAAAGTAAGGGTAATCGTAAGATCTACCCGTTCTCACTGATCTCAAAAAAAGGTGTTATTAACGATACCTTTCATGATAAACACATTGTCATATTCTACAAATCCGGAACGGTATCTGTGCTGGATGAAAGAGACATTAGAAAATCCAAAAATGTAGGTACAGCTACACTTTTCAACGCCATGCTCGACGGTAAAAAGCTAACTTTCCAGAAGAAGGGTATACAGTTCGCTGACCAGGAGACAAGTTCTACTTGGGACATTACTGGTCGCAGTATAGCAGGACCATTAAAAGGCCGGCAACTACAAATTGAACCCCATAGCAATCACCTGGCATTTGCCTGGCTTGCCTTTTACCCGGAATCAGAAATCTACAATGAGAGGAATAAAAGGGAATAATGAGAATAGTTTCTTTCATTATAAGGATAATTGACATTTCATGTATCTTGGTAGTGTCCATATTCTCACACATAGCACTAAAATATCATTCATATCCATGTAAGGAATCGCTGGCTATTTATTGTTTCCCTTAATGTCCTTATTTAAAATGTTTTAATTGAAATGATAAATAAGAAAATCAAATTCCTTAAAGTTTTTTTTGGAATCATTCTGTTTGTGTTTTTAACTATTGTGCTAGCACTTTTATGGCCAATGCCACAGCTAAAACCACCTGCCAGGTACGCTTCAGTTTTCATACAATCAATTAATATAATTGATGTCAAATCTGGTAAAATATTTAAAAACCGCGATGTCGTTATTAAAGAGAATACTATTCTAGCCATAGATACCTCGGGCATTTTAAAAGCACATCCTTCTTCACTCGTAATTGATGGCAATAACAAATACATAATGCCCGGTCTATGGGATATGCATACTCATTCAAATCAACATTCTGAATGGCTTCACCATCCACTCTACATTGCCAATGGCGTTACAGGAATTAGAGATATGTCGGGGCAGTTGAACAAAAGAGATAGTTACTGGGCTGGCAGCAAAGAGCGCCTGGTATGGAACGCCGGATTGAGTGATAACCAAAGGGTAACCCCAAGGTACGTGTTGCAAAGCAGCTATCAAATGGATGGAGTAGCTTCTGTGCCGGACGGTTTTCCAGGATATTTTAAGCTTCAGAAAAAGGACGATGTCGATGCACTCTTGCGCTTTTACAAAAATGAAAAGATAGATTTTATTAAAGTATATGAACAGATACCAACTGAAACTTACAAATACCTTGCTTTGCAAGCACCGAATTATGGAATGCACCTTGCTGGCCATAAACCCATATTTACGAGCCTAGAAGATGCCATTGTTCTAGGACAAAGAAGCTTTGAACATGGTCGTATTTTCCTATACGAATGCTTCCCTAATGCAGATAGTTTACGAACATCAGACAATTGGAGAAAATTCTATTCAAAATCGAAGGGGGCAATGGTTAAGGACTATAAACCAGAAATGGCAACAAGATTAATGCAACTGATGAAAGAGTATAATACGCACTGGACCCCTACACTTCAGACACTTAAGTTTGAAGCTTATGCCCATGAAGCGACCTTTCTTGAAAACCCAAATTTAAAGTATATCACTTATGTAAGAAGAAAGCTTTGGTGGGATTTCGATGTTCAAAACAACAGGAATAAAAACCTATCCAAAGAAGGAACAAACATAAGTGCAGACTTTTACAATGCAGCTAAGGAACAAATTAAATTAGCCAGTGAAATAGGTGTACCCATTATGACTGGTACCGATGTTACCGACTCTTATATTTTCGCAGGATTTAGCATCCATGATGAATTAGAAGATTTGACCAAAAGTGGCTTGTCAAACTTAAAGGCACTGCAAAGTGCAACTATTATTCCTGCAACATTTGCTGGTAAAGAGAAAGCTCATGGATCAGTTGAAGTTGGGAAAATGGCAGACTTAGTCATTTTAAATAAAAACCCATTAGAAAACATTACCCATTCAAAAACGATTAACGGAGTCATTTTAAATGGAATATTTTATGATGCAGATAGACTAAAAGAGCTAAAGGACTTCACGCAATCGCTTTCATCAAGTCTTCATTTAAACGTCAAAGTTCTTTACAGTCTTATCAGTAGCCCTTTAATTAGAGTGCAATTTGCTGATTAAAATTTTTACTGACTCAGTAGGAAATCAATTGCTAAAACAACGAGACTAAACTTATACTTCACTGTTCATAACAGAAATGGCCTATGATGACCTGACGGAGGAGCAGCATAGCAGGCTGCTGGAGATTGCTGAGAATTGCCCGGTGCACAAAACCTTTAGCAATAAAATCAAGATCATATCATCTCTGTTGCCCCAAACAGAATACGAGCATCAGTAACAAATCGATAGAAAGCGTTAAGAAAGAATACTTTAAGGATAGCGATACGCAGACGGTCTGCCATTGGAAAGGAACAGTTTGTTATTACACCCTGAAAGTAGATGGAAAAGAAAACCAGGACGCCGCCTGGTACTATGCTGATCCAAAGGAAATGGCAAAGGGTATAAAAGGCGGTGTGGCTTTCTGGCGGAGCGTGGAAGTTGTGAAGTAATCACTCCACAACCTTAAAAGTATACTCTAAACTTACAAAAGTTCACGTGTAGGCGTAGTGAATTTACTTATACCATATAAGGTATATCGGATACCATGGTAGGGTAGGAGAAAGGGAAGCTTTTCAGGTCCTTTGCCGTCATGCCTGCCTTCATAGCCAGGGCGAATGCATTGATGGTTTCTTCAACATGTGGCCCTACCAGATGAGCACCTAATATAGTGCCTTTTTCTATATCCAGAAGTACTTTGTAAGCATAGGCCGTTGCAAGCGTTCTGCGACCATTGTACCACTTGCGGGCATCACCTGAATTGACTTTGTAAGCCAGTTCCTGTTGCTTTGCCTGTTCTTCGGTAAGGCCTACTGAAGCCAGGGGAGGCACTGTAAACACTACAGTTGGTATTTCGGGGTAGGCTGTTTTGGTACGGTTGCCCTTTACCAGGTTGGATGCCAGTATATGTCCTTCGTACACCGCTACAGGCGTCAGGGGGATCCCTTCCGTGTCGGCCGCATCGCCGGCGGCGTAGACTCTTGGGTTGGAGGTGCTCTGCAGGTACTCGTTCACTGCGATGCCTTTTAGGCTGTGCTTTACCTGGCCTCTGTCTAGCTGCAGCTGTTCCACTTCCGGTACCCGCCCGATGGCGCTTACTACCAGCCCTGTTTCAAATTTTTCTGTTCCGCTGCCCACCGAGAGTGTATAGCCATCGCCGTTCCTGATTATCTCACTTACTTCGCAATTCAGCCTTATGTTGATACCGGCTTTTTCTGATGCTTGCAGCAACTGTTTTACCATGTCCTGCTCAAAGTGCTTGAGCGCCTTGGGTCCGTGCTCGATAATAGTGACTTTTGCCCCAGCCCGGGCAGCCAAGTGCGCAAATTCAAACGAGATATAGCCGCCGCCAACAAAGGTAATATGTTTTGGCAACTCCTGCAGGTTTAGAAAATCGGTGCTGTAGACGGTGTGCTCTCCGCCAGGTATAGATAGCAGGCGTGACCTGGCTCCTGTTACAATAGCTATTTTCTCAGCGTGTACCTGCACTTCCCCAACTAGCAGCGTACTTTTATTAACGAAAGAGACGGGCCCGTGGTAGGTGTGGATACCTGCTTTCTCAAAGCCGTGCTCCATCTTTTCGGGCACAGGATCTGTGAAAGTATTTTTAAAGGCCATAAGCTGCTGCCAGTTTATACATTGCTCGCCCTGTAGCCCCTTGCCTTGATGCTGCTGAAGCTGCTCGTACAGTTGTGCCGCATCCACCAATACCTTTTTTGGGTCGCAGCCGCGCAGCGCACAGGTTCCCCCATAAGGCCTGAAGTCGGAAATAGCAGTTTTTAGTCCTTTGGCGGCGCATTTACGGGCAACGGCGGCCCCGGCCATTCCCGCCCCGATAACAAACACATCGTATTTTTTCATCCTGCGTATAATTAAGTACTTGCTTAAATACTTAATTAAGCTTATGTTTGTTTCATAAACATGGTCTAATGGAAGAAGATAAAAACTGTATAAGAGTATATGCCGACCAGGAGCGCCTGGAGGCCTGCGCCCATAAACTGGAGGCGGCAGGAGACATGATACAGCAGTTGAGCCAGGTGCTAAGCCTTGCTGGCAGCGAAACAAGACTGCAAATACTTTACCTATTGGAAGAGGAGGGAGAGCTGTGCGTGTGCGACATCAGTGATGTGCTGAAGATGACCATGCCTGCCGTGTCGCAGCAGTTGCGCAAGCTGCGAGACGCGAACATCATCCAAAGCAAAAAAGTAGGGCAGACGGTATTTTATTCGCTTAAGGAAGAACACTTGGAGGTGATACGACCGCTGTTTCAATTCATTCACAGTAAATCATCAGCTAAATCAGAAAACAGCTTATGAAGTATACATTTCAAAATCTGATAGGCGGTGGCCTGCTGGCTGCTGTATTTGCTTCCCTTTGCTGCATTGCCCCACTTCTTGCGGTAGTAGGTGGTGCCACGGGTGCACTATCTACATTTAGTTGGGTAGAACCCTTGCGGCCATACCTGATCGGTGTAACCGTTGCTTTACTGGCCGGTGCCTGGTATCAGCGGCTGCGGAACCGTAAGTCTGACGTAGACTGTGCCTGCGATGAAGAGGAGAAGCCTGTTTTCTGGAAGACCAAAGCATTTCTGCTGGTGGTAACGGTACTGGCGGTGATCTTCCTGGCCTTTCCCTATTATGCGGATGCCTTCTATGAAAAGCCGGCATATGCCGAAACCATCCAGGAGACTGTAAAGCAAACCCTTCACTTGCAGATCAAGGGCATGACCTGTACCGGATGCGAGGCCCACGTGAACCAGGAAGTTGGCAAACTGTCCGGTATAATGGGTGTAACTACTTCCTATGAACAGGAAAGCGCCACCGTAACCTACGATAGCACACAGGTTCAGCCAGCCATAATTTTGGAAGCAGCCCGCAAAACAGGGTATGTTGTAACATTAGAATATGAATAAGTATGGAAGCGATAAAGTCTAACTCTGTGATTACCTGCCCTAACTGTGGTCACAGCAAGGAGGAGGAAATGCCAACAGATGCATGCCAGTATTTCTATGCCTGCGAGAAATGTAATCATGTACTAAAGCCTAAACCCGGAGACTGCTGTGTTTATTGTTCTTACGGATCGGTTGGCTGCCCACCTGTGCAGCAGGAAAGAGGATGTTGCAGTTGATCGCAGCTATAACTTCTCATGCTTTGGTCAGGAAAAGTCACCTGGTTTAGCGCCTATCCATTTTTCTTCCAATAGCTGCACAATCATCAATTTAGCGGGCTCTGTACCGACTGTACCAGAAACATGCCCCTTATGGCCCTGTGCATTTGCTTTGGTGTTCTGGTCACCTCCAAATGACACTTCACCTGGTCCCATCTCTACACGCTTTCCGTCCATGGTCTCCACATACCATCGCCCTGATAAAGGTATGATCCATTGGGGCTTTGGGTTCTCGTGCCAGGTGCCGACCCAACCAACAGGAAGTTCGGTAAACAATACTTTTGAATTAGCTTCAGGTAGGTGTTTATTCCATTGTTCATCCGCATCTCCTCCCATGCTTTCTTTTTTAAATGAAGTCAATTCTGTGCGGGTTTGGTGGCTGACGCCCTCATCGTCTGTCCATACGTGCCAGTAGTACTGTTTTGGCTTCTTATCTTGGCTATTTTCTGACATGGTATTGTTAAATAAAGCAATAGGGTGTTTTCACCTGAAATTTGCGATTAGCCGGAGCAGTTAAGGTTTCACTTTAGAACCATTCTGATTTGCTCTACCGGGCTTCATCGTGTGCCTGATCTGTTCGACAATCCAATCCGGGTCTTCCATAGGAATCAAGTGACCTGTCTGTTTTGTATTGATTAATTCAGCAGATTTCAAGACCTTCATTACCCGCTCATTGATCACGGCAGGAGTCATGACCGGATCATCTATAGAAGCAAGCACTGTTATGGGTAATTCTAAAGCTGCTACATGTTCAGCAATGGAATGATCCATCCCTTCTTCCAGCCACCATTTCCAGGTAGTCTGATCGATAATGAGTTGTGTTTCGACTGCCAACTGGTGCCGTTCCTGAGATAACTTCTTCTTAATCCCATTCTCTACTGTTTTTTCTGCTTCCTGTCTGTCAGGGTGTTGGAGCATGCGCTTCTTTTCTTTTTCAGGCATAGGTTCCGTAGTAGGTGGTGAAGGGGCAATCAGAATCAGGCGATTTACGGTATCTGTAGAAGCATCAGCTGCAATTTGCATAGCAATTTTACCACCCATAGAATGTCCGATAAGTGAATAAGATTCGATGCCAAGTCGCTTCAGCGCCTTTTGTACAAAGTTTGAAAATCCCTTTATAGAAGGTTTATTCAAAGCCTTCGTTTCTCCAAAGCCCGGTAAATTAAAAGCGATACAGCGGTACTCATTTGATAACATTTCAGTTACCCATTTCCAGCTTTGGGCCGATCCACCAAAGTAGTGCAGGAACACCAGGGCTTCCCCCTGATCTCCCCACTGTTTTGTGATTTCGTTTTGAGGCATTTGATTTATATTTTATGCATTTTCACTTTTAATTGAAGCAATTATGGCATCGGTTTACCCGAATGCTGTTCCCACTGAGCCTCCATCAACCCGGTAGTTGCTTCCGGTAACATAGCTGGCATGCTCTGAGCACAGAAAGGCGATCACAGCAGCTACTTCTTCTGCTTTTCCCCGTCTGTCCACCACAATGTTAGGACGCTTGTTATCCAGGAACCACTGAATCACTTCATCTTTAGAAGCATTCCGTTCATCTGCCAACTGATCCATCATTTCCTCTGTCATGGGAGTTTTTACATAAGCAGGAGAAACACAATTAATCACAAAGCCTTCCTTGGAGTACGCTCTCGATAAGCACTTTGTGAGGTTAATGATACCGGCTTTACAGGCATTATAAGGTGTTTCTTCTTCATAAGGCTGCAGGGCATTTTCTGATGCCACTAACACAATCCTTCCCCAGCCGCTTTTTTGCATCTGCGGTATAAAGGCACGGCATACACGCACAGCTCCCATCAGATCAACATCAATGGATTCGAGCCAGTCTTCGTCGGTGAGTGTAAGAAAGTCGCCGGCAGCCCCCCTAATGCCTGCGCAGTGCACGAGCATGTCTGTTGTACCAAACTTGTCTTTTGCCTGTTTGGCCAGCTCAATAACTTCTTCGTTTTTTGTAACATCTGCTGTTATTGCAACTACGGTAGCCCCATCTTTGGCATATTTCCGAACTTCCTCAGCAGCATTTTCAAGTTCTTCCGTTGTTTTATCACTTAATACAATGTTCACACCTTCGCTTGCTAAAATCTTAGCTGTGGCTAGCCCCATTCCAGAGTCACCCCCGGTAATGACAGCTGTCTTTCCTTTTATTTTTAAATCCATCGTTCTAGGTTAGTTTGTAATATTTAATTCAAATTTTGGCTCAACCATCATACCTACTCACATACCAACTTAAACGGCTTGTAAAAGCTTGAAGACCACCTATAATCCTGAATTGTCGGCTTACTGACATAAACACAGTCTCGCTATCTGTATTATTGGCTATACCGTTAAAGAGAATTCCTTATTCACTTAGCAACTCTTAAAATGAATTATCAATGGCTTATTTCATTGGACCAGAATCAAAAAGGAATCTTGTGCTAAGTGTGGGTTCTCTTATATTTTTCAATAACAAATTATACAGATGAAAGCGATTTGGAACGGCGAGGTAATTGCCGAAAGTGACAGTACTATAGTCATCGAAGGGAATCACTACTTTCCTAAAGACAGTATAAAAGGGCAGTATTTCGAAAGCAGTAAAACGAATACCGTTTGCCCATGGAAAGGCATGGCATCTTATTACCATATAAAAGTGGATGGTAAAGAAAATAAAGATGCAGCCTGGTATTACCCTGATCCCAGAGAAATGGCAAAGGGGTTTAAAGACTATGTAGCATTTTGGCGTGGGGTTGAAGTAAAAAAGTAAAATTTGGCTCCATAGCTCTACTCAATTAATCACAAGAAATACCATGTCAGTAACCACCTTAGCACCACCATCCAGCCAAGCAAATAAGATAACTTCTGCTACTGAGATTCAAGAATTAACTCCAGAAAAAGTGGCACCAATAGTATATGATATTATAGTAATTGGAGCCGGTTCTGGTGGCTTAAGTGTAGCCTTGCCTTTGCATGAATTCGGCATGAAGGTACTACTGATTGATAAAAAGGACGAAGCGATAGGGGGGGATTGCCTGAATGATGGCTGCATACCCAGTAAAGCACTTATTCATGTTGCCAAGATAGTTCAACAGGCAAAGGAATCTGAAAAATTTGGCTTGCAGGTGCAGGGTGTGGCTGATATGGAGAAAGTAATGGCATATGTGCGCGAACGGCAAGGCATTATCCGGAAACATGAAAATGCGGACTTCTTCCGGAAGAAAGGTATAGCAGTAGCACTGGGTATTGCCAGGTTTATAAGCGAAGATTCCGTTGAGGTAGCAGGTAAACAGTATAAGGGCCGGAAGATCGTAATCGCAACAGGATCCCGACCCCGTAAGCTCTCATTTCCTGGTAGTGATGGTCAGCACTACCTTACAAATCAAAGCGTTTTTGACTTAAAACACTTACCTGAAAAACTACTGGTTATAGGTGGTGGACCGATTGGAATAGAGATGGCACAGGCTTTTCGAAGATTGGGATCTGAAGTAACGGTTGTCCACAATAAAGAATCAATTCTGGATAAAGAGTCACAAGAAATTTCTAACATCTTGTTGCAAAGGCTGAAAGAAGAAGGCATACATTTTCTGCTGGGATCTGAAACAATACGGTTTACGGATACAAAGCACCTGCTCATTAAAACGCAGGAGCAGCAGGAAGTAACCCTGGAATTTGACGAAATGCTGGTTTCCATTGGCCGCGAACTGAACACTGAACAACTAGACTTATCAAAAGCAGGAATAGCGACAGATGAAAATGGCATTGTCGTAAACGAGTACCTGCAAACATCCAACAAGCAGGTGTATGTTTGCGGTGATATTGCTGGTTCTCTGATGTTTTCCCATGCAGCCGAGCAGCAAGCCACCGTTCTGCTCAATAATTTTATGTCTCCTCTTAAGAAGAAGCTGGATAACAAAAATATGTCTTGGGTAACTTTCACTGACCCTGAAGTGGCTACTTTTGGTTATAGCGAGCAGCAGCTAAAAGAGAAACAAATCAGCTACGAAAAGCTTACTCTGAATTTTAAGGAAGACGACAGGGCCGTAGTGGAAGCTTACCAATATGGTAAGCTTATCTTGTATATTCAGAAAAGCAGTCTTTTTAACTGGAACCTTAAACTCCTTGGTGGGACTATGATAGCACCCCATGCAGGTGAGATGTTTCAGGAATTGGTGCTGGCCAATACAAATAAAATAGGTATAAATGCCTTCTTTAATAAAATATATGCCTACCCAACCGGCTCCACGATTAATAAGCGCATTGTGATGGCTAAGAAACAAGAGCAACTTAAACCGTTTGTCAAAAAAATACTGCAATTGCTTTACAGGATATAGCTTGATGGAAGTTTAAAGAAACATTGACATAAATTTAAAGGCATATAGAATGGAATGGTGGAGTCAGGCACAGGATTGGTTTTGGGGTCTAGGAGAAAAATACCAGGTAGACCCGCTTATTTTTGGCGGTATCTATGTTGGAGCCATTCCATTTTTCTTTCTCTCGCTTGGGTGGCTGATCCGAAATATCAGGGCTAAGAAATCAATTGCAATTCCTATATTACTGACAGGTTTCTTTTTTATCTCTGCTTACCTTTATCTGATGATAGTTGGTGAAAACATCCCCTGGTGGGTGTACCTTTTTATCATAGCCTTGGTAGGATATGGCGCTTTCTCCACCTACCAAAAAGTGATGGAAAAAAGTAAGCAGACATCAACTGAATCCTAGCAACTTAAATTAGATGATTATATTTAAAGGATCGTATTTTTGTGTTGCAAACTATATACTAAAATCGAATGGCACGCATCCAGGTAATTGATTATAACGAAGCAACAGGAGATTTAAAAGACGTTTATGATGATCTGTTGGGTAAGCGCGGCAAGTTGGCGGAAGTACATAAAATTCAGAGCCTGAACCCCGCCACTATTATACACCATATGGACCTTTATATGGCAATTATGTATGCCCGCTCTCCATTAAGCCGTGCCCAACGGGAAATGATGGCAGTAGTAGTTTCAGCGGCAAATAACTGTGAATACTGCCAGGTGCACCATAAGCAAGCACTTCAGCATTACTGGAAAGATCAGGATAGAGTTGATAAATTAGCAATTGATTATAATGCAATAGCATTAGACCAATCTAACCTGGCCTTATGTGACCTTGCTTATCATTTAACAGCAACGCCTAGCAGCCAACAGGTAGAGCAGGCGATTGATAAGCTAAAGCAGTTGGGCCAGGATGACAGGTCCATACTGGACGCTCATTTGGTTATCGCCTACTTTAATTTTGTCAATCGCCTGGTATTGGGATTGGGAGTAGCAATTGAAAGTGACCAGGGAGAAGGGTATAAATACTAAGCCTCCACCTCAGCCTGCTCTGGTTTCTCAAACTGTTTTTGGTCAGGCTGCTCTTCCTTTAGCTGCAGGTTCTCAATCGTTACGGTGTAGCGCACATCGCCTATCTGATTGTTCTCAAATTTATGACCGATCATTCTCTGAGGAAACAACAAGCCCTGGTGCTCCTGGTAATCTTCATATTTCAATGCGTTGAACTTTTCGCTTGGTTTTCCATCAAAGAAAGTTACGGTATATAGAAGCCATTCCATGCGATTAGTTTCAGGGTTTATGAGCAGGCGATATTCGTCTTCTGGAGTGTCGCCAATGCCTTCCCCAAAAGAGACGCCAATAACATTAAACTCTTTCCCCTGCAGTTTCATGGGTTCCAGTTGTTCATATTTTACCCCCGGGTCAGCTAGCACAAATGGGATGGCATAAAAGTAAAAGTATAGGTTATGATAAAACTTAGCTGATTTACCTGGGAAAGATTCCCTTTTTGGGGCCACCCATACCTGCTCTCCGTCATATCCGATGGAATAATTTTCGGCTTTTACTAAGTCTTTACGGTTTTTCAGGTCAATGACATGCTTTTCGGTAGTTCCGTTGTTGCTAAGCTGAAATTCCATACTGCTCATTTTTTTCCACTGCTCTAAACCGCCGTGTGCTGCTATCACTTCGCTAAAGTAGGACGGGTATGTTTGCTGTTCGGTAACATCATTCGCTACCTCTTCTGTAGCTGCTGTTGTCTTATCTTCTGCTGGCTGGCAGGCTTGTAAAGAAAATGCCGTGAGTGCAAGGTAAATCAGGTTTTGTTTCATTGGATAGTATTTATTTTAAGTATAAAATATAGTCAGATATGGGTTTAAATTAATGTAGGTTTATTTCAGCTTTAGTGAGTTTATCTTCAAGTAGTTTTTTCAGGTTTTTCAGGTTTTTTATGCTGCTTTGCTGCATAAAGTATTTAGCTATTGGTAAGATCATGTTAGAAAAAAAGCCATGCTGTGGGGTGAGATGTATACCAATCCCTACGACGGCTTCCTGATCACCAAAAGGTTCAATTTGGTATAGCGTCGTGATTTTTAGAGACGGAACTTGAATGGTGCCGGTCTCTATCAGCTTGATCTTACTGCCGTCCTGTGTATAGTCTTCTATCTGAACCTCTACCTGCTGATGACCAAGGATGCATTCATGCTCCGTTTTAACCCTGTTTATCTTGTGCTTTCGTAACGTGATGCGCTTTAACCCAGTCATCCAGCACAACCGTTGCGAAGGTTCTGTGAGCGCATAGAGTACTTCTTCTGCAGTAGCCTTTATACGGATTTTTTCCATTTTCCTGATGACGGGAAGCTGAAAACGCTCCAACGGGGTTGGTTCCGGTATAGACTTTAACCAGCTATCCAGCGGTTTATAGGAGTAAGATATTTCGCCAAGCCCTTCAAAAGGTTCTTTTACAGGAATGTAATCTTTAAGTTCTTCCGGCCGCGCTTTGCTGCTCTGAGCAAGGTCGCTGCTAATTATAATATATTCCTTAAGCGGAACGCTGTTCTTGAGAAAGCGGTGTACTGCAATTACATCCCTGCCTGCAAGCTTTACTCTATCCCCAACTGAGAGGGTGGAAAGCTGGCCATAATGCAGCACGAATTTAAGCGAGAGATTGCTAACACTCGAGCAAGCTCCACAATGGCAAATCAGGTCTCGTTGGTAGTATTTCAGATGCTGGTGAAAGCTAGTGTAAATGTGATGCACCAACTCTTCGAGCTCATGTAGCACGGGCTGTTCCTGCAGACGAAAAAACAAGATGGCATCGCCTTCTATTTCCGAAACTTCAAACGCGTTGCCTGTCGCTTGTATAATAACCTCCAGCAGTTCGGCTATGATATGCTGGCTATGTGAGATAGCTGTCTCATTTACAAACTTGGTAAAGCCGCTGATGTCCGGCATAAAAAGTATACCGGGGCGTGGCGTAGGTATGATGGTGTGTGTGTGCAATTTGTTATACTGTATACTTTGTCAGTTATCAGGTATAGGTGCTATTTATGAGTCCTTTGCAGTAATTGCCTTATAGTTAGCTTGCCATTCTATAAGTTTAGTTGAAGCCTGTGCCAGGTGATTTTGAAGAGAATGCACGCTCCTTCACGTAAAGCGCCACGATAATTCCAAAAATAATATGGCCTATCAGGCTGCTAATTAGTAGGATCAGTTTGTTTTCAACCGGGATGGCCATGCCGCCTAATAAGGCTTTCATGATCAAGTTAACAACTTGAGAGCAGGCAAAAATGATTATTCCGAAAATTGCCCCTTTTATGTACCTGTTTGAGATTTTCAATTGGATGCGGTCGTTGAGTTTGTTTTCGAATCTTAAAAACAAGAAAGCATAAGCCAGTGCAAAAAATATCCCCATTATAAAATGCATGATCCATCCGACTACCAGCGGCACTTCCATCATTTTAGCAAGCTCGCTGGGCGCACTCCTATAGGGCAATCCCAGAAGTGGTGTCAGAAACAGGGCAATAGTCATCAGCCCGGTACCAACAAGCCCACCCTTTAACACCTGTACTAAGATCTTTTTCAAAACTGATTATGCTAACATAACACCTGTCTAATCTTCGTTTTCATTGTAAATCAACAGTCTATATACGTGTAAAACTGTTCTTTATAGTTCGTGAAAATATACTTTGGTTAACCTTCTCCCATCAGCAGCTTTTGCTGTTGCCAAGTTAGCCTCCTTAAACGGTGGCTTTTGTCATGTGTGCGACAATACAAGAAGTTATGAATAGGTTTCTTTGTAAAAAGCCTAGTTGGGTTGACCAAAGTGGAGAACTGTCACTTATTTATGGATCAGGAAAATGCAGATCAGTTTAATTGTTCCGTTGCAGGAAAAAGAAGAAGCCATACAAGAGCTTTGCAGGTATGTGAAATGCTGTGCTGCTTCCCAGATTGTAAAGGAGATCATCCTTATAAGAATGAATGGCGACCAAGTTGTAATGCCATACCTGGGCAACACGCCTAAAGTAAGGACATTACTATTCTCGGGTAATAGCAAATCAGACTGTTTGGAGGCAGGAGCATTTGAGGCTACCGGCGACATACTTTTCTTTTTAAAGCCCGGCCTTTTCCCAAAGCCGCAGTTCTATCAGCTTATCCTGGCAAGTGTTAAGAATAAAACCAAAGCAGGCGTACTGATGCAACCCGACAGAGGTTCGCTTTGGTGGAGAATCAGGGCAATGCTGCCCTTGCGATGCGCCCTTTGCTTTACATCAGTCAATAATTTTTTCACCAGTAGGCAGGCGTTTCATTTAAAGAGCCGACATTATTCCCTACAAAAGTATGGCACCTTCAGTCAGGTGCTACACCAGTATGCTGTCTCTTTTAAGGCAACATTGGTTTGATACACGACTGCACAAACAACTTAGACTTCCAGATGCTAAAATGTATCAAATGAAACAGACAGATACCGTTATACTCGTGTTCTTAAAACCCTTTGAAGCAGGATATGTCAAAACGCGGCTGGCGGCAACTATAGGAAACAACCAGGCACTGAAAGTATATAGGCATTTGGTTGAACACACCATACTGCAATTGCATCAAATGAGTCATACCACAGACGTTGTGCTTTGCTATAGCCGGCAGCCTGCTAGTAACGAGCTTTCCAATGCTGACTTTCCGCACATGTTACAGAAGGGGGAAGATCTTGGAAGCAGGATGCTGCATGCATTGGAATGGGCACACGACAGAAAGTATAAAAAGAAAATCATAATCGGAACAGATTGTTACGATCTCACATCAGAAATACTGGAACAGGCTATCCGTGCGCTTCAAACAAAGGAAGTTGTACTTGGGCCTGCAGAAGACGGTGGTTATTTCCTTATTGGGATGAAAATGCCGCACCCTGATCTGTTTACTGATATTCCTTGGAGTACTTCAGGTGTACTTTCTGCCACAGAAGAGGTGCTCGTGCGCATGCAACCAGATTGGCTGGCACTTCCAACGCTCACTGACATTGACCAGGAGCAGGACCTGCTCAGGTATCCTGAACTATGTCAGTTGGTGAATTTATAGGCTGCACAACTGGTAAATTGTACAACTGTCGCACGCACGACAGTACACATAATATAAAACAACCATCTTTGGTAAACAGCATCAGAAACTATGAGACTATTACCTATAATATTTCTTCTATTCATGGGCTGCAGTTGCCAGGGTGCATCTACTCTCGGTGCTGAAGGTTCCCAGCCGCCATCTCACCAGGTCTGGAACCAGTTACTGCAGCAACATGTAAGCAAAACAGGCGAAGTGAGTTACAAAGGTTTTATAAAGGACAAAGCCAAACTGCAAAAATACCTAGACACGATCAGCAACAACCCACCCGATAAGAAAACGTGGTCGGAAGCCGAACAGCTTGCTTATTGGATCAATGCTTATAATGCTTATACCGTGAAACTCATTATTGATCACTATCCTCTTAAAAGTATACAGGACCTGCATCCAACTTTAAAAATACCGGGGGTTAACACAGTTTGGCACAAAAAGTTCTTCAAAATAGGAGGCCAGCCAGCCAGCCTGGACGAGATAGAACATAAAATTCTGCGGAAGCAGTTTGACGAGCCACGTATCCATTTTGCCATAAACTGTGCTTCCTTTTCGTGCCCGCCCTTGCTTAACGAAGCCTTTGTGGCGAATAAACTGGATAAGCAACTAAACGAGATGGCCCGTGCATTTATCAATGACCCCAAACGGAATAAGCTTACATCTGGACGGGTAGAAGTATCGCAAATCTTTAACTGGTTTAAAGGCGACTTTACTAAAAACGGAAGTTTGATAGATTATCTCAATAAGTACAGCAGCACAAAAATTAAACCCAATGCAGAAGTAGATTATATGAAATATGACTGGAGTCTGAATGAATAGCCATGCGCAGGATCAGTGTCATCATACCCGTTTATAATGATAGAAAATCGCTTCAGGAACTACTAAAGCACCTTGATCTGGTATTCGATAAAAAGCTATTGGAGATTATGGTTGTTGATGGGGGGAGCGCAGAAAGTATAAATGACATAGTGCCTGCTGCAGTAAAATTGCTGAAAACAAGCCATGCCAGCCGTGCCGTGCAGTTAAATGCCGGTGCCCGGATGGCAACCGGGGATTTGCTTTATTTTCTGCATGCTGATTGCCTACCTCCGTTAACACTGGTAAAAGATATAAACAATGCAATAGATGCAGGGCATTTAGTAGGCTGCTACAGGCTGAAGCTTAAACCAGGAAACTGGCTACTTAACATCAACTCTTTTCTATCCAGGTTTAGGACGATGTTTAGTGGCGGCGGCGATCAGTCGCTGTACTTGCCTAAAATGGTTTTTGAAGAAACAGGTGGGTACAATGAAGACTATTGTGTGATGGAAGATTTCGAACTGGTGCACCGTCTGATACCACTTTACGGGTATCATATTCTCCCTAAAAATATACTTGTATCGTCACGAAAGTACAGCTACAATGGTTACTTTAAAGTAAACCTTGCCAATTACCTCACCTTTAGGCTCTACAGAAATAAGGTGCAGCCAAAAATAATCCAGGAGCATTACTATGCAATGCTGAAGCGAGTTAAGTAAATGAAGATGAAGGAGGAAAAGCTTATAGGAGAGTTCTGTATCCGTTCAAAAGCACGTCATGTGGTCATTATTGGTAATGGCATAGCGGGTATAACATGTGCCCGCCACCTGCGCAAGCGTGACAGTTCTTCCCGCATCACGATCGTTTCTGGCGAAACCGAACATTTTTTCTCCCGAACAGCCCTGATGTACATCTACATGGGCCACATGAAGTACGCGCACACCAAACCTTATGAAGACTGGTTCTGGGAGAAGAACCGACTGAGCCTGTTACACGATTGGGTGACCCTGATCGATTTCGAAAAAAAAGAATTACAACTGAAAGGGCAGGAATTACTGAAGTATGATATTCTTGTGCTGGCCCTGGGATCCAAACCCAATTTGTTCGGCTGGCCTGGTCAGGAACTGAAAGGTGTACAAGGGCTTTATAGTTACCAGGACCTGCAAAATATGGAAGCCAGCACAACTGCCTGCGAACGTGCTGTTGTAGTGGGCGGCGGCCTGATCGGCATCGAGATGGCCGAAATGCTGCTCAGCCGGCACATTCCGGTTACTTTCCTGGTTCGGGAGCAGGAGTTTTGGGACAATGTCCTGCCTGTAGAGGAAGCACAACTGGTTGGCCGTCACATTCGGGAGCACCACATCGACCTGCGTTTGGGTGAAGAACTGGATAAAATACAGGACGACGGAAATGGAAATGTCAACGCTATCGTAACGAAAGCAGGAGAAGAGATTCCCTGCCAGTTCGTAGGCCTGACAGTAGGAGTGAGCCCAAACATTAGTTTGGTGCGCGATACGCAACTGGAAATAAACAAAGGTATTTTGGTGAATGAGCACTTTGCTACTAATATACCTAATGTATTCGCTATCGGCGACTGTGCCGAGTACCGTACTCCGCCGCCCCTGCGACGGTCTATTGAGCAGGTATGGTACACAGGCCGCATGCATGGTGAAACGCTGGCCCATAACTTAGCCCATGAGCCGGTACCCTACCAACCAGGTCCTTGGTTCAACTCTGCTAAGTTCCTGGATATTGAATACCAAACTTACGGCCTGGTAACGAACAAGTGGGAGGAACCCTTAATATCCTTTTATTGGGAACACCCGGATGGTAAAAAATGCCTGCGGTTGCTCTTCGACAAAAATACACGTCAGGTGCAGGGAGTAAATGCCTTCGGCATACGGCTGCGGCATGACTTTTTTGATAAAGCCCTGCAAAACAACATAACGGTGGAACAGGTAATGGAGCAGTTGCACAAGACCAACTTTGATCCTGAATTCTACGACAGGCATTACGAGGAAATCTTGCAGGCATTTAATGCAAAGTTTGGCACTAGCCTTCGCCTGCCTGTTAAGAGTAAAAAGAAAAGCCTGTTGGCGCTACTAGGATTTAAAACACACAGATGAAATTGATTCAGAAAATAGGTTTAGGTGTTTTCCTGGTGGCGCTGTTCATCTTTAATTCGCTGCTATTTATGGGCAGTTATCAGCTGACTGAGCAAAAGTTAAAGCAGGTAACCAGCGAGCAGAGCTTTGGAATTCTAAAGCAGGAACTACAGCCTATGCTGGGTAAAACGTATAGCAGCAGCTTTTCCTTCGCAAGCGCCTTTAATAAGTACTTTAACGCCTATAATACGCGGCAGCAGGAAAACGAGCAGTGGGACCGTGTAATCTGGGACGACTATAAATTTGCAGCTACCAAAGCTGCAAGTGAAGGCTTTGTAAAGAACAACAGACTGCTTTTGCTCCTGCTCACAATAGGATTGGGTACATTCGGTGCTCTAATGCATATCCTACCCAAATACAGGAATGAGCCGGCTGGCATCAAGCACAATGGGGTTATGTTCTCATCTAATAAATCCCGGGGCATCATTGGCATTACACTGGGTGTATACCTGATCGGCATTTATGTGATGCTTTACTGGTTTCCGGAATACATGGTCAACTGGACATTGCTGGTAGACCCGCTCAGCCGGATGCTAACTGGTGGACCGGCAAGTCAATGGTTTCTTTATGGTACCATCTATACCCTGGCCATACTGGTAATGGGCGTGCGCATGTTCCGCAAGTACCGGGACAACAAGTACCAGCTGTTACGTACTTCATCAGTCATGTTCTTTCAGTTGAGCTTTGCCTTTCTGATACCGGAAATACTGGTGCTGCTCAACAAGCCCTGGCACGACTTCAAGAACATCTGGCCGCTGGACTACACATTCTTCTTCGACTACCGCGTGGACAGTATGCTGAGCAGTGGCAGCATCGGTTTATTCATGTTCATGTGGGGTATCCTGCTGATCATATTGGGCGTTCCTTTGCTGACTTATTTTTACGGCAAGCGCTGGTACTGCAGCTGGGTGTGTGGTTGTGGCGGCTTAGCCGAGACAGCCGGTGACCCTTACCGCCACTTATCTGATAAATCTTTGAAGGCCTGGAGCATTGAGCGCTGGATGGTACACAGTGTATTGGTTTTTGCCGTCGTGATGACGGGCTTTACCATAGCCAATTACTTTACAGGGTTTGAGTTGCTGGGTCAGTGGACCAATAACCTGCATGAATGGTATGGTTTCCTGATCGGGGCGGCTTTTGCCGGCGTTGTTGGTGTGGGTTTTTACCCGCTGATGGGCAATCGTGTATGGTGCCGGTTTGGCTGTCCGCTGGCGGCTTACCTGGGTATTGTGCAGCGCTTCAAGTCCCGCTTCCGAATTACTACCAATGGGGGGCAGTGCATTTCCTGCGGGAACTGCTCTACTTATTGCGAAATGGGTATCGACGTGCGCTGGTACGCTCAGCGCGGGCAGAACATCGTTCGTGCTTCTTGCGTGGGGTGCGGCGTATGCGCTTCTGTTTGCCCACGTGGTGTGCTGAAACTGGAAAATGGTCCGGAGCAAGGGCGTATTACTGATATACCCGTGCTTACGGGTAATGAATCTGTTAAAGTATTTAGTTAAATGAGTTTACTGCTAATTCTTGCGTTGCTTGTTTATGGTACAGCCATGTTGTTTATACTTTTCTATAGTATAGCACAGGCGCACCTGCTCTACCGTTTCCGGGTATTCCTGAAGCAGGGGCATGGTGCTATATCACCAGCGCCTGACGCATGGCCAATGGTTACGGTGCAGTTGCCGGTATACAACGAACGGTATGTGGTGGAGCGTCTGATAGATGCCGTAGCCGCCTTGGATTATCCCGCTGACAAACTGCATGTACAGCTCTTAGATGACAGTGATGACGAGACAACCAGCTTGATACAAAATAAATTAAAGCAGTATCCTTACCTTAACATGCAGCACATCAGGCGTCCAGACCGATCAGGCTATAAAGCCGGAGCTTTGAAGTATGGTTTAGACGTGGCAGAAGGGGAGTTTGTCGCCATTTTTGATGCAGACTTTACGCCCCAGTCTTATTTTCTGAAACGTACTGTACCCTACTTTTCTGAGGAGGGTGTAGGCATGGTACAGACACGCTGGACGCACCTGAATAAAAAATACTCGCTGTTGACCAGGCTACAGGCAGTAGCCCTGGATGCTCATTTCTATGTAGAGCAGGTGGGTCGCAACAGTCTGAATGCTTATATCAACTTTAATGGTACTGGGGGCATCTGGCGCAAAAGCACCATTTATGATGCCGGTAACTGGCAGGATGATACCCTGACCGAAGACCTGGACCTGAGTTACCGGGCACAAATGAAAGGCTGGAAATTTATATACCTGGCAGAAGTAGAGTCCCCGGCAGAGTTGCCCCCGGTCATGAGTGCGCTTAAGTCGCAGCAGTTCCGCTGGACCAAGGGCGGAGCTGAATCAGCGGTAAAGCACCTGGGCACAGTGGCACGATCTGATGCACCACTTCGGGTGAAGTTCCACGCGCTTGCCCACCTGCTTAATAGCGCCGTTTTTGTGGCTGTACTGCTTGCCTCACTGGCAAGTATACCCCTTTTATGGGCAAGGGTGAATAACCAACTGCCACAGGAAGTATTCACCATTGGTGCCACTACGTTGCTGAGCTTTCTGGTTATTAGTATGGTATACTTCCAGACCTATAACCGAGATCAGGCTTCCTTATTAAAGCGTACTAAAGGTTTTATGCTTTATTTCCCCCTTTTTCTTTCAGTATCTATGGGGTTGGCCCTGCATAATACTGTGGCTGTTTGGGAAGGGTGGAGCGGGCGCAAATCACCTTTTATTCGTACTCCAAAATTCAATCTGGATGTAACGCAGCATAAGTGGCAGGAAAATCTTTACCTGAATTTCAACATACCCTATACAACTTATTTGGAAGGCTTATTGGGGCTTCTGTTTTTGGCTGTTGCTGTATGGAGCGTGGCACAACGGGAGTATGGCTTATTGATCTTCCATAGTATGTTGGCAATGGGCTATCTACTGGTATTCTACTTTTCTTATAAGTCTTATAAAAGATCTTGATGATAGAGCAAAAACTGATATTCGTTTACAATGCAGAGACAGGCTTCTTTAATAAGCTGACAGACTTTGCACATAAAGTAGTGTCGCCTAATACATACGCTTGTAGCCTCTGCGCCCTAACCTATGGGAAGTTTACTGTTCAGAAATCGTGGACTAAATATGTCAAGCAGTTACCAATGCCAGTAGAATTCATCTATAAAAATGAATGGCGTTTTGCGCCAGTTCGTGACACATACCCCTTGGTAGCCCTGCAGACAGGTGATAACCGCGTAGAAGTATTGTTGGAAGCAGGAGATCTGAACAGGATGAAATCATTGAGCCAGCTGAAGGAAAGGATTGATGAAGCCTTGCAAAAAGCATGTTGCTAAGCTATGGGCTTAAGCAGTTGGAATAGCTTTCTCTATTTTTAACAAAAATAAGTCATGAAACATATTTTGATTATTGCCCTATTTGCAATTTGCACCAGTTGTTCCTCATCGAGTAACAGTGTGGAGAGCCTTGCAACCCCGCGCAGCCTTAATTTTGATGCGTTCAGCGACTACTGGTACCAGGGCAAAGCAGAGTTAACGGCTTATACCCTGGAGCAATACCGCTATGGGGAGAAACGAGAAGGAGAAGCTGTGTTGATTTTTGTAACCGAAGATCTTTCCAGAGAAAAACAGGTGAAGCTCGATGACCCCCAGGCAAATGAGCAGGATGCGCAAAAGGTGCTCAAGCTAAACCTGACGAAAAAGTTTACCACGGGCATTTACCCTTACTCTATGATGCTGTCGGTCTTTACACCGGTGTATGATAGTATTCCGGCTGTAAAAGTAACGGCCAGTTCGCAGGAGTGGTGTGGCCACACGTTCACACAACTGAACAGGCGGGATGGAAAATACAACGCGCAATTGCTTTCTTATTTTGAGAAAGAAAGTGATCAGGAGCTTGTAATAGATGCCACGCCGGAAGATAATCTCTGGACATTACTCCGGATAGATCCGAAGCAGGTACCGCTTGGCAACATAAACCTGATCCCGGCGCTTTTAGATCAGCGCATGACGCACAGCACCCTGCAAGCGGAAGAAGCGACCATCAGTATAGAACCAGCTACTGAAAGCATAGCAGGAATATCTGCCAGTGACTTGCGCACCTTAAAAGTGGTGTACAAGAATTACCCCAGAGCCTTGCATGTAGTTTATACTATAGACTTCCCTTATGAAATTGTAGGTTGGGAAGAGATCAGGCCTTTAAAAGATGGTGACCAGGAAGTGAGCCGTGCCACACGTAAAGCAACCATGCTGACAGACTACTGGACAAAAAACAAAAAGGAGCACGAACCACTTCGCCAGGAGCTAAAACTAGATCAATAAAGATCGGCTATAGCTCACTAAACTTTTTTACGAAGATGCGGCTTCTGTCATAACTGATAAGACCGTGTTTCTCCAGGTCGTTTAATACTGTTGTAACTGTCTGCCGGCTGGTGGCTGATAGCTTGGCAATATCTTCATGTGTAAGCCGCATTTTAATAACACGCTCATCTGGATCAGTAATTAGTTGGCGACCATGCTCTTCAGCCAATTCCTTTAGCAGGAAACGTACACGCTGTTCTGCAGTTTTAAAAATAAGGCTCTCCAAGCGAGATTGTATCTTTTTTAATCTGAACCCGATAAATTTTGTGACCTGCAGATTAAACTTGGAGTTCATAGCCATCATGTTCTGAAAATCGGATATACTAACAGAACAGATCACGGCATCTTCTGTGGCTTCTGCAATTTCTTCGCGCTTTATTTGCCCTGTGATAGAAAGCTCACCAAATATCTCGCCTGGGCCAAGTATGGCCAATATCATCTCTTTTCCTGATTCTGCAATTCGGGAGATCTTTACCTTCCCTTTCTTTAATAGAAAAACAGTATCAGAAGTATCTTCAGGAAAATAGATAACCTGGTTGCGTGGGGCATTTCGCATAACAGCCATTCTGTCCAATGCCTGCATTTCATCTTTGGTAAGTATGTGCAGCATGCTGAAATTTTCGAGGTGCCAGAGTTTTGTTTGCGCCATATGATGTTAGTTCAGGACCGTAAATTACATCTTTTTGCATCACGGCTTTAGTTTAGTTTTACGCAAAAGGTGTTTTATAAGGCGCTTTCCGAATCTAAGATATAATTAGTTTAAGTTTTGTCGTATCTACGACATCATCATACATGTAACTTCGAGAACTTTAGTCTGTATCTTACATATCTAGTATATGCGTTCATATACTGCTATAGTTCGAGGTACTTTGAAATACTTGGGTAAGGGTTTATAGTATATTCTGCCTGCTACAACGAACATTTGTTGCGATAGCTACCCTAACTCCAGTTCCTGAAAACAAAGATTTAAGCAAGGAGAAATGGATCATAAGAAAGTGCACATAAAAGATCTAGCCATGATAGGCGACCGCCGTACCTGTGCTTTATTAGATAAGCAAGGGAGTATAGTCTGGTATTGTCCGAAAAGATTTGACCATTCATCTTTCTTTGCCAGTCTACTGGATAACGAACGGGGTGGCATATGGCGATTAGATTTGATGAATTTGGAATTTGAAAAGCGCCTTTACATTGAAGACAGTAGCCTGTTGCAGACTCACTTTACTGGAGAAAAAGGCAATCTGGTATTAGAAGACTGGATGCCTCTGGATGGTAGCTTTTATGGTATTTGCCGGACACTTTCAGATGCACCAGAACCTTATAGCGTGTTTATAAATCATAGCCCTGATTACGGGCGCCATTCCCCGGTACTGAAGCTAATAGACGATGGGCATGTTACATTAGAACATGATTACCATTTATATGCTTCTCACCCGCTGGTTATTGAAAAGCATGGTGTGTTGTGCCAGGTACCTGCACAGGAAAAGGCATGGTTTATTCTGGCAGAAAAAGCTGTAGATGAACCCGAAAAGCAGTTAGCTCAAACCAGGGAATTAACACTGGAAAACTGGCGTAAGGTATCCGGCCATATTACTTACAAGGGGCCTTATGAAGATGAAGTGCGTAAGTCACTGCGGCTCTTGCGCATGCTAACCTACTCCCAGAATGGAGGCATCATAGCAGCAGCCACAACATCGTTGCCCGAAGTATTGGGTGGTGCCAGAAACTATGATTACCGTTATGTATGGTTGCGTGATGCGGCCATGATTGTAAGTGCCCTTGCCCGTGCAGGCAGCGATGGGGAAGAAGAGCGTATGTTCCTGAGTTTTATTTGTTCAGCCATGCACCGGATCCCGGCACCTGTAGTACCCATGTTTACACTCGACGAGCAACCAGCAGGGTCTGAGCAGGAACTTGATTTTGAAGGCTACAGAAACAGTAAACCTGTTCGCTATGGCAACGGTGCCAATAATCAGCTGCAACTAGATGCAAACAGCAATGTTATTATTGCAGCAAAGGTTATCTACAACCGATATGATACCCGGGAACATTGGGACACGGTAGAAATGCTGGCAGACTTTCTGGTAGAGAACTGGCAAAAGCCAGATCATGGCATCTGGGAAGAAACCGAGTTGCACCAGTATACTTCCAGTAAAGTGGTAGCTTCGGTAAGCCTTAAATATATTGCCGAACACTCACAAGATGAAATTCAGAAAAAAAGATGGCAGGAAGCTTCTGAACAGATCAGGAGGTATGTTGAAACCAACTGCATGACACCTGATGGTGCTTATGCAGTTTATGCCGGTAGCAATGCAGTAGATGTGAGTGCAGCTCTATTTCCGATATGGGGGTTTACAGAAGCAGATACACCTGAGGTTCTGAAAACCATCGAGAAGCTGGAAACAGACTATTGCCATAATAACTTGTATCGGCGCCATCTGGTAGAGTATGATTCGCAAAAAGAAGGCGCTTTTCTAGCCGGTACATTTTGGATGGCCCAATACTGGGTGATGCGCCACAATAAAGAGAAGTTTAAAACTATCATGCAGGCCGCACTACAATTCATTAATGATGTTGGTATCATGCCCGAAGAAGGCGATCCTGTTTCAGGTGAGTGGCTGGGGAATGTGCCTCAGGCATTTGTGCATGCTTCACTGATAGGGGCTGTAATCGATTATAAAAAGGAATTTAAAGAAGAACATGAATAATCTCTTTTGCGGGTTAGGATGAAACATAGTTGACGCTTTTCATTATATTTGAAAAGTGACGCGCGCAACTATGACTACAACTACCCAAACTGTACATTGGTATCTGGAGAATTTCAGTTTTTTCAACATTCTGTCAATAGAAGATAGAGTGAAATTGGGTGGAGTGGCTGTAAAGCATCACATTCCTAAAGAAACAACCATTTACTGCACAGGAGATACTGCCACTTCTTTTTACCTAGTAAAAGAAGGGAAAGTTAAAATAACCCGGAAGTCAGATTCTGGCAAGGAAATCATACTAGCTATGTTAGGGCCAGGAGAAATATTTGGAGAACTCTCTATTGCTGGACAGCAGGAACGTGAAGAAGTAGCAGTTACGGCAGAAGATTCACTGGTATGTTTATTCCAGGTGAGTGATTTTCAGCACCTAATGGAGCATAACCCAAGATTATCGTTACAGGTTACAAAACTGATCGGACTTCGGCTTAATAAAATTCAGCGGCGCCTGGAGAGTTTGATTTTCAGGACATCTGAAGAAAGAATAAAAGATTTCCTAAAAGATATGGCACATGAATATGGATACACTGTTGCTACCAATTCCAATGAGAGCGCTATACCCGCCCGGCTTACGCATGACGATATAGGTAAACTAACTGCCACCAGCCGTCAGACAGTTTCAACAGTTATGAAATGCCTAGAAAAAGAAGGTATCATTACGTATGACAGGCATCGTATTTATATCAAAGATCTAAGTAAACTATAATTTTTAGCTTCTATCTCTCCTTAAAGAGTTTGCCATATTATATTTATTTAAACTACAACTCCACGGATAATTAGCTTCAACAACTGCTGTTAAGATTTTTAATTGTCTTCTCTACGACAAAACTGTAAATACACTATCGGTAAGAAGTTTATAGAGCAATGACCTGCAAATTGGTTTAGCTGTGCTTATTGCAAGTATTCGCAGTTATTGAGTCTTTAATCACGTCTTTTTTTCATGTAACTAGATTTATCCCAACCTTAACTACCCATACCTGATAGCGTACAAAAAAAGGAAAAGTGATAAAACGGGCAGCAGCAGCAGCAGTTTTCACAATTATTTAACTAACCAATTATACTATGAAAAAATTACTTAACCTTTTAGTAGGAGGGATATTTGGAACTGCACTTTTTGTGGCATGTTCAGATGGAAATGTAACAAATGCTAACTCAACAGAAGCAACTGCAGTTGTAGATGAGCAGGCACAAGGTACAAGTGTAAATGTAAATGACTGGCCGGAAACTGCACAAAAAGCGGCAAAAGCTATGATAGAAAAATATGGACAACCAGCAGAAAGTACTCCTTCTATGCTTATGTGGCACAATACAGGACCTTTTACACATACTGTTGTCTACAAAGAAGAAGTACAGCACGATTTTCCGATGCCACATAAAGACGTATTAGAGCAATTTATAAATTATAAAGTGCCTGCTGATAAATTTGATGAATTAGCCATGTACGATGGTAGTGTGATTGTAGAGAGAACAAAAGGAGTTATGTCAGCTCGTTGTGATAAAGAAGGAGCTAATATTCTGGCCCTGAACCTAGCGAATGATATAATAACAAATAAGCGAACAGTAGAAGATGCTAGAAAATTCTATGGCGATGCTATGATGCAGATGATGCAGGGAGAGATGCCAGCTTATATCAAAAGTCTGCAATTTACTCCTGCTTCAGGTAATGTAGGAGATACTGATAAAACTACAATGGACATGTCGAAAGTAAAACAAATGAAACAGAATTAATATTCTGATTTCTATCAACTACAAATCAGTACAAAAAGCCATACAGAACTAGGACTGTATGGCTTTGTTGTTCATTTTAGTTCCTATCTACAGCTTCAATTGTCTGCTTTCCGACAATACTATACTTTTTGCCTCAGTACCTTTATTAGTACTACGTAGAATGTATTAGTGTATAAGGAGAAATATTTCTATGACGATCACATTAAAATCTCTAAAAAGGCAGGAGCACCCGTTTGCTGATCCATTCATGCAATTAAATGTTTTGCAACAACCAAGCAGACAGGGGAGCCAGTTTCCAGCTTTTGCAGATAAACTAAAAGAACAGGGATTATACCCGTTGATGCCCACTGGAACCACCATTTTGCAGGTTAACATGGGCAAAATGTGCAACCAGGTTTGTAAGCACTGTCATGTAGATGCCGGGCCAGACCGGAAAGAGATCATGAAAAGAGAAGTAATGCAGCTCTGCCTGGATGCTTTGCGCCATTCACCACAAATTACTACAGTTGACTTAACCGGAGGTGCGCCAGAGATGAACCCGGATTTCAGGTGGTTTGTAGAACAACTTTCAGCACTGAACAAGCAAGTAATTGTCAGGTGTAATTTGACCATTATCCTGGCCAATAAAAAATACAACGACCTGCCAGCGTTCTTCAAAAAGCATCAGGTACATGTTGTCTCATCACTTCCTTACTTTCAGGCTTCGCGCACAGATGCTCAGCGTGGAGATGGTGTATTTGAGAAATCAATTACTGCACTTACCATGTTAAATGAAGTTGGGTATGGCATGGGGGATTCCGGCCTGATACTGGATCTTGTATACAACCCTTCAGGAGCCTTTATGCCAGGTGACCAGCAAGCTTTGGAAGCGGAGTTTAAGCGAAGGCTTAAGTCTGGCTATAACATTGAATTTAACAATCTCTTTTGTATTACCAACTTACCTGTAAGCCGTTTCCTGGATTACCTAATCACAAGTGGAAACTATGAAACCTACATGCAGAAGCTTATCAATGCCTTTAACCCGGTCGCAGCCGCAGGTGTTATGTGTCGGAACACAATTTCAGTTGGATGGGATGGCTACCTGTATGACTGCGATTTTAATCAGATGCTGGAATTAAAAGTAGCAGGTAACGCCCCGAAGCACATCAAAGATTTTAATGTAGAGCAATTGGACAGCAGAAGTATTGTGCTGAACCAGCATTGCTATGGTTGTTCAGCAGGGGCAGGTTCGAGCTGTGGCGGTGAAACCGTAAAATAAAAGCTTCAGGATGATAATACTTCTATTTGCAGCCGCTTGTTTTTTGGCATTTAGTAATGGCGCCAATGATAACTTTAAGGGGGTAGCCACTCTTTTCGGCAGTGGTACCACGAACTATAAAACGGCTATAATCTGGGCGACTATTACTACACTGATGGGCTCTATGGCCGCCATCTTTTTAGCAGGGGTGCTGGTTAAGAATTTCTCAGGTAAGGGACTGGTACCAGATGCCTTACTGCAAGGCCCAGAGTTCGCTATTTCGGTGGCTATCGGCGCATCGCTAACTGTTTTTCTTGCTACACGTATTGGCATGCCCATATCCACAACGCATGGTCTTGTGGGGGCTCTGTTTGGCAGCGGCGTAGTAGCTGTAGGGTCGGCCTTTAATTTTGTTAAACTTGCCAGTGTTTTTCTGATCCCTCTGCTTGTTAGTCCGCTGATGGCTGCAGTTTTGAGTTTGGTTGCCTATTACGCATTTCGAAGGGGTAGCTCATTGATTGGTCTTTCAAAAACTACCTGTGTCTGCATTGGTAAAGAGTATGTACCGCTACAAGAGTTACAACCTAACTACATTCCCATAGGGTCCTTGTCGGCAGTTTCTGTTGCAACCTTAAAAGTAGATTCTCTGCAAAATTGTGTGGATGTATACCAGGGTAATTTTCTTGGCCTGAACCTGCAACGTTTACTGGACGGAGCACATTTTCTGAGTGCAGGAGTTGTAAGCTTTGCACGTGGTCTAAATGACACCCCTAAAATAGCTGGCTTGCTTCTGATCGTACATGCTTTTGACATTACCTGGGGTCTTGGAATTGTAGCTGTCGCTATTGCTGTAGGTGGTCTTACCAGCGCCAGAAAAGTGGGAGAGACCATGAGTAAGAAAATAACAAGTATGAGCCATGGCCAAGGCTTTGCAGCTAACATGATCACAGGTGTACTTGTTACAACAGCCAGTTTACATGGTCTGCCTGTATCTACCACCCATGTCTCGGTGGGATCTATATTTGGTATTGGAACAGTAACCGGAAAAAGCGATCTGAAAGTGGTAAAGAACATACTACTATCCTGGCTGTTAACTTTACCTGTAGCAGCCGTCATTGCTGGTTTAACTTACTGGCTTTTGAAGTTCAATTAATTGTATTTAAAATTTAAACAAGTTAATAACGATGAGTAATTACCTGGAAGCAGCCAAACAAGTTTATGAAGAAGCGGCTAACAATCCGCAGAAAGGACTTTGCTGCACCACTACACCCGTATGGCAATTGCCTGAATTGCAGGTACCATCCAAGATGTTGGAAATGAATTATGGCTGCGGATCTACAGTAAACCCACGCGATCTGAGTCATAACCCTACCGTGCTTTATGTAGGCGTTGGCGGCGGCATGGAGTTGTTGCAGTTCGCCTATTTCTGCCGCAGACCTGGAGCCGTTATAGGTGTTGACCCGGTTGTACGCATGCTGGATGTTTGCGCAGAGAACCTGGAAGAGGCAGAGCGTTCAAACAACTGGTTTAAGAAGGACTTTATAGACCTGAGGAACGGTGACGCGCTTGAACTGCCTATTGAAAATGAAACCATAGATGTGGCTGCTCAAAACTGCCTTTTTAACATTTTTAAAAAAGAAGAATTAGAGCAGGCGCTTTCTGAGATGTACAGGGTATTAAAACCTCATGGCCGTTTGGTGCTGTCTGACCCAACCAGCGAAGATTTTATGTCGGAGAACCTGCGCAACGATGATCGCTTGCGGGCTTTGTGTCTGAGTGGTGCGCTACCGCTGCAGCAATATATTGACATGATAACGGCTATTGGGTTTGGTACAGTCGAGATCAGGGCAAGACGTCCTTACCGGGTGCTGGCACCAGGGCAATATGACACGGACAGCCTAATTTTTATTGAAAGTGTGGAAATCTGTGCCATTAAAGACCCTATGCCAGACGATGGTCCTTGTGTGTTTACCGGAAAGCATGCCATATACTTTGGTGCCGAAGAATACTTCGATGACAAAAAAGGACATACGCTGCTGCAAAACCAGCCACTGGCCGTATGTGATAAAACAGCTAAAGCCTTGCAGAACCTGAACAGAAACGATATTTATATTACCGAATCGACCTATTTCTACGATGGTGGGGGATGCTGCTAAAAAGCAGCACTCTCTGACTAAAACTCTACCTGAATCACCCTTGTTCAAATTTTAAATGCACAACTAAAAATTAAAACAAGTGAACTATGGGAAAGAAAAAATCAGACATTGACAAGATCAGAAAAGATAAGAGCAAAGATGCCGAAAACAGGAGAAGCGTAGCGGCAATGGCTGCTGCCGGAGTGGTAGATTTCAGCTTGATTTCATTGTTGCAGTTAGGCTATTTTAAGAACTTGCCCGATCTACCGGGAAAGGTGTTTGACTCCAAAAAAGTAAATACATCGAAAGATGCCGTGATATTGGGGATGCCGGATGGCGTAATCAGCCTGGGTGCTTATGTGGCCATTATGTTCCTAGCAACAGCGGCAACCCGCTTTAAGAAGCGCTCCCGCCTGCTGGACCTGGCGCTTGGAGCGGTTGTTCTGGGACAAGCTGCCGGGGCGGCACAGTATCTTTATAAAATGGCCTTTGTTCAGAAAAAGGTCTGCATCTATTGCGTAGCCGGTGCAGCCATCAACTTTGCTTCTTTAAAACCGGTGTATAGCCTGATCAGGAAGTAATTAAGTTTTTTGCCACAGAAGGTATAACATAGTTAAACCTTCTGTGGTTTTTTTAAATAAAGTCAATCTACAGTGAAGAGTATATCTGCAAAGCCACAAGCATCATCCTGAAAGACAGCTTCAATGGATAAGCCACAGCTTTTTGCCATCAGTTCAATTTGATGGAGATCATATTTATGTGAGTTTTCGGTGTGTATCGCTTCCCAGGCCTTGAATTGTACTACCTGGCCTGTTGCCTCAATGGTAACTTCCTGGGTAATCTTGCTGACGATGTAGCTTTTCATAACACCTAGCTGTGGATCGTAAAGCGGAAAATGCTTGAACTGGTCCACTTTGAAGTTTCCTCCTAGTTCCCTGTTTATCCTGTGCAGTAAGTTTAGGTTAAAAGCTGCAGTAATACCTGACGCATCATTGTAGGCCTTTAAAATAGTGTCAGGATCCTTCATCAGATCGATTCCCATCAACAGTTTATCACCTTTGTTTAGGTGTGTTTTAAGGGTTGTCAGAAAAGTTACGCTTTCTTCATGTTCAAAATTGCCAATGTTAGATCCTAGAAACAGAATAACCTTTTGCTGGCTTTTGTTATGATGTAGCCAACTGAGAGCATCAAAATACTCTCCTACAACTGCTTGCGCAGATACATCTGGAATCTCTTTCTGTAGCGTACTTATTAGTTGCTGCATTGCATCACCGGAAATATCGACGGGCAGGTACTCAAAATCTATGTCTTGATCTCTAAGTTCGCGCAGCAAAATTTTTGTCTTCAAAGCATCTCCTGCTCCAAGGTCGATCAGATGAAAGGACCCTTTGCTACTGAATAAGTTAACAATTTCTTTTCTGTTTTTTGTGAGCACCTTATGTTCGCACCGTGTCACATAATATTCAGGTAGCTTCATTATCTTTTGGAAAAGGCTGCTCCCAATGCCATCATAAAAAAAACGCGATGGTAGTCTTTTAGGCATTTGCTTTAGCCCATCTGTTACTGCAGCCATAAAAGCTGCTTTGTCAGCGCTGCTTGTATCCTCTCTAAGCAGGTTTATTATAGGTAGTAAAGTAGCTCCAGTTTCCTGAAGCGTTATAGGAGCATCCATAAGGAGTGTGTCAGTTTTTATCTTTCTGTTTTTATTAAATACCGTAAGGCATCTTTACCTGTATTCTGGATTCGGATTATCAAAACGGCATCCGGCATCCCATAAGGAGCGCTGGTTACCATAGGCCGGAATGCCTTTGAGCTTTTTTAAGATGCGGGCCATGTGCATCAGGTTCCAGGTCATAAACGTGGTGTTGCGCTTTGTGAATTCATTGTCCAGGCCGGCTCCGTCATCACCGAAAGAAGGTCCTGGTCCGGCTTCACCGATCCAGCCTGCATCTGCCTGGGGCGGAATGGTGTAACCGATATGCTGCAACGAGTAGAGAATGTTCATGGCGCAGTGCTTAATGCCGTCTTCGTTTCCTGTAATGATGCAGCCTCCCACTTTACCGTAGAAAATGTACTGCCCTTTCTCGTTTGTTTGTCCTGAATGGCCATAAAGCCTTTCTATAACCTTGGTACATTCAGATGATTTTTCACCTAACCAGATAGGGGTGGCCAGAATCAGGATGTCTGCTTCATGTACCTTTTCCCATATCTCCGGCCAGGCATCTTCGTCCCAGCCATGTTCCCGCATGTCCGGATAAACCCCGGGCGCTATCCTATGATCTACAGGGCGCAGCAGTTCTACAGAAATGCCATTCTCTTCCAGTATTCCTTTAGATAAATTGATCAGGCGTTCGGTATGCGATTCGGCAGGTGATTTTTTTAAGGTGCAGTTGAGAATCATAGCTCTCAGATTGGAGAAATCCCAATCACTGTTTTTTTCTACTTTGTCTCTTTTGGGCATATAGGCTAGGTAAAGTGCTTTTTAATGTGTCTAAAACTTCTGGGTTAGCTTTAAATAGAAGTATCAAAGAGTATATGTATATCCTATTAAGTAGATATACGCATCGTTTAACCGTATTGAATAGACTTTTTTAAAACTTCTGTTCAGTAAATACATGATTTGTCGGATAACTGACAAAGTGGAAATCGCAGAAATCAAATTGAAATTAACTAAACCTGTTTAGCAGTAGAATTGGTATAAGAGAGGGTATTCAACACAAATTGATCTAAAGACAAACTTATGGGAAATGAAAGAACAGTAGAACAAGTAATTGAAACGCATAAGAGATCTGGCGAATTTATTCAGGTGGATGGTATCAATACATTTGTCCTGGATCAGGGAGAAGGAGAAGTGGTTTTTTGTATACACGGTGTGCCTACTTCTTCATACTTGTATCGCAAGGTAATTCAGTCTTTAAGTGCAAAAGGAATGAGAGGTGTTGCGATAGATCTGCCTGGCCTGGGGTTTACTGACAGGCCAGAAGATTTTGAATACACATTTCACAACTTTGCCAAATTTTGTGCCCGGGCGGCAGAAGTGATGGGTATTACTAAATACCACCTGCTTATTCATGACATAGGCGGACCAATTGGTTTTGCGATGGCAGCTGAAAACATTGAAAAAGTTCTTTCACTGACTATTCTGAACACCTGGATAGAAGTAGACAAGTTCAAAAAGCCATTACCGATGCGGCCTTTTGAGAAACCCATACTAGGAGAAGCCCAACTGATGGCCATTCAGCATCCTACCTGGTACCTGCTTTTTTCTCAATTAGGAGTAAACCATGCAGATGCTCTCCCTAAAGAAGAGATATATGCTTATGTAGACCTGCTTAAACTAGGTGACGATGGTAAGGCCTTTCTAAAGATCATGCGCAATTTCCAGAAGTCAGATGAGTTTAAGCAGCTCTGCTACCGGGCAGTAGAGAACGTGCCTTACCCGATACAGGCCATCTGGGGAGCCGATGACCCAGCGTTAGACTATGAGCATTTCGGGAATGAGATAAAGCGGGCCGCAAACCTAAGTACGGTACATAAACTAGATTCTAAGCATTTTCTGCAGGAAGAAAAACCCGAAGAAATTGCCCGGTTAGTAGTACAACTGGCACAAAAGACCAATCAATAGCTTTATAGGTCGAGTTTTTTATTTACAAAGCTATAAGCTTTTCAGCAATAGAAACAAGACTCTTTTCTGACAGTTGCGGCTTGTCAGCAAGCGGGTACAGTACCTGTCCTTTACGCTCAATAAAAGCACCTTGAAGACCAGCCTGCAAGGCACCGGTAATGTCCCAGCCATGTGCGGCAATGAGCATGGCTTCATGCGCTTTTACTCCCATTTTATCCAGGGCATATTGGTAAGTGTCGGGGTGTGGCTTATACTTATTTGTGTTATCGATGCTTAACAGCTCATCAAAATACGCTGTTAAGCCAGCCGATTTCATTTGCTCTGTTACAACCTGTTTTGTAGAGTTGGTGAGCGTTATCATTTTAAAACCTGCTTTTTTCAACTTTTCCAATCCGGGTTTAATGTCCGGATGCGGTGGCAGGCTTTTGATCATACTTAAAAGCTCCTGCACTGTGCTGTCAGGTATACTTTTGTTTAGTTTCTCCTGCGTCATCTGCATGGCAGCTTTGCCAATGGTACCGAAGTCGTGGTAATTGTTGGTGACGGTATCTACCAGAGAATACTGCAGCATAAACGAGAACCATTGATCAAAAGCGAACTCGTGATCTAGCGCTTTGTTGATACGTTGCTTCATGCCGCTTAAATCGAGCATGGTCTCATTTACATCGAATATCAGAAGTTTTGGTTTTTGCATAGAGGTAGTGTTTAAGGTTTTATCAGCGCTTGTAGCCATGGGCATGCCAGTTACAGCGAAAGGCAGCAAGGATCCTGCGCCAACAGCTGCCATGTTTCGGAGGAATATTCTTCTCGTTTTTTTCATTTAGCGTCTTACTTTGTGGCGGCGGTGGCTAGGCCTTCAAGGGCATCTGTAATTTTACGTAGTATTTCGTCTCGCCCTTTGATGCCGTGCCTCTCCGCAAGGAAATAAGGATCGTTGTAGGCAACTCTCACAGTGCCGCTACTGTCCTGGTACACCAGCATTTTCTGTGGCAGGTCTATGCCAACTGTCTGGGCAGCCTGCATCAGCGGCGTGCCCAGGTTAGGATTGCCGAAAACGATAAGTCGTGTCGGTTTGAGCTCCAGCCCTGCAGATTTGGCATTCTGTTGATGGTCCAATACTGCTATTATCTTAAGGTTTGTATTGCTCGCTATGGCCTTCTGAAGCTTTTCATAGGTTGCCGAAAAAGAATTCATACTTTTCATGCTTTTAACTCCTTCGTTCAAGGCTACAGCCTTGAACGAAGGAGTTTCTACCTGGCTATTAGTGGAACCCTCGACCAAATTTTTAAGTGCATTGTCAATTTTGGTAAGCGTGGAGACAGTGTCCAGGCCATGCCTGCCGGCAAGGTATTGTATAGAGTTGAAGGCAGCGTAGGTTTGGCCTGAGCCGTCTTCATATACCAGAATCTTCTGAGGTAAGTCGAGACCCGCCTGCTGGTTGGCTTGCATGAGCGGGGTGCCTAATATGGGGTTGCCGAACAGTACCACACGCGTGGGTCTCAGATTCAGACCCGCTCCGCTGGCGTTTTGCTGATGGTTCACCTGGGCTACCAGGTTAATAGCGCTGTTTGCTTCCAGGTTTGAGATAAGGTCACTGTAGATGGCCTCTGCGCTCTTCTGTGCCTGAACAGAATAAGATAATCCGTTTGCTTTGAAGTTGTCCTGTATGGCTATAGGCTCAGACGCAGCCGACTGTTTTTCTTTGTTGCTGGTACACTGCACTAATAGTGAAGTAATAATCAAAACCAGGCAAGCTTTTAGGGGATGGTGCATACGTTATGTCATGTAGTATCCTATTTGATTACTGTTATTCTATTTATTAGTTCAATAGAAACTGATTATGGCAAAACCTGGCTTTATTTTGATGGAAGGGAAAAGATTCTAATTTATAAACTAAACCAGCTCGAAGTCTGCATAATGCAGAAAGTTTTTAGCATCGTCTCCTTGTACTTGTATGTCTATTCAGATTTTATTTAGCTTATGCAGGTATCTCATCAATTTTGGCAGTTAGTATGAAATTATTCCTTGCGCACACTACGGGCAAAGTTTATGAGATGGGTAGCGTTCCTCCCGCTTTGGTTCAGTGCCATCCGGCAAGCGCCACGCTCTTTGCTTGTAGAACGGCATCGTAAAGAGTTTAAAGGCTGTCTGCTCTGCAGGATCGCGGTAAGCAGGCACTCCAATCGTAACTTCATCCTGCGACACATGCAGCATAAGAGACTTGTGCAGGCGATCCCACCACGAAAAAATAACCGAGAAATTACTGTTCGTTTCCCTGGCCACAATAGAGTGGTGAATGCCATGCATGCGGGGTGTTACTATCACATGGCTAAGCTTTTGTTCCGTTTTAAATGGTAACCGCATATTGGAATGATGAAAGGCAGCACATCCTTCAAAGATCACTTCGTAAAATAGTACCAGCGATGCAGGCGCACCAATAAACGCAACGGCAGCACTACGGTAAGGGGCTGATGCTATATTTTCCCCTATATGAAAGCGCCAGGCTGTAGATAGGTCCAGGTCGAGGTCCATGTGATGCACGTTATGGAAGCGCCACAACAGGTCTGATTTATGCAGCAGCACATGCCAAAGGTAATTGGTGTAATCGAGTAACAGAAAGCCTGCTATATGACGAGCCCATAACGGCAAACCAGACCAGTGCAGCAGGCCAAATCTATATTTTGCCGCCTTTTGTGCAGCTGCATACATGCAAGGTAACAAGAGTAAGCGTAAGGCTGGAAGTGCTGTTGCTGCGACACTAGCATTTTGTTGTAATCGCTCTAATTTAGGACGTATACGTTTCCTTAAAGGTCTCTTGGATTCAAACAAAAACAACGCGATAGCCGCTGCACACAACAGGGGCATCCCGATTGAATCAAAAAAAGGAAACCTGAACTTCATCAGGTTAAGTACCAGTTATGTTGTGCTTAAGTTACAACAGCATATACTTGCTTATTTATTATTTACCGGTTACTAAATATAGTATTTCCTGAATTTGGTTTAACTAAAATGCTTACTTTTGAATAGCAGGCCAGTCCTGTGCATACAAGTACATTTTAGCTTACCCATGTCTGAAAACCACAAACGCCAATTAGAACAACAACTCTGGAACATTGCCAACACCCTGCGCGGCAAAATGGATGCTGACGAGTTCCGGGACTATATACTGGGCTTTATCTTTTACAAATACCTGTCGGAGAAGATGGAGCTGTATGCCAATAAGATACTGGCCGAAGATGGCATCAAATACACCAACATAAACGAAAGCACCGAAGAAGGGCAGGAGTACCTAGAAGCGATAAAGGAAGAAGCGCTGGCCAGCCTGGGCTATTTCTTGAAGCCGACGGAGCTGTTTAAGGAACTGGCCCGCAAAGGCAACTCCAATAGCAAAGAAGAAGGCGCGAGCAACTTTATACTGGACGAGCTGACGCAGGTGCTCAAGCACATAGAGCAGAGCACGATGGGCACTGAGAGTGAAGACGACTTTAACAAGCTCTTCGAAGACCTCGACCTGACTTCTACCAAACTGGGCCGCACCGAAGCTGCCAAGAATGATTTGATTGCTAAAGTGCTGGGCCACCTGGATAAGATCGACTTTAAGCTGGAAGACACCGAAGCAGACGTACTGGGTGATGCCTACGAGTACCTGATCGGACAGTTTGCGAGCGGCGCGGGCAAGAAAGCCGGTGAGTTCTATACCCCGCAGGAAGTATCAAAAGTACTGGCCAAGCTGGTGACTACGGGCAAGACCAAGCTGAAATCGGTGTACGACCCTACCTGCGGCTCAGGCTCTTTGCTCTTGCGCGTAGCCAAGGAAGTAGAGGAGGTATCTAACTTTTACGGGCAGGAACTCAACCGCACCACCTATAACCTGGCTCGCATGAACATGATCCTGCACGATGTGCACTTTCAGAAGTTCGACATCCGGCAGGAGGACACGCTTGAGCACCCACAGCATTTGGAGCACCGTTTCGAGGCGATAGTGGCTAATCCGCCGTTCTCGGCTAACTGGAGTGCCAGCCCGCTGCATATGTCTGACGACCGCTTCAGCCAGTACGGCAAGCTGGCCCCGAGCTCCAAAGCCGACTTCGCTTTTGTGCAGCACATGGTGCACCACCTGGCCGAGAACGGAACCATGGCCGTGGTTTTACCGCATGGCGTGCTGTTCAGGGGGGCAGCCGAAGGGCACATCCGCCAGTACCTGATCGAGGACCGCAACTACCTGGATGCCGTGATTGGTTTGCCGGCCAACATTTTCTACGGCACAGGTATACCTACCTGTATTATGGTGTTCAGGAAGTGCCGGGAGCAGAACGACAACATCCTGTTTATAGATGCCAGCCAGCATTACGAAAAGGCCAAAACGCAGTGCTACCTGCGCGCCACCGATATTGAGAAGATCATCTCAACCTACCGCGAGCGCATAGCCGAGGACAAGTATAGCCATGTGGCCAGCCTGCAGGAGATACGAGAGAACGACTATAACCTGAACATTCCGCGCTACGTGGACACCTTCGAGGAGGAAGATGCGATAGACCTGAACGAAGTAGCCGCCGCCCTTGCCAAGCTAGAAGATGAGATGCAAAGTACCGACCAAAATATAGCTGCGTTTTGCGACGAGCTGGGTATAGCTAAACCTTTTTAACTATGGAAGCAACAGCAGAAATAACAGCAGCCGTGGATAACGTGCCTGCGCTTCGCTTTCCGGAGTTTGAGGGGGAGTGGGTGAAATTGAAACTTGATGAAGTTGCAGAGAAAATACAAGATGGAACACATTTCTCTCCTGTTTTACAGGAAGAAGGTAACTATAAGTATATAACTTCAAAGAACATTAGGAATGGTTATATGGATTTATCAGATGTTCCATACTTGTCTGATGAAGCTCATAGGAATATCTATAAGCGATGTGATGTACGGTACAATGATGTTCTACTTACAAAAGATGGTTCTAATACGGGAGCAGTTTGCCTGAATGAATTGCAAGAAGAATTTAGTCTTTTGTCAAGTGTAGCTTTTATTAGAGCAAAGAAAGATGTAGCCACTAATAGTTTTATTTACCAAATAATAGGTGGGCCTAAAGGTCAAAGTGAAATCAAAGCTTCTATCGCTGGTCAGGCAATTACAAGAATCACTTTAACAAAGCTTCGTAACTTCAAATTCTATTATCCTTCTCTCCCCGAACAGAAAAAAATAGCTTCTTTCCTGTCAGCCACCGACAAAAAAATCCAGCAGCTTAGCAAGAAGAAGGCGGTGTTAGAGAAGTATAAGAAAGGGGCGATGCAGCAGATTTTCTCCCAGCAAATCAGATTCAAAGATGAGAGTGGAAATGCTTATCCAGAGTGGGATGAAAAGAAGCTAGGAGAAGTGTTTGAGTTTTATACTACAAATTCATATTCAAGGAGCTTGCTTAACTATGATGAAGGTTCGGTAAAGAATATTCACTACGGTGACATTCATACTAAATTCAAATCTAATTTCGACATCACAAAAGAGAATGTACCATACATCAATGAAGATGTTGATACAAGCAGAATTGCCGAAAGCAGTTACTGCCTGGTTGGCGACTTAATTATTGCTGATGCTTCAGAAGACTACAAGGACATTGGTAAGGCAATTGAAATCATTAACTTGAATAATGAAACTGTAGTTGCTGGGTTGCATACTTATATAGCCCGTGATAATTATAATGCATTCGCTTTAGGCTTCAAGGGCTATCTTATGCAGTCACACAAAGTAAGATTGCAGATGATGCGATTTGCTACAGGTGTTTCTGTACTAGGTATATCAAAAGGCAATATTGCTAAAGTTGAGATTGGCTTACCTACACTTGAAGAACAGAAGAAAATTGTAGGCTTCCTTACCACCATCGATAACAAGATAAACTATACTTCTAAGCAACTGGAGCAGGCGCAGCAATTCAAGAAAGGCTTGCTGCAGCAGCTGTTTGTTTAGTATGCCAAAATAAACCTATGGGAACACAACCGGAGCAGGTACTCGAAGATAACCTGGTAAAGCAGCTGCAGGGGCTGGGCTATAGTTACGTCGCCATCAAAGACGAGCAGGCCCTGCTAACCAACTTGAAAACCCAGCTGGAAAAGCACAACCAGGTATCGCTGACCGAGAAGGAGTTTGAGCGCGTGCTCAACCACCTGAACAAAGGCAATGTGTTCGACCGTGCCAAAGTGCTCCGCGACAAAATGCAGCTCACCAAAGATGATGGCACAAGCGTGTACCTGGAGTTTCTGCAGCAGGAGCACTGGTGCCAGAACCAGTTTCAGGTAACCCAGCAGGTAAGTATAGAAGGCACCTATAAAAACCGCTACGACGTAACCCTGCTTGTAAACGGCCTGCCGCTGGTGCAGATCGAGTTGAAGCGCCGCGGCTTGGAGCTGAAAGAAGCTTTTAACCAGGTAAACCGCTACCACCGCCATTCTTTCGGGGCGTCGCATGGACTATTCCAGTACGTGCAGCTGTTTGTGATCAGCAACGGCGTCAACACCAAGTACTACGCCAACAACCGCCGCCAGTCGTTTAAGCAAACCTTCTACTGGGCTGATACAAATAACAAGCTCATCACCCAGCTCGAAGCCTTTACAAAAGCCTTGCTGGAGCCCTGCCACCTGGCCAAAATGGTGACCAAGTACATTGTGCTGAGTGAAACGCACAAGATCCTGATGGTGCTGCGCCCGTACCAGTACTACGCCACAGAAGCCATCATCGACAAGGTAAAGAACTCCGATAAGAACGGCTACATCTGGCACACCACCGGCTCTGGCAAAACGCTCACATCCTTTAAGGCAAGCCAATTGCTCATGCAACTGCCCAAGGTGCACAAAGTCGTGTTTGTGGTAGACCGCAAGGACCTGGATTACCAGACCACCAAAGAGTTCAACAGCTTCTCGGCAGGCAGCATCGACGGCACCGACGATACCCGCGCCCTGGTCGGCCAACTCTCCGGTGACACCAAACTTATTGTTACCACAATACAGAAGCTGAATAACGCCATCGGCAGCGCCCGTTTCTCCGGCAAACTGGAAAAGCTACGGGAAGCGCGTGTGGTGTTTATCTTTGACGAGTGCCACCGCAGCCAGTTCGGCGAAACCCATAACCGCATCAAGAGCTTCTTTACCAAGGCCCAAATGTTCGGCTTTACCGGCACACCGATCTTTGCCGAGAACGTGATCAAAAACGACCTGGGCAAGCGCACCACCCGCGACCTGTTCGACGAGTGCCTGCACAAATACCTGATTACGGATGCCATCAAAGATGAGAACGTGCTCAAGTTCTCTGTGGAGTATGTAGGCAAGTACCGGGAGAAAGAAGGCAGCAATACGGAGATAGACATAGAAGTAGAAGACATCGACACCAAAGAGCTGCTGGAGGCCCCACAGCGCCTGGAAAAGATCGTGGACTACATCATCGAGCACCATCCGCGTAAAACGCACGGTAAGGAGTTTACGGGCATGTTCTGCGTGAGCAGCGTTGATACGCTGATTCAGTATTACGAGCTGTTCCAGAAGCGCAAAGCCGAAGGCAAACACAACCTGAAAATTGCCACTATTTTCAGCTATACCGCCAACGAAGAAGACAAAGGCGCTACAGGCGATTATATACTCGAAGACGAAGAAATTGCCATAGCCGCAGAACCAACTATAGCCTATACCGCCAACAGCCACACCCGCGAGAAACTGGACGCATTTATCGTAAACTATAATACGCTCTTCAATACCAAGTTCTCCACCAAAGACAGCCAGTCGTTCTACAACTACTACAACGACATTTCGAAGCGGGTAAAGAACAAGGAAATAGACATCCTGCTGGTGGTGAACATGTACCTGACCGGCTTTGACTCGCCACCGCTGAGTACACTGTATGTAGACAAGAACTTGAAATACCACGGCCTGATACAAGCCTACAGCCGCACCAACCGTCTTTATACCGAGCAGAAGTCGCAGGGCAACATCGTGGTGTTCCGCAACCTGAAACAAGCCACGGATGATGCTGTAGCGCTGTTTTCGAATAAGGATGCTATAGAAACCATCTTTATCGGCCCTTATGAAGACTATGTCACTAAATTCAATACTGCCTACGCCGAACTTATTAAGATTGCACCTACCGTAGATAGTGTAAACGAGCTGCCAAGCGAGATAGAACAACTGGCTTTTGTCAGAGCCTTTCGTGAACTATTGCGCATCTGGAACATCCTGAAGACCTTTTCTGATTTTAGTTTCGATGCCGTGGATATGGCAGAGCAGGAGTTCGCGGACTACAGAAGCAAGTACGTAGACCTGAGCCCAAGCCAGACAGGACAACCAAAAGAGAAAGCATCCATACTGGATGATGTGGACTTTGAACTGGAACTGATCCACCGCGATGAGATCAACGTGGCCTATATCCTGAAGCTACTCGGCAAGCTCAATAGCGCCAGCGAAGAAGAAAAGGAAAAGCAAATGAAAGTGATCCTGGACACCCTGACAGGAGAGCCATCGCTCCGCAGCAAACGAGAGCTTATCCGCAAGTTCATAGAAGAAAGCCTGCCGCACATCGAAGACATAGACGACATTCCGGAACATTTCGAAAACTTCTGGGCACGGGAGCAAATGGCAGCTTTTGAGAAGATGAGTAAAGAAGAACAACTGGACCCGGTAAAGCTGCAGTCTGTGCTGGGCAACTACCTGTTTACTGAGCGCACACCGTTAAGAGATGAAGTGCTTGACATGCTACCGGCCAAGCCAAAACTGTTGGAACGCAAGCCAATTGCAGAGCGGATCACGGCCAAGATGCTGAGCTTTGTAGAGACCTTTATCAGTGGAATGGGGGTGAGAGCATAGGGGAATAACTACTTTTAGACCTATGCAATATTATTAGTTTCTATTGGTGTTTCAATTTTTTCTAAAGACACTACCTCTCTATCAGCTTTGATTTTAGGTTCAGGTTTATAGACTAAACCAGTTACCGCTTTATCAGCCTGTTCAATAAAGTATCTTTCACCTTTTTCCCAAGCATCTGAAATGCCAATGTAATCAGGGAAGCCAGGAGGTTGTTCTTCTAACCAATTAGTGATAAATTCTGGATTATTACTATTTGGCTTTGGATCAGCTGAGTTTATCTTTACCTGAACGGGAGTTCGAACAGCATCACCCATTATAATAGCATGTTGTTGCGGAAGTATTGGCAATTGTTGCAATATATCTTCATTAGCAGCTGACACTAACTGGCGTACATACTTTTGATCTTCTGGATTTTGAAGACGGTGAATTACAAAAGAATTACATTGGGATAGAACTGTTTTAGAAAGCTCTGAAGGTCTTTGACTTGAAATAAGCAACGAGAGTCCGTACTTTCTACCCTCTCTTGCTATCCGCTCAAATACCCTTTTAGCTACCGATTCTCTTTCTCTTTTATTTTTCTCGGGGATATAGTTTTGAGCTTCTTCTAAAGCAATTACTATTGGTAGTTTACCTCTTTGTTCTTCTGGAAACCTTGAAACGAAATCAAGTATAAGCCTTCCAATCAAGCCAGTTACTGTTTCTAATACTTCATAGGGAAGTAAAGACATGTCAATTATAGTGATTTGACTTGGTTTAGTGTGGTTTAATTTTTCTTGATTTGTTTTTTGATTTTGGTCCTTGCAATACTTTGTAAATATGTCTTCATCTGCATCTTGAAATACTTTGCATATATCCCCTAATATAAAAGCTAAGAACTTAGCCAAACTGTCAGTTATTTCAGTTCTATATCCTAGTAACAGTGGTGATGAGATCCTGTCATCGTTTAAGAAAGATTGCAAGCGTAGTCTTAGTGTAGATACAAATTCACGTATCTTATTATTAGAACCTTCTAATTCATTAATTGCATTATCTATGTGCTCTTGTAATAACGATTTGTAATCGAACCAGACAGGTAAATCGATATTCCTATCTTCTGAAATAAATTTATCTGATATATAAAGGTTGTATCTAATAAGTTCTACAGATAACCTTGAAGCAAAATCTGAAAACTTCTCAGTACTAAGAGGACCTTCAATAAAGCCATTTCCCTTTACTATTAAATCTTTTTTTATTGGGAAAAGCTCTCTTAAAATCCCTATAATATTAGAAGTGTCAAATTCTGTTTTTACTGCAGAAAATTCTTTCCCAAATAATTCTAAGTCATTATAAATTCTATTTTTTACTTTGAAATTTGGTGATTGACACTCTTCAAGAAGTTCTTCAAGAAAGAAAATATATGGCCTCGGAATTAGGCCTTTGTTTTCAAATTCCTTTTCACTTTTTGCAATATTAATTGCTCTTTTTAATACAGGGGCTTGAACGTTAGCGCTTGGCTCAAAGAGATAGTCAAAGTCATCAAAGTTCATAAACCAATATGGTACTTTAAGTCCTTTCTTATCTATATAAAACGGATTTACAACTTCTAATTTTTTATAGGGGTATTCTTGTGAGCCAATAAACGCATTCTTGTATTCCCCATTGGTATCAAATATTATTATGTGACCATTCTTCAGGGTTTCGCCACCATAAGAGAAGTTAAATAGGCTTTGAAGTATTGAAGCTAATGTGCACGATTTACCAGACCCAGTATTGCCAAGGATCGCAGCATGTTTGCCGAAAAACTTATCAGGATTGATTTTTATTTTGTAATCAGAAAAAGATGGAGATGTTCCAATAGGGAGGAAGAAATCTTCAGAGTAATTAATCTTAGAGTTTTCGCTTTGGTCAAAAATTTTATCTAGATCTTTTTTTGTAACATACCAAACCGGGTTATCTAAAACAGGATAATTGTAAACACCTTGAATATATTTTTTACCATTTTCTATTGTCCCAATCATAGTGGCTACTAAGTACCTGGCAGACTTAGTTAAAAATATAGCTTCTTTGTCCTTTTCAAGCTCTGTCTCATCCAGAGCCTTTATTCTTGTAACCATTGCTACAATCTTATCAGCTCCTATTGGAATGATGATATATGAATTTATTCTAGCAACCTCATAGATGTCTTCATAACCACTTTTATAAAGACTTTTAAGATCGTCGTCTAGTTTTATAAAAACTCTAAAGCTATCTACAGATATGACTTTCCCTATTCTTCTCTCATTCATCATGCTACAGGCTCTTTAGAATTCTCTTTCTGGTAGTATGAGTTCAGGGTAGCCACTATTCTCTCATTGCTGTCAATATTGTAGAAGTCAGGCATAAGCGTATCAGCAAAAGTCAAGAAGTCACCAAAAAACTTACCCTGTAAAATGATAATTCTTGAATCATTCAAGTTCTTAATTCTTTCGATATGAGGATTGTCTGTGCCTACATAGTCAACTATAATGAGTGTAAAGGAAGGATTTGATAAAGCTTGAAAAATGATGTCATTAAAGTGTTCATCAGCAAAAGCGTATCCTACAGTAATCAAGACAGATTGGGACTGGTTTATTGTAGATGCAAACTGCCTAAAAAGCTCAGAATAAGGTAAATCTAATGTGTAGGATTTTTTTACTGCTGTTGGGTAAATAATGATCTCGCCTTTCTTCTCTTCTTTCTGGATTAAAGGTAAAGCCATTTCTTCTATACCGTAAAGGTTGTTAGAGTTCAATTTATCTGAATTCACCCAGGAGAGGGACCCATGAAGCTTATAATAGCGTACTACTTTTTCAATTCTTTGTACTTTACCAGATGTTGTAGAACCCGGATAAAATATGTCGTATTGAAATGTTTCAGGTTTAAACAACCTTTTGTGAAAACCCGAGAAGCCATCAATGTAATGGATACCGAGTCTGTCGAAGGAGTATTCAAAGGCAAGGTCGTAATTAGATGTGAAAATATTTGCCCGTCTTAGGTTTAATGGCCTTTGAAGTAAAGCTTTCAGAAATTTCTCATGGAAAATGTATTTGCTTTCTTTCTCAAGTAAATTCCCTTGCTCAATTTGATGATCTGACCAGCTCTCTTTTTTTAATTTAATTAACCATTCAGGAACCTGCCTTTTCTCTACATCGCAAATCAAAAAGAGACCTTCTTTAATCTTTACAATCAATTCCTTGATACAATCTGTTCGAGGCGTGCTTGTATCTTCATCAAGTAGATAGTCTTTAGCAATCAAGAAATTAAGCACTCTCTCAAATTCAGTTGCTATTTCCCCTGAACTTTCTATTCTCTTAAAATTTTCACCTTCACCTTCTCTTTGTATCTCCCATTCTTTTACATTAGTTAAAGTGCTGCTTTGAATTTTTTCAATAGTAGAAACAAATTCCTTGTAGATTTCCTTTCCGATTACCAGTTCTTGTTCTTTTAGATACTCCTCAACTTCAACGGGGAAATTACGAATGGCTACCGCACCTAAGTGTATAGAAGTACCAGATCCAAACAGGAAGCTTACATTATCTAACTCAAGATAATTTTTTAGAAGCAATCTAACCCTTTCAATTGTTTTTAATTCATCATCTTCATCACTCCATGATGAAATTTTATCATGGCTACCTATATAAATTTTGTTTTCTTCAGGGTTGAAATACTTCATATTACTTAAAGGTGAATTCTTTAAAAGATGAAAGGCTTGAAGATAAAGATTTAAAACCAATATTCTATTTATACTATATAGAGTGAAGTCACCTAAATAAAATTAAGTGATTTTTGCCAAGCTTATTGAAGCTTTGTGTTGCTAAAACCTAAATTAAAAATTGATAGGTAAGCTTTTGCCTAATTAGGAGGGAATGAATGTTTGTACGTAAATGTGTACGCAGATTAATAAAAAAAGCCCTTCAGATTTAACTGAAGGGCTTTTTAGTAGTCCGTAGGGGAATCGAACCCCTGTTGCCAGAATGAAAATCTGGAGTCCTAACCCCTAGACGAACGGACCATTCTGCTGAATTGTGGTGCAAATATAAGGGCAGATTAAGTTATCACAAACTATAGCGGCTGTTTTTTTTAATGCAAAGTATAAGCAGCTGAATGTCAGATTTTAAATTTTGTTAACTATAGCTATCAAGTATAAACTAATAAAGTAACTATACTTTTAAACTACGTATAGTTTCCTAAAAAAGGATTCGTATGAGTAGAATAGTTAAAGTATCTGCTGAGCAACCCAATGGGCTTTTGGCTGACATACAAATGGGTAACCAACGGTATGAAATAGATGAGTCTGGCATTGAATCTGGTCAGGATTCGGGGCCTACACCTTATGACTATATTATGAGTGCGCTTGGTGCCTGTACTGTTATCACCTTGCACATGTATGCCAGCCGCAAACAATGGCCGTTACTAAAAGCAGAAGTGGAACTGGTGCATGACAGAGTATATGCAACTGACTGTGCGCACTGCGACGACAAAGAAGCCAAGATCTCACGGATAACAAAAGTATTAAAGCTGACCGGAGACTTAACAACAGAGCAGCGATCGCGACTTGAACAAATTTCGGCCAGGTGCCCGGTACAGAAAACATTACAGTCGGGTATGTTAGTTGAGACCAAGCTGGTATAGGCTTTCTTTATTATTGATACTGAGAGCGATTTTGGTATATTCGTGAACTATAACCATGCTGGCAAATCTTTTAATTTGCTGCTTCATCCAGCTATGCTCAGGAAACTATCTTTCTTTTTTATACTTTCTATAATCATTTCGCCTGGTTGCGTTCCTCTTGAAGAACAGGGGCAGAGCAGCTCAGCCGGTCAGCAGGCTCAACTCCGGTACGAAGACTACATCTATAATGAAAGTATAAGATCGGTGCAGTGTTACCTGGCCACGGGCGTTCCTGAGGAGGTACTGGAACCTGCAGTAACCTCGTTACAGCAAAGCCGGCCAATTATGCTGGAGTTTGATCGGCTTAATGTCGGTCCGCAGCGGTTGGTTGCTAAACTGATCCATTGCAACTATAACTGGACTCCTTCTAACCTGACTGAAACACAATACCTAAGTGATTTTAATGAGTTCTTTATAACCGATGTACAGAATTCGGTTAACACGCGTGTGCCTTATGTACACTATAAATTCAGGATGCCACGGGTAAAGCTAAGCGGTAACTATATTATAGAAGTGCGGGAGGAGGGTGGTAACCTGCTACTGACACGCAGGCTTATGGTTTACCAGAACCTGACCACAGTAACAGCTAAACTTGGATTGCCTGCTGGTTCAACTGGCCGCGAGACAAGGCAGCCCGTTGAATTTAATGTGTTTTACCAGGACTATGAACTTATAAACCCGGCAATGGAAGTGAAGGCTGTACTACGTCAGAACCACCGTTGGGATAATGCTAAGTTTATACCTTCGCCGACATTTGTGCGCGACCACCTGAAACGACTGGAATATGTATTCTTCGAACCGAAAGATAATTTCCTGGGCATGAGCGAGTATAGGCCTTTCGACACCCGGAGTATACGCTACAATGGAATTGGTGTAAGCAACATAAATACTGAAGCAAATCCTATTGAGGTTTATTTACAGATCGATAAAAATCGTTCGACAGAAGTATACAGTCAGGAGCCGGATATAAATGGAAAAATGATCTTGAATAACCGCGAGTATGGCAATGGAGATGTTAATGCAGACTATACCTGGGTTGATTTTGAACTGAAGACGACAGAAGAACATACCGGGCAAGTATATATTCTGGGTTTATTAACTGATTGGAAACTGAACCCTGATGCACGCATGAAGTATAACCCCGAGCAAGGCGCTTATAGTGGTAAATTACTGCTTAAACAAGGTTATTATAACTACCAGTATGTACTGAAGCGTAACAATTTGTTGGATTATAGTTTTTACGAAGGAAGCCATTTCCAGACGGAGAACAGTTACGACATCCTGATCTATTATCGTCCGCCCGGCACCCGCGCTGATCTGCTGATAGGCTATGAAGAGATATTTTTTAACAGAAGAAGGTAGTATTGTTAATAAATTAAATTATACTTTCATACATACTGCAAATACACGAAAGCTTACTTCTATACATTAGTACGTTTCTATTAAAAATAAAATGTCCAGTATCCAAAAAGCCTATAACAGCTGGGCCTCTCAATACGATACCAACGAAAATAAAACACGTGATTTAGAGGGTACTGCTTTACAAACTATACTTTCAACTATAGATTTTAAGCAGGTACTGGAAATTGGCTGCGGAACCGGTAAGAATTCTTTGTGGCTGTCTGAAAAAGCTGATCATGTAACTGCGGTGGATTTTTCAGAAGAGATGCTGGCCAAAGCGAAGGAGAAAGTAACATCAGATAAAGTAAACTTCGTTCAGGCTGACATTATCAAAGGATGGAGCTTCGAAAGTGGAATGTATGATCTGGTAACTTTTAGCCTGGTGCTGGAGCACATCGAAAACCTGGAGCATATTTTCAGGCAAGCTGCGGATATGTTGGTTTCTGGCGGGTATGTTTACATAGGTGAATTACATCCGTTCAAACAATATACAGGCAGCAAAGCCCGCTTCGATACGGAAGATGGCCTGCAGGTACTGGAATGTTACACGCACCATACTTCAGACTTCATACAGGCTGCTAAACAGCATGGATTTGTAGTTTCCGATCTCAACGAGTTCTTCGACGATAACGACCGCACTCAGATTCCAAGGATATTAACTATAGTTTTGCAGAAAGTATAAAACAAAAAGGGCAACTATAAAGCTGCCCTTTTCTATATATTAAAAGTATAAATTACACGTTGAAACGGAAGTGCATGATGTCGCCATCCTGTACAACATATTCTTTACCTTCCACAGCCATTTTACCGGCTTCTTTAATTTTAGCTTCAGATTTAAACTCCTGGTAATCTTTAAGCTTAATTACCTCCGCACGAATAAAACCTTTCTCGAAGTCAGTGTGAATTACACCGGCAGCAGCAGGGGCTTTCCAGCCTTTTTCAATCGTCCAGGCACGTACTTCTTTAACACCGGCAGTAAAGTATGTTATCAGGTTTAGCAAACTGTAAGAAGCCTTTATAAGCTTACTTAAACCAGACTCCTTTAAGTTATACTCAGCCAGGAACATTTCTTTTTCTTCCGGGTCGGTCAACTCAGCGATCTGAGCCTCAATAGAAGCAGAGATGAGAACAACCTGCGCATTTTCTGCCTTTACGTGCTCTTCCAATGCTTTCGAAAACTGATTACCTGTGTTTACAGATTCCTCATCTACGTTAGCAGCATAAACTACCGGCTTCTCAGTTAGTAGATTAAGGTCTTTCACAGTTTCCTTTTCCTCGTCCGTTGCATCTAAGCTGCGAGCATTTTGGCCTTGTTCCAAATGTGCTTTATACCGTTCAAGTGTTGCCAGTTCTTTCTTTGCTTTTGCATCACCGGCTTTGGCAGAGCGCTGCACTTTCAGCATCATTTTATCAATCGACTCCAGATCTTTCAATTGCAGTTCTGTATCGATAATCTCTTTATCAGAGATCGGATCTACTTTACCAGACACGTGTACAATGTTCGGGTCTTCGAAGCAACGCACTACGTGTATAATGGCATCTACCTCGCGTATGTTCGCCAGGAACTTGTTACCCAGACCTTCGCCTTTGCTTGCACCTTTTACAAGTCCGGCAATGTCCACGAACTCGATAACAGTTGGCAGCACGCGCTCCGGATGAACCAGTTCTTCCAAGATCTGCAGTCGCTCGTCGGGCACAGTAATAATGCCCACGTTTGGCTCGATGGTACAGAAAGGATAGTTGGCAGATTCTGCCTTGGCGTTAGAAATAGCGTTGAATAAAGTTGACTTACCTACGTTTGGCAGGCCTACGATGCCGCATCTTAATCCCATGTATTTTTAGTAGTTAATTTCAGGGTGCAAAGATAAGCTTTTTTGTTGATTGGTTTATAGTTAGATGATAAAGTATAGTGAAGGAAACTTGGTCGGGTTTAGGCCAGATTTTATAGTTAGAGAAGACTTATACTTGAAAATTACGTGCGCTTAATGAGCCGAGTATATGATAAAGCTTACAGTTATCCTGACTGAGCTAAAGCTTTAAAAGAAAAGAGCCACTCGGGAAAGTGGCTTTTAGTTGATTATACTTCTATAAATTTTACCCCATTGGCTACGAACCTGAGTTCTTCGCGCGGTTTCGTAATGGCTTTAATTTCCTCCGGCGTTTTACCTGCATCTTCAGCATAATGCCGCTGGTCCTCAACCGAAATCACTTCGCGTTTGGCTGTTCCGTGTATCGTTACGGCTTTGCCAGCCAGGTCTTCAGCAGGTACAAAAAAGCCGTAATCCCGGAAAGTTACTTTGATCTTAGTGTCATCGGCAAGTCTAAGATCCATCCAGCACCCTTTCGACTGGCAGCTTTCCACGATCTCGCCGGTTATAGTTGCCTCAACTGAATCCTGGTTTGATACCGAATCGAGGAACTGGGTTACTGAAAGCAAGTTGCTGTCATCAAATTCCTGTCCGTAAACATATGTTTCTTCTTGTGTCTGAGTAACCTGTTCGTTGGCTTGTTCCTGGTTACAGGCGGTAAGCAAAGTGGCACTCATTATCAGTACAAAAAGTAATGTCTTGTTCATGTCGGCGTAGTTCTGATTAATGGGCAAAGATACTAAATCGATGTAAATACACTATAAGTAGGTACAATTTAAACTGTTTATCAATACCTTTCTACCCAGCGTGCATTACTGATGTTGATTAGAACCCTGCCGGTTAAAATACGTGTATAACGTACTGGTATACTTGCCTGAAAGTTATCCAGCATTACATCGAAGTTGGTACCAAACGTAAGTGTGTTGCGGTCGGGTGCAAAAACAACAGGTATGCGGGTCTGATTTGTTATGCCCTGTAAAGTAATATATGTTCGTTGCCTGAGCGGTTCCGGGTAAGGTTTGCCACTGTTTATAATATCGTCGGGCACATCTATCTGGAAAATGAATTCGGGAAACTTAGCGCCATATAACACATCATAAGCCATAGCCGGCGGAATAGTATCTGAGGTGGGTAGGAGAGAGTTTATGAGCACACTGCACTCCAGTTGCTCTGTCAGGCGGTTATACCTTACCAGTAATTGTTCTGATTTAAACTCGTAACGCCCATAGGGACTTTCCAGCACAATTGTAATGTAATTTGAAGAAGTATAGGGCTGCCTGCTCTGCGCTTCGGAATGAGAGGAAAGCCCCAGGATTACCACAACCAAGAAGAAAAAAGAAAGTATAAATTTTTGATGCATAGGTTCTGTACTTAATCTACATTGTAATAAACGGCTGGCACGAGGCAGGGTAGGTCAAATGATCAGAAAAATATGATAGAGCCCGATTTCTATACTTTATAGCTCTTTAATTTAAAAGTATAATTCTTTGACTTAGGCTAAACAAAGCCAAAACCGTATAGGTATATAAGTATACGGATTTAAGTTGTTGTAGCAGAGGCGGCGCAGGCATGTCCGGAGGAGTTTAATACATGGATTCAGATAAGAAAAATAAGATCGGCTCTAAGCAGCTGTCTACATTTAAGCAGATAGAGCGCATGCACCCTATCCGGATACTGCTTTACCTGAGCATGATGGGTATTAGCGTTTTGTTTCTGGTGATGGTAATTGCTTTCTGGCGTACAGGCGGGTTTGAGCATCAGAATGCCGACTTTCCGAAATTCTTTAGCATCAGTACTATTATCTTACTTGTAAGCAGCTATACTATAAGCCGTGTGCCAGCTATCTATAAAAAGGACAAGCTGCACAAAATGACCCGTTACCTGGGTTTTACAGTAGTGTTGAGCTTATTGTTTGTAGTAGCACAACTGTTAGGCTGGCGCGAAATGGAGGCCGCCGGAATTACGTTTAGTGGCAAGGTATCCGGTACTTATCTGTACCTGATCACAGCATTGCATATTTTACACCTCCTGGGTGGTATCATTTTCCTCTTTTTCCTGTTCTTTAAAACAGCTCACGTGGCCACCGACAGCGTTCGCAGCCTTATCTTTATCCGGGACCCGTACCGGCGCCTGCAACTGGCTATGCTGGCCAGCTACTGGCATTTCCTTGATTTTATTTGGCTGGGTCTATACCTGGTTTTCCTGTTCTCCTTTTAAGTTTTAGCGTACCAATGTAACATTCCCTTTTACCTGCCTGCTTCCAAAATCGATCACATAAAAGTATACACCTTCGGTAACACCATTGCCTGGCCATTTAAAATTGGTTTCGGAGCTGTTGTATACTTCCACGCCCCAGCGGTTAAATACCTTTATGTTCCTGAACTGAGCCGTACAAAATTCAGCGGGTAAGCCAGGAATCTCAAAATAATCGTTCAGGCCATCGCCGTTAGGTGTAAATATATTGGGCGGGATGTACTCCTGTAGTTGTGGCACCCGTATTTTAAACTCCATGGATATAACAGGCGGCTGATCAGGGTTGCAGTTCTGTTCTTCAACTATAAAGTCAACTTTAACAACTCCCCGCAGCGCCATCAGGCAGTTAGCATTCAGCTTAAAAACGCCATTTGCAATTCCGTTTCCGGGCGTTGCCGTAAAACTCATCCCCAGGTCTTCTATAGAGAATCCATCCCCGATCGCTTTTAAGGTAAGCGGGTCCAGGTTCAGGTCCTCGGCATTAAAATGAGCCTCGAAGGGTTCATACAGGTCGAGTTCGTAAAGTATAGGTGCTTTGTCGGAGGTTAGGGTTGGAGTATAGTTGATGATCTTAGGCTCTGCAATAAAACTTACCCTTAAGGTATCGAGGCGTGGAAGACTGCATCCATCATCCTGCACGATCAGGTCCAGTTGGTATACTTCGCCATTGGTATCAAAGCAGTCATCAAAACACAAAGTAGCTTTTAAGGAGTCCTGTGTTGTTCCCTGATTTATTATACCTCGAAAAATACCCTCCAACTCATAGTCTTTGTTTGTAAAATTAACAGGTTGCACCTTTAGCAGTACAAACTCCGAAATATCGGGGTCAGTGAAGTATACATCGATGCACCGCGAGCCATCAGACACGATCTCGAGCACTTCACCTGCCTGGTAAAAGGCTTTATCCTTTTTTTTGCGGGCCATAACTTCAGGTGTTTGGTTGGTAGGGCAATCCAATACCAATACCTGAAAATCGCGCCGAACTTCGCCTATCTTTTTATTATTCCTGAATTCCTGCACACGCACGCCAAATACAAACAGACCTGTCTGGTTGGGGCGCATTGTAAGCCGACCTGTTTTTCTATCGATGTTTATAGGTGGGTTACCGAGAATCTGGGTAGTTGTGCCGTAGCCGGGTTGCCATTGCACTGGCGGGTAATCGGCTGGTTGCGGCCGAATGTGCTCGTAACCTCTGGAACCATAAGCTGGCATGGATGGATTAGTAAATCCGTTTAACGGGGTAACCATGTCGTATACCAGGGAGTCACCATCCGGATCGTGGCCGGCAAAATCAAAATAGAATAATTCGTTTACACAGGCATAATCGCTGAGGGGCGGGAAGAGACGGGGAGAAGAGTTTATAAATGTACTTCCATTCTGCAGCAGAGCCGGAAACTCGAGGTAAAAAGTTTGGGCAGCATCTCTGGGCTCTATAATGTTTGTTATTGTCTCGTTTCGGCAGCAGCGTTCCCAGGATATATAATATCCATCCGGGTTGGCATACGAGGATGGAGACATGGTGATAGATTCGTAGTAAACTATTTTGCTTGTTTTGAGGCCGCCAACTGTGCAATCTATGTTCGTATAACGCACATTCGATTTTGACCGGCTCGGAAGTATAACTTCCCTTACAAAGCGGTTAGTCTTCTTTTCAAAAATGTTAACAATGATATAGTCGTCTATTGCCAGCGGGTCGCCGTTTATATCATCGTTGTATAAATTAAGTGTAAGCCGGTATCTGTTACCCGATTCGTAGCGCAGCTCAAACTCACCGCCTACAATATGCGTTGCCCGGGCTACCCTCGGGCAGCAAAACAGAAATACAAAAAGCAGTAGTAAAATATGCTTCATGTAACTATAGGTTTATACCTGGTTACGTATAGGTTATACTTGATTTATAAATAACAGCTTAAAAATTCAGCTTATTATACTATTGTTGCGGTGTAGTAGTGCTGTTTACGAAGTTAATCGTTTTGCGTTGATGGCAGAAGCTTATCGAGCAATTCCCGGAATGGTTTAGGTTGACTGAAGTGCTGGTCAGGTATCTCTTCGGTAATTATGCGGATATAGCCCGGCCGGCCGTTAATTTTAGTATGATCGATAAGGATATGCCCGAAACGTTGATCGCAAAGCTGAGTGCCGGGCACATCGTGCGGGAGAGGAGTAAGCAGGTAAGTTTCTGTGGCCTGTATGTCTTTATCGTAAGACAGCTTGCGTTTGTGTGCGCTTTTCAGTTTGTAACCGAGTGCTAAAGCCTGGTCTTTCAGGTAATCAAACAGAAACGAAAATTCATCTGCTTTAAGGCTTGGGTCATAAAAAAGTACCGCCCCATTACGGTGGTTCTCGTGAAGTAACTGTACGCGATAAGCATGCCTTAAACCAGCTTTCTGGTAATGGTAAGCTTTATTAAATGCACCAACAAGTATCTGCGACTGAGTAGATTTATTCCATGCCTCAAACCGGGCACGATAGCTTGCGCCACGGCCTATTCCAGTGCAAGCCGGAGACTTACTGAACACTCCCAACAATCGTTTAAAAAATACGTTTAACGACATTTAGTAATTTATAGCGAAACTTCTGTTACCCTGTTTTGTTTACGGTTTGCCCGTTTCGGACATTATTTACATTTACTTTTATTACTCTGCCAATTTAGAGCATACAATTGCTATTACCAGGTAGCAACCGGTATTTAAACCGCCTACTAATGGGATAGTTTAAACTAATAATCATAAGAAGATGGTTGCACAAGAATTAGAACTCAAGAAAAGGTTGCTGCAGGAATGTACCAAAATGCTGAACGCACAGATTAAAGCAGCAAAGGACGCCATGGACGATGCCCAGGAAAGCGCGAATGAACACCAGGGAGCTATGGAAGATAAATTTGAATCGTTTAGGGAAGCATGCCAGATACAACGCGATATGTATGCCCGCCAGCTGGATGAGCTGATATCGACAATGGCGGTACTAAAGCGAATTAATGCTACCAAAGAGAACAAGGAAATAGCTTTTGGCGCTGTAGTGCACACAAACGTACAGAATTACTTTATTGGGGTAAGCCTGGGCAAAGTTGAAGTTGAAGGAGAAACGTTCTTTGCTATTTCGGGTTTGTCGCCGGTTTTTAAGGCGATGGCTGGTAAAACTACCGGAGAATCGTTCGAGTTCAGAGGGCAGGAGTATAAAATTGAACACATTATTTAATGAAGTCTAAAACCTTAGCCCTCAGTTAAGAGTATTAATGATGGTAAAGGGTTAAAAAAGAAAGGCTGGCAGTAATTGCCAGCCTTTTTTGTTTTATCTCGATAGCATTTATAGCTATTGTATTCTTGTCCAGTTCTGGGTGCGCCCGATAAGCGATATACCAATGTATCCTTTTACTTCCATCTTATCCTTGCCTGTCATTTTCATGTAGCACGAATAAGTTTTTCCGCTTTCCGGATCGTAGATCGTACCTTCGTCCCACTTATTGTCGCCTTCGTATTCAAAGCCTTTCATAAACTCCATACCTACAAGCGGGCGGTTACGATATTTCTTTTCAGGGTTGTTCTCATCAAGCTTAGGTTTGCCATTACGCAGCGGCTCTTTCAGACTTACAATTTTACCGCACATCTTGTCGCCACATTTGTAAATCTCGAAGCGGGCTTTTCCTTCTTCATTCGTCCAGATGCCAACCGGAGACATTTTCTGGGCCCAGGCTAAGGTGCTGAAAAGCATGAGCGCCACTAAAGTGAGCAGGTGTTTTTTCATGATCAGTTAGTTAATTGTTTAAAGCAACGAAAAATAATAAAAATAATTCATTTCTGACAGCTTTTTGAACGGCTTCCATAAATATTGCAAGTATAAATTGAAGTACCGTTCATCCTGTATTATACATTAAGTCAAATTCCGTTCCTAAATGAGTAATAGTAGCCAGCTAATTGAAAGAATACCATTTGTATATTTCTGTACATCAGTAATTTATACTTTAAAAGATGCGATTTTATACTTAGAAGGCAGTTTTGTGCAGAATAGGCGAGAGGAAAACTATTTAGAAAATAAATAAAATATACATAACCCTTGTGAACTTTAAGGCGTTCTTTTATCTTTAGATAATAACAGTAGCGAGTGCTACAACTCTGGTCTGATAACCTAATTCAATTTTGGTCGAAGGTTCAGGGTCTATGTCGGACTTTAGAGAAAGGAGGTACAAATGTCTAATCCCAAACAAGTTTTAATAAGCCTAAGTAATTGCATTCACCTAAACAGTGAGGCGGCTTCGTAAACGGGATTTTGCTGTTTGCACAGCTAATATTGCTTCAAGGTCTTCGGATGGTAACCTGAACCACAGGTATATCGCTTGTTAAGACTTTTTAGGATTTTTTGGGAACACCTGGTGTAACTTGACGGGCTACATCAGGTGTTTCGCTTTTATAGCCATCTATACTTTATAGGTCGTCTTTATAGATCCTGTTATTACGCAGGCGCCTTTCCTTTATAAAGCTCCCGATAAACACTCCCGCTGTCAGCAGGCAGCTCAGGCCCATAAAAAATAATAGCGCATGTACCGTATCCCACTCTTCGCCGGCGGCATTTAAGCGCATAATAATAACTACAGCTGCTAATAAGGTAAGTGCCGTTACCGTGTGCGTTACAAAGCGGTTGTGCTTTTTTAAATGATAAGTACTGGCCAGCAGCATAATGCCAAGCCCTGGAGCTACCAAGGCCAGCATGGGTCTTTCGGGATGTATAAAGTATACTATAAGCCCAACTATAATAAGGATGATGGCATTAATTGAATTGATGATGTAGGGTTGTAACATACAAAAGGGTTTTTCTGGTACATTGCTTTGTACGAGAAAAACCCTTTATGTTATAATGTTATTGTTAAACTATATAGCAGCTTATAATACTCTTCTTACTTCCAGAAAACGCACATCGTAACCGCTGCCCTGTACTTTACTAACTTTAACGCCACCGTTAGACGATGAATGCACAAAACTTATAGTATCGCCTGGTTCCGAGATAACTATACCTACATGGCCAGGTTCGCGCTTAGCAGGGTTAGTGCCTGTAAATATAACAAGGTCACCGGGGGCTGCTTCATTTTTGTTTACAAACACACCTTCTTCCGACTGCATGGCCGATGAGTGTGGTAAGCTAACGTTATAGGTATTATACACGTGGGTTATAAATCCGGAGCAATCAAACCCTGTTGGCGTTTCGCCAGCCCAGATATAAGGTGTCCCGATAAGGCTCATGGCATAATCGATCATTTCTTGGGTTGATGTTACAGAAGTATTAGCGCGGTCAGATGGAGTTGATTCATTCATCTTTATCCAGTTATCTTTAGTAACCGCCTGAGCAGAAGTAACAGGTTGTTTGTAAGAAGTGTTAACTACAGTTAAAGAAGCTTCCTGTGGGGCTTCAACCTCAGAGTTAGTCAATTCATAACCACCCATTAAAAGAGCTACAAGTATAGCAAACGGAGCAAAAAGTAATGTTAAGTTCTTCTTCATAGTATAAGTTGTAGAGTTCAGTAGGTATTATCCCAATACCATGCCAGTAATAAGTATAACTTGCTTAATACAAGAATTCTATACTTTTACTTTACAGTATCTTTACACAACTTAATGTGGTATTCACCCTCAAAAGTTCATCTTTTACATTATTTCAGATTATTTTTGAATTAATCTGATAAAATTTTGGGTTTGTTAAAGTTAAATGGTATATTTTTGTCATAATTAATTTAACATATCCAGTAGATGAAGCTTTATAAAACAACTGGTTTTAAAATAGATGTCCCGGGAGATAAGCCCTGGATATCTATAATATGCAAAGCTACTCCTGGGTTTGATGATTTCAGGCTTGGCTTATTGCAGGCACTTGAGCATGTGAAGCATGACCGGAGAAACCTGTGGTTATTTGATCTGCGAAAAATTGATGCACTCAGCGAAGAAGAGGAATCCTGGTGCCAGGCGCAATTTTTTCCGCAGCTTATGATGCTGGGCCAGGAAAACTATATTGCTATTGTTGTTTCTGAGAAATGCTACCAGGGAATGTTGCAGGAAGTTGGCTTATATGGTTTAAAAAGCTACAATTCTTTTATCATCATCGATACTTTTTTCCATATTCCGGATGCGCAAGACTGGCTGTTATCTCACTACAGAAGTGCCGTAGGATAAAGAGCAGGAGTGGGGTTTATTTTGAAAAAAAGCATAATTGTTGTAACATGCTTTATAATCAAATCATAAACCTGAAACATGTCCCGGATACTACAACCAACTAAACTTTATCTTTTTATACTTCTATTAGCTCTCTCGGGCTTCATTTCACCGGCATTTGCTGCCGAACTTCGCTACACACTTTCTATGCCCGAGCCGCACACTCATTATTTTGAGGTAACGGCAGAACTGGACGGTGCCAGAAAAAAGCATATTGATTTCACGATGCCTGTATGGGCTCCCGGCTCTTACCTGGTGCGCGAATTCGCTAAAAATGTGGAAGGCTTTACGGCTACCGATGGTGCAGGCAAAACTTTAAGATCTGAAAAGATAGACAAAAACACCTGGCGTGTGTACAGTAACCGCGCTTCTGAAGTGAAGGTAAACTATAAAGTATACGCTTACGAACTGACGGTGCGTACCAGTTACCTCGACGCTTCGCATGGCTACGTTAATGGTACCAGCATATTTATGTACCCAGAAGGCTACGAAAAGCAGCGTGGCACACTGGTAGTTAAACCTCACCAGGATTTTACAAAAGTATCAACAGGGTTAAAAGAGACGGGGAAGTTTACATATACTTTCCCGGATTATGATGTACTGGCCGATTCGCCCCTTGAGATCGGTAACCAGGATATTTATACTTTCGAAGCTGGCGGTGTTCCGCACGAAGTGGCTATGTATGGGTATGGCAACTATAACCCGGAGCGCCTGATGGCCGATATGAAACGGGTAGCTGAAGAAACGATAAAGCTGATGGGCGGCTTGCCAGAAATGGAGAAGTATGTATTTATAGTACATAACCTGCAGCGCGGCGGCGGCGGACTGGAGCACTTAAACTCTACAACGCTGCAAACAAGTCGTTTTAACTACGGATCTGATAGCGGCTATACTGGCTTTATGAGCCTGGTAGCACACGAATACTTTCACCTCTGGAACGTAAAGCGCCTCAGACCAGCACCACTTGGGCCATTTAACTATAACGAAGAAAACTATACAACCCTGCTTTGGTTCTCGGAGGGTTTAACAAGCTATTACGATGACCTGATCGTGCGCCGTGCCGGCCTGATGCCAGAGCAGCGTTACCTTGATGTAGTGGGCGGAAGTATAAGCTCTGTAGAAAATACACCGGGCAATAAAGTGCAGCCGGTAAGCGAATCTGGGTTTGATGCCTGGATAAAGTATTACCGCCAGAACGAAAATTCCAGCAACGCAGAAGTATCTTATTACACCAAAGGCGGTGTTATAGGGCATCTCCTGAACATGGAGATATTGGAAGCTACAAAAGGGCAGAAGAGCCTGGATGATGTGATGCGCTATATGTATGACCGTTACTATAAAAAGCTGAACCGTGGCTTTACCGAACAGGAAGTAAAAGCTGCCATTGAGCATGTTTCAGGCCGTAACATGGATGCTTTCTTCCGTGATTATATTAACGGTACAAAGTCTCCGGACTATAGCACTTATTTTGATGCAGCCGGACTTAAAGTAGTAAACCAGAACGAAGGTGTAACAACCGGTAGCTGGGGAGCCAATACATCATTAAACGATGGCCGCGTAACGGTAACATCAGTTAGCAGAGGCAGCAGTGCTTACGAAGCGGGCCTTAATGTGAAAGATGAAATTATTGCTGTAAATGGCTTCAGAATTGGCAACGACCTGGACCGCTATGTGAATGGATTGCAGCCCGGCGAGGAAGTTGAAGTATTGATAGCCCGCGAAGGCTTGCTGGAAGTATTACAGGTAAAAATATTGCCGGATACTAAAGTAAAATATAAGTTGCAGCGTATTACCAACCCATCAGAAACACAACAAAAAATATACAGTAAGTGGTTGGGCCTTGCCAACTCGTAAACGTTTAATTATACTATAAAATCAAAAAAGAGAAGTATAGCCTGATATGGTTATACTTCTCTTTTTTGTTTGTGTAAGTTGCAATGCATAATTTTTGTATCAAATAAATTCTGCAAAGTATACAGAATATGTAAGTACCCTATATTTAGCCTGATGCCGGAATTAAAGTATAAATCCAGTTAGCTTATAGGTAGAAATGACTTTCTGTATTTCTGGAATTTTAATAGGATTGTCAGCTTTTTGAATGCAAATTGGCTATTAAACATATAGATTAGGATATTCTTTAACTAATGCAATTCAAATGTTTGAACTCTCATTTTTAATGTATATATTTCGTTCAAAATAGTTAAAGTTTACATGTAATGGCATGGTAGTATTTGCTTCTCCATATTCAGAGCTGTTTTATGACGGCGATAAAGAAATATTGCAGGTGACCTGGAAAAAGCGGCCTACCAACAGTGCTTTTACTGAAATGTACCTGCAGGGGCTGGCTTTTGTAAAGGAGCAAACACCTGTTAACCTTTACTGTATTGACCTGACAGCAATAGGCCCTTTAAATCGTGACCAGGAAGACTGGTTGAGTACTGAGTTTTACCCTAATCTGCTGGCAACTCTTAACACCAAAGTTTTTGTAGCTGTCGTGTTCACGGATGTGCATTTTAATGCGATCATTACAAACTATACGGCTACAGAGCCTGCCGAAACCCACGAGCAATTGCTGTTTAACTACTTTACCGACAGGGAAGAGGCCAACCATTGGCTGGAAAGCGTAAAAAAAGGTCAGGATACTGTACTTCTCCCGACCTCTTTCTCAAATTAAAATCAAATCTATACTTTACGGGAAAATACCCAGTGCTTCGTAGCTTACGCCGATCTTTTCGATGGCTGTAAGGAAGGCTGCTGTGCGCATATCCGATATATTCTTCTTGCGCATCGTTTCCCTGATTTCATGATAAGCATTGATCATGGTATCCTCTAAACCGGAACGTACCAGGTCGATCTCATCTGAGCCGTGGATCAGCATTGCTTTTTCCTGGGTATTCATGCTTTTGCCGGTAGCCGTTTCGATGGCATTTACTAGACGGCGATAACTGGCCTCCTCTGCCCGTTTGCCCATACGGCCAAAACGTACATTCGATAAATTCTTAAGCCATTCAAAATAAGATACCGTTACGCCACCAGCATTCAGGTACAGGTCCGGAAGTATAATGATGCCGTTCTGTAAAAGGATCTCTTCCGCTTCTTGGGTAACAGGGCCATTGGCGCCTTCTGCTATTATCTTCGCTTTAACTTTGGCAGCGTTGTTTATATTTATCTGGTTCTCAAGTGCCGCAGGTATCAATATGTCGCATTCTGTCTCCAATAGGTCCAGAGAGTTCTCTATGTTTTTGCTATCCTTAAAATCCAGTATCGAGCCTGTTTCGCTGCGGTGTTTAAAGGCTTCTTTTACATCAATGCCATTCTCGTTATAAATGCCTCCTTCGCGTTCGGCTATACCTACTATAAGTGCGCCATCCTGCTGACAGAAATAAGCCGCGTGGTAACCAACATTACCTAAGCCCTGCACAATAATGCGCTTGCCCTGCATAGTGTCACCATCCAGGTTTTTGCCTTCCAATAACTCTCTGTCGGCTAATGCTTCTCTTATGCCAAAGTATACACCCAGGCCTGTTGCTTCGGCACGTCCACGAATACCGCCCTGTCCAACCGGCTTACCAGTTACGCAACCAAGCGCATTTGTTTCGCCATACTTTAACGCCTGGTAGGTATCTGCGATCCAGGCCATTTCGCGGCTGCCGGTACCATAGTCAGGGGCAGGCACGTCCATGCCAGGGCCTATCAGGTTCTTCTTTATCAGTTCAGCTGCATAGCGCCTGGTAACTTTCTCCAGGGTTTTTACAGAGCTTGTTCTCGGGTTTATTTTAACGCCGCCTTTAGCGCCACCGAAGGGCACATCTACTACAGCGCATTTAAAGGTCATTAAGGTAGCAAGTGCTTTTACTTCGTCCTCATCTACCTGCATGCTGAACCTGATACCACCTTTAGAAGGCAGCTTATGGTGGCTATGCTGTACACGTATACCTTCCACCACTTCAATTTTTCCATCTATCTCGATCGGGAAAGATACTTTGTACACACTGTTGCAGGCTTTTATCTGTTCCAGTATACCTGGTGCCAGGTTTGAGAATTTAGCTGCATTATCAAAATACTGATGCACGCTCTTCAGGAATTTAGCTCCTTCGTTGTGGTTGTCTGCCATACAGGTTATGTATTTTAGGTTCAATAATAGTTGGTTTAAGAACGATAGTAGCAGCGTTTTGTTCGGTTTTGAACCAGCCAAAGCAAATCAGGCGGTTTTGCCTATACTATAGCACCGGAAGCTGCGTTAGAATAATATTGATAAACTTAGTAAAAAGTATATTATACATGAACATAAGTTAATATTATCTTGCTTAGTAGCTATTATTACTTTATTATTGTCTAGTGCACAATCTACCAGTTTTCTGTATAAATCTTAATCAGTCAGTTTAAACGCTTAGCCAAACTATGTTAAATTCAATTGTGTATCAGGCACGATATGGGCATGATATTTCAGATAATGTATATCCCGACGATATACATTTCTCCGAGAACCTGCATGTGTTCTATAATTCTGCCACCCAGATCCTGCATGTTAAATGGCAGGGAGAAGTAAGTACAAAAGATTTCAGAGAAGGGTATACCCACATAATGCGGATGGTGCGGGTTTATAAGCCAACCAGATGGGTGCTCGACCTGCAGGAGCGTGAAGGTATACACAGAGAAGACCAGCGTTGGGTGTTTAAAAATATTTTCCCGCAGATATTACGCTTATTACAACGCGATGTATTTATAGCTGTTATACTTCCGGTATCGCTTTACGAGAGCCTGGTGCACGACATGGATGGCGACGACCTGATCGTAAACGACAACCTGCTTATAATGAACCATTGCCTATACTATGAAGAGTGCCTGCGTTGGCTTAACGAGGTAGAGAAAACAAACCATAAAGTATAACCTTATAGCTGTAGAACTATAACAGAAAGGCCGGGCTATAAGTAGCCCGGCCTTTCTGTTTAGCCTTTGTATGTGTATTTCTGCTTAGTGAACAGAGATCAGTTCAACATCAAAAATAAGTGCTGCATTTGGCCCTATAACATCGCCTGCACCCTGCGAACCATAAGCCAGCTCTGAAGGAATGTATAATCTCCATTTAGCACCTTCTTTCATTAACTGTAAGGCTTCGGTCCAGCCGGCAATTACACCATTAACCGGGAAAGTTGCCGGTTGGCCACGCTCATAAGACGAATCGAAAGTTGTTCCGTCTATAAGTGTGCCATGGTAGTGCGTCGTTACTTTGTCAGAGGCAGAAGGCGATTTGCCAGAACCTTCGTTCAGTACTTCGTATTGTAAGCCGCTTGGCAGCGTTTTAATTCCTTCTTTCGTTTTATTCTCAGCTAAAAATGCTTCGCCGGCTTTCTGGTTTTCCGATGCAGCAGCACCCTGTTTAGCACCCATTTCCTGCTGTAGTTGCATCATGGCCTGCTGTATCTCTTCCTGCGATAAAGAAGATGGCTTACCATCAATGGCTTCTTTCATGCCTTTAATAAAAGCATCCGCATTCACGTCGATTCCTTGTTTTTTAAGGTTTCCAGCCATGTCGCGGCCAATAATGTAGCTGATCTTTTCTTGTAATGTCATTTATCTTCTGGTTTGTATGAAAGTGTAAAAGTATAATTTATGTTAGTTTTAACCTAATTCCTTTTAAACGGCAAAAGCGAACCAGGGGCCCGCTTAAACTTTTATTTATATGTGAATGATCTTACAGATACATGTGCACATCTTCATCAGTTAAATCTATGTGAAGATCGTGAGTGGAAAGCCAGCCCTTCATAAAGTAGCCGAACGTTGTGCCTATCAGCAGCAACGATGATATCGTGGAGAATCGTTTCATGGTGTATAGGGTAAAAGGGTTAATTTTTCTTCTTAACGGTATAAGAGGAGCAAGGTTTCAGCTTCGTTTAATCATATTGTTAAATAATTAAACTGCTGTTATGTAAGTGGTATATAACAAAAAAGGAGCCAGATTTCCGGCTCCTTTTTATGCTGTGTTATAGTTAATGCATTACATGTTTCTGCGGTACTGTCCGCCTACTTCAAACAGCGCATTTGTTATCTGGCCAAGCGAGCAGAATTTCACTGTCTCCATCATTTCCTCGAAGATGTTACCGTTGTTGATCGCTACCTGTTGAATACGTTTCAGCATTTCGTCAGTTTTACCATTATTGCCTTTTTGCAATGACTGCAGCATCGAGATCTGGTACTGCTTTTCCTCTTCAGTAGCACGGATAACTTCTGTTGGCAACACCGTAGGAGAGCCGGTTGAAGAAAGGAACGTATTCACCCCGATAATCGGATACTCGCCGGTATGCTTCAAAGTCTCATAGTATAAGCTTTCTTCCTGTATCTTGCCACGCTGATACATGGTTTCCATCGCACCCAGAACGCCACCACGCTCTGTTATTCTGTCAAACTCAACCAGTACAGCTTCTTCCACCAGGTCAGTCAGTTCTTCAATGATAAACGAGCCTTGCAGCGGGTTTTCATTTTTAGCCAGACCTAGTTCACGGTTAATGATCAGTTGAATGGCCATCGCGCGACGTACAGAAGCTTCTGTAGGCGTAGTGATGGCCTCGTCGTAAGCGTTGGTGTGCAGCGAGTTACAGTTGTCGTAAATAGCATACAACGCCTGCAGCGTAGTACGGATATCATTAAAGTCGATCTCCTGTGCATGCAGCGAGCGACCTGACGTCTGGATGTGATATTTCAGCATCTGTGAGCGGGCATCTGCGTTATACTTGTGCTTCATCGCCTTCGCCCAGATTCTGCGCGCCACACGACCAATTACCGCATACTCCGGATCGATACCGTTAGAGAAGAAGAAGCTAAGGTTAGGAGCGAATTTGTTGATGTCCATGCCGCGGCTCACGTAGTACTCTACAAAAGTAAAGCCGTTTGCCAGCGTAAAAGCTAATTGTGAAATCGGGTTTGCGCCAGCCTCTGCAATATGGTAACCGGAGATAGACACCGAGTAGAAGTTACGAACGTTCTTATCAATAAAATAAGCCTGCACATCACCCATCAAACGAAGCGAAAACTCTGTAGAGAAGATACAAGTGTTCTGTGCCTGGTCTTCTTTCAGAATATCGGCCTGTACCGTACCGCGAACAGCTGCCAGTGTTCGGGTTTTGATTGGCTCGTATACTTCAGCAGGCAATACCTGGTCACCGGTTACGCCTAATAGCATTAAGCCTAAACCATCATTACCTTTTGGCAGCTCACCCTGGTATCTAGGACGCTCAACACCTTTCTCCTTATAGATAGCCTCGATCTTTTTATTGATCTCATCTTCCAGACCATGCTCCTTAATGTATAGTTCGCATTGCTGGTCGATGGCAGCATTCATGAAGAAGCCGGTAAGTATAGCAGCCGGACCGTTGATTGTCATCGAAACCGATGTCATCGGGTCGGCCAGGTTAAAGCCGGAGTATAGTTTCTTGGCATCATCCAGGCAGCAAATACTTACGCCGGAGTTACCAATTTTACCATAAATATCCGGACGGAAATCAGGGTCTTCACCGTAAAGTGTTACCGAGTCAAAGGCTGTAGAAAGGCGCTTGGCTGGCATACCTAAACTTACGTAGTGGAAGCGACGGTTAGTACGCTCTGGTCCGCCTTCGCCGGCAAACATACGGGTTGGGTCTTCGCCTTCGCGCTTAAACGGGAACACACCCGCTGTGTAAGGGAATTCGCCTGGTACGTTCTCCTGCAGGTTCCACTTTAATAAGTCACCCCAGGCTTCGTAGCGCGGAGTTGATACCTTAGGAATTTGTAAGTGAGAAAGTGACTCAGTATGCGTCTTAATCTTCAGTTCCTTGTCACGAACTTTGAACACATAAAACTCATTCTTGTAAGCCTGTACTTTGTCTTTCCAGTTCTCCAGTATCTTTTTGTTCTGTCCGTCAAGGCGCAACTCAACTTCAGCGTAGGCTTCATCCAGTTGCTTTACCAAACGGTCTTTATCAGCAATTTCTATACTTTGAACTGCTTCGATAGACTTCTTGATACCGTAAAGTTTCTGTGCTACTTCCGCCTGGTCTTTTGTCCATTTGTCGTAGTTACGGATGGTCTCGGATATCTCAGAAAGGTAACGCGTGCGGGCAGGAGGGATGATGAACACCTTCTCCGACATTTCCTTAGAGGTCTTCAGGTTAGAATTGAATTCCACACCTGTTTTTTCCGAGAGGGTAGCCATAACAGCACGGTAAAGCTGGTTCATGCCCGGGTCGTTAAACTGCGACGCTATAGTTCCAAAAACCGGAATATCATCGTCGTTTATATCCCAAAGCTGGTGGTTACGCTTGTACTGTTTTTTCACATCGCGCAAGGCGTCTAATGCACCGCGCTTATCGAATTTGTTCAGTGCAATAACATCCGCAAAATCCAGCATGTCGATCTTCTCGAGCTGTGTGGCGGCACCATATTCCGGCGTCATCACATACAAACTCATATCCGAGTGCTCAATGATCTCAGTATCAGACTGGCCTATACCTGAAGTCTCCAGGATGATCATGTCGAAGTCGGCAGCTTTAACGATATCCACGGCATCCTGCACATACTTGCTCAGGGCCAGGTTACTTTGGCGGGTTGCCAGCGAGCGCATATAAACTCTGTCGTTTGAGATCGAGTTCATACGGATACGGTCGCCCAATAAAGCACCACCGGTTTTGCGTTTCGATGGGTCTACAGAAATGATAGCAATTTTCTTTTCAGGGAAATCAAGCAGGAAGCGGCGAACCAACTCATCTACTAAAGACGATTTACCGGCACCACCTGTTCCGGTTATACCTAAAACCGGAGTTTTCACTTCTTTGGCCTGCTCTCTTACTTGGTTAAGTATAGCTCTGGCTTCTTCCGGGAAGTTCTCAGCAGCCGAGATCAGTCGGGCAATCGCTTTTGGATCTTTATCTCTTAAATGCTTTGCCTCGCCGTTCAGGTCTTTACCTGTCGGGAAGTCGCATTTCTCCAGCATATCATTTATCATGCCTTGTAAACCCATGGCACGGCCATCGTCCGGTGAGTAAATACGGGCAATACCGTACTCGTGCAATTCTTCTATTTCAGTAGGAAGTATAACCCCGCCACCGCCACCGAAGATTCGGATATGGCCACAACCACGCTCTTTCAGCAGGTCGTACATATACTTAAAATACTCCAGGTGACCACCCTGGTAAGATGTAATAGCTATAGCCTGCGCATCTTCCTGAACGGCGCAATCCACTATTTCCTGTACCGAACGGTTATGGCCTAAGTGTATCACTTCTGCTCCTGAGGCCTGTATAATGCGGCGCATGATGTTGATAGACGCATCGTGGCCATCGAAAAGAGAAGCGGCTGTAACTATACGGATATGGTTGACAGGCTTATATGGTTCTACTGTAGTAATTTGCATACTTTAGTAACAAGTTTTATCAGAATTTAATGCGAAGATAGGGTTAAGATTTATAAGATTAAAGCCTGCACGAGAGTTTGAAATATCTGATAGATTTAAAATTATAGGTTAAAAGTCTAGAAGTGATAGTTCTACCACGCTCCAAACGGCAACTTCTTTATACTTATAGTATACATACCGAGCCTTTAAATCTTAACTAAATACTGGTATGTAGGTATTGTTATATAGTATTGGTTTACTTATACTTGTCAGATTTTTGTGTTTTTAAAGCAAGCATAAACGCTTAATATCTACTACTTTAAACGCAGTAGGCTAAACAAGTAATTTTCCAACTTAAACCTATATTTTATGAGATTGACTGTTTACGTATTTGGCGCTCTTGTAGCGATGCTGATCATTTTAGGATTCCTGTTTAAAATGATGTACTGGAAAGGCGCTGACATGCTGATTGTAATAGGCCTGGCTTCGGCTGCGCTTCTGTATGTACCGGCGTTTGCCATCTACAAGTATAAAAAAGGCAGCCTGGTATAAGGTTTACCTGCCTTTACAACAAAGCCGGATAAGTTAACTTACCCGGCTTTGTTATTTTAAAACTATAGTTCACCGCTTTATCCTGATCAGGCTTCGCGCCCCAGCGATACAAGGTCAGCCACATTGGCAGTGCCAAGTTTTTGCTGTGTGTTTTTGCGGTGCGAGCTAACGTTATTCAGGCTGATGAAAAGCTTTTATATGATCTATTTAGTTCTGTTGGCTTGGCAGACCAGGTCCGGAATATCGGGTTCGCATTTGCGCAGGCAATATTAAAGTATAGGGTAAATATTTATGAAGTTGCAGGCAGGAAGTTTATAGTTTTGGCAGGTATTTCATCGATTTTCTTTCCGGAAGCAGCAACAAACGCACTTTCTTCTTAACTTTGTTCTTCGTATAGATATTTATGAAGAACATTCGCAATTTCTGCATCATTGCCCACATCGACCATGGTAAGAGTACCCTGGCAGACCGCCTGTTAGAATTTACCTCTACGGTGGCCGAGCGCGAGATGCAAAACCAACTGCTTGATAACATGGACCTGGAGCGTGAGCGCGGCATTACTATTAAGAGCCACGCCATCCAGATGAATTACCATTATAAAGGAGAAGATTATGTGCTGAACCTGATCGACACACCAGGCCACGTAGACTTTTCTTATGAAGTTTCCCGCTCTATTGCTGCCTGCGAAGGCGCTCTCCTGATCGTGGACTCCTCTCAGGGTATAGAAGCACAGACGATCTCAAACTTATACTTAGCTATAGGTAACGACCTTGAAATTATACCTGTACTCAACAAAATAGACCTGCCACACGCGATGCCCGAAGAGGTGTCGGACCAGATAATTGAGCTGATCGGTTGCGAAAAGGAAGATATCATTCACGCTTCTGGCAAATCAGGAATTGGTATTGAAGAGATACTGGCTGCTATCTGCGACCGTATTCCTGCGCCGAAAGGTGACCCGGAAGCTCCGTTACAGGCTTTGATATTTGACTCTGTTTTTAACTCTTACAGAGGTATAGAAGTATATTTCCGGATTTTTAACGGAACACTTAAAAAAGGGGAGAAGGTTAAGTTCATTAACACGGGCAAAACCTACGAGGCTGATGAAATTGGTGTTCTGAAACTGAACCAGGAGTCGCGTAAGGAAATGGGTGCCGGTAATGTGGGCTACCTGATCTCTGGAATTAAGAATGCGAAAGAAGTAAAAGTAGGTGATACTATAACCCACGTAGAGCGTCCGGCTGCTGGTATTCAGGGCTTTGAGGATGTGAAGCCAATGGTATTTGCCGGTATATACCCCGTAGAGACAAGTGAGTACGAAGAGTTGCGCGCCTCTATGGAGAAGCTGCAGTTGAACGATGCCTCATTAGTGTGGGAGCCTGAAACATCTGCAGCACTTGGTTTTGGTTTCCGTTGCGGTTTCCTGGGCATGCTGCACATGGAAATTGTGCAGGAGCGTCTGGAGCGTGAATTTGATATGACCGTTATCACGACGGTACCATCGGTACAGTTCCATGTTCATACTACCAAAGGGGCTTTACTAAAGGTTAGTGCGCCTTCCGAAATGCCGGAGCCAAACTATATCGATCACGTAGAAGAGCCGTTCATTAAAGCACAGATCATTTCGAAGTCTGAGTTTGTTGGGCCTATCATTACGTTGTGTATGGATAAGCGCGGTATATTAAAGAACCAAACCTACCTGACCAGCGACCGTGTAGAGCTTTCGTTTGAGATGCCGCTTGCTGAGATCGTATTCGATTTCTTTGATAAGCTTAAAACTATATCGCGTGGTTATGCTTCCCTTGACTATGAACTAATCGGTTTCCGTCAGTCGAACATGGTGAAGCTGGATGTGATGCTGAATGGTGAGCCAGTAGATGCATTGTCTGCTATAGTTCACAGAGATAAAGCTTACGACTGGGGCAAGCGCCTGTGCGAAAAGCTACGAGAGTTGCTACCACGGCAGATGTTCGAGATCGCGATACAGGCTGCTATTGGCCAGAAGATCATTGCCAGGGAAACGGTGAAAGCCCTGCGTAAAAACGTATTGGCGAAGTGCTACGGTGGTGACATTTCGAGAAAGCGTAAACTACTCGAGAAACAGAAAAAAGGTAAGAAACGCATGCGCCAGGTAGGCAACGTGGAAATTCCGCAAGAAGCCTTCTTAGCCGTGCTTAAACTCGACTAACATACCAAGCCCCGACGTGCACCTGCGCGCCGGGGCTTGTCGCTTATAATCTCTTGACAATAGATGTTTTTGACAAAAGACAAATGACTTATTTGAAAACGAATTTTCTATTGTGGTGTGTCACAAAATCTTTTGTCAGTTAAAATGTACGCCGATATAACTATAAAAGCCCGTTGCCTTAGTACTGCAGACGCTGAAGCTATACTTCAACAACATAATGCGGAATACAAAGGCCTGGATGTGCAGACTGATACTTTTTATGATGTTGACTTCGGTAAGCTAAAGTTAAGAAAAGGCACTATTGAGAATGTACTTATACATTATAACAGGGTGTGGGTAGGAGGAGCGAAGCAAACTGAAGTGATGATGTACCTGAAGAACCCCGGCGACGAAACTATGAAAGCTGTTTGCGGAGACCTGGAAGTTATTTCAGAGCTGAGGAAAATGCGGAAGATATACTTTATAGATAACGTAAAGTTTCATCTTGACCAGGTAGAAGGGCATGGGCAGTTTATAGAGATCGAAGCGATTGACCTTGATGGTTCGATTGGTACAGAAACACTGAAGCAGCAATGTGATTACTATAAAGACCTGCTCCAGATAGAAGACGACGACCTTATAAATGACTCTTATATTGATCTGTAATAAATACATAACTGTAAAACTATGATACTGCTCGACGGCAAAAAGACATCGGAAGCCATTCAACAAGAAATTGCTGCGGAAGTAGCTCAGATAAAAGAGAATGGAGGCAAAGTGCCACACCTGGCAGCCATACTTGTTGGTAACGACGGAGGTTCAGTAACCTATGTAACGAACAAAGTACTGGCTTGCGAAAAAGTTGGATTTGGTTCCACGCTTATTCGTTACGAAGATGATGTTACGGAAGAAGAGCTGCTGAACAAGATACAGGAACTGAATGAGAGCGAAGAAGTAGATGGTTTTATAGTTCAGTTGCCCTTGCCTAAGCACATCGATTCCCAAAAGGTATTGGAGGCGATCGATCCTAAAAAGGATGTAGATGGATTTCACCCTGTAAATGTGGGCCGTATGGTTGCCGGTTTAAGTACTTTTCTGCCAGCTACGCCGGCTGGTATACTTCAACTGCTGGAGCGTTATGAGATTCCTACCGATGGTAAGAACTGTGTTGTTATAGGGCGCAGTAATATAGTAGGCTCACCAATGAGTATATTAATGGCTAAGGCTGCATACCCGGGCAATGCTACAGTTACGCTTTGCCACCGAAACACTATTAATCTTCCACATTTCACGCAGCAGGCGGATATTATTATTTCAGCGGTTGGCCGGCCCGGCTTAATTACAGCTGACATGGTAAAAGAAGGCGCTGTAGTAATTGATGTAGGCACAACGCGCGTATCGGATGCTACCCGCAAGGCTGGTTACCGTTTGCGCGGCGACGTAGATTTTGATAGTGTGGCACCTAAGTGCAGCTATATTACACCAGTTCCAGGCGGAGTCGGTCCATTAACTATAGCCATGCTGTTAAAGAATACTCTGAAAGCTGCTAAACGCGAAGTATATGCATAACTATAGTAACTAATTCTTTAGAAAAGGCCCTTTCCCTGTTTTGGGATAGGGCCTTTTTGAGTTTTGTTATTGTTCTTATCTTTATTAAGGATAACCCACCCCTGCCCCTCCGAGGAGGGGAATTTCTGCTTTTGGTATAATTGTGTTATAATTCTATAGTTACAGCCTATGAGCTGACAGGTTGCGATTCGTCCCGACGGAGTAGCAATGTAGAGACGCAATACTTTGCGTCTTGTTTCTATATATTATATCCTTCAACTATAAGACACATAAGATTTCTCGACTAACGCTCGAAATGACAGTAAGGAAACAATTGATACACTACAACAATACTTCAACATAACAACTAACGTTAAATACACTGACCTAACGGAACAGAAGCGCTTGTAAACGATGTTGCAATTTTAGTTACCTTTGCAAGTTATGCAGCGAGTTTTAAACCTAAGCTGTAACAACTTTATTAAAGAACAAGCATCAGGTTGAATGGTGCACGAGGTAAAAGAGTACAGTGGAATCTACTATAAAAAATTACAAAAAAGCATCGATACACCAGGTACCCAAAGATGGCAGCCAGCTGCCTTTAATGGAGGCCTTTTACACCATACAGGGCGAGGGTGGCAACACCGGCACAGCAGCGTATTTTATCAGGCTGGGAGGCTGCGATGTAGGTTGCCATTGGTGTGATGTAAAAGAGAGTTGGGATGCTGAACTTCACCCTTTAACGCCTGTAGAGGAAATCGTTGAGATGGCTCTGCCATTCCCGGGTAAAACCGTGGTGGTAACAGGTGGCGAACCTTTTCTTTACAACCTTGTCCCTTTAACAGCACAACTACAGGCAGTGGGTATAAAAACTATGATCGAGACTTCGGGAGCTTACCCAGTGAGTGGTTCCTGGGACTGGATCTGCCTGTCGCCGAAGAAATTTAAAGCTCCGGATGCCTCTGTATATCCATTTGCAGATGAGCTGAAAGTGATCATATTTAATAAAAACGACTTTAAGTGGGCCGAAGAGCATGCTGCCCTTGTTGGAGAGAATTGCAAACTCTACCTGCAACCTGAGTGGAGTAAAGCCAACCAATTGATGCCGCTTATAGTAGAATACGTGAAAAATAACCCCAAATGGCGTGTGTCGTTACAAACGCACAAGTACATGGATATTCCGTAACAACTTATGTTTAAGCACCTGCTTGTTTTTTTCCTGAGTTTTATGCTTTCTGTAGTCAGTTTTGCCCAGCAGCAACGCCTCTCTACCACCTCTAAAAAAGCGGAAAGTTTATACTTAAAAGCCGATAACTACGCCCGTACCCGTGACTTTAATAAGGCGCTGGAATTGCTGGCGGAGGCGATCGAAAAAGATCCTCAATTTGCTGAAGCCTACCTTAAAGCCTCTAACCTGAACAAGATGATGGGCAACAAGGGACTTGCTTCGCAGCAGCTGGAGCAGGGCCTTAAATTAATGCCTTATAACCCGGGTTTTGCGAATTATTATTTTGAGCTGGCTGAACAGACATTCCAGAAAGGAGATTATGAAGGAGCCAAATCGAATTACGAGGCCTTTCTGAAAGCTAAATCTAAGAATAGCCGTGCCATTGAGCGTGCCAACCAGCAGCTTTCTGTTATAGCGTATGCTTTGGAGGCCATGGCCAACCCGGTAGAATTCAATTCGGTGGTGCTGCCCAGAAGTATAAATAAGTTTGGCCTGCAATATTTCCCATCTACTACTGCCGATCAGCGCTCTCTTATATTTACAGCACGACAAGGCAGCCTGCCCGATCATGACGAAAACATATATATCAGTCAGCGAAAAGGAGAGGAGTGGCAAAGTCCGGTTTCGATATCGGATGCAATAAATACTCCCGCCAACGAAGGTGCCGCTACTATATCCGGCGACGGTAAAACACTGGTATTTACTTCGTGCAGCCGCCCCGACAGTTTCGGAGATTGCGACTTGTATATTTCGTATAAGACTGGCAACGACTGGAGCCAGCCCCGCAATATGGGCACATCCGTAAATTCAAAATCCTGGGATTCGCAACCTAGTCTTTCTGCAGATGGGCGTACGTTATACTTTAGTTCGCAGCGCGGCGGCGGCATTGGCCGTGAAGACATCTGGGTAACAACCCTCAAAGCAGATGGTACGTGGGAAAAGCCTCAGAATATGGGAGCAACCGTTAATTCGAAAGGCCGCGACCTGGCACCGTTTATACATGGCGGTGGCGCTACTTTATACTTTGCCAGCGACGGGCACCTGGGTTTAGGTGGCCTTGATGTTTTTATGACAGAGATAGGCACTAACAAGAAGTGGGAACAGCCTAAAAATCTTGGTTACCCTTTGAATACCCATGCTGACGAGAGCTCTTTGTATATTACCCCGGATAACCAGTCTGGTTTTTACTCGCGCAGCATGAATACCGATGCTGGTGCTTTTACTGTGCAATTATACTCGCTGGATGTGCCGGCAGCATGGCAGAGCAAAGTAAAAAGTACCTATGCGCAGGGCCATGTGTTTAATGCAGAAACCAAGAAGCCACTTGGTGCTACCGTGCAGTTGTATGATGTAAATACCGACTCGTTGGTGCAACAGGTAAATTCCGATAAAATTACAGGCGAGTACACGGTGGTGTTGACAGAAGGCAAGCAATATGCCCTGTATGTAAGTGCGCCTAAGTTTATGGTTAATAGCTTGAGTTTCGATTATACTTCAAAGCAAAACCTGACACCTGTCGCACTTGATGTATACCTGGATCCGGTTCAGTCTGGATCTGTAGTTGTGTTAAGTAACCTCTTCTTCCCGACGGCAAAGTATAACCTGGAGCGTAAATCCAAAACGGAACTCGATAAACTTATCTCTTTCCTGCAGCAAAATAAGGAAGTGAAGATAGAGATAACTGGCCATACAGATGACGTCGGTTCTAATGCTGCTAACCAGGTTCTGTCCGAGAAAAGAGCTAAATCTGTGGTGGATTACCTCATTAAAAATGGTGTACCCGCGCAACGTATCCAGCACAAAGGCCACGGCGAAACCAAACCAGTAAAAGCTAATTCTTCTGAAGAAAACCGACAAGCCAATAGAAGGATTGAAATGCGGGTTTTATAGCGAGGTTTATACTTGTCTTTTTGCTTGAGGGGGATCTTATGAGTTTTATAGTTTTCTGATTTACCCTATCCCAGCCTTCCCCTTTTAAAGAGGGCCCCTACCCCCAAAACAGGGGAAGGAGCTTAGTTTAAGTTCTATAGCTTCTCTATTGTCATCCCGAGCGTCAGTCGAGGGATCTTATGTGTCTTATAGTCAAGCAGTCTTCAACTTGAACCAAGCTATCCTTTTATAGTTGCTTCCCATCCTGGGAGCTTTACTTGCCTACAGTTTTATAGTTACTTTGGCTCGCTCACGGCAGCGAGGCCCCGCCTTCGGGCATCGCGCGGTGTACATTTCTTTTGCTCGTACCTCGCAATGCCTGACGGCACCAGAAATCTACAAGGCGCTCAACCCAAAGACTGATATCTTTCAATAGCAACTTTCATTTATAGTTTGAGACTAAAAGCTTCGACCTTTCTCGTGGTTATACTTCCGTAGGGACAGGTCGCGACCTGTCCGCTCTTGGTCTGTAACTATAAAACTATAAATCCAACTTATAGCTATAGCAGAAGTGTCCCCTTGAGGGGACTACAGGGGTGTTAATACCCCAACTAAAAACATCTCCCTACCCCCTTCAAAGGGGGACTCTGTTCGGGTCTAATTCGCCACATTAAACAAGTCGCAGATCCCGAACTTGCTTCGGAAGAGGGATTAAGGGTGGTTGGACTACGGTAACTATAGAACTATTAAGTAACTATATTGATAGCAGTAATTCCCCTCTCGGGAGGGGCAGGGGTGGGTTAAATACTTCAACTATAAAACTATAGCCAAGGCTACTACCAAACTTGTCCCTGCCGGGCCAGTTGAGTCGGGAGACTCAACACCATTTTAAGTCACGAGTCTGGAGACTCGCGCAAGTTGGTATAGTCAAGGCTAGTCGGCAACAGGCCACGGCCAACTATAAAAACAAAAAGGCTGGTCGTTAAACCAGCCTTCTGCATTATCTCATTAGCGTATAAACTATCTTTCGTTCATCGGCACATAATTGCGCTCCTGCTCACCGGTGTAAACCTGGCGCGGACGACCGATTGGCTCTTTCTGCTCGCGTAGCTCTTTCCACTGTGCGATCCAGCCTGGCAGGCGGCCAAGTGCGAACATAACAGTAAACATATCGGTTGGGATACCCAGTGCACGGTAAATGATACCAGAGTAGAAATCCACGTTAGGGTACAGCTTACGATCTACAAAGTAAGGATCAGTAAGTGCTGCTTCTTCCAGTTCTTTTGCGATGTCCAGGATCGGGTCTTTAACTCCAAGTGCAGTCAGTACTTCGTCGGCTGCTTTCTTGATGATAGTAGCACGTGGGTCGAAGTTTTTGTACACACGGTGACCGAAGCCCATTAAACGGAACGGATCGTTCTTATCTTTTGCTTTCGCGATAAATTTCTTAGAGTCGCCGCCATCTGCAATGATCTGCTCCAACATCTCGATAACAGCCTGGTTAGCGCCACCATGAAGTGGACCCCATAGCGCTGAAATACCAGCAGAAACAGAAGAGTATAAGCTGGCGTTAGCCGAACCTACCAGGCGCACAGTTGATGTAGAGCAGTTCTGCTCATGATCAGCATGCAGGATAAGCAATTTATTAAGCGCGTTTACAACTACCGGGTTGATCTCATAATCTTCGGTAGGGTATGCGAACATCATGTGCAGGAAGTTCGAGCAGTAATCCAGTTTGTTTTTTGGATAGTTAACCGGATGCCCGATAGAGTTCTTGTATGACCAGGCAGCGATCGTCGGCATTTTAGCCATCAGGCGAACGATAGAAAGGTCAAGCTCTTCTTTTTTCTGGTTCGGGTTAAGCGACTCCGGGTAGAATGCAGTAAGCGAACTAACCAGTGCAGACAGGATACCCATCGGGTGCGCAGCTGACGGGAAACCGTCCAGGATCTTGCGCATATCCTCGTTAACCAGTGTATGTATCTTTATCTTGTTAGTGAAGTCATTCAGCTGCTCCTCTGTAGGCAGTGAGCCATAAATAAGCAGGTAAGCTACTTCAATAAAGCTTGATTTCTCAGCAAGTTGCTCAATCGGATAGCCTCTGTAACGCAGAATACCTTCTTCGCCATCCAGGAAAGTTATAGCACTCTCGGTAGCACCAGTATTTTTATAACCTGAGTCGAGGGTAATGTAACCGCTCTCTGCACGCAGGCTGTTTATATCTATTGCTTTTTCATTTTCGGTACCTTCTACAATTGGCAGTTTGTATGATTTACCTTCTAAAATAATCTCAGCGAAATCTGACATCGTTATTATGGGTTTATATCCGTGTTTGAGTCTTTTTTTAACAAAGGCGAAATTATGCAAAAATGTAATAAAATGAAATTTGCATTGCCTTAAATATCTGATTTATGCCATATTTTAAGCCAGTTCAGGCTATACTTATCACCTTAAACGGCCAATAGTGTAAAAGTTTGCAATTCGGGGAAATATAAAGTTAAGCACCGTTGCAACAAAGTATAAGCAATGGCAATTATAGGTTTTTCCTAAGATGGCAATTCTTTAACCTTCAACCAGCGTCATTATTTCATAATATCTGTAACATGGCGGTCCGGAAGTATAAATTATACCTGATTTAACAGCTTGCATTACAGGCATCTTACAACTATAACATGGCTTATACTTACCACACAGGTGGTCTGTCCTCGTCCTCATTATGTGGGCCGGCGAAGCCATCGCGCGGATTGTAAGGTGTACCACGGCCTTCGAGGTGATTGCGCAGGTCGCGGTGCAGTTTAATTCTGTCGAGGTGTATGAACTCGCGCCACATTTCCAAGTCGTCATCCGAAAAACAATCGATCAGATCCGAAATATCCAGGGATTTACCTTGTTGCACCAGGTCCTTTATGTTCGGGTCAGAATCCAGCAAAATCTGTATGCGCACTCTGAAATACGAGTTCAGCTCCAGGTAACGTGCTTCGTCCCAATCCGCTTCCATATCAAACTCCATACTATAGCTATACTTGTATTGCTGCCAACTGTTCGTTTATACCGGAACAGGCTTAGCTGTTAAAGTGGTATAAAAAGGTGATGATGCCCGAAAATGCCGGCTTCTTCTGGTCTTTAATCTCCATTGTAACTTCTATCTGGGTTTTAGCAATACCACGCAGGTCTTTTATAGATAGTACTTTAGCTCGCAGGCGCACTTCGCTGTTTACGGTTACAGCCTGGTTAAAGCGCAGACTTTCTATCTCGTAGTTTACCTGCATTTTAAGGTTGTTTATAGTCACGATCTGGTGCCATAGGTAGGGCAGAAGCGAAACCGTAAGATAACCGTGTGCAATGGTAGCCCCGAAAGGTGTTTCTTTTTTTGCCCGCTCTTCGTCGAGATGAATCCATTGGTGGTCGAGGGTGGCGTCGGCGAACTGGTTTATCTGTTTCTGGGTAATGGTGTGGTATTCCGATACGCCCAGTTCGTTGCCTTCCATGGCGGTTAGTTCGGATAGGCTGTTAATTGTTATTGCGCTCATAAGGTATAGTTGTGTGTTATTACTTGTCGTCTTGTTGGTCGGGGTGTATGCCAGGTGGATTGAACAGGCCCCAGTCGTCGGCTACATAATTCCAGGGGTCGAAGCTTTTTACCCATTCCCGGAACAAAAGTTTATAGACCTCGATTGCTTCCCGGATAAGTACCAGGTAATGCGTGTCGTTAAAGCTATACATTTCGAGTGTGTGGCAATGGCTGCTGAGGTCGCGGGCTGCCTTGCGTATCAGGGTGGCATTCTCCATCCGGATATCATAGAGATCTCCGGCTTCGGCACCAGATACTTTAACTGTAAGCAGCGCGGCATCTTCCAGCATCATGCCCTTTATATGGCTTAATATCTCGTCGCTGTCGGGCACCAGGCTATTATCTTGGCAGTGATCTCGAATATCTCCTGGCCTTTCAGGTAAATGGGGAGCTGCCTGGCGTGTTCGTGCATAGGGGAACGGTGATGTTTATTTTACAACTCCCGAATGTATAAAATTATTTGTTGAGACGCAGCTTTTGATCAACTATAGTGTACCTGCAGTTCCTGGCTGGACAAGCTAAATGCAATGGCGCGCAACAGAATGGCACCGCCTGGATGGCCGGGATTTTGCAGATCGCGGGCTATGTCTGCTATAGTTGTCTTTTCGGTGTCGCCCTCAAAAAAGCGGAACCATAGGTTCTTTTCAGTTTCTTCTTCTGCATCTTCTTCGTCGGCCATAAGTTGCAGTTCCATTTCGCGCAGCTTCTCGAGTAGGGCATCAAGGTCCAGTTGCTGATCGAGGTATTGGTTAAATACCTGCATCGCCATAGGAGTATAGTTGGATTGTTGGGGCATGTGAGTTGTGGTTAGCGGTAGCCGCCTTTAAAAACTTCGTTTACGTGCCTGGTAGTAAACTCTGGATTGGGTAAGTAGGCTTACTTTAGGAACACAATTATAGTATAGAACTGATAATGAACTTTGGCTTATACTTTTCTACAGATTTTTCATAGAACCATCGCTTCTTCCCATCGTGTAATTCAACGGCATAGTACCAGCCTCTTTTATAGGAGTGTCGTGTTTCGCGCACGAAACCTAATGCACCGAATGTATATTTTACACCATCTTCTATGCAAGTGCCATTTACAGTTACTTCTTCGCCTTCTTTAAATTCTGGTGGTAGGAATGATGTCATTATGTTTCCGTTTATCTGTTTTAGCCTTTATTTATTTGCTCTTATTACTCCCTTCTACTCTACAAGTTCTGGTATGTCCTTTATAATACTAACTTTTTGTAATTAGTTGAGGATAACCTATGGTTTCATAGTATTTATTATAAGGTGTCATTCTTTAGAACTCCAAGTTACAATACTTCTTAATTTGATGAAATTATACAAGCTTTAAACCTACTCCCGCCACCAAGCCTTCCCCGGCACCTTCTTTCCTAGCACTATAGCTTCCCCAATTCTCGGCGTAGTCATGGGCACTTTCAATCTGGCAGCTTCGGCGGTGACGCGTTCTATCGGTTCAGTCCAGGAGTGCATGGCCAACGAGAAAGCACCCCAATGAATGGGCATGAGAAGTTTGCCTTTCAGGTCGAGGTGAGCTTGTACGGTTTGTTCGGGCATCATGTGTATGTTAGACCATAGTTCGTTGTACTGGCCGCACTCCACCAGCGTCAGGTCGAAGGGGCCGTACTTATTACCTATCTCTTTAAAGCCATCAAAATAGCCGGAGTCGCCACTGAAGAAGATACGATCCTTTTTGCCAACTATAACCCACGAAGCCCACTGTGTTTCCATGCGGTCGGAGAGGCCACGGCCCGAGAAATGGCGGGATGGCGTAGCGGCAAAGGTCAGGCCTTTATAGTTTGTTTCCTGCCACCAGTCCAGTTCGGTTATTTTTTCGGCAGGCACGCCCCAGTGCTCCAGATGTGCGCCCACGCCAAGGGCTACAAAAAAGTGACCCGTCTTCTCATTCAGCTTCTGGATAGAACGATAGTCCAGGTGGTCGTAATGGTCATGCGAGATGAGGACGGCATCTATAACTGGCAGCTCATCCACTGTAATAGGTAAAGCAGCAAAGCGCTCTGGGCCGATAAAACTGAGAGGAGAAGCCACCTCACTAAGCATCGGGTCGAGCAGCAAGCGTTTACCATCCATCTCCACTATAAAAGCAGAATGGCCCAGCCAGGTTACTACAGTGGCCGTATCCTGCGGCACTTGCAAACGTGTCGGGTTTATTACTTTTACCCGAATCGGGCGGTCGGGGAGTTGCTCTACCGTTTCACCGAAAAGGCGGGTGCTGAGCAGCTTCATGTAGCCTTTAAATCCGATGTCCTTGTTCGTCTCCACCGGGTTCTGGAACTTGCCCTCGCGATAATTCGGCGATTGCTGCATTTTCTGCAGGCGCCCCCCTTCGGCTTCGGCACCAAACTGCGGCGAGAAGTTTAAAACAGAACAACCAGCTACTGTAGCCAGCACTATTAGAAACAGGAAAGCATACAGTATAACTTTAAGGGTTTTCTTCATCAGGTACTTTATAGTTCGGGTTCTCCTGTATGCAACAGCTGTAGTTGGGCCATAGTTATAAGATAAACTATAGTTCGGGTTAATTTAACCTGCTGATTCCGCAGCCCAGATTAGTTGTAAAATCGGTTTCGGAGCTTGTGCCGGTCAATTCAAATGCTTTTACCGATAATGATGCGCAGGCAAAGGCATCGGAAGCGGCCCGGTGGTGCAGGAAGTTGATGCGGTGCATGCTGCAGAGAGTTTTCAGGTCGTACTTGTGCAGGCCTTTCCATATGTTTTTAGAGAATTTCAGGCTGCAGGCGTAACGGGCTTCGGGCAACGGTATGTTATAGGTAGCCATCGTTTTGCGAAGCACGCTCATATCAAAACTGGCATTATGGGCAATAAGCAACTGACCTTCCAAGTAGGGCTTCAACTGCGGCCACAACTCTGCAAAATCGGGCTGGTCTTTTACATCAGAAGGTAAAATGCCATGCACGCCAACATTAAATGAATTAAAGTGCGGGTAGTACAACGGCTTTATCAGCCACGAACGCGTTTCAACTATAGCATTGTCGCGCACTACGGTAAGGCCAATTTCACAAGGGCTGTCGCGTTGCGGGGTGGCAGTCTCAAAATCAAGGGCTACAAAATCCATCGTTAAAGATACTTGTTTCGCCGGATAAACACACCTGCTTTATAGTTCTGGCTATAGTTCCGGATGCACAGCTATAGTTTGTGATGGCTTAACTGGCAGTTTGTTATCATCTGTAAGCCACAAAAACGCGTATAGAAAATAAACTTCAGATTTTAAGAAATAATAGCGTTATGATAATCTTTTGGACGTTTGTGATAGGGGCACTTCTGGGCTACCTTATCGGGCATTATATACGACCTAATTTACGCCTGCGCCAAAGCCTGGAGACGGTGAAGGAGCTGGCAAACTCTATGCTGCAGGAAGGCTCCAAAGGTGTGTATAAAACGATCGTTACCGATCATAACCAGACCTCGGAGCTTATAGTGGAAGTAAAGGAACTGGCCGTAACCAAAGGCGGACAGGTTAAAGTGGAATACATCAGTGCCAACTATAAAAACCCGGATTTCAGAACTCGTAAGGGCGAAGCGCTGCTTCAGGAAGTACGCGACCTGCTGGGCGACTACTTGCCCCTGGAAGACATAGAATGGTACGAAACCACCGAACAGCACGAAAAGATAAAACGAGACCTGCACACCGCAGACACGCTACATAAACAACACTTTGGATCGTAACAACATGGAAAACACCAACCTGACAAAGGCCGAAGACAACACCCAACTGGAGCAGAAAGCACAGGAGATCTCTAAAACAATAGACCCTGCCAAACCCGAAACGCTCACCAATTTTGGCGTGGAAACGCAGCGCAAACTAGGCCATTATTCAAACGAACTACTCACCAAAGTTAAAGCAAAAGATGCCGGCGATGCGGGTGAAGCCATTAACGAACTGCTCACCCAGATCAACATGATCAAGATCGATGAAGATGAGAAGCGGGGATTTTTGTCGCGGCTGCCGTTTGTAAATAAAATAAAAGACCGTAGCAAACGCCTGGCTATACAGTACAACAACATTTCCGAGAATGTGGATGATGTGGTGGTAAAGCTGGAAAAGACACGCCAGAGTGTACTAAAGGATTCGACTAGCCTGGAAGTGATGTTTACCCAGGCCGTAGAATACATACACGAAGTGCGCGCCGTGATTGCTGCAGGTAAACTAAAGATAGCTGAACTCGAGAACGAACAGATACCGAACTTACAGGCCGAAGCAGAAGCCAACAACCAGGACGAACTGACCGTGCAACGCCTGAGCGATATGGTAGCTTTTAAAGACCGCCTGGAAAAGAAAGTGCATGACCTCACGCTATCGCATACTATAGCCACGCAGTCCATGCCGCAGATACGCATGATACAGACCACCAACGAGGTACTTGCCCAGAAAATACAGAATTCTATTGTTACCGTAATTCCGGTTTGGCGCCAGCAGGTAGCCATTGCGCTAGGCTTGGAAAAGCAGCGTAAGGCACTCGAGATACAGAAAAAAGTAACCGATACCACGAACGAAATGCTCCGCAAGAACTCAGAGTTACTGAAAGGCAATGTGGTATCAGCAGCCCAGGAAAACGAACGCGGCATTGTAGATGTAGATACGCTTAAAAAAGTGAACCGCGATATGGTGGAGACGCTGGATGCGGTACTTAAAATATCAGAAGAAGGAAGCAAGAAAAGACAGGAAGCGGTAAAAGAGCTGGCAGCCGTGCAGGAAGAACTTAACACCAAGATCATCAATTCCTTCAGCAAATCTAAACAGATCGAGACCTGATAATGCCCGACGATAAAAAGCAGCCACAACCCAACAGCATCCTGACCAAAGAGCAGGAAGCCATTCTGGACCTGTATGTGATCAGGCTGGATGAAATTTTTGAAGAACTGAAAGCTGCTGATAAAATACAGGTTGAGATAGAAACGCGGCACCTAAAAAAGATACTCACTAAATGAGCAACTTCTGGCGTTCCCTTTTCGGAAGTAAAAAAGCAGGCAACAACAGGAAGGTAATAGGGCTGCCCAAAACTATACCGGTCAACGAGCTGCCTCACATCCAGGAATCCAAAAGGCGGCTTACGGCGCTGCAGCAATTATGCTCGCAATACAAAAGCACGCCCCACGCCCGACAAATAGAGCAGGTCTATCAGAAAACCAGGCGCATCCATGCGTACCTCACAGACAGGGGCAGGGGGCACGAACTGGAGCTTTTCCACCTGCAGCACACCGATCATTTTCTGAACACTTTTACCGTAATCTTGAATGTGCACCTGCAACACCATAACGTGCAGCAGGAACCTGAGGTAGCCAACAGTCGAAAAGTGGTAGCAAAATCTGTTAAGCGCGACATGCAAGCCGGGCTATCATACCGCAACTTAAACCGCAGGGTAAGCGAGCAGGTGCTTGAAGATACGAAGCAATCTGTTTACAGTGTGCCGAAGCTTAGTTTACCAGAGATCGCCCTGAATACTTACTCCCGTCTTGTTTACCTTAAAGAAGAGACCGCAGACATGCAACTCACTCATGAAATAGGCTATACTTCGGATGAGGAAGAGAAGGAAGCTTTTACCAGCTTTGTTTCAGAAAAATTTGACATTCACGACATCAGCTACATTGGCAACACCATAGTTTACTTTCCCGGTCATGCCCATACCACAGCCGACCTGGTACCGGTAATTTCCTGGAACGGGGGCCTCTATGTTGTTTGCCTGGAAGAAGTTCGCCTGTACCCGGTCAGCACTTTCCGTAAACGTGATTGAAAAAGTTATTTACCGATGCAGAACTTAGTAAAGATATTATCCAGCAGATCGTCGTTGGTTATCTCACCCGTTATCTGTCCTAAACTATAAAGGGCGCGTCGGATGTCGGCGGCAACAAGGTCGCCGCTCATGCCAAGGGCAATACCATTTAATACATCGTCCAGGGCTTCGTAGGTTTTGTTCAGGCTATCGACGTGGCGGAGATTAGTAACTATAGTTTGCTGCTGGGTGTTTAGTTTGCCCAGGTTCACTTTGTTTACCAATGCTTCTTTCAGGTGTTCGAGGTTGGCGCCTTCCGCAGCCGATATCTGTACCAGGTTGTTTATAGTTTCAAACTCAGCCAGGATTTCAGGGGTGGCCTGGTCTATTTTGTTGGCCACAGCTAAAAGCGGCAGGTTCTTCGGATTCAGTTTGTTTATCTCTTCCTGCACTTCTGTAGGAGTCGTTTCCGTAATATCAAACAGATACATCACCAACGCCGATTGGCTTAGCTTTTGCATGGTGCGCTCAACGCCAATGGCTTCTACTTTATCGGTGGTTTCGCGCAGGCCGGCCGTATCAATAAACCGGAAAGTGATGCCAGCTATACTTATCTCGTCTTCAATAAAATCGCGGGTGGTGCCCGGCACATCCGATACGATAGCTTTTTCCTCGTTCAGCAGCAGATTGAGGAGCGTAGATTTACCGGCATTCGGTTTACCAACTATAACTGTAGGTACACCATTCTTTATCACATTACCCAGTTCAAACGACTTCAGCAGCTCACGGATTATATTCTGGATATTGCCTATAAGCGAGCGTAGCTGGTCGCGGTCCGCAAACTCTACATCTTCCTCACCAAAGTCCAGTTCCAGTTCTATCATAGAGGCAAAGTGCACCAATTCGGCACGCAAGCGCTTAATTTCCTGCGAAAAGCCACCGCGCATCTGTTTCATGGCCACCTCATGCGAAAGGGCAGAATCCGAAGCGATCAGGTCGGCAACGGCTTCGGCCTGGGCCAGGTCAAACTGCCCGTTCAGGAAAGCGCGTTTCGTAAACTCTCCGGCATTAGCCAACCGGGCACCGCGCTTCAGTAGTAATTTAATGATCTGCTGCACTATAAAGTCAGATCCATGGCAGGATATCTCCACCACATTTTCTTTGGTGTAGGAGTGAGGGGCCACAAACAATGACACCAACACTTCATCTACAATTTTGCCTTCGTCGCGGATAGTACCGAAATGTATAGTATGGCTTGCCTGTTGCGCCAGGTCTTTTCCTTTAAAAACGGAATTTGTAATAGAGATTGCCTCAGGGCCAGATAAACGGATAACGGCAATAGCGCCGGTGCCCTGAGCGGTGGCTACGGCTACAATGGTATCGGTGGTAAGTATATTCAGGTTCAAGATATCGTGTTTTGTAAGAGTACAAATTTACGAACTTATCTGATGTGGTGGTTTGTATTTGGGTTATAGTTGTTTGATGATGGTTTTTATTAGTTAAGTATCGTTTAAAGGGAGATAGGAGTCTTTTGTCATCCGCGCACAGTAGAGGGAACTTATATATACTTAAAGTTCTCATTTGTCATTTCGAGCGTTAGTCGAGAAATCTTATATGTCCTATAGTTTAAGACCTGGCAGTGTGCGCAGCTCCTGCTAGTGTCTGATATTCTATAGTTCAAGCAGCTTTCAACTTGAACCAAGCTATACTTTCATAGTATCCTTTTATCCTGGGAGCTCTATTTGCCTACAGTTTTATAGTTTCCTTGGCTCGCTCACGGCCGCGAGGCCTCGTCTTCGGGCATCGCGCGGTGTACATTTCTTTTGCTCGTACCTCGCAATGCCTTACGGCACCAGAAATCTACAAGGCGCTCAACCCAAAGACTGGAAAGTTTCTCATAGCAACCGGTTAATTATAGCTTGAAACTATAAGCTTCGACCTTTCTCGTGGTTATACTTCCGTAGGGACAGGTCGCGACCTGTCCGTTCAATACCGTAAACTATAAAACTATAACTATTGAAAAAATAGCAGCAGAAACTGTCCCCTTGAGGACAAGTGAGAATGGGAATTCGAAACTTGCGAGCAAAGCTCATAGGGGTGTAAAGACAGCAACTATAAAGCGTCAACTCAAACAATAGTAACATCAGAATTCCCCGCCTTGGATAAGGAGGGGTTAGGGATGGTTTGATGTCGCACTATAAAATTATAGCCACAGCTTTTACCATACCTATCCCTCCGGGCCAGTTGAGTCAGGAGACTCAATATTACCCTAAGTCACGAGTCTGGAGACTCGCGCCAGTTTATAATAGTCTAACTAAAATTCAACAGCAATAACTCAAACACTGACCTATTTTTGAAAAAGTTAACCAGGTAAAAATAGGGGCAAAGGTTAGTTATTATTTAGCTTGTGCTTTGGGAAAGCTTAAAAAGAGCTAATACTCCAGCCTAATCCTGCAATCTAAAAAATCTTAAAAATCTTAGTTCTTTTTATCGTATTCCTGCCACGTAGTGGTTTTGTGGTGGTTGTCGCCGAAGTAGCGGATGATCTTCATAAAATTGGCTTTGTCGAGGTAGCCGGGCACGGGGCTAAGCATGTTCATTTGCTCATCCAGGTAAACCGTGGTAGGGTAGCTCATCTGGCCGTTCAATAGGGCTAAAGCCAGCTCGTGCGATTTATACTCAGGCTTAAACGTATAAGTGTGGCCGCGTACTGTAATGGGGTCTTTGCCTTCCGCATCCAGTTTTACAGCATAAAAGTTCTTGTTCACATAAGCAGCCACTTCGGGGTCAGAAAAGGTTGCTTTGTCCATTTTCTTGCACCAGCCACACCAGTCAGTATACACATCAATAAACACTTTGCGCGGCTCCTTTTTCATTTTGGCTTCTGCTTCTTCCATCGTGATCCAGTTTATAGTTTCGACTTTAGAAGTTTGGCCTTTCTGAGCCAGGCTTAAAGTTGGCAGCGCGAAAGCAAGCAGGCACATAAAAAGCAACGTTCTGATGTTTTGGAAACGTGGAGATCTCATATTAAAAAGCTGTTCGGTTTTGTTTTATAATGTTAAGAGCCTGTTTATAGTTCAACGCAATAAACGTGCCTTATAGTTTGGTGTTGCTATATTTTATAGTTTGATGAGGAAGCTTTCCAAAGAGAGAATTATAACTGCTGGAAAAGTTCTATCCCGATCTAAAACATAATACTAAAGACCAGTAATCAATACTTAAGCCACCTGGGTACGACGGCGCTTAAAGTATAAACCGTGTGTCGGAGAAAACACGAAGGCCAGCGCAAACTGTAGTCCGGTTATAGTTGCCACTGCACCAGCTATAGAGCCATCGAGCCAATAAGCCAGGTAATAACCTATAACTACTGCCACAATACCGATCCCTACCGAAAACAAGAGCATTGTTTTAAAGTTGTCGGTAAGCAGGTAAGCCGTGGCCGGCGGCCCGACCAGGAACGCTACTACCAATATTGCCCCAACCGATTCGAAGGAGGCTACTGTCGTCAGCGACACGGCTGTCATTAAAAGATAATACCACACAGTAGTTGAAATGCCGATAGCAGCAGCATACGCCGGATCGAAGGCTGTGAGGAAAAGCTCTTTGTAACCTGTAACTATAAACCCGATCACCAGTAATGTTACAAAACCGAGTGTCCAGAGGGTGCGGGGGCCAAAGCTTAGGCCGCTTTCCGTTATCCAGAGGTCCAGGGGCACATAGGCTATTTCGCCATACAGGACACAATCCTGGTCCAGGTCTATCTGCCCGGCAAACACCGAAATAAGTATAATGCCTATGGCAAAGAGCCAGGTAAACGTAATACCAATAGCGGCATCGGCCTGCACGCGCGCATACCGATGGAAAAACTCAATAAGCAGTGTCGTGATAACGCCCAGCAAACCAGCCCCGATGATCATGGGCAGAGAGTCGCGGGAACCAGTTAATAAAAAAGCGATCACAATGCCCGGCAACACCGCGTGCGAAATAGCATCACCTACCATCGCCATCCGACGAAGTATAAGATAGCAGCCCAGCAAACTACAGCATGTCGCTACCAAGGAGCCGGTCAGTATTATCCAGAATGCGTTCACTTTTTAATTTATGGTTGTTGTTTATTACTTGTTCGTAAGCCTGTTTTAAAACTACAACTTGATTGTTGGTGAAAAACATCAACAATGGCTCTGCTTGTTGTCGTAATCGCGCATGTTACTCTTATTCATTCATCATTATTTATTCACAGAATTACAAGTTCCTAGGGTATGCGTGTCTGATGCGGGTCCAGGGAAGGATAGTTTAGTTCTTCTATTAACTTATGCTCAAGTTCAGGGGTAATTATGTGTTCAATCGTTTCAGCATCTTCGTGTACGTGGTCGGATGCGAGTTGCAGATACTGTGTCAGGTATAACTCCCAGAGTCGGTGCAGCCTTACCACGCGTTTACCCCTTACTTCACCCTCAGCTGTTAGGGCCCAACCGTTCTGCTGGTGTTGTACATAGCCTTGTCGTTTCAGTTTCCGGAGCCCGGTAAGCGCCTGTGGCCTTGGAATGTTGCGTTTGGTAAGTATGGTTTCAAGGGATCGGTTACTGAAATAGTCTTCTTCCTGTTCGCCGAGTTGGTAGAGGAGCTTCAGCAGGTTTTCTTCAAGTATCTGGGTACGGTTTCGTCGCTGGCGGAGTAATCTCGAGATCCAGCCGCGTTTAGGAGCCAGGGCAAAAGACAGTAGGGCGATCATAGACACGATAAGTACGATCCAGGGCCCTGTAGGCATGGAAGGGGCAGTGTAGGATACAAACGCACCGCTTATACCTGAGAAAGCACCTATAAGAGCAGCCAGCACCAGCATTACCCCAAGCCGTTCGGTCCAGAAACGGGCAGCAGCAGCAGGCGTTATCAACATAGCAGCCATCAGAACCACACCTACCGCCTGTATACCAACTACCACGGCAAAAACAGTAAGCGTAGTTAAAAGCAATTCCAGCGTCCGGACCGGGAAACCTATACTTTTGGCGAAGGTCTCATCAAAACAAAGCAGCTTTAACTCTTTATAGAACAATACTGTGGTAGCCAGCAGCAATACTGCAACTGCCCCAAACACGACCAGGTCTTCGCCCACTAACGAAGCCGCTTTCCCGAACAGAAACTTATCGAGACCACTTTGCGCGGCATTACCCGAGTGCTGTATGGCTGTGAGTAACAAAATTCCGATACCAAAGAACACTGAAAGGACCAGGCCAATAGCTGTATCTTCTTTAATGCGGGACCGTGAAGTAATATAATCGATGAGGACCAGGGAGAGCCAGCCGGTAATAAAAGCGCCGAGTAAAAGTATAAATGGATTTTTAGTGCCTGAAAGTATAAATGCAAGGCAGACACCCGGCAGAACAGCATGCGCCACGGCATCGCCTACCAGCGCGCGTTTCCGGAGCAGCGTAAAGCAACCAACTACAGCCGAACTACTGGCTAGCAGCACAGAGCCCAGCGTAACATACCTTACGTTGGCATCCGAAAATGAAAAGAACTCTGTAAACTCGCTCATACGTTCTTTATACAGAAGCTGTTTAAGGCTTTATAAAACCTGGTTAAATGCCCTTACTGTGTGTTTTCACCAGCAGGTGGAAGCAGCCTGGTATTCTGATTGTAAGTGAAAATACCAACAATGGCTTGTTATTTATCTTATAAGATTTAAACTCTAAACAGGTTCATGATTAATTGTAACTGTTTGTCTATCAGATGTTAAAGGATGACATTATTTTGCCTTCTTGTTTCCCTGGCCGGGAATTCCTGTTTGCGCAATAAGTCGCCTACTTTGCTGAGTACTGTTAGTTTGCCTCCATAGGTATGCTCCAGTAACTCCTGTGTCATTACCTGCTGAGTTGGGCCTGATGCTACAAGGCGCATGTTCAGCAATACCACCCAATCGAAGTATTCGCTCGCAGATTGCAGGTCATGGTGCACTACTACTACTGTTTTGCCTTGTTCGCGCATAGTGCGGAGTAATTCTATAATAGCTGTTTCGGTAGCAATATCAACGCCGGCAAAAGGCTCATCCATAAAATAGATGTCTGCATTCTGAGCAAGTGCCCTGGCTAAGAACACACGCTGTTGCTGCCCACCCGACAATTGTGAGATCTGGCGATCGGCAAAACCTTGCATGCCTACTTTTTCCAGTGCCTGCATGGCCGCATCTTTGTCTGCTTTTCGTGGCCGCTTAAACAAACCCAGGTTACCGTATCTTCCCATCAACACTACATCAAATACCGAAGCCGGGAAATCCCAGTCTACGGACTCGCGCTGCGGCACATACGAAATGCGTTTACGCACCTGCTTTAGCGGCTCATTAAATATGCGAACGTACCCGCTACTGGCTGGCAACAGGTCCATCATGGCTTTTATCAATGTAGACTTACCTGCACCATTTGGCCCGATAACACCTACCAACGAACCGGCAGGCAGTGTCAGGTCAACACCCCAAAGCACCGGCTTACGGTCGTAGCTTACTGTCAGGTCATGCACCTCAACTACCGGATCATCTACTTGAAGTATCATAGTGTAATATGTTTATTTTAAAGCAGATACAATACTGTTTACGTTGTGCCGTACCATACCTGTATAAGTGCCTGCTTGAGTGCCTTCTTCGCCGAGCGCATCAGAATATAAGGTGCCGCCAATCCGGACTTTATGGTCTTTCTTCCGGCAACCGATCACGACAGCCTCAATAGCCTTCGGAGCCACTGACGACTCCACAAACACCGCTTTTATTTTCCTGTTAACTATAAAATTGACAAGTGACGACACATCCTGCAAACCAAATTCTGATACAGTGGAAAGCCCCTGTAATCCCCGGACTTCGATGTTATAAGCTTTCCCGAAATAGCCGAAAGCATCGTGCGCAGTAATCAGTGTGCGTTGCTGAGCCGGCACGGTAGCTATATTTTGTAAGGTATAAGCATGTAACTCTTCAAGCTCCTGTAAGTAGTCATCTGTATTTCGGGCGTATAGTTCAGCATTCTTCGGGTCTTTGCGTTGTAGTTCGGTGCTCAGGTGTTTTACTACTTCCTGCCACAGCGATACATCAAACCACACATGGGGATCGTAGCTGTCGGCATAGTCTCCGGATGGTAGCATACGGTCCTTTGGTAAGTTTTCGGCCGCGGCTACTACAGTTTTAAAGCGATCGAGCTTAGCCAGCACTTCACCCATTTTGCCCTCCAGGTGCAGACCATTGTAAATAATGATGTCGGCATCGGTCAGCTTTTGCAGATCGCCCTGGGTGGCCTTGTACAAGTGCGGGTCTACGCCACTACCCATTACGCCTTCAACCCTGGCTGCGTCACCGGTAATGTGTTGCACGGCATCTGCAAGTATACCAGTGGTTGTTACCACATACATGGTTTCACCTTCTGGTACCGGGCCTTTGTCTATAGTTTGCGCGCACCCGGCAACTATAAAACTTGTCAGCAAGGGCAGGAGAAAAGTATAGAAACGTTTCATGTACCAGACTCAGGCTGACAGGAAAATGTTATGCGCTACCTCACTCGAAACAACAAGATTCCTTTTGTTTTCAATGTTGATCTCTAAGGAGTTGTCGTATGGTATCTTATCCAGTACTTTAATTCTGGCTCCCAGGAAAATTCCCATCTTATCGAGGTACTGCAGGAACAGGGGCTGCGAATCGTTAACGCCAACTACCTGGCCGGTTTCGCTTATCTCCATTTCGGCCAGCAGGCGTTGAGGTTTTTGTTTCAGCTTACCGTCTTCAGAAGGAATAGGGTCGCCGTGTGGGTCGAACTGGGGGTAACCCAGGAACTCATCAAGCCGGCGGGTAAGCGTTTCAGAGCTGATGTGCTCCAGCTCTTCGGCTACTTCATGCACCTCGTCCCAGTTAAATTTCAACTTCTCAACTAAAAAAACCTCCCATAGCCTATGCTTCCGGATAACCTGCAAAGCCAGTCGCTCGCCAGCTTCGGTAAGACTTACGCCTTTGTAGCGCACATAGTCTACCATACCTTTGGCGCTAAGCTTGCGCAGCATATCCGTAACGGAGGCAGCCTTTGTATTGAGGGTTTCAGCTATGGCATTCGTGTTCACGCCATCCTGCCCGCCCCCCGATAGCTTATAGATCGCCTTGATGTAGTTTTCTTCAGTAAAGCTGTGCACAGAAGTCAGATTAATAATGAACAATGATCAATAAAAAGTATAGGGCTTATCCGTATATCTTATTGATCCTTGTTCATTAGCCATTAATAATTTAAAACTACCAACGGATAAGCGCTGATGCCCAGGTAAAGCCTGAACCAAAGGCAGCAAGGCAAACCAGGTCGCCTTCTTTTATGCGGCCTTCCTGCACAGCCTCGCTCAGGGCGATAGGCACAGATGCCGCCGTGGTATTGCCATACTTGTGTATGTTGCTCATTACTTTTTCGGCTGGCAAGCCCATCTTTTGCTGTATATAAGACGTGATGCGCAGGTTAGCCTGGTGAGGTATAAGCATATCAATGTCAGTAGCTTTATAGCCGTTCTTGTTAAGTGCTTCTTCAATCACTTCCGGGAAGCGGGTAACTGCGTGCTTAAACACCATATTACCATTCATGTAAGGGTAGATAGAGCCATCTTCAAGCATCTCGTGTGTCAGGCGGTCCTTCTTATTCGTGGCAGGGGCCAGTACGGCCAGTTCTTCGGCAAACTCTCCGTCGGCGTGAAGGTGCGTGCTTAAAACGCCTTTATCATTGCTTTCGGAAGGAGTGAGGACAAGCGCTCCGGCACCATCACCGAATATAACTGAAACACCACGACCCCTTGTAGAGAAGTCAAGTCCGCTGGAATGGATCTCGGAGCCTACAACCAGCACATTGTTATACATACCGGTCTTAATGAACTGGTCGGCTACAGAGAGGGCATAAATAAACCCTGAACACTGGTTACGGATATCAATAGCAGGAATCTCTTTAATGCCCAGTTCGCGCTCTAACAACACACCAGAACCAGGGAAAACGTAATCGGGGCTAAGTGTGGCAAATACGATCAGGTCTATTTGTTCCGGCTGAAGGTTCGCCATTTCGAGTGCCTTGCGAGATGCCTTGGCAGCCATGTTGGCGGTGGTATCCACGCCTTCGGTAAAATAGCGACGCTCCTTTATACCGGTTCTTTCCTGTATCCATTCATCTGATGTATCCATCAACTGTTCCAGATCCTTATTTGTAACTACCTGCTCAGGTACATAATGGCCAACGCCAGCTATTTTTGAATTGCGCATAGTTTTGTCTTTTAATATCCAAATATACTATTAATTTCTGAATTTAGGTTAGTCTAAAAATAAATTTATTTAAAACCCCACTTGACCTATTCTGGTTTTAACAGCGGTTTTATGGCCTCAAACAGTTTCTGCTCTTCACTTTCCCAGAAAACATCCTCAGGTATACCGTAACTATAGTATGAGCTGTTGTAAGCGTTTGTTAATAAGGGGTTAATATTTAATTGCTTAAAGTTTATAGTTAAGCCTGCATCTGCTTTTTTTATTAACGATTCCCACAAAGGATTGTCTTGCATCAGTACAGGAAGGCCATAAGCCATATACTCGTATAGTTTGGTAGGGATACAGCGAATTGTACTTGGGTTAGGGCGATATGGAAGCAGGCCAAGATCGTGACTAGCGATAGCTTGTAATATTTCGGTATGCGGCACCAGCTTATCTCCGCCAATTAACCTGATGTATGGCTTGCCGGCTATCTTGTTTTTTAACTTCTGAAGGGTGCTTGCCTGGGCGCAGTAACCTATAATTGTTAAGGTTACTTCATGGTTTTGCTCATGCCATTCATCTGCCAGCTTTATCGCTTCGAACACGCCGTATACTTCCGAGATAGTGCCGGACATTAGTAACCGGACTTTGTTTGCTGGTATACTTACCGGTGTTTTTTTAGGGCTATAATCGGTTGCCGGTTTATACTTGTTCTCGATGACGGTATACCTGTTACCTACAAACGACAACTCATCGGCGTAGCTTTGTTCGGCCAGCAGGAAGTGACTTATACTTTTAGCTGAAAGGTACTCGATACTTCTAACTCCAATTCCCAGTACATTTTTAAGTATAGCCGGGTAAGCATCCTGCGTGGTCAAATTCATTTTATAGTTCTCACGAACATCATATACCAGTTTGCATTTATACTTTATAGTATAGAGCCAGGCTGTTAAAAGTAATTCGTGGGTGCCAACTATAAGCAGGTCTGGCTTTATTTCGGTAAGTAGATTCCAGAAAGTGCGGTGTGCAGTAAAACGATTTATACTTATGCGCTTAAAACTGAAGACCGGGTGAAAGTGAATGTTGGCAGGTGCTGCCTTGGGTAATGGTGCCTCGAAGCCTGCTATGTGTACGTGTGCGCCGCTAAGCTTGCTAAGCGATAGCCCCAGTTTACCGTACATACGGGTGTCGTTCACGGGTTTTAGCAGCGAGGCCAGCAGAATTCTCTTTTCAGACATCGGTTAAATTTAATACTTTTACGCATTATTCAATACAAACTATATTTAAATGGCGCTTCAGACGATAATAGAGCAAGCCTGGGAAAACAGAGCATTGCTTCAGGAGCAGGCTACTGCAGATGCAGTACGCGCTGTAATAGAGGAATTAGATAAAGGCAGGCTTCGTGTTGCCGAGCCAGATGGCGATAACTGGAAAGTTAATGAGTGGGTAAAGAAAGCCGTACTGTTGTATTTCCCGATCCAGGCCATGAAAACGATCGAGGTTGGTCCTTTTGAGTTTCATGATAAAATTGAGTTGAAGAAGAACTATGCAGCGCAGGGTGTGCGTGTAGTACCTCATGCTATTGCCCGTTATGGCTCGTTCCTGGAGAAAGGTGTGATCATGATGCCATCTTACGTGAACATTGGCGCTTATGTAGGCGAAGGAACTATGGTGGATACCTGGGCTACGGTAGGCAGTTGCGCACAGGTAGGTAAAAATGTGCACCTGAGTGGTGGCGTTGGTTTAGGTGGCGTACTTGAGCCGGTTCAGGCTGCCCCGGTTATCATTGAAGACAATGCTTTTGTTGGTTCCAGAAGTATATTGGTAGAAGGTTGCCGTATTGGCCGCGAAGCTGTGATTGGTGCCGGTGTAACTATAACAGGCAGCTCTAAGATAATTGACGTGACAGGAAGCGAGCCTGTAGAGTACAAGGGCTATGTGCCGCCGCGCTCAGTAGTTATACCTGGTTCGTACACTAAAAAATTCCCTGCCGGAGATTTCCAGGTGCCGTGTGCGCTTATTATTGGCCAACGCAAAGAAAGCACTGACCTGAAGACCTCACTGAACGATGCGTTGCGCGAAAATGCAGTAGCGGTTTAATGTTTAAATTGTTTTAGGTTTAATTGTTGATGGTTTAACGATTAAGCTAGTCAACTATAGATTTTAGGAGCCTCTGCCTTTTTGGTGGAGGCTCTTTGTTTTATTGGTGGCAAGACGCTCACAGGTCTGGTAGACACTGTGAGGTCAATGGATAATTATCTTGTAAATCCTTAGGGTCTATTTATAAATTCAGATAAATAAAAAGCCGCTGCAAGTATAACCTGCAGCGGCTCTATAGTATAGTTTGACAGATAAATTAAACTATTAACAATTTAACCATCCAACCATCAGTAATTACTTCTTCTTAAAACGATCAGCTACTATTAGCTCTTTGGTGCCATGTGTCCAGCTATAAAAGCCCTGGCCTGATTTAACACCTTTGTGTCCGGCTTGTACCATGTTTACTAACAGTGGGCAAGGAGCGTATTTCGGATTTCCGAAGCCATCGTGCAACACGTTAAGTATAGACAGGCAAACATCAAGACCAATAAAGTCAGCTAACTGCAGCGGGCCCATTGGGTGCGCCATACCTAACTTCATGATCGTATCGATCTCTTCCACGCCGGCAACGCCCTCATATAAACTATAGATCGCTTCGTTTATCATCGGCATCAGGATGCGGTTCGCTACAAAGCCAGGGTAATCATTGCACTCAGTAGGTACTTTGCCCAGTTGCAACGACATATCCATTACCTGTTGCGTTACTTCATCTGATGTAGAGTAACCTCGTATGATCTCTACCAGCTTCATTACCGGAACCGGATTCATAAAGTGCATACCTATTACTTTCTCAGGTCGGCCGGTAACCGAGGCTATTTTAGTAATAGAGATGGACGATGTGTTCGATGCAAGTATAGCTTCAGGCTTTGTAAAGCTATCCAGGTCGCGGAATATCTTAAGTTTCAGGTCTACGTTCTCAGTTGCAGCTTCTACAACAAGGTCAGCGTTCTTTACGCCTTCCTGCATATTGGTATAAGTCGTGATGTTGCCTAAGGTCTGCTGCTTCTGCTCTTCGGTCAGGTTGCCTTTCGCTATTATGCGGTCCAGGTTCTTGGAGATAGTGGCCAAAGCTTTGTTCAGGGCCTCTTCCGAGATATCTACCAATGCTACATTAAAACCATTTTGCGCAAAAACGTGGGCTATGCCATTGCCCATAGTGCCTGAGCCAATAACTGCTATATTCTTCATAGATGATATGTGGTCGTGAAATTCTGTTACACTACAAAGCTAAAAGAAATTACGTTAATCTTTGTTTGGTAAGTGTCTAATCTTGGCATATTTCAATATCTGCTTTATAGCTGTATTTGCTTTCACTTTAATATTTCTTTTATAGTTTATCCTGAGCTGCTTAAAAGTAAGTCTTAAAAGTAGCTGGTGTAACCGTTGTGTAAACATCAAAATTATAAGTAGTTAGGCAGGCAGGGGAGAAGGCGCTTTTGATACATTTATAAACTTAAATATTTGCATGAAGTATAAAAAAGTAGATTTTAATAAATCCTTTATAATATATATGCGTAAAAGCTTAAACAAAAAAGTACAACAACTACCAGGCACTGGTGTGTAGCCGTTAACTCTGGTAGTTATAACAAACAACATAAGACTCTTTAACTATGGGAAATTTACTTTATATCATCGCCGTTGTGCTGATAATTTTCTGGCTGATCGGCTTTCTGGGATTCCCGGATGCTGTAGGTGGTATCATTCACGTACTACTTGTATTAGCCGTAATTGCCGTGTTACTCCGACTCATTCGGGGAGTTTAACCATGTGTTAAAATTCACGTTAATATAGAAAAACACTACTTCTAACATTCATTAAACAATTAAAACTATGGGAAATTTATTGTATATTATAGCTGTGGTCCTTGTGATCTTTTGGCTGATCGGTTTCTTAGGATTCCCTGATGCCGTAGGTGGTTTGATCCACATATTATTAGTAATTGCCGTTATCATGGTACTGCTACGCCTCATACGGGGTTAGCGTGATCCATTGATCTATACTTTTTAAATACAAAAGGACAGCCCTGTAAGGCTGTCCTTTTGTATTTTTATACTTTTAATTGCTGTGCTTAGCGCCTGAAAGGTAAGTTTATACCCGCTCTAATAACCGGGTTACTATAAGGGTTTACCTCGTCTTCGTTCACATTATACAGGAGCAGTAGATCGAAAGAAGCTTTTTCGCTGATGAACTGGCGATAACCGACACCTACCATTGGCAGCACCAGTGTTTTGCGATGTTTTTCGTAAGCTGTTTGCGTCGCATTTACCATCAGGTATTGCCTGCTCATAAATTCTGCTTCGGCATGTGCCAGCAAAGCGCCTTCCCCGATCTGCACAACCTCTACCTGCGTAAACAGGCGTCCGCCATAGTTATGCAATGAGTACTCGCCATCTTTTATAAAATGATATACCACGCCGGTGCCTACATTAAACTTAGGAGTAACTCTGTAACCTATAATGGGTAGCAACGAGATGTTGGTATAAGAGCCAAACTGTAAACCAAAGCTGCCGCCAAAGTATAAACGGTCTATCAGTTCAGGTATTTCTTCCTCTTCTTTTATAGCAACAGGCTCCTGGGGGTGCTCCTGTATAGTTGGTTGCGGCTTAGGCTGTGGCTTAGGTGGCGTATAAACCGGCTGCTGACCCGGAGGGCCGGTTGGCAACGATGGTTTACGCTTTACCGTGTCGGGCTCTACCTGCGCTACTGCTACCAGGCTGGCGAATATAAAAAAGCAAAGTGCCACAAGGCACTTTGCAAGAACAGGAAGTTGAAATGATCTGGCTACCATTTATAGTTACACAGTTGCTTTTTCGTACATTTTTTTACGCAGCTCACGGATATTGTCATCCTGCAGATATTCTTCGTAAGTCATGCGTTTATCGATCATGCCGTTTGGCGTAAGCTCTATAATACGGTTAGCGATGGTATCCACGAACTGTAAGTCATGAGACGAGAACAGGATGGTACCATCAAAATCGCGGAGCGAGTTGTTAAGCGCTGTGATCGATTCCAGGTCAAGGTGGTTCGTTGGCTCATCAAAAACCAATACGTTACCCGACTGCAGCATCATACGCGAAAACATACAACGCACTTTTTCGCCACCCGATAAAACGTTAGCCTTTTTAAGCGATTCCTCGCCTGAGAAAAGCATACGACCCAGGAAACCACGAATAAAGCTCTCATCTTTTTCTACAGAGTACTGGCGCAACCAGTCTACCAGGTTCAGGTCAGTATCGAAGAACTCCTGGTTATCTTTCGGGAAGAAAGAGGCAGTTATAGTTGTACCCCACTTGAACTCACCCGAATCAGCTTTCTCTTCGTTAAATAATATCTTAAAGAAAGATGAAGCGGCAATATCGTTACGGCCTATCACTGCGATCTTATCGCCTTTATCAACCATAAAATCTACGCCTGTAAATATCGGCTGGCCATCTACATATTTGCTCAGGTTCTCAACGTGCAGTATCTGGTTTCCGGCTTCGCGCTCCGGTTTAAAAGCAATGTATGGGTACTTACGCGACGATGGCTGAATATCATCAACAGTAAGTTTTTCAAGCAATTTAGCGCGCGATGTTGCCTGCTTCGATTTGGATGCGTTGGCGCTGAAGCGACGAATAAATTCTTCGAGTTCTTTACGCTTATCTTCTGTCTTCTTGTTCGCATCAGAGCGCTGCTTCACAGCAAGCTGGCTCGACTCGTACCAGAAGCTATAGTTACCGGCATACATCTTTATCTTACCAAAGTCGATGTCGGCTACGTGCGTACACACGGCATCCAGGAAGTGGCGGTCGTGCGATACAACTATAACCGTGTTCTGGAAGTTGTCGAGGAAGTTCTCCAGCCACATAATGGATTCAGCATCAAGGTGGTTGGTAGGTTCGTCCAGCAATAGGATATCAGGGTTACCGAACAGGGCCTGCGCTAATAAAACGCGTACTTTCTCGCTACCGCTCAGATCTTTCATCTGGGCGTAATGCAGGTTTTCAGTAATTCCCAGTCCGCTCAGGAGCTCGGCTGCTTCGTATTCGGCATTCCAGCCTTCCATGTCGGCAAAGTCGCCTTCCAGCTCAGCGGCACGCAAACCATCTTCTTCCGAGAAATCGGGCTTAGCATAGATCGCGTCTTTTTCCTGCATAATATCAAACAGGCGCTTGTGGCCCATTATAACAGTCTGCAATACCTGGTATTCGTCGTATTCGAAATGGTTCTGCTTTAATACAGCAAGCCTGGCCTTCGGTGGAATTTCCACAGTACCGGTATTGGCCTCAATTTCACCGGATAATATTTTAAGGAATGTTGATTTACCGGCACCGTTCGCGCCAATAAGGCCATAGCAGTTGCCGGGTACAAATTTTATAGTTACATCTTCAAATAATGTGCGCTTGCCGTAGCGCAAGCTTACATTGTTAGTACTGATCATGTGCTTGATTTAGAGAATTAATAAAGATTCCTGGTACAAAACTACGAAATAAAAATATGGAAAGTGAATATGCAGTAAACGTCTGATGTCGGGTATTTATAGTTTGCGTATAAGGGCTTTAAAACCAACAATTTAACAGATTGTATTCAAAAAATTATGCTGCAAATCACAACGCCACGCTTCATTCCATAGTATATATTTTAAATAATATACAATACCCTGCGCTTTACGTATAAGCCGAGCAAACAGGGGCTCGTACTATAACTAAACGTAAAGCTAAACTGTTCATTTATAAAAGATTAATAGATAAAACAATAATATAACACATATGGCAACCACAAAAGTTAGTTACCAAAACATAGCTGTAAAATATGGCATCTTTGTAGGCATAGCGCACATCCTGTTCTTCCTGCTGATGGGACTACTTGGCCTGCTCGATGTGATAGAGCTTTCCTTTATAAGTGCGATCTTTCTTATAATTGGTATTTTAGTTGCCATCTCCAAGTATAAAAGCATGCATGGCTCTGTGGGTTACTTTTCGGGGCTTGGCATTGGTGCCACTACGGGCGTGGTTTCTTCGGCGCTGCTGGCTGTATTCCTGATGATCTACCTTAACCTGTTTGATGAAACATATTTAAATAACCTGCAGGCAAGCGCACTGTTCCCGGACGGCCTTTCTAAACTTTGGCTGTTTATACTTACCATTGTCTACGGTACCATTCCGGGGTTCTTTATAGGCTTTATTGCCATGCAATGGTTTAAACGTGCCGACCATTCGATGCCGGAGCGTGTATAACCCGGCGTTACCAGCTTACTTAAACACATAAACCCTTATACTATGGAAAAGATAGGCCTGAAGTATGGCTTGTTCACGGCTATCGGCCTGATCGCGTATTTCCTGCTCATGACCCTGATCGGGATGGCGCATATTGTAGAGCTCCGTTTCCTGAATGCCCTCATCATGACGGTAGGAATTATTGTGGCGCTTCGGGCGCACAGGCGGTCTAAACGAGGCGACATTGGTTATTTAAGTGGATTGGGAACGGCATTTTTAACTTCGTTGGTTGCCACGCTGCTGTTCGCAACTTTTATGCTGGTGTATATTAAAACCTTTGACGAGAACCTGCTTAAAGTGCTGACTGACAACAGGCTGGTAGGAGAGCGGGTTGCCAGCACACCCGGGCTTGTAATTTTTATGGTGCTGATGCTGGAGGGTGTAATTTCGGGCGCTATGATCGGGTTTATTGCCATGCAGTTCTTTAAGCGACCTGATCACACGGTACCAAACAGCCCCTGAGCAGAATCTTAAAATATAATATAACAGAAAGGCCGCAGGGAGTTAATTCCTGCGGCCTTTCTGTTATATGATTTGTGATACTTATTTTACCATATGGTCGGGTCTCTGAATGATCTGTACTACTATTTCGTGAAGGTCGCCTTCTTTATCCTTTAATCGGAAAGTTAGCTGTGGGTTGTCTATGTTGTGTTCTGCTTTAATATCAACTACCTGGGCCTGGTCTATCCTTGATTCCAGATGGGGGCTCAGATCATGAAAAGCCTTCGCAAAATCAACTTCTAAGTTACTTGGGTTATAGTGTTGCGTTCTCATAAAATCTGGTCATTTTGCTAACCTTGATGCCACTTAATGGCTGGCGCTTGTTAAAATGCTAAACTTGGTCTTATGTTACCTTATACCCCTTTAAGTAGGCTATGTTACCATAATTGTGTTTTATATATAATATTCTTTATATAATGTTGATGCGTTTTGAAATAATCATATTTATAGGTTAGTGCTCAGAATTTTACGACGCTGATTAAATATTAAAAATATACTAAAAATAGCCTAACCTGATTTAGATTTCTCCGTTGAAGTACAATGTAACACAACCTGTAGTTTGCAGGTGCATATTTTAGCTTTAACCCTATGAAATCCCTTTTATTTATACTTGCCTTTTTATTAACTACAACTGCTGGTTTTTCGCAGCGCATTACCAGAGGCGACGATGGCCTGGATAAGAAAGTATTGTCGGTAGAAGTGAGTGGTCCTGAATTGCTGACCCTGGAAATGGTAAAAGAACTGCAGCTTACCGAGCCGCAGCAACAGGAAGTAAAAGCCTTAAACGAACAGCGCTACCTGCAACTACAGCAAACCGCACAAGCTACTGAACTTCAGAAGATACACTTACAGAACGATAAAGCGCTGACGCGTATACTTACCTCAGAGCAGTTCCGAAGATTTATGGAGCTGGAAGGCAGGCAACATGCCACCCACCTGAGCGAACTGGACAACAATTAAATTTTAGAAAATAGATAAGAAAAGCAAAGCCCGGGATTACTCGGGCTTTGTTATTTTATCAGGCTGATAATAATTGACCGACGATACTTTGCCAAGTGAATTGATGCGAACTTCCACGCGGTTAGCATCCGATAGTTCGGCTTTGTTCTGGCATTGATCGCCTGGCTCGATATAATAGTAATAAATACGCTCGCTGCGTTTCAGCAGGTTCTCTTTATCAGGTTTGCCAAGCACGCTGCGCACAAGGTATTCTTTTTTCCCGATCATGTCTTTCCTGAATTTCTCGAAAGCTGGTACAAGGTCGGTTCTTTTGGCTTCGCAGCCGTTCTTATCGGCTTTCCAGGTGTCGCTGTCGAAGTCGCGCATACTTTCGGGGGTGGTGCAGGCGGCAAGCAGCAAAAGTATAAACAGGGCAAATATGGAGTTCAGATGTTTCATGCTGCAAAGTAAAGTATAAAATGGAAATAAGGCAGCAAATTAAGTTGTAAGTATACTTTAAAGAATTAAGTTTAATAATATACTTTTAATCATGTGGTTATCGTTTGTAACTATACAGAATTTGCTTAAATTTTGAACAGCGTTTTAGAAGGAGTATATAGTAGCAATGGAACAATTAAGGCCTTTTTTACTGTTACAATCTGAATCCGCGAATAAAAACACAACCTGAAAGACCTATGTTGAGAACAGCTATCCTTCTACTAACCTTAAGCCTTCTGTCATTCCGTACACCGGTTTCGCCTACTATTGCAGGTGAGAACCTATCTGCTAAAGCCCATCTGACAGCGCTTAGCGGCATGACATTCGAGCAAAAACAATTAGCTTTTACAGAACATGTTACCCAAATATACCAGGAACTAAGCCTTAAAAACCAGGGCCTCGCGCTACCGGTATTCCAGAAAGCGTTTGTTGGTTTACTTAACCTGAAAGAACAAGGCCTGGTGCCAGCTTCAAAATCTATACTTACTGTTGTTGATTTCACTAAATCGAGCAACAAGAAGCGTATGTGGGTGATCGACCTGGCATCTAAAAAAGTACTTATGAATACGCTGGTGGCTCATGGCCGCAATACCGGCAATGTTAAAGCAGAAAAATTCTCGAATACACCAAACTCTTTCATGAGCAGCATGGGCTTTTATGTTACCAGCCATACTTATTATGGTAAGCATGGCCTGTCGCTTCGCCTGAAGGGAATGGACGAGGGCTTTAACTCGAACGCAATGGAACGCGCTATTGTAGTACATGGTGCCGACTATGCAACCGACGACTTTATAAAGCAATATGGCCGCCTTGGCCGCAGCCTGGGTTGCCCGGCCGTTCCAACAGAGATCTCTAAAGAACTGATCGAAACTATAAAAGACGAAACCGTACTTTATGTACACAGCAACGATGCTTCTTATACTTCGGATTACCTGAACATGAAGCCTGTTGTAGAAAACTTTGCAACTGAACTGACTGACATGACCGTTAGTATCTAAGTAGAAATATTTAAAAGCAAAAGCCCCTGCTATACTTACATAGCAGGGGCTTTTGCTTTTTAGATCCTTATAGCTTTAGGTTTGGTCTTTGGTAGTTTTAACCAGGCTGATACCCGAAAAAAAGAATATCAGACCGATCACGAATGGCACAGCAGCAGTAAACTGACCTACAGCAATACCATCGCCACCCATCAGGAAGGCATATGCTCCCCAAATGATGCCTATGATACCTAATATCGTGAGCAAGGCACCAAATGTCCTTTTCATATTCATAATTCTATTGTTTTAGGTTTACCATCTGCCTGTCAGGGCAGTAATGTATAGGTAATACGATAAGCAAATAAATAAGTATAGCATTTTAACCATGAATTTATACTTCCGTACAGGCTAAACACGATAGGTGGCGTAACATAAAATCTTTATAAAGTAAGCTGCAAGCCCATTATGGGCGTATAAAAGGCAAGCCTTCCCTGGGTTATAGGTATAGTTAGGCAAGGCAGCTAATTGAATATTTAAAGGTTTTATAAACATAACAGCATGAGAGGTTTAATAAAGTTTATTATTGCCATACTTATCGCGGCGGTGTCGTTGGTGACCTATTGGTGTAATACCGAACAAAACGAATTTACCGGCGAAGAGCAGCACGTAGACATGACCGTGGAACAGGAAATTGCTCTTGGTTTGCAGGCAGCCCCCGAAATGGCATCGCAATATGGTGGCCTGCACCCCGACCAGGAGGCCGCCGCACGCATAAAGGAGATAGGGCAGCAACTTGTGCAAAGCACCGATGTATCAGGCACACCTTACCAGTTCGATTTCCATTTACTTGCCGATGAGCAGACGGTAAATGCTTTTGCTTTGCCGGGCGGGCAAATATTTATAACAGCCGGTTTACTGCGCAGGCTCAGCACCGAAGGACAGGTAGCCGGCGTGTTAGGTCACGAAATAGGCCATGTGGTAGCCCGCCATTCTGCGGAGCAGTTAGCAAAAGCCAAGTTAACGCAGGGACTATCAGGTGCAGCAGCTATTGCTACTTACGACCCCGACAACCCTGCCAGCCGTACAGGTGCCATTGCTGCGGCCATGGTTGGTAAGCTTTTGAATATGCGCTATGGCCGCGAAGATGAACTGGAGTCGGATAGGCTGGCGGTGCGCTTAACAGGCCAGACAGGCTACGACCCGCGGGCTATGATAGAGGTGATGCGCATATTGGGAGAAGCCAGCGGAGGAGCCAGCGGCCCGGAATTTACACAGACACACCCTAACCCGGGTAACCGAATTGCAGAGATAGAGCAGGCCATTCAAGAAGAATATCCGAATGGTTTACCAGTTGGTTTACTGCCTTAAAGTATAAAATATATAGGCTGTGCTAAAACCTTGTATAAAAGTAAAAGTATAAACTATGCATATACACTTCAGAACACAGGTATACCTGTGGGCACATCTGCACTTTAAAACAAACTTAATTTTAAGCTATTCATAATGGCAACTAAAAACGACAATCAGAAAAACTCTCCTAAAGGTTCGTCCTCATCGTCAGCCTCAGGAAAGACAAATGCTGCAAAATCAACTACCTCTAAAGCAACAGGAAGCGGTAGCAGTGGCAGCAGCAGCTCGTCGGGCTCATCTTCCAGATCAGGTTCATCTGGCTCACCAGGTTCATCTGGTTCAAAGTCCGGCAAATAGCGCGTATACTTAAGTTACTTAAATGTAATTTACAGGAAAACCAGCCTCAGGAGGTTGGTTTTTTTGTGCTCATCAAAAACAAAACGATTTGCGTATGAGATGTACGTGAATTGCAAATTATACTTATTATGCAGGAAAAACACCCTCCCGGCCATTTGCTGTTCGTAATAAACCCAATAGCCGGCGACATAGATAAAGAAGAACTGGAAGAAGACATACGAGACATATGCCAGCAGCATGCTATAACCTGCAACATCTATAAAACTACGGGGCAACAGGATGCTGCACACATAAAGCAGCTGATAGCCGAAAATAAACCCTATGCGGTTTTTGCAGTAGGAGGGGATGGCACTGTAAACCTGATAGGCGACCTTCTGATCAGTTCTGATATTAGGTTGGGTATTATTCCGCTGGGCTCAGGCAATGGGCTGTCTAAGGACTTGGGCATACCCCAGGACACCGAAGACGCGCTGCAACTCATACACCGGCACCAGGTACGTAAAATCGATACGCTCGAGATAAACGGTCAACCCAGCATACACCTCGCCGACCTTGGGTTTAATGCCCTGGTTGTAAAGCAGTTTTCGGAAGGGGAAACGCGCGGGCCCGGATCGTATGCCTGGATCGCCCTGCAGGAATACTTGGGCTACGAACCAAAGCATTATAAGATCGATACCGACAATGAAGTTTTTGAAGGCGAAGCTTTTATGGTTACCATTGCCAATGCCAATGCGTTTGGCAGCAACGCCAACATTAACCCGACCGGTATCCTGAACGATGGACGTTTTGAGATCTGCCTGATAGAGCCATTCCCCAGGTCAGCAGCGCTCGGTATCCTTTACAAACTATACACTGATAGTATTGACGAATCGGTGTATACCAGGAAACTGAGTTGCCAGCGCGCTACTATTTACAACTATAGCAACGAGGTGATGCATATCGACGGGGAGCCGGTGGAACCTGTTAAAGAGATTAAGGTTAAGATGAAAGCTAAAAGCCTGAAAGTGTTGCTGCCTGTGCCGGATTCGGACGAAGTATAAGCTATACCTTACACGCGCTCGGTTTGGGGCACCAGTATACTTTCCAGCTTCTTTCGGAACACGACTTCGGTATTTAAAGCGCCCTCTTCCGGAACGACATGTACCTCCAGCCATACTTCACTGTTGCTGTAATAGTTAAATACCATAAAGCCATGCTGCTCTAAGGTAAAAGTTGCATTTCCGCCTTTTTTAACGAACGATGTTTTGCTGCCTGAGCCGCTTACCAGGTAATGGTTGCCTCGCTTCTCGAAGTGCTGCAGGTTATGGTCGTGGCCTGCAACGTAAATAATGTTATTATACCTATGGAAAACCTGCAACAGCCTTTTGCGCATACGTTTATACTTTTTATGCGACATGTCTTCGTAGGCCCCGAAAAATTTGCGGTAGAATGGGTATAGCGAGCCAAGTATAGGCAATGGCACCAGAAAACGTTTGTTGGCTGCTGTTAGCGGGAACAGGTGCTGCTTTACCGTAAACTTGCCTCCGTGCAGGGCATTGCTGTAAAGCGGGTGATGCGCAGCTACAATAATGCGTTGGTGCCTGTTCCTGCGAAGCACATCGTTCAGGGCAAGGTAAAATTCCTCGATATCATTATAAGGGCAGTTAAACGAAGCGCCTATCGGTTTTGGACCGCGCTGCACCCACCATTGCGTATTTATCACCAGCAACAATAATCCATCAGCCAACTGTATGGTTTCCGGGCCTGGGCAGCCATTTGGTGGCAGGTATACTTCCTGGCTTTGCAAAGCTTCCGTAATATATTTTTCCTGGCGCAGCATGTAGTCGTAACCGTCGTTCCGGCCTTTGTTCCAATCGTGGTTGCCGCTTAAGAACAGGCTGCGGGTACTATACTGTTGTAACTGGCCAAGTATGGTCTTCAGGCGTTCCTCTGCCAGTGGGCGGTGGCGGTGCTCCTCAGGCGGCAAACCCACCGGGTATAAGTTATCACCTAAAAAAACAGCTATACTATTTGTTGGGTTCTGTTTTTGCCAGTCCTGAAGCAGGCCTAGCACCGGATCAGAGCCATCGGTAGCAACAGCGCCAATATCGCCGAGCATTGCCAGGGTATATACTTTTTCATCATCGGGTGGGGGAGTGCAGGTACGCCAGCCTACATCGGCCATTTTATAGTATGGCTTACGTCGGTACTTCCATTCCTGCCAGTAACTGAAAAGCAGAAACGTAGCGAAAAGGGTAGGTATTATGATGAGGAAATAGAGCAGCATACGTTAAAAGTTGGGTGGCAACAACGACCTGAAATGGCCGTTCAGCTTTACGCGTTCTTTCAGGCGTTCGGTTTCCTGCACAATGGGCAGTATGTTTTCGAGGTGTAGCCGTAAGCCCTCCAGGCGGTCGGCTTCGCTGTTTACCTGCAGCAGCGCATATTCCTGTTCCAGGCTGAGGCCAAGCTGGTGCGCTATAGTATAACTGTTCAACTGGCTTTCTTCCAGGTTCTTCGAAAGGCTTTTCAGGCCCATCGTTTCGTATAGTTGCTGCATGAGTTCTTTTATCCGCACCTGTGTTACAATGTCGCCGTCATCTTTATTTTCTATATACTCTATTTCGCCGCCTGCATACAACCTGTCGGGTGCCTTCTTATCAAATTTAAGTAGTTTAAATATACGCAGCCCTTTGCAGCGAATGTCCATCTCGCCGTTATCGTATTTTTTTTCGATGCTTAGCAGTTCTGTTTCAGTACCGTAATGGCCTACAGCGTTTTTAATATAGGTCGGGATGCCAAAATTTTTGTTAGTAGTCTCACAGTCCAGCACCAGTTGTTTGTAACGCGGCTCAAAAATATGCAGATTCAGTTTTTCGCCGGGATACACTACAATATTTAAAGGGAACATAGGAAGGTATTCTGACATAAGCTTCGGGGTAATTAAAGGCCAGGGCGTATACTTATTTTAACCGCTTACGAGTGCCTGTGGTTTTATAGTTTGTAAACTGCTGCATTTTTATTAAAAATTACCTGAAAGCTATACCTTTGCGCCATTAACCTAACCTGTTTTATGAGTAAGAAGCGCAAAGGCCTGCGGGTTGCAAAACTGATTTTTGCCAAGCTGGTGCTAAGCCTGTTTTTGATAAGTATAGCCTGGGTGCTGCTCTATAAATGGGTAGATCCTCCGGCTACGCTGCACATGGTAAAGCGCCGCGCCGAAGCAGGCAAAGCCGAAAAACAGGACCCGGCCATAAACTATAAGTTTGTAGACCTGGACGAGATGTCGGAACAGTTGCCGCTGGCGGTGGTTGCCAGCGAAGACCAGCTGTTCCTGGAACATAGTGGCTTTGATGTGAAAGCTATCAGGGATGCCTTCGAACGTAACCAAAAGGGTGGAAACATTCGGGGAGGAAGCACGATCAGCCAGCAGGTTGCCAAAAATGTGTTTCTGTGGCATGGACGCAGCTACCTGCGCAAAGCCGTGGAAGCTTATTTTACCGTACTTATCGAGCTGATCTGGGGCAAGCAGCGCATCATAGAGGTTTACCTGAACATTGCCGAACTAGGCGATGGGGTTTTTGGTGTAGAAGCTGCCAGCCAGCTATACTTTAAAAAACCGGCAAAGGATGTTGGCCGTCGACAGGCGGCTTTACTGGCTGCTGTACTGCCTAACCCAATTAAATACAGCGCTAAAAGGCCCGGCTCATACGTGTTGCGCAGGCAGGTACGTATAGCACGGGCCATGGGCCGCTTAGGAGGCACCACTTATATTAAAACTATACTTCCGGACTATGAAGAGCAGAACTAATTATTTTATACTTACAGCTTTAGCATTGCTGTTTATACTTTCCTCGTGCCAGACAGATAAACCGGAAGTTATTAATAAAACTATAAACCAGCAGGAAGCTACCACGCAGGTAGAAACTGTTTTAGCGGAACAGGCCGAATGCTGGAGCGCCGGTGATCTGGATTGCTACATGCAAGGCTACTGGAAATCCGATTCGTTGTTGTTTGTAGGGAAAAGCGGCTTAACCTATGGCTGGCAGCAAACCCTGGATAACTATAAACGCAATTACCCCGATGCATCGGCAATGGGCAAACTTACTTTCGACCTAAAGGAAACGAGGGCGCTATCGCCAGAAACAATACTGGTAGTAGGGAAGTGGCACCTGCAGCGCGAAGCTACTAAGGGCAACCTTGAAGGTCATTTCTCAGTTATTTTTAAACAATTTCCCGAAGGCTGGAAGATCGTTGCGGACCATTCGAGTTAAACCTGATCATGTTTGGGTTGAATTGAACGGTTTGTACATAAAGCGAGCAAGGCGTAGCCGAGGCTTGGCTTATGTGCCATGTTGTAGCATGTTGTTTTTATCTTCTATTTATAGTTATAAAGACTACAGTTCCGATGAATAGCCCATACACGAATATCAACTGAAAAACTCCAAGTAGCTTAAGCAAAGCCTTATTCGAAGCATTGTGCTTTTTGAGCACTTCTCTTTGCTTTGGAAAATTTAGAAAATATTTTCTACTAAAGAGAAAGTTAAACAAAAATATTACTGCTACGATTACTGCAAGTTCATTCGCACTCATGCTAAAAAGTTTGTCGGTAGCAAGCAAAAGGAACAAGCTCAAACTAAGTATTGACAAACAAGTTGAATGTATAGTCGAGCTTACTTGGTTACGCCCTAGAATTGCATTCCTTGGTACAACTGAATAGATGCATAAGTAGGTGTAATCAAACAAACTCATTTATACTTTTTCTTAATTCCAATTTGCTACAACTACCTCGAAAGCGTGAACATACCGTTATTGACACTATGTGCGAAGGTATAAATTTGCAAATTCACTATTGGCAAAGTACCTGGCTGTCCGTTCCTCACTGCTTCCATTTGTTTAAATTTACTTCAGCTAATATAATACACTCCTACAAACAATCCAGCGGACTCGTAATTTTATCTAAAGCATGGCTTGTAACATGTGTGTAGATCTCACTAGTCCTGCTCGAGTTATGGCCAAGCAGCTTTTGTATATACCGCAGATTGGTGCCCTGCTCCAGCAGGTGAGTGGCAAAAGAGTGCCGGAGGGTATGCGGAGTTGCCTTTGTTTTTACACCTGCGAGCGGACGAATTGATAAAAAGTATTGTTCGAACCAATGCAGGGCCACGGCAGGCAACAGGCGTAAAGAAGATGATAAGGGAGAACAGCTGTTGCGGGATATAAACAACCGGTTACGCCACAACCGCAAACTGCTGCGCCAGGCAAGCCCCGAAGGTAAGACGACTCTTAGAAAAACATCGCAACAGCAGGCAGGCTTCTATTTCAGGCATTTTACGCTCCTTTACCGTACAAAACAGGACAATACCTACTACTTTTGCTACGATTATGGCTACATGCTTTTAGAAGACGAAAAGGTGCTGGTGGTAAACTGGCAACCTTATATGGCCAATACCTTATAAAAAAAGCCCGCAACTAATTGCGGGCCCCTGTATTATAGCTTACCTCTGAGCACATCAATCGTTTGCTTCATCTATTTCAACTTCTTTCTCTACTTCCTTCACTTCCTCCACATATATAAACCCGCAGTTAGCGGCGTGTTTGGCGGCTTCATCTGTTTCTTTTACCAAGAGCATCTCTACGTCGCCACCGCCTTTCTTAAGTTCGTCGGCTAAGCTCACCACTTTGCGTGTATGCTTTTCTATGTTCACGTCGCGAATATAGATGGCCATTATCCGGCCTGGGTGGTTCTTTACCACTTCGCTGTAAATGGCTGCGTCTTGCTGGCCACTGTCGCCTATAAGTATAAAGTCCAACTCGGGATAGGTTATGAGTATATTCTCGATCTCTTTATACTTGTGGCTCATGTGGTCGGAGTGGCCCATCTTATCTTCGTCTATGCCAAAGTCGCGGAGCAGGAGCGGGCCTTCCGGTATCTCGTTCAGCTCCAGGAAATGATAGAGTAAATCGTAGTTGTTCCAGGGGCTGCTGCTCACGTAAAAGAATGGGTTGTTGCGCTTGCCATTACGGCCCAGCTGCAGCGACTTATAAAACTGCGACACCCCATGGAAAGGAATACGGGTATGCGCATTATTTAAAAGTACGTTACGGCCACTCTCCAGCAGGCTGGTGGCACCGGTGCGCATAATGGTATCGTCTATATCCGAAATTACGCCATATTCGGCATCGGGTGGTGGAACCAGCACATAAGCAGTTTCTTTTATACCTGCCTTAAAATTACTTACAGGGGCATCAGTCAGCTCCAGTTCTATAGGGTGCCAAACGTCCTCCAGTTGCAGCGGGGTTTCAGGTTGAAGGTTCAGTACAAAGTAGCCCTCGGTATCTGTCGTAATTTCGTGCTGCTTGCCCTGCAGGGTAATTTGCATCCGTGCGCCTGGTATCTCGTCGCTCTCAAAACGGCGGTACATGTTCATCAGGTTCTCCCAGGTAGTGTCAGCTCCTTCCGATTGCCTGATGCCTTTATTTACCAGCACCCGGCCTTTTACATACAAGCGCTCGGGCGTACCATAGCTGCGGTAAACCATAATGTGCAGCGGGCGGTTAGGCCATAGTTTATCTTTTAGTTTAAAGGTGAGATGGTCTATTTTCTCTTCGGCTTTAAGTATAGAACTGGTTATGGTGTCTTTTACCTTTTTCATAGTTGTAGCGGAGTTTAGCAAAAATGCCTGCCGTTTTGGGGCAGGCATTTCTTAGTTTAATTTAAAGCATTTTTAAGTGCCGTAAAGTCGCTGTCAGGTCCGGAAGCAGTGCTGCATCCTTCTTCTTTCGCCTTGTCCTGTATGTTCTGGATGCGGTTATCCGGGTTAGGGTGTGTGCTCAGGAATTCTGGTGGCGTACCCTGTGCTGCTTCTTCATTCATTTTTATAAAGAAACCGGCAGCCCCATCGCAGGCATAGTAATCTGTGCCGCCCAGATACTCTACAGAGTAGTTGTCAGCCTCGGTTTCGGCGTCGCGGCTAAACTTAAGTCCGGCCAGCGTGCCCGATAGTTGCCCGGCAATTTCGCGCAGAGCGCTTGGGTTATTACCCAGTGCTATCGATAATAAAAGGCTGATGCCATACTGGCGCTGCAATTGCTTAACGGAGTGGCGACGGTCGGCGTGTGCAATTTCGTGGGCAATAACACCGGCAAAATGGTCTTCGTCGTTCAGGTACTTAATCAGCCCGCTAAACACATAAATATGGCCGCCCGGTGTGGCGAAAGCGTTCAGTTGCTCGTCGTCGTTTATCAGCTTTACATCCCAGGCAAATTCCTGGCGGTATTGTACTTCACCGGAGTTAAGTACGCGGTTCACGATGCGATCGAGGGCGGCATACGCCTGCGGGTTTGCGCTGCGCTCCACCAATTGGCCCTGCGCGCGGTAGGTAGAGTCTACCTGTGCCGAAACCTGCTGGCCAAGCTGCACATCATCTTCTATCGAAAAAAGTACTACGCCGTCGTCTCCGCAGCTACTAAGGGTAAATGCGCTGGCAGCTACCAGCGTAAAATGTGCTAAGGTCTTTTTAAAATTCATAAATAACAGATTAGGTATATATAGTGCTACTGCACTACAAAGTCTGTGCCTGAAAACAGGTACATGTAGCACGTTTACGCATTTGTTGGGCAAGCGGGTTGCAGTTTATACTTTAGAGTTGCTTTGCTATAGTGCAAAAAAAAAGCCCCTGACCATGTCAGGGGCTTTCCAGTGTGTAGTATTAGCTTATTTTACGGAAGAGGTACCAACCTGGTTTCCATCCATGTCAAGCTCTACAATTTCGTAGTTCAGCTTCTGAAGTTCCGGTAATACCGTCTTTTTGTCGCCTACTACTACAATGTGCATCTTGTCAGCTGGCAGGTGTTTCGCTGCCAGTGCGTCGATCTCTTTCTTCGAGATGTTGTTCAGTATCTGCGTCTGCTTGGCTACATAATCCTTTTTCAGGTCGTACTCCAGAATGCGACCCAGGAAGCCGGCTTTCTGACCAGGCGTTTCATACTTACGCGCATCCGACTGGCCGATAGAGTTCTTCATGAACTGCAGTTCAGCTTCAGTGATACCATTCTTTCTGAAATCTTCGATCTCTTTCATGAACTCTACAACAGAGGCTGCAGTAGCATCGGCACGCACACCAGCTGAAGCTGTGAACGGACCCGGATACTTGCTGCCACCAAAGCCAGAACGGGCACCATACGTATACCCTTTGTCTTCGCGCAGGTTCAGGTTGATACGGCTGTTAAAGGCTCCGCCAAGGGCAAAGTTCATTAACGACGTTTTATAGTATTCGCCGGTGGCATCGTAAGGCATAGCTACATAACCGATACGGATCTCAGACTGTGCTGCACCCGGCTTATCTACCATGTAGATCTTCGTTTTAGCGATAGCCGGAGCTTTCGTCTCGGTTGGTATAGTTACGTTCTTCTTTTTCCACTTCTTCAGGAAGTCCAGTTTGCCCAGTATCTCTTTTTCTGAGATATCACCAACAATTACCAGGTCAGAAACAGAAGGAGAGTAGTTCGCATTATAGAACTTCTTCACATCATCGAGGGTAATGTTTGTTACCGATTCTGTTGTACCTGATGCAGGAACAGCCATGATGTGGTTGTCGCCATATAATAGTTTGCTGTATACACCGCTGGCAATTGCAGTAGGCTGCGTTGCCTGGTTAGCAATACCTTCCAGTTGCTGTTTCTTCAGGCGGTCAAAGTCCTCCTGCGTAAACTTAGGACGGAACATACGCTCTTCTAACAAAGCAAGTGTCTTGTCCAGGTTCTTTTTAAGCGACTGAACTACGATGTAGGTATCTTCTGTGCCTGATCCAACACGGATAGAGCTACCCAGTTTGTCCAGCTCGCTGCTGAACTGCTCTGAAGTATAGTTCTCTGTATCTTCGTTCAGCATAGAGGCTGTAAGCGATGCAATACCGGCTTTGTTCGGGTTAGCAGCAGATAATCTGTGGCCACCGGCTATAGTTAACTGCAGTGTTACAGTTGGTATCTCATCCGATTTCGTTCCGATCACTTCCATGCCGTTCTTGAACTTGGCAGTGTAGTAATTTGGTACAGTTACGGCTGTTGCCTGGCCTGCAGTAGGGCGCTTCGTTCTATCGAAAGTATCAACTGCTTTTGTATACTTCAGGTCGCCGTAGTTCTGTGGACTAGCTACCGACTTGCTGTTATCTACAGTATAGTTGTCCGCCTTGGCGATCATATCTGATTTGCCTTTAGGTACTACACTAAGTATAACTGAAGGCTGACCTTTGATGTACTCATTGTAAACGCGCATAACGTCTGCTTTGGTAACAGCGTTGATACGGCGCAGGGCTTCCTGAATATAGTTCGGGTTGTTCTCGAATGTTTCGAAAGCAGCTAACTGAGAAACTTTACCGCTTACGCTGGCCAGACGGTTGATCAGGCTTGACTCGGCAGATGCCTTGTAACGCTGCAGGTCTTCGTCTGTAACGCCGCGTGTCTCGAACTCAGCAATTGATTGACGCACCATTTCTTCGGCGGTAGCCAGGTTAGTAGTAGGGAATACCACTACTGTTACGCCAAACTCACCGGCAAGCTCAGAAGTAGAGTTGTTAGCTGATGCCTGTAACGCTTTCTGCTCTTTTACCATGTTCTTGTAGAAGATGGAGTTTCTACCCTGGCCAATTATCTCAGCCAGAACATCCAGTGCGGGCTCGTCTTTATGACCAGCTTCCGGAGTCGGGTAGGTCATGCGCAGCATCGGGAAACGAACGTTGTCTTCGTAAGAAATATAACGGTCTTTTTCCAGGTTAGCTACCATTGGCTTCATGTCGTCTACAGCAGGGCCGGCAGGTATAGCGCCAAAGTATTTCTCAACCAGTTTTACTACATCTGCAGGCTTCACGTCGCCACCAACTGTTACGGTCGCGTTGTTCGGGCCATACCAGCGCAGGAAGAAGTTCTTCAGGTCGTTTACGTTTACACGGTTAAGGTCTTCAATGTAACCTATAGTTGTCCAGGAATACGGGTGACCGAAAGGATACAGGTTCTGAGAAGTTTTCTCGTAAACCAGGCCATACGGACGGTTATCGTAGTTCTGGCCACGCTCGTTCTTTACAGTTTCGCGCTGAACTTCAAATTTCTTCTGGGTAACGGCATCCAGTAAAAAGCCCATGCGGTCTGCTTCCAGCCACAGCGCAGTTTCTAACTGGTTGCTTGGTACAGTTTCGAAATAATTCGTTCTGTCGCGGTTTGTCGTACCGTTCAGGGTTCCACCTGCATCCGATACGATCTTGAAGTGCTCCTCGTCGGCTACGTTATCCGAGCCCTGGAACATCATGTGTTCGAAAAAGTGTGCGAAACCAGACTTGCCTACCTCTTCTCGGGCCGAGCCTACGTGGTACGTAACATCTACGTGCACTACCGGGTCGGAGTGGTCTTCGTGAACGATCAGGGTAAGTCCGTTGGACAGTTTATACTTCTCGTAAGGTATAACCAGCTCATCGCCTTTTTTGGTTACCTTCTCTACGAGTTTAGTTTGCGCATCGGCCGCGCTTATTACGCTCGCGGTCAGTACAATGCTCAAGCCAATTTTTTGTAGCATAAGATTAAGATTAGTTGTTTGTTCGTTTTAGACTAAAATAACTACTTCAGGTTTAATTCCTTTCATTAAATATACTAACACCTATTTTGTATCGACCAAAACCTGCCTGCTGAACATGATAGAAACCGTTAAGGTCAGCAGGGAGATAATGAGCATGCCGGTAGTTAGTAAAAAGGCCATGCCTGATGTTTGTGTAGCCGCCGAGTCGCCGCTTTGTTGCACCATATCCAGCAGCCTGATAAAATAGGTACCTGCACGCCAGCCAAGTAATAAAGTAAGCAATGCCGCTTCTGCTGCTCCCAGCATAAATGCCCAGCGGTGTCCGCGGTTCAGGAAGTGACCCGCCGTGAGGGCTATAAATCCGCCTGCGCCCCCTGTTATAAGCGCGGTGTTGGCCTGCTCGCCGGCAATATCTACAGCCACAGCACCGCATCCGATCAGGAAAGCACCGTAAAAGGCATACAGGTATGATATGTTCTTATGCATCATGGTTGGTAAGTATAAAGTTGTGCCTGCAAATTAACAGCTGAAAGTTAAAGTATAGCAAACTATAAGTATAAGCTACAACTTTTAGGTATAAGTATAGTATGATGTGCAGGTAATTTAAGATAAATGGCAAAGAAAAACGATTTGAGCGAGCTGCACGGCGATCATGCTATGTCGGCGGAGGAGGCAGGGTTGCGTTATACTTCGGATGAGAAACCGGGCTATGCACGCAAAAAAGCAGGGAAGGGATATCAGTATCTTACTGCCAAAGGCGAACACATTACCGACGATAAAATACTTGACCGCATAAACAAATTAGTTATACCCCCCGCCTGGACCGAAGTATGGATATGCCCGAGTGCAAAGGGGCACCTGCAGGCAACTGGCCGCGATGCCAAAGGCCGCAAACAATACCTGTACCACCCCGAGTGGCAGCATGCCCGCAACAAAACGAAATTCGGCCGCATGCTGGCGTTTGGTAAGAACCTGCCTAAAATTCGTGAAAGTATTCAGAAAGACATACAGTCTAAAAAGCTGGACCGCCGGAAAGTGACCGCTTTGGTACTTTCTATTATGGACAATGCCCTTATCCGGATCGGAAACCGCCAGTATGCTAAATCAAACAACTCGTATGGGTTAACCACAATGCGCGACCGCCATGTAAAAATCAACGGCAGCCAGGTAAAGTTTTCGTTCCGGGGCAAAAAAGGAGTGGAGCACGACATCGACCTGAAAGACAGAAGGCTGGCTAACCTGGTGAAGAAATGCAAGGATATACCGGGCTACGACCTGTTCCAGTATTACGATGAAGACGGGGAGCGGCAGGTGCTGGAATCGGGCGATGTGAATGCTTACCTGCGCGAAGTAACCGACCAGTCCTTTACAGCAAAAGATTTCCGGACCTGGGGCGGCTCGGTACGCATGGTGCAATGCCTCGAAAATGTAATTGACCGCAACCCCGACCTTGACAAGGAAAAGTATATTAAAGAAGCGGTAAAAGATGTTGCCAAAGGCTTAGGAAATACGCCCAGTGTGTGCAGCAAATACTACATTCATCCAGAAGTAGTTAATATGTTCCGAGAAGACAAACTGATGGACTACCTGCGTCGCCATGATGCCACCAAATCGAAAAACGCATACCTGTCTGGTACCGAAGAACTCATGCTGAAAATGCTAAGAAAAAAGAACTAAGATCTACAGGATGGAAGGATTTCAGAATTTTATACTTTGATCTGGAAAGTGCTAAGACTTTAGCTATCTCAAGACGAGCCATTAGTTCCGTTTTTGGTGTTTTTACCAACAATCCTTTTGGGTGTTTATACTTGCTGGTGAAAACACGCAGCAAGGGAGCTGTAAGTTGTTATTATTTCTAATAGTGTAGTTTGAGTTTTATAGATCCTTAAATCCTAAAATCCTCTAATCTTAAAAATCTTAGTCCTAGTTGCCTTCTCTATCGTAGGCGTGTACTTTAACATCGGAAGTGGTTTTGTCCTGGGCTTCTGTGCCAAAGTATAGTTCGTTACCGCGTTCGGTGTCGTAGATGCGGGTTTGTTTGCTCCAGCCTTTTACTACCGACCTATCACTTATCTCGTCTTCGCCGCGGCCCCCGTAAATTTTGAGTGAGATACTTTTGTTTACATTTCCTTCTACTATAAATGTGTCGTCTTCTGCTAGGCCGTAAAGTATAAGCTCGTTGGTTTCGGAAGTATAGAATATTCGATTGTATAGTTGCATGGCGGGCAGGTTGTCGGATTCGGATCGATTAACGATAACCTGGGTGCGGTCATCGTCAAGGCGCTTCACTATAAATTCTTCTTCCTGATCGGAGCCAACTATAGTTACTTCTTTTGCCAGTATCTCATACACCTTCTGTGCAGCTTCCGGAAGTTGTTTCCGTCGTTCTTTTAGCTTTGTAGTAAGTTCATTTCCAGTCAGTTTGTAAATGGGCTGTGGCAATTGCTTAACGGCTGTTTCAATTACATCATCGGTTATACTTGCCTGGAGTTCTTTCGCTATGCGTTGCCAGTCGGTGGCTGTAAGCTCGTTCAGTAAGCGCTTATCTATAAACTCCGCGTTTATCATCAGGGCCTTTACATCGCTTATGTTCTTATTAAAGGTCTGTAGTTTTCGGGCCATCAGTTTGCTGGTAGCTATAAACGGAACTACGCCATCATCCATTTTCAGGAAAACCTGGTCACGGTCTTTAGGTATAGGTTCAAAGTATACTTCTGTTCCTTTCTTTACCATGGCCCAGTCCCATTGCCCCTTATGGCGGTCCCAGTCCCCGATAAGCACATCCAGCAATCGCGCGCGGGCAAAAGCCTCCTGATCGAAGTGGTGGTTATTTGTGTTAAAGCGTAGTTTCAGCACATCTTCTGATCCTTCAAAATCAAAGGCATGGCTAAGTGCGGGAGTTCTGTCTACCGGAGATTTAAACTTCTCTTCCAGTATAAAAAGTTTGCCTTGCGCATAAGGGCTGTGTTCGCCAAAGCTGGTATCGCCTGTAGGTACATAGTATACTTCCGGGGTAGTATGATAAACGCCTGCTGCCTTTGCCAGTACAGGTACAACTAAGGCCCCATACGGGTCGTTGGCTGATGTCTGGTCGCGGAGGATGTTTGTAACAAAAGTTGGCTTCCAGAAATCGTAGAGCACATGCACCGGATCTTTGTCGATAGAGCGCAAAGCATATTCTCTGCCAACAGAATCCAGCAATTCGAAACTGGTTGTCTGGTAACCTCCGCCTTTTTCAGATAAGGTCAGGCCTCCTTTTAGCCGGGTCATATCAAACACAGGCACTTTTACTGGTGCAGCCCATATGGCGCGGTAATGGTCGCCCCAGAAAAAACGGTGAAAAGCGCCTGTGTTGTAATGCCTGCCTGCCGTTGCCCAAACGCTATCGGCAGGAGCATCCCGGGCAATGCGCGCATCCTCCTGAAAAAAGTTATCGTCGGCACAACTGCTAAGTATAAACCCAGGCAGAAGTATAAGTACCGTAAATTTTTTCAGGAGGCGCATGCCGGGGGTGTTAATAGCTGTTGTGTTTGTAAAACTGCACCAGGTTATTTGTTGATGAGTCGTGATCTCCTTTTTTATCGTGGAGCAACTCTTTTTCTATAGTTGTAGCCAGTTGCTTCCCTAACTCAACTCCCCACTGGTCGAAGCTATAGATGTTCCAGATGATGCCCTGCACAAACGTTTTATGCTCATACATGGCCAGCAAAGCACCTAAATTATAAGGCGTCAGCTGCTGCATCATAATAGATGTAGTGGGTTTGTTACCTTCAAATAGTTTGTGTGGCAGTAGCGCTTCCAAGTCATCATTTGCCATGTTTTTCTGCTCCAGTTCAGCACGAACTTCCTGCTCGTTCTTGCCACGCATCAGGGCTTCAGTTTGTGCAAAGAAGTTTGACATAAGCAGCGCCTGGTGTTCACCTATCGGGTTATTTGTTTTAGCGGCCGCAATAAAATCGCAAGGTATAAGTATGGTGCCCTGATGTATAAGCTGGAAAAAAGAGTGCTGGCTATTAGTGCCTGCCGCTCCCCAGATTACAGGTTGTGTCTGGTAAGTTACCGGTTTGCCGTTCCGGTCGGTGGTTTTGCCATTGCTTTCCATCAGCAGCTGTTGCAGAAACTCGGGCAGCAGGCGCATGTATTGGTCATACGGGAGTATAGCATGCGTCTGACAACCATAAAAATTCGTGTACCAGATGCTGAGCATAGCCATTAAAACAGGCACGTTCTGGCGCAACGGTGTTTTCCGGAAATGCTTGTCCATCGACTCGGCACCACGCAGCAATTGCTCAAAGTTATTGTAACCTAACGCGCAGGCAATGGACAAACCTATAGCTGACCACAATGAAAAACGACCGCCAACCCAGTCCCAGAAACGGAACGTGTTTTCAGGTGCTATACCAAATTTTTCTACCTCGGCAGTGTTCGTTGATAAGGCCACAAAGTGCTTCTTGACATGCACCTGGTCATTTGCGTTCTCTAAAAACCAGTTGCGTGCCGTGTGGGCGTTTGTTATAGTTTCTTTGGTGGTAAACGTTTTGGAGGCGATGATAAAAAGTGTCGTTTCCGGGTCTAGTTTCTTCAGTACTTCTGCTGCATCGGTGCCATCCACATTCGAAATAAAGTGTACTTCGAGGTTTGGTTTCTGGTAGCTTTTCAGGGCTTCGCAAACCATCTGCGGGCCAAGGTGCGAGCCGCCGATACCAATATTTACCACATGCTTAAATGCTTTGCCCGTGTAGCCTTTTAAGGAACCGTTATGGATGTTATCGCAGAATCTTTTCATCTGTTGTTGCACGTCGCGCACTTCCTCCAGTATGTTCTCACCGTCAAGTATAAGTTCGCTGTCGCTGAAGTTGCGGAGGGCAGTGTGCAGTACAGCGCGGTTCTCCGTTACATTTATTTTATCGCCGGCAAACATACTTTCAATAGCACCCTGCAAGTCCATTTCTTCGGCCAGGTTTACTAGCAGGTCCAGTGTTTCCGGTGTTATACGGTTCTTGGACAGGTCGAACAAAAAGTCCTCAAATGCTATAGTTAATTTTTTATATCGGTCCGGGTTGTTGGCGAATAGGTCGCGGAGCTGATCTGTTTTGGTTTTGTTAAAGTGGTCCTGCAGTTTTTGCCAGGCATCAGTAGTGTTTGGGGCGATATTTTTAAGCATAGCTATATGGTAATTCGAGTGGTTGGTTGTTGGGCTCAACTACTCTGTTTTTGAAGTATAAGTTACGGTTTAAGTACAGGATTTAGGTTTAAAGAGGCAGGATTTATATACAATTTTGCCCGTTACCGTATGAGTCATAGTATAGGTGCATCTTGTGCCTGCTACGAATTTTTTACAAGTAACTAAAAAGCTATGAAAGAAATAGAGAAAAATAACGATACAAATAAACCAGGCCGTAAACAGATACTCCGCGAAGATGATGGCAAGAGAACGCCTCCGCAGCCAAGTGCACACCATACCGGCGATGCGCATCGCAATACCCGGCCAGAGCAAGCTCCTGATGTTCCGCCACATGAGCGCACCGAAGGTATTCCGTAAGCGGTAACCTGATACATAAGTATAAAGTATAAAAATCCGGCTGGCGTAAACTATAGAACTATAGTGCCGGCCGGTTTTTATTTTTACATATCCAACATTTTAAAACTATACTTGCCACAAACTTACCTGATCAAATTCCACTACAAGTATAAACTATGACCAACACTCCCAACCCAAAGGTCCGGAAACGCGACGCATCTGAACTAGCTTCCGCTTTCGAACATTTGGATGATCTTCTGAAAGATAAAACGCCCGCTGTTTTCCTGGATTATGATGGATGCCTGACACCTATTACCAGCCAGCCGGAACAGGCTATACTTTCCGCAGAAATGAAATCGGTGTTGCAGCAACTGGCAACCCTTTGCCCGGTAGCTGTAGTAAGCGGCCGCGACAGGCAGAACGTGCAAGACCTGGTGAAGCTGAATGAGTTATACTTTGCCGGGTCGCATGGGTTTGATATTGAAGGACCAAACGGGATGAAAACGGAACCAGGCGGTGCTGCGGATGCCTTACCAGCTTTAGAGCAGGCTGACAAATTATTGACTCAGGAATTAAAGGATGTAAAAGGTGCTTTGGTAGAGCGTAAACGCTATGCTATTGCCGTGCATTTCCGGAATGTGGCTGAGACCGATGTACCTAAAGTTAAGGAGGCAGTGAATGATGCCTTGGAGAGATATCCGCAGCTTAAAAAAGGACTTGGCAAAAAGATATATGAGCTAAAACCAAACCTGGACTGGCATAAAGGCAAGGCTGTATTGTGGTTACTGAAAGAACTTAAGTTAGATAAGCCGGCTATACTGCCAATTTACATAGGAGACGATATTACCGACGAGGATGCTTTTGCCGAACTGCAGGGCAGGGGAGTTGGTATTCTGGTTGGCGAACACGACGACAGAACGGCCGCAACCTATAAACTGGAAGACGTTGATGAAGTTCAGCAGTTTCTGCAACAACTAGCCGATAAACTGAAAGTATAAGCTATAAAAAAGGTGGAGTTTTCGCTCCACCTTTTTAGTTTTAACTATAAACCCTTATGCATTTCGGTTCATACAGTTAAGGTCTTCAAACGCCTCTTTCAAGCGCGCTATAAAGTTCTTCTCACCTTCACGTAACCAAACACGTGGGTCGTAATATTTCTTGTTCGGAACATCTGCTCCGTCCGGGTTACCTAACTGGCCCTGCAGGTAATCACGCTTGCCCTCGTAGTAGTTTTTAACGCCATCCCAGAACGCCCACTGCATATCAGTATCAATGTTCATTTTGATAGCGCCATACTCAATAGCCTCCTTTATCTTAGCTTTCTCAGAACCAGAACCGCCATGGAAAACAAAGTTTACCGGGTTAGGGCCTGTACCATACTTCTGCTGAATAAACTCCTGTGAGTTCTTCAGGATGTCTGGGCGAAGCTCTACGTTACCTGGTTTGTAAACACCGTGCACATTACCAAAAGCGGCTGCTACAGTAAAGCGGGTACTTACCTTTTTCAGTTCTTCGTAAGCAAAAGCTACTTCGTCAGGTTGCGTATAAAGCCTTGAGCTGTCAACACCGGTGTTATCTACGCCGTCTTCTTCGCCGCCTGTTACGCCAAGCTCAATTTCTACGGTCATGCCAATGCGATCCATGCGTTTCAGGTAGCTGGCACAGGTCTCAATGTTCTCTTTTATCTCTTCCTCCGATAGGTCGAGCATATGCGAACTATAAAGTGGCTTGCCATGCTGCTCGTAATATTTCTCACCAGCATCCAGCAATCCGTCTATCCAGGGTAATAATTTTTTTGCAGCGTGGTCTGTGTGAAGTATAACCGGAACTCCGTAGGCTTCAGCCATTAAGTGGATGTGCTGCGCACCGGATATGGCACCGGCAACGGCTGCTTTCTGGTTATCGTTAGCAAGGCCTTTGCCTGCAAAGAACTGCGCACCACCATGCGAGAACTGAATGATAACCGGTGAATTTACTTCGCGGGCTGTTTCCAGCACGGCGTTTACTGAATTGGTACCTATAACGTTTACAGCCGGTAGCGCAAAGTTATTCTCGTTGGCATAGCGGAAAAGCTCGCTTACTTCGTCGCCAAACAATACGCCCGGCCTAAATCTTTTTTCCATGTCTTATTCGTAAAATTTAATGAGTGTTTTATACTTCAAAAGTATGTTATAATTGAGATTAAACAATAAAAGGATGTTGCAGACAAGTATAAATTTACCTGTGGTATTATCTTAATCAAACACGATCACTTTGTCTTTATGCTTGCCGCGCATATAGTTCCGGATGATCTGCTGTACGTCTTTGTTATCGTTGTAACGTGTAATGGCATCTCTAAAGTCTTCGAGGGTGCTGGCAGAAAAGGTATCATCTACAAAACCGAAACCCATGTAAGTGCCATGCTCCACTAATACTATAGATCGCTCGCCGGGTTCGCGCCCTTTGCCAATAATTACAAAACTGTTGTGCTCATACGTAATAGAATCGATAGCGGCATTAACGCGAACATTATACTCTTCGGGTGTTTCTTTGCCAATACAGGCTCCGTTACACTGGTGCACCTGGTAATCGAAACAGGCACCTCCGGTCTTATACAGGTCGCATAGTTTCTGGCACAGGTTATACTTGGCCACCTTATGAAACAGAAAACCCTTTGCTTTATAGTGATTCGACAAAGCAATAAGCGGCGTCATGCTGGTATTATCCACCCGATTTACGCTGCTGTAGGTTAAGCGTTTGTAGCCTTTCTCATCTTCGTACACAAAAACACCGGTATTAAATACACTACGGCGTTGCTGCCGGTTATACTGTGGTTTCATGCGCTTTATCTCCGCCGACTCATACAGCAAAGCAGTCAGCTCATTGCCTAACAGTTCGTAAGTAATATCGGCTATGTTGTTTTTAAAATCCAGCGATTTGCGGCTTTTATAGTCGATATTAAAATGCTGGATAATACGCTTACGTATGTTTATACTTTTACCAACATAGATCACCTCGCCTTTGTCGTTGTAAAAATAATATACCCCGGGCACGGTCGGCAAGGCATCTACCTGCGCTTTGCTGATATTAGGAGGTAACAGCGAAGTTTTGATCTCCTGTTTTAAGACCTGCGAAGTATGCTCGGCGGCCATATTCATGTTGCCATCTACTACCGGTTTGTTAATTTTTATCAGCTTATCGAACAGGTGGGCAGTTGCTTCGGCATCTCCGATGGCACGGTGGCGTAACTTTAAAGGTATATCTATACTTTTACAAAGCTTGCCCAAACTATACGATGGAAGTCCGGGAATAAGCGCGCGGCTCAATCGTACGGTACACAGCGTTTTGCGTTGGAAAGTATAGCCCAGGTCGGCAAATTCCTTTTTAATGAAAGAGTAGTCGAAGCGTACGTTGTGCGCCACAAACACTTTGCCTTCCGTAAACTCTACAATCTCTTTGGCTACTTCGTAAAACTTTGGCGCATCTTTCACCATGTCATCCGAAATGCCGGTAAGCTGGGTAATAAAGTAGGGGATAGGTCGCTGTGGGTTTATCAGGGTATTGTATTTGTCTACCACTTTCTGCCCGTCGTGTATAAATATAGCGATCTCTGTTATCCTGTCCTGTGCGGGTTGTCCGCCAGTTGTTTCAATGTCGATAATAGCGTACAAATTGCTCTGATTTAGATCTGATCCGATAGCTGCTGCGGCTGTTGCCGGCAACTCTTCATCTAAACCAATTTTTTTAGTAAACCGTTTCAAAATAGCAGGGTAAGCATCGGGTTTGCAAATGATTTTAGCAGTAGCTCAGGTTACAGGTCTTCCGGGGTGTCTTTATTGCGTTTTCCACGGACAATTCCATTCCATATTTCCTGCATCCAGTTCCCGACCCGGCTTCGCCGTTTAGGAGATACTTCATCAATATCAGCCAGTAAAAAACCAAATGGTTTAAGCGGCTCATGGGCATCAAATACAACCTTTAACATCGCAATCAGCGGTATCGACAGGATCATGCCGGCAGCACCCCATATCTCGCCCCCGATCAAGAGCCCAAGTATAGCCGAGAAAGGGTTAAGGCTTACTTTAGAGCCCACCACATAAGGTGTTATAAAATTACCTTCCAGGAACTGAACGAACATAAAAACTATTACCACCAGCAACGCATCAATAAAATGTCCAGTTGTTGCCAATGTAAAAAGGGCGGGTAGCAAAGCTCCGATCAGTATGCCGATATAAGGTATAATGGTAAGTATAGAAGCAAATATTCCGAAGAAGATGGCATATTTAACGCCAAGTATAAGCAAGCCAGCGGAGTTCAAAAGCGACACGATCACGATCACGATCATCAGACCCGAAATGTAGCTTTGAACCACATGTTGTATATTGGTTATGGTCTGTACCATATTGCCTCGCCGGTCTTTTGCTACAAACTTAAACACGAATTGCTCCAGGTGGTCGCGGTAGTATAACAACAGAAAAACGAAGATCGGAACGATGGTAAAAGCAGCAAGTGCACCTGTTGTCATGGAGATGGTATTACCCAGGAAAGTGGTGGCAATATCCTGAAAACCTCCGACAGCATTTCGCACCAGGTCGCTTCTGTTTGAGGGCTCTATGCCAAAACGGGTTTGCAGGTATAACTGTACTTTATCTACCAGGTCGCCGATGTTATTGCCTATCGTATCGAGTTCCGAAGTAAGGCTGAGAACCTGCATGGATATAAACCACACCACAAGCCCAAGCACGATAACAACAAGTATAATACTGAGCATAATAGCAATAGGGCGAGGCATCCGTAAACGCGTTTCCATATCGCGCACGCCCGGCAGCAACAGCATCGAAATCAGCAAGGCAAAAGAAAGAGGAACCAAAACAGACTTAAACATCTGCATCAGCCAGATAAGCAGAATTATGCCAAGCAGGATAATGGTATACTTAAAATAGGATGGTAATTTTATTTCCATGCAGGAAGCTATAGGGCTTATTTACGGGTTATTATACGCGAAACTAACGGTAAAAATATATAAAAGTAGATATATTTTGATGCTAATTTAATTAGTATAAATTAAAGGGCAATATCATAGTTTTATATGAACCAGAAGCTTACTTTTATAGTTGTATATACTATAGGATGAGCAGTAGCTACTATCATTAAATTTAAAAAGCTAATTTATTTAGCAAATAATTTTTATTAATTTGCAAACTGGCAGGCGGCCGGAACTATTATTGCGTCTTGTCTCTTTATTTTTCTATATTTCCGATTGATTATTCCAACCAAACTACACTTACGCTTACAGAATGGCAGAGTTAGAACATAATTATAACGAAGACAGCATCCGCTCTCTGGAGCCCCGCGAGCACATCAGGCTGCGCCCTGGTATGTATATTGGTAAGCTCGGCGACGGTTCGGCTGCTGACGACGGTATTTACATTTTAGTGAAAGAGGTGATCGACAACTCCATCGACGAACATGTGATGGGTTTCGGTAAGACCATTGATATCAAAATATCTGACCACAAAGTACAGGTGCGCGACTATGGTCGTGGTATTCCGCTTGGTAAAGTGATCGATTGCGTTAGCAAGATAAACACCGGTGGTAAATACGACAGCAAAGCCTTCCAGAAGTCAGTAGGTCTGAACGGTGTGGGTACTAAAGCGGTCAATGCCCTTTCGAGCCAATTCCGCATACAGTCGGTTCGTGATGGGCAAATGAAAGTTGCCGAGTTTGAGCGCGGCGTGCTTACCAACGATTTGCCGCTGGAACCAACTTCGCAGCGCAACGGTACGCTTACCGTTTTCTCACCAGACGATACCATATTCAAGAACTACCAGTTTAACCCGGAGTATCTCGAGAACCAGATATGGAACTATGTGTACCTGAATGCGGGCTTAACTATAAACTTCAACGGCAAGAAATTTTATTCCGAGAATGGTCTGCTTGACCTGCTTCGCAACAAAGCTGATGAAGATAGCATGCGTTACCCGATCATCCACCTGAAAGGGGACGATATTGAGTTGGCGCTTACGCACGGCAACGATTACGGCGAAGAATACTATTCGTTTGTGAACGGCCAGTATACTACCATGGGAGGTACGCACCTGGCGGCTTTCCGTGAGGCTGTAGTTAAAACGGTGCGCGACTTCTATAAAAAGGATTACGATGCAGCCGATATCCGCGGCTCTATAGTTGGTGCTATCTCGCTGCGCGTGCAGGAACCTGTATTTGAATCGCAGACGAAAACAAAACTGGGCTCCATGGAAATGGGACCTGACGGACCGGCCGTACGTGCCTTTATTAACGATTTCGTAAAAGAGAACCTTGATAATTACCTACACAAGAACCAGGCAACAGCCGAAGCGCTGAAAAAGCGAATTGAGCAGAGTGAGCGTGAGCGTAAGGATATGGCGGGTGTTAAAAAACTGGCTAACCAGCGCGCTAAAAAAGCCAACCTGCACAACCGCAAACTACGCGACTGCCGTCTGCACTTTAACGAAGATAAACACGAGAATTCCATGCTTTCCACACTCTTCATAACAGAGGGTGACTCGGCAAGTGGTTCTATTACCAAGTCTAGGAACGTAGATACAGAAGCTGTTTTCAGTTTAAGAGGTAAACCGCTTAACTGCTTTGGCCTTAAAAAGAAAGTAGTTTACGAGAACGAGGAATTTAACCTGCTGCAGCACGCCCTTAACATTGAAGAAGGCCTGGAAGGATTACGTTACAACCGTGTTGTTATAGCTACCGATGCCGACGTTGACGGTATGCACATCCGTCTGTTGCTGCTTACCTTCTTCCTGCAGTTCTTCCCCGACCTGGTGCGTAACGGCCACGTGTTTATATTGGAGACACCATTGTTCCGGGTCCGCAACAAGAAAGAAACGATCTATTGCTACAACGAAAGCGAAAAGCAGGAAGCAATTCAGAAACTTGGCAAGCGTCCTGAGATAACCCGATTCAAAGGTTTGGGTGAGATCTCGCCGGATGAGTTTGGTAAGTTTATAGGTGACAACATTAAGTTGAAGCCGGTGATCCTGCAGAAAGATACCACGATACAGAAAATACTGAGCTACTACATGGGCAAGAACACGCCGGAGCGCCAGAATTTCATTATCGATAATTTGAAGATTGAGAAAGATATAGTTGAAGAAGTATATGCATAACGACGAGCTGAATAACGAGATAGAAAGAGAAGACGAGCTGGAAGTTGCGTTTACCGATGGCGTAGAAGAAGTTATACATAACGTAACCCCTGTTTCCGGACTTTATGAAAACTGGTTTTTAGAGTATGCTTCTTACGTAATTCTGGAGCGTGCGGTACCAGCTATAGAAGACGGTTTAAAACCTGTGCAGCGCCGTATTCTGCACGCCATGAAGGAGATGGACGATGGCCGCTTTAACAAGGTTGCCAACGTTATTGGTCAAACCATGCAGTACCACCCGCATGGCGATGCTTCTATTGGCGACGCGATGGTGAACCTGGGCCAGAAAGACCTTTTAATTGAAACGCAGGGTAACTGGGGTGATGTGCGTACCGGCGACAGTGCGGCAGCTCCGCGTTACATTGAGGCGCGCTTATCTAAATTTGCACTCGATGTAGTTTTCAACCCGCAGACGACACTGTGGCAGCTAAGCTACGACGGCCGTAAGAACGAGCCGGTTACCTTACCAGTTAAATTCCCGTTGCTATTGGCGCAGGGCGTGGAAGGTATAGCCGTAGGTTTATCTACCAAAATAATGCCGCACAACTTCAAAGAGCTGATCAAAGGTTCTATTGATGTGTTGAAAGGCCGTAGCACTACATTGCTTCCTGATTTCCCGAATGGAGGCATGGTAGACGTGACCAACTATAACGGTGGTTCGCGTGGCGGAAAAATTCGTGTGCGTGCAACTATAGAGAAGGTAGACAAGACCATGCTCATCATCCGTGATGTGCCTTATGGTATTACCACTACCGGCCTGATGGAATCTATAGTTAAGGCAAGCGAGAACAATAAGATCAAGATCAAGAAGGTGATCGACAACACAGCTGCGAATGTAGAGATACAGGTGCAGTTGCCGCCGGGTGTTTCTCCTGACCTGACAATGGATGCGCTATATGCCTTTACGGATTGCGAAGTATCCATCTCTCCGAATACCTGTGTTATTATAGATGATAAGCCGCACTTCTTAAATGTGGATGAGCTGCTTCGTATCTCTACTTTTAAAACAGTAGACCTGCTGAAGCGTGAACTGGAAATTCGCAAAGGTGAACTGGAAGACAAGTGGCATTACTCTTCTCTGGAGAAAATATTTATCGAGAATCGTATCTACCGCGATATAGAAGAGTGCGAGACTTGGGAAGCTGTACTGAACGCTATAGATACAGGCCTGGATCCGTTTAAAAAGTTGCTTCGTCGTGATGTTACAGAAGAAGATATTATTCGTCTGACAGAGATCAGGATCAAGCGTATCTCTAAATTCGACTCTTTCAAGGCGGATGAATATATCAATAAGCTGGAAGAGGAGATGGCTGAGGTAGATGATAACCTGGCGAACCTGATCCGTTATGCCATTGCCTACTTCGAAGGTTTACTGAAGAAGTATGGACAGGGCAAAGACCGTAAAACTCAGATCAAAACGTTTGATGTAATTACAGCACAGAAGGTTGCTATTGCTAACCAGAAGCTATACATGAACGCCAAAGACGGTTTTATAGGTACCAGCTTACGCAAAGACGAATTTGTATGCGACTGCTCTGATATGGACGACATCATCGTGTTCCGTAAAGACGGTAAGTTTACCGTTACTAAAGTAGCTGACAAGACCTTTGTTGGGAAAGACATTATTATGGCCGGCGTTTATAATAAGAACGACGAGCACATGGTATATAACATGATTTATGTAGATGGAAAGACAGGCGTATCGTTTGCGAAGCGCTTTGCCGTGAAGTCTATTACAAGAGATAAAGAATACGACCTGACCAAAGGCAATAAGGGTTCCAAAGTACATTACCTGACTGCCAACCCCAACTCAGAATCGGAAGTGGTAAGTATAACTTTAGCGCCGCAGTCAACAGCCCGAATAAAGCAGTTCGATTACGACTTTGCTGAGTTGATGATCAAAGGTAAGGGCTCGAACGGTAACATCGTTACGAAATACCCGATCAAGAAGGTAGTTCAGAAGAGCCTGGGTGAGTCTACTTTAGGTGGCCGTGAGATCTTCTACGATGAAGTGATCGGTCGTTTGAACACCGAAGGACGTGGCCGTTACTTAGGCTCCTTTAATACAGACGATACGATACTGGTGATCTATGAAGATGGTACGTATGAGCAAACCTCGTTTGACCTGGCGAACCATTATTCTATCGAAAAGATAAAAGTGTTGCAGAAGTTCGATCCTGAACTGGTTGTATCCGCTATTTATTACGAAGGTGACAATAAAACATACTATGTAAAGCGTTTCAAGATCGAGACCTCTACGGTTGGCAAAAAATTCACGTTCATTTCAGAAAGTAAGAACTCCAGGCTGGAAGCTGTTTCCACGCATCCGGAACCATTGGCAGATATTAAATTCAAGCGTAGCCTGCGTGGCGAGAAAGAATCTGAAAAGATACTGCTGAGTGAATTTATAGATGTGAAAGGCTGGAAGGCAATGGGTAACAAGTTGAATTACTTCAAGATATTTGATGTTACTGTGCCGAAGCAGGAAGTAGTGGAGTATGAAGAAGATAAGCCTAAAACTAAAAAAACTTCAACGAAGCGTGAACCTGTAACACTACCATCTGAGCTGAAAGAACTTGCCGAAGAAGCAGCCCGTGTAAGCGGTACCCAACCAGATGAGCTGGAAACCGTAGAAGAATCAATACAAGAAAATAGTAAAACAAAGACGCTGAAAGAAAAGAAACAGTTAGATCTTTTCTAAAATAAGTGCAAAAAGTATTTTCTTGACATATGGTTTAGATAAAAATATAGTTATGAAGCAAAGACTTCTAAAGTTACTGTTGGTATTGATGCTCGGTTTTTATATGCCTGTAAGTATGGCATCCGGTGCTGGTACCGAACAGTTACTGAAGAAGGCTGAAGAACTAATGATCAGTCACCGCGACAGCGAAGCACTTGCCATGTATGAGCAGGTGCTTCTTGCTGCTCCGGAAAACTATACAGCGCTATGTAAAGCCAGCTTACTTATCTGTCGGATGGGGGAGCGGATATCTGACGACGGTACAAAAGAAGCATTTTACGCGAAGGCTAAAGAGTATGCCATGCGTGCCTATGCTATAAAACCTGCCGACGCGGAGTCTAATTTTGTAATGGCGCTTTCAGTTGGTGCTATTGCAATGGTTTCGGGTCCTAAGCAAAGGTTAGCAGGTATAAACCAGATGAAAGCTTTTCTGGATGCTGCTCTTGCAGAGGATAAGAAGCATGCAGGTAGTTGGTATCTATTAGGCCGCTGGCACTTTAAAATGGCTAATCTCAACTTTGCCGAAATTACTGCCGCTAAAATGTTCTTCGGAGGTGTTTCGGATATCGCTACAAACGAAGCTGCTGCTGAAGCTATTACTACCGCAATAAAGTATAACCCACATCAAATACGCTATTACTACGACCTGGCTACAGTATACAAGGAAATGAAAAATGCCGATGCTTGTAAGCAAACGCTGGAGCAGGCCATAGCCTTGCAGGTAACGACGCGCGAAGAGCTTGAAATTTCGCGCAGGTGTAAATTATTGTTACAGGATCATAAAAAGTAATATCCTATAAGCTAATTAAGAGAGCCTGTTGCGATACGTAACAGGCTTTTCTTTTATACATGGTACATCAGTATTTACATAAATATTACCTAATTTAGCAGCTTAATGCATAATCCTGGTAAACATACTTCCTTGTTGGGGCACCTAAAAGCAGCCTTTTTACTACTTCCTTTTATAGTAGGTAGTGTGGCATGCAACCCGCAACAGAAAAAAGGGGAGCAGATGGTTAACCTGGAAAAAGTATCGAATGACGAGGCTGCTGCTATCAGGCACTTAGACAATGCCATACAGAATAACCAGAAGGATGCCAGCCTTTATGCACGAAGAGCTACTCTATATCTGAAGAAAGGCAACTTTAACGAGGCATTACAGGATGTGGAAGATGCGATAACCCGTAATAAAAATGAATTAGCATACCTGGTTTTAAAAGCACAGGTATTGCGGGCAAAAGGTAACCCGAAAGCTGCTTTGCCATTTGCCTTAAAAGCAGAACGGAATGGCCACCAAAGTACAGGTTTGTATATATTATTGAGCGATCTATACTTACAGTTAGATGAACGACAAACCGCTGAAACGTATGCCCGAAAAGCCTTGGAACTTGGTCCTCGTAATGCGTTTGCTTTATACTATAACGGTTTGGTAAGTACTGCTTCCGGAGACACGACTAAGGCGGTCAATCATTTCAGGAAAGCTTTAAAAGAGAAAGCAGGGTTTACAGAAGCAAAACGGGAGTTGAGCAACCTGCTTATAGGTCGCGGAGAACTGGAAGAAGCCCGCAAATTATTGAATAGTGCGTTAGCTGATAAACCTGCAGATGGCAAAAGCTGGTACTACAAAGGCTTACTTTTTAACGAACTGCAAAAGTCTGATAGCGCCCTTTATAGTTACTCGAAAGCAGTTGGTATAGCAGATACCTTGCAGAAGGCCCATTACGAAGCTGGCAAGCTCTATTACCAGAAAGGTAACTATGAAGCTGCGATCACGCATCTTAAAAAAGCACCTGCTTCTGTTTTTAGTTCTGAGCAGTTGGTATTAATGCTGGCAGTAGCTTACGAAAGAACAGGAGAGAATATTAAAGCGTTAGAACAATACCAGCGTTTTGGCAGCATGCAACCCGACAACAGGTTAGCGCAACAGGGAGTGGCAAGAACAAAGTCAAAGCTCACCATGCCGGCTGTAGTTAACGCTAACGATACAATTAGATAAAGATAAAGCATACTATCACGAGTCAATAAAACGATACATGATCAACATCACATTACCAGATGGCTCTGTAAAACAATTCCCGGAAGGAGTTACAAGTCACGAGATTGCACTAAGCATTAGTGAAGGACTGGCGCGAAACGTGCTGGCCGCAAAAGTTAACGACACTGTTTGGGACTCCAACAGGCCAATAACGGAAGATGCTAAAGTACAGCTGCTCACCTGGAACGATGATCTGGGTAAAAATGCATTCTGGCACTCGTCTGCTCACTTGCTGGCTGAGGCATTGGAAGAGGTATTTCCGGGAATTAAATTCGGGATAGGACCACCAGTTGAAAATGGCTTCTATTACGACGTTGACCTGGGAGATAGAACTTTCTCGCAGGATGATTTTGCTAAAGTAGAGCAGAAAATGCTGGAACTGGCCCGTAACAAAAGCGAGTTTAAGCGCCGTGAGGTATCAAAAGCAGAAGCTGAGAAATATTTCACAGAGAAAGGTGATGAGTATAAACTCGACCTGATAAAGGACCTGGAAGATGGAAGTATAACTTTTTATGAGCAAGGCAATTTCGTAGACCTTTGTCGCGGGCCGCACATCCCGAACACTGGCTTTATTAAAGCGGCCAAGCTGATGAACGTTGCCGGAGCCTACTGGCGTGGTGATGAGTCGAAGAAACAGCTTACCCGCATCTATGGCGTAACCTTCCCTAAACAGAAGGAGCTTACTGAATACCTGGAGCGTCTGGAAGAAGCCAAGAAGCGTGACCACCGTAAGCTGGGCAAGGAAATGGAGCTATTCGCTTTCTCTGAGAAAGTGGGAATGGGCCTGCCGCTTTGGTTGCCGAAAGGCACTTTGCTGCGCGAGCGTTTAGAGCAGTTCATGCGTAAAGCACAGGTGAAAGCCGGTTACCAGCCGGTAGTTACACCACACATTGCCAGCAAAGAGCTTTACGTTACTTCAGGTCACTACGAGAAGTATGGCGCCGATTCGTTTCAACCGATCAAAACTCCGAATGAAGGAGAAGAGTTCTTCCTGAAACCAATGAACTGCCCGCACCACTGCGAGATCTATAAAACAAGACCACGCTCTTATAAGGAGTTACCAGTGCGACTGGCAGAGTTCGGTACTGTATATCGTTACGAGCAAAGCGGCGAGCTGCATGGCCTCACAAGGGTTCGTGGCTTTACCCAGGATGACGCGCACATATTCTGCCGTCCGGACCAGGTAAAAGAAGAGTTCATTAAAGTGATAGACCTGGTACTATATGTGTTTAAAGCTCTTGGTTTTGAAGATTATACAGCTCAGATATCGCTGCGCGACCCGGACAACAAAGCGAAGTATATTGGCAGCGATGAAGCCTGGGAGAAAGCAGAGAGCGCTATTATAGAAGCTGCTGCTGAGAAAGGTTTAACTACTGTAACCGAACTGGGTGAGGCTGCGTTTTACGGACCTAAGCTTGACTTTATGGTACGCGATGCGCTGGGCCGCAAGTGGCAACTCGGAACTATTCAGGTAGATTATAACTTACCAGAAAGATTCCAGTTGGAGTACATTGGTGCTGATAACGCCAAGCACCGCCCGGTTATGATCCACCGTGCTCCATTTGGTTCGCTGGAGCGTTTTGTGGCTGTACTGATCGAGCACTGTGGTGGTAACTTCCCGTTATGGTTAAGCCCTGAGCAGTTCTCTATACTTCCTATCTCGGAGAAGTATCATGATTTTGCCCAGCAGGTGTATGACCTACTGGCAGAAATGGACATCCGTGGTTTTGTAGACAACCGTGATGAGAAGATAGGCCGTAAGATACGCGATGCGGAAGTTAGGAAGGTGCCGTACATGCTTATTGTAGGAGAGAAGGAGCAGGAAGAGAACGCGGTATCGGTACGCCGACATGGTGAAGGTGACCTTGGGTCGATGAAAGTTGATGCTTTTATTCAGCTTTTTCAGAGTAAAATAACTGAAATACTGAACAATTAAGCAAAGAATTTTCTTTTTGATAGATTAATTGCGATATTCGCACCCTGATTGTGAAATTAAAAAAGAATAAGGAGGTAATACTATAGCTACGCAGAACAGGCGCTTTATCCCACGCGGAAAAGTGGAGGAGCCATACAAAGTCAATGATAAAATAACTGCCCGAGAAGTAAGGCTAGTTGGTGACAATGTAGAGCAGGGAGTCTATCCAACAAGACAGGCCCAGCAAATGGCCAATGAGCAAAACCTTGATCTGGTAGAGATTTCTCCAACTGCCAATCCACCGGTTTGCCGCATCATCGACTACTCGAAATTTAAGTACGAGCAGAAGAAAAAGACGCGGGAAATGAAGGCAAAAGCGCAGAAGGTTGTTGTGAAAGAGATCCGTTTCGGTCCTAACACAGATGACCATGATTTTGAGTTTAAACTCAAACACGCGAAGTCTTTCCTGGAAAGCGGCTTTAAGATCAAATCGTATGTTCACTTTGTTGGTAGAACGATCGTGTTTAAAGAGCGCGGTGAGATTTTATTGCTTAAATTTGCACAGGCGTTGGAAGAAGTAGCTAAAGTAGAGCAGCTGCCTAAGCTGGAAGGAAAGAGAATGTTCCTGATGCTGGCACCGAAAGTTGCACCGCCTGCTAAAAAGTAATTTGTTTAAATCAATTATATACACATGCCAAAAGTTAAAACTAAATCTGGTGCAAAGAAGCGTTTTTCTTTGACAGGTACTGGCAAGATCAAGCGTAAGCACGCTTACAAAAGCCACATCCTGACCAAGAAAACGACAAAGCAGAAGCGTAATTTAACTCACTCTGGCCTAGTTAGCACAGCTGACATGGACCGCGTGAAACTTATGCTTCAAATCTAATTCCAGGAATTAGAAGGTTAATTAATTAGTATAAACCCAGTGTCTGGTCTTTAAAAGATTAAAAGATTAATCACCAGCCGCTAAAACTGTAAAGAAATGCCTAGATCGGTAAACGTCGTTGCAGCACGACACAGAAGAAAGAAAATAATGAAAATGGCCAAAGGTTACTTTGGCCGTCGTAAGAACGTTTGGACAGTAGCGAAAAACGCTGTTGAAAAAGGTTTAACTTACGCATACCGCGACAGAAAGCAGAAGAAAAGAGATTTCCGCGCACTTTGGATCCAGCGTATCAACGCAGGTGCACGTGAGCACGGTCTTTCTTATTCAGCTTTAATGGGCGCCCTTAAAAAGGCTAACATCGACCTTAACCGCAAAGTACTTGCTGACCTGGCGATGAACCACCCTGAAGCTTTCAAGAGCATCGTTGATAAAGTAAAGTAATTTACTTCGTTATATAACACAAAAAGGGCTTAGCTTCGGTTAAGCCCTTTTTGCATTTATACCTACAAGCTTTTTATAGTTTATACTTTATGCTGTTGTGAGGTGTATGTAATAGTGAGATAAAACGACTGAAGTATAAATGGATAATGAGAAACATAACTTTATCCGAGGATCGAAGTTGATCCGGTTATAAACTAAGGAGTACTAAGTTTATACTTTAGTTTGTCGATTTAACAACAGTGCTATACTTACTGGGCTTGAGAATTTATTTGAATCAGAAGTTCAAAAAGGTGATAGTATAAGAGTTAATGAATAAACCAGTGTCTCATTATTGAAGGGCACCTTTTATACTTAAGCTTTACTATCTGACTGATCTGTATACTTGATAGCGGTAATTTTAACGTTCTCTGTATCACGGCCAAGTTTTATAGGTATAGTTTGTCCTAGTTTTGCTCCGGTAACAGCACGCGCTATAGGTGCCACAAATGCTATCAGGCCATCTTCTACAGATGCCTCATCCACACCAACTATAGTAAAAGTTCTTTCCTGCCCTTCGTTTTTGCCGTCTAAGGATTCCATGGTTATTGTTGCTCCGAATCGGACCTGCTTTGGTGGCTGCCCTTTAACATCTATAACTCTTGCAGTAGCGATACGGGAATTCAAGGCAGCAATGCGTCCATTTAATATGGTCAGTTGCCTGGTACGTTCCGCATCATTCTCACGGTTTGCTTCAGTAAGGCTTCTTTCTGTTTCCAGTTCTGTTAGTTCGTTGCGGAGCAGTTCCAGCCCTCGTGGAGTTACGTAGTTTGTTACACCTGGCGGTAATGCCGCTCGTGGTGGAATAATGGGGGCTTCTCCCGAATCGTCTTCTTTTACAAATGCTCTGCTCATGCCCGTTAAAACGGATTTATACTTTCTCAGTTTCGAGGCGCAGGATTGAAAACTATAATTTGTAAAGCTAAAAGGTGGGGTTATAGATCTATACTTGGGTAAGAATATCAATTGTCAGAAAATTAATTTTTCATCTTTTTATCGGAAATTCGGCTATTTACTGATTTTAAGGAGGAACTTATATAATATTTAGGAGATGGAACTATAACTCACAACATTTCTGGCACACCAATTGTAAATACCCTACTCAGTTGAAAACAACGGATTTTAAAATTTAAATTTTGAGTTATGAAAAAGGTAATAAGTTTTACTCTAAGCCTGGTATTGATAGTAGCTGTTACATTTAATGTATCTGCTCAAACGAAAGAACGTAAAGGCTGGAGCCCGCAAGCAAAAGGTGCTGTTATTGGTGCTGCTACTGGTGGTGCCGCCGGTGCTATAATTCACAAGCGTAACCGTGTAGTTGGTGGTGCTGTAGGTGCCGTAGTTGGTGCCGGTGCTGGTTATGGTGTAGGTAAGATAATAGACAACAAACAAAAGAAAAAAGAAGCAGAGCGTATTGCAGAAGCAAACAGACAGGCTGCTGAAGCCAGAACTGCCAATGCAAGGTTAGCCTCAGCTAAAAGAACAAGTGCTCCGGCACGAACTGTAGCTCCTAAACCTGCTGCTAACACAATGGTTGCAATGCAGCCTGCCGCAGCAAGTTTCGATAATGCAAACTCAATGGCGTACCTGGCAAGTAATATGTTCCTGCCAAACCCATACTATGGAGACCGTGATAAGCCGTATCATTCTTCAGAATACAGAAGAAAGAGCTGGTAATTAAAGCTGATTGAAATAAAAAAACCAGGCAGCTTAGCCTGGTTTTTTTATTAACGTATAAGTCCCAAATAAATAGAATTTGAAAACATTTTATACTTTAAACTATAAGATTATGAGATCATTACTGATAATGTTGAGTATGGCATTTTTGTTTGCCTCTTGCAGCAACAGTGAGCAGGTGAACGTGGAAGAGTTAAACAGAGCTTTTATTGATGCCTGGAATGATAATGATGAGCGAAAGCTGGAAGAGATGCTGGCCGATGACGTTGACTTTGTACAGGGAGAGATCCATTACAGAGGCAAAGCTGAGGTAGCAGACAAATGGGTAAATGAAACTATCGAAACTATAGATGACCTGCGTTTACGTACCATTAGTTCTGGTGTAGATGAAGGTATAGCTTACGAAGCAGGTACATTTACTGTAGATGTGCTGCCATTGGCACCCGGTGAGCCGGAAGGAGAGGGCGAAGGTAACTTTATGCTTCTCTGGAAAAAAATGGAAGACGGTACCTGGAAATTAGCTTATGCCCAACTGGAAGACCTTCCTGTGAAAGCTAAACTATAAATATATCTAACTATAAAGAATAAATGGCCGCCTTGTTATGCAAGTGCGGCCATTTGTTTTTATGGTCTCATCTGGGTCTTGTTGCGATTCCTAAGATTTAAGGAGGCTAAAGTATAAATACACTTAAATTATACTTGCCTGGTTTTATAGTTAGCCTTAGGCACCTAAAAACAAAAAAGCCTGTCAGAATAAACTAACAGGCTTTGCTTGTAGCGGGGAGCAGAATCGAACTGCCGACCTCAGGGTTATGAATCCTGCGCTCTAACCATCTGAGCTACCCCGCCGAATTGTGATGCAAAAGTAGGTAAAAGTTTTTATTTCGCACAACAGTTTTGCCCGAAAAAAAATATTTTATTTTCGATATATTAATAGAATCAAAAAATAACACTATACTTACTAAATCACTTACCATATTACTCTATGATGAGAACTACAAAGACCAAGTTTGTTGGAGAGTACCCTATCAATGCATCGGCTAAATTGCTTTATCCTTACCTTAGTTCTGCAAGCGGTTTAGCCCAGTGGTTTTGCGACGACGTAAAGATCGAGGAAGATAAAGTTTATAATTTCCAGTGGGATGGCAAAAACCATTATGCCGAACTAACCAGCCTTCGTCAGAACAGGTCCGTGCGCTTTCTGTTCCTCGACCAGAACAAACAGCATGCTGCTGATCCATCATATATCGAGTTCTCAATCGAATCAAGTGAGTTAACGCAGGAGCAGTTCCTGAAAGTGGTCGATTATTCTGACGAAGAAGATCAGGAAGAACTGGCCGAGCTGTGGGATCATTTGATGCAAAACCTGAGAGAAATAATAGGCGGGTAGCATTCTGCTACGATCTGCTGCGTATCTTTGCACGTTTTTAAAAGCGCGGGCGTTTAAGTATAAACCCGGCTTTGGGTAAAGCCGCAAAGGTTTCTGGCTCTCATGAAGAAATTAGATAAACTTATTATAAGGGCTTTTATAGGTCCGTTTATATTAACTTTTGCTGTGGTAGAGTTTATTCTGCTCACACAGTATATGCTGAAGTACCTCGACGAACTGGTTGGCAAAGACCTTGGCGCGAGCGTATTCGGCGAACTCCTTTTCTATTTTAGCCTGAATATGGCTCCGGTAGCGCTGCCGCTTGCCGTGCTGCTCTCTTCCCTGATGACCTATGGCACAATGGGGGAACACAATGAGCTGACCGCTATTAAGACATCCGGTATACCTCTTCCGCGTATTCTGCGTCCAGTGCTTCTTTTCGCTGTTATACTTGGTGTAAGCGCCTTTTACTTTAACAATAATATTGTACCGAAAGCCAACCTGAAAGCTTATAGTTTATTGTGGGATATCCGTCAGACGAAGCCTACCATGAACTTTAAGGAAGGTGCTTTTTATAACGGCTTACCTGGCTATAGTATAAAGATAAATGAAAAGTTGGGCGATGGAGGCATAGTGCGCGACGTCATGATTTACGACCATACTCAAGGAGGTAACAGCAGCCGGGTTATACTTGCCGATTCAGGTAAAATGTATACCGAATACGGCGATAGCTATCTGGTGCTCGAGTTGTTTGACGGCAATGTATACATCAACCAGAATGATGGCAGCATCCGAAGTACAGGCGAGCAGTTTATGAGGCAGCAGTTCGAGGAAAGCAAACTCATGTTCAGTTTGTCGTCTTTTGACCTAAACCGTACCCGGGAGGAATATTTTTCTGATAACAAGATGATGAAAAATATAAGCCAGCTGCACGTAGTAACCGATTCTCTTCAAACCCAGGCTGCAAAAGAGCGGACAAACTATGTCTCGAATGTAGATCCGTTCTACATGTACCTGAGGGTTGATACTACACGCGCTAAATTTGGTGGAAGACCAACAGTTACATCTGAAATGGACCGTGAGCTGCCTGCCGTAAGTGCCACAACTATGGTGATGGCCAAGAACAAAGCGCGTAATATTAAAAGCTTTACAACAAGCTATATAGAGCGGGTTAACAGTACCATTCGTGAGTCTAAGAATTTCGAGATCGAGATATGGAAAAAGTATACCCAATCAGCAAGCATCATCATCATGTTCCTGATCGGGGCACCGCTTGGGGCAATCATTAAAAAAGGTGGCCTCGGGGTTCCGGTTATTATTTCCATCGTTTTCTTTATTGTAATGTATGTACTCTCCATATTAGGAGAGAAGTGGGCGCGCGAAGGCTTGATACCAGTTGAAGCAGGCATGTGGATGTCTAATGCCATTTTATTGCCGATCGGTATATTTTTCCTTTACCAGGCACGCAACGACTCCAACTTACTTGAGTTTGACCTGTGGCGAAAGCTGATGGCCCGGTTACGGCGCAATAAAATATAGGTAAATGCTAAAATAGAGCCGCCAAATAGTTTTGATTAAATTAAATTTTTATATCTTTGCGGCTTATACAGCAATCTCATCGATAAAAACAGATTGATATTTATACGAAATGAAATTAACTACTGAAGCGAAACAAGAAATTTTCGAAAAGCACGGCATAAGCAAAGCCAAATCAGATACTGGTTCTGCTGAGTCTCAGATCGCGCTTTTCACTACACGAATTGCAGATCTTACAGGTCACCTGAAGACTCATAAAAAAGATTTCAGCACCCGTCTGGGTCTTCTGAAACTGGTAGGTAAAAGAAGAAGATTACTTAACTACCTTCAGAAAAACGATATCGAAAGATACAGAGCCATTATCAGCGAGCTTGGTATCCGTAAATAAGCTGTAAGCTATTTAGATTAGGGAATTCATAACAGGGATTCCCTAATCTTTTTTATACCATTCCCGATTTCCTTTTTGCCAGTACCCGACAGTGGCCGCAATGGGCAGCCCTGTTTATTTGATGCTAAACAATAATTGAAGATGTCACAAAACGCGATTACAAAAACGATCTTTCTTCCGGATGGCCGGGAGATAACTATTGAAACTGGTAAATTAGCCAAGCAGGCCGATGGTTCTGTTGTGGTAAAAATGGGAAACACCATGCTGCTTGCCGCTGTTGTTTCCAATAAAGAAGCACGTGAAGGTGTTGACTTCCTTCCACTTTCAGTTGATTACCAGGAGAAATTTGCTTCTTCAGGTAAAATACCTGGTGGTTTCCTTAAGAGAGAAGCAAGACTTTCTGATTACGAGATCTTAGTTTCACGTCTGGTTGACCGTGTACTGCGCCCGCTGTTCCCGGATGATTACCATGCTGAAACTCAAATGACGATACATATGATCTCTGCTGATACGGAGATCATGCCGGATACACTGGCTGCACTTGCTGCATCTGCTGCTCTGGCCGTATCGGATATCCCATTCAACGGTCCTATCTCTGAAGTGCGTGTAGCACGTATTGATGGCCAATATGTTATCAACCCTACCGTTTCTGACATACAGCGCGCTGACATCGACATGATGGTTGGTGCCTCTATGGACAGTGTAGTAATGGTAGAAGGTGAGATGAACGAGGTGTCTGAAGCAGAAATGCTGGAGGCTATCAAGTTTGCTCACGAAGCTATTAAAGTACAATGCCAGGCCCAGCTTGACCTTGCTGAAATGGTTGGCAAAACTGTTAAGCGTGAGTACTCGCATGAGACACACGACGAAGAGTTGCGCCAGAAAGTATACAGCGCTACTTACGACAAGGCTTATGAAGTTGCTATGCGTGGCAGAGCAAACAAGTCTGAGCGTAAAGAAGGCTTTGCATCTGTATTAAATGAGTTCGTTGAATCGCTTGGCGAAGAGCACGGCTACGACATGACCCTGATCAAAACGTATTACCACGATGTTGAGAAGGAAGCTGTTCGTAACATGATCCTGGATGAGCGCAAGCGCCTGGATGGCCGTCAACTTGATGAGATCCGTCCGATCTGGTCTGAAGTGAATTACCTGCCTGCAACACACGGTTCTGCCGTATTTACGCGTGGCGAAACTCAATCTTTGACTACAGTTACCTTAGGTACTAAGCTGGATGAGCAGATGATCGACAGCGCTATGGTATCTGGTTACAATAAATTCTTATTGCACTATAACTTCCCGGCATTCTCTACCGGTGAGGTGAAGCCAAACAGAGGTCCTGGCCGTCGTGAGATCGGACATGGTAACCTGGCGTTACGTGCACTTAAAAAAGTATTGCCTTCTGATGCTGAGAACCCATACACGATCCGTATCGTTTCTGACATCCTTGAGTCTAATGGTTCATCTTCTATGGCTACTGTTTGTGCGGGCTCGCTTGCACTGATGGATGCCGGTGTACCGGTTAAAGGAGGTGTATCTGGTATTGCCATGGGTCTTATCACAGACACGAAGACTGGTAAATTTGCCGTTCTTTCTGACATACTTGGTGATGAAGACCACCTGGGTGATATGGACTTTAAAGTAGCTGGTACTAAGAGCGGTATTACTGCCTGCCAGATGGATATTAAAGTGCATGGCCTATCTTACGAAGTATTAAGCCAGGCACTGGAGCAGGCTAAAGCAGGTCGCGGGCACATCCTTAACGAGATGAACAAGACGCTTTCTGCACCTAATGCCGATTACAAGCCGCATACGCCACGTTCATTTAACATGGTTATCGATAAAGAATTTATCGGTGCAGTTATCGGACCAGGCGGTAAGGTTATCCAGCAGATCCAGAAAGATACTGGGGCTACGATCATTATCGAAGAGAAGAACGAAAAAGGTCACGTTAACATTTTTGCAAGCGACCAGGAATCAATGAGCAGCGCTATTGGCAAGATCAAAGCTATAGTTGCTCAGCCTGAAATCGGTGAAGTTTACATTGGTGTAGTTAAATCTATTCAGCCATACGGCGCCTTTGTTGAGTTTATGCCAGGTAAAGATGGCCTGCTTCATATTTCCGAGATCAAGCACGAGCGTGTAGAAACGATGGACGGCATACTGGAAGTAGGAGAGGAAATTAAAGTGAAACTTATCGACGTTGATAAGAAGACAGGTAAGTTTAAACTGTCTCGTAAAGCTATACTTCCAAGACCAGAAGCTCCACAGCAAAATTAATCTGTTTATATAAAGGCTCCTGATGCTGCGCAGCACGCTGTTTTGGCATCAGGAGTTTTTTATTTTGAGGTTTAGGGTACAGGTTCTTGATTTTATTCGTAATATATAAGAACTTTGCACGATTTTCTGATGTTACCACACCGAGCCCGTTTTTTACTTTAACATTTTTGCAATAATAATATACTCTGATGAGACAACTCAAGATAAGCAAACAGATTACAAACCGCGAAAGCCAGTCGCTTGATAAGTATTTACAGGAGATTGGTAAAGTCGATTTGCTTACACCGGATGAGGAAGTGTCGTTAGCACAGAGAATCAAAGAGGGAGATCAGTTTGCACTTGAGAAGCTTACAAAAGCTAACCTTCGTTTCGTGGTGTCTGTAGCAAAACAGTACCAGAACCAGGGATTATCTTTAGGCGACCTTATTAACGAAGGTAACCTTGGCCTTATTAAAGCTGCAAAGCGTTTCGACGAAACTAGAGGTTTTAAATTTATCTCTTATGCCGTTTGGTGGATCCGTCAGTCAATTCTGCAGGCTTTGGCTGAGCAGTCGCGTATTGTGCGTTTACCACTTAACCGTGTTGGTTCGTTAAACAAGATCTCCAAGTCGTTCTCAGAACTGGAACAGAAATTCGAGCGTGAGCCATCACCTGAAGAAATTGCTGAAGTACTGGAACTTACAACTGCCGAGGTAGTTGACACCCTGAAGATCTCAGGCCGCCACGTGTCTGTGGATGCCCCTTTTGTGCAAGGCGAAGAAAACCGATTACTGGACGTACTGGAGAACGAAGACGAGGAGTCGCCTGATACAGGTTTGATGAACGATTCGCTTCGTAAAGAGGTACAGCGCGCCCTGTCTACGTTAACTAAACGCGAAGCTGATGTGATAACATTATACTTTGGTTTAAATGGCGAGCACTCTCTTACACTGGAAGAAATAGGTGAGAAGTTTAACCTGACCCGTGAGCGTGTACGCCAGATCAAAGAAAAAGCGATCCGCAGATTACGCCACACATCCAGAAGCAAAGCATTAAAGCCTTATTTAGGTTAAGCTTATACTTTACAAGCATCAAAAGCCCTGGCCGCAAGCCAAGGCTTTTGTCGTTTTTGAGCTACAGTATGTCCTAATTGTGAGTTTTGATGCAGGCAAAGGAGCAGAATTTTTGTATACTTGCATCCTAAATAAATTGCACTTGATTTCCATGGAAATAGAAAGAGTAAAATGCCTGATCATCGGTTCCGGACCTGCCGGTTACACCGCTGCTATATATGCTTCCAGAGCCGGACTTAAGCCAGTTTTATACCAGGGACTTCAGCCTGGTGGGCAGTTAACTATAACGAATGATGTAGAGAACTACCCAGGTTACCCGGACGGAGTTAAAGGGCCGGAAATGATGGAAGATTTTAAAAAGCAGGCCGAGCGCTTCGGTACCGATGTGCGGTATGGTATCGCTACAGCTGTTGATTTCTCATCGAAGCCCCACAAAGTAACTATAGACGACCAAAAAGTAATTGAGGCACATACTGTAATTATCTCAACTGGTGCATCTGCCAAATGGCTTGGCCTTGAGTCGGAAGCACGACTGAACGGCAATGGCGTAAGTGCGTGTGCTGTTTGCGATGGCTTCTTTTACCGTGGGCAGGATGTGGCTATAATTGGTGCCGGCGATACAGCTGCTGAAGAGGCTACTTACCTGGCCAACCTTTGCAGGAAAGTATACATGATCGTGCGCCGCGACGAAATGCGCGCCTCAGTAATTATGCAGGAACGTGTAAAGAAGACTGCTAATATTGAGATCCTCTGGAATACTGTGACAGACGAGATACTGGGTGATGATGTGGTAACAGGCGTTCGTGTGAAGAATACACAAACAGATGAATTGCGTGAGATTCCGGTTTCAGGCTTTTTTGTTGCGATCGGTCATAAACCTAATTCCGATATTTTCGCCGACTACCTTAACCTGGATGAGAATGGGTATATCAGAACTATACCGGGTACATCTAAAACAAATATAGATGGTGTGTTTGCATGCGGCGACGTGCAGGATTATACTTATCGCCAGGCGGTAACAGCAGCGGGTACAGGCTGTATGGCTGCGCTTGATGCGGAGCGTTACCTGGCTGCAAACGAATTGCACTAGAATTTTAAATTTTGCAGCTGCCCTAATTGCACTTTATTTTAAAGTGTTGTGTTGGGTGGTTACAATAAATCGGCATTTAAGTAGTTTATCTAAGCAATTAAAGCTGAAATTCACTCTTATAAAGCCTTATTTTTAAACAATGCCAAAGTATAAAAGTCCCATATCAGTTGTACTTTTTTTCTTTTGTATGTTGTTCATGGCTCATGGTGCAACTGCTCAGAAAAAAGCCAAGGACCTGTTTAAGGTAAAAACACCTAAAATACAGTACGTCCGCCCCGATACAACTATACTTATTGAGTACGATGAGTTTGATGACGACAATTCCGATGCGGGCAAGTCAATTAACTTCAGCCCTAAAAAAGAGCTGTCTATAGTTAGTGAAGATACGACTGAGTTAGACCTTGGGGAACAGCACATCATCGAAGTTTCAGATGAAGTGCTTATCGATTCATCCTGGATTAAAATAGCTGGTTATTACGCCGTTTGGGATACGCGTAACATTAACCCGTACCGAATGGATGCCCGCCAGTTGAAAGATACTGTTGATGTTACTTTGTATGACCTGAAGCAAAACCGTAAGTATAATATGCCACTGGAGTCTACTCCGGTAACAAGTAAGTTCGGCCATAGGGGCTATCGCTGGCATTACGGTACTGATATTGACCTGAATACGGGTGATACTATTTTCGCGGCGTTTGACGGTGTTGTACGCATTAACAAGTGGGATGGAAGTGGATATGGTAATTATATAGTGCTACGCCACTACAACGGCCTGGAGACGTTATATGGCCACATGAGTAAAGCCATTGCCAAGCCTGGCCAATTTGTTAAAGCTGGTGAACTGATAGGCTTAGGAGGTAGTACAGGCCGCAGCTCGGGGCCGCATTTGCATTACGAAGTACGCTACCAGGGCAACCCAATCGACCCGGAGCATTTTTACGACTTCCCGGATTACCTGCTCAAAGGACAAAACTTCCAGATAACATCCGCTCTATTCAATTACGTTAATAAAGCTAAAAGCAGCAAATCGAGTGGCGGCCGCAGGTCTTATTATCACACCATTCGCAGCGGCGATACTTTATCCGGAATTGCACGTAAGTATGGTGTTTCTGTATCGAGCCTTACAAAGCTGAATGGCATGAGTACCCGTTCCACTTTGCGGGTTGGCCGCAGAATACGTGTCCGATAAAACTATAACTATGAAATTAGATATACTCGTTTTTGCCTCACACCCCGATGATGCTGAATTAGGTTGCTCCGGAACTATAATTGCACATATTGCGGCCGGTAAAAAAGTAGGTATAATAGATTTAACAGGGGGAGAGTTGGGGACCCGGGGAACACCCGAAACCCGCGCCCAGGAAGCTGCCGCAGCCTCTAAAGTACTTGGCCTTTCAGTGCGCGACAACCTTGGTTTTGCCGATGGCTTTTTTGAGAACGACAAAGCCCACAAACTTAAAGTCGTAGAAAAGATCAGGCAGTTTCAACCGGAAATAGTAATTGCGAATGCGCTTCACGATCGCCATCCTGATCACGGCCGGGGTTCTGTACTTGTATCGGAAGCTTGTTTTCTGGCTGGCCTTAAGATGATAGGGACCACGGGGGCTGATGGAGAGCAGCAAACAGCCTGGCGCCCTAAAGCGGTCTATCATTACATCCAGGACCGTTATATTAAACCTGATCTGGTAGTTGACATCACACCTTACTGGGAGCAGAAACTGGAAAGTATAAGAGCTTATAAAACACAGTTCTTCAATCCGGATGATTCTTCTGAGAACACTTATATATCGTCGCCGGAGTTTATGGAATTCCTGGAGGCAAGGGCAAAAGAGTATGGCCACGCGATAGGGAAAGTATATGGCGAAGGTTTTACTGTGGAGCGATTAATTGGCGTTAAAAACCTTTTCGACCTGGTTTAGATCTCTGCTCAAATTTATAGTTATACTTTATAGTTCATTACAAAGTATAAACAAAGAAGGCGCTTTAGTTAAAGCGCCTTCTTTGTTTATATCATTTATACTTGAGTTGTATTAGGTGCGGTTCTTACGCCAGTTTGATACTTTCGGAGTATTTGCATCCGAACCGTTATCAGAAATTGCCGGCTTTTGTTTTTGAAGCAGTGTAGCTGCAAGTACGGCTGCTATACTTTCTTCTTCCTGGGTGGTATCAGGTTTTAAGTCCTCAGGAGTAAAGTAGCGTTCAATAAATTTGGTGTCAAAGTTACCTCTCACAAAAGCTTCATGCTGCAGCACATATTTACCGAAAGGCAATGTCGTTTCGATACCTGTGATCTGGTACTCGTCTATGGCACGCAGCATCTTGGAAATAGCCTCTTCACGGTCTTTACCGAAAGTTACCAGCTTCGCGATCATCGGGTCGTAATAGATCGGAATATCCATGCCCTGTTCGAAGCCATCATCTACACGCACACCTAAACCTTGCGGACGTTTATAGGTTTCCAGTTTACCGATGTCTGGCAGGAAGTTATTTGCCGGGTCTTCGGCATATACACGTAGCTCCAATGAGTGTCCGTTTATAGTCAGGTCTTCTTGTCCAAAACTTAGTGCTTTTCCTTCAGCTATCTGTATCTGCTCTCTAACCAGGTCAAGGCCGGTGATCTGTTCTGTAACCGGGTGCTCTACCTGCAGGCGTGTGTTCATCTCCAGGAAATAGAAGTTCAGGTTCTCATCTACAAGAAACTCAACTGTACCAGCTCCAACATAATCGCAAGCTTTTGCCACATTTACGGCACAACGGCCCATCTCATCACGCAATTCCGGGGTGAGCACAGCCGAAGGAGCTTCTTCGATCACTTTCTGGTGACGGCGCTGAATCGAGCATTCCCGCTCAAAAAGGTGAACTATATTGCCATGTGTATCACCAAGAACCTGTATCTCGATGTGACGTGGGGAACCAATGTACTTTTCTATAAATACAGAGCCATCGCCAAAGGCTGAAGTAGCTTCGCTCACGGCAAGTTGCATCTGTTCTTCAAAAACCTCCACGCTATCCACTACGCGCATACCTTTACCACCACCACCGGCACTTGCTTTTATCAGTATCGGGAAACCAATGTTCTGTGCGATCTTTTTAGCTTCTTCCACATCTGTAATAGCATATTCGGTGCCCGGAACCATAGGTATGTTATACTTTGCTACCGCAGCTTTAGCGGCCAGTTTACTACCCATCAGTTCTATGGCTTCCGGAGACGGACCTATAAATATAATTCCGGCATCCGTTACAGCTTTTGCAAAGCCTGCATTCTCTGATAAAAAACCATAACCCGGGTGTATTGCATCAACATTAAGTTTTTTGCAGACATCTATAATTACATCGCCGCGCAGGTATGATTCGTTAGACTTTGGTCCGCCAACACAAACAGCCTCATCAGCAAAACGCACATGCAGGGCGTTGCGGTCGGCCTCGCTATAAATAGCTACTGTACTGATACCCATTTCTTTAGCTGTACGCATTACACGCAGGGCAATTTCACCACGGTTGGCAACCAGAATCTTCTTTATTTTTTTCATGCAGGAGATATCGTTATTCTTACTCCAAAGAAACAGCTTTGCGGCCAAACATAAAAGCCGGCATACAAAAAAGGGCAGGAGCAAAAGGGCTATACATTGTAATTGACATCACAAAAATGTAAATTTGCGCTGCTTTATGCAAAAATTCGTATGAATGCATATAAAGCACAATTAGATAGAAAATATCCCGATAACTTAATTATTACTAAAGTGGATTTATTTGAAAAATTGCTGACCAACAGAGGTCCATTAGGTAGCCACTCTCATTATGCGCATGGTTACTTTACTTTTCCTAAACTGGAAGGGGAGATCGCTCCGCGCATGAAGTTCAGAGGCAAAGAGGTCCTGACCTGGAGCTTAAATAACTACCTGGGGCTTGCTAATCACCCTGAAGTGCGTAAGGCAGATGCCGATGCAGCAGCAGAGTGGGGCATGGCTACTCCGATGGGCGCCCGTATTATGTCGGGTAACACCAATTACCACGAGAAACTGGAAGCAGAACTGGCTGAGTTTGTTCAGAAGCCGGATGCGATGCTTTTAAACTTTGGTTATCAGGGAGTGCTATCTATTATTGATGCTTTAGTAGACCGCCACGATGTCATCGTATATGATGCCGAATCGCATGCCTGTATAATTGATGGCCTGCGTCTGCACCAGGGCAAGCGCTTTGTGTTTGCGCACAACGATATGGCAAGCCTTGAGAAGCAGTTGGAGCGTGCTACACGCTGGACTGAAAACACAGGTGGTGCTATACTTGTGATCACGGAAGGTGTATTCGGAATGTCGGGTAACCTGGGCAGCCTGGATAAAGTAGTTGCGCTGAAAGAGAAATTCCAGTTCCGTTTATTTGTTGATGATGCGCATGGTTTCGGTACTATGGGTAAGACCGGTGCCGGTACTGGTGAGCATTTAAATTGCCAGGATGGTATAGATGTATACTTCTCTACGTTCGCTAAGTCTATGGCCAGCATTGGTGCCTTTGTGGCTGCCGATGAACAGGTAGTTGAGTATCTTCGCTACAACATGCGTTCTCAGATCTTTGCAAAGTCGTTGCCGATGCCGTTGGTAATTGGTGCTATGAAGCGTTTAGAATTACTGCGTACGCAGCCTCAGTTAAAAGAGCAACTATGGACAGTTGTAGATGCGCTTCAGTCTGGTTTACGTGAGAAAGGCTTCAATATCGGTACAACTACTTCGCCTGTAACTCCGGTATTCCTTAACGGTCAGATTCCGGATGCAACGCAGCTTACACTTGACCTGCGCGAGAACTTCAACATTTTCTGCTCTATCGTGGTGTACCCGGTAGTACCAAAAGATGTGATCATGTTGCGTCTTATCCCGACTGCAGCCCACTCGCTGGACGATGTGAAGGAGACGATCGACGCTTTCGAAAAAATTGCACAAAAATTGGATAAGGGTCTGTATTCCGCATCGCCGGTTACTGCTTAGTTTGCTCAGGAAGCATATATTAAATTTCCTTAATTTTTGGTTCTTATTACTAAATGTGTATATTAGAGCTGTTAAACCAATGTTTCACTATAACAAATAGCTCTAATGAACAACAACTTTAGCAAACTGAGAGACCTTGTAATGTCGCTTGAAGGTGACTTCGAAAAGTTCTACGACAAAAACAACGCAGCTGCAGGTACTCGTGTACGTAAAGGCATGCAAGACCTGAAAAACATGGCTCAGGACATCCGTAAGGAAGTTCAGGACATGAAAAACAGCACTGCTGCTGGTAAATAAGCAACAGAAGTAATATCATAAACAAAAAAGGTGGCCAGTTTAGGCCACCTTTTTTGTTTATAACTATCTGATAGTTATTTAGTTAACTATAACTAAATAGTAATTCTTCTTTCCTTTCTGTACTACCAGGTATTTGCCCTGCAATAATTCGAAATTTACAGGCTCATCGGCACTTTGCACCTTCTCGCGGTTCACACTTACGCCTCCATTCTTGATCATGCGCTTAGCTTCGCCTTTCGATTCGAATATCTGGCCTGATGTGGCATCCGATAACAGATCGCTTACAGTAGCAGTTGCTACATAAGTTGCCTGGCTCACTTCTATCTGGGGCACGCCTTCGAACACAGATAGCAAAATATCCTCTTTCAGGCCTTTTAAGGTCTCCAGATCGCCTTTTCCAAATAAAATTTCTGATGCATCTACGGCACCTAAATAATCTTCTTCGGAGTGCACACGAATTGTAACATCTTTAGCTAAGGCTTTCTGTAAAACGCGTAAATGCGGAGCCTGTTTGTGCTCTTCGGTTAATTTCTCGATCTCGTCCTTCGGCAGAAGCGTAAATACCTTTATCAGTTTCTCGGTCTCTTCATCCGAGAGGTTCAGCCAGAACTGGTAAAACTTGTAAGGCGAGGTAAGTGTAGCATCCAGCCAGATATTTCCACCTTCCGATTTGCCAAATTTAGTACCATCCGATTTTGTAACAAGTTTACCAACCAGGGCATAAGCTTTTCCGCCATCCATTCTGCGGATAAGCTCCGTGCCGGTGGTTATGTTTCCCCACTGGTCAGAGGCACCCATCTGCAGTTTTACTCCTTTGGTTTTATACAGATGATAGAAGTCGTACCCCTGGATAAGCTGGTAAGCGAATTCTGTATATGATAGTCCTTCTGCACGGTCGCCGTCTTCGTCAGCGCTGATACGTTTCTTAACAGAGTCTTTGGCCATCATGTAATTAACGGAGATGTGCTTACCTACTTCGCGCAAAAAGCCCAGGAAACTGAATTCTTTAAACCAATCGTAGTTGTTTACTATCTCGGCAGAGTTAGCGCCGCAATCAAAATCGAGGAATTTCTCCAGTTGTTTTCTTACACCTTCCTGGTTCGCGCGCAGGGTTGCTTCGTCCAGCAGGTTGCGTTCTGCAGATTTCCCGGATGGGTCGCCGATCATACCGGTGGCACCGCCAACTAAAGCCATTGGTTTATGGCCTGCACGTTGCAAATGCACCAGCAGCATAATAGTTGCCAGGTTACCAATATGTAGTGAGCTCGCAGTCGGGTCGAAGCCGATATAGCCGCTGGTCATTTCGGAAGCCAGTAGTTCTTCGGTGCCAGGCATGAAATCGTGGAGCATGCCTCTCCATCTCAGTTCTTCTATCAGGTTCATGTATTCTATATTCGTCTATTCCCGACAAATATAAAAAAGAGTTGGCAGTATGCATGGCTAAATACCACATGGCTATCTTATAGTTTATACTTCTATAGTTGCCTCCGCTTAATCAGATTAAAATAATATGGAATGTGAATATGAGTTAAAACCTATACAACAGGCAGCATTTTTGATGTGTATCGCTTAAATTTGTAGTATACACTGTACATATACCTGGTTATGGCCCATACTTTTGAGAGCATCCTTGATAAACTGAAAAAAAAGGAATTTGCCCCGGTTTACTTTCTGCAGGGGGAGGAGTCTTATTATATTGATGTGATCTCGGATTATATTGAAGAGCACGCCTTGCTGGAGCACGAAAAAGGGTTTAACCAGGTGGTAATGTATGGCAAAGACGTTGATGTGGCCACTATACTTTTGCAGGCTAAGCGTTTCCCGATGATGGCAGAGCGCTCGGTAGTAATTGTAAAAGAAGCCCAAAGTATAGCCGACTTCGAAAAAGAGGAAAGTATAAAACTGCTGGAAGCTTACCTGCAAAATCCGTTACCATCTACAGTGCTTGTATTCGCTTACAAGTATAAATCCCTGGATGGGCGCAAGGCTCTGGCTAAGGCTTTTTCGCAGCGGGCTGTTATGCTTACTACCAAAAAGCTTTACGATAACCAGATTCCTGCCTGGGTAACCAACTACCTGAAATCAAAGAACGTAAAAGCCACGCCACAGGCTGTGCAGCAGCTAAGCGAGTTTATAGGTTCTGACCTGAGCCGTCTTGCTAACGAAATTGATAAACTGTTACTGAGTCTAAAACCCGGACAATCTGTTGATGAAAAAGCAGTACTGGAGAATGTTGGCATTAGTAAAGAGTACAATATTTTTGAGCTGCAGGATGCCCTTATAAAACAGGATGTGCTGAAAGCCAACCGCATTGTGAATTATTTTGAAGCTAACCCCAAAAGTAACCCTGTTATACCTAATATTGGTTTGCTGTTTTCGTTGTTTACGAAGCTGCTGAGCATGCAAAGTGCTGCCGATAAGTCGGAGGCGAACATGAAGAAGCTGCTGGGCGGCCAGGCATGGAAGCTAAAAGAGTACCAGTTTGCGTTAAGATACTATACAGTGCCAAAGCTGGCCGAGATTATTAAAGCGCTACGGGAAGCAGATCTGAAGTCGAAAGGTATAACCGGAGGCGACATAAGTGAAGGAGATATTTTACGGGAAGTGATCTATAAAATACTACACCCGGTGCCTAAAGTGATGGCTGTTTAAAATTTTTAATTATTGCACAATATTTAATGCCAAGCCAGCGATGTATAGATGTAAACCTATATTGAGACGGCATTGATCTGATTATTTAAGGATTAAGCCGGTCAGAACGGCAAAATTTAGTAACTTTGAATGAGGCGGTTCTATAGGTCGCCTGATTATACTTTACCGGAAAAAGAAACGACTCAGCCTGGTTATAGCCGGGCCGTTTTATAGATAACTATGAAGATAGCGTACAAATTAGCACTGGCTTCGGTACTTGCCGGTAGCACGCAGGTGGTAGTAGCCCAGCACACGCAGGTATTCACTTCCAAAGACAAACACTTTCAGGAAGGATTAGAGCTTTTTGACCGTGCCAAGTATGGCGCTGCCCAGGAAGCTTTCCGCAAATACATTGAGCTGATAGGTGATAATGCCAAAACAGCCGATGCGCAATACTACTATGCCCTGAGCGGTTTATACTTGTTGCATCCCGATGCAGAGCAACTTATTCTGAACTTTGCCAAAAATTACCCGGCTCACCCTAAAACGGCGCTGGCTAACTACGAACTTGGCTTATACTATTTCGAGCAGAAGGACTATAAAAAAGTAGTGGACTTGCTGAAGCAGGCTCCGACACACCTGCTAAGTATAAACCAGAACAAAGAGCTTGAGTTTAAGCTGGGCTATTCGTACTTCGCGACAAAGGATTTTGATAACGCGAAAATCTACTTCGATAAAAATAAAACGAACGGCTTCCGGGAAGATACTCATCGCTTTGCTTATGCATCCAACTACTATGCTGGCTATATAGCTTACCGTAACGGCGATTATGCCGCTGCCAAAGAAGATCTAAAAATAGCTGAAAAGAACGATGCTTACTCCCAGATCGTGCCTTACATGATCACGGAAATTCTCTATAAAGAGAACGATGTATATGAGGTGATCCGGTATGGTGAGGAAGCTTTAGCCAAAACACCTAAGGTGCAGCAGGCAGATGAGATCGCCCTTTTAGTTGGTGATGCTTACTACCAGCGTGCCGATTATAAAACAGCTGACAAGTATTTCGACCAGTATGCTGCCGGTAAAAAATCGCTGGACCCGGTGGTGCAGTATAAAATTGGTATAACAGACTATAAGAACAACAACTATAAAGATGCGATTGTAAACTTTAAAGCTGTTGCGCTTAAAAAAGATGCCCTTGGCCAGAATGCCGCTTACTACCTGGGCTTAAGCTACCTGCGCGAAAACAATAAGCAGTTTGCCTTAACCGCTTTCGATCAGGCCCGCAAAAACGAGCACGATAAAGATGTTACCGAAGAAGCTACTTTAAAGTATGCCCAGGTAAACTATGAGTTGGGCAATTACCGCGAAGTTATTAACTCGCTGGCAACTTTTAACGAAAGTTTCCCTGACTCGGACCAGGCCAGCGAAGCGGACAACCTGCTGAGCGAAGCTTATTTCAGCTCAAACAATTACCCGGAAGCTATTCGCCACATCGAAAGCATGCCGAAGAAGAGCTGGAAGATCTTACAGACCTATCAGCGTGTAACTTACCTGCATGGTGTTAACCTGTTTAATGAAGCTAAATTCCCCGCTTCGGTTGCCATGCTCGATAAGTCGTTGCAGTACCCATACGATAAGGAAATTACTGCCGCCACTCATTTTGTAAAAGGTGAGGCTTATTCGGTAGGGCAGCGTTACAACGATGCTATCAATAGCTACGCCGCCGTTTTCAGAAATACCTCAGCCGGACAGTCTGATTATTATCTGAAGTCGCGCTATGGTATTGGTTATGCTTACTATAACACCAAACAGTACGATAAAGCGCTTCCGCATTTCAGGTCTTATGTTGATGGTACTTCGCCGTCTAACCCGAACCATTATGATGCCATGCTGCGTTTGGCGGACCTGTATTATGTAAGCAAAAACTACCAGCAGGCGCAAGGTCTTTATGATAAAGTAATTGCTTCCAACTCGCCGGATAAAGATTATGCTATGTTTCAGCGTGGTGTACTGGCAGGTATAACCGGCAACAAAGCAGCAGCAGACCAAAGCTTAAAATCTGTAATAAACGAATTCCCTAAATCGAGATATGCAGATGATGCCCAGTACCAGGCAGCTGTTCTTGATTTTGAAGCCGGCAGCTATGCGCAGGCAATTGAAGGCTTTACCAAACTCATAAACTCATCCACCAGCAGCCTGATACCAAATGCGTTGCATAAGCGTGGCCAGGCATACGCCAACCAGGGTAAACATAACGAGGCTATTGTAGATTATAAGCGCGTGTTAGATGATTATCCGTCTGCTAAAATTGCAAGTGGTGCACTTTATAGTTTACAGGAGTCGTTGGCAGCGCAAAACCGTAGCGAAGAGTTTGACGGTTACCTGGCCAAGTATAAAGTTAATAACCCGGAAAGCACAGCTCTGGAAAGCATTGAGTTCGAGGCAGCTAAAACATTATACTTTAACGAGAAATACGACCAGGCTATAGTTAAACTGGAGGCTTACCTTACAGCTTATCCGAAGAGCCCTTATGTGTTTGATGCGCGTTACTTCCTGGCAGACTCTTATATGCGCCAGAACCAGAACCAGCGTGGCCTGCAGCGCATGAAAGAGGTTATTGCTGAAAACAAGTCGTCTTACGTGAACCGTGCCATACAGAAAGTGGCCGACCAGGAGTTTGCAGCTAAGAACTATACAGAAGCTATTAAATATTACAGCCAGCTACGCGATATGGCAGCTAACCGCAAAGAGCAACAAAATGCCCTGACCGGTTTAATGATGAGCTACTACAATACCGGCGATTTTGCAGGCAGTAAGCGAATTGCCAGCGAACTTATCAGCCAGGGTAATGCTGCGCTTAACGCTTATAACACGGCCCTTTTATTCAAAGCTAAATCTACTTACGGACAAGGCGACATGAACCAGGCCCTGAAAGAGTTCCGGGATGCCGCCGCTGCAGCAGCAGATGTGCACGGTGCCGAAGCGCATTATATGGTAGCCGAGATATTGTATAAGCAGAAAAAGTATAAAGAAGCCCTTGACGAAGCCTTTGCTTTTGGCAACAAGTTCTCGGCCCACGATTACTGGCTGGGCAGAACTTTCCTGCTGATCGCGGATATCTATACGGCACAGAACGAATTGTTCCAGGCAAAAGCTACGCTGAATTCTATTATCGAGGGCTCGCCGGTAGAGGAGATCGTAACCGAAGCAAGACAAAAGCTACAGAAGCTGAATGGCGGAACTGGTGCTGATACCACCAACGTAGATAATGGCTCGGAGCCAAAATAATAACATACAGTATAATAGCAGAGAAGCATTCAAATGAAAAATAAAGTAAGAAAAGCATCGCTGGCCATTGTTTTGTGTGTTGGCTACGCATTTGCAAACCAGGCGCTGGCCCAGAACAATGGCTGGGGCGAGGGCGCAAAACTGGAAGATGCCGAAGTTGTAGTTGAAAAGAACCGTGTAATTGAGCTGCCTAACGCGGCCCGTAACTTCGAGAAGTTCAGGGTAGATCCGCCACAGGTTACTGAAAAAGATATACGCTACCGTTATACCGATTTCAGGCTGCCATCTCAGGATATTGAGCTGCGCATGCGTGTGCTAACTATAAAACAGGAAGAACTTACAAAACTATACGGCAACTACCTGAAGGCTGGCTTTGGCAACTATGGCACATTATACCTGAAAGGGTATTTTCATAATAAGCGTTCTGAAACGTCATCTTTCGGAGCCAACGTGAGCCATGTAAGTTCTGCGCGCGGCCCGGAAGTTAAAAGCCAGGCAGCTGTTGCCAACTCAGGTATAGGCTTGCATGGCGAACGCTATTTGCCAGGCTTTACCATCGGTGGCCGTGCTGGCTACGAGCGTGATATGAACCATTTTTATGGTTACGACCCTGCCATTCAAAGCGAAGTAGATAAAGATACTACAAAACAGGTATTTAACAGAGTGCTGGCACAAGGCTACATGCATAACCAGACCTCTAACTCGCCATTCTTATACAAAGCAGGCGCTAAGCTAACTTACCTGAATGACCGGTTCGATATGAGCGAGGCGAACATTGCCCTGAACCTGAATACGGATTATGGTATAGATGATATATCAGGCTTCAAGGTAAATGCAGACCTGTCGTTTGTATCGCATAAAGATTCCAGTACGGTATCCCGCACATTCTTTAAACTAAACCCGACTTATGAGCGCCAGTTCGGTGCCATGCGTGTTGGCTTAGGAGCAAACCTGGCTTATACCGGCGATAAAGTAAACGATGCACGCCAGTTTAATATTTATCCGCAGTTCAGAATAGGAGTAGAGCCTATTAAAGATAACCTGTTGTTATACGCTGGGTTAGGTGGCGATCTTCAAAGAACTACTTTATATGACCTGACGAAAGAGAACCCATGGCTGGCACAAAATGTAGAGGTTGCTGATGTAAACAAAGGCCTGGAAGTATACGGTGGTTTTTCGGCTAACCTGTCGAACTATGTGCACCTGACGGGCCGTGTTGCTTACCAGAATTTCAGAAATTTATACTTCTTTAATAACGCAGTTTCCGATTCTACCAAGTTCGACCTGGTGTATGATGATGGGGTAACAAATGTTTTAAATATTTATTCGGAGGCTGTTTTTGATTATATCGATGAAGTACGCCTTGGTTTAAAGCTTGATTATAACAAGTATAACACAGCCAGCTTAGACCATGCCTTCCACCGTCCGGAGCTGACAGCTACAATTTTTGGTACCTATAACTTCTACGATAAGGTTCTCTTTAATACAGAACTTTATTATATTGGGAGTTCTTTCGGACGTATTTATCGTGCAGACGGAACCTTTGTTACCGAGGAAACCGATAATATCATCGACCTGAATCTGAAAGCGGATTATAAGTTTACAAACAACTTTACGGTATTTTTAATGGCCAATAATATACTTGGCAAAAAATACGAAAGGTTTGTAAATTACCGCTCTAAAAGTATAAACGTGATAGGAGGCGTTACCTATTCATTTTAAGTAGCCTATGGTTGCAAAGCACATTAAAACCTTGCTCTACGAACACGATTGTGTTATTATTCCCGGCTTTGGCGGGTTAATAACACGTTATGTTCCGGCTGTGGTAAATTCGGTAAAACATACTATATCACCGCCATCCAAGCGTGTGGCCTTTAACGAGAAGCTTGTTCTGAACGATGGTTTGCTGATCAGCACCATTGCTTATCAGAATAATATTTCGGCAGAGGAAGCGCAACAGCAGGTGGCCGCATTTGTAACAGGTGCCAAAGAGCAACTGCGTACAGATAACCGTTTTGAGCTGAGCGCTATAGGGGTGTTTAAGTATAATGCAGCGCATCGTCTGGAGTTTAGCTATACCGGCAACGATAATATGCTGGAGGCCAGCTTCGGTTTACCCGAGATAACAGCCAGGCCGATGCGTTTTGAAGAGCCTGCAGTGCTGCGAACTTTACGCAAAGACGATAAGCCGGTAACAGGTAGTAAATTTAAGCGCCGTATACGCAAAGTTTATACTACTGCTGCCAGCCTGGCTATAGTTGGCCTGGCAGGTTCTGCTTTATACCTGTTCTCTTTACAGACAGACTATAACCTGAGCACCCTTAACCCGATCACGCTATTTGCCAACAACCAGGCAGCGCAGCAATCATCCGTTGCTTCAGATTATACTTCCGACTATGTGCCTGTTTCGGATGAAGAACGCTTTGCTGCTTACAGTGCTGTATTACCAGAAGTTGCCACAACTGAAACAGTAACTGAAGAAGTATGGTCAGATTCTGCTGAAAGTATAGCTACAGCCGAAGCTGTGGAAGTAGAAGCAAATGAAGAAGTTATAGTGGAAGAGGCTGTAGAGCCTGTAACTACAATTAAAGAACGCACAGGACGTTATTACATCATTAATGGTGGCTATTCGCGTTTAGAAAACGCCGAAACTGCCCGCCAGATGGTGCTGGAGCATGAGCACGAAGGCAAAGTGTTGCTTCCACTTAAAGGCAGCCGTTTATTCCGCGTATCGGTAGCTGATTTTGCTACTGCTGATGAAGCTCAGGCGGCCATGAACCATTTCAGAAAAACTTACGGAGATTCAATCTGGGTACTTAATAACTAACATGACCTCACTCTTATTACAAATTACTACCGGAGCAGCCGACTCAACTGCTGCACTGGCAGAAGGCACTGCAACTGCTACCGATACGTCCATATCGCTGATCGATCTGGCTTTAGCAGGTGGCTGGGCCATGATTCCGCTGGCTATACTTTCGCTGGCAGCCGTTTACATCTTCGTTGAAAGATACCTGACCCTTAAGAAAGCCGCTAAAAACCCGGAAGGTTTTAACGACCGCATCAAGAGCATGGTATTGGCTGGCGACATTAACGGTGCTAAAATGTTATGTGCCCAAACCAATACACCTGTTTCCAGGATGCTGGCTAAAGGCATTACCCGTATTGGTAACCCGCTAAAAAATATCGAGACCTCTATCGAGAACGTAGGTAAGATCGAGATCAGCAGGCTGGAGCGTAACCTGCCTGCCCTGGCAACTATAGCGGGTGCAGCACCAATGCTTGGTTTCCTGGGTACAGTAACAGGTATGATCCAGGCATTCATCGCTATCGCGCAGGCGGAAGGCTCCGTTAGTCCACAGCTTTTATCTGGTGGTATCTACCAGGCAATGGTTACAACAGCAGCAGGCTTGATAATAGGTCTGCCGGCTTATGTGGGGTATAACTACCTTGTTTCTAAAATCGACAACATTGTACACTCTATGGAATACTCGTCTATCGAATTCCTTGACCTGTTACAAGAACCGCAACTATAAGCATGAATTTACGCTCTAAAAGCAGAATAAGCCCGGATTTCAGCATGTCGTCTATGACGGACATTATATTCCTGTTGCTGATCTTCTTTATGCTTACATCAAACTTTGTTACTCCAACAGGTTTACCGGTAAATCTACCATCCAGTAAGTCGTCGAGCATTGTAATGCAAAAGATCAGCGTGACCATAACGCCGGACTTAAAGTATTACCTGAACGACAGAGAAATTTCCATCTCGGACCTGGAGCCACAATTGGCAGCACTTTTGCAGGGAACTGAAGATGGGGAAGGTGTCGTTGTATTACATGTAGATAAAACAGTGCCGGTAGAGCACCTAGTTAAAGTAGCAGGTATAGCAACCGACCTGAAAGCAAAAGTGACCCTGGCTACCGTGCCGAACGAATAATAACGTATATAAATGTCAGTAGCATTAACTAAAGAAGAAGAAAAGGATAGACGCATTGCGGCTGGTGTAAGTATTACGCTGCATGCAATTATTCTTTTGCTGCTCATCTACCTGCTGGCATGGAGCGCTCCTGATCCTCCGGCCCAGGAATTTGGCATTGAGCTTAATTTTGGAATGGATGCCGTTGGCAGCGGAGAAGTACAGTCGCAGGCTATCCCTAACGAATCGAAGAACGTGGAGGACAGCAAACCTGCACCTACGCAACCCGAAGTAGAGCCAGATCCGCAGCCTGTACCAGAACCTACACCGCCTAAACCGGTGGAGACGCCTAAAGTACAAACTACTACTGCCGATGCTCCTGTAAGTGTTAAGGAGGAAGTAAAACCTGTTCCGCAGCCAAAACCGAAAGAGGAAGTTGTAGAGAAAAAGCCAGAACAGCCTAAGGCATTATACCCAGGTAAGACAAATACTACAACTGGTACCGGCAAAAACGGAACATCGAATGAAGCAACTGGAAACAATAACGGCGACGATGCCAACGCTGTAGGCGACAAAGGCGACCCTGATGGTAAAGTAGATGCGAAAGCGCTTTACGGCAAATCAGGAGGTGGCGGAGGCGGTGCCCTTAATATGAATGGCTGGGGCTGGGGAGATATCCCGAAACCACGCGATACATCCAGCGAAACCGGTAAAGTTGTTATCAAAATAAAGATCAGCCCGGATGGTATTGTAGAGAATGCCGTGGTAGTTGAATCAACCGTTTCGTCGCAGGTAGCAGAAGTATACCGCATGGAAGTGTTTAAGAAAGCAACTTTTGTACGACTTGGTGGTAACACCGAATATAGCAAAGGAGCTACCGGATTTATAACTTATACTATAAGAACCAGATAGCCTTTTTAATGACCTATCAGGAAGTTTTAGATTACTTATACCAGCAATTGCCGATGTTTCAACGCATCGGCAATGCTGCTTTTAAGAAGAGCCTCGACAACATAATTACCTTGTGCGAGGAGATGGGAAACCCCCAGCACACCTATAAAACCATTCATGTTGCCGGTACCAATGGCAAAGGCAGTAGTTCGCACATGCTGGCCGCCGTGCTGCAGGAAGCCGGTTACAATACAGGGCTTTATACTTCGCCACACCTTAAGGCATTTACAGAGCGGGTAAGAGTGAATGGGATAGAACTGCCGCAGCAGTACCTCATCGATTTTGTAGAACAGTATAAGCCACTTTTTGAGCAAGTGCAGCCTTCATTTTTTGAGATGACGGTAGCGCTCGCCTTTAAATATTTTGCTGATGTTAAGGTGGATGTTGCTGTAATTGAAGTTGGCTTAGGTGGCCGGCTGGATTCTACAAACATTATCTCCCCGGAGGCTTCGCTGATTACGAACATCGGTTTTGATCATCAGAATTTATTGGGCGACACTTTACAAGCCATTGCCGCTGAAAAAGCCGGTATCATTAAAACCTCTGTTCCGGCTATCATCAGCACAAAGCAACTCGAAATTGAAAAAGTGTTCCGGGATAAAGCTGCCGCTGTTAATGCGTCATTATACTTTGCACCAGACAAGTATAGCCTGAAACTAAAGAGCAGGACGCTTGAAAACCAGGTTTTTGATGTGTATGCGGATGGAAAATTATATTTGCCTGATCTGGCGATAGACCTGACCGGTATTTACCAGGAGTATAACTTAACGGGTGTACTCCAAACTATAGATCTATTAAAAGTTAGAGGCTTTTCAGTTTCCGAAAGTGCGTTGAGAACGGGTTTAGCACATACAAAACAGCTGACAGGCTTAAAGGGAAGGTGGCAGGTACTTGGCCATAATCCGTTAACAATTTGTGATACCGGCCATAACGTGGACGGCATTAACCAGATAATGGCGCAATTACAGAGTTTGAAACCGAAGCAGGTGCATTTTGTGTTTGGAGCTGTAAACGATAAAGACGTAACAACTATACTTAACCTGCTGCCCACAACTTATACTTACTATTTTTGCCAGGCCCAGATTCCGCGCGCGTTGCCCGTTGATGAACTATACCAGAAGGCTGTAACAGTTGGTTTAGCAGGAGAGAAGTATACTACTGTAAGCGAAGCGATTGCTGCTGCGCGAGAAAAAGCTGCGCCGGATGAGGTTATTTTTATTGGTGGCAGTACCTTTGTGGTAGCAGAGATTGAAGAACTATAAATAATGGGAAGATCGAAATTAGAAAAGTTTGCTACTATAGCTGAACGCGACAATGTAGTGCAGGATGGCGACGAGAAGTATGGGAATTTAGTTGGCAAGTGGCGTTCAGAGCATTTTGGTAATAATAACCCCATTGTACTGGAAGTTGGCTGCGGCCGTGGCGAATATACGGTTGGTATGGCCCGCTTACACCCTGAGAAAAACTTTATAGGTGTAGATATCAAAGGCAACCGCATCTGGAAAGGCAGCTCTATGGCTGTAGAAGAAGGACTGGACAATGTGGCTTTTCTGCGCACTTTCATCGAAACCATTTCAAACCACTTTGCTGAAGGTGAAATAGACGAGATATGGATCACGTTCCCGGATCCTCGCCCGAAAGACCGTGATATTAAGCGCCGCCTTACATCACCACGTTTCCAGGATATGTACCGTTATATGTTAAAGCGTGACGGCATTATTCACCTGAAAACCGATAACGGGCCACTTTTTGATTATACTCTGGAAGTACTGCAGGAGCGTGAGATAAAGCACCTGGTTTCTACAACTGACCTGTATAAGTCAGACCTGCAGGAGCATACTATGGGTATTTACACAACTTACGAGAAGCGCTACCTGGCTGAGGGAATAGCAATTAAATACCTGCAGTATAAACCTGTTAAGTAACTTATACTTAAATAAATAAAGAACGCCCGCTGAATCTATACTTCAGCGGGCGTTCTTTTATACTTTAAACTGATGTTAGTCTTCGAGCTCGTCAAAAATATCCTGAAACTCATCGAAGTTTTTATAACCCGGACGAATCTCCTCGCCACCCTGCAAGCCAATACCGGCAGGTTTTACGGTTTTAACAATGCCGGTAACATTATCTTTGTTTAAGCCGAAGCCAAGATATACTTTATGTTTTTTAGATACTTCGCGCAACAGCTTTTCGTTCGTGTCGTCTATCGACGTAAAGTCTGATGAGTAAACTATAAAGCTATCGACATACGGGCTGTAAAGGTCCATCATTTCCAACAGCTCTGACACTACCGTATCTTTGTTAATAAACACCTTTTGTATAACCGGGCGGTTAATTTCTTCTATCTCATCAATCAGGTAAGGCGTATCCAGTTGAATCAGGTCCAGGTTAAACTCATCGGCCAGTTCGTTAATAATTTCCGGCTTGGCACGGGTAAATTCTCCAGCTAACTTTATACCAGATACCCAGCCTGTTATTTCTTTCAGCGTTTCCGGCTGCACACGTTTCGGGTCGTCCAGTTTCAGGTTAAATCCAATTACATCAACTCCCATGCCTGCACAATAGCGTGCATCGCTCAGGTTATTTACACCATTTACTATTACTGAGGTACGTAAGCCCATAAATTCCTGTATTTTAACTATATGTATAGCGTCGTTCTAAATTTCAAAAGCCAAAGTAAGCCCGATTCCCTTTTTAATGCCACATTTTTTTTATTTTTTTATTGATAATAATGTTTCAGCCATTGTACACTACCATTATTCGCTTAGCTGAAATCTTTATTACTGGCTTGTTGTTAGTATATTTGTATCAAATTTTAACGCAGAGCATTTAGTTACATACATACATGAGTAAATTAAGAAGGGTTTTGGTTGCCATGAGTGGTGGTATTGATAGTTCGGTGGCGGCAGTAATGTTGCACGAGCAAGGCTACGAAGTGGTGGGCATGACCATGAAAACCTGGGATTACGCATCGAGTGGAGCCAGCAAAAAAGAGACTGGCTGCTGCTCTTTAGATTCTATTAACGACGCACGCAATATAGCCGTACAGTTAGGCTTCCCGCATTATATTATCGATATCCGTGAAGAGTTTGGTGATTTTGTGATCAACCACTTTACAGATGAGTACATGGCAGGTCGTACGCCAAACCCTTGTGTGCTTTGCAACACGCACATTAAATGGGATGCCTTGCTTCGCCGCGCCGACCAGTTAGGTTGCGATTTTATAGCGACCGGACACTATGCCAATATCCGGGAAGAGAACGGCCGCTATGTGATCTCAAAAGGGCTGGATGAAAATAAAGATCAGTCGTATGCGCTTTGGGGAATTTCGCAGAAAAGCCTTGCCCGCACTATTTTCCCGCTGGGTAACCTGCGTAAAACCGAGATCCGCCAGATGGCTTTGGACAGGGGCTTTACTGAACTGGTTAACAAACCGGAATCGTATGAGATCTGTTTTATACCTGATAATGATTACCGCAGCTTTTTAAAGCGCCGCGTTGATGGCCTGGAAGAGCAGGTTGCCGGTGGCGAATTTGTGCTGGAAGACGGTACTATAGTTGGAAAACACGAAGGCTATCCTTTTTATACTATTGGTCAGCGAAAAGGCCTTGGTATTGCACTGGGTTTCCCGGCTTATGTTACCCGCATCGAGAAAGACCTGAACCGCGTGGTATTGGGTAATTTTGAAGACCTCGCTAAAAACGCCATGACAGTTGGTAAACTGAATATGGTGAAATACGATAACCTGATAGATAAGCCGATCCCAACTGTAACCAAAGTTCGTTACAACGATTCTGGCACCGAGGCTATTATAGAGCAGGAAGGCGACAAAATGAAAGTGCATTTTCTGCGTGGCGTACATGCGATTGCACCTGGTCAGGCAGCTGTTTTTTACGAAGGAAACGACGTAATTGGCGGTGGCTGGATAGAAACAAACTATAACCTGGATTATACTTTAGACGTTCTGCCCTCATGATGAAAAACCTGTTTTGCTGGTTACTAGTAGCTTTTGTAGCAGTTAGCTGCTCTGAAAACGAGGTGATACCTGACCCTATAGCACGTGGTATGGATTATTATCCGCTTGCTGTCGGCGATTACCGTGTATACAAGGTGACAGATATCAAATACCAGCATAACAGGGTTATTTCTGAAGAAGAATTTCTGATGCGGGAGTGGGTCGTGGACTCATTCCTGGATCAGACGAATGTATTGACCTATAAGATCATCCGGTCAGTTAGGCCAGATGCACAAAGCGAGTGGTTTGATGACTCGGTGATGACCGTTACAAAAGGCCATTCTTCGGTTATACTTACAAAAGATAACACAAAGTATGTGAAGCTGGTATTCCCGGTTAAAGAAGGTAAAACCTGGCTCGGAGATATGTATAACGATCATATAATTAAAGATGATCCTAATCCTTATGTAAGTAAGGAGGTATACAGATATAAGGCTATTGATCAGCCTTATAGAACGGAGGATCTTTTATTTGAAGAGACTGTTACTATTTTACAAGGCCAGCAAAATGTTGATCCTAATGATCCAGATTATCTTTCAACTTACTATAAAGACAGGAGAGAGATTTACGCTAGAGGCATTGGGAAAGTCTATAGAATCTTTTATCATTTAAAATACGAGCCTTGTATTACCGAAGAATGTAATACAGATGATGAGGCGGCGATTCTTGACGGGCACGAACGGTACGAAGAACTGATCGAATACGGTAAACTATAAGCTAGCTACTATGCGCAAACTGTTACTACTTCCGCTTCTGATCTGGGTTATGAGTACTGCGGTTGCGCAAACAGGCAATGGTCCTAAAAAGTATCTGGTATACTTAACTGATAAAACCAATACTCCTTATAGTCTTAACGAACCGGAAGCTTTCCTGAGCCAGAAGTCGCTGGACCGCAGGGCGCGACAGCAAATAACTTTAACGGAGCGCGACCTGCCCGTAAACCCCGAATATGTACAGGATATAAAAGAAGCTGGCATTGAAGTGTGGTATACTTCGCGCTGGTTTAACGCAGTTGTTGTAGAGGCTACTGAAGCGCAGTTAGCAACTCTAAATGGTCTTCATTTCGTAAAGCAATCCCGCTCACTTAACAAGATAACCTCACCACAGGGTACGCAAAGTATAAATATCAACCTTGCAGCGACAACTATAAATACAGCTCTTGAACCAGAAGAATACGGGCCGGCTTTTCACCAGGCTGATATGCTGGGCGTAACAAAGCTACACGATTTTGGATACCGTGGCGAAGGCTTAACGATAGCTGTGCTGGATGCCGGCTTCCCTGGTGTAAATACAATATCAGCTTTCGAGCACCTTTTTCAAAATAACCAGTTTGTAGGCGTTTTTGATTTTGTAGAGAAGAAAGCAAACACGTTTACTTCCAGTTCTCATGGCACAGCCGTTTTGTCTACGATGGCGGCATACGAGCCTGGCAAAATGATCGGGACTGCTTATAAAGCCAATTACCTGCTGCTTCGCACCGAAGATGCAGCCTCCGAGCATAACATTGAAGAAGTAAACTGGCTGCTAGCCGCCGAATATGCCGATAGTGCCGGTGCCGATGTGATCAATTCATCTTTAGGTTATAGTGTGTTCGATGCTCCATCTACCAGTTATACTTACGAACAGATGGATGGAAACACCACGATCGTATCTAGGGCAGCAGATATGGCAGCTGCAGTTGGTATGTTGGTTGTAGTAAGTGCTGGCAACGAAGGCAGCAAGCCCTGGCGATACGTTACTGCCCCAGCCGATGCCGACTCCGTTCTCACAGTAGGAGCCATCGATTCACTGGGCAATATTGCTTCATTTAGTTCGAGGGGGCCTTCAGCTAATGGCCGGTTTAAGCCGGATGTGGTAGCCATGGGGCTTAATGCTTATGTTATAAATTCTGCCGGCAATGTGGTAAAAAGTAATGGCACTTCTTTCTCCGGACCTATTATGGCGGGCTTTGCTACAGTTTTATGGCAGGCTAATATATTCAGAACCAACTATGAGCTTATCGAGCTAATCAGGCAGACTGGTGACCGTTTTGAAAATCCAGATAATACCTATGGCTATGGCATACCAAACTATAACCGCCTGGTAACTGACTTACCGGAAGAAAGCAGCAGGAACGGTGTTATAGTTGTGAACCCTGTTACAAATAATACCTTAACCCTACTATTTTCAGAGGAATGGTTTAAGTATAAAGCTGATCTGCAGATACTGGATATGACCGGTAAAATTATACTGCAGCAAAAGATCTACCCGGTAACCGAGCAACAAACTATAAACCTGCAGCATTTAAAACTGAGTAAAGGTGTTTATATCTGTAATATTCAGTCTGGTAAGCAGGTAGCTACTGTGCGTTTTGTAAAACTATAGTTTATACTTTGTATCTATCATCAGGAAGTATAAATTTAAATCTTATACATAAATCTATACCTTTGCCGGCATGAGACCACTAATTGCCCCATCCGTACTTGCTTCTGATTTTGCCAACCTGCAGTCTGAAGTTGAAATGCTGAATAAAAGCCAGGCCGACTGGCTACACATCGATATTATGGATGGCCGTTTTGTGCCCAATATATCGTTTGGTTTCCCGGTAATGGAAGCTATTAAAAAGCATGCCCAAAAGCCCATGGATGTGCACCTGATGATCGTGGAGCCAGAACTATACATTGAGCAGTTCCGTAAAGCCGGTGCTGATGTTATATCGGTTCACGTGGAGGCTTGTAACCACCTGCATCGTACAATTCAACAGATAAAAGCGACCGGGGCAAAAGCTGGTGTGGCAGTAAACCCGCATACATCTGTACATTTACTTGATGATGTGATAGCTGACCTGGATCTTGTTTGCCTGATGTCTGTTAACCCGGGTTTTGGTGGACAGAAGTTTATCGAAAATACCTATCGTAAAACCGAGGCTCTGAAAAACCTGATCATACAACGTAACTCACAGGCGCAGATCGAGATTGATGGTGGTGTAAATCAGCAGAATGCGCCTAAGTTAGTAGCAAGCGGTGCTGATGTGCTGGTAGCTGGTAGCTTCGTGTTTTCTGCTGCCGACCCGATCGCTACGATCGAGAATCTTAAGAACGCTTCAAACTAAGTATAATCCTGATGCTTAAATATCTGACGGTATGGTGCATATTGCTTTTGCCGCTGGGTGTTTGGGCACAACAAGGAACTATAACCGGTAAGGTAACCACTTCTGATGCCGGAAGTCCGCTGGAAATGGCGGCTGTCGGTATAAAAGGCACTTCACTGGGCACACAAACCAACGCATCCGGTGAGTTTAAACTTGTAGTTCCGGCTAACAAAGTACAGGAATTGGTGGTGCGATACCTCGGTTACCAGGAACTTAGCCGGGAAGTTATAGTTGCCGAAGACCAAACTATATACCTGGAATTGGTTTTAGCGCCTGACCCGAAGCAATTGAACACGGTTGAAGTAACCGGAACACGAACTACCGATACGCGCCAACAGGCAAGTACCACCACCTTGGACCCACGAACTACAAAAGACCTTCCCTCAGCTTACGGCGATTTTAACAAAATACTGGTTACCCTGCCCGGCGTTAGCAGTAATAACGAGCTATCGAGCACTTATTCTGTACGGGGTGGCAATTTTGATGAGAACCTGGTTTATGTAAACGGTATCGAAATTTACCGTCCATTTCTGATCAGTAATGCGCAACAGGAAGGTCTCAGCTTTGTAAATCCTGACCTGGTAGATAATATTGAATTTTCGTCGGGTGGCTGGCAACCGAAGTATGGCGATAAGTTATCGTCTGTACTAAGTATAAAGTATAAGCAGCCAACAAGCTTTGCCGCATCCGTAACAGGAGGTCTCACAGGCGGTTCTATCCATCTCGAAAATGCTACACCGAATAAGCGCGTTTCGTACCTGCTCGGGCTGCGGCATAAGAACGGGCAATACATTTTAAAAGGATTGCAGACAGATGGTGAGTACAGGCCTAAATTTTCGGATGCACAAGCTTATGTAAGTGTAGATCTGGGAAAAGCAGAGGAGCCCACTGGCAAAACAACATTAGGTATCTTAACCAGTTATGCCAGCAATAACTACGAAGTAGAGCCCACGTCAAGGGTTACAACATTTGGTACCAGGCAAGTGCCGCTTCGCTTATTTGTAGGCTTCGAAGGCCAGGAAAAGATGACTTACAACACCTACCAGGCAGGGGTAAATCTGGCACATAAATTCAATACCGGTTATACTTCAGAGCTTATACTTTCGGGGGTAAGTTCGCTGGAGCGGGAGTTCCGGGACGTGGAAGCTGGCTACCGCATCTGCGAAATGGATAACTCCAACAATTTTGAAGAATGCCAGATGGTGTTGGGAGTCGGCAGCGAGTTTAACCATGCCCGCAATGCACTGCTAGCCCGCATCTTTACCGTAGAAAATACGCATAACTGGCAAATAAATGCTAACAACCAGCTGCAGTTCGGTTTTAAAGTAGGCTGGGAGCAGATGGAAGATAAACTGGACGAATATGGCTTCCGGGACTCTTCGGATTACGTTACGCCGGTTTATTATTTAGCCTCAGAGCTTGATCTTAAGTCGCAGCGTTACAATGCTTACGCGCAGCACACCATTTACCTCGATTCGCTTAAAACTATAACCTATGGCCTCCGTGCCAGTTACTGGACCTATAACCGCGAGTGGCTGCTGTCTCCCAGAATTCAATATAGCTTTATAACACAGCGTAACCCTGATCTGTCTTTTAAAGCGGCCCTGGGTATTTATTACCAGCCACCTTTTTACCGCGAACTCCGCGACTTCGACGGCAATCTGAACCCGGAATTGGAAGCACAGAAATCGGTTCATGCCATTGTTGGCAGCGATTATATCTTTAAAGCTTGGAACCGCGATTTCAAACTGACTACTGAACTATACTATAAACACCTGACTAATGTAGTGCCTTACGATATTGACAATGTGCGTTTGCGTTACTATGCAAAGAACAATGCAAAAGCTTATGCAGCTGGTATGGATTTGCGTATTAACGGCGAGTTTATAGAAGGGGCAGAGTCGTGGCTGAGTCTGGGTTTGATGACTACCCGCGAAGATGTAACAGGAGACTCGGTAAGTGTTTATAATGCGGATGGCCAAATTACCGGTAAAGAAGAGCTTGGCTATATCCGCAGGCCATCAGATCAGTTGGTGAATGTAGGTGTTTTTTTCCAGGACCATTTACCTGATAATCCGACTATCAGGGTATACCTGAACCTGGTTTATGGTAGCGGTCTTCCGTTTGGTCCTCCGCGCCAGCCTGAATACCGAAATGCTTTTTCAGGTAAATCCTATAAGCGTGTCGATATCGGTTTTTCTAAAGTGCTTATTATAGAGAACAGCCCGGAGAACGACAGAAAATTTGGTCTGGAAAGTTTATGGATGGGCTTAGAGGTACTGAACATTATTGATGCGAATAACAGGGTATCTTATACCTATGTAACCGACCTGAATAACATAACCTACGCGGTACCCAATTACCTGACTGGCCGAAGAGTGAACCTCCGGTTTGTAGCCCGGTTTTAGATGCTGGCCAATAAAAAAGCCTCATTTTTGAGGCTTTTAAGTATAACTTACATCTTTCGTTTACGCCACGAACTATAAGCGTTTTCAATATCGCGGGCGTAGGTCTGGTAAGTTTCAGGGTCGTGCTTACCCAGTTCTATTGCCTTAGCCGATAAGTTTGCAGCCATTTCGTATTCGCGGTTAAGAGCGTATAGTTTAGCTTTTACCCAGTTATTAAAGAAGGTCTCTTTAATACTGATCGATTTATTTATAAGTTCTAATGCCCGTTGGTGAAGATTTTTATTTGCAACCATATAGTCGGCACATTGCGCCCAGATATACCAGTCGTCAGGAGCTGCATTAGCTAGTGCCTCATTTATATTCGCTAGCGCTTTTTTCTCTATTTCAGTTTCGATATGCAGTGTTACCTGCGAATTCTCCCACACTAGATTAAGGTTACCAGTATTTGTACCTATATCTGAAAAGCTAAACTGCATTGTTTCCTGGAAAGATACTTTTTTAGGCGTAACGCGCAGGTAAGCTACATCCTGTAGTTCGTCATATCCCTCCAATCCCCACAGGGTAGTATCACGGTTAAGCACAACGTTCCACACGCTATCGCTCTCCGGAAGTATAAAGAAAGAATAAGTACCGGCAGGCACACGCTCGTGGTTCAGAAACAGTTCATCCGAAAAAGTAATAAGAGTTGCCTCGTTGGCACCTGCACGCCATAGTTTACCATAAGGAACCAGTCCTCCAAAAACTTTACGGCCTTTTACCCCAGGTGCATGGTACTTTATGTTAATATCAGTTAAACCGATGGTCTGCTTAACAAATGCCTCCGGGCTAGCCTGCGGAAGTTTAACCTGAGCTGTAGCTAAATAACCTAATGGAAGCAGGAATAAGAGAAACAGTAGTCTTAACAGGTACTTTTTCATGGATTTATATAATGGGTTTTCAAAATAGTGTCAGGAATATTACCTGAAAAAATCTTGCCAAATTTTTTACATAAATGAGATTTTACAAAGGTATAAAACATCTCTTAATATGTAGGGCTTGTTGGTAACATTCTCAGTAGAAATAAGATAGATATAAAAGTCTTTTACCAGCCGAAAACTCACTTCTACCCATTATACTATCTCTTCTACGTTATTTACAAGTATATATGAACTTAATACAACTTATTCTTATTTAATTTGTATATTATCTTAAATTAGTTTAATAAAATCTCATTCCTTTCATAAGTAAGTGCTGATTTAAAGTGAATCACTTTTTAACGGCATAACTATACCCTGATAATGCTTTTGTAGCAATTAAGACAGGTCTAGTGTATTCTATTGGTGCGCTGCTCTTGCAGTGAGTTATTTGAAAAGTCAGTTTTAAAAAATCGCAAACCCTTTACACTATGTATGTAAAAAGTTTACAAATCGAAAATCCGTATAACAACCAACTTTTACAGCGCCTGCTGCTTAGTTTGGCATTTATACTTTTAGCAACTTTAGGAGTACAGGCGCAAAACGCTTATACAAATGCTGGACTGCCAGTTCCTACGGTCACATCTGATAAAGATGATTATGCTCCGGGAGAGGTGGCTATTATCACAGGTAAAGGTTGGACATTAGATAGTTTGGTGGATATTCACTTAGAAGAAGATCCAGCTCATGATCATCATCATAGTTACCATGATACCAAAGTGAATACCGATGGTACTTGGCGTATTGAATATCCGATAGAGGAGCGACATTTAGGTACTAAGTTTACTGTTATTGTGGATGGTAAGCAATCTGGTTATCAGAGTTTGGCTTATTTTACGGATGGAATAGATGCTATAAACATTATATCCCCTTTATCAACCAATCCACTTCAACTAACATCTCTCCCAAATTATGTGTTAGTGAATTTTAGTTATAGCACTACACAAGGAAATCAACCTGGGACTGCTACACTTATAGTACGTAGAGGGAACACTGAATATACTTATTCTAAATCTATTCCTGCCCATCAGAGTCAAAATCCTAGAATCGATCAAATATCAGTTCAAATTCCTTCCGATGCACCTCAGGGATCATATGACATTGAATTAATTTTGAATCAAACCCAAGGATCTGGCCTAGCATCAAAGAATACTACTGAAATGGGAGCATTATTACTAAATATATGTACAGCCCCTTCTATTTCCTATCAACCCTTCAACAGCACTATAACATATGGCAATAGTGCTTATTTTACAGCGACAGCTTCTGGCACTGGTACATTAACATATCAATGGGAGGAATTAACGACATCTTGGAATCCAATTTCCAATGGAGGAATTTACTCAGGAGCAACAACCGCGACTTTAACCTTGACAAAACCACCTGTTGATTGGAGTGGCAGAAAATACAGGGTTGTGGTTACTGGAGAATGCAATCCATTAGCTAATAGTGATGGGAATGCTAGATTAACAGTAAATAAGGCTTCTTCTACTGTAGTAGTAGCCGGTAATGATACCTTCATCTACAATGGAAGTGCTCAAGGCCCGGCCGGTGCAGATGTAACGGGTTCAACTGGAGCAGTAAGCTACAGCTACAACGGCACCAGTAATGGTGGTGCAAGCTATGGGCCTTCTTCAACAGCGCCTACTTTGGCCGGCACTTATAGTGTAGTAGCTACTCTGACTGCTGATAACAATTTTAACGGTGCTACTTCTGCACCTTATGGTTTTACCATCAACAAGGCCGCCGCCACGGTTGCCGTGAATGGCAAAACGGTTACTTACGATGGGCAGGCGCACGGCGCGAGCGG
>CANMMP010000005.1 GCA_947499125.1 uncultured Pontibacter sp.
CAGCTACGCTCACAGTTACACCGAACGCGACTCTTACAGCTCTAAGCAACGCTACCAAGTGTGAAGGAGAGAATGCTACCTTCTCATCTACCGTCAGCGGCACAGGTGTTGCGGGAGGTGACATCCGCTGGTACTTTGGCAACACACTCATAGTGGATAATGACAAGTATGACATCGTTGTTGATGCGGCCACACCTAACATGAGCACATTAACAGTTAAATCTGTTGTTGATGGGGCTTCAACTACAGGAGACGAAGGTACTTATTATGCCAAAGTAGGCGGTACTGGTATCTGCGGTACTCCATCTCAGTCAGCTACCCTGACAGTTGAACCGTGCAGTAAAATTAAGCTACTCAAACTGACTAATGGAGCTGTAGATGCTACTAAAGACTGGAACTTCTCCATATATGAAGGAGAACAATTTATTGCCTCTGCAAGCACATTAAATGATGCTGATGGTATTCTGTTTGATGGCTTAACTCTCAGTAAGAACAAAACATATAAGATATGTGAAACCAATGTTGGAGTTGGCTTTGCAGTTGTTATTCAGTACTATGACGAGTATGGTGTACTGCAGGATGTTGATTGGTTTGATCCAAATACTATAAACGGCGGAGGCGATTTTAATCAAGGCGAGGCAGCTGGCAACTATTGTTTCTATATAGGTGCTGGTACTAAGCTGCCACTGCCAGCAAATACCTATGGTGTCGAAACACCATTAGCACTAAGCTTTAGGATAAACAACGTTCCGCCTCCTGGTGGCAATGCACGCACACCTGGTTATTGGAAGAACTGGAGTTCATGCTCTAATGGACAACAGTACAATAAAGTGATGGAAGCAAGAGCAAATAGAGGTGATAAAGCTGATTTCTGGCTACTGGATGATTATGTAGAAGGCGGTAATACTCATACATTATGGACTAATCCAGCATCTGGTGACATTTGCGGTAGATTCTCCAGCTTTACTCTTACCAGTTGTGAACAGGCTAGATTGATTCTGGATGAACGTCAAAATGATGGAAGTGCTTCAAGACCAAAGTACACGAAGATGGCAAGTGATGCTGCGTACAAGCTAGCTAAACATTTGTTGACATTCCAACTGAACAGAAAATCCGGTACATACGATTGTGAAGTGGCAGAAAGCGCAGCCACAGAGGCAGCAGCTTTATTAGCTAAATACTGTTTCAATGGTACTGCTAGTAGCTACCTTTCAAATAAAGGTAAGAACGGTGGTAGTACAGATTATACTAGAGCACTGGAACTGGCAAAAATACTTGATGCCTACAATAATAACCTGCCATGCCCTAGTACAATGAACGCTTCTACATCTACCTCTCTGAAAGGCATCGAAACTACAAACGAGCTTATTGCCTATCCAACTCCGTTCTCTGATAAAGCAACGATAGAGTTCAGAATGGCAGCGGACGAGAGCTATGTAGTGAACCTGTATGACATGAAAGGCGGCTTAGTGAAACAACTGAAAGCAGGTAATGCCAAAGCTGGCGAACTGCAGCAGGTTGAAGTAGACGGCAAAAACTTATCAGAAGGCTTATACATAGCCCGTATGATCAGTGACACTGGTGCCAAATCTGTGAAACTGTTACTTAAACGTTAATAAGCAACAGTAGGAGGCTGTTAAAAAGCAGAACAGGGTGTCTGGAGTAATCCGGGCACCCTGTTCTGCTTTTTAACAGCCTTTCTGTTTAAACAAAGTATAGTTTTATTCCTATGTTTTTGTACTAATAAATTCCTTCCGTTGACATGCCCAATATAGAGTTACACTATATATATGCTGTTTATAGTTGGTAAAATACTATAAATTAAAGATTTAAGAATATAACTCTCGTATGTTATAATAGGAATGTTTTAAGTGTGCGCTTGCCATACTTAAATATTCTAATCAAAAAAGCCACGAACCCTCTACGCCTACACCCTAATAGGCCCCAACGCCAAGCGGCTGCGGGTATTTGTTTATTTATTAATCATCCAAATTATGATAGAGCACTATACGAGAGCTTCTATACTACACGCATTGACCTTCTTTCTTTATGGGCCTGAATTTAACCTACAGCCGCTTCTTATACCAGGCTGTGGCTGTAGCCGGATGCTTATACCTCAGGTCATAACTTTAAATAACATTTGATATGGCTAAATTTTACTCCTCACCACAGTATAGTTCTTATGCTGTGGTTAACGGGTTTAAACCTCCATAATTATAGTTCATCTCTGCCCAGGCATTGCACAGGCTGCTATGCTTACCAATCCACAGCTCTTTGCTTAAAGAGTGTAATACTGCAAATCAGTTTTTAACTATGAAAACCCGATTATTATGAAAAAATTCGACTATTACACGTGTCTGGCACATCAAACCTTCAGAGCATGTCTGCAAAAGGTCTGGCTGCTGGCACTGCTTCTTTTTGTTATACCCCTTTCCACTAATGCAGTAAATGCAGGCAAGTATGGTGAAGCAAACTTTAAAAGCCATAGTGCTATACTATGGGAAGCAACAGGCCTGGCTAAAACTACTGTTAAAGCAGTCGCTGGCGGCGACTTCAGCCTGGATTTTGTTGCCTCGGAACCTTACTCCTATAACCATGCTTCAGGCGGCGGCGCTTACGACGACCGCACGATCGGCACGGATGTGGTAGAATCGTTGGAGGGTGGTGATTTTGCTTGTGGCGATATCGTAACTTTCCTGACACACATCACAGTTGATGATGCAGCTGTTGGCACACAAACTATAACCCTCGATTATAAGTTTACTGCCGACGCTACTGGCCAGTCAGGTGTAGCCCTAGGTGAGATCACGTATGTTGCTATTAACTATGGTGATGTAGGCGGCGATGGTACCGGCGGAACAGACACTGGTATTAACGACGACGGTGGAAGCGTGGCAACGCTAGAGAACCAGTATATTACCGGAGATGGAACGTTGTTTAATAGTAACGACCTGATGGGGAAAGTTAAGATAACTGACCTGGAAGCTGGTGAAACTGTAGTGCTGCGGGTGGATGTAAGAATTGCCTGCGACCCTGAAAGTACTCCGACCGGTAACCTGCAAGCCAATATTATTGCAGGCCTGGTAATTGATCCAGCCGAAGATGATATTAAAGTTGGTAACCAGACCATTCCGTTCAAGAATGTAGACAAAATTGAATTCCCTACCTGTACGCTGTCTGCTGTAGACCCGGTTTGTGCCGGAACAACTACAACACACACAGCCACTACCGACGTTGAAGCAGCCACTTATACCTGGGTGATAAGCGAAGCAAGTGCCGGAACTGCATTTGTGGGAGGAGGTACAACTAAGGTAACTACTGCTGCAGCCGGGCAGGTCTCCTCTAGTGTAGATGTAATGGCAGGCGCAGCCGGAAGTTATATTTTAACGGTAACAATAAGTAAAACAGGATATGGCGATGAAAGCTGTTTCACAACGGTAATTATAAACGAGATACCAGCAGCACCTACGGCAGCCAGTCCTTATTATTGCGTTGGCGCAACTGCAGTTGCCTTAACAGCAACAGGCGAGGCTGGCGCAACCTTCAGGTGGTACGATGCCGAAGGAGAACCGTTAACTGCACCGGTAACACCGAGTACTGCAGCAGCAGGTTCAACTACTTACTATGTAAGCCAGGTTGTCGGCATTTGCGAAAGCGAAAGAACAGCGCTGGTTGTAACAGTTGTAGCTAATCCAGCAGTTTATACTTTGTCAGCTACTAACTATTGTGCCGGAGACCCGGATATGGGTACTATCACTTTAGCTGATTCTGATTTAGGGGTGTCTTATAGCTTATATACTGGTGCTGATGTGCTGGTAGATACAGAGGCTGGAACCGGTAGCGCAATTACCTGGATGGATGTAGCAGCCGGAACCGGCTATTATGTAGTAGCTACCGGAGCTGCGCCAACCAACTGCACAAGCACAACCGGTACTATAAATGTAATAGCTAACCCTGTACCGGTTGCAACAGCAAGTGCGGATGGCAGCATTACCTGCGAGATCGAAAGCGTGCAACTTACCGGAGCTGCTGATATAGCAGTAGCTACTTATAGCTGGACAGGCCCTGGTGGCTATACTTCGGAAATGCAGAACCCAATTGTAACGGCAGGTGGCACTTACATACTAACTGTTACTACCGCTGCAGGATGTTCTGATACTGATGAGGTAGAAGTGGAAGTAGATACTACTGTTCCTGTAGTAACTGTACCGGAGCTCAACCCTGTTTGCGTAGATGCTGACCCTGTAAACCTTACAGGAGCGCTGCCGGCTGGCGGTGTTTGGACTGGACCTGGTGTAAGTATGCTGGAAGCTGGTGGTTATGTATTCGACCCGGAAGTAGCGGGCATAGGCTCACATAACCTGACTTATACTTACACAGCTGCGAACGGCTGCGAAGGCAGTGCCAGCACAAGTATATTTGTAATTGGTTTACCAAACGAGTACGAACTTACTGGTGGCAGCTATTGCGAAGGCGATACACCGGCTGGTGCTGTAGTAGCAATGGATGGCTCCGACTTCGGAGTTTGGTATCAGTTGCAGCGCAGAAACGGTGAAACCTGGGTGAATGTAGGAACGCGTGTGGATGGAACCGACGAAGCGCTGAGCTTTGGTGTGCAGGCAGCGGGAACTTACCGCGTAATAGCAACTACCGATGAAGGCGGCTGCGATGTAACATTTGGTAACGCAACTGTAACAGAAAATCCGCGGCCAAGAGCAGCTGCAGAAGTAAGTGGTATGCTAACCTGTACCAACTCCTCTGTAACGCTTACCGGTAACTCTAATGTAGAGAACGCTACTTATACCTGGATCGCACCAGGTGCAAGCGCCGAGTTGGCAGGACGCGTAATACAAGTTAGCCAGGCTGGTGTGTATACTTTAATTGTTACTAACCCTGCAACAGGCTGCTCTAATACAGCTACTGTGGAGGTAGAAGTCAATGAAGACTTACCAACGGTATCTATAGGCACCAATGGTGAAATTCCACAACTTTCATGTAATAAACCAACAGCTACGCTAAATGCCGCAGCAAGAGTTAACGGGGAGTTAAATCCTGAATTCGTTACCTTTAGCTGGACAGGTCCGGGTGGTTTTACATCATCTGCTCAGAGTATAGAAGTATCAGTAGGAGGAATATATGTTCTTACGGCTACCAATACCCAAAATGGCTGTTCAGCAACTGCATCCGTAGAAGTTTATCCTCCTGTTTATCCTGATGCAAACGCGGGCCCAGATAAGGTGTTGACCTGTACTCAGTCAACTGTCATGTTAGAAGGCTCATCAGATCATTTTGATGGTTGGGCAAGCTATACCTGGGTTGCAAGTAATGGCGGTAACATCGTTTCAGGTGGTCATACCTTAACTCCTATAGTAGATAAGGCTGGTACTTATACACTTACAGTTAGTGATAGCAGAGGTGGTTGCGATACATCAGATTCTGTTGTAGTAACTGAAGATAAAGAAGTGCCGGATATTGGTGTTACATCTGATGGTAAGCCATTGCTTTCTTGTACTAACTCAGGAGTGAGAATTATAGGATATTCCAGAACAGAAGGTGTTACTTATGTATGGACAGGGCCAAATGGATTTACAACAACAGAGAGTAGCTTTACTGCCACAGTTGGTGGGATTTATACGTTAACTGTAACAAATCCTGCAAATGGATGCTCTGCTTCTGAATCTATTACAGTTACTGATGGAACTGCTTTACCAATTGCAAATGCAGGTCCAGATAAACTACTGACCTGTACTGTTACATCGGTGACACTTGAAGCTGCTCTCAATGCAGAGAACATCCCAGTAACATACTTGTGGACTGATGCAACTGGTAAAACAATATCCTTAAACAGAACTGCAACAGTAGATAAGCCAGGCACTTATACTCTTAGAGTAACTAACATCTATACAGGTTGTACTGCCACCGACGAAGTTGTAGTAAGACTTAACGCTGATGTGCCTGTTTTACATGCAGAAGGGGGTACTTTAAGTTGCGAAGACGGAACACTGCGACTGATTGCAAGATCTACCACGGAAGGCGTAACCTATCATTGGACTGGCCCGGATGGCTTTATGTCTGACAGACAGAGTCCGGTGGTGAGTGTGGCTGGCAACTATACAGTTACAGTAACAAATCCTGCAAACGGATGCTCTGCTTCTGCAACTGTTGTGGTACATCCGCAGCCAACTACAACCGAACCGCGTGTAACCTGCCACGAGATCAACTTTGACGATACCGAGATCGGATTTGTGAGCATGCTGCAGACAGACGCAGGCCCTGTGAATGTGTTTAACAGAAAACGCAACATAGACGGCACCTGGGCACCTGAAAACCACGCTTCGATATTCGATACAGGCAACCCGACAGGCGACGACCTCGACCTTTGGACACCAGACTGGGGCCATGTGCTTATCATCAACCAGGACCTGAACCCAGAGCCGAACGACAACCCATGGGGTGGCGAGATGATCCTCGACTTCTCTGCGATCGGACCAGTAACCATGACCTCGCTGCGCGCGCTGGATATAGACATCTACGAAGGTGCTTCCTGGATAATGCTGTATGACGGCGAAGGCAAAGAGCTGTACAGAGTGCAACTGCAGAACCTGGGCAACATGAGCCAGCAGGATGTAGACTTAGGCAATACCGAAGGTGTAATGACCATGAAAGTAGTGCTGGATGGCCGTAACGAACATGGCATGCTGGCCGGTTCCGGAGCTATCGACAATATTAAGTTCTGCATCACTGAAATGGTTGAAAGCCCATGTGTAATGCTAGCAGCTACTATACAAGCCAAAGCGTGGCCAATGCCATTCTCTGATCGCACAACGATCGAGTTTACCGCTTCAGAAACGCAGGATTATGTAGTGCACCTGTACGACTCCAGAGGCCGTATGATCCGCGAACTGAAAGCTGGTAATGCCAAAGCCGGTGAAGCCGTAACCATAGAAGTTGACGCAACGACACTGCCTAACGGTATGTACATTGCCAACATTATAGGTAAGAACGGAGTGAAAAAATCAGTTAAACTGATTAACAAGAAGTAAAGTATTAACCATTAAACAAGTGAAGAACTGCCCTGTAGCTTATAGTTGCAGGGCAGTTTTTTTATGTTGACCGCAACTATAAACCATCGGCTACAAAATTTTAGCGACCTTTGCCTTATGCTGAAGATCGCAATTACAGGGCCTGAATCCACAGGTAAATCTACGCTGTCGGCACAGCTGGCCAGCCATTACCAAACCGTTTGGGTGCCCGAGTATGCCCGCACCTATATAGGCAGCCTTAACCGCGACTATACGTTACAGGATATTGAAGCCATAGCACGCGGACAACTGCAACTGGAAAAACAATTACAGCAAGAAGCCAGCACCCTGCTGATATCTGATACCGACCTGCTGGTGCTTAAGATCTGGAGCGAACATGCCTTTGGCCAGACCCCTGATTTTATAACTCAGCAACTAAGCGTGCAGGACTATAACCTTTACCTGCTAATGGGCGTTGATTTGCCGTGGGAGCCTGATCCGCAACGGGAGCACCCGCATCTGCGCCAGTATTTTTACGATTGGTACAAACGCGAACTACAGGCATTAGGAGTTCCTTTTGTCGAAATAACCGGGCAGCAGCAGGAGCGTTTCCAAAATGCCAGAACGCATATCGATGCCTTGTTGCGGCAGCATAATCAATAATTATACTTACATGCTGTATTTTTTAGAGAACGATAACTATAAAGTTGGAATAGAGAGCCGCGGGGCAGAACTGCAGCACTTTATAAAAAAAGACGAGGAACTGGAGCTTATCTGGCAAGCCGACCCGCAGGTATGGGCAAGCCATGCCCCAACCCTTTTCCCGATAGTGGGGGAGTTGCCTAACGGCAGCTATACTTACGAGGATGAGACATACCACATGAAACGCCATGGTTTTGCACGCCATAAAGAGTTTAAGCTGGTAGATGAGCACCACGATAAGCTGGTTTTTGAGCTTACCCACGATGACGAAACACTGGAGCAGTATCCTTTTAAATTTACCTTATTGGTTGCTTACAAACTGGAATGGAACAAACTGTCGGTTACCTACCTGGTGCGCAGCGACGACGACCATGCGCTATACTTTTCGGTGGGTGGGCATCCTGGTTTTAATGTGCCGCTTTATCCAAACGAGAAATACACTGATTATTACCTCGCTTTTGATGAAGAAGAGACCCTGAGCCGCTACTTGCTAAGCCCTGATGGTCTGCAGAATGGGGATACGGAGCGCGTGCTGCAACAGGAGCGTGTTTTGCCGCTAAACCATAGTTATTTCGAGAAGGATGCGCTGGTGTTTAAAAACCTTAACTCCTGTAAAGTAACTTTAGCCAGCCACACTAACCCAAGAGCCATTGAGTTCGATTTTGATGGTTTTCCATACCTGGGTATCTGGGCGAAGCCGGAAGGGAATTTTGTTTGTATTGAGCCCTGGTGTGGTATTGCAGGCCGCGTAGGCGAAACCGGCGAACTGCGCGAAAAAGAAGGTATTCAGGAACTAGCACCAAAACAGTCTTTCGAGCGCACCTTTAGCATTTGTATACTATAAGTTAAAAAAAAATATTGCCCTTGCGAGCTTACAAATTGCCGTAGATTAGCCTTCCTATTACGCGGACAAGGATGTCCGCAGCAGGTGGGTTTCGGACACAGATGTCCGAAACAGCGATCTGCGCCTTAGGCACATTACACCATAGCTGGTGTTTCGACTAACAATTAAAACTATAGTTACTACGTCTAAAAGCAAAAATCCCCTGCCAGTGTAAATTGGCAGGGGATTTTTATTTCATGTTATTGTAAGGATGGTTCCGGTAACTTCGGCATTCTTATTTTTCTGAAATCGTAGTTCGGTTCAAAATCATTTATAGGAAGCGAAATGCCGGGTGGCAGATCTAAGTCTGGCAAACCATCGCCAAGGGGCTCGCCGCCATCATCATCGTTATCAGTTGAGGGCGGGTGATTAAAATTAGTTCGTGGCGAAAATGCATAATACGCCAGAATTGTCAGCAACGCTAAAGTATATAATAAGCTGATCATCATCACAGTTTCGACTTTATATTTTGTTATGTTCAGCTGGCATATCTTCTTGATTAAGCTATAGTTAGGAGCAAATTCAGGAAAATGTGCCTGTTCCTTTTAAAACGTACTTTAGTTTACAGGGTTTGTCTATTAGCTAAAAAAATTCCTATTTATCTGTATTTTATTATATTAGAAAGTTCTAATAGAGTTATTCCGGCTTTTTAAATCCGGAATAAAGCCATACTTTTGCGGGCAGTAGGGGTGCCTTATAATAACGGGCTGAGATCATACCCATTGAACCTGTACGGGTAATGCCGTCGTAGGGAAGCAAAAGGGAAACACAATTTAGCAGGATGCAAACCCCTGGCATGCCTGTATGTGTCACTTTATCTTTTTTAACCAACTAATGAAAAATTTCTTGTTTGCACTGGCAGTGTGTTTATTGCCATTGCAGTTGCTTGCACAGTTTAACCTGAGCGGGCGTGTTACAGATGCTGCTACCGGTAACGGCTTGCCGGGAGCCACCATTCTCCTCCAAAATTCGAATGCGGGCACTACTTCCGGAGCCAATGGTGCCTTTGAGTTTAATAACCTGGCTGTCGGCACTTATACTTTAAAAGTGAGCTTTCTGGGTTTTGAATCAAGAAAAGTAAGTATAAACCTGCAGCAGGACGAGGAACTGCAGCTTGCACTTAAAGCGCAGGGTTACCAGGCCGGCGAAGTTATAGTTAAGGCCACCCGCGCCGACGAAAAATCAGGAACTACTTACACCAACGTGAGCCGCGAAGCCATAGAAGAGCGAAATTTTGGCCAGGATATGCCTTATCTGCTGGAGAATACACCTGCTGTTGTAGTTAACTCCGATGCCGGTGCCGGAGTAGGCTATACCGGTATCCGTATCCGTGGTTCTGATATTACCCGCATTAACGTAACCGTAAACGGCATTCCCATAAACGACTCCGAGAGCCACGGTACTTTCTTTGTGAATATGCCGGACTTTGCTTCATCAGTAGAAGATATCCAGATACAGCGTGGTGTGGGTACATCTACTAACGGTGCCGGTGCATTTGGTGCAAGTATAAACATACAGACCCAGCAAGTGCAGCCCGAGCCTTACGCCGAAACCAGCCACAGCTACGGCTCTTACAATACCTGGAAAAACAATCTGCGTTTCGGTACAGGCCTGATAAATGACAAATTTGCGTTTGATGGCCGCTTATCGCGCATTAAATCTGATGGCTACATCGATCGTGCTTTCTCGGATCTGAAGTCGTTCTACTTTTCGGGCGGATACTATGGCGATAAGACCATGCTGAAGTTTGTGACCTTTTCGGGAAGGGAGAAAACTTACCAGGCCTGGGACGGTGTTCCGGAAGATTTGCTGAAAACCAACCGCACCTATAACGGCATTGGCAGTTACACCGACGAAAACGGTGAAGAGCAATTCTACGACAACGAAACAGATAATTACCAGCAGGACCATTACCAGCTACACTTCGCACAGGACCTGTTGCCGCGCCTGAACCTGGGTGGAGCACTGCACTTAACCCGAGGCCAGGGTTATTACGAGCAGTACAAAGAAGAACGCAAGCTCAGCAACTATGGTCTGGCACCTGTAACTATAGGCGATGAAACTATAACCCGGTCCGACCTGATACAGCAGAAATGGCTCGATAACTATTTTTATGGTGTAACCTACGCCCTGAACTATAGTTCCGAAGACAGCAAACTGAATACGACGTTGGGCGGTGCCTGGAACAAGTATGACGGGGACCACTTTGGCGAAGTTATATGGGCAAGATATGCCTCTACTGCCGAGATCAGGCATCGTTACTACTTCAACAACGCCCTCAAAACCGATTTCAATATTTTTGGAAAGGCGGATTACCAGCTAACCGAAAAGCTTGGTTTGTTTGGAGACCTGCAGTACCGCACTATAAACTATGAGATTGATGGCGTAGATGATGACAGCCGTGACGTAACGCAGCAGGTAGATTATCAGTTCCTGAATCCGAAAACGGGTATTACCTATGTTATTTCAGATAACCAATCGGTATATGCATCTTATGCTGTAGGTAACCGTGAGCCGGCCCGCACCGATTTTACCGACCACAAAACACAGGGGGCTGTTGCAACTGAGCAGCCAAAACATGAAACACTCTACAACCTGGAAACCGGTTATAAACTGAACGGCGGCACTTCGCTTTTCGGCCAGAATGCCAACTATAGTTTTGATGCCAGCTACTATTACATGGACTATAATAACCAGCTGGTACCGACGGGAGAACTGAACGATGTAGGATCGCCGCTGCGCACAAACATTAAAGACAGCTACCGCACCGGCCTGGAAGTGGCAGGTGCCCTTAACCTGAACAATGTAGTGGAAATTAGTAGCAACCTGGCTTTTAGTCGCAATAAGATCCGCAACTTTACCGAATACCTGTATACTTACGATGCCGACTATAATGTAGAAGCTATTACTGAAGTAAACCACAAGTTAACAGACATTGCGTTCTCGCCGGCTATAGTTTCAGCGCACAAACTGGAAGTGCAACCTGTAAAAGGCTTTAAGGCAGCTATACTTTATAAGACCGTTGGCAAGCAATACCTGGATAATACCAGCTCCGACGACCGTAAGATAGATGCCTACCAGGTAATGGACCTGCGCCTGCGCTATACTCTAAAGCCAGGCTTTGTACAAGAACTGGAGTTTGCCTTACTGGTAAATAACCTCCTCAACACAGAGTATGTAGCCAACGGTTATACCTGGACCGAACAATACACTGGCGACTCCAATCGCTACGACTATAAATATTACTACCCACAGGCAACGCGTAACTTCCTGTTCTCTGTCGGGATGAAGTTTTAAAGTATAAGCTATAGTTTTATAGTTCGTTTAAAGAGCCCTGCCAGCAATGGTGGGGCTTTTTTGACTAAGATTTTTAAGATTTAAGGATTATAGGATCAGGCTCTACCGGAAAAACTACCTATAGTTTGATCCGGCTTATCCTGGCGCCGGTAACTAACCGGTGCCGCACAGTGGGCGCGAGCCTCCAGGCTCGCTGGGCTATAGTTGCAAAACAAAGGCAATACAGCATTATAGCTATAGTTTTATAGCGGAGATGCAAGGTATTGCGTCTCTACACCCCATAAATCCTGCAAATCTTTAAATCCTGTGAATCCTGATTCAGACAATTCATTTAAAATTTTAACTTTGCGTATTACCCTTCTCAAAAACCTTTAAAACAAAACTATGGCTTACGAACCAGCAGGTGCTCCTGACTACTTTAATATAGACGACCTTCTAACCGAAGAGCATATCCTTATCCGTCAGACGATGCGCGATTTTGTGAAGCGCGAAATATCTCCGAAGATCGAGCAATGGGCACAGGATGCGCATTTCCCTTCTGAGATCGTGAAGAAATTTGGTGATGTAGGTGCTTTCGGGCCAACTATACCAACAGAGTACGGCGGTGGCGGCTTAGACTATATCAGCTACGGCATTATTATGCAGGAAATAGAGCGCGGCGATTCAGGCATGCGTTCTACGGCTTCGGTGCAGGGCTCTTTGGTTATGTACCCGATCTATAAGTATGGTTCGGAGGAGCAACGCAAAAAATACCTTCCGAAACTGGCAAGTGGCGAATGGCTGGGCTGCTTCGGTTTAACAGAGCCAGACTTCGGTTCTAACCCGGGTGGTATGGTTACCAACATCAAAGACATGGGCGACCATTACCTGCTCAACGGTTCTAAAATGTGGATATCCAACTCTCCGGAGTGCCAGGTAGCTGTAGTTTGGGCAAAGAACGAAGAAGGTCGCATTAAAGGACTTATTGTAGAGCGCGGCATGGAAGGCTTCACAACTCCTGAGATACACAACAAATGGAGCTTACGCGCCAGCTGCACCGGCGAACTGGTGTTTGATAACGTGAAGATCCCGAAAGAAAATATACTGCCAAACGTAGATGGTTTACGCGGCCCGCTGGGTTGCCTTGATTCTGCCCGTTACGGTATTTCGTGGGGTGCTATAGGCGCTGCTATCGATTGCTACGAATCTGCTTTAAAGTATAGCAAAGAGCGTATCCAGTTCGATAAGCCAATTGGCGGTTTCCAGTTAACACAAAAGAAGCTGGCCGAAATGCTGACCGAGATAACCAAAGCACAGCTGATGGTTTGGCGTTTAGGTGTTCTAATGAACGAAGGCAAGGCTACTACGCAGCAAATATCGATGGCAAAGCGTAACAGCGTGGATATGGCACTACACATTGCCCGCGAAGCACGCCAGATTCACGGCGGTATGGGCATTACCGGCGAGTACCCGATCATGCGCCACATGATGAACCTGGAATCAGTGATCACTTACGAAGGAACCCATGATATTCACCTGCTGATAACTGGTGCTGATATTACCGGCATTCAGGCGTTTAAATAAAACCCCTCCCAACCCTCCCCTTTAAAGAGGGCCCCTACCCCCAAAACAGGGGAGGGCTACACTATAGGAAGGCAGCTGCGAAAGTAGTTGCCTTTTTTATTTGTCTGAATCAGGATTTACAGGATTTAAAGATTTGCAGGATTTATCGGGTGTAGAGACGCAATACGTTGCGTCTCCGCTATGAAACTATAGCTATAATGCTGTATTGCCTTTGTTTTGCAACTGTAGCCCAGCGAGTCTGGAGACTCGCACCCACTGTGCTGCACCGGTTAGATACCAGCACCAGATATACAAAAAAGAGACGCAACGTATTGCGTCTCTACAAAATATTGAAAATCAAACTTATTCCCGGCACAGCATAATCTTAAAATCCCTGAATCTTAGAAATCTTAGTCAAATCTTAAAAACCTTAGTTTTAATACTCATCATCCTGCCTGTACTCATCCCTGCTTTTGCCACCTGGGTTATACTTCATCATGCCGTTCCAGAGCCGGTCAAACTCGTGGTTATAGTCCTGCACAATACTGAGGTTGTCTGTTACCAGAATATTCTCGTGGTTATACATGGCGGCGCTTCGGGTCCAGTTATAGCTACCGGTTAGTACACGCGTATCATCGAAAATGGCGAACTTATGGTGCATGTGGCTGCGCGTTTTGTCAATTCTGACATCCAGTCCTTTTGCTGCCAGTTCTCTTATATCGGAGCCGGTATCGTGCAGTTTATTATTATCTGTAATGATCTTTATCTGGATGCCACGCCGATGAGCTTCAATTATAGCGTCAGTGATCCGGTCGTCGCTTATCGTGAAAACGCATATCTTCATTAACTTCTCCGCTTCATCAATAGCAGTAATAATTGCTTCAAGGCAATCGTCGCCGGGACTAAAGAAAGCGTGGCTGGTAATTTTTTGCTGTTTTTGCTGCATGAACTATAAATTAGGCAGTTGAAAGGTACGTTTCCGAGGTCATATTTGATAAGAAACTGATTAAATGCTAATGATATTAGAATTATAGTGTTTTAGTATAAAATAATTAGCAAAATTATGTAAATTCGTAGCTATAAATGGAGCAAATGTGTGCCTCGGATTGTTATCTTCAGGTATAGCAAAAGCTGATTTTAAAGTATAAAATATAACAATGAGAGAAGATTATCTCACCGGCGAAAAAGAGAATATGTCGCCGGCCGAACGCGATATAGATAAGGCGCTCCGACCACTCAGTTTTGACGATTTTACAGGTCAGGCGAAGGTGGTAGAGAACCTGAAAATATTTGTGCTGGCAGCAAAGAACCGTGGCGAAGCACTGGACCATGTGCTTCTGCACGGACCTCCCGGACTTGGTAAAACCACGCTGTCGCATATTATAGCTTCGGAACTGGATGCAGGTATAAAAATGACTTCAGGCCCGGTGTTGGATAAGCCAAGCGATTTAGCTGGTTTGCTAACCAACCTCGACCCGAACGATGTACTTTTTATCGATGAGATCCACCGTCTCAACCCGATCGTGGAAGAGTACCTGTATTCGGCCATGGAAGACTATAAGATCGACATTATGCTCGATTCTGGTCCGAATGCGCGTTCTGTGCAGATCAGCCTGAACCCGTTTACGCTGATAGGTGCTACTACACGTTCCGGTTTGCTTACTGCGCCGTTGCGTGCCCGTTTCAGCATCAACAGCCGTCTGGAATATTACGATGCCGAATTGCTTACCTCTATTGTGAAGCGTTCATCATCCCTGTTGGGTGCGCCAATACACGAGGATGCTGCCTTCGAGATTGCCCGCCGTAGCCGTGGTACACCGCGTATTGCCAACAACCTGCTGCGCCGTACCCGCGACTTTGCCCAGGTTAAAGGCGACGGAACTATAGATGTGGAGATCGCTCGCTTTGCTTTGAACGCGCTGGATGTAGACCATAACGGCCTGGACGATATGGATAAACGCATTCTTTCGTGCATCATCGATAAGTATAAAGGTGGCCCGGTTGGTATTTCAACTATAGCAACAGCCTGCGGCGAAGAAGCCGAAACGATTGAAGAAGTTTATGAGCCGTTCCTGATACAGGAAGGTTACATTAAGCGAACAGCCCGTGGCCGCGAAGCTACTGAAGCAGCATACAGGCATTTAGGTAAAATTCCGCCGCAGCATGCACAGGCATCAGGCGGATTATTTGACCAGGCTGAGTAGCCAACTATAAAGTATAAAAACAAAAAGAGCAGGCCTGTATGGTCTGCTCTTTTTGTTTATGTCTCATCTCGCCTAGTTCGCGTACTCCGACAGGAACTTGATGCGCATTAAACGCAGGTCTTCTTCGGTATAGTCGTCGGTGCCCAGTTCTTTTAGCGCAACGGCAATATTATCGGTGTTAGCCTGCATAAAGTAATCGTATATCTCATCCTGGCGCTCATCATCTAAAATATTGTTGATATAATAGTTGAGATTAAGCTTAGTGCCAGAATAGCAGATGTGCTCAATTTCCTCGATCAGTTCCTGCATGCTCAGGTCCTTTGAAGAAGCTATCTCTTCCAGGTCAACTTTTTTATCTATCTGCTGGATGATATAGATCTTGATCTTTGATTTGTTAACGGTTGTTTTTACTACCACATCGGCAGCCGTCACAATATCGTTTTCCTCTACATACTTGGTTATCATATCCAGGAACGGCTTACCGAACTTCTGTACCTTGCCCATGCCAACACCGGCAATATGCGCCAGGTCTTCTTTGGTGGTTGGGTACACAGTAGCCATCTCTTTTAATGATGGGTCCTGGAACAATACGTATGGTGGAAGATTCTTCTCCTTTGCCAGCTTTTTACGCAGGTTTTTAAGCAGGTCGAAAAGTACTTCATCGTGCCCGGCAGATGCCTGAGATTGCTCGTTCTCTTCGTCTTCTTTTACCTCCTGCTCATAGTTATGGTCTTTGGTAAGCTCTATTGGCTGCGGGTTAAGTATAAAGTCACGGCCTTTATCTGTTAGCTTTATTACACCAAAGTTCTCAATGTCTTTTTCAAGATACTCTGATAGCAGCACCTGGCGCAGTACCGAACTCCAGAACTGTACATCGTTCTCTTTACCAGCGCCAAATAGTTCGAGCTTGTCGTGTTCGTAGCTGGTTACATGTTGGTTGCGCAGACCGGTAAGTACTGCTGTGATATGATCTATGTTAAAACGTTCGCCGGTTTGCTCTACAGCCTGCAACGCAAGTTGTACTTCTTTCTGTGCCTGGAAACGCTCTTTCGGGTGCAAACAGTTATCGCAGAAGCCGCAATCTTTTTCGTATGCTTCGCCAAAGTAATGCAGGAGTTGTTTACGGCGGCAAACCGCTGAGTCGGCATAAGCGGCCATTTCCTGTAGCAACAGTTTCGAGTTGTCGCGTTCGGTTACAGGTTTGTCTTTATTGAATTTCTCGAGCTTAACGATGTCGTCGTAACTATAGAACATAAGGCAGTTACCTTCCAGTCCGTCTCGTCCGGCACGACCGGTTTCCTGGTAGTAGCCCTCAATCGATTTTGGCGTATCGTAGTGAATTACAAAGCGCACATCCGGCTTATCGATGCCCATACCGAAGGCTATAGTTGCCACAATTACATCTGCATCTTCATTCAAGAAAGCATCCTGGTTGTTCATGCGTACCTGCGAATCGAGGCCAGCGTGGTAAGGCAACGCTTTTACATCGTTTACGCGCAGCAGCTCGGCAATTTCTTCTACTTTTTTACGGCTCAGGCAATATACAACACCACTTTTGCCTTTATTTTTCTTTACGTATTGTATAAGCTGCTTCTTGGTTTTGTGCTTAGGGCGTACCTCGTAGTATAAGTTAGTGCGGTTAAACGACGACTTAAACACAGAAGCCTCATCCATTTGCAGGTTGCGCTGTATGTCCAGCTGTACTTTTGGTGTAGCCGTAGCAGTAAGCGCAATTATCGGCAAATTACCGATCTGGTCTATAATGCCACGAATACGGCGGTACTCCGGGCGGAAATCGTGACCCCACTCCGAGATACAGTGTGCTTCATCAATAGCTACAAACGAGATGTTAGAGGCACGCAGAAATTCTATCGTATCTTCTTTAGTAAGCGACTCGGGCGCTACGTACAGCAGCTTTACTTCGCCGGCAAGGGTTTCTTTTTTTACCTTGTTCATTTCCGCCTTCGAGAGCGTAGAATTCAAGAACTGGGCATTTACACCAAAAGCATTCAATTGGTCTACCTGGTTCTTCATCAGGGCTATCAGCGGTGATATTACGATTGCTGTTCCCGGCAACGATAGGGCAGGTAGTTGATAGCACAACGACTTGCCGGCGCCTGTAGGCATAATCACGAAGGTGTTCTTTCCGTTGATAATATTGTTTATTATCAGCTCCTGATTTCCTCTGAATTGATTATACCCAAAAACTTCCTTTAATTTGTTCTTGAGATTGACCTCTGTAAGTGACATGTAATTCCTGCAAAAAAGTAGTAAGATTGCAACGTACTCATTTAAGTGTACATTAACACAAATTTAACTTGAATCTAATTAATAATATAACTCAAATAGCAAAAAAAGTCTTACTTTCTGAAGCGGAAGCTATCGCTAAGCTGGCAGATTTTATCGACGAAGACTTTCAGAATTGCGTCGAATCCATTTTAAGTATAAAAGGACGCGTTGTAGTTACCGGTATTGGCAAGAGTGCAAACATTGCCCAGAAAATAGTAGCTACCTTAAACTCTACGGGCACGCCGGCTCTTTTTATGCACGCTGCCGACGCAATTCACGGCGACCTGGGCATGATACAGTCCGAAGATTTTGTGATCTGTATCTCTAAAAGCGGTAACACCCCTGAAATAAAAGTGCTGGTGCCACTGTTAAAACGTAAAGGCTCAAAACTGGCAGCCATGGTATCCAGCATAGACTCTTACCTGGCCGAGAGCGCTGATTTTGTGCTGAATGCGCACGTAGACCGCGAAGCCTGCCCGAACAACCTGGCCCCAACTACCAGCACAACAGCTGCACTTGCCCTCGGCGATGCTTTGGCCGTTTGCCTGTTAGAGGCGCGAGGTTTCAGCAGCTCCGATTTTGCGCGCCTGCACCCGGGCGGCTCGCTTGGTAAACGTTTATACTTAAAAGTAGAAGATATTTACAAGCAGAACCAGGCACCGCAGGTTACAGAAAACGCTACACTACGCGAAGTTATTATCGAAATATCTTCTAAAAGGCTGGGCGCTACGGCAGTTGTAAAAGAAAACAGCAACGAACTGGTCGGAATTATAACCGATGGCGACTTGCGCCGTATGTTGGACAAATATAACTCTACGGAAGGCATACTCGCCTCCGACATCATGACTGCCTCCCCGCTAACCATAGAGCCGGACCACTACGCCGCCGAAGCTATGGCTATTATGCAGGAGAAAAACATAACTCAACTAATTGTAACTAAATCCGGACATTTTGAGGGCTTTGTGCACCTGCACGACCTCCTGAAAGAAGGACTTGTATAAAACCTACCCATGAACAAAGATACGTATGTGGTAATAATGGCAGGTGGCATTGGAAGCCGCTTCTGGCCATTTAGCCGTACCAGTTATCCGAAACAGTTTCACGATGTGCTTGGTATCGGGGAATCGATGCTGCAAATGACTATAAAGCGCTTTGAGTCGATATGTCCGCCGGAGAACATCTTTATAGTTACAAACAAAGACTACGAGCACCTTGTAAAAAAACAACTGCCGCAACTAAGCGATAACCAGATACTGCTGGAGCCAATAGGCCGGAATACAGCGCCATGTATAGCTTACGCCTCTTACAAAATTGCCCAGATCAACCCGAATGCCAACCTGGTGGTAGCCCCATCAGACCATGTGGTGTTGAAACAGGAAGCCTTTAACCAGGTTATTAACACAGCAATAAAGGCCGCCTCCGAAGACGAAGTACTGATAACGTTAGGTATAACACCAAGTCGCCCTGACACCGGTTATGGATACATACAGTTTATTGCCGATAGCGATCAGCCTATAAAAAAGGTAAAGACCTTTACTGAAAAGCCGAACCTCGAGCTTGCCCAGATGTTTCTGAACAGCGGCGACTTTGTATGGAATTCAGGCATTTTTGTGTGGAACGTGAAGAGTATACTGAAAGCTTTCCGCCAGCATTTATCTGAGGTGTCTGAGATATTTGAAGAAGGAGCTGAAAAGTATAACACACCCGAAGAGCCTAACTTTATAGTTAAAGCTTACTCGCATTGCCGCAACATCTCTATCGACTATGGTATTATGGAGAAGGTAGATAATGTGTTTGTGGTGCTGAGCGATATTGGTTGGTCGGACCTGGGCACCTGGAACTCGCTGTATACGATAAGCGACAAAGACAATGAAGCCAATGTGGTTGATGGCGATGTGATGCTGTATGATACGAAGAACTGCATTATTAAAACTCCGAAAGACCGTTTGGTAGTACTGCAGGGCCTGGACGGATTTATAGTTGCCGAACACGATAATGTGCTGATGATCTGTAAACTGGATGAGGAACAGAAGGTGAAAGACTTTACTGCGGATGCCAAATCCAAAAAAGGGCAGCAGTATATTTAGCGACATCAACCAACAAGTATAGAAACAACAAAGCCAGCTACTTTACAGAGCTGGCTTTGTCGTTTATGGTAAGTTTATAGTTAGATAGTTACACCATCAGCTACAACTTCTTTTACTTCAGGTACCATACGCTTTAACAGGTTCTCTATACCAGCCTTAAGCGTTACCGTAGCAGACGGGCAGCCGCTGCATGAGCCTTGTAGGTGTACTGTTACCACACCATCGTTATACGATTTGAAAGTAATGTTACCGCCATCCTGCTCAACGGCCGGGCGTACATAATTCTCAAGCAAATCGATCACTTTCTTAACTATAGCAGCATCTCCTTCTGATGTTTCGGCTGTAGTTGCGGTTTCTGGTTTTGAGGCAGCCGAGAAGCCATCTACAAATATTGGTCCGCCAGCCTCAACATAAGACTTAAGGAACGTACGCAGTTCAGGTATAAGCTTAACCCACTCCAAACCTGCATTTTTGGTTATAGTTACAAAGTTGCTCGCAATAAAAACACGACCAACATAGTCGAAGTTGAACAGTTCCTGGGCAAGCGGCGAATCAGCAGCACTCTCCAGGTCCGGATAGTCCACGCTCTGGCCGTCAGGCAGCAGTTGCACGTTCATAACTAACTTCATCGATTCTGGGTTCGGGTTAGCCTCAGCATACACCGACACCATCTTTTCTTTATTTTCTGTCATGGAAATCTATGTTTAAATTAAAACCTTGGCACTAGCCTTAAAGTTTCCAAAATTAGGCAATATTTATCAGAATTGCTGAATATCAACCAACTGGTTTAGTAACTTAAGCACAATAAAAGAATGTAAAATGTTTTTCCGGAATGGCATTAACCGGCTTATAGTTTATCTTTGTGCCCGCAACTAATTTTACAGCCTCTGCCTGTTAACGCACAAATACTATGCTAACCAATTTTATCTTTCTGGCGCAAAACATGATGTCGCCACCTGGTTTCCTAATTATTCCTTTTCTGATACTGATCGGTATGATCGCTGCAGGGCCGATTTTTTTCGGACATTTCTGGGAGCACAACTATAAAAAAGTAGCTGTTATACTTGGTCTCACTGTTTTAGGCTATTACGTGATTGCGTTAGGCGATACGCATATGCCCATACACACGCTGGCAGAATACGTTACGTTTGCTACGCTGCTAAGCTCTTTATACATAGCAGCTGGCGGTATTTACTTAAATGTAAACGCCAATGCCACTCCCAAAATGAATGTGGCTTTGGTAGCGATAGGTGCTATACTTGCGAATGTTATCGGTACAACGGGCGCGTCGTTACTGCTTATCCGTCCGTTCATCAGGCTGAACAACCACCGCATTAAAGCTTACCAGATCGTATTTTTTATATTTATAGTTAGTAATGCCGGTGGTTTATTAACGCCGCTAGGCGATCCTCCGCTGTTTATCGGCTTTATAAAAGGTGTACCGTTCTTCTGGACATTACAGCACCTGTTTATTCCCTGGATCATTTCTATAACTCTGCTTTGTGTTGCCTTTTACTTTGTCGACCGTCGAAATAAGATCAATGGTTATACCCCGGACCCGGCCGTAGTTGCCAAGATCAACGAAAAGACCGAATTTCATTTTTCAGGAAAGCGTAACCTCATCTGGCTGACCATTATAGTTGGTGCCGTAGGGCTCGACCCGAATGTAATTGACGGTTTGCCTTACATTGCTTACGATGGCGCCAAGATATCTTTTATCCGTGAGATCGTTCAGCTTTCGGCTGCGTTCCTGGCTTACCGTTTCTCCAGCAAAAGCGCGCTGGCTGGCAACCACTTCAATTTCCACCCGATCCTGGAAGTGGTGTTCCTGTTCTTCGGTATTTTCTTTACTATGATGCCGGCACTGCAGATATCTGCTGAAATAGCTTCTTCGCCTGCTTTTGCACAGTACATTACGCCAGGTACCTTATACTGGTCAACAGGTTCTTTATCGGGTTTCCTGGATAACGCACCAACGTATGCCAACTTCCTGGCACTTTCAATGGCTAAGTTCGACCTGTCGCAGGCTAATGTGGAGCATGTAAGAATGTTTGCCGAAGGAGCATCTGCCGCCGGCCATGAAACGCTGATACAGTTAGAGGCTATCTCGCTGGCAGCCGTGTTGTTTGGCGCTTTCACGTACATCGGTAATGGACCAAACTTTATGGTGAAAGCTATCGCAGAAAGCTCAGGTATAAAGATGCCGTCTTTCTTTGGCTACATCCTGCGTTATTCTATTCCGTTCCTGTTGCCAATACTGGTGATCATCTGGTTCCTGGTAGTGCACCTGCAACTGTTTTAAAATACCTGACCAAACCGAAACGCCGCTCTTGCAAAACAGGAGCGGCGTTTTTGTTTATACATCAATATCACTATCTTCCGAAGTATAAACAGCCCATGCACCAACTCAAACTATACTTACTCTTCCATAAAAACTTGCTGCGCTTTAACCTGCCTTTTTCGCTGGTAGTAGGAGTGATGGGCGGTGCCATAGCCGATAATAGCCTGGTTGGGGTCATCAACAGTTTCAGCTTAAGTTTGCTGACGGGTAGCTTTATACTTTCGGTATACTTTTACGAGCAGCGCTACCAGGACCAGTATTATTTTTACCACAATGCCGGCATCAGTAAGGTAGCACTCCTGGCGGGGTCTTACCTGTTAAATGTGGCTGTAGTTATACTTCTGTTCTTCCTGAAACTATACGTTTATGCCTGAAAACAAACTCGAAGCCGACAGTATACTTTACCATATTGGCAATCGGCAACTGCTGACAGATATTTACCTGAGCTGTAAGACTGGCGAGATAGTGGGGCTGCTGGGCCGTAACGGATGTGGCAAAACGACATTGCTCAAGATCATTTTCGGAACGCTATACACCGACAACAAGCACATCCGGGTAAACGGCAAGGTATACCAGCAACCTTACAAGTATAAAAATCTCGTAGCCTATTTGCCGCAACACGATTTTCTGCCAAAAAATGTAAAGCTGGAGAAACTAATTGAGCTATACTTTGATGAACCTGCCAAACGGGAAAGTATAAAAACGCACGAGCGGGTAAAACACCACCTGGGTAAATGTGCAGATGAGTTATCGAAAGGCGAACTGCGTTATTTTGAGTTGCTTTTACTTTTACAGAAAGATGTGATGTTCCTGCTGCTCGATGAGCCATTTTCGGGAATAGGGCCGATTTATGTGGAACAGATCCAGGAACTGCTGCAGGCACATCTCGGCACGAAAGGCTTTATAATTACCGACCATAACTATAGCTCGGTTGTGCAGGTAAGCCACCGGGTTATACTTTTAACAGATGGCTGCGCCAAGCCAATTAAGCACCTGGAAGAACTGGCTGAGTATGGCTATATACCTGCTGCCGCCTTCAGTTAATTTATACTTTGTTGGCTTTCCTGCGAAGCATAAAATCAGCTAAAACCAAAGCAGCCATAGCATCTACTATAGGTACGGCACGCGGCAGTACGCAGGGGTCGTGGCGGCCTTTGCCTTGCAGTGTAATTGCCTCACCGGAATCGTTTATAGTTGCCTGCGGCTGAAGTATAGTAGCCACCGGTTTAAAAGCCACATTAAAGTAAATATCCTGTCCGTTGCTGATGCCGCCCTGCACACCACCCGAGTGATTTGTACGGGTACTGATGTTGCCTTCTTCGTCGGCAAAGAATTCGTCGTTGTGCTGCGAGCCGCGTAGCTTTACACCTTCAAAACCGCTGCCGTACTCAAAGCCTTTAACAGCATTTATACTTAGCATGGCCTTACCCAATTCGGCGTGCAGCTTATCAAACACAGGTTCTCCTACGCCGGCCGGCACGCCTTGCACCACACAGCTTACCACGCCGCCAATTGTATCTAAACTATCACGGGCATCCTCGATCAACCCGATCATGCGGGCGGCTACTTTACCGTCGGGGCAACGTACTTTGTTGGCGTCTATCTTCTTAAAGTTGAGTTTAGAGTAGTGCTTGCGCAGCTTTACTTTACCCACCTGCGATACATAGGCATTTACTGAAATTCCCTGCTCTTTTAACAGTTTGGTTGCCACGGCACCGGCTGCCACGCGGGCAACAGTTTCGCGGGCTGAGCTACGGCCTCCGCCACGGTAATCGCGGGTGCCATACTTGGCTGTGTAAGTATAATCGGCATGCGACGGACGGAAAGCGTGTGCAATGTGGCTATAGTCGTGGCTGTGCTGGTCTTTGTTATTTACTACAAGCGCAATGGGCGTGCCGGTGGTAACGCCTTCAAACACACCCGAAAGTATAGTTACTTTATCTTCTTCGTTACGGGGAGTAGTAATGTCCGACTGGCCGGGACGGCGGCGGTCTAAGGCAGCCTGTATCTCGTCGGTTGTTATCTCCAGGCCGGCAGGGCAGCCATCAATAACGACGCCAACAGCCGGCCCGTGCGATTCGCCAAAAGTTGTTATCCTGAAAAGGGTGCCGTATGTATTGCTCATAGTTTTCTTTTTTTAATAAACACAAAACCTGCTACTACCAGTAACAGCACCAGGATAATGTTAGTGTAGCGTTTCACTTCGTCGAACTGGTGCAGGCTAACCAACGTATGGTCCTCGTTTTCGATGATCTTATAAAAAGGGCCAAGGTCGCGCGAAAGCACCAGGGCATCGGTATCCTGGCTGCCTGTTACCTGCACCTGCAGGCGTGGGCGAAGGGTGTCGTAGCGCGCTGTTACCGGGTCGAAATAGATCCAGTGCATCATGTCGCCAAAGTTATACTTGCCTGGCTCGCGTGGCATTACAGTATAGGTAAAGCTTTTGGAGCCAGCTACACGGCCCGCCCGCTGCGTAACATCCTGCCTGATGTCGGGTGGGTAAAATTCGATGCCGGCAGGAGAGACCGGAGCCGGCGGCATAATAGCAGCCAGGTTGCCTTCGCCCTCCACCTGGAACAGGTATGTGAAGCTTTTGTTGACCTGCGTTTTTTTGCGCGAGACCTGTTCGTTTAGCTTATAGTTACCCACTGGCACCACATCGCGCAGTGGATGGCTTGGCAACTGTTTTACTTTAATTTCACGGGCGCGGGCGAAATAAGTTTTGTAGCCTTCCTGTCGGTTGTCGCTGAGCAGGTTTGGAGTTTTGGCAACTTTATACTTCAACATCCTCAATGAGAGCTGCGGAAACCGGATAGGCTCGAGGTTGATAGGGTATAGTACCGATTCGTATAGTTTATACCTTAAGTATGGCTTGCCGGCAACCATAACCTGCTCCGGGCTTATCTCTGAAAACTCAAAAGATTCTTCCCACACATTAGGCTGGTTAAGCTGGCGAAGTATACCGGTTATTTGGTTCTCAAAATCATAGAAATCGAGGAGTTGCTGATCTTCGGCGGCCAGGTAAAAGTATAAAGCTGCCGTAAAGCCTTCGCCAACATATACTTCGTTCTTGTTTGTATATAATGTCAGGAAGGCGTTGTCGTCTTTTTCGATGTACTCGGGCTTTTCATCCAACTCAGATTCGGGCTCGGTTTCTTCCGATATCAGGTCCGGGATGTTAGTGCCGGGTGTGGTGGCCGACATCGGTTTTACAACTATAACAGCACCCTGCGATTGTACCATCTGGCCGTTTATTTTCATGGCAAAAGGCTCCAGTTCAAACTCGCCTTCCTCGAGGGGAGCGTAGTTTTGGTACACTGTCAGTATTTTGGTGGTGGTGCCGCCTGTAATTATAGTTTCGGTGGAGGAGTATTTGCTGCTTTTCTTAAACCCATCTATTTCCGGGAAAGGGCTGTACTCTTTTAAACTCTGATCCTGTAGCTGTATGCCTATGGTATAATACTGGTTTATAGGAAGCGGACTTTTGCCCAATACGATGCTTACCTTTTGCGCCAGAAGCGAGCAAGGCAATAAAAGCAGCAGCAAAATGGTTAAGATTACAGGACGCATCACAAAGCAAATTTAGCAATTTCCGGCGGCACTATGCAGCAAACAATCTGGCTTTTGGCTGGTTGTAAATTTAAAGCCGGATTTTATACAAAATGCTACCATAATGCGGTTACTTTTATGCGGCTTAATCGTATAGCAAAACAACAGTTTATCCCGATTATTTAATACTCATGTTGGAATATGTGAAGACCATTTTGCTGAAGGTTAGCTTCGACAAAATGCTGTTCGAAAAAGAGCTTAGAAAAGCGTTTAAATTACTGGTTGCCGACGAATTACTACAGTTAAAACAGTGGTGCTACAATCAGTTCTCAGGTAAATACCTGCTTGTTTTAAACAGTGCTTTTGCTAAGCTTCAGGCATAGGGTTGGGTACAGCCAGCTCATTTTCATCCTGCACAAATTTAATGTTGCGCAACAAGCCGTTGTAGCCAGTGCGCTTTACGGCCGATTTTTTAAACAGCTGCGAAAATACCTCCTGCGTTAGCTCCTGCCAGTCTGTTGTTTTCAGGTTTTTAAGATCAGGGTGCGGGGCAAAGGCTGGTTCGTTATGTGGCTTGCTGAAGCGGTTCCAGGGGCAAACATCCTGGCATATATCGCAGCCAAATACCCAGTTACCAAACTTTCCATTCATTTCCTGTGGCAACTGGTCTTTCAGCTCAATAGTAAAATAAGAGATACATTTGCTGCCATCTACTACGTAAGGCTCTGTAATGGCGTCGGTAGGGCAGGCATCCAGGCAACGGGTACAGCTTCCGCAATAATCTTTTATAGGTCCGTCGTATTCCAGTTCCAGGTCAATAATAAGCTCAGCTACAAAATGAAAGCTGCCAGCCTGCGGAGTTATCAGGAGCGTGTGTTTGCCTACCCAGCCCAGCCCACTTTTTGAAGCCCAGGCCTTATCCAGCACCGGTGCCGAATCTACGAAGCAGCGCCCGTCAACTTCCCCGATCTCTTCGTTAATATAGTTCAGCAGCGTTTTCAGCTTATCTTTTATTACAAAGTGATAATCGGTGCCGTAAGCGTATTTCGATATTTTATAAGTATCCTCGTCTGGTTGCTGGGTATCTTTTTCGGGATAATAGTTAAGCAGCAACGATACCACCGATTTTGCTCCATCTACAAGTAAACGCGGGTCCAGGCGCTTGTCGAAGTGGTTCTCCATGTAGTGCATCTGGCCGTGCATGTTCTGTTTCAGCCAGCGCTCCAGGCGGGGCGCTTCTTCCTCCAGAAAATCAGCTTTGGATATGCCGCAATACATAAAGCCCAGTTCCTGTGCCTTCTGTTTTATAAGATATGTGCGTTGAGCGGTATTCAAACTATAATGCTTCTGCCGGGTAAGGCAACTTTATACTTGTGTACAACAAAGTTACGGCAAAATAAATCCGGGTGCAGGCTTTTTGCATGAAAGCCTTACAGGTAGAAGGAATAAGAGATAAAGCTGAGGCTGTTGGGAAATTGAAAGCTTATTTAGGGTTTATAGTTTATAAACCTTAAACAAGCCATTGTTGGTGTTCTCGCCATTAATCCAGCCAGCCAGCTACTTGTACTTGCTGGTGAAAACACACAGCAAGGGCATAAGGTATAAATTCCTAAAACCCTAAACAGCTTCAGAGTAACAAGTATAAACTTAAGCCTGTGTGCTGCTTAGCCAGTTCAGGGTGAAGCTTTCGGGCCAGAGCCAGATAATAAGTGCCCCAGCTACTATAACGATACCAAATAAGAACGCTACACGCATAAACAACCTTCTGCTGCCCAGCACACCAGCCATAGCGCCTTTAAAAGCAATGTTAGAGAGTGCCGCTACCATTATTACTTTCCAGCCGGTTCCGGTTTCTATAGTTTGGGTATTCATCAGGCGCGAGGTCGACAGCGTAATAGCATCTACATCCGTCAGGCCCGAAATAAAAGCAACCAAGTATAAACCGCTATCTCCGAAGTGGTCTTTGGCTGCAGCCGTGGCTAACATTACTATGGCATAGATCGCCCCGAAAACCAACGCAGTTTTAAGTTGAGCAGGGTTATTTTGTTCGGGCATTTTGCCGGCATCCTGCTTTTTAAACAGAAAACCGAAGGCGATAAGTATAGCCATTACTACCAGCAGCGCAATTAAAGGCGGCGCAACTTTGCCAAATGTAGCAGGGGCCACCACCGATATTTCCACGATGATACGGATAAGCGATACAGCAGTAGCTATAAAAATGACCAGCGCTATCAGGTTTATACTTGAGCTCTGTTTATCCTGCTCTTTTGTGCGCTTGGCATACGTAACGGTTGTGGCAGTGCTCGAAATAAGGCCGCCCAGTACACCACCCAGCAAGGTGCCGGCCCGTGTTCCGAATATCTTATAAGCAAAGTAACCTGCCAGGCTAATGCCAACTATAAGCACCACCATCAGCCAGATGTTGTACGGGTTAAGTACCTGGTAAGGCCCGTAGGGCTGATCGGGAAGGACAGGAAGTATGACAAGCGAGATAAGGACGAACTGCATAATAGCCCGCAGGTCTTTTTCGCCGAGTTTGGCAATTGCCTGGTGCAAGGTCTCTTTTAAATGCAGCAGGATGGCTACGAGCCCACCTATAGCCACGGCCACAGTTGTCTGGCCTACTACCAGGTATGCGCCTACCACAAACATAAGTAACATGGCTGCTTCGGTTGTCTGGCCAATGTCCAGGTCTTTGTGTCGGCTTTGCAACAGGTTGGCAACTATAGTGATAGCAGCTACGCATAAAACTCCGGCAGCCAGTATCCAGCCGCCAAACACCTGTGATAGCCAGGCACACATAGTACCCAGTAACGTAATAAGCGGGAAGGTGCGGATGCCGGCAATGCGTGCCCTTTCATGCTGGCGTTGCAAGCCCACCAGCAACCCTAATCCAAGTGAAATGGCCAGTAACTGGAACAGTTCTATATCAGGCATATAGCAGGTTTTATAACACGACTTACGATAGTGGTGTAAAATACAAAAGTATAGCCGAAACTATACTTTTATACTTCAATATCAGGAAAGTATTATACTTATAAGTCTGTTACCAGCGAGCTGCTCAGGCGTTTTAGCTCAGTTTCGGCAGCTTTGGCTTCGTACCGGATGTCTATCAGCCTGTTTTCGGCTACCAGTTGGTTACGTTGCGCTTCGCGGAGCTCTATTGAGGTAAGCAAACCTAAGCGGTAACGTTCCAGGGCTATTTTCGCGTTTTCTTCAGCCAGCACTAAGTTTGATTCTTCCAAATCCAGGAGCTGCAGGCGGTTGGTGTAGCGGCTGTAAGCACGGGCCAGTTCTGCCTGTAGTTGGTTCTGTACTTGCCTGAACTCCAAGTCAGCGGCTTCTACGGCAATGCGTGCATTTTGTGCCTGCCTGTTTATGTTAAAGCCATTAAAGATCGGTACGCTCAGTGTTAATCCATAAACCAAACCTTTGTTCTGGTTATAAAGCAGGGCCAGTTGGTCAACAGGGTCCGCTTCTGTTCTGGAAAAGTTATACGCACTTGTAACACCAATTACCGGGAAACGGCTGGCTCGTACAGCTTTTACATCCAGGTTGGCCAGTTCACGGTTTACCTGCAGGCGCTGTAGCAATGGGTTGGCTGCCGTAAGCTCGTCGTTGATGCCGTTATAGGTAAGGTTGCGCTCAACGTTTATAGTATCCTGGGCTACAAAGTTTATGTTCGGGTCGCGGCCAAGCAGCTGGTTCAGGTTTATTTTTGCGTTCTGCAGGCTTTCCTGTTGGTTCAACAGCTCCGACTGGTCAGCGTTATAGTCTACCTGGGCACGCAGTATCTCTACTTTGGCACTTACGCCAACTTCGTATTGCGCTTCCACCAACTCTATCCTGGCTTTCGATATCTCAATGGCATCCTGAATGGCTTTTATCTTATACTCCTGGCGCACCACTTCAAAATAAGCATCGGTAATATCAGCCAAGGAGTTCTCTACGGTTTCGCGGGTAAACAGCTCACCGGATTTTTCCAGGGCCTGCAGGCGGTCGTAGTTAATGAACATGCCCATGCCATCAAAAACGGTCCAGTTCAGGTTTACACTCCCGTTCAGGTTATTAGAGGTTGTTCCGTTGCTTATAGTTTCCTCGCCATTCAGTCTTACACGTTTGGTGTCTTCAGAACGATAGGTACGGGTGCCACGGCCATCAACAGCAGGTAAAAAACCGGCATTCCCCAACGTAACATTGTTAGAGGCAATAGCTTCGTCGCGGGCCGCTATCTGTATGGCATAGTTATTCTGAAGACCGATGCGGATGGCTTCTTCCAGTGTGAGCAACTCCTGTGCCGCCGCTTTGCCCGGAAAGAGAAGTACTGCCCCAAAAAGGAACAGTACAGTAGCTTTTATAGATGACATTAAAGTATAATGCAAAATATTGGTTCTTGTTTTAGCTGAAAGTTATAGTTACTTAGGCTGTTACACGTTTCTTTGCTTTTACTTCTTCTTCATGCTCATCATCAACAATAATGTTTGCTTCCGCAGATGAGAAGTAAGAATAGATAGCAGGAATGATATAAAGTGTAAGACCAGTTGCGAAGATAAGACCACCTACTACGGCTATACCCATCGAAGTACGGCTCTCGGAACCAGCACCAAGTGCCAGGGCAATTGGTAAGGTACCTAGTATAGTCGATAAGCTTGTCATCAGGATCGGGCGGAAACGTGATACCGCAGCTTCGCGGGCCGCTTCCATTTTCGTAAGTCCCTGTTCTTTTTTCTGGTTCGCAAATTCTACCAGCAGGATACCATTCTTTGTTACCAGACCAACCAGCATGATCATACCGATCTGGCTGAAAATGTTCAGTGTCTGATCAAAGTACCAGAGGCTGATCAGGGCGCCAGCCAAAGCCAACGGCACCGTAAACATGATAATGACCGGATCGCGGAAACTTTCGAACTGTGCAGCCAGGGCAAGATAGATCAGGCCTAAGGCAAGCAGGAATGCAAACATCAAACTGCCGGAGCTTTCCTCGAAGTCACGGGACTGGCCGGTCAGGGAAGTCTGGTAGGTTTCGTCGAGTTCGTCTTTAGCAATAGCATCCATGGCAGCTATACCATCGCCTATTGTATAGCCTTTGTTAAGCGTGGCGCTAAAGGTAGCCGATGCAAAACGATTGAAACGATAGATCTGTGGGGAAGAGCTTTCTTCTTTCAGTTCGATCAGGTTATCCAGCTGTATCAGTTCGCCGGTATTGTTTTTTACATACAGGCTGCGAAGGTCGAGCGGTTCGCTGCGGTTCTCGCGTGCCACCTGCCCGAGTATCTGGTATTGCTTACCGCCCTTTACAAAATAGCCGAAGCGCTGCCCGCTAAGCCCTAGTTGCATGGTTTGAGCAATGTCGCGCACGTTTACACCCATCGATAAAGCTTTCTCACGGTCAATCTCAACGCGTAGTTCCGGCTTATTGAATTTCAGGTTCACATCCACATAGTTAAAAGCAGGATTCTGGCGGGCGGCTTCCAGGAACGGAGGAATGATCTCGCGCAGCTTGTCCATACTTTGTGCCTGCACCACATACGCCACCGGCTGGCCGGCACCACGTCCGCCACCAAGGCCCTTATCGCCGGCTGCAAAAGCCCTGGCGCTAGGTATCTGGTTAAGTAATTGTGGTATTTCGTCTACTATTTCCTGCTGTGTCTTGTCCCGGTCCTGCGGATCTACCAGCCTTAAGCGGATAAAGCCAGAGTTAGAGTTTCGGGTCATGGTGGTCATGCTGCTGATACCACCTACTGAATCATTTATCAGGGCAGATAGCTCATTCATGTAGCGGTCCATAAACTCGAAGGAAGCACCTTCCGGACCAGTTGTCTGTATACGCAGGCCGCCACGGTCTTCATCCGGTGTCAGCTCAGACTGCAGGGTAGAGAATTGCCACCAGATAATTCCGGCAGACATCACAACCAGTACAAAGGCAACCCATCTAAACTTAAGGAAGCTTGTCAGGGAATCTCTGTAACCGTCAGTAAGCGACTTAAAGAATGGCTCTGTTTTGCGGTAGAACCAGTTAGGCCGCTCCCTGTGCTTCAGCATACGCGAAGCCATCATCGGCGTCAGCGTCAGCGATACGAAAGAGGATATGATTACAGCACCAGCTACCACAATACCAAACTCACGGAAAAGGCGCCCTGTGGTATCCTCGAGGAAAGCTACCGGCATAAACACGGCTGCCAGCGCTATAGTTGTAGAAATAATAGCAAAGTATATTTCGCTGGATCCCTTTTTAGCGGCTTTCATTGGCTGCTGCCCATCTTCTATTCGGGCATAGATGTTCTCCAGCATTACGATGGCATCATCCACAACCAGACCAATAGCCAGCACGATACCAAGCAGCGTCAGTACGTTGATGGAGAAATTCATCAGGTACATGATAAAGAACGCACCTATAAGCGAAACCGGAATAGCTACCACCGGGATAATAGTAGAGCGCCAGTCGCGGAGGAACAGGAAGATGATGACCACAACAAGGCCAAAGGCAACAAAAATAGTCTCTTTTACCTCGTTAATAGAGGCACGTACATACTGCGAGTTATCGAAGCCTATGGTAAGTTGCAGGTCTTCAGGAATGTCTTTTTTGATATGCTCCAGGCGGGCGTAAAACTCATCAGATATCTCTACCTGGTTTGTACCCGGCTGGGGCACTATTACTACACCCACCATCGGTATACCATTGTAGCGAAGTACTGTCTTTTCGTTTTCAGGGGCCAGCTGGGCATAACCTATGTCGCGGAAACGAACCAGCCTGTTGGCATCTTCGCGCACAACCAGGTTGTTGAACTCTTCTACAGTAGAGATACGGCCCATTGTTCTCACAGAAAGCTCAGTAGCGGAACCCTCGATACTACCGGATGGGAGCTCCACATTTTGCCTGGCGAGTGCATCGCGTACCTCCAAAGGTGTAACCTGTAAGGCAGAAAGTTTATCAGGGTCCATCCAGAGGCGCATCGAGTAACGCTTATCACCCCAGATCATGATCTCACTTACGCCCGGTATAGTTTGTAACTGCTCCTTAAATACGTTGGCAGCAATATCCGAAAGGTCGAGAAGGGAGCGGGTCTCGCTTCTTATACCTAAGAAAATGATCGGGTTGGCATCGGCATCGGCTTTAGAAACCGTAGGAGGTTCGGCATCTTCAGGGAGCCTGCGTTGTGCCCGGGCCACGCGGTCGCGCACATCGTTGGCGGCTGCTTCCAGGTCTACGCCAAGGTTAAACTCAACGGTAATTCTGCTGTTGCCTTCGCTGCTCGATGAGGTTAAGGTTCGGATACCGGCTATACCGTTGATCGATTCCTCGAGCGGCTCCGTGATCTCCGATTCTATTGTTTCGGCGTTGGCACCGGCGTAGCTTGTAGATACGTTAACGATGGGCGGGTCAACGCTTGGGTATTCCCGCACGCCCAGGTAGGTAATACCAATTATCCCGAATACAATGATCGTGATACTCATCACGATGGCCAGCACCGGGCGTTTTATACTTATGTTTGATAAACTTGCCATACTTGTCTTTTACTAATCAGACCAACTGAAAGAACGCGTCTTTATATACTTCTGACCTTAAGCAACAGGAGTTTCCTGCCTGTTACTGTCCGTCCCCGGATGATGTCACTCTTCTGATACTCAGATCAGAACCTGGGCGTGCCTGCAAAATACCTGAGCTGATAATAGTATCGCCCGGTTCTATACCTTCAATTATCTGGATAAGGGTTTCGGAGCGCTGTCCGATCTTCACCATTTGAGGCTGTGCTTTGCCACCTTTAACTAAAAACACCTTGTGGCCAGTAGCTTCTGGTATAATAGATTCCGTCGGGATCAGGATCGCTTCAGACACATCCTGCAAGCCAAGTTCTACTTTAACGAAAGCGCCTGGCTTAATTTCCTGGCCTTTATTATCGTATAGCGCACGTATTTGTAGTGTACGCGTGGCAGGGTCTATATTTGGCTGTATGGCATAAATATTTGCCTCGTGTTTTTCGGCGCTGCCTTCGGAGGTAAAGGTAATTTTATCGCCTACTTTAACCGAGTTGCTGTACCGGCCCGGAATATTAAAGTCTATTTTAACAGGGCTTACATCAACCATGCGGGCAATAGGTGTTGCCGCTGTTACGTAGCTGCCTTCGCTTACCTGGCGCAAACCAATTACGCCATCAAAAGGAGCACGTACGTAGGCTTTGGCCATTGTTGCTTTCAGGGCCTGTATGTCGGCGTTTACGCTGGCCAGCTGGTTGCTCACCTGGTCGTATTCCTGACGACTGATATACTCTTTTTCGAGCAGGGTGCGGTTACGTTTTTCGGTATCGCTGTATAGTTCGCGGTTACTTTCCAGTTTTTGTAACTGGGCGCGTAGCTCGGCATCGTTAACGGTAAGCAGTAACTGGCCTTTTTTTACGGTGCCGCCTTCTTTAAAATTGATGTTGGTCACGCGTCCTGAAATTTCGCTGCGCAGTTCCACATCTTCGTTCGGGATAACAGATCCGGTAGAAGTGATCTTGTTCTGGAAAGCGGTCGGGGAGACCACAAACACGTCAACAGCTACTTTCTGAGCCATCGGGCCGCCACCAGGACCAGCCATCGGAGCTTCGTCGTTTCCGGAGAACACTTTGCTGTACAAAAGGTAGCCAATGGCTGCCGCTGCCACTAAAATCAGGATCGTTTTAACAGTTTTATTCATTTAATTTGCTTGTGCGAATATTGTTGGGTGCCGAATTTACTAACTTAACATGGTTGATTAAAGTGCAACGGGCTTAAATCTACGAACTATAGAAGTTTAAACACCAATAGGGTGTTGTTATCGGTTAAACCTGTGGTCTATAAACTATAGTATAAGCATTATACTTACTTGGAGCCAAACAGTGCTTTAACGCTTAGCCCGTGCACTACCGTTTAGGTAAGACTATCAACAGCGCTGTAAGTTTAATTGTTCTAAAAGTTAAATTATTGCTGCAAAGCTAAGTCCCTGATAATGAAACCTGCAAAAGAGAATTTTTTCGAGAACGTGTACGAAGTGGTGAAGCTGATCCCGGAAGGGCGCGTTACCAGTTATGGTGCTATTGCCAGCTATTTAGGGTCTAAAGGTTCGGCACGCATGGTGGGTTGGGCCCTGATCGCTTCGCAGCCATTTACTAAAATTCCGGCACACCGGGTAGTAAACCGGGTAGGTATGCTAACAGGCAAACAACACTTTGAGGCCGGGAACGCCATGCAGGAGCGACTGGAGCAGGAAGGCGTAAAAGTAGAGAACGACCAGGTAGTAGATTTTGATAAACTATTCTGGGACCCGGCGAAGGAGTTGCTGTAAAGTATAAACGCCCTAAACGGACACATTTTATGCACGTTTTAACCCAAGTTGTGAGCATAAATAGGTAAGCCCTTCTTCTGCCTTTTCCAGCGAACTAAATTTCTGAACAGGCATCTTCTGGTTTTTATACTGATCGTACAACACTATTCTCCATTCTTTTCGATCGACATCTATCGAGCGGTTACTTTGGCTATAGGTCCTCCAGGTTGTATTAGTCTTTATTATCCCGAGCAGCATATTTGGTGCAATTTCAACCCATTTGCCAATCGGTATCACTCCAAATAAATTATGTGAGAACTTGATTTGCTTCTTGTCAAAATCAACTATTGCACTTGAAAATGAAAACCCGATAAATGCCCCTATAATAACCAAGATCAACCCGGATAAGGATGAGAAAAGCATGATGACGCCAACAATGAAAACGATGATGCCTGAAAAGGCTCCAATTGGTCCGAATGTATTCTCATTTCTATAGTTGGCCTTTTTCAAAATGCCTGGGTTCTCTTCTTTTAAGTGATAGAAGGGGATTTTTTAAGTATAAATTACGACCTGACGGATTAAAGTAGACGTAGCCAGGTATAATGGTTGGCATACGTTTTATTAGTTTTCAAACACTGCGATTGCTCTGACTGGTGAGCCGGTTCCGCCACGTATTTTTAAAGGTAGCCCGAAAAAACGAAAACGTCCGCGACCGGTTAATAAGTGTAGGTTGATCAGGTTTTCGTAGTGTGTAAACCCCATTTCGCCACAGATCAGGTGTACTTCTTTGTTACTGATTCCAGACACGCCTGGGGCCATGGTTTCTACGCCGAAAGCAGCAATTTCCTTGCTTCCTAACCAGCGAGCAGCTTCAGCGCTTATGCCCGGCCCATTCTGCCAGTCTTTTCCAGCATAATTTCTTCTGTAGTGGTCTGTATAAAGTAGAACTGTATCGCCTTTTCTGATCTCAAGTCCGGCCTTAAAACAAGCTGCTTCGATATCGGATGGTTCGACCAATTCTCTTAAACCCTTATCTGACAAGTCCAGGCAGATTCCCTCCGTATAGAACATAGAAAGGGGCATGGTATCAATGGATTGCCCGATGTTTTGGCGGCTCATATGGTTCAGCGCATCTACATGCGTACCTGTGTGCTCACTAAACTCCAGCTTATTTACACTCGGCGAAACAGTGCCGGAAGTCGTAATACCTTCCCATTCTTCATGAGAGCTGTGCATGGTGATCTTTACTTCCGGAAGAACCTTATGAACAGGCATTCCAGTGAATATTTCCTGGCTTAGATCTATAATTTCAGGCATTTATTAGTCTTTTGAAAACGTTCGAAAGCGGTCTTCTATAGTATAAGCCAGCTTTTACATTTTAATTTTAAAGCCGCCTTCTGCACTATCAACATATAAGATACAATATTCAAAGAAGCGCATGCCTACCCTAAGTCCGCTGGAATTTCTGATATCAGTTTGTACATTCTCAAATGCTATATCACCAATTCTTAAGTTGGGAACAGTTCCTACCTTTTCTTTTACTAATTGTCTGCCTCCAATAGTATAAATGTCTCTTTCGTTTTCTTCAAATTTATACTTATCAATTAAGATTTGTGCCAGCTTAGAATCCTGTGGTACAGATAAGGAGGATGTAGAACCCAGGTCTATCATGGCTTTATAACTTTTACCATCGATGTTTATAAAAGTGTAAGGCGACCCATTCTCCATCTTTATTTCAAGACGCTGAAATGAACTGTCAGCGAGGCTGCTATTCGAAATTTCGAGGGACTTCATGGGGTAATTTATAAGCCAGTTTGCTTTACGAATGATTGGTTGACCAATTAAACCGCCAAAATTTGGTATCTGCTCATTTAATCCTTTTAAGTCACCGTTAAGGGCATGGGTATTCTGGAAGTTGATATCACCTATCTTTATTGATGGAACGACATGCTGACCGACTTCCATTTTACGGTTAGAGGCACCGCTCACTTTTGTAGCTTTCCCTAGCAAAGTGTCACTCTGAATCAAGGTTAGATCTGCTCCTGTATCAAAAATGAAATTTTTTGTCTGGCCATCGATCTCTACCGGTATCAGTATTAAAGACTTAGCTGTAGAGAACTCCATTTTGTGATGAAATGTGCTATTTTCTACTTCTCCTTTATCTTGAAGCTTAGTTAAAGAACAACCATAAGCGATAAGGGAAATCAGGAGTATACTTACTCTAATCAAGGTGGGGAATTTCATTAGTATAGTTCATAGTTTAAACATTGAGAGGTGTAAACTTACGACTAACCAATCGGATATACATCCATTCGTATATATATTCTATGTTTAAGTTGTAATTATTAATGTCAGGCACTTGATGCATACGCTTGATCTGAATAGCTATACTTCATGAAGTTTCATATTGGATCTGCATAAGAAGTTATACAGTTTCTTGGAACCGGCTGCGGTTTATAGCAGAGGCCCGGCTGTTCTAAGCCAGTAAGGAAGGTTACTCCACTTCATACTTTACCTGCAATTGCAAAGAACTTAATTAAGCCCGACCTTTGCAGAAACCTGTAAACCTGATGAAGATAAAACTCATAGCGATAGGCAAAACCGACGAAAAGTTTCTGGAAGAGGGAATAGACAAGTACCTGAAACGCCTGAAGCACTACCATCCTGTGGAGTTTATAGTTATACCTGATATAAAGCAGGGCGGCAAGTATAGCCCCGACAAACTAAAGGACGAAGAAGGCAAACTTATACTTCAGAAAGTGCAGGAAAGCGATTTCCTGATTCTGCTGGATGAGAAGGGAAAGATGTATACATCGGGGGAGTTCGCCACTTTTCTTCAAAAAAAACTGAACAACGTAACCACTAACCTGGTGTTTGTTATTGGCGGTGCTTTCGGGTTTTCGCCAACTATATACGAACGCGCAAACGATAAAATGGCGTTATCCAAAATGACGTTCACGCACCAGATGATACGCCTGTTCTTTACCGAGCAACTATACCGTGGCTTTACCATTTTGCGTGGGGAGAAATACCACAACGATTAATATTTTCCGGTTACTTACCTGGCTATAGTTAAAAGTTATGCCTGTAGTATAAGTAAACTTACCAGTTCCGGTTATTCCATTCTCTCGAGTATCTTCTTCATCTGGGCGATCTCTTTTTCCTGCGATTCTATGATCTGTTGAGCAAGTTTCTGTACTTCAGGGTCTTTTAGATCTGCCTGGCTGCTTACAAGTATAGCCGAAGAGTGATGCGGGATCATGGATTCCATAAACTGCTTATCGCCAACAGCCGCCTGGTTGCGCAGCATGGCAAAAGTGCCAACTATAACCGCTAAACTGGCAACTACAATCAGGGTATTCAGCTTTTTATCTTTATACATCATTGGCATAAAGGCCAGCATTATGAGAGCCATCGGCGCGACCATCAGCAGGGCCATATACAGGCGGTTCAGGTTCAGGTAAATGTGGTCGGTGCTGGCTACATTTAGAAACATAACGCCATACATGATCACGAACGACACCAGTAGCATCAGCAGAAACTTACCGTAGTTTCCTTTTTCCATCGTTTTATAGTTTGGTTCGCATTTTATTTGGTGTTGTATTACGCTGACGAAGTTGATTGGATGCGTTTAAATCTTTTTGCCTTAAAAGCTGTTGGTGGGGTATAGTTTGCCGCTGATGTTTATAGGTTGGCCGGTCGTCTAAAAGCCCTGAGTGCCAGGTACAGACGTGCATCAGAAAGTATACCTTTGTAAAATGGAAGTAAAGTTGAGTTCGGAAACGGTAGCTGGTGCCAAAACCTGGAACCTGCCCGATCCGCGAAGTATAATCCGGGATGGGATGTTGCAGCACCTGGTGTTCTGGGTGGTGTATGTTGTGTTTTTCGGGTTGCTGTATGGTAGTTATATTGATGATTACTACAACGCCTTTATGGTGGAGTTGGTGGAACTGCCGTTTAAAATGGCTTTGGTATACTTTAACATGTATTACCTGATGCCCAAATTCCTGCTTACCAAACGCTACCTGGAGTTTTTTGTATACTTATTGTTGCTTACCGGCGCTATTGCTGCCATGATGCAGTATGTGCTGCTACCGTTCCTCATTCACCCGTTCTTTTGCCCCACCACCTGCACCCAGGACAACCTGACGCTCTACCGCTACGTGAAGAATGTAGTGAACATAAATTACCTCGTTACCATTTCGGCTATAGTTGTGTTGCTGCGCAATTGGTACCAGCAACAGCAATCGGCCCGCATGCTGTCGCAGGATAAGCTCGAAGCAGAACTAAAATTCCTGAAAGGGCAGATACACCCGCATTTCCTTTTCAATACGCTTAACAGCCTGTACTCACTTACACTTAAGAAATCAGATAACGCTCCCGAAATGGTGCTGAAGTTATCAGGGTTGATGGATTATATGTTGTATGATGCCAATGCCGCGAAAGTGCCTCTCGAGAAAGAACTGAACTACATCCGCAACTACATCGACCTGGAGCAGATGCGCTACGGCAACCGTGTGGATATCACCTTTACCGAATCCGGAAGTATAATTGGTGCGAACATTGCGCCCATGATGCTGTTACCTTTTGTGGAGAATGCGTTTAAGCACGGGGTAAGTACCGAAACCGAAAATGCCTGGGTGCGCATAGATGTTAAAGTGCAGCAAAGCAAATTAAGCCTGCGTGTAGAGAACTGTAAATGCGCCGAAAAAGCCGAACGAACAGATAAAGAAATGGCTTCAGGTATAGGTTTAAAGAATGTGCGTCGTCGCCTGGAACTGCTCTACAAAGAGGCTTATAGTTTAGAAGTAGAAGATGAACCGGATGTGTACGCCGTGCACCTGGAATTAGACCTTAGCGATAGAACCCATGAAAGTTAGATGCCTGATAGTGGATGATGAGCCGCTGGCCCTCGACGTGCTGGAAACCTATATTGATCGCCTGGATAACCTGGAGTTGGTTTGCCGCTGCAACAATGCCGTGGAAGCTTATAATTGCCTGCAAACCGAGCAGATAGACCTGATGTTCCTGGATATACAAATGCCCAAGCTGACAGGTATAGATTTTCTGAAGTCGTTGCCTAACCCGCCGAAGGTGATCTTTACAACTGCGTACCGCGATTATGCCGTGGAAGGGTTTGAACTGAATGCTGTAGATTACCTGCTGAAGCCTATCTCTTTCGACCGTTTTCTGAAAGCCATTGCCAAAGTAGCGCCCCAGGATACCCGGCCGGCTGCAACTATAAACACATCGGAACCAGACTATAGAGAAGCCTTTATTTACCTGAAAGCCGACAAGAAAATGGTGAAGGTAATGCTGGGGGATATATTATACATTGAAAGCCTGAAAGATTATATCCGGGTAAAGACGGAGACCAAAGAGATCATCTCGTACCAGAAGATCAGTTTCCTGGAAGAGAAATTGCCCGCTGATAAATTTCTTCGCATCCATCGCTCTTTCATCATCGCATTAGATAAAGTACAGGCTTTTTCGGCCACCGCCGTAGACTTAGGCAAGAACGAAATTCCGATCGGCAGGCTGTATAAAAATGAGGTGTTGCAGGTGCTCGGCCAGAATAACCTCCTGGAAATGTAAGCTATAAAACCAACACTTTACCAGCCAGGTGATTACCGCTTTCCGTTTCAACGCGAAGTATGTATAAGCCTTTGTGCAGGTTAGCGGTTGGGACTTCTTTTATCATCCCAAATTCTTCTGCCTGGTACACCAGTTTCCCTAACTGGTCATATACCCTGATTATAGCCGTTTCGCTGGCCACCGCAACCGACAACATTTCGCCGGCAGCTACCGGGTTCGGATAGGCCTGCACGAAGTTCTTATCAGCGTACAGCATTTCTTCGGTGTGGCTATAGTATACCTGCCCACTTGTGGTGGTTACTTTTACGCGGTACAGGTTGCGGCCCAGTGCAGGGGTGGGGTCAGTTAAAGTATAAGCCAGTTCTGTAACCGGATCTATAGTTTGTACATCCGTGTAGTTGCCTTTTACCTGGCGCTCAAGCGTTACGGAAGCAAGCTGGTAAAGCGTGCCCAGTTCCAGTTGCAGCTGTATGTTATCGTCTATAAATTGCTGAGGTATAAAACTACGGATGTAACAGCCGGTGCTGCTGTTCTTATAGTTTATACTTTCGGTTACCTGTGCGGTGCTGCCCTGTATGATAGGTGCCATGGTTATAAACCCGGACATACTTTGCGAGCTGTTTAGTAAGGCCAGCGTATCGGAAACTATAAATAAGGGCTCGAGGTGCGTGGCGCCAACCTGGTATAGCTGGTATTGTTCCACGTGTGGCAGGGCAGGCCAGTGCAGTAAAGTAGTTTCTCCGCAACTATAGCCTACCTGTAACTTCAGCTGCTTGCTAAGTATAAATTCCCCTGATGTTATCGTTTCGGAACCATTAGTAAGCCGCAATTTTGCTTTGGAGATCACATCCGGCGTATTCCAGTCAAAATAAGTCTTTTCCAGGTCAGTGTTCTCCGCTATAAGCTGCCACTCGGTATCGGTACTTAATTTATACTCCAGTTTAGCGTTTTGGCCTGCAGGTACGTTTTGCCAGTAGATGCGGTTTGTCTGCCCGGCTTGCAGCGTGGTGCCTGCTACCGGGTAAGTCCACTCTGGTGCGGTTTCAAATTCGTAGGCTATACTATAGTTCTGCGGGCCTTGGGGTACACTAAAGCCATATACCTGTAGTTCGTAACTGCCTGCAGCGGGCAGGTCAAGTGTTACCTGTTCAATATTATTCAGGCGGTCGGTGCGTCGTTTGGCTGGTAATGTAAGCGAGTCGGGGTGCGGGTAATGGCTCAATACCCATGGTTTCAGCAGTTGCCCGGTTGGTGTTGCCAGTGTCAGGTCGAGGTCGTTAATGAGTGCCTGAGTTGCTTCCGGTGCTGCTGCCGCCTCGTGCCAGACAAGTGTAACTTTTAACTTCCTGGCGCCTTGCGGTACAGTTATAGTATGGCGTTGTGTATTTTTATCTGTTAGAGTCCCGACTATAAATCTGTTCTCCGTTATCGTGCGAATAGCGCCCAGGGCATCGGTATTTCCAAAGCCAGCACCAAAGTCTACGTTCGGGCGGCCCACATCATCGGCACTGTTTATAAGTGCAGCTTTAACAAGCGAAGCAGGAGGGAGGTTGTCATGCAGGTTTTTATATGCCTGTTGCGCCAGCAAAGCTATCCCCGAAACTTCAGCAGCCGCCTCGGATGTTCCGCCTATGCCATGTGCTACCAGTTCAGGTTTTATGCGGCCATCGTAAGCCGGTCCTTTCGAGCTTTTTACACCTACAGTGCCATCCATATCCAGGGCACCTACGCTCAGCGTATTTTTGGTTGTTTTAAACTGACCGGTCAGGTTAGCAAAGCCGGTTAAGCCTGCATAGTTACCAACTGCATCCCCCTTATCGCCACTGTTGCCCGAAGAGAAAATGTGCAGCAGAGTAGGGTGCTGGTATACTTCAGTATCATATGCTTCTGATTCCAGGCCGTAATAATTTTCGAGCCCAACGCCATACGAGTGGTTCTGCAGGTAAATGCCCTGACTAAGCAGTTGCTGGCTGTTGTCGGGCATCAGGTTAACAAAATCAGAGCTGGCTATTTTAGCGTGGCTGGCTACACCTTTGCCTTTAGGCCCCGAGTTGCCTGCTCCGGCAATTATAGTTGCCATAGTGGTAGCATGTGGGTCCTGGCCGGCAGCAACATCATGAAGTACACGCCCTTTCAGGTCAATATCCTGCGGGTCGAAAGAGGCCTCTTTTAATGACACGGCCATACTTTCGCCATTCAGTTGCGGGTATGCTCCCCAGGCAGCGTATACTTTATTTACAGCGAAGTCAGCATCTTTCAGTTCAGCTTCTACGGTAGCACGGCGTGTCGGCTTATCTATGTAACTAACCTCAGGGCAAGTAGCGAGTTGCTGTAACAGTTCGGGACTAATATTGCTCAGGGTAATAATGCGCTCTGAAGAGAATCCGATACTGCCGCTATACTTCTGTGCATCCAGCCACGCCAGGAAACGGGCTTTGTTTTTAACCTGAACCCGCACGGCCTGTTGGCCGCTTTTGTTTACCTGTTGCATCAATCCCGGTGCCACCAGTTTGCTTTGCCCTATCTTATACGTTGCCGATTGCTGCGCCCACGAAGGGATGCCACAAAACCATAAACTTATAGTCAGGGCAAGTGTGAGGAGGCAAGGCAGGTTAACTGGGCGCATGGTTAGGTGACTACTCTGATCCGGTACTGAGCTTATTTATGATAAAAGGTACACAATCTACTCATTGCCAGTTTATTTTACAATTTAAAGTTGATAAGGCATCCTGTAAAGTGTGTGTTGTAACAGCAAATTTATACTTTACTGCAAGGCATCAGCAAAATCACGGATCAGTTTAAAAGCTTCCGTAAACCTGGTTAGTGGTAACTGCTGACTTCTGTCGTGGATGTTGTGGTAATGCGTGGTGCCGCCTAAGGTATAAAAAAAGAAAGCTGGCACGCCTTGCTCCGAAAACGGAAAATGATCGGAATTGGCGGCCCGGCCACGGCTTTTTATCTGGGGAAGGTAGTTGTTGGCTGCATTTATACTTTGCAACAAGGCAAATTCCGTTGGGTGTATACTTCCGTTCACGGCCATCATGCCATCGTCGCCGGTACCCAGCAGGTCGAGGTTAATTAAAAAGCGGATACGCTGGAGCGGGAAAAGCGGGTTTTTTGTGTAATGGAAAGAGCCAAGCAGACCAGCTTCTTCGGCAGCAAAAGTCATAAAAACTATACTATAATCCGGTGGGTTCTGGCTATAATATTCGGCCAGTTCCAGCAGCATAGTGGTGCCGCTGGCATTGTCGTTTGCACCCGGAAAGTAAACGTCTCTGCCTTGTCCGCCAATGTGGTCGTAGTGCGCTGTGAAAACTATAAAAGAATCTGGTTGCGTGGTGCCGGGTATAAAGGCAATAACGTTGCGGGCTTTATAGTTTGGTGCATGGTCTGCTACTACTTTGTACTTCACCTGTTTTATAGTTTCGGGCCAGGCGTCGGCTTTTACTTCTAATACTGGCAGTGGTGCCTGCTGCGCGGCTACAGTTGTAAGCAGGTTCTTAGGCTGAAGTATAAGGTGCAGTTCCGCGCTCATTGCTTTTTGCAGGTAAGGCTCCGGCAAACTCCATACTTGCTTCCTGAACCTCTGCGGGTAAACTAATGCTTTTTTATCGAACCTCTGAGAGAAGAATTTCCGGGCTCTGTCTTCGTCAGTAAATACCAGCGTATCGAGACAAATGATACGTGCTTTTCCCTCACCGCTTGCGGAGTTGGCCGCCGCTACAAACTGGTAACCAGGTGTTAGTTTCTTATTATTTATACTTAGCTCCGGTGTTCCCGGAATACGGTTCACCGGCATCCGGAACTCCTGGAAATAAGACGAGCTTATAGGTTGCAGGCCGGCTGCTTTATACCTGTTGGCAATGTAATCGGCGGCTTTGGCATCGCCTTCAAAAATATAACCGCGACCATGGAAGTAAGGGCTTGCCAGTGTATCAAGCGTCTGACGAACACGTAGCATGTCCTGGCCGTGCAGGGGCAGGGCGCTCAGGCAAAGTATAAAAAAGTATAGGATCGGCTTCATCCCTTAAATATAAAAAGGAAGCGCCATATTTCAGGACTGTTTACCAGGTATAGACCCACTTAAAGGCAACTATACCAATCAGGCAGCCAATAGTATTGCTTACAATATCCATAAACTCAGCGCTGCGGCCGGCCATTAACGAAACCTGTAATACCTCGATAGCAATGCCAAATAAAGTAGAGATGAGAAGCGATGCCCGGATAGCGTAATGTGTCAATTTCGGGAAAGTGAACTGCTTCGTCAGCCCGATGATCATCAGGAACGTAAGCACCGCAAACATGGTGGCATGCGCAAAGGCATCGAACGAGAGCAGGTCCCAGACAGATACCGAAGGCATAGAAGCTGAGGGCAGCAGCGTTGTAAGTAATATCACTGCTGCCCACAGAATTGTAAAAGTATTATAACGGAGTATCAAACCTTTAAAAAGAGGCTATTTACTGACCAATAAGTTCGCGGTAAGCCGATGCTGATAACAGGCCATCAATTTCACCAGTGTTGTCAATGCTCATTTTAATGATCCAGCCGTCGCCATACGGATCAGAGTTTACCAGTTCAGGGCTGCCTTCCAGCTGCTCGTTAAACTCCTGCACAGTGCCGCTAAGTGGGCTAAACAAATCCGATACAGTTTTAACAGCTTCTACAGTACCAAATACATCATTCTGGCCTATAGTTTTGTCTACAGTGTCGATATCTACATACACAATGTCACCCAGTTCGCTCTGAGCAAAATCAGTGATACCTATAATGGCTACGTCGCCTTCGATACGTACCCACTCGTGATCTTTAGTATACTTTAGTTCTTCAGGTAAATTCATTTGTTATATCAGTTATATGTAAGACTTGCTCAAAATTACAGTGTTTTTCTTAATGCTGAAATATTATTGCAAACTAACTCGAAGTTGTATGCCGCCTTCGGTTACGCTGTTCCGGAACGAGGTGGATATTTTAGGATCTGAAACGGTGCGCAACACATAGAACTGGATGTTCACGCGCTCGCTGATCAGGTAATCTATAGTTGGGCGAAGCTGCAACTGGCGCGTACCGTTCGTTATCTGGTTCTGGCTGCTTTCGTTGCCTTGCTCATCGCGGGCAATGGCACGCTGCACTGTCTGGTTATCCCTTACCGAAAAGTCAAGTCGCATGTTCAGTTCATTTTCAAGCACTCTGCGTTCACCTCCAATTCGTATCGGTATCCTGAAATTGCTGGCTACATAACCCAGGCCAATCACATAGTCTTTCACGTTGGTTTCGGTTATCTGCGCATTGGTCAGGTTCAGCGACAGGTTGCGCTCCACTTTATACTCCAGGCGGCCGGTCAGGTTATTTTTTGTCCGGAAGTTTATACCTATAAGTGGCGCTAGGCGCTCGGCTATAGTTAGCTGCGATACAATGTAATACGGAATGATCTGCCCAAACTCGTTGAACTGTGTCGGGAAACCGGTTGGCTCTGTGTCGTAAGCCAGTGAGGTAGTATAGTTGGTAATGTTATAGGTTGAGTTATAGGCATGCGTTAAGTTTACCTGGCTGAACCATTGCTGCAATAATGGCAACTGAGACAGGCCATTATAATCTACGCGCCAGTTAGGTATAGGCAACCTGCTGAACGGACTCTTCGATTCGGCCTCGTACCCGTCAATGCTGCGGCCCTGGTAAGCGTACAGGAAGGAGTTCATTAGCACATCCTGGGAGTTTAGAGTATAGCCTTCGGCTCCGGCAGCCGGGTTAGCTGCTATCAGTTTTTCACGCACATCATAGCGGTATCTCACATAGTTCTCAAAAGCTTCCGAAACGCCCGCCTCACCAGACTCGAACAAAGTACCCAGTGCCATAAATGATGTACTGAAAGCACCCATAGTGATCGGGTTCTGGCGTTGAGCCTGGTCGCTTATGTTGCCAAAGTCGTCGAACTCGCGGCGGTAAAACACTTCGTCTATTTCCGACTTGTTTCGACTCACGTCCAGTTGTATGTTGAAGCTCTTTACCGGTTCCAGGTTGGCTCTTGCAGTAAATGTTTCGGTTACGATCGTGCTGAATGGCGTGTTCAGGTACTGGCTGCTGTCCGTGTACCAGCCATTGCGTTCAGCCCGGTCATATAGTTCGTCCAGGTCGTATTGCTTACCAAGTATAAACGGCAGGCCAGGAGCATCAAAGCTATCGCTGAAACCTAAGAATCGTGTCTCAGGCAGGTAGCCCGGCAGCATGGTTCCTTTGTTCTGCAGGTAAGTAAAGTTAACAGACCGCGTCATCATCATGAACCGTGCAATGCCATTCAGCACTCTGTTATCCGAGCCTGCTTTGGCGGTGGTGTCGTTAGCGGCACGAACGGGTACAGGTGCTGGCGGTGTGTTCGCGTTTTTCAGGAACTTCACCTTATTGTATAGTTTCACCAGGTCGAGGCGGCCATTCAGCGTAAACTCCTTGTTGTTCTCTACTGTATTGCCGAGCCTAAAGTCATCGTCGTTGTTCAGGGCTGTAGAACCTGCCGTCCAGATATAGGTTGCAGCATAGCGTGTTTCAGCCCCGATCCAGTCTACCAGCGGGAACTTGTCGAGTGGCAGTTTATAGTTTAAAGCAACTATCTGGTTAAAGTTGGTGGTACGGCCACCGCGCATCAGGTTATCCCAGATAATATCATTCTTATATTGCAGCGAGTCAATGTCGTTGTTGATGCGGTCGTCCGGCTCATCTACAACAGCACGGTTCGTAGCCGTATAGTCCAGCGACAGGCTCTTGCTGATATCCCACTTCATATCGTAAATACGGTTGAAGTAGAAGTATTTCTGGAATGTTGGCTCAATGCCTCTTGTAGTTGTAAGTCCGGTTACCGGGTCGCGGCGCTGCAGGAATGTTTCGTTATAACGGCGGTCCAGGTCGGCACGGAAAGCGAAACTGCTTGGTAGCGGAGTAAAGTTAAAGTCCTTTATCAAACGCAGGTACGGCGAGTTCAATGCTTCGCTTTTCTCGAACGGTGTATAGTTGCGTGCGGCTGGGTTGTTATAGTTGTAAGCGATGCCACCGGTATACGATTTGGTGAAGTCACGGTCTGTTTCGATATCAGTGTACAGGCGCTCGGCATAAGCATAGCTCAGCGAGATGTTCTCAATATCGTAAGGCCGTACCTTGTCTTCCGGGTTAGTGCGCTCTTTACGTACGTTGAGTAAACTAAAGCTTTTCCGGGTTTCGCGGGTTGTTACTTCTTTCCTGTATTCATCACGGTCTTCCTGCGAATCAAACCTCGATAAAGATTGCTCCAGCGGTACGTCCTGGTCTAATGGGTCGAATTGCGGTTCGCTGTTCAGGGTGCCGTACTGTACTGATAGCGGTACTTTTATACCTGTTTTCTCTGGCAGGAACTTGTCGGCAGCAATGTTGGCGCTTACATCAAACTGGGCTGTGTTCTCGCGGGCACGTTGTGCTATTTTCTGCTGCAGTCCGCCAAAACCAACCGTAGTATAAGCGCCGGTAGCTGTTACATTCGCAAAGTCAGCCAGCTTTGTATTCAGGCGGGCGTTGGCAGCCCAACCGGTACTGTTTCTGAAATCTGTTACGCGCAGTTCATCTACCCACATACAAAGCGACTGCGGCCTGGCATCAGTGCCCGTCATCGATGGGTTACGCACACCGATCATCACGCCCTGTACTTCGCTGAAATCCGGGTTACCTACTACTCTTATCAGCTTGCCGCTGCCCAGTTGCACCTCGTAAGGTATGGTTTTATTATAGCCGGCTATACTGTTTCGGGCCACTTTGGCATTTACAAGTTCCTCGAGGGCAATATCGATCATGTTCTCCTGTGGCCAGATAGCTTCGGGAGAGTTGCTGCCCTGTGGTGTTATAGTTAGCGGCACTACATATTCGTAGTAGTTCTGGGTATAATCGGTTCCTATTCTGATAAAGGCCTGCGCATCGCCGCTTCGCGTGTTCGGGTCCTGCGACTGGGCATGTACATACATTTTCAGGCGTTTATAGATCAGCATATCGAGGCTGATATTCTTGTAAACTGCCTTCGAGAAAGAGTCTTTCAGGTCTTCCACGCAAAGCTGCAACGATTGCTCGTTCTGGCGGCGGTTGTTTGTAGAAGCATAATCGCGGAGACGCTCAATGCCCGGCGGCACCACATACGGTATGTTGCCTTCTGCTACCTGGCCATTCTCTTCGATATTTACAGTTGATATGGTAAAGTTGCGGGCATCGTCGGTACAGGTTAAGCAAGGGCGGCCTTCGGTTATAGGTTGCTGGTACGCACGCCACTGGTTAGCTACAAACTGGAACTGCACCATACGCAGCACAACAGGGTCCTGGAACTCCGTCATGTACATACGCATAAAACGAATAGACTTAAACCCGCTGATGTTGCCTACGTTGCCGGTTGGCTGGCGCACCGGTATCCGGAACTGGTACCAGGTTACATTTTCTCCTGTTCGCGGCTCCTGGAAAACTACCTGGTCTACGATATAGTTCTGTCCTACATTCAGCTGGCCGGGTTCCAGGTCTATCTTATATTCGTAATACTGCTCCACATCGCTTATCACGTTGTCGCGGTTCAGGTCTTCTTTGTCTGGGAAGGCATAATTGGCAAACTGGCTGTTCTCAGGTGAGTTGCCATCCATGCCGTTAAAGTTCTTATAACGGGCCAGTACACCTGCATTTTGCTGATCGTATATCGGGTCGAGGTGGTGCAGGAAGTTATCAGCTGATGGGTCGTCCACGACTGTTTGCGGTGGGTTACCCGGTATCAGGTTCAGGAAGGAATTACGGAAGAAATCTGCTTCACCGGCATCGTCCCAGCCATCCAGACCGATATCCTGGAACTGGCGCGCACCCGGCACACCTGTAAAGGCATCCGTCAGGAACTGCTGTGTGGTTATGCGCCCCCAGATGGTTTCAGTAACATTCTGCAGGTTGTTATTGCCGCTGGTTGGCAGGCCGTTCTCAAAAGCATACTGGTTATCGCGCAGCACATCTTCCGAAACGCTACCTAAGTTAAGCACCAGCTCGCCACCTGTGTTATTTGTTATAGGGTTGCCTTGTGCATCTTTGCGGCCATACTGTCCTGTTATGAACGGGTCCATCATCCAGAACTCTACATACTCGATGTTGGCATTGTCAAAGTCCGTATCAAAGCTGATCTCACGGCTGATACCACCCCAGTTTTCACGTGGATCATTATCTAGCAGACCCTGCGATGTCAGGTTAGGGTTATAGTTATACTGGCCTCGCTCACGTGGATAATAAGCCAGGTCAAAAGTATATTCGAAGCTGTTCGATACTTCCGGGTCGCGGCCAGGGAATACTTCATCCCGGAACACACCACGCACATAATGGTTCTTTAGTTCTTCGTCGGTTATGTTATCCGGCTTCAGGCCATCCGAATCGCGGTAGAATATCTGGTCGATGGTGTACCAGGCCATTTTGGCGCGGTTATAAGAATAAGCAAGCCCTTCGCCACGTATGAGAGGGGCAGGAGTAGCTGCCAGTCGCCAGCCATTATTACTGAAACCGCCCAAACTATAAGGTGTCTCCGAGCCTTCAAAATCATCAATATAAGAGGTGCCATCTTCGTTAGCCGGCGATTTTGTTTTGGAAGGGGCCAACTGGGCAAACTCCCCGCTGAATGATACGATAGAAGGTACTTTGGTTTGTATAAGCGGGATGGCATCGGTCATACGTGTCAGGAACCGGGATTCCTTCTGCAGGTTTATATCGAAGCCGTAAATGGTGTTGTTACTCGGTTCATCGCCTATACTTACACGGTTTATATAAGGCTGTTCGCTCAGGTGCAATACGGTAGCTCCCAGGTTTATATCATCGGTAAGCCTGTAATCGAAGCGGACACCTAATAATGCACGTGGCTGTATGTTAAGCAGTTCGGCTTTTTCGTAGGTTACGCGCAGGTCGCTGGCTGAGCTTATATAGCTTGGGTTCAGTATTTTGATGCGGCCCATGTCGTAGAACACCTGGTAATCGGTGCCTTCGGTAAGGCGTGTACCACCCGAATAAACTGCAACCGAACCTTCTGCTATCCGGAAGCCGGGAAGTATAATTTCGTCGGCGGATGTGGCCTGCACGCGGCCAACCAGGAAGAATTTGGCTTTGGCGTTATTTTGCTGGGCGTCGGTCTGTGTCTGGTTGTATAGCTCCTCAAACACATATTTTTCCTGCAGCTCGGTATCGCCGGCAAGTTTTTCGCGCAAATATTCTCCAAACGGCTCTACTTCCGGGAAAAAGATGCGGCCGGTCTCCGGGTCTATAGTTATGCCTGGTAAAAAGTCGAAGTTACCATCGCCGGGTTTATCGTTATTCGTGTTAACATTATCGAGGTTAAAAACTTCTACTAACGGTTGGCCCTGTAAAGCGCTGGCCTCTGTAAAACTCGAAATATCTACACCGGTCTGGTCGTCTTTATAAACAATGCGCAGCTGAAAGTTTTCGCGGTTTACCTGTGTTGCATCCAAACTATAAACGTTCTTCATCATCAGGTCCCAGGTAGGGTACTCCAATGCCGGGTTAGTGGCTTTCAGAAGTTTCATATGGATCACGTCCTGGTCCTGCAGGTTCTGGTAGTCCTCTAAAAGCTCACCTACTTTATAGGTTTTACCATTATAAGTGTACTCAAAAGCAACGCCCAGCACCTGGTCGGGTAACAGAGCAGTGTTCAGGGAGATATAACCCAGTTGCGGGTTGAATTTATACTCTCTCGGGTCAAGTTTGCGGGCACGCACATGTTCAAAGTCGACACCTTTCTGCAGGCCTTGGCTACGCAGGTATTCGTCTACCTGGCCGTTGTTGCGGGCAGTAGGGTTGTTGGCCAGTAAACTATAAAGTGTGTTGGCGGAGTTGCTTGCCGGTGCGGTAACTATTTTCTCGAACTGGTTACGGTAAGGATCTGCTTCGCCAAGGTCCATGTAGGCTACCATGTTGCGCAGGTTTTCGGTGCTGCGGTTATTGTTAGTTACATAAAGCTCGAGCCTGCGGATAACTATACCTGAGTTTACAAGCGGCAGGTTAGCCAGAGCCTTGTCGTAGCGGTTACGGAAAAACTGCGACATGAAGAAGTGGCGGTCCTTGTCATACTCATCAATACGGATCTCAAAAGGCTGGTTCTGGGCGCCATTCTGTACAATGATCTCGTCGTTGCGGCCACGCACGTTCGAGGCAATGGCTGTTACGCCAAGCCGGCCGAACTGCAGTTGGGTTTTAATACCAAACAGGTTCTGCGCTCCAGATATCAGTGAGTTGTTGAGTGGTAAGCTTACGTTACCGGCTTCTACTTTACGAATGATTTCTTCTTCGTAGCCGGTGTAGTCCAACTTCATGTTATTCTCGAAGTCGAAGTTGGCGTTGTTGTCCCAGTTAAAGTTAATGGCCAGCTTTTCGCCTACTTTACCAACCAGGTTCAGGGAGATGTTCTGGTCGAACTCAAAATCGCCGGTGCGTTGCTGCCGGAGTGGTATAGTTGGGTTCTGGTTACGGTTAAAGCGTGCGCCAAATTTAAGCGATACGTTACCGTTTGGCTGAATATCTACATAGTTACCACCGAATATACGATCAAAAACAGGGCTGATATAGATCTTGGGAACAAGTCTGCGGCTACTGGTCAGGTCTTCGCCATCCAGGCCTCCCGATTTGGTTCGCCAGTAATCACGTACGGCTTGCTGCTGCTGCCATTTGGTAAACTGCTCCAGCGTCATCGAGGAAGGCGGACGGTAGTAAATGCTGTCGCCTATCGTTTCGTTGATGTTATAAAGGCCCAGGCTATCGTTATACTCTACGTTTAGCTGTACATTGCTCGGTTGCCCGAGTAACAGGGGAGAGGTTGTTGGCCGGGTACTAAAAGGGTTGCCGAAACGGTCGGAGGGTACAAATGTAGGGCGACGGCTCGGGATGTAAGCGGTATCCTGTTTTATAGTATCCTGTAAAAGTAAATTGGTAATGTTGCTATATTTTGGCCAATAAGGGGCGCGCAGTGCTTCCGCCTGCGACCACCAGGCCAGCATAGTTATAGCAACAACCGATGCAAGCAACAGGCTGCTCTTTTTACTTTTCCAGATCAAACGGGTATAGCTCTAAGACGATTTTAACGCAAATTTTATAAGTTCTTCTACGCTCAGGTTTCCGCCCTCACGCTTAATAATCGTATCCAGTGTTTTTTCTGCCACGTTTTTGGCAAAACCTAAGGTAACTAAAGCAGATAACGCTTCGGCACGATTGGTATTGTATTGTGCCCCGGATGATGTTAAACCAGCATCCGTAAGCATTACTTCTTTCTTAATTTTGTCCTTTAATTCGAGGATGATGCGCTGCGCGGTTTTGGCGCCTATACCTTTTACATGCTGTATGGTGCGCACATCTTCCCGAACTATAGCCTGCTGCACTTCCTCTACCGATAACGACGATAAAATCATCAAACCGGTGTTCGGGCCTACGCCTGAGATGGAGATCAGGTGCAGAAACGTTTCTTTTTCGGCAGCTGTCATAAAGCCATACAGGGTGTGGGCATCTTCCTTAATATGCAGGTAAGTTTGCAGCCGGCACCGCTCCCCGTCAGGTAACGAGGAGTACGTGCTCAGCGATATTTTGATCTGATAACCTACACCGTTTACATCAATGATCACATAGGTCGGATCTTTATAGGTCAGCTTCCCATCGATATAGGCTATCATCTATATATGTTTATTGTTATAGTTCTGTGCATCTACGACAGCAATGGCTACCATGTTTACAATTTCTCGGATAGAACTGCCAAGTTGCAGAATATGAACAGGTTTACGCATGCCCATCAGTACCGGACCGATCGCTTCGGCACCACCGATCTCCTGCAACAACTTATAAGCAATGTTACCTGAAGTAAGTGTTGGGAACACCAGGGTGTTTGCCCCTTTGTCGGCCAGCTCACTGAACGGGTAGTGCTCGCGTAGCAGGTCGCGGTTAAGGGCAGTGTTTGCCTGCATCTCGCCATCTATCAGCAGGTCAGGGTAGCGCTGTTTTGCTTTGCGCACTGCTTCCGAGCCTTTATTCGGAATGTCGCCCTGAACAGAGCCGAAGTTAGAGTATGAAAGTACAGCCATGCGCGGTTCCTGGTCGAAGAAACGAACAGTACGGGCCGTAAGACCGATGATATCTACCAGTTCGTCCGCAGTCGGGTTCACGTTAACAGTGGTATCAGCAAAGAAGTATGGCTCTTTCTTATTCAGGATGATATACATACCTGCCACTTTGTTTACGCCTTCTTCTACACCGATCACCTGAATGGCTGGAAGTATAGTTTTGGAATAGTCGCGGGTCAGGCCGGAGATAAGCGCATCAACTTCGCCGGTTTCCAGCATCAGGCTACCAAAGTATATCCTGTCGCGTACCATACGGCGGCAATCAAATAAGGTAAGTCCTTTGCGCTGACGCTTTTTGTATAGTAATTGGGCAAACTGCTCGCGTTTAGCATCTTCTTCAAACGGGTCGATTATCTCGGTATCTCCAAGGTCAAGTTTAAACTCCTCGATCATTTGTTTGATGCGCTGGCGATTACCTAAAAGTATAGGCTGGGCAATGAGCTGCTCTTTAACCGTTTGGGCTGCCTTTAATATCTTGTAATGATCTGCTTCAGCAAAAACCACACGTTTCGGATCTTTCTTCGCCTGGTTGGTAATACGGGTCATCAGCTTCTGGTCGATGCCGATGCGCTCCTGTAGTTCCTGCTCATAAGCTTCCCAGTTCGTGATCGGGTATTTAGCAACACCGCTTTCCATAGCAGCTCTGGCTACTGCCGGCGAAACCGTAGTGATCAGGCGTGGGTCCAGTGGTTTTGGTATGAGATAAAATCTGCCGAAAGAGATCGTGTTATCGCCATAAGCTTTGTGCACCATATCCGGAACAGGTTCTTTAGCCAGTTTAGCCAGGGCACGAACAGCTGCCAGTTTCATGGCTTCGTTAATTTCGGTAGCACGCACATCCAATGCTCCCCTGAAAATGTAAGGAAAACCAAGCACGTTATTTACCTGGTTCGGATGGTCAGAACGACCGGTAGCCATGATCAGGTCCTCGCGTGTAGCCATCGCCACATCATAAGGAATTTCAGGGTCCGGGTTAGCCAGGGCAAAAATGATCGGGTTATCAGCCATCAGCTTCACATACTCGGCAGGCAACACATTTCCGGCAGATAAGCCAACAAATACGTCGGCACCTGTCATGGCTTCTTCCAGGGTATCTATTTTGCGCATTGTTACAAACTGCGCTTTATATATGTCCAGGCCATCACGTTCCGGGCGTATAATGCCGTCCTTGTCGAACATGACAATGTTGTCCATTTTAGCGCCAAGGGCTACGTATAGTTTGGCACAGGCAATGGCTGCGGCACCCGCACCGTTCATCACGATGTTTATAGTTTCAATACTTTTGCCGGCAAGCTCCAGGGCATTCAGCAGGGCAGCAGCAGAGATGATAGCGGTACCGTGCTGGTCGTCGTGCATGAGCGGAATGTTCATCTGCTCTTTCAGCGCGTTCTCGATCTTAAAGCTTTCAGGAGCCTTGATATCTTCCAGGTTAATACCGCCAAAAGTAGGCTCCAGCGATTTTACGATCTTAATAAACTCAACAGGATCAGTACAATCGATCTCGATGTCGAACACATCTATACCTGCAAACTTTTTAAACAATACGCCTTTCCCTTCCATAACCGGTTTCGAAGCGTCGGGGCCAATGTTGCCAAGACCAAGCACTGCTGTACCGTTCGAAATTACCCCAACCAGGTTCCCTTTAGCTGTATACTTGTATACATTCTCTTTATCGGCGGCGATCTCTTTGCAGGGCTCTGCAACACCAGGCGAATAGGCTAAAGCCAGGTCGTGCTGGGTGCTCAGCATCTTGGTAGGGATCACTTCAATTTTACCGGGTTTACCTTCCTGGTGGTAATTCAGGGCATCTTGTTTATTAACTTTAATCATAAATTATTAATGTGTTATAGCCGGAGGTTTTACCCTCTTCAGATTCGGTTGCTTGTAAAAAGCCAATTTCATAAGAAATTGTGGCTTATCAAAAAAACAGGGGACCAAAGATACAGCTAAGCGTGGGATTGTGTGCTGGATTTATAGTTTTTATAAAACAAAACAGCACCTGCCCGTTAAGGAGGTGCTGTTTTATAATGGTGTATGGATGTTAGCCAAGTATAAGTTTCTGACCTGGCTTGATCTGGTTCGATTTAAGTTTGTTCAGCTTTTTGATCTTGTCAACACTAATGCCGTCATACTTCTGGGAAATGGTCCATAAAGTATCGCCGGGCTGAACATGGTGAATGATCTCCTGCTGCTTTTTGCTGATGGTTACCCGGTTTGCTTTGGCAGGCTTTTTTGTTTCGGTGGCCATAGCGAGTGCTTCCGCAGGCTTAGGCTGATAAATAGCCAGTTGTTGGTTAGCCATGATAGAAGACCTTTTCAGGTTATTCCACTCTTTTAGCTCGTCAACGGTTACGTTATACTTTGCAGCTATACTTGTCAGGTTGTCGCCGCGCTTTACTTTATAGGTTGTTTTTTCGGTTTGCTTAGGCTCTTCGGTTTTGTTTTCGGCAAGTAGGGCAGGAGCCGTAGCTGGTTCTGTTATTGGCTGTTCCGGTTCCGGCTTTGGTGTATAAGGCGATGCCGCAGCTATCATACAGCTAACATCGTCAGCAGAGGCCAGCAAGGTTGCACGCTCGGCAGGTACACGCAGTTTATAGTTGCGGGTATTGGCCGGCAGTACATTTTTCTTTATTTCAGGGTTAAGAGCTAATAACTGAGTATGCTCTACATGAAGCTCATCAGCCAGTTTCTCAAGGTCTACAGCCTGGTCTATAATTAGGGTCTTCACATCCTGGGCATACAATACCGAGTCGGTAAAGATGTTATGCTCGGGCGCATAGTTCATCGTATAGATAATGGCCGTCATGGACGGAACATAGCTGCGGGTCTCTTTTGGCAGGTAAGGGAAGATTTCCCAGAAGGTTTTTTTGCCGCCACCTGCTCTCCGGATAGCTTTGTTTACGTTACCCGGGCCACAGTTATAGGCTGCCATAGCCAGTTCCCAGTCGCCGTAGCTTTTGTATAGTCTGCTCAGGAAACGGCAGGCAGCATCAGTTGCTTTCTCCGGGTCCATGCGCTCATCAATGTACTGATTCTGATCTAAGCCATACTCGCGGCCGGTAACAGGTATAAACTGCCACAAGCCTACCGCTTTAGCCCACGATGCAGCCTTCGGGTTCAGTCCCGACTCAACTATAGCCAGGTACTTCATCTCTTCGGGCATGTTATACTTTTTCAGGTATTTCTCGAAAAGTGGGAAGTACACATTCTGGCGCGACAGCATAGTGCGCGCATAGTTGCGGTTACGGATAGTAAAATAATCGATGAAGTTGCGTACGAACGGGTTGAACGTAAGCGGAATTTCAGACTCTAAACAGCTTAAGCGGTCCTGAATTACTTCATTCGTCTCATTGGGGATATACTCCACCAGCAAATCCAGATCTGCCGGCGATAGCTTGGCCGTGTCTCCGGCCAGTATCAACGAATCATCAGGGGCGGTTGCAATTATTGGCAAAGCCTGAGCGTAGTTTGCCCAGATGCCGCCAACTATAGCCGCAACTACGGTAAAAAGGTTAGAGTACTTCATGTTATTTATGCTTCAACGGGAATCTTATCCAGTATATAATTCGAGAAAGCCAGCAAAGCTGCCTCATCGAATGAGCGGGCCATCAATTGTAACCCGATGGAAAGGCCGTTGGTGTCGCGGCTAACCGGTATAGATATTGCCGGAACACCAGCCAAAGAAGCTTGCACTGTAAAAATATCAGCCAGATACATAGCTAACGGATTAGCTGTATTCTCTCCGATTTTAAAGGCTGTAGTCGGAGCTGTAGGCAATATAAGGAAATCATATTTCTGAAGCAACTCATCCGTTTTTTCCTTTATCAGCCTTCTAACTTTCTGAGCTTTTGTATAATAAGCATCATAATAATCGGCGCTAAGTACAAAGGTGCCCAGCATAATGCGGCGCTGTACTTCTTTACCAAAACCTTCGGCCCTGGTTTTTTTGTACAACGATGTCAGGTCAGAGATATTAGGGCTGCGGAAACCATATTTCACGCCATCGTAGCGGCCCAGGTTTGAGCTGGCCTCTGCGGTAGTTAAAATATAGTAAGTGGGTACCATATATTCCAGGTATGGGAATTCTACAGCTTCCACTTCATGGCCTTCTGTTTTAAGAAGATCTTTCACGCCAAGTATAGCATCTCTTACTTCCGTATCCAGGCCTTCGCTCTCGAAGCAGTCGCGGATGTAACCAATTTTATACTTTTTGCCGATCTGCAGTTGGGAAGTATAGGATGGAACCGGCTGATGACTGGCGGTGCTATCGTATTCGTCTGGCCCTGCCATTATTTCTAACAGCAAAGCAGCATCTTCTACGCTTTTGGTAAACAAACCGATCTGGTCGAAAGAAGAGGCATAGGCGATAAGGCCATAGCGTGAAATGCGGGAATAGGTAGGCTTTAAACCAACTACGCCACAAAAAGAAGCTGGCTGGCGCACAGAGCCACCTGTATCGGAGCCAAGGGCTGCCAAACACATATCTGCCTGCACCGAAACAGCCGAGCCACCCGATGAGCCGCCCGGTACACGGGTAGTATCATCGGCATTCAGCACAGGTCCGAATGATGAATTCTCGTTGGAGGCACCCATTGCAAACTCGTCGCAGTTCTGGCGACCTATAATAATAGCATCTTCAGCGATAAGGCGCTCCAGGGCCGTGGCAGTATACAACGACTCAAACCCGTTCAGGATCTGGCTCGAGGCCTGCAGTTTATGACCTTTATAAGCTATAACATCTTTTACGCCTATAACCATACCTGCCAGTTTACCTGCAGTGCCGTTGGCAATTTTCTGGTCTATAGTTTCGGCCTGAGCTAGTGCTTCGTCCTCAAAAACTTCTAAAAAGGCATTTAGTTCTGCTTTCTCCTTTATGTTCTGGAGATAGTGCGTTACTAATTTTTTGCACGTAACCTGCCCATTGGCAATATCAGTGCGGATGTCGCGTAGGGAGTTGTATGGTTTCAAACTTTCTTAGGTTTGTCGTCGTCCTCGATAGAACGTTCCAGTTCGTGTTTGATTTCGTTTGTTGCATCTTTAAACTCACGGATGCCACGGCCAAGGCCACGCGCTATGCCCGGAATTTTATCTGCCCCAAACAAAAGTAGAATGGCGGTCATTACAACCAGCATTTCGCCTCCGCCCAGGTCGCCCAGGAAAAGGAGTATTGACCCTGAGTACATAACTGTAAAGGCTTAAAGGGTTTACTTCTGCTGAGAATCGTCTTTTACAGAGTTCTCAATATCGTTTTTCACGTCTTTGGTAGCATCCTTAAACTCGCGTATACCTTTACCGAGTCCGCGGGCAAGCTCAGGAATTCTTTTAGCACCAAACAGAAGTATAATAAGCACCAGGATCAGGACAAGTGAACCTGGACCCATATTCTGGAAAAAGCCGAGCGTGGTAGTGAAATTCATGATTCTTAAATTAATGGTAAATTCTCACAAAATTAAAGTTTATATTTTAAATAAACCCACATCTTAACAGATTAGTTTACAAGCACGTCTCTTTCGTGCAGGCGGTCCTTAATCCGTGGCTAAAGTTTATTTTCCGAAAAAAATAAAATATTTTTTTGACCCTGATATATAGTGAGTTAGCTATACTGTTTTCCCAATTCAGTAAAAATATTTCCGTATTTGGGAAACTCTATATAATGCCAATCGTATATTTCTATTGTTACTCAGGTACTTAGCTATTGCTTTGAATTCTGGCACCCGAATTGAGTATAGGATTTGCAGATAACAGCAGCTATACTTAACACACTGGCAAACGTGCCGGTAAGCGGCGCAAAAGCCCACAGATCAGCTTTTAATAAGCAGATGGGTTTGCAGAAGTAGAGCGCATGTAGTATCTTCGTAAGGTATTTCTGGTAGTAGTAAGATTTATCTTGGTGCTGCTTAGATATATAAAATTAAGTTTGTTTTCATAGCTTGGAAAGGCACCCTGCACTGTAGGGTGTTTTTTTACTTTATAGCCATTCCGTTTTCAAAAAATATAAAAGGCCGCAGCTATACTTTAGCTGCGGCCTTTGTTTTTATAGTATAGCTGTTTTTACTTCGGAGAGATCCAGGATTGTGGATTTAAGGTATCGTTGTTCTTCCATACCTGAAACTGTAGTTCGGTTGTGCCGTCAGAATCGGTATACACAGTTCCTATCTGCTGTTTTAACTTCACTGTCTGGCCGGTTTGCACCGATACCGTTTTTAGCTTGGCATAAACCGTAAAGAAATCGCCGTGCTGTATCATTACAATGTTGTTCATACCTGGTACGCTGGCTACGGTTACCACTTTGCCTTCAAAAATAGCCCGGGCAGGTGCGCCCTGTGCAGTCTGTATATCTATACCTTTATTCTCGACAACAACTCCTTTCAGAACAGGGTGGTTGTGGCGGCCAAATCGCTGCGATATAAACCCACGCTCTACCGGCCAGGCCAATCGACCTTTATTACCCGCAAACGACGACGAAATAAGCGCCATTTCAGGAGTTAGTGTTACTTTATTTGAACTGCCGCTTGTAGCTTTTCCTTTAGCGCGTGCTTCACGCGCAGCCCGGGCAATTTCTTCACGAACGATGTCGGCAATTAATTTATCCAGTTTTTTTACAGCCTGCTGGCGCTGGGCCACTTCCTGTTTCAGGTTTTGTTCCTGCTTGCTCAGTCTTTGGATTACGCTGTCCTGCTGGTCTCTGAGGTTTTGCAGGTTCTGGGTTTCGGTGATCTTTACAGTAAGCAGGTTCTTTTTCTCCCGCTTTTTCTGCTCCAGCACAGTTAGTTGCCCGGTTAAGGCGGCCTGTACTTTGTTTATCATTTCGGCCTGTTTCTGGCGGGCCTCCGAGTATTGCTGCAGGTAGCGCAGGCGCATTACCAATTGGTTGAACGAATCGGAAGCGAACAGGAACATGAGTTTGTTATAGTTGCTGGCCGTTTTGGAAGCCGCATAGATCATGTCGGCATACTCGGCTTTCAGCTTTTCGATGTCTTTTTGCAGGGAGCCTACTATACCTTCGGTTTGCTCTACATCAGACTCTATCAGGTTTATTTCTTTGGAGATGTTCTGGATAACGCCCTTCTGTACCGTAATTTTTTCTTTTATAGCGTTAAGCTGGCCAATACTCGCTTCCTTCTGCGCTTTGGTCTGCTTCAGAATGCGGTTAGCTTCTCTAATACGGGTGAGGTTTTCCTTCTTTTCTCTTTCAAGCTGCGCTTTCGATTTTTTAGACTGCGCATCGGCAGCAAAAGGCAAGGCAACAAGTAACGAGAGAAGGATTAATTTGTAAAGGGCCTTCATTAACTATGGAAATCTCTGCTCTGAGTTTACAAATATGGCAAAACAAAATGCCAAGTGCCAGCAGGCGTAGCAATTTATTAATTTATAGCCTTTTGTAATCGGCAGGAACAGTAAACGGGAAATCGAGCACTTCGGAAGTTGTAGTGACTTTGCTGTGGTTTAGCGTAAAAGTTGCCCCCTGACCTTTCTGCCAAACCTGTGCAGCCATCTCGTGAGCAAACGCTACCTGGCCTACTTCCTGGAAGGAGTTATACTTAACTGTAATTGTATTGCCTGTAAACTGGTCGAGTACGTTCAGCTGCTGCAGTTTCTGGTTCTGCTCGCTTATAAAGTAATCGAAAAGGAGATTGGTGCGCAGTTGCTGTATGTGTTGCAAGTCGCCGGCATCCATCACTTTTTCCTGGCCCTGTGGTTGGTAGTTTCCCAAAAGTATAGCCTGCATCACTTCGTAGTTCATCTCTACATTAAAGCGCTTGCTCAGGAAACTATAATCTTTGGCCAGGTACTCGCGGTGCAGGCGGTTCATCAGGTAAACCGAATCCTGGGTTATTTTCATGCGGGCAGCTTCAATGCCAAGGCCCGGTTGTACCGATACCCAGATAATACTGTCCTTTTTCATCCGCATAGAATAAGCAGATGTGGTAGTGCCGTCCCGGTCTTCCAGTTTAAGCTGGCCGCGGGCGGTTAAATAATCAAATTCTATGTTTTGTACGGCTACACGGCCTACTGTTTCGGTGGTGGTTTCGGCAGCGGTGGGTACTACATCTTTTTTACAGCCTGAAAGTATAAGCAAGCCTGCCAGGCCGCAAAACAGTAGTTTATTCATAAAGTTTACGGTCTTTTATCTTTTTATCGATAAAGGCAGATGCTTCGCCTTTTAGTTTGGCGCGTTGCCACTGGGTAAGGGCTTCTTCCTGTTTGCCAAGCTTAAACAGCACATCACCGTAATGTTCAACTATAGTTGCGTCGTCTGATAAGGCTACAGCCTGTTCTAATAACTTAAGCGCACCCTTAAAGTCGCCGGCTTTGTACAGCACCCAGGCATAAGTATCGAGGTAAGTGGGGTTGTTCGGGTATTTCTGTATCAGGCGTGCGGCCATTTCTTTTGCCCTTGGCAGGTTCTCGTTACGCAGCGACAAAAAGTAACTATAATTGTTTAATACATGCTCGTTATTCGCATCATGCGCCAAAACGGCCTCATATGCCTCATCCGATTTTTTGTACTCCTTCAGGGAGTTATAGCCATCGCCTAACTGCATATTAAACTGTGCCACCAGTTCGGGCTCTGCTACCGATAAGCGCTTACCATACTCCAGTGATTTTACTGCTTTGTCGTAGTTCTTTTCGATCAAGTGCCCGGTGCCGTTATAAAACCAGAATATAGCCTGGTTCGGAAACAACTCCAATGCTTTGCCGGAATGCTCCACTAGGGCAGAAGCTTCGTTCAGGTCAGCATCCAGTAACACGATCTGCTGCCAGATCTTAAAATGGGAATCGTCGAGTTTTACTGCTTCCAGGTAATTATTGCGTGCCTGTTCTTTTTTGCCAACTATAGTTTGCAGATCGCCGGCAACTGCAAAAGCTTTCGCTTCTTCGGGGTGGCTTTCTATAGTTAGGTCGGCAAGCGTTAAGGCCATGCCTTCAATCTCGGTGTTAGGCAGCTGCCTGATCAGGTCGACCAGTATCCTTACTTTCGTGTCAATATCCAGCTCAGGGCTGGCAAATGCTTGTTTTACTTCTTTCTCAGATTGTGATTTGTTACCTTTTTGCCTGTGCAGGTCTGATAGCATTAAGTGGGCGTAGGGGTTGCCTGGCTCCAGTTGCAAAGCTTTCTGCAACGTGGTTATAGCTTTATCAGTTTGCTGGCTGGCGCTATATAGTTCGGCCTGTGCTAAAAAATATCGAACATCAGTAGGGCTGTTGGCAAGTAGCTTTTCGCCTTCTTCCAGTGCTTTAGGTATGTTTTTCTGGCGCAGGTAAATTTGCTGGCGGTTCACGCTCAGCTGTTCCATAGGGCCAAACTCTTTTTCGATACGCTCATATGTTTTAAGCGCATCCGCATACTTTGATTGTGATAAGTATAGATCTGCTAACTGAAACAGGTATTGCTCCGAATTTGGCACATTCCGCATCAGCTCGTTGTAGGTCTGGGCAGCTTCGGTGTATTGTTTCTGGTCGGTGTGCAGTTTGGCCAGTAACAGGTAATAGTATTCGTTTTTGGGTTCTTTTACTATAGCGGTCTGCGCAAAGGGCGTAGCCATTTTATAGTTCTTGAGAGCAAAGTAAGTTTCGGCAAGCTTATAGTTTATAGCCGCATTGTTTGGGGTTATAGTATAAGCTTTCTGAAATAGCTGGAGGGCTCGGTCAAAGTCCTCCAGCATAAAGTATTTCACTCCGTCCAGAAACAGCGACTCGCTTATTTGCAGCTCCTGCTCAGTAGGCTGGGCCTGAACCGGTGCCTGGGTAGCAGCAGTTTGCTGGGCTTTGCTTTTCCTTTTGCCGTTCTGGGCCTGGGTAGCTCCGCCTGCCAGCAGTATAAAGCAGCTTGCTGCAAGTACGATGTTTCTGAACTGTATCATCATGGTAATCTATTCTAAAAGCGTATTGTAGTCGCCGAGGCTCAGGTCAGTCTGGCTCTTTTCGTAAGCAACAAAATTACCCAGCATTGAGTTTGTTATGTTGCCATTTTTAATAGAAGTATTCTGTTGTACGATAGAGTTACTGATAATGGTATTTGACAAATTACTGTCGTTTCCAACGGAGGCATGCGGCCCAACTACAGAGTTCTCTATTACAACATTCTCGCCAATATACACGGGTGGTATAATTACAGAATTAACCAGCTTAGCCGATGAAGCCACCAAACCAGCCTCATCTTTTATATACTCTAAATAGCGCTGATTAGTATATACGGTTGCGTTTTTATTTCCGCAATCCAACCACTCCGAAATTACGGCAGGTATAAACTTAGTGCCTTTGTTCTTCATGTTCTCCAGCGCGTTCGTCAGTTGGTACTCGCCTTTGTCCATGATGTTGTTATCGAGCAGGTACTGCAGTTCGCTACGCAGGTAAGCACCATCTCTGAAGTAATAGATGCCGATAATGGCCATATCAGAAACGAATTCCTGTGGTTTCTCTACAAAATCCGTGATCTGACCTTGCTCGTTAAGCTTTACAACGCCAAACGGGCGCGGGTCTTCCACGCGCTGTACCCAGATCGTGCCATCCGCATTTGTGTCCAGCTGAAAATCGGCTTTGAAAAGTGTATCAGCAAAAGCAACTACTACTTTACCTTCCAGCGACTCTTTTGCACACATAATGGCGTGTGCTGTTCCAAGGGCTTCTTCCTGGTAAACGATAGTTCCTTTGGCGCCTATTTTAGTTGCGATGTCTTTCAGATCCTTCTCAACGGCATCACCGAAGTGGCCGATAATAAAAGCTACTTCCTCGATAGGCTCGTGGCAAACTTTAGCAATATCTTCGACGAGGCGCTGCACAATTGGCTTGCCTGCTATAGGTATAAGTGGTTTAGGTACAGTTAAAGTATGAGGGCGCATACGCTTGCCCATTCCTGCCATCGGTATAATAATCCTCATAGCTATTTTATAGTTTAATTTAAATTATGGTTAATGCTACCGCTTTGTGCCGCAGCTATTTTAGTTTATAGTTGTCAGTTAATGGGTTATAGTTAAGGATAACTATAGTTACTAACTGGTAACCAGTATTAAGTTGATGTTAGCTTATAGTTATCAATAACTATAAAGAAGTTGCCAGTTTATAGTTGCCAGTAACTATTTTGTTCCTGTGCTTCCGTAACCACCTGCACCGCGCTCGGTATCAGATAAGGCTTCGGTTTCCTGCCACGCTACGCGCTCGTACTTTGCCACTATCATCTGGGCTACGCGTTCGCCGTCTTCTACTATAAACTCCTGGTCCGAGAGGTTTACGAGTAATACTTTTATCTCGCCACGGTAATCAGCATCTATAGTTCCCGGAGTGTTAACGATAGAAATGCCGTGTTTGTATGCCAGTCCGCTGCGTGGGCGAATCTGTGCTTCGTGGCCTTCCGGTAATGCTATAAACAGACCAGTAGGTATAAGGGCGCGTTGCAGCGGCTTTAACGTAACAGGTGCATCCAGGTTGGCGCGCAGGTCCATGCCAGCCGAATGCTCGGTCTGGTAATGCGGCAACGCATGCCTGGATTGATTAATGACGTTAACTGCTAAGTTCTTGTTGTTCATCTTTCCTAAAGATTTATAGTTTAAGCAGGCGCTTGCGCTCTAACAGCCATACAATTGCTAAAAAAGCAATACATACAAACAGCTGAAATGCGTGGCGTGCCCACCAGTTCTCGATATCAATTGCTATAGTTGCCCATACCAAACCAACTGCCAGTAAGATATAACCGGCTATAGTTTTAACTGGGTAGGGAATAGGGTAGTGGCGATTGCCCAAAATGTAACTGGCCAGTGCCATGCTGAAGTAACAAATAAGCGTAGCAATGGCTGAGCCCATATAACCCAGCACCGGAATAAGCAACAGGTTGCCTATTATAGTTAGAGCTGCACCACCAAAGCTGATGTAAGTACCAAACCTTGTTTTATCGGTAAGTTTAAACCACACCGACAGGTTATAGTAAACGCCCAGAAACAGGTTAGCCAAAAGTAGAACGGGTACCACCATAAGGCCTTCGCGGTACTCCGGGCTACGCAACAGCAATCCAAAATCTTCGAGGTTTGCCGAAATGAAAAGAAAAATAAATGCGCATGCGATAACAAACCACTTCATAACGAGGGCAAAGGTTTGTGAAGAATTCTTGTCTTCAGCCTGCGAGAAAAAGAACGGCTCAGCCGCATAACGGAATGCCTGAATAGCAAGCGTCATGAATATGGAAAGCTTATAGCAAGCGCTGTATACACCAACAGCAGCCATATTGCTTGTATTTGGATAAAAGCCTTCCGGCAGAACAGCCTCTAAAAGTACTCTGTCGATTACTTCATTTACAACACCTGCCAGCCCCATAAATAAGAGAGGATACGCATACACAAGCATTGGCCTTAACTGTTCAAAGTCGAGTTTAAGCCTAAAAGAACTAAACTCACGCCATAGCATCGGAATCATGAGTGCGTTAGCAACCAGGTTTATCAGGAAAATATAACCGATACCGAAGTCTGGATTATAAATGCTTGTAACTAAAGGTTTAAGCCCTGTCAGGTACTTGCCCATATAAATATCGTGGCAGAGCACCAGAAAGAACATATTAGCGCCAACAGTAAGCACTATATTAGCCAATTTTATAGATGCGAACTTGACAGCTTTATTTTCCAGCCTGAGTCGGGCGAACGGAATAGCAATAATCGCATCTATAGCTAATACTATAGCCAGCCAAATGATATATTCTTCTTTATTTGGCAAGCCAACATAAGTCGCAATCTCACCGGACAGAAGTATAAGTAAACTTGTGAAGACCGCTGATGTCAGCGTTATAGCTGTCAGTGTTCTGTTGTAGATGGCTTCCTTATCAGCTCCCTGTTTATTGGCAAACCTGAAATAAGCGGTTTCCATGCCATAAGTAAAGAGCACATTAAAGAATGCTGTAAAAGAGTACAAGTACGAAACGATACCATATTCTTCTCTGGCAAATACCAGTGTATAAACTGGCACAAGCATGTAGTTGAGCATGCGCCCAACTATACTACTTAAACCATAGGCAGCAGTCTGCCCGACCAGTTTCTTGGCTATGCTCATGTTACTATATCAGGTCGGGAAAGAAACTTACTATAAGCCTTTAAAAACAGGTTTGCGTTTTTCAAGAAATGCGTTGGTGCCTTCTACAAAGTCTTCAGAGGCGCAGCAGCGGGCAAAAGAGTTGGCTTCGGTCTGGTAACCGTTCTCTTCCTTATCAAAAACAGCATTAACGCACTCAATTACCAGCCCGATCGCCAGTGGTGCTTTGCTTAATATTTTCTTAAGTATAGCGCGGCAGGTAGCTATCAGTTCATCAGGAACTACTACATGGTTTGCCAGGCCAAGCATTCTTGCTTCATCTGCCGAGATCATATCGCCTGTCATCATCATTTCAAGGGCTTTGCTTCTGCCTATAAGTAACGGCAGGCGCTGCGTGCCACCATACCCTGGTATCAGACCCAGGTTTACTTCCGGCTGGCCAAACTTAGCGTTGTTTGTAGCTACACGCATATGGCAGGCCATAGCCAGTTCGCAGCCACCACCTAAAGCAAATCCGTTTACAGCGGCAATTACAGGCTTGTTGCAATTCTCGATCATGCTGAAAATTTCCTGTCCGCGCTCAGCAAAATTGCGGGCATTCACTTCGCTCAGTTCTGCTATCTCCGCAATATCGGCACCGGCAACAAACGCTTTTTCTCCGGCACCGGTTATGATCACGCCTTTTACATTTTCGTCATCATACACTTGCTGCATAGCGGCTTTTATTTCGCGCACTGTATCAATATTCAGCGCATTCATCTTATCGGCCCTGTTTATAGTTATTGTCAGGATGCCTTCTTCTAATTGCAGCAGCAGGTTTTCGTAAGTGCCCATAGGTTATATTCCAGCTCGTTTTAGATCTCTTTGTTTTGACCACAAATATAGTGATTTCATTTAATTTTAAATGACGTGGTATATGGCTGCTATACGGTATATAAACTGATTTGTGCTTTATAGTATATTTGTAGTTCAGGATTAAATTAAAATAAAGACAATGGGCTTTTTAGCTGAATTTAAAAAGTTTGCAGTTAAGGGTAACGTGATCGACCTGGCTGTAGGGGTGGTTATTGGTGCTGCCTTTGGCGGAATTACGAAATCTTTGGTTGATGATGTGATCATGCCACCGCTGGGCTTGTTGATCAGTAAAGTAGATTTCAGCTCGCTTAAGCTTATACTTAAAGAGGCTGTGGTAGAGAATGGTGAAGTTATTGCCCCGGCAGTTTCCATTAACTATGGCATGTTCATACAGGCTGTCATCAACTTCCTGATAATTGCTTTTGCTATCTTCCTGCTGGTACGCACTATAAACCGCCTGCGCGAAAAAGAAGCTGCTAAGCCTGCTCCGCCAGTTAACAAAGAAGAGATGCTGCTTACCGAGATCCGGGATATCCTCAAAACTAATGCTGATAAGTAAGAACCCCTTGTCGCTGGTTTATACTTGTACCTATGGTTATACTTACAGGTATCGTCCCGTTTTGTAAAATAACTTCCGTTCAGAGAGCCTCAAGCATGGTTTTATAACCCTGCTAACCGATCAGAGTATAAGTCCTTAAGTTTTTGCTGAAGCTATAAAGCTGCTGCATATTTTATACTTATACTTTTGGTCACTTAACAGGTAGGGCAGGAGTTTATTTATTAAAGTATAAATGTGGTTTAGCGAACTTTTATAGTTTTTTCTGCTGTTTGTAATTAATAATATATAACTTTTAGGTTATACTCCGTTATATTAGCACCACTATCAAATACTTAGCATGAAGAAAATATTGCTTTCCATATTTTGCCTTAGCTTATTTTTAGCTTATTCCGAAGTTTCTGCTCAAACTGCGCCCAGCAATACGATGGGCTCAACTACAAAGGATGAGTACTGGGGAACATCTAAAACATCTAAAGGTGTATCGGCTGATGAAGTTGGCGCTCGCGGTGCAGGTTTAGATAAACGCTATAACGATTATGAAACGATCGGTGGCAGAAAATCTGCCTTTGATAAGAAGCGCGTGAAAAGCAAGAAGATGAAAGCTATAGAGAAACGAGAAAAAGAAATGCATAAGAAGCATCGTAAAGATAAGCGTATGCTTGCCCGCAAGAAAAGACGTTAATTTTTTTGACAATTTTATAAAACAGAAAAGCCTCCGGATATCCGGAGGCTTTTCTGTTTTATAGGTAAGTGCTGCGCTTATAGTGTACGCTTCACTTCTTTCTCTACGTAGGCTTCAATTATGTCGCCCACCTGGATGTCGTTATAGTTCTTCAGGCTCATACCGCACTCGTAACCTTGTCTTACCTCGGCTACATCGTCTTTGAAACGTTTAAGGGCCAGTATTTCGCCATCGTGTACTACAATGCCATCGCGTATCAGGCGTACTTTGGCATTACGCTGTATCGTGCCGTCTGTCACCATACAACCTGCAATTGTACCCACCTTCGTGATCTTGAACACCTCACGTACTTCTACGTTACCAGTGATCTCTTCTTTCAGGGTTGGTGCAAGCATACCTTCCATGGCATCTTTCACTTCATTTATCGCATCGTAGATGATAGAGTACAGGCGAACATCGATCTGTTCCTGCTCAGCTAATTTACGTGCATTCTGCGAAGGACGAACCTGGAAACCGATAATGATCGCATCGGAAGCCGAAGCCAGCAATACATCTGATTCTGAGATAGCACCCACACCTTTGTTGATGATGCTAACCTGAACTTCCGGTGTAGATAATTTCAGTAAAGAGTCAGAAAGTGCTTCTACCGATCCATCCACGTCACCTTTTACGATCACGTTAAGCTCCTTAAATGTACCGATAGCCAAACGACGTCCGATCTCATCCAGGGTAATGTGTTTACGGGTACGTAAGCTTTGCTCACGTTGTACCTGCGAACGGTTAGATGCAATTTCACGGGCCTCACGCTCCGATTCCATTACAACAAACTTATCACCAGCCTGAGGAGCGCCATCTAAGCCCAGTAACTGTACCGGAGTAGACGGGCCTGCTTCTTTCATTTTACGACCACGGTGGTCGGTCATCGCTTTTACTCTACCGTAATGCGAACCTGCCAGTACAACATCACCTATTTTCAAGGTACCTGTTTGTACAAGCATAGTTGCTACATAACCACGGCCTTTATCAAGAGCGGCTTCAATAACTGTACCTATAGCGTTTCTGTTCTTATTGGCTTTTAATTCCAGTAATTCAGCTTCCAGCAATACTTTCTCTAACAGGTCGTTTACGCCCTGTCCTGTTTTTGCTGATACTTCCTGTGCCTGGTATTTACCACCCCACTCTTCAACTAATATGTTCAGCTGAGCAAGTTCTTCACGAACTTTATCAGGGTTGGCACCTGGCTTATCTATTTTGTTAAGTGCAATGATAATTGGTACACCGGCTGCCTGTGCGTGGTTGATCGCTTCTTTTGTCTGAGGCATCACCGAGTCGTCGGCTGCTACCACAATAATAACAACGTCCGTTACTTTGGCACCACGGGCACGCATCGCTGTAAAGGCTTCGTGACCAGGCGTATCCAGGAAAGTAACCATACGGCCGCTTTCTGTTTTTACTTTATATGCACCGATGTGCTGTGTAATACCACCGGCTTCACCAGCGGTTACGTTCGCATCACGGATGTAGTCAAGCAGGGAAGTTTTACCGTGGTCAACGTGACCCATGATCGTTACGATCGGAGCGCGTTCTTCCAGGTTGTCTTCGCTTTCTTCTTCAATAGATTCCAGTGCCTGCTCGTCTTCGCTTGTAATAAATTCTATACCATAGCCGAATTCATCTGCAATGATCGTGATCGCTTCTGCATCCAGTCGCTGGTTTATAGAAACGAACATACCAAGTTGCATACACACCTTAATAACATCGTTCACGCTCACGTTCATCAGCGAGGCAAGGTCGTTAGCAGATACGAATTCGGTTACACGCAATGTCTTAGACTCTGCGGCTTCCATCATTCTGCGCTCTTCCGTTGCATCAGCTATAGCCGAACGTTTCTCACGACGATACTTGGCACGGTTACCACCACCGCTTTTACCACCACTAAGTTTGGCAAGTGTTGCTTTGATCTGCTCCTGGATCTCTTTATCGGTTACTTCGGCCTTCTCAGGGCGAGGTGTAAATCCTCCGCCGCGCGGTTTATTCTTACCACCTGGTCCGCCACCTTGAGGGCCACGACCGCCACCTGCTGGGGTAACAGGACGTTGTTGCTGGTTCTGGCCACCACCTTGTTGCTGCTGGCCGCCTTCAGTTGGTACAATAATGCGCTTGCGCTTTTTCTTTTTGCCGGCCTTCTTATCATCTGAGGAGGCTACAGGTTTAGTACCTTTTCTGCGTGAGCTATCTGGTAATTCGATCTTGCCCAGTACAGTAAGGCCTTTTAACTGATCGGCTTTTGCTGTAAATGTTTCTATTGGTCCTTGTTCTTGTTCCGATTTTTCGGGAGCGGCCGGAGCTTTTTCAGCTGGGGCTACTGGTGCTGCCGGAGTCTCTGCAGCCGGAGCGGCAGGTTTTTCAGGTGCCGGTGCCGCTGGTTTCTCAGCAACTGGAGCTGCCGGTTGCGCAGGCGCAGGCGTTGCTGGTTTTTCAGGGGCAGGCTTTTCAGCTGGTTTTGGTGCTTCTGCTGCTTGCGGAGCAGGCTCAGGAGCTTTTGGTTTCTCTTCTACCGGTTTCTCAACTGGTTTAGAAGCCTCTGGAGCTGCCGGTGCTTCTGCTACTGGCTTTTCAGGAGCTTTTGGTGCTTCCGGTTTTTTAGGATTGCCTTTAGCATCCAGCTCAATTTTACCTAATACTTTAATGCCTGGTAGCTTTGGTTCCGGAACTTTCTCTTCCTTCACTTCAGGTTTTGGAGCTTCCGCTTTTGGAGCAGCTTCGCCTTTTTGCTGGTGCACTGTCTTTATTTGCAGTTCCTGCTCTGGCTCAGTTGTCTTTTTAGGCTCAGGCTGCTGACCTTCGGTATCTACAACCTGGTTAGTTTGCGGCTTTTTACCAATATTAAGTTCTTCTGCCTCTATCTTGTCCTGCATCGAAGACGCAAATTCTTTGGCCAGCATACCGAACTGCTCTGCTGTGATCTTGGCAGTGGGTTTATTTTCCACGTCAAAACCCTTAGCAGAGAGGTAGTCTACAATGGTAGATGTACCAATGTTCAACTTAGTTGCAACCTGTTTAAGCCTCCTTGTTTGTTCTTCTGCCATTTTGTTCTTTATGCTGTCTTTATTCTTAATATTAATAATTAGCTGCCTGTTGCCAGGTAATGGGCAGCGTGCCATTCGTTAAATTTTATTCAAAATTATAGGAATGGCACGCAACACACAACTATTGATTGTCTTCTTCTTCCAACTCTTCGCGCAGGATGTCCAGCACGTCGTCGATGGTTTCTTCTTCCAGCTCGGTGCGGCGCAGCAGGTCTTCCTTGCTTATGGCCAATACACTTTTCGCTGTATCTAAACCAATGCGACGCAGTTCTGCGATCACCCAGTCTTCGATCTCGTCAGTAAATTCTTCCAGGCTGATATCTTCTTCGTATATCTCAGATTCTCTGAATACGTCGATCTCCATATCTACCAGGCGGCTTGCCAGTTTAATGTTCTGGCCGCCTTTACCGATTGCAAGCGATACCTGGTCTGGCTTCAGGAACACAGATACACGCTTCGTTTCTTCGTCTATCTTCATGCTGCTGATCTTAGCAGGGCTAAGCGCACGCTGAATGTATAGCTCCAGGTTATCGGTATAGTTAATTACGTCGATGTTCTCGTTCTCGAGTTCACGTACGATGCTATGTATACGCGAACCTTTCATACCAACGCAGGCACCCACCGGGTCAATGCGGTCGTCAAAAGATTCTACGGCTACTTTAGCACGCTCACCCGGCTCACGAACAATTTTCTTGATAGCGATCAGGCCATCGTATATTTCCGGTACCTCGTTTTCGAACAAGCGCTCCAGGAATGTTGGAGATGTACGAGAAAGAATGATTTTCGGATTTCCGTTCACGATCTCAACACGCTGAACAACAGCACGTACAACATCGCCCTTACGGTAACGGTCTTTTGGTATCTGTTCGCCTTTTGGTATCAGCAGTTCGTTTTCTTCCTGGTCCAGTAACAACACTTCACGGTTCCATACCTGGTATACTTCACCAGAGATGATCTCGCCTACAAGGTCTTTATACTTCTGGAACAACAGTTCTTTCTCCATGTCCTTGATGCGCTGGATAAGCGTCTGGCGGGCTGTAAGTACAGCACGACGACCAAAGTCTTCCAGTTGTATCTCTTCCGATACTTCTTCACCAACCTCAAAGTCAGGTTCTATCTTCTGTGCATCCGATAAAGCGATCTTATCATGATCCCAGATGTCCTCAGAGTTGTCGTCCACGATTTCGCGGTTGCGCCAGATCTCCAGGTCACCCTTCTCCACGTTCAGGATGATGTCAAAGTTCTCGTCGGTACCCCACTTCTTGCGGATCATGGTGCGGAATACGTCTTCAAGTATACGCATCATGGTCGGGCGGTCTATGTTCTTGAATTTCGCGAATTCGGCGAACGACTCGATCAGGACTGAACTGTTCATTATCTTTTTATTTAAATGATATTACAACATTTGCTTTTACAATCTCCCCGAAAGGTATTTGCACAGGCTCATACGTTGCCTTTTTGCCTTTTTGTTTTATTTCTTCTGTCAGGTTTATACCTGTTTCGGTTACTTCTTCCAGTTTGCCGGTCTTCTCGGTGCCGTCCTGCAGTTTCAGTTTCAGGTTGCGGCCTACATTACGCATAAACTGCTTTGGTTGCGTAAGCGGAAAATCCACACCCGGCGAGCTTACTTCTATCGTATAGCTCAGTTCTTCGCCAAACTGCTCTTCTATCTTCTTGCTGATACGGCGACTAAGCGTAGCACACTGTTCTATCGTAATTCCCTGCTCGCCATCGGCCAGCACAGTTACTTTAGGGCGAACCGGTGAATCTGAAACTGTTACATCTACGAGAAACAGGTCGTTATCAGCGAGACTGGCTTCCGCCATCTCTTGTATGGTTTTCGCGGTTAGTGCCATTGTTTACAAGTATAAGAAATAAAGAAGGGGACTTCGTGTCCCCTCATCTCCTGCGAAATAATTTCACAAATTTACTACAAAAACATTATATATACAATACACTGCACTAATGAGCGGTATTAATTTATAGTTAGTGTACAAGCTGAGAGGGTAAAATCGGGCTTTAGTAAAGTATAGCCGCAGCAGGTTGGAGTTGCAGAAGTAACAGCGGTCCGTTAATAATAGTTCTGGCTTACGTTATAGTTCCTGATTTTGATAGCAGGCTGTTTTTTACAGGCCAGGCATAGCATACATCACAGCTTTATTTGTATGTTTGTTTCGTGTCAGATACATTTAAAAAAATACGGCGACGGATTTGGCTCATCTTAAACATTGTAGTGGTGTTTTGGGTGCTGACTGGTGTGCTTTGCCTGCGTGTGCCTCCTCACCAGTTCTGGCCTGCCGGTTTTATAGCGCTTAGCCTGCCGGTAGCACTGGTGCTTAACGCCCTGTTTCTGGTTTACTGGCTGCTAAGGCGCTCCTGGTTTGTAGCCTTGCCGTTAGCGGTTATTATACTTGGCTGGGGTTATTACAACCGGTTCATGACGTTTAATGCAAACGAAACGGCAGCAGAAGGAGTTAAAACACTACAGGTGCTCAGCTATAATGCGCACGTTTTTAATGCCTACACCGACCGCGACGGAAATGAGCGCGAAGCTTCCACAGAAATGATCGACTGGGTTGCCACGCACCCTGCTGATGTATATTGCCTGCAGGAGTTTTATAGTAATCGCGGGTCTAATGTTTATAACACCGTAAGCCGCATAGGTAACCGTTACGATAAACACCGCTACTTCTCTGTGTCGTATGTAGACCGCAACAAGGCGGATATTGGTATAGCCATCTTTTCACGTTATCCTATCATCAACAAAGGTGTCATCAGGTTTAATGAATCGAATACCAACCGTGCGATCTGGGCCGACCTGAATGTGAAAGGGGATACTGTCCGGGTGTATGCCACGCACCTGCAATCCATGAGCATTAAGTCGCAGGATATTGAGAACACGTATTCGGCTATCGGTAACGAAGCAAACTTCAAAAAAGAAAGCCGGAATGTAGCACGCCGTTTAAAGCGGGGTTTTGCTGCCCGCAGCCGGCAGGTAGAAAAGTTGCTGGAGCATATTAACGAGTCGCCTTACCCTGTTATAGTTAGCGGCGACTTTAACGATATACCTGCGAGTTATACTTACAACCAGTTAGCCCGAAACCTGGATAATGCGTTTGTAGAAGCTGGCTCGGGGATTGGTGCCACCTATAACGGTCCACTGCCTTTTCTGCGTATCGATAACCAGTTTTACAGCGAAGGCCTGCGGGCTATTAACTTCGAAACACATTACGAAATGGGCTTGTCCGACCACTTCCCGATATCAGCTACGTATGTGCTGGAACCTGAAAGTTAGGAGTTGGGACGCAATCTTTTTAATTTTGAACTATAAACCAGCCACCTTAGGCTGATAAAACTATAAAGTGCGGCACCACTGGTGTCTATACTTATACTATGCAACAGAACCTGAATCTATACAATACGCTAACACGCAAGAAGGAAGTATTTGAGCCGCTGCACGCTCCGTTTGTGGGTATGTATGTGTGCGGTCCTACGGTTTACGGCGAAGCTCACCTGGGCCATGCCCGTGCCTATGTTACCTTCGATGTGCTGTACCGGTATCTTAAATACCTGAAGTATAAAGTGCGTTATGTGCGCAACATTACCGATGTAGGCCATTTGGTGAATGATGCTGACGAGGGCGAAGATAAGATCGCGAAAATAGCCAAGATACAGCACCTGGAGCCGATGGAAGTGGTGCAGCATTTTACAAACCGTTTCCATGAGGATATGGCGCTGCTGAATATACTTCCGCCTGATATTGAGCCGCGCGCTTCGGGGCATATTCTGGAGCAGATCGAGATGATACAGGAGATACTTGCTAACGGCTTTGCTTACGAAGTGAATGGCTCGGTATACTTTGATGTGCCGGCTTACAACAAAGACCATAACTATGGCAAGCTTTCCGGCCGCATAATAGAAGACCTGCTAAGCAATACCCGCGAAACCGAAGGGCAACATGAAAAGCGTTCGCCACTTGACTTTGCACTTTGGAAAAATGCATCGCCTGAACATATCATGCGCTGGCCATCGCCGTGGGGGAACGGTTTCCCGGGCTGGCACCTGGAGTGCTCGGCCATGAGCCGTAAATACTTAGGACAGACCTTTGATATACATGGTGGCGGCCTCGATCTGATGTTTCCGCACCACGAATGCGAGATAGCACAGAGCCAGGCCAGCAACAGTAAATCAGACGAAGCCAAATACTGGGTCCATAATAACATGATCACGATAAATGGTCAGAAAATGGGCAAGTCGCTTGGTAACTTTATTACTTTGTCTGAATTATTCAGCGGAAATAAAGAATTGCTGGAGCAGGCTTATACGCCCATGACGGTTCGCTTCTTTATACTTCAGGCGCACTACAGAAGCACCCTGGATTTCAGTAACGAAGCACTGCAAGCGGCCCGTAAAGGCTACACCAAGCTGATGAACGGACTACGTGTGCTGGAGAAAATGCAGTACCCGGAAGAAGGTATTACTCCGGACGAGAAACTGAACGAAGAACTGCTGAAACTGACAGAAGACTGCTTCCGTGGGTTGAATGATGACATGAACACGGCGCGCACGATCGCATCGTTGTTTAACCTGCTGAAAAAAATAAACAGTTTATACCTGGGTCAACTTCAGATCAGTCACCTCACACGTGGAACATTTGATACCATAAGAGAGACCTATAATACGCTGGTGCTGGATATACTTGGCTTGAAAGAGGAGAAGCTGGGTGACCAGGCAGAGATGCTGGAGCTTATACTTTCGTTTTACAAAGAAGCCAAAGAGGCAAAAGCGTATGATAAAGTAGATGCCATACGTGCTGACCTGAAGAAGCAGGGCATAGTGATTAAAGATTTAAAAACCGGTATCGACTGGGCTTATGAAGAATAGATTGAACCTGTTAACTATACTTGTAGGTAGTGCGCTGGCACTTTATAGTTGCGATTCTGCAGAGAACAGCAATGCAGAGCAGAGCGCTGCCACCTCCGAAGTTACAAAAGAACCCGCTGGCGTACAGGCCCCGGCCTTTAATGCTGATTCTGCTTACCAGTTTGTGGCAAAGCAGGTAGCTTTTGGCCCCCGGGTACCTAATACAGCACCGCATAAAGCAAATGGCGACTGGATTATTAGTAAGCTAAAAGAATACGGTGCCGAAGTAGAAGTGCAGGAGTTTAAGATGCGTGCTTTTGATGGTACGATGCTAAACCTGCGTAACATCATCGCATCGTATAACCCGGAAGCAAAAAAACGCATTATGCTGGCAGCCCACTGGGATACCCGCCCATTTGCAGACAAGGATAGCAGCAACCCTGATAAACCGATTGATGGTGCTAATGATGGCGGCAGTGGCGTAGCTGTACTTTTAGAGATTGCCCGAACTATTCAGGCTGCAGAGCAGAAACCGGATGTAGGCGTGGATCTGTTTTTCTTTGACGGCGAAGATTATGGCCAGCCAGATGACAGCGACCTGCCTTACCAGGACGATACCTGGTGCCTGGGCTCGCAGTACTGGAGCAAGAATATGCATGAACCAAACTATAAAGCCAAGTATGGTATATTGTTGGATATGGTAGGCGCTAAAAACGCCCGCTTCGCCCGCGAAGGTACCTCCATGCAGTACGCTAAGAACATAGTAGATAAAGTATGGAAGGCTGGTAATAAACTAGGCTACTCCGACTATTTTAAATATGTAAACGCCCCAGCCATCACCGACGACCACTCTTATATAAACGCATGGGCCAACATCCCAATGATAGATATAGTGGAGTATAACATGAGCAGCATCGATGGCGATTACTTTGGCGATTACCACCACCGCCACTCTGATAGCATGTCCATCATCAGCCCAAAAACATTAAAGGCAGTAGGGCAAACGGTGTTGCATGTGGTATACAACGAATAGTCATAACAAACTATAAATTATAAAAGGGATGCTGTGATGGTGTCCCTTTTTTTATCTCTGGGGTTGTCCTGCTGCTATTAGGTTGTCTTCGGCCAGTTTGTTTACAGTTATCTCGGCTAATTTTTCGGCAGCTTTGCGTAAACTACCCGGACTATAAGACCGCGACTGTGCTGACCATAACAAATGATCGGTGTTTACATCATATAGGTTCGTTTCGAGGTAATAGATCTTGTCTTCAGTATAGTAGCCGGGCTCGTATAGCACAGGGTACAGGTAAGTATAATATCCTCTGAACCGGCCATACCAGGAATAGCGTGTTACTGGGCTGTATCCTACATTGTCGGGGACATAACGTGTCTGGGTCTTTTCATCAACAAGGGCTACGGTAAGTATAGCATCATAATTTTTGCCACGCATATTTTCGAGCAGTTGGTTCACGTCAGGCTGCTTCTCGCTACTGGTATGTGGCGGAAAAACATCGATACTTTTAATAGCGTTTAAGCCTTTTGCATTCAATTCGTTTACCAAATCCTGCTCTACTTCCTGGCGGACAAGTATATTTTCGGTTAAGGCGGCTACTACAATGTTATTATAGGTTTTGCCGGTGGCCTCCGGATTTTTCCAGGAGCCGGTTAGTTGTGTACTCGAGGCGCAACCCCACAAATACATAAACACAAGTATAAATGTCCGCCTTTGCAGGTTATAAGTTGCTTTTTGTAAAACTTTTTTCATAGTTGGTTAGGTTAATGGTATAATTAATATAACGTTTTTGATTTTGTTTAGATGTTGTAAAGAGGAGAGGTTTATACCTGAAACGGTTCAGATTTTATACTTTGAACAGCCGGTTTTAGAGACAACCTTTTAAGAAGTATATAGTAATACTTTTATATTGTAGGAGGGTAAATATGCTGTATTTAGCTGCGTAAGGGAATCCTTTTCCAAAGTATATAAAAAGTAATATATACCTTCTTATATTTGTACTACCAAATTGAAAGTGTCTCTATCACAAAATTTTAAAGACAAATGAATTACGATAACATCGTTTCTTTACTTGGTTCGGAAGGAGAAAGCCTTCTTCAGTATGAAAGCAAAACAATCTCAAAAGAGCAGCTGCACGCCCCGGGCCCTGATTTTGTAGATCGCATTTTTGTGCAGTCTAACCGCAGCCCGCAGGTGCTCCGTAGCTTACAACAGTTATTTAACCATGGCCGTCTGGCTGGTACTGGTTACCTGTCTATCCTGCCAGTTGACCAGGGTATAGAGCATACTGCCGGTGCTTCGTTTGCACCAAACCCTATTTACTTCGACCCTGAAAACATTATTAAGCTGGCAATGGAGGGTGGTTGCAACGCGGTTGCTACAACTTTCGGTAACCTGGCCATGATGTCGAGAAGATACGCCCACAAAATTCCGTTTATAGTTAAGATCAACCATAACGAGCTGCTTACTTACCCGAACAAGTTCGACCAGATCATGTACGGCTCTGTAGACGAAGCCTGGAACCTGGGAGCAACTGCGGTGGGAGCAACTATTTACTTTGGTTCAGAAGAGTCTTCGCGCCAGATAATGGAAGTAGCCGAAGCTTTTGAGAGAGCACACCAGTTAGGTATGGCAACTATACTTTGGTGCTATGCCCGTAACAATGCCTTTAAAAAAGACGGTACCGATTACCACGTAGCCGCAGACATTACAGCACAGGCGAACCACCTGGGTGTTACCATCCAGGCCGACATCATCAAGCAGAAACTACCTGAGAACAACGGTGGTTTTACTGCTGTGAACTTTGCGAAGTCGCATAAGGCTATGTATGAGAAACTGACTACTGATAATCCGATAGACCTGGCGCGTTACCAGGTGGCTAACTGCTATATGGGCCGTGCCGGACTTATCAACTCAGGTGGCGAGTCTAAAGGCGAGTCTGACCTGGCGGATGCAGTGCGTACAGCTGTAATAAACAAGCGTGCAGGCGGTATGGGCCTTATATCGGGTCGTAAAGCGTTCCAGAAAGATATGAAAGTAGGCGTTGAATTACTTAACGCGATACAGGACGTTTACCTGAGCAATGAGATTACATTAGCGTAATTTGTAGCAGAACTGCTGATAATTACATATTTTTGTGGCCTGCCTTTTTTTGAGCTCCCCGGAGCCTGAAGGGCAGGCCACATTTTTGAGACACATGGCCGGTTGGCTGAAAGTATAGTTATCACATTTTAAGTGCCCAGTGCACGCTTTAAACTATGATGCCTTGGTTTAAAAGAGTAGAAAAAGGAATTCATACTCCTACAGAAGAGAAGAAGGAAACACCGGATGGTTTGTGGTATAAGTGCCCGGAGTGCAAAGGTGTAACAAGTATGGCCGAGCACCGCAAGAACCTGAGCACCTGCGTAAAGTGTAACCACCACGACCGTATCGGCTCTAAGGAGTATTTCGCTTTGCTTTTCGATAACAACGAATTTACAGAGCTGGATGCCAACCTGACCTCAGGCGACCCATTAGATTTTGTAGACTCAAAGCCATACCCTAACCGTATAGTTGCCACCCAAAAGTCTACTGGCCTGCATGATGCTGTGCGCAGTGCCTATGGTAAAATGAATGGCCGTGAGATCACGATCTCTTGTATGGACTTCAATTTTATTGGCGGCTCTATGGGCTCGGTAGTAGGAGAGAAGATCGCCCGCGCGATAGACCATGCCCGCAAAACAAGAACACCTTTTATGATGATCTCGAAATCGGGTGGTGCGCGCATGATGGAAGCTGGCTTCTCGCTGATGCAGATGGCTAAAACTTCTGCTAAACTGGCGCTGCTTTCTGAAGAAGGATTACCTTACATCTCGATGCTGACTGACCCTACCACTGGTGGTGTAACAGCTTCGTATGCCATGCTCGGCGATTTTAACATTGCAGAGCCAGGTGCGCTTATCGGTTTTGCAGGTCCGCGTGTAATTAAAGAAACAATTGGTAAAGACCTGCCAAAAGGCTTTCAGAGTGCAGAGTTTGTGCTGGAGCACGGTTTCCTTGATTTTATAGTTGACCGTAAGGAATTGAAAGAAAAACTGACCACGCTTTTAAGTATGGTTTGCAAAAAGAGCGATGCTGAAACTGCAAAGACAAAGTCGGTAAAAGCGACAAAGGCTTCGTAACCATAACGGTATATAATTTTTAAGAGTCTGCCATTTTTGTAGTGGCAGACTTTTTTATTGCCAGTTAGTGTAGATCAGGATTTAAATATTCAAGGAATAATATATTTTTCGATCTATACTTGTATTGTTTTGATAGATGCAGGCGTTTGTGTAAAACTGGCACTGCAATTGCAATCAGCAGGTAGGCATTAGCCACAATTGTAATCGTTACTTAATTTAAAACGTACACCCAACTTTACTAATTAAAAAACAACATGAAATCGTTAAAACTTTCTTTAACATCATTTTTAGCAGCTTCTATGCTGTTTGCATCTTGCCAGAGCGCTCGCCCAACGGCTGATACATCTGGTTCAACAACCGAAAATACAGAGACCACCTCTGAAACATCAGATAAAAAAGGAATGAATAAGACCACGAAAGGTGGTATTATAGGTGCCGGTTCCGGTGCTGTGATTGGCGGTATTATCGGTAACAAAATGGGTAACACTGCCGCAGGTGCTATTATTGGTGCTGCCGTTGGTGGTGCAACTGGCGCCGTTATTGGTCGCCGTATGGATAAGCAGGCCGAAGAGCTGGAGAAGAGCATGGAAAATGCAAACGTTGAGCGCGTTGGCGAGGCTATCCGTATCAATTTCGATTCGGGTATCCTGTTCGCAACTAACTCTGCCGAGCTAAGTGCTTCTGCTAAGCAGGACATTGCTAAACTGGCTCAGACTTTAAAAGAGTACGAAGGCACGAACGTAATTATAGAAGGCCACACTGATAACACCGGTAGCTACGAGCTGAACCAGAAATTATCAGAGCGACGTGCGCAGTCTGTGTTAAACTATGCCAAAAGCGTTGGTGTTGATGCCACTCGTTTACAGGCTAAAGGTTATAGCTACGACCAGCCGATCGCTGATAACTCAACAGTAGATGGCCGCAGCCAGAACCGTCGTGTAGAAATCATCATTATTGCGAACGACGAGATGAAAAAAGCCGCCGAGACCGGTGAGCTGAAGTAAGTATAAATTGTACTTGAAAATACAGGAAAGCGCCTGTCAGCTTCGGTTGGCAGGCGCTTTTTTGTGGCTTATACTTTACCCGCTAACGACCTGCTTTTACGTAATTTAAAAACCTGTTAAATATTTTGGACGTTTAAGCATACAGATAAAGCTATATAAAGTATTTAAAATCAAACACCTGTAAAATTGAACTGGGATCACAGACGTCGGTGGCTTTTAAAACTGGTCCTAAACCATAACATTTTTAAAAATAAGCAGTAATAAGCACTGACAAATTCGAATTTAAAAGTAGAACTTAATAACAATGAATATGAAAAGCATTAGAATCTATTTATCGCTGCTGGCCATAGTTGGCTTGTTGTTTACATCTTGTAACGCCAGTAGAACCGCTAAAGGCGGTGCAATTGGTGCCGGTGCCGGTGCCGTAGTTGGTGGCGTAATTGGTAAAGCTGCAGGTAACACTGCTGCAGGTGCCATTATTGGTGCTGCCGTAGGTGGTACAACTGGTGCGCTTATTGGCCGCCACATGGATAAGCAAGCCGAAGAGCTTCGTCGTGACCTGGAAAATGCGCAGGTTGAGCGTGTAGGCGAGGGTATTAAAATTACGTTCGACTCAGGTATCCTTTTCCCAACTAACTCTGCAGAACTGCAGTCGAATGCCAGAACAGAGATCTCGCAGCTGGCTGCTACCCTTAAAAAGTATGAGGATACAAACATCCTGATCGAAGGCCATACGGATAACACAGGTACACGTGAGTTGAACCAGCGTTTATCGGAGCGTCGTGCAGAGTCTGTTGCTGTATTCTTATCAGGTCAGGGCGTAGATCGTGGCCGTATGACAACACAAGGTTATGCATTTGACCAGCCAATTGCTGATAACACTACCGCAGAAGGTCGTCAGCAGAACCGTCGTGTAGAGATTGCGATCTTTGCAAACGAGAAAATGAAGAAAGCTGCCGAGCGTGGCGATCTATAATAATATTACAGTGTTTTGATGATTATTCAGCCGCGCCTCAGGGTGCGGCTGTTTTTTTGCCCTTACTATAGGCAGGCGTTGCGTAATTCATCTCTCTAAAAAGCAAGTATACTATAGCGGGCACGTATAATTTTAATAACTTCGCAGCAACGCTTTTACAAGCAAGTATAACCAGCCATAAGCAACATAACTATGAATGTACTGATTATTGGATCCGGAGCACGAGAACATACTATAGCCTGGAAACTAAGCCAGAGTGAATATTGCGATCAGGTGTTTGTGGCCCCCGGAAATGCCGGCACTACTATGTTTGGCACCGATGCCTGCGTTGATATCCACAACTTTGAGGAGGTAGCGAAGTTTGCCACGGACTTTAATATTATGATGCTGGTAGTTGGCCAGGAAAATTCGCTTGTAGAAGGCATTCACGATTACTTTCAGGAAACAGAATACCTGCGCCACATCCTGGTTATCGGGCCTAAAAAAGCTGGTGCCATGCTGGAGGGAAGTAAAGACTTTTGCAAAAGCTTTCTGCAGAACTACAACATACCAACTGCCCGTTACAAAACCTTTACAGAAGAAACCTACCGTGAGGCAGTAGAATACCTGCGTAGCCACAATTACCCTGTCGTGTTAAAAGCGGACGGCCTGGCTGCCGGTAAAGGCGTTATCATTTCTCCGGATTATGAGCATGCACTGGATGCCCTGGAAGATATGCTGCGCAACAACCGATTTGGCAAAGCAGGTACAAAAGTAGTTATCGAAGAGTTTCTGCAAGGGATCGAGGTATCTGTATTTATACTTACCGATGGCAAAGAGTATGTGCTGCTGCCCGAAGCGAAAGACTATAAGCGCATTGGCGAAGGCGATGCCGGCCTGAATACGGGCGGTATGGGTGCCGTGTCGCCGGTTCCGTTTGCTGACGATGTGTTTATGCAAAAGGTAAAAGACCGTGTTATAGCGCCAACTTTGCAGGGCATGCAGCAGGAGGGACTCGATTATTCAGGTTTCCTGTTTATAGGGTTGATGAGCGTGAACGGCGAACCATATGTAATTGAATATAACGTGCGCCTCGGCGATCCGGAAACTGAAGCTATACTTCCACGCATCAAATCTGACCTGTTCGAGCTGTTTAAAGCCCTCCACGACCATACATTAGCTGACTATAAACTGGAGATCGATCCGCGTACGGCTGCTACGGTATTCCTGGTATCAGGTGGTTACCCGGAAGGCTACGAGAAAGGCAAAGAGATAAGCGGCCTGGATACGGTTAGCAATGATGTGCTGATCTTCCATGCGGGGACTAAAATGCTGAATGATAAACTGGTGAACAATGGCGGCCGCGTAATTGCCGTAACAGCACTCGCTGATACTATGGACGAAGCCCTGGATAAAGCTAATGCCGCAGCCGAAAGTATAACCTGGCAGGACCGTTACTACCGCAAAGATATCGGCTTCGACCTGCGTGCGTAATTACCAACTATAACTGAATAGAAAATAAAAGAGGCCGGATGCAGATCCGGCCTCTTTTATTTTTATGTCTCTTTATACTTAGCAGTAAGCTTCGAAAGCACCTTTCAGGTTATCAACTATACGGTTAAGCTCGTTGCCCTCAATGTGGTAACGCTCTATCATGTGCACCAGCTCGCCATCCTTAAACAAAGCGATAGAAGGAGATGACGGCGGATAAGGCATCATGAACTCACGGGCTTTAGCAACCGCATCAGCTTCCATACCTGCAAAAACTGTTATCATCTTGTCCGGCTTTTGGTCGGAAGCAGCTATAGCCATTTTAAGGGCAGGGCGCGCTTTAGATGCAGCACATCCGCAAACAGAATTAACAGCTACTAAAACTGTTCCTTCTTTCGTCGAAAGCACCTGCTCTACTTCTTCAGGAGTTGTTAATTGTTCGAAGCCAACCGATGTCAGGTCCTCGCGGATCGGGGCTACCATATATTCAGGATACATTCCCATAATCGTTCTTAATTAAGAGTAAAACTATACCGCAAATTTACAAATTTTTTTGCACAACACGAAGTGCATTTACTTATGGCCTGCCTTAAAGTATAAATGCAGAAAACACAGCAGCACAGCAATAATAAATTGTATTGTTTTCTGAAAGTAACTGTAAGCCAAAACTCTTTTAGAACTTGTAAGTATATGGAGTTATGCGCTGAACAGCCGGAACGCTGTTGTTGATTTTTGCAGGCTAAGTATAACTTTTTTGTTGTGCGCCTCAAGCTATAACTATAAGCTTCTGTAACCATGAACGCTCACCCTGAAAATGCACAGTTGCAGCAGGTATGTTACTTTTACATGCCGGCCCAAACTGACAGACCAGCCGAAGTAATTACAGTCATTAACTGTAAAGAAAACACCATCCGGATACCAATGCCGGAAGAAGACGTGGAGCTTTTTGCTTTTTATAAGAGAAGTATAACCTTTACGGAATACCTGCGCTTTGGCAGCACCCCCACCTGGCGCATTTATACTTCCTGGCCCGAACTGGAAGCTGAACACCTGGAGCTTAAGGTGCCGGCTGCCGTTATAAACATGTTGCTGGGCCACCGCGATACAAGACCCCTGCACGAGCAAACTGCTGTAGCATAATACTGCCCTTAGAAATAAAATATATCTTTGTAGCGCTGTAAGTACCACCGGGAGTTTAAGCTTATAGTTTGATGGCTGCTATATGTTGCGTTTATGATCGAGTTTGAAAATGCTTACCTGCGGCTTTGGGTTGATAATGACCTTAACTTGTTATACAGCGAGTGGCAACGCCCTGTAAGCAGCCAGGAATACCGGGAAGGTAATTTGTTGTTATTACAGACCCTGAGCGAAAACAGTGTTCAGAACTGGATAGCAGACTCAGAGCGGCTAGGCGATGTATCGTTGGAAGACCAGCAATGGACGCTACAGGAACTTACACCGAAATTTGCCCAAACCAAGCTAACAAAACTAGCCCGGATAGGAGGGGAAGACACAGGCAGCCATGCCCGTTTTGAACAGTTTATGAATAAAGTTGAGCCGATTTATATTGGCAATATCCAGATAAGGCAATTTGTAACCTATAAAGGTGCCGCCGACTGGATAGGAGACGTTGCAGTATAAAATTAACTAAGCTGTTTTTGAAGCCAGTAAGTATAAAACAGCCATCCGTATAGCCACTCCATTCTCTACCTGGTTAAGTATAATAGAATGATGCGAATCAGCGGCATCGGAGCTAAGTTCTACCCCACGATTTATAGGACCCGGGTGCATCAGCGTTATTTCCTTGTCCAGGCTATCCAGCATTTTTTTATCGATGCCATAGTATAGCGTGTACTCGCGCAATGATGGAAAGTACTTCATTTGCTGGCGTTCGAGCTGTATGCGGAGCACATTGGCCACATCGCACCATTCCAACGCTTTACGCACGTCTAATTCCACTTTTACGCCCAACTCTTTGATATACTTTGGCAGCAGGGTTATCGGGCCGCAAACCATAACTTCAGCACCCAATTTCTGCAGGGCAAATATGTTGGATAAAGCAACACGCGAGTGCAGGATATCCCCGATAATAACTACTTTTTTGCCGGCTACTTCACCAAGTTTCTCTCTTATCGAAAAGGTGTCTAATAAAGCCTGGGTTGGGTGCTCGTGGGTGCCGTCGCCGGCGTTTACGATGTTGGCGTTTATGTGGCGGCTCAGGAAATGTGGTGCTCCGGGGCTGCTGTGGCGCATCACGATCATGTCCACTTTCATGGCCAGGATGTTGTTTACCGTATCCAGTAACGTCTCACCTTTTTTAACAGAACTACTGCTGCTGCTGAAATTGATCACATCGGCAGAAAGACGTTTCTCGGCTAGCTCAAATGATAAACGTGTGCGGGTAGAGTTCTCGAAGAAGACGTTGGCAATGGTAATATCACGCAGCGAAGGCACTTTTTTGATCGGCCTGTTCAGTACATCTTTAAAATTATCCGCGGTCTCAAAAATGAGCTGAATATCTTGCGGAGTGATGTCTTTGATGCCTAACAGGTGCCGGACGCTGAGCTCTTGCATGGTAAGATTTTAGTCTTCGGATTTAGTGATAAGCCAGATGGCATCTTCCGGGGCTTGCTGTTCCTGCCAATCAACCAATACCCGCTGGCTTTGCAGCGAATTAACCTGCCGGCCGACATAGGTGGCCTGTATGGGCAAATGGCGGGTATAAAGTCGGTCTATCAACACAAGCAACTCCACACTAGCTGGGCGGCCGTAGGCTATCATAGCATCTAAAGCAGCCCGCACCGAACGCCCTGTATACAAAACGTCATCTACGAGTATCACCTTTTTGCCCTCTACCAGAAAATCTACTTTCGTAGCGTTGGCGGTAAGTGGTGTTTCGCGGCGGCGGAAATCGTCGCGGTGAAAAGTAGTGTCGAGGTAGCCGGTGGGTACTTGTTTGCCGAGTATGGTGGCCAGGGTTTGCTGTATGCGCTCTGCTACGTGTTTGCCGCGTGGCTGTAGCCCAAGTATAACAGAATCAGAAAAGTCGCCATGGTTCTCGATCAGCTGATGGCACAGGCGCATCACCATAATATCGAGTAACTGTTGGTTTACAATGAGTCTTTTCTGCATAACCGGAAGTATAGCTACAAATATAGAAGAGTTATAGTTAATTGCTAAATGGTTGAACTGTTTAATTGTTGAATAACGGTTTTTAAGATGCTTTACGGATGTTCAACTATACTTTTGCTACTGACTCGAAAGGCATTATGATGTTGATGAACTTACCTGATCAAATGACTTGAAAGTATAGCTATAGTTGCCAATACGCTTCACCATATAGCAAATAATTGCCAGATAACTTTACTCAAAAGAAACACGACTGATGTAGAAAACGGTGCGGCTTTCGGAGCCCGGGGTTTTAATGCGGTGCCAGCCAAACGCTGCATAATTCAACCCATACCACGTCATGAGGTCAGCCAAGTTGGTGGATAATATTTTATCGGTGGGGTGAGTAGCTTGTAACTGCAACTCTTTGTGGTCATCCTGATACACATCCTGCTCCATTACTTTATAATAGATCATGTCTTTTTCAGGGTAGGCGATCACGATTTTGCCGGAAGGACTGTGTGCCACTTCAACGGTTGGCTTTAGCTCCTGGCTCTCCATTTGTAGTAGCGGAAAACTGTTATCCCAGAGTAAAACGCCGTTCTTGTCGAAACTGAGTGCAATGGCCTGTGTGCGCCGGTAAACCCGTGGGGCCCTGATAAGGTAGCCTGTAGAACTATAAAGGCGGTTGAAATTATTGTTGCGGGCATCAAAGTTGTAGAGCTCTGCTGTAAGTATGTAGCCGGTCTGGGTTGGTAAAACATCGTGCAGCAGCATCCTGAATTTAAGGCCGGAATCTTTGCCCGATTTAATGCGGCTTATCTCACGCTTCCGGACCCGTTCTTCCCGTTTAGGCTTCATGTACTTAAAAAAGTTTTTGAGCTGCATAAAACTATAAAAACGGAGATCGTCGGGAGTGCCGGCAAGTGGCGTCGTGAAAAAACCGGAACTATAACTTAAACTGCGCGATGCGTAATTGCCGATCAAAAGGCGGTTAGTGGTGTCGCCGGGCGTAATTTCGGCTGTCAGCAGGTTTTTGTCGTGTTGGGGTTGTATAAAGTAATTCTGTAGTATACTGCCATCAGCTCCGAAAAGCTTTGTTTGCAGGCGTGTTATTTTTCCATTCGACTCGGAGAGCACTACACTAAACTGTTCCTCGTTCGGGTGAGCCAGCACATCCGCAAATGTAGATTCGTTTCCGTAAGCAGCAGGTAGCGGCCTAACATCACCTGTTTCCTGGCTAATGTGTAGCAGCAGCGGGGTAGGGCTCTTTCGGTTACGGGCAACTACAAAATAGTTATCATCAATCACCTTAAACATGTATAGCGAGTCGACATCTTCTAATTTATAGTCGTGTTTGCTAAGGGTGCCGGTGCGGTTATCAATTTTCAGGAACTGGTAGGCATAAGAGCCTTTATCGGTAAGGGCGAGGTACGTATATGGCGGCTCTGAAAAGTAAGTAAGAAATTCGCTGAGCGGATCGAGGGTAACCTGTTTTACCCAAGTAGCCTGCAGGTTATGGTTGTAGCGTGTTACTTCGTAAGTAGTAGGGGCCGACCAGCTGCCAGCGGTACGGGCAAAAAGCAGCAGGCTGCTGTCGGGGTTCGCAATTACGGTAGCTTCGGTTTTAAACAGGTCGAACTCTAGTTGGGTGCGTGCAACCTGCGTTGGCTGCTGTGCCAGTGCTACAAACGAAGTTAGCAGCACAAGTATAAACAAGGGCAAAGAACGTACGTTGTGCATCGTGCTAAAGTATAGGTAAATACCGGATAAGTATAAAAAATGGCGGCTAAACCTGTTTACTTGGTTTAGCCGCCATTCGTTGCCTGTACATAAAGCACTTACCTGTTTTTAGTTGCCAAGTGCCAGCAGCACATCAAATTCCTCCGCTTTAAGTGGCATTACCGATAACCGGGACTGGCGAAGCAGCGCAATATTTTCAAGTCGCTTATCCTGCTTTATTTGCTCCAGCGTAACCGGGTCGCGGAAATCGCGGAAAGGTATCAGGTCTACAGCCATCCATTTCGGGTCGTCAGCAGTTGGGTCGGGGTAAGCTGCTTTCTCTACTTTAGCTATTCCAACTATAGCTTTCTCCGTTACGCTGTGGTAAAACAGCACCATGTCGCCGGGTTGCATTTGCTGCAGGTTGTTGCGGGCCTGGTAATTACGAACCCCGTCCCAGCAAACGCGGCCTTCTTTTACAAAACGTGTCCAGGAGTAAGTTTCAGGCTCCGATTTTACTAACCAATACTGCATGTATGTTGAGTGTAAGTATAAATAGTGGGTGATTTATTTTATATCAGAATGGAGCAGATGCGTATTCTCCGGCAACAGAAAAACAGCTTATAGGTTGTTCCTCTTCTTTTTCCGGGAATCTAAGAACATGCGGGCCTCCAGCACTAACTGAAACAACAGTAAGCCTAAAATGATAAGGCCAATGAAACTGCTAAACAGGTCAGCGATAACAAATGCCATAAAAACCAGCAGCAAAAGTGTGGCGATTATAGTACGGTTCGATTTTGATATTTTCCTGTAAGCGATCATAGGCTTAAAGTTTATAGGTAGTGTTGCCATCGGGATCTACGTTTTTTTAATGAGTTTTATACCTTGTACCAGTATACCGGCAGCGCTAAAACCGAATACCCCGGCTGCTGCGCCCCGCCAAAAAGTCGATTCTACTCCATTTAACAGCACAATAGCTGAAATGGCACCGAGCAGGCTGTAAAGAATAAGCTTCTGTTTTATAGTTAACTTCATCGTTTACCACTCCTCTTTTGTTTTGCGGTTGGTAAAAAAGAATACTACCTCAGCAAATACCAACGCGATCAGCATGCCGCCTATAAAGCCCTGCAAAAAGTCGAGGTAACTATTATCCGGGTTAAATACGATAAGTGCGGCAAGTATAAGGGCAAGTGCACCCAGTATAAGCAACCGTACTTTAAAGCTTAACTTATAATATCCTTTCATTTAAGTAAGTCTTCTGAGCCTTCAGTCCGTTTTAATTTTAACAGGTTACCTTCGAGTTCCAGTATTTCTATAACGAAGCGCTGAGCCTGTTGGTCGTCAGGTTTTATAGTTAAAAGTATTTTGTCTGATTCCAAGTATTGCCAGGTGCCGGGCTGTTCTTCTAGTCCGTCAGCGGGGGCAATGGTATAGTTTTTCAGGATGCCACCTTTCTCAAGCATAAAGCCCGTTCTGCCGCGTGATGGAGGAAAATCGTAGGTATTGGGGCGGTACGCTATAATGTCGCCTTCATCTTCCTCAAAAGCATGCAGCCAGGTTTTGCCAAGCAGTTGTTCTTCCAGTTTGGTTCGTTTGCAGGTGCTGGCTACAAGCAGCAGGCACACCAGGCAAAGCAACGATGCGTATTTCATAAGTATAAATGCTGCAATCAGCAGCTGGTTCTTTTAGCTAAGATAGGTATTTCTGCCTTTATATAGAAGTGAACGAATATAAATCGACTCAAGTATGATTTGGCCGGTTTTCCTATCTTTGTAAGTATACGATATAGCGCTGTGGAAAATAAAAAGATCATACGACTGTTTAAGCTGGCTGCTGAGCTAATGGAGCTGCACGACGAGAACCCGTTCAAGGTGCGCTCTTACGTGAATGGCGCCGGTGCTTTGGAACTGGTAGAAGAGCCGCTGGCAGGCATGAACCAGGCTACTTTAGAAGGTATACAAGGTGTAGGGAAGGGCATTGCCGCTAAAATTATCGAGATAACCGAAACCGGCTCTTTCGAAGAACTGGACCAGATGCTGGCCGCCACACCGCCGGGCGTAGTAGAAATGCTGCGCATTAAAGGCATTGGGCCCAAAAAAGTGCGCACCATCTGGAAAGAGCTGGGCACCGAAACCGTGGAAGAATTGCTGGATGCCTGCGAACAGGACAAACTGAGCAAACTGAAAGGCTTTGGCGCCAAAACCCAGGAAAATATAAAACAGGCGCTGCTCTTTACTCAGCAAAACCGTGGCAAACTGCTTTATGCCGAAGCCGAACCAAGTGCCGAAGAGTTGCTGCAAACTATAAAACAAGCCCTGCCTGATGCGAAAGTTGAAGTAGTAGGTGATGTGCGTCGTCGCATGGAAATTGTGGAAAGTCTGCAGTTCGTAGTTGCTACCGATAAGTATAAAGATGCCTCCGAAAAGCTGAGTAAGATCGATGTGCTGGAGCAGGATGTTCGCAATTCCGGACCACGCGTCTGGCGCGGAAACTATACTTTGAACGGCATGGCTACCGAAATACGGTTGGTAGAGGATGCGTGCTTTGCTAATGAAGTGGTGTTACGATCAGCTTCGGAAGCGCATTTAACACAGGTTTTTGCTGCCGGCAAGTGCATGCTGAATGTGTTGCGCGAAGAGAACCACGCTACCGAAGAAGAAGTGTATAGTGCGGCAGGTATGGCTTACGTAGTTCCGGAAATGCGCGAAGGTACCAACGAGCTGCAACTGGCCATGGAAAATAAACTTCCTAAGCTACTCGAGCTCTCTGACCTGAAAGGCATATTGCACAACCACAGTACATACTCTGATGGCGCCCATACTTTAGAGCAAATGGCTACTTTCTGTCGTGATATGGGGTACCAGTATTTAGGTATTTCCGATCACAGCAAAACGGCTTCGTATGCGGGCGGACTGCGCGAAGGCGATGTGCAGCGTCAGCAAAAAGAAATAGACGAACTAAACAAGAAACTGGCTCCGTTCAAAATATTCAAAGGTATTGAGTCGGATATACTTACCGATGGCTCACTGGATTATGAAGAAGATATCCTGAAGACCTTTGATTTTATAGTTGCCAGCATCCACAGTGTGCTGAACATGGATGAGAAAAAGGCCACACAACGCCTGATCACAGCTATCGAGAACCCTTACACCACCATGCTTGGCCACCCGACTGGAAGGCTGTTGCTGCGCCGAGAAGGTTATCCGGTCAACCATAAAATGGTAATTGATGCCTGCGCCGCGAATAACGTTATCATCGAAATAAATGCTAACCCATGGCGCTTAGACCTCGACTGGCGACACGTACAATATGCGCTGGAACGCGGTGTGATGCTCAGCATAAACCCAGACGCGCACCACACCAGTGGCTACGACGACATGAAGTACGGCGTATTGGTTGGCCGCAAAGGCGGATTAACGAAAGAAATGACCTTTAATTCAAAGTCGGTTGATGAAGTGGAAACCTACTTTAACAAGCGTAAGGCTGGGGTTAAATAGTTTAGTTAATTGCTGACTCGGCTCTAGTATGAACCCACCCCTACCCCCTCCGAGGAGGGGAATTATACTTTAGCAGAGAATTCCCTCCTGGGAGGGGTAGGGGTGGGTAAACATTAGTAGAAAACAAACTATAGCTATCGACCTTTAAAATTTAACCAACCCCCACCATTGCAACAGAAAAAGCTTAAAATACTCATCATCCGGTTTAGCTCTATCGGGGATATTATTTATACCACACCGGTAATCCGTTGTCTGAAGCAGCAGGTGCCTGGTGCGGAGATCCATTTCCTGACAAAACCCGGCTTCCGGTTTATACTTGATAATAACCCTTACCTAGATAAGCTGCACCTGCTGAAGGACAAGCTGAACGATACGATACAAGACCTGCGCGAGGAGAAGTTTGACTATGTGATAGACCTGCACAATAGCCTGCGCTCGGTGCTGGTGAAGTATAAACTGGGTGTAAAGTTCTCTACGTTCAAAAAGCAACGCATCCGCAAAATACTGGCGCTAAAGTTTAAACTTAATACAGTTAAGCCCACACACCTCGTAGACCGCTACCTCGAAGCTGTAAAGTTTTTAGGCGTAGTAAACGACCAGAAACCAGTCGATTATTTCCTGCCCGGCGACTATAGTTTGAAAGCGCTTTTGCCGGAATCGCACCAACAGGAGTATGTAGCTTTTATTATTGGCGCAACGCATTTTACCAAACGCATGCCCAACGAGCAGGTGGTTGGCATTTGCCAGAATTTAAATAAGCCGGTAGTGTTGCTGGGCGGCAAAGATGTGGAAGAGAATGGAGCCATTATAGCCGAAGCAGCCGGAGCCAATGTATACAATGCCTGCGGTAAACTCAACATGAACGAATCGGTTTACGTGGTGAGGCAGGCTGCCAAAGTGATCGGCTTTGATACCGGGCTCACACATATTTCCGAAGCGTTTAACAAGGAACTTGTTACCATTTGGGGCAGCACCGTGCCGGAATTATTAGGCGTGCAACCATACCAGGTTACCACACACTACGAAGCAGGTGTAGAGTTGCCATGCAGGCCATGTACCAAATTCGGAAGATCGGAGTGTCCGCTTGGCCATTTCAGGTGTATGCGCGATATTGATGAACAGGCTATAGTTGACTTTGTGAACCGTTAACTATAAAAAAGCCCCGCTACTGTTCTGGTAGCGGGGCTTTTTTATAGGTTAAGATCTTTATTGTAGCGGTTTTACAGTATAGCCGGCGCGTTGCAGTAACACGATCAAACCATTCGGGCCGGGCAGGTGCAGGGCTCCAACTGCAACAAAAGTAGACTGCTCTTTCATTAAACCAGGCAGTTGCTTCATCCAGTTCTTATTACGGTCGTCTACCATATAAGCCATGTCTTCATCGCCAAAAAAGACCTTGTTAAAAGCCTCAGATTCATCCCACATTTTGCTCAGGTTCTTATCAAAGTATAGCTTTGTTATCTGGTCTGATACTTTTAAAGACGTTTCTTTGTCCCTCACATATCCTACAAGTTGCACTGCCTGTTTCTCTACCGAATGTTGATTATATAGCAGGTCGAACTGTTGTTCCATCGTTTCGAGGCGCGTTATTTTTTTACCGTCTTTACGGCCCTGGTTCGCAAAATAAGCATCCAGCGCTGAGCCTGTGTATTGTTTCAGAACTTCCGCTTTCTGGTATTCAGTAACCGATAGCAACATTAAAAGGGACATAGGCTTCATCTGGTCCAGCATTTTCAGCTCGTAGCCCATCGCCTGTTTTACTTCGGCATCAACTAAAGCAAAATCCTCGGCACTTATCAGGTTTGATATTTTGTTGTCCGTCATGACCATTTTCGGGGCCAGTTCTGCCAACCGCGAAGAATCCAGCTCTGTTTCCACAACTACACCTTTGCTTTTATCGAAGCTTTGTTTTACTTCCGGTACAGTATTCAAATAACTGTCGTTTAACAGGTGGAAAGTACCGAACAAGTAAGACGGCTGCTTCAGGCCATTACCGCTTACTTCCCAAAGCAGTGAATTGGCCAGTACTTGTTTTTCTGATGCTGCAGCCTTCGCCGTGCGGTATTTAACTTTTTGGGCAGTGCTGACAGCTGGGTTGAACAGGACAGCCGCAATAAGTAGAATAAAGCAGGTAATTTTGTTTTTGTAATTCATTTTCAGTTTAAAAAGTTTGGAAAGATATAAAAGGCTTGGTTTTGTAATAGCTTTATAGAAAATTTGACCTTTTGCAGCTGCAATATAGAATAATAATTATTTCAAATATAAGTAATATGAAGAAGTACAACTGGCAACCGACTGATGCCCAATTTTTAGAAGCATTACTTTTTGCCTCAGGCAGTGACGGCAGCGCCCCATTGCTGGAAGTGCTGTTAATGGCTGATGCTGCCGACGGTACCGTTTTTGAAGCGAAGGAAGTAGAGGAAGCCGTTTTAAAACTGGTTGCGGCAGGGGTGGTAACTATAAAAAAGAACCAGTTAACTATAAGCCCTGCGTTTCTGCAGCAATACGAAGAGCAAACGATACAGGAAGGCCTGACAGAAAATAACGAACTGCTACTAAACCTGTTGCAAGAACAACCTATATCCGAAGAAACTATAAAAGCTGCAAAAGAGGATACGCTCAAAAAGTATAAACTAAAAAACCAATACCAAGCTTATAAGGAGCAATTTGGTGGGTAAGGTGTTAATGAAATAGTGTAAAGCCATAACTTAAAATGGAAATAAAGAAATTACTCACAAATAAAATTATTTGGGGTATTGCAGTTATTGTAGTCGCTACAATTTTAATACTACGTCTGTTCGACTTTAAACTTAACACCGATAAAAATAGAATGAATATGAAAGCTTGTCAGGAAGAGGCTCTATTCAGGGCTACACCTATGAAAGGGACGGTTACTGAAAAGTTTGAGGATCAGCGTAAATTGAAGTTCTTTAGATATTCTGACGGAAAGCAGGTGCGTATAAGTATCTCAGGTTTAGGGAGTGATGAATTCTACAACTATATAAAAGTAGGGGATAGCTTGAGTAAGGATATAAATAGTTTGGAATTAAAGGTATGGAATGCACAGAAGGATACTGTTTATACCATAGATACCGGATGTGATAATAACCTATAGTTTGTGCTACTAACTATAAAAGCAAAAGCCGCTGAATAACTCAGCGGCTTTTGTTTTTTAGTGAAGTAAATCTACCTTATCCGATCTTCTCAAATCCTAAATAAGGGTGCAGCACCTTCGGCATATTGATACCTTCCGGGGTCTGGTTATTCTCAAGTATAGCCGCAACTATACGCGGTAAAGCAAGGGCGCTGCCATTTAGCGTGTGCAGCAGTTGGGTTTTACCGTTTTCGTTTTTATAACGCAGCTTCAGGCGGTTGGCCTGGTACGTTTCGAAGTTTGAAGCAGAGCTTACTTCCAACCAACGGCCTTGTGCAGCAGAATATACTTCCATGTCGTACGTCAGGGCAGAGGTAAAGCCCATGTCGCCACCGCACAGGCGCAGCACGCGGTAAGGCAGCTCCAGTTTCTGCAATAAGCCCTGTATGTAACTGCTCATTTCTTCCAAGGTTTCATACGATTTCTCCGGCAGCGTTATCTGCACTACCTCTACCTTATCGAATTGGTGCAAACGGTTAAGGCCACGTACATCAGCACCCCACGAGCCTGCTTCTCTCCTGAAACAAGGCGTGTGGCCTGTATTTTTAATCGGCAGCTGCTCGGCAGGTATAATTTCGTCGCGGTACAGGTTGGTTATCGGCACTTCGGCAGTTGGGATCAGGTAATAATTATCGGCAGTGGCATGGTACATCTGTCCATCCTTGTCAGGTAACTGGCCGGTGCCGTAACCTGATACCTCATTAACCAGAATTGGCGGTTGTATCTCGGTATAACCGGCCTTCATGGCTTCATCTAAAAAGAAGTTGATAAGCGCACGCTGCAAACGGGCTCCCTGCTTTTTATAAACCGGGAAACCAGCACCTGTTATCTTATTGCCCAGGTCAAAATCAATGATATCATACTTCTGAATAAGCTCCCAGTGAGGTTGCGCGCCATCGTGCAGGGTCGGTATGTCGCCGTGCTGCAACACAACCTCGTTATCTTCAGCGGAGCGGCCTTGCGGTACGCTCTCGTGAGGTATGTTCGGTAATTTATACAAGGCCTGCTGCAGTTCTTCTTCCAGGGCACCCAGTTGGTCGCTCAGGGTTTTGGCCTGCTGCTTCAGGTCAGAGGTTTGTGCTTTATAAGATTCGGCTTTTTCGCGTTCGCCGTTCTTCATCAGAATTCCGATCTCTTTGGAGATACTGTTCGACCGGGCCTGCAGTTCGTCGTGCTCGCTTTGTACCTGCCGGCGGCGCTGGTCCAGGTCTAATAAAGCGGCCACTTCTTCAGCTGCATTTTTATAGTTTCTTTTGGTAAGGCCTGCCACTACCAGGTCGGTCTGCTCTCTTAAAACGGATAATTGTAGCATAGTTGCGTGTTAAGTATAGGTACAAAAATATACTTTTTTGCGTAGTACGCGGCAATTCTGTAATCTTTTAGTCTTTTTCTGAAACATTTTAGGCGATTTGCAGCGTAATATTTGTTAATTAGGTGTTATTGCAATAACATTGCAGTGCATTTATTACGTAGGCCCTTCCTGAGCCTCACTATTTCTACGCAATCTATTCAGTTTCCTGTATTATAATTTAAGACTCTCGCTGCGTACGTGCATCATCACGCTTCCGGCAATTACATTAACCACCATACCACATTTATGTACAATATTGAAGAATTGAAAGACAAACTTCTTTCAGAACTCAAGGAAATTGCTGAGAACCTGGGCGTTCAGAACTTTAAAAAGCTGAGTAAACAGGATGTAATCTATAAGATACTTGATCAGCAAGCCATTACCCCTCCTGAAAAACTACCAAAAAAGATCAAGTCTACTGCCGAATCCTCTGACGTAGCAGACACTCCCGCCCCTGAAAGTACAACTGAAGTAGCCGAAGCACCTGTTGCCGCCGCAGAAAGTAAACCAGTTCGCCAGCAAGAAGAACGCAAGCCACGACCTGCCGCAGTACCTGCCAAAGACCATGGCCCGCAGCAAAACCGCGAACGCAACCAGCCACGCCGCGAGAACCGCGATCAAAACACAGATCAACGCCCGGATAACCGTGAGCAGCGCCCCGAAAGAGCTGAGAACCAAGGCCGGGAGCAACGCCAGGACCGTAACGAAAACCGCGAACAGCGCAGCGATAACAGGGAGTCATCAAGAAACGACAACCGGGAGCAGAGAGCAGACAACCGCGAGCAACGTAACGATAGCCGTGAGCAGTCTAACAGAAGCGATAACAGGGAACAGCGCCAGGATAACCGCGACCAGTCCAACAGAAGCGACAACCGTCACGATAACCAGCGCCGTAACAACCCACAACAAATAAATGCATCGAGCAACAATTTTAAGGAGTTCGATGGCATCATTTTAAACGAAGGAGTACTTGAGTTAATGCAGGATGGGTATGGTTTCCTGCGTTCAACACACTATAATTATTTAGCTTCTCCGGATGATATTTATGTATCGCCATCTCAGATAAAATTATTCGGCCTGAAAACCGGTGATACTGTAAAAGGCCAGATACGCCCGCCAAAAGAAGGCGAAAAGTACTTTGCTTTACTTAAAGTTGATTCTGTGAATGGCCGTACGACGGAAGAGATCCGTGACCGTATTCCGTTCCAGCATTTAACGCCGCTTTTCCCGGAAGAGCGTTTAAAATTAACTACTAAGCCAAGCCAGTTATCAACCCGTATACTCGACCTTTTTGCCCCAATAGGTAAAGGCCAGCGTGGTATGATCGTGGCGCAGCCTAAAACAGGTAAAACCGTGTTGCTGAAAGAGATAGCCAACGCTATTTCGGAGAACCACCCGGAAGTGTACCTGATGATACTGCTAATAGACGAACGCCCGGAAGAGGTAACGGATATGGCACGCAGCGTAAAAGCGGAAGTTATTGCATCAACGTTTGATGAGACTGCCGAGCGCCACGTAAAAGTATCGAGCATTGTGCTTGATAAAGCGAAGCGTATGGTGGAGTGTGGCCACGATGTAGTTATACTTCTTGACTCCATCACGCGTCTGGCCCGTGCTTATAACACGGTGGTGCCTTCGTCTGGTAAGATATTATCAGGTGGTGTGGATGCGAATGCGCTGCACAAACCGAAGCGTTTCTTTGGTGCGGCCCGTAACGTTGAGAACGGTGGTTCCCTTACTATCATCGCTACTGCGCTTATCGACACAGGTTCTAAAATGGACGAGGTTATCTTCGAAGAATTTAAAGGTACCGGTAACATGGAACTTCAGCTGGATCGTAAACTGGCCAACAGAAGAATTTACCCTGCTATCGACGTTCCTGCTTCGGGTACTCGTCGTGAGGACCTGTTGATGGACAGAGACGAACTGAACCGTATCTGGATCCTGCGCAAATTTATGTCGGATATGAACTCTGTGGAAGCCATGGAATTCCTGAAAGACAGAATGGTTGGCACGAAGAGCAACGAAGAATTCCTGATCTCGATGAACGGCTAAGTTTATACTTTGCCTTACATACAAAAACGGCCTGCAGCTATAGTTGCAGGCCGTTTTTATTTTATATCGGTTGAGAGTATGCTCACCTTATTGCCAGAAAGTATATTCGGGTTTAGTAAGATGGTAGAAAGTATAGGTAACAACAAACCCAAAAAGTACATGACTGAAAACCATCTCTACAAGGTATCTTTCAAGCTTTATAAGGGGTGGTTTCGGGTGGATCATGAAGAAGAAATACCAGATGATCATGGCAAAGATGCCGTTTGCAAAACCTATCAGCAGGCTCCAGGAGGCAGTGATTGTTCCTACTCCTGATTCCCAGAGGGCCAGGTAACCGATAGCGTAAAGTATACCAACTATAAAGTGAGCAAGCATACCCACCACCACCGCCGAAGTAGATCGTGAAAGGGAGCCATTAGGGTGAGTTCGGCCAAGCAGCATAGTGCCCAGCAACCTCGGCACCGGCATAATGCGCGGAGTTACCATAGAGAGTAGATGCAAGACAATGCTCATGGCCAGGGTGCCAGCCAGTCCGGCAAGTATGGTGTAAATTAAATTCACAGAGTTTTCTTTGTTTTATACATTATACGCGAAAGCTGTTTATAGTTTTAGAGGGGCTTTACAGTTGTTTATAAACCAGCATCATTATAAAAGCCACGCTTATGCAAACCGACGATATTTTATTCATCAGCATAGTATTTTCGTAGTTTACGGCAGCGGCATTGCGTTGGGCCCGCACAAACCAGCTACTGAAAAAGTATAAGACCGGAGCGGTGGCAACTATAAAAATAATAATGTTCTGCAGCTGGTCGGAGGTAAAGTATAACCACAGCAGTAATCCCGACCCAATTAATAAGCTGATAGCCGCAAACAGGTAAGTTCCGTTTATGCCGAGCAAAAGGCTAAGTGTTTTATCGCCACGGCGTCTGTCTTCTTCGTGCTGGTAGATCTGAGTGAGCGGATATGAACCATACAAGAACAAGGTGCTTACTAAAGCAAAACCAGTGTTTGGCCAATTAGTTATCTCCGCAACAGGCGAGCCAACTCCCACCTGCACCATGGCAAATGTAAACGCCCCCTGGAAGAATGTAACTACCACTGTGCTAAGTATAGGGTACTTTTTCAGCCGGATGCCTTCGTAACTATAAGCCTTAGAAATGAGCAGGTATAATGCTACCAGTGCCGCAAACAAGGGCGATAAGAACAAACTTAAAACAATAGCCAGCACATCAAAAAGCAAGACAAGGTGCATGAGCTGTCGGTTTACTTTTGGCGGATTCTTCAGGCCACCAATGCTGCCTTCGTCGCGGTCGTAGTAAGAGTTGTAGCCGTTGCTGGCGGGGTAAACCAGTAAGTGCAGTATCAGGAAAACAACGATAGCCCTGCTTATACTTACCTGTTCCAGGACGCTCAGCGCAAACCAGAAAACCGGCATCAGGTACACCGAAAAAGGGATACGCATCAGGGTAAAGGCGTCGCGGTAGGCTTGCATTATAGTTTATAGTTGCTGGTTGTATGTATCAGTTGGGTACCCGATGAGGTAAATAACGTGTTTCCCGGGCCTGTTGCCAACGCGGCCAGTTCGCCAGGTATAGTTAGGTGCCTGCACCTGTTGTAACATTTGTCTCAGGTGTGTTGGTGTATAAATGCGCAGCAGCGAAACAGTTCCATCCCATATAATGCCAAAAGGTATAAGCGGAATGATGTACGTGAAAAATAACCTGCTCAGCTTAAACGGCCTGATAAATGGCGTAACTAAAACTATAACTATAGGAAAGGCCAGCCAAAGTAAGATCATCTCGACCCAGCTTTTCTGAGCACCTTCAAAAATACCGATTGGAGCCCGTTTATCTGCGGCATCCTGTAAAATTTGCTTCGCTACGTTGGGTGGGAAATGATGAAACGATGAAAAGATAGTCCGCACACCAGTTATGGTTCCGGGTACATTCGTGGCATCCACCGGCTGAGGTATAAAATCTATACTTCCGTGAGATTGTTTTTGTAAATACCGGTAAGCTTCCAGGTTAGGGTATAGGTCGGATAAGGTGATGCGTATTTGCTGCCCGGTTCGCCGGCTCAGGTCCTGCTGTATTGTTTCGATGCCGCCGCCAGCTCCGGAGCACAGGTCTGTGATATGTTTTTGGTTTGTGCGGGCCAATAATTCCTGGAGCAGGGGCAGGGCTGCTTCGTAGGCGTGGAGTTTGGTTATCATAAAACGCAGAAAATCCAGCATACCTTGCCGGATCACATGCGGAAACCAACGCTGGTCCTCCAGTTCAAAAAGTTGCAGGCGTAAATTCACGTACTTTTTTTAGCACATACTACGCTACCTGCTATTTGGTTATATATAGAAGCGCTGCGTTAAAATATCCTGCTCCCAGATAGGCTTGTAGCACCCGATAGGCTTTACTTACTTTCTTGCTGGCGAACTATAAAACTATAGTTGTCGCCGGTATTGCTAAAGAGCTGCCACTCGGTTTCCTGGGGTTTTGCGGGATCTGGAGTAACTATAAGTTTGGCGCCGTACTCAAAGTAAAGTATAAAACCATTGTTGTCGGCAGGTTCAGCTGTTTGCGGCGACATGGCACCACCGGCATTTATAAGTTGCTGCAGGCGCTGGTCGCGCAGGTTGCCACCCGGTATTTTCCAGTCGAATTTAGGAGAAGGCAGGCCGGCTTCGCGTTTGCGCATAAACACCTCGCTGTGCTTGATCGTGTCGTCGTTAGGCAGCACAAGTTGCCACGGGCAGTTAAGCGCAAGAGTTATTTCGCCTACATCTAAAACAAGGCCTTGTGGTGTAGTATACTGTGCTTTGCCAAAATGGAAGAACTGTGTAAGTTCGGAGCGTGTTGCTTTGGTAAGCGGCAAGCCTGTCAGCCGGGCTAAAGCCTGTTGCAGTGGCGTTTGCATAAACTATAACGGTAGGAGTTGAACAGCAATTTTGCACAAATATAGGTAGTATCGGGGTAGCAGCGACTGTTTACTAAGTTTTATCTTCAACAAGACTGATTGTAGAGTATAAGAAGTATATTTGTACCAATTTCGAAAGAAGTGCCAGGTATAATTACAGGGTTTTTGTCCCGCTTTTAAATACATGCCCAAAGAGCAAAAATTAAATAAAATAGAAGAGACCACAAGTGTTTATCAAGGTATCGTCCGGTTTATCTGGCGAAGCTTTATAGTTGTTTTTGTGGTGATCGTGGGCTACCTGCTAAGTGTGGAAGTTAACCTGCTATACTTGTTTGGTACCTCGCCAAGCCTGGATAAACTGGAGAACCCGCGAAGCGACCAGGCCTCTGAGCTATACACAGCCGATGGTCAGCTAATAGGTAAATACTTTAAGGAGAACCGCAGCCCGGTTGGTTACGAAAAGATGTCTCCGGTACTATTGAAGGCCCTGGTTGCAACGGAGGATATCCGCTTTTACGAACATGCCGGCATCGACCCGCAGGCTATACTTTCGGCTGTTTATGGCAGTTTTAAAGGCGAAGCGCGTGGAGCCAGTACCATTACGCAGCAGTTAGCCAAAAACCTGTACAAAACCCGCACCGACGATACCCGTGGAGTGTTAGGGCACGTACCCGGCCTCAACCTGGTCATCTCTAAAACAAAAGAGTGGCTTACCGCTATAAAACTGGAGCAACGCTATACAAAGCAAGAGATACTGGCCATGTACCTGAATACGGTAGATTTTGGAAGTAACTCGTTCGGTATAAAAGTAGCTTCCAAAACGTTTTTCGCCACCTCCCCGGATAGCCTGAAGACCGAAGAAGCCGCTGTGCTGGTTGGTTTACTGAAAGCCCCGACATACTATAGCCCACGCTTTAACCCCGAGAACGCGACCCGCCGCCGTAATACGGTGTTGGAGCAAATGGCTAAGTATAACTTTATAGCTAAAGCCGAAGCCGACTCGCTTACAAAGTTGCCACTGGAGCTAAGGTATAGTGTAGAAAACCACTACGATGGCCCTGCTACATACTTCCGGGGTGCTGTAGCCGACTACCTGAAAGAATGGTGCAAGCAGAATGGCTACGACCTGTACCGCGATGGCCTGAAGATCTACACAACTATAGATTCGCGTATGCAGGCGCATGCCGAAGAAGCTATGGAAGAGCATATGCGCACCCTGCAGCGCAGGTTTAATAACCACTGGCAGGGCAAAAACCCATGGGTAGACGAGAACAACCGCGAAATACCTGGTTTTATAGAAGAAACTATAAAACGAACCGCCTATTATAAGCGCCTGAAGAAGAAACACGGCAACGATGTAGCAGCCATTAACCGCGAACTAAATACCCCGCGCGAAATGATGGTATTTACCTGGGATAATGACTCGCTTGAGAAGAAAGTAACCATGAGCCCGCTGGATTCGCTGCGCTACTATAAGCGTTTCCTGCATGGCGGCATGATGACCATGGATCCATATACCGGCCATATTAAAGCCTGGGTTGGTGGCATCAACTTTAAGTACTTTAAATACGACCACGTAAAACAGGCACGTCGCCAGCCGGGTTCTACTTTTAAGCCTTTTGTATATGTTGCTGCTATTGATGGTGGTTACTCGCCCTGCGATAAAATAGTGGACCAGCGCATAACTATAAACTATGTAGAGAAAGGCGAAAAGAAAAGCTGGTCGCCTACAAATGCCGACTGGGAATATACCGGTGCCCCAATGACCTTACGCCGCGCCATGGGCAAATCGGTTAACTCGGTTACTGCACAACTCACTGAAAAGATCGGTTGGGAAACTGTAGTAAAATACGCACACCGCTTAGGTATAAACAGCCCTTTGGATGAAGTTCCTTCTATAGGTTTGGGCCCGAGCGATGTGTCGATCTATGATATGGTGGGAGCTTATAGTACGTTCCCGAACCAGGGTTTCCATACCAAGCCTATGTTCATTACCCGCATCGAAGACCGCAACGGCAACCTGATACACCAGTTTATACCAAAACAGAAAAAAGTGCTGAGCGAAGAAACAGCCTTTTTAATGATGCATATGCTGAAAGGCGGTATAGAGGAACCGGGCGGAACCTCACAGGCGCTTTGGGAATACGACCTCTGGAAAGGAAACGAAATTGGCGGCAAGACCGGAACTACGTCAAACCACTCGGATGGCTGGTTTATGGGTGTTACAAAAGACCTGGTAACTGGTGTGTGGGTTGGTGGCGAAGACCGAAGTATACATTTCCGGACATCTAACTTAGGAGAAGGCTCTAAGACAGCTTTGCCGGTGTTTGGCTTATACATGGAGCGTATTTACCAGGACAAGGACCTGGGCTATACAATGGGCCGCTTCCCGGGGCCTACTGTTAAGATCAGCAAGAAGTATAACTGCACAACGGTACTGCCAAAACAAGTCCCGGACTCGCTTTCCTTGGATCCGAACCTGCAGCTATTTGATATCCTGGAAAGGCTGAACAGCGAAGGTGCACCTCCCGAACTATAACTTTAAAACTATAAAAGGCCGGCTAACGCAATGTTAACCGGCCTTTTATAGTTTATGGGGTTTTTCTTACTTTTCAGCGTAAAACGATTCCAGCGCTTCGTCGAGGTAGTTATATTCAAACGTGAAGCCGGTTTGCAGTACTTTGTTAGCACTTACGCGCTGGCTTGCCAGTATCACTTCGCTCTTTTTTCCTAACACCAGGTTAAGGGCAAACTCCGGTACTTTAGGCAGCACCAGTGGCTTATGCATGGCTTCAGCCAGTTCTTTGGTAAACTCCTTATTCGTAACCGGGTGCGGTGCTACGGCATTGTAAACGCCCTCCATCTGGGTGTCTTCTATAGCTCTTATAAAAAGGCGACAGGCATCATCAATATGTATCCAGGACATAAACTGTTTGCCCGAACCTAAAGGCGCTCCAGCCATCATTTTAATAGGCTTAGCCATTTGCGGTAGCGCACCGCCTTCTTTGCTCAGCACAATGCCCAGCCTAAGTATAACGGTCCGCAGGTCAAGGTTTTTAAACTGCCACGCCGATTGCTCCCAGGCTTTACATACTTCAGCCAGAAAATCATCCGCTTCTATACTTTCCTCGGATACAAGCTGGTCGCCGGAGTCGCCGTAAATACCTACAGCTGAAGCCGAGATAATACCTTTAACATGATTTTCTACTTTCTGAAGGCACTTATGAAGCAGGTTGGCACTATCTACGCGGCTATTCAGAATTACCTGCTTACGCTCTTCCGTCCACTTTTCGTCGGCTACACCGGCACCGGCCAGGTGAATAATGTAATCGGCATAGGCTATAGCATTTTCGTCTATATACTGCTCCTTAATATCCCAGCGGAAGGATTTATACTTCGAAAACTTATCCGGGTCCCTGCTCAGGTGTGCTACTTCGTAGCCCTGATCGATGAGCATCTCTGATAGGCGGGTGCCTACCAGGCCAGAGCCACCGGTAATGAGTATCTTTTCGGGCATAATGAGTTGTTATAAAGCTACATATAGAAGATACACTATACGTGATGTACGTATACTTTCGTTGTGCTTTGTTTAGTTATAGCTTCCTTAAGGAGTGTAAAAGGTTATTTTTTACGGATATGGCTCAGGAATTCGTTACGATACTGGTCCTCGCTGAACAGGCCGCTGTACTCAGCTGTGATAGTACTGCTGGTAACATCGTTCACGCCACGGCTCATTACACACAGGTGGTCGGCTTCTATCAGCACAGCCACGTTCTCAGTTTGTAATGCCTGCTTCAGTTCGTCAGCTATCTGCATGGTCATACGTTCCTGCACTTGCGGGCGACGGGCATAATACTGCACAATGCGGTTCAGCTTCGATAAGCCTATTACGTGCTCGCCTGGCATATACGCCACATGCGCTTTTCCAATTATCGGCACAAAATGGTGCTCGCACGACGAGTAAAGCGTAATATCGCGCTCTACCAGCATGCGGTTATACTTATACTTGTTCTCGAATCGGCGGATATCCGGTTTGTTGGCTGGGTTAAGCCCCTGAAAGATCTCTTTCACATACATTTTAGCAACACGGTGCGGCGTACCTTTCAGACTGTCGTCAGTCAGGTCGAGGCCAAGCGTATGCATTATCTCATGAAAATGGCCTTCAATGATCTTGATCTTCTCCTGGTCCGTCAGGTCAAATGCATCAGGGCGTAGCGGTGTATCCAACGAGCTCATCATGTGGTCGTCAATAGCTTCCTTGTCGTTATCGAGCTCCTGGTTATCCATTATATTCAACAAAGTTTCGTTCAGTTTCATAAAGGGTAATGCCTAAGGCGTATTGATCGCTGATATGGGGCCTTAACAGGTTCCAGATGGTTATAGCAATGTTCTCGGCCGTAGGGTTCAAATCTTTAAATTCTTCGGTGTCCAGGTTCAGGTTCTTATGGTCGAAGCGAAGTATAATTTCGTCCTTTATAAGCGTGCTCAGCTTTTTCAGGTCGTACACATACCCTGTTTCTTCCTGCACCGGGCCAGTCAGTTTTACAATAAGCTCATAGTTGTGGCCATGGTAGTTTGGGTTGCTGCACTTATCAAACACAGCTTCGTTCTGCTCGTCTGTCCAGTTGGCGTTATACAGGCGGTGCGCTGCGTTAAAGTGTTCTTTCCGGCAAACAGTTACTTTCATAGTATAGTCAACAACCTCTGGCTGGCAAATGTTATAAGCACAAAGATACAGAAATTATATACGTTGCTAAAAGATTGCAAAGGTAGGTAGTCGCGGGGAAAGGCAACGCAAATTTTTAACTAAATTAGTGTAGCTGGTAATCAGGTTTATCAATTGATTTTTATATTTTCGTAGCGATGCTTTAAAGCACGCATCAATACATTTAATCCAACCTATATTTATGAAACTGAAAGCTTTACTACTGGGGCTACTATGTATGGTAGCCGGTTTGAGTTATGCCCAGACTGGGCGGGTAGAGGAGAAAGAGCAAACCGTGAACGGGGTAAACAGGCGTGGCCAGCAGCTCACTGTGCAGCTTGATCCTAAATTGGTAGAAAACCTGTGGAAAGACGAATTGTCGGCCGGTAAAAACAAAAAGAAGCTTAAGTATTCGAAGGGCGTTTATACGTTAGAAGGCGCTGTGCTGGACACTATTACAGCGGAGCCGATGCGCATTATAACAACAGTTGGCAGCGATGCCCAGGGAAGTTATGTGTGGTGGTCGTTGGATATGGGTGTGGCGTATGTAGATAAGAGCGCTACTCCGCAGGAATATGCCGCCGCCGAGGGTTTTATGTTAGCCTTCGCTCGCAAAGCTTACAAAGAAGATATTTTTAGGCAGATAAACCAGGCCGAAGAAGTACTGAAAGCTACAAAGGAGGAGCAGGCACGCGTTGCCAAACAAGCCAAAGACATACAAGGCAGTATCGAGAAAAACCACCAACGCAAGTTGCAACTGGAAGCCGAGCTTGTAAAAAATGCCGAAGACCTGAAAAAGCTGGAGCAGGAAGTACAGCATAACCTGAAGCAGCAGGACGCCAGCAAAAAGCAGGTTGAAGAAATGGAGAAAGCAGTTGATGCCGTAAGAGCCAAGTTACTGCAAGTAAAGTAGTAACTATAAACTATAGTTTATATCAGAAGCCAGTTGCAGCGATGTAACTGGCTTTTGTTGTTTATAGTTATAAATAACAGGTCTTTATTATCCTGACTTTTGTTTCATCTCAAGCAGAACAGAGGTATCTTATAAGTAATATAGTTGTCTTAATCGTCATCCCGAGCGAAGCCGAGGGATCTTATAGTTTCTCAAATGTCATTTTGAGCTTGCAAGACCTAGCAGTGTGCGCAGCTCCTGCGAGTCGAAGATTCCGAACTTGTTTCGGGACGTCTGATGTCCAATATCATCTAATTTGTCATTTCGAGCATTCTTGAGACGAGAGTCGAAAAGAGCCAGCGTAGCTGTGAGGAATCTTATATGTCCTATTGTTGAAGCAATCTTCAACTTTGAACCAAGCTATCCTTTCAATTACACTCTTATCCTGGGAGCTCTATTTACCTACAATTTTATAGTTGGCTTTATGCGCTCAAGGCCGCGAGGCCTCGTCTTTGGGCATCGCGCGGTGTACATTTCTTTTGCTCGTTCCTCGCAATGCCTTACGGCACCAGAAATCTACAAGGCGCTCAACCCAAAGACTGATATCTTTCGATAGCTACATCTAAACTATACTTTGAAACAATAAGCTTCGACTTTTCTCATGGCTATACTTCCGTAGGGACAGGTCGCGACCTGACCATTCTTAGATTGGAACTATAAAACTATAGTTTATGAATTGGCAACAGCAGAAAGTCCCCCTTCGAAGGGGGCAGGGGGATGACCAACGGCAACGATGAAACCATAAAACATACTATAGCACCAGCTGAACTGTCCCCTTAAGGGGACTATAGGGGTGTTTAGGCTGAAACTATAAAACGATATATCAACTAGAGCAGCATTCAGAATTCCCCGCCTTGGACTACCGAGAAGCGAGTTCGAAGGTAGCGAGCGTAGCTCTGAGGGGTTAGGGGTGGTTGAACCACAGCAACTATAGAACACCTAACGTATCTACAACTTTAGAAGAAATTCCCCTCTCGGGAGGGGTAGCGGTGGGTTAACTACCTCACCTGTTCTTAGAAGAGGCTAGGGCGAATTTAAAGCAACTATAAACTTAACCTCAGCTTGGCAGCCACCTGCAGTCAGAAAGCTACAGTTTCATCCAGCGCTGTATCTCCTGCTCTGCAAACTTCTCATCTTTCCAGCTTACAAACTGTAAGGGTTGTGCCGGGTCGTGGTGCTCGAACCATAGTTTAAGTATTTCCATTACAGCCGGGTATTGTTGCCTGAAAGCGACAAAGTTGGTGGCCTCGATCAAACGCTCGGTGGGGCGAGCCGGCACGGTTACAATGATCGGGTAGAGGTCTCCGTCGTGAGTTTGCAGCAGGAGTGTTGCAACTGGTACTACTTCTGTTACGGTGCCGGTCTCTAACCTCTCTGATAATAGTATTGTTTTGATTCCCTGGCCATCTGGGCCAACTTCAGTAGAAGGTATAAACCCAAAATTTCCTGGGTAAGGTAAGAAGGGTATCTTTTTCTCACCTCCGGCTTGTTGTGCTGCTTCAAAAGATTTTGTGGCTTGGTTATAGGCTATAGCTGTATTGTTGCCGGCAGGCACTTCTATTACAGCTTGTAGTTGCCGTGCACCGTTGTAGGTGGGAAGTGTAGCATAATCTGTTTGGCAAGCCGAGAAAATAAGCGCAAGTATAAGCACCAGGGAGCGGGTAAAGTATAAAGGCATAACTATAAAAGTAATAGGATGATTTTAGGTAGCAGAAGTGTTGTGGCTCAGGAAACTACATAAAAAAAGGAGCCGTTGCATAAACGGCTCCTTTTTAACTATGGAAAATTTGTGAAAACAGGTATTATCTTCTTTCCTTGATTCTTGCAGCCTTACCTTGCAATCCTCTCAGGTAGTACAATCTAGCTCTTCTAACTTTACCTTTACGAATAAGCTCAATTTTCTCGATAGATGGAGAAAGAAGCGGGAAAATACGCTCTAAACCGATCTGGTTAGAAATTTTTCTTACTGTGAAAGTTTCGCCGTTTGTGTTAACGTTCTTACGCTGAATAACAACGCCCTGGAACTGCTGAATACGCTCTTTGTTACCCTCACGGATTTTTACGTGGATGTTAATAGTATCACCCGCCTGGAAAGCAGGGAACGATGCACGTTTGTCTGTAGATTCCTGCTCAATTAATTTAATTAATTCGCTCATGGCTATGTTCTTTAAGCTAAAGTGTCTTCTTCAAAATTCGGACTGCAAAGATATGCAAATATTTTTTACATAAGAATACTTGCCCGAAAAATTATTTTTGTTGTGTAATAATATGTTATCAGTTGGCTTATAGTCAACTATAACCTGTGTTTTTTACTCGCTCAGCAGGTCTGGGCGGCGCTGTCTGGTGCGTTCCACGGCCTGTTCAAAACGCCACTGTTCTATTTTTGGGCCATCTCCCGATAATAAGATATCCGGCACTTGCAGTCCTTTATAATCAGCAGGGCGGGTATATACCGGCGGGGCCAGCAATCCATCCTGGAAAGAATCTGTCAGGGCCGAAGTTTCATCGTTCAGTACGCCCGGTATTATGCGTATGATAGCATCTGCCAATACAGCCGCACCCAACTCACCACCTGATAGTACATAATCTCCTATGCTTATCTCGTGGGTAATGAATTGCTGGCGCACGCGCTCATCAACTCCTTTATAATGTCCGCAAAGTATAATAATGTTGCGCAGCAGCGAAAACTGGTTTACAATGTTCTGGTTCAGCGTTTGGCCGTCCGGTGTCATGTAAATTACAGCATCGTAGTCGCGTTCCGCTTTCAGGTCCGACAGGCACCTGTCGATCGGCTCTATCATCATCACCATACCGGCACCACCACCAAAAGCATAATCATCTATCTGGCCATGTTTGTTGATGGCGTATTTACGCAGGTCGTGCACGTGTACTTCGGCAAGGCCTTTTTGCTGCGCGCGTTTCAGTATAGAATGGCTAAAGGGGCTGTCCAACAGGTCAGGCTGGCAGCTGATAATATCGATACGCATTATTTTTCCTCTTCCGTGCCCTCATCAGCATCATCTGCATCTTCGGGGCGGCTCGGTTGGGTATATACTTCCAGCAATCCTTCGGGTAAGCTTACATGTAGCATCTTTCCTTCGTGGTCTGCGCGGATCATGGTTTCATCCATTACCGGTATCAGCATTTCCTGGTTCTGGTAATCCATAGCCATTAGCTGCTGTTGCGGCATGTCGTAAAAGTCTTTTACAGTGCCCAGCTCGCCGTGGCTCTCGTCTACTACCTTATAACCGATCACATCATGAAAGTAGAATTGACCTTCTTCCAGTTCAGGTAATTCGTTAAGGGGTAAGTATAAAGCGGTGTTGCGAAGCTTTTCAGCCTGTTCCAGGGTATTTATATCTTCAAACCTGATGATGAAGCGGCCTTTTTGCTGGGGCTCCATGGCATCAATAAAAAATGGAACCAGTCTTCCCTGTTGGTCAAGGAAAACTGATTCCAGATCTTCATAATCTTCAGGGAAATCGACGTCAAAGAACGCGACAACCTGACCTTTTATGCCATGGGTCTTAACGATGTATCCAAGCTGAAAACAAGCATCAATATTCATGGCACAGCTAAATTATGCTTGCTCTTCAGTAGTAGCATCGCCTTCAGCAGCCGCTTCCGGTGCTTCAGGAGCTTCTTCTTCTACTTCAGGAGCAGGTGCGTTAGCAGCAGCTTTCTCAGCATCACGCTGACGGATAGCCTCTGCACGAGCTTCTTTCTTCTTAGTTTCAGCTTCAAGAGCAGCTTTCTTAGCAGCTTCTTTAGCAGAACCTAAAGACTCAACTTTACCAGCGATCTTAGCATCTTTCGCATTCTTCCACTCTTCGAAACGAGTGTCAGCAGTTTCCTGCGTGATAGCGCCTTTGTTTACACCGATCTGAAGGTGTTTTTTGTAAAGGATACCTCTGTAAGAAAGCATCGCTTTTACAGTGTCAGTTGGTTGCGCTCCATTCATCAACCACTGGAATGCCTTCTCGTCAGAGAAGTCGATAGACGCAGGGTTTGTGTTTGGGTTGTAAGTACCCAATTTCTCGATGAACTTACCATCACGTGGCGAACGAGCGTCAGCTACTACGATATCGTAGATAGCGGCTTTTTTGCGGCCTCTGCGGGCCAGTCTGATTTTAACAGCCATTTTATATAATTTATTAAGTCGGCGGAACCCGTCCACCATTTTTTAGAACCGCAAAGGTAAGTATAGTTTGGGTAATATCAAACTATAGTTGGGTAGTCATTTTTATAGTTTATACTTTGCTAAGCTGCAGATTTATAGTTGGTTTTATAGTTTCAGTTATATCATTTCGAGCGCAGCCGAGAAATCTTATTAGTCCTATAGTATTTTGTCATTTCGACGTCAGGAGAAATCTATCGCAGCTTATAGTTGCAAGACCTAGCAGTGTGCGCAGTTCCTGCTAGCGTCTGGGTTCAATAGTAGAAGTAACTAGCAACCTGAACCAAGCCTTACTTTCATAGTTGCTTCTAATCCTGGGAGCTTTACTTACCTATTGTTTCAATCGAGCTTTGGTGCGCTCACGGCCGCGAGGCCTCGCCTTCGGGCATCGCGCTGCTGCTTTCTTGCTATCCTCGTACCTCGGATTGCCTTACGGCACCGCAACAAATCAAAGGCGCTCAACCCAAAGACTGATATCTTTCGATAGCTAATCTATAGTTAGTTTTTGAAACTATAGTTGTATCGCTTTCCCATGGTTGTATTTCCGCAGGGACAGGTCGCGACCTGTCCCTGCAAGATCTGTAACTATAAAACTATCAATTCAACTTTGCAAAGGCTGGATTGTCCCCTTGAGGGGACTATAGGGGTGTATATTTGCCAAAGTAATACATCCCCCTACCCCCTTCAAAGGGGGACTTTGTTAAGCTATAACTCCCCGCCTTAGACAAGTCGCAGATCCCGGACTTGATTCGGGAGAGGGCCAGGGGTGGTTGGATAAACAGCAACTATAAAACTATAACCTTAGCTAAACAAACACCAAAAACTACTTCCCCTGTTTTAGGGGAAGGTTGGGAAGGGGTAAAACAAAAAAAAGCCCTCCGTTTCCGAAGGGCTTCTCTTTATGCTTTTACTTTCACCTTAACAGGCTTCAGTTTTATAATGCTCAGTTTATTCAATGTCCAGATGACCGGCCAGGTTGGGTCTACTTCCCACCATTTAACGCCGAAGTTTACACGGTTTGGTAACTTGTGGTGGTTGTTCTGGAACAATTCACCACCGGTCAAAAAGTCGAAGAACAGAGAGTTGCGTGACTTGTCATTGTTATCGAAGTTCTGGTAACCATACTTGTGGCCGCTCCAGTTTACGATAGCGCCATGAACCGGACCCATCAGGAAGTGAATCGGCAGCAACAGGTACATCCACCAGAACTCAGCAAACTGAATGTAGAACAATACATACAGCACACCCCAACCAATACGCGAGAAATAAGAATCGCCAAGTTTCTCGATAGCATTCCATACCGGATAATCGCCTTCGAAACGACGCTCTGGCTCCACGCGGTTGTTCAACACATTGTTGTAGATCTCTTTTGTCTTCCACATCATTGTAAAAGCGTTGTTAGAGAAATGCGGCGAGTGCGGATCGCGCTCAGTATCGGAGAATGCGTGGTGCATACGGTGCAAAATTGCGTAAGCACGCGGCGATAAAAACGAAGAACCCTGCGCGATGTAAGTCAGCAGGTAAAATGCTTTCTCCCAAAACGGATTCATGGTAAACATTTTATGCGCTGCATAGCGGTGCAGGAAAAAGGTCTGTACAAATAAGGATAAGTACCAGTGTACTAAAAAGAAAATAAGGATAGCCATTAAAGCAGTAGTGTTGATATAAGTTAATTTCTTGGGAAACTATAAGCTGTAGTTTCTGTTACTGCCGCAAAATTACGACAGGTTTTGAATGAAAATAGCCTAAGCGCTATAAAAGTTCAGAAAGGTGATAAGAATCAGGTTTTGTTAATGAAAAATGGAGGAATGAATAACAACTAATGGGAGAGTAAATCACAGTCATTACTCATTAAGCAAACGGTTTCCATACAGTTTCTGAGGGCAACGGAGCGCTTACTTTTATAGTTGTTTTCAGGGTTGGGTGTTCAAATTGTAGTTCGCGGGCATGGAGAGCTATACTTTTGTCGGGTAGGGGAGCGGGTGCGCCATACTTTAGGTCGCCAACTATAGGGCAGCGCATACTTGCTAATTGTACCCTTATCTGGTGAGGGCGGCCGGTTATCGGGTTAACTTCCAGCAGGTATTTTCCTTGCTGGGTAGCCAGGAGTTTATAGTTTAATTCAGACCGAGAGCCGGCTGCATTTTCTTTAGAATAAGCTTTGGTAACGTTCCGGGACGAATCTTTTACAAGCCAGTGCACCAGGTTGCCACTTTCCTGCTGCGGTTTATTTAACACAATTGCCCAGTAGAACTTTCGTGTTTTCTTGCTCCTGAAAAGCTCGTTTAACCGGGCAAGCGCTTTCGAGGTTTTGGCCATCAGCACTACTCCGCTTACAGGCCTGTCGAGGCGGTGTACCACACCTATAAATACATTGCCAGGCTTATTATACTTCACCTTAATATACTCCTTCGCCAGGTCAGCCAAGGTTATATCGCCGGTCTCGTCGCCATGCACCAACAGGCCTGCCGGTTTATTTACCACCAACAAATGGTTATCTTCAAACAGGACGTCTAAAGGCATGGCTTTTTAATGAATAATCAGGAATGAATAATGGCTAAAACAAATGTTAAAATATAATGAGCACGAAATTTAATTATTCATCACTCATTAAATCATTATCCATTATTAATATGCTTCTTTATCGGTAGGGAAGTCGCGGGACTTAACGTCTTTTACATAGTTCTGCACGGCATCTGTCATAATAGTGTGCAGGTCGGCGTAACGGCGTAAAAAACGTGGTTTAAATTCTTTGTTGATGCCCAGCATATCGTGCACAACCAGCACCTGGCCATCAACGTGCGGACCGGCACCAATACCAATTATCGGAATTTCGAGGCTTTCGGCAACGCGTTTGGCAAGGGCAGCCGGTATCTTTTCAAGCACGATCGAGAAGCATCCAAGCTCCTGTAGCAGTTGTGCATCTTCGATCAGTTTCTGTGCTTCCGCTTCTTCTTTTGCTCTTACAGTATAAGTGCCAAATTTATAAATAGACTGCGGGGTTAAGCCCAGGTGGCCCATAACCGGCACGCCAGCGCTAAGTATTCGCGTAATAGATTCTTTGATTTCAGCGCCGCCTTCCAGTTTTATACCATGCGCACCCGACTCCTTCATGATGCGGATAGCGGAACGCAAGGCCTCGGAAGAATTGCCCTGGTAAGAGCCGAAAGGCATATCAACAACTACAAAAGCACGTTTCACGCCACGCACCACAGACTGAGCATGATAGATCATCTGGTCCAGGGTAATAGGCAGCGTGGTTTCGTGGCCAGCCATTACATTCGATGCAGAATCACCGACAAGCAATACATCTATTCCGGCGGCATCCAGTATGGTCGCCATCGAAAAATCGTAAGCTGTAAGCATCGATATTTTCTCGCCGCGCTCCTTCATGTTCTGCAACTGGTGCGTGGTGATAATTTTTACATCGCTTTTTTTCTGTACTGACATGGCTTTTGTAATTTTTTGTAAAGCTATAAAACTTCCGAAACAATAACAGCCACCCGCAGGCAGCTGTTTTGGTTATCTGTAATGTATACCTGATGACGACGAACGTTTGGTCAGTTTCAGGTCGCGCAGCAGTGCAGAGCGTGCGTTTATAGTTATGTTATATCCTCTTATGTAACCGAAAGGTGTCCAGCTTATGCTCATATCCCAGCAGTGCAGGTCGCGGTGTATGTTAAAACGGGCACTGGCCAGCTGCTGCTTTATCACATCGTACGAGGCATAATAGCTTACCTTCCATTTGTCTGTCAGGTTCAGGTCGCCGTCTACGCCCATGGTGTTGGTTACAGAATTCGGGTTGTCGCCAAGTCCTCTTCTGAAGTTTAAAGTATAATCTATACTTAACGACCACGGAATTTTAAAGTCAACATACTCCGGCTCGAACGGGTTTGGTTTTTCGCCAAGTATAGGCAGGTTGTTCGGAGTAGATGTTTGGGTACGCCGTGCCTGCGGGTTTAAGTTCGCGCTTAGCTGCAGGCCTGCATTTACTAAACGTGCAGGTTTAAAGCCGGGGCCACTCAGTAAGTAGCGGTCTATAGTTTGTCCTGCCGAGTCGGTTTGGTAAGGGTTAAAAGATGAGTTAAAACTGATGTTCACTACCTTGAACAGGCGTGTGTTCATGTTCATGCTTATCTGGCTCATCTTCAGCGAATCGGCTGCAAAATTATAACCACCCCGTATGTTAAAGTTGTCGATGATGCTTACTTTCTCGAATTTATTGCCGGTCGTGTCTGTCTTGGATCTTACCTTCATTTCGATGTTGTTCATCAAACCAAAGCTTAGAGCACTTTGCAAGCCGGGACCGGGAGCACCAGAATCAAAACGGCTGATCTGGCGGTAAATTGGCCTGCCGTTAACATCATTGCCTACAAACAGGTTCTGGTAAAACCCGAATAAAGGATCCGCGAAATCAGGCTGGTAGTTGTAAGAGATAGTAGGGCGCACCAGGTGACGGATAGCCTCCACGCGCTTGCCTTTTACATACACAGTACCATAAATGTTAGTGCTGAGCGAGGCGCTGGCATTATAGTTATACACGCGGCCAAAACGAGTAGTGTCTACGTCCAGTTTATTTGAGTCCGGGTCGTAAGTAAAAGTATACTTGCGGTCTACCCAGCGTTCGGAGTAGCTTACCCCAGGCGAAAGGTTAAAGTATTTAAAGATCTTATAGCTACCCAGGCCAATGTTAAAGTTATGTGTTGCTGAGTGGCGGCTGTTGTCCCAGAGGGCATCAAAATCATCCAGCGAGATAGTATCAACTTCTGTGTTGGCTCCAATTACTTCCAGGCCTCCAAACCGGCCGCTACCAGCCTGGGTACGGTTAGAGTATTCGCTGCGGGCAGTTACGTTGTAGCCAATAGTGAAATCTTCGTACCAGCGGCCTGTAGGTACATTTTTCGTCAGGGCCTCATACACGCTAATCGACGACATGCTAAAGTTAAGGTCCGGTAAGGTAAAGTTCATTATACCGCCTTCAGTCTGGCCCTGGCTTAATTTAGCGGTGTAGCTGAATGGCGAGTTCTGTATGTTTTTTTGGTATGATATGCTGGAGTTAAACGATGCGGCTAACCTGTCGGATGTCCGGTTATTGCCGGCTATCTGGTTGTGTAAAGAGCTGCCGGCACTAACACTGGCTGTAAATCGGCCTTCGCCGGGCTTAGCTACAGGGCTATGGTTCCATCGGACAAAAAAGGTGCGCTTTGATGGTGGCAGTTGGCTGAATATATCTCCCGTAGACCTGGACCTTTCTACATCCGCTTCATCATACTTAAAATAGGTATGGTCGATGCCAAAAGCACCCTGGAAAGCATAGCGTTTTCTATAGTCTACGTTCAGGCGGGCATCATACCCACCCAGCGAGTAAATGTCGCCGGTTAAGCTGGCACCTACATAGTCGTTCAGGGCAAGGTAATAGCCACCATTCATCAGGTAAAAGCCTCGCGTAGCATTCTCGCCGAAACTTGGAACTATAACACCCGACGAGCGATTGTTGCTTGGAGTAGGGAAGAGGCCGAACAAAAACCCAAGTGGTGTAGGTATGTCGCCGATAACCAGGTTAAAGGGCCCGGACATTACTTTATCGTTGGGGATAGCTTTTATTTTACCTGCATTTATATAAAAGTGCGGGTGGGCCAGGTTACAGGTAGTATACTTGTTATGAAATCCGAAAATTTCGTTGGCTTCGTTCTTTTTTACTGTTTCGGAATGTATAAAACCCTCGCCCTGTTGCGTTACTACTTCAGATATGCGGCCACGTTTGGTTTTAAAGTTATAGGCAATGCGCTTAGCCGAGTAAGATTCGGAGCCATCCACAAAAACCGGAACGCCGATGTCTTTTTTACCAGCCGAATCGGGAAGCGAAGTGGCGGTTAACATATTGGCCTCGTAATCGATCTGGATGTAGGCGGCAGTCAGCTCCATAGAGCCATAATTTATTTTAGCATCGCCGTAGAGGTGCACCACTTTTCGGTTTGCTTCCAGCACTGTCGAGTCTTTGGCAAAATATTTGATTGTGGTCTCAATGTCTCCTTTAGGAACCGACACATTAACCGAATCTTTTGCTACGCTATCTTGTTGTGCGCTTGCTGGTTTTAATCCGCCAACAGGTATCACCTGTCCGGAGGACGGCCAGGGAATAAGTACGGCAAACTGCACTAACAGCAAAAAAATGAAAATGTGTCGCAACTTCTTCAGACTTCCCTAAAGTTTTATTTAATTTGTACAAAGTTATTGTTTTAGCTTTTAACTAACGAGCGTTGTGAGAAATATTGTTACTATTTCAGTTTTAGCCCTGGCTTTTTTCTTGTTATCATCCAATAAACTAGATTTCCGGGAAGATTACAAAGTTCGTACTGTGGTTATAGACGCAGGCCACGGTGGTAAAGATGTGGGTTGTAACGGAAAAGTTTCTCACGAAGCTGATGTGGCGCTCGAACTTGCCCTGCAGGTAGGCCGCCTTATCGAAAAAAACATACCTGATGTAAAAGTGGTGTATACCCGCAAAACCGATACGTTTGTGGAGTTGATAGACCGCGCTGCCATTGCAAATAAAAACAATGCCGACCTTTTTATATCAATACACCTTAACGCAGGTCCGCCTGCCGCCTACGGTACCGAGACCTATGCCATGGGACTCCATACTTCCAAAGGCAACCTGGAAGTAGCCAAGCGTGAGAATTCGGTTATTTTGCACGAAGATAACTATAAAGAGAACTATGGCGGCTTCGACCCGAACTCGCCTCAAAGCCATATACTGTTTACCCTGCACCAAAGTGCATACATGGACAACAGTCTGCGTATTGCCCAGAAAATTGAAGATGAATTTAAAAACAGGGTTGGTCGTAAGAGCCGTGGCGTAAAGCAGGCAGGCTTTTTAGTACTCTGGAAGTCGTATATGCCGAGCGTTCTGATAGAGTGTGGTTTCCTTACAAATCCTACTGAAGAAAAATTTCTTAACGATAAGACCGGTCAATCGTATATGGCATCAGGTATATATCGTGCTTTCAAAGATTACAAACGAGAGCTCGAAAATATGAACTAACACACCTATCGCCACTAAGTGAAGATATCCAAAGAAATAAAAGTTGCGCTGCTGGGAATAGTAGCACTTGTCATTCTGTATTTTGGGTTCAAGTTCTTAAAAGGAGCTGACCTTTTTTCGGATAGCCGTTCTTACTACGCTGTATATGATAACGTAGACGGGCTTACTGCCTCTAACCCCATCATGCTGAATGGCGTGCAGGTTGGTACTGTACAGTCTATGGAGCTGTTAATTGAAGAAAATAACAAAATACTTGTTGAACTCAGCGTATTAAAAAAGCTGCAGGTAGGCGACTCTACTATTGCAGCCTTGTCCAGTTCCGACTTCCTGGGTGGTAAAGCCATTACCTTATACTTAGGTAACAGCAGTACAATGTATAAAGGCGGCGAGCGCCTGCATTCTTTTAACGAGAAAAGTATAGCCGATATGCTTTCTACGAAAGCGGTGCCGGTTATTGATAAAGTGGACACCACGCTGGCCCGCGTAAACCGACTGCTCGACAGCGAGGCAAAAGAAAACCTGCAACTCCTGCTTGCCAACTCTCAGCAAACAACAGAAGCACTTAATACTATACTTCGTGATAACCAGCGCAACATAAACGAGATCACAAGCAACATGAACCAGTTGGTTTCGTCGTTGCGCCAGACGCAGAAGCACATAGACCGGATGGCCCTAAACATGGCTGAAATTACGGATACGTTAAAACAGGTAGAAGTAACCAAACTGGTTGATAATGCTAACAAGGCTGTAACAGAGCTCGAAACGGCAGTAGCCAAGCTAAATTCAAACGAAGGCTCTATGGGCAAGCTAATGAACGACGATGAGTTGTATACAAACATGGCGCGCTCCACAGAAGCCCTTAACATGCTGCTCCGCGATATACAGGCTTACCCGAAACGCTACGTGCAGTTCTCGCTTATAGGCCGCAAAGACAAGTATAAAGTTGATGCTACCGGCCGGGTGATCACGCTGGATGAGGTAAAAGAAATGCAGGACGAGAACCCGGACGAATTCAGGCGACCTGCTCCCGATTCGGTGGAGATCTTACCTATAAAACCTGACACAACAAAAGTTAAATAAGGCTATATAAAATTGTATATTTGTGAAATCCGCTTTCTGGGCGGATTTTTCTTTATAAGTCCCTTAACACAACCCTACCCTTCATGGATATCGAATTCAATAAAAACGAAGACTCCTTAAAGCAGCTTACTTTTCAGCTTAAATCTAAACTAAAGAAAGTATACCTGGGCGGTGGCGAAAAGCGCATTGCCAAAGAACACGCAAAAGGCAAAATGACTGCCCGCGAGCGCATCAACTACCTGATAGATGAGAATTCCGAATTTCTGGAAGTGGGTGCTTTTGCCGGCGATGGCATGTACCTGGAAGTTGGTGGCTGCCCGAGCGGCGGCGTTGTGACAGGTATAGGTTACATTAAAGGCCGCCAGTGCGTTATAGTTGCCAACGATGCCACTGTAAAAGCCGGTGCCTGGTTCCCGATTACAGCCAAGAAAAACCTGCGTGCCCAGGAGATCTCGATAGAGAACAAACTGCCTATAGTTTACCTGGTAGATAGTGCCGGTGTGTTTTTACCGATGCAGAACGAGATATTCCCAGATAAAGAGCATTTTGGCCGCATGTTCCGCAACAACGCGGTGATGAGTTCAATGGGCATCGTTCAGATTGCTGCTATTATGGGAAGCTGTGTGGCTGGTGGTGCTTACCTGCCTATCATGAGCGACGAAGCGCTTATAGTGGAGGGAACAGGTTCTGTTTTCCTGGGTGGATCTTACCTGGTCAAGTCTGCCATAGGCGAAAGTATAGATAACGAAACACTGGGCGGGGCAAGCACGCATTGCGAGATATCAGGTGTAACAGACTATAAGTGCAAAGACGATAAAGAAGCGCTGGAACACATCCGCACTATTTTTGATAAGCTGGGTGATAACCCTAAGGCTGGTTTTAGCCGCGTAGAGCCTGTTGCTCCAAAACTTGACGAGCAGGAAATTTACGGAATACTGCCAGCTGACCGCGTAAAGCCTTACGATATGATGGATATCATCAACCGTTTGGTAGATAACTCGGAGTTTGAGCCTTACAAAGAACTATACGGCCAGTCGCTGATCTGTGGCCTGGGCCGCATTGATGGCTGGGCAGTGGGTATAGTTGCCAACCAGCGTAAGATCGTAAAAAGCAAAAAAGGCGAAATGCAGATGGGCGGCGTTATTTACTCCGACTCTTCTGACAAAGCTGCCCGCTTTATAATGAACTGTAACCAGAAGAAGATTCCATTAGTATTTTTGCAGGATGTGTCCGGGTTTATGGTTGGTAGCAAAGCCGAACATGGTGGTATTATAAAAGACGGCGCTAAAATGGTGAATGCTATGGCTAACTCGGTTGTACCTAAAATAACGATACTGATAGGTAACAGCTACGGAGCCGGCAACTATGCCATGTGCGGTAAAGCCTACGACCCTCGCCTGATCTACTCGTGGCCAACTGCACAGCTAGCCGTTATGAGTGGTGCTGCTGCAGCCAATACGCTTCTGCAGATCCAGGTATCAGCTTTAAAAGCAAAAGGCGAAGAAATTACCCCGGAAGCTGAGCAGGAATTACTGGAGCGAATCAAAGCAAAGTATAACGAAGAACTGTCACCTTATTACGCGGCCGCTCGTTTATGGGTAGATGGTATTATCGATCCGCTGGAGACCCGCAAAGTGATCTCAATGGGTATAGAAGCGGCAAACCACGCCCCGATAGAAAGACCATATAATGTAGGTGTGATACAAACGTGATATTGATAATGACAGGTGGCTATAGTATATAAATTCTGGAGTTTATCTCCTGTGTAATCATCCCCCTACCCCCTTCAAAGGGGGACACTCACAATGCGTAATTCTAACTATAGTTTTACGTTATCTGAAAAGTCCCCCTTTGAAGGGGGTAGGGGGATGACAACTTTGGAGAAGTCTATAGTTTTAGGGTGTTTCTGGAATAGTTAACCCACCCCTTACCCCTCCAAGGAGGGGAGTTTCTCCAACGTATTTATTCCCCTCTTGAGAGGGGTAGGGGTGTGTTTGCATCTGGAGAAGATTACAGTTATAGTTAGATTTTCTAATTACGATTACATTGACAAAGAAGGAAATAAAGGCGCTTATCTCGCTGTTGGATGATTCGGATTATGAAGTGGCGCAGCATGTGGAGAAGAAGATAATCTCGTTGGGCGAAGGCGCTATTCCGTTGCTGGAAGAGGAATGGGAAGAGACCCTGAACCCTGACCTGCAGAAAAAGATCGAAGACCTGATCCATGACATGCAGTTTAATGTGGTGCTGCACCGTTTGCAGGAATGGAAAGAAGAAGGTGCTTCTGATCTGCTGAAAGGCATGTGGCTGGTGAATTCTTACATGTACCCGGACGTTGATTTTTCAGCCATCTCCAAAACGATGGACCAGCTATACTTTGATGCCTGGACGCACATGAAGGATGAAATGCACCCATACGACCAGGTAAAGTCGCTGAACAATGTGCTGTTCCGGGAATATAAGTTCTCTGCTAATACCAAAAACTTTCATTCGCCGGCTAACTCTATGTTGCACCTGGCCCTGGAGACAAAACGTGGCAACCCGCTTACCCTTTGCGTTATTTACATGGTCATCGCGCAGCGTCTCGGCTTCCCGGTTTATGGTGTAAACCTGCCAAACCTGTTTATACTTACCTACAAAATGGACGGGGTACAGTTCTATATCAACGTCTACAACAAAGGGCTTATCCTTTCCAAAGCTGATATCGACAACTATATTCTGCAGCTGAACCTGAACCCGGTAGATATTTTCTACGAGCCGACTTCAAACCTGGAGATCATAAAGCGCGCGCTACGCAACCTGGCCTTTTCCTTCGAGAAAATGAAAGACCTCGAAAAAGCCACCGAAGTAACCAAACTGCTCACTGCCATTACGGACGATGATCCGGCTATTCAGTAGGTAAGATGTCTACAAATAGGAAACAGCGAAGATTAGAGAAAAGAAAAGTAGTAAGAGTTAGAAAATTGGATTGGAGCAAGATCAAATCTGATTTAAAACCTTTAGCTATATTTTGTGTCTTATTCTGCTTATTAATGTTGAGTGTTTTCTATTGGGATGTTTACAGCAATAATAAGATAAGAAAGGAAGTTTTCATCAACCCTGTTTATGCTACCGCTAAAGTTTCAAATATAGTACATAGAAGTAAAGGTCCTGATTATGCTGTCTTTAGCTTTAGTGTAAACGGTCAAAACTATGAGGGTGCTACATTCAAGGACTATACAGGTGGAATTGGTGATGAGATTTGTATTCAGTATCTAAAGTCCTCTCCTGACATTAATATGTACTGTGAGGAATCAGAGTTGGAAACATTTATTGCTGGAAGTTTAATTCCGTCACTTTCATTATTAGCTTTCCTATGTTTTGCGTTATCGTTATACGTTGGTTGGAAAGTTCTCAGAAAAGATAAAGACTTTACCGCCGTCAGAAAAATTAAGGGGTAGCATTAATACGGTCTTACAATTAATTCAGAACACTTGAGGTATTAAAGAGAATTACAACTATAGATTGTAGTAATAGATCATGACCGAATTCTGGGAAGCAAGTTTTATTGAGAAGCAAACTATGTGGGGCTTTGAACCATCGGAATCAGCTATAGTTGCAAACAATCTTTTCAAAGAGAAGCAGCTCAAGAATATATTGGTGCCAGGGTTTGGATATGGCAGAAATGCACAATTGTTCCGTGAGAATGGGATGCATGTAACCGGCATCGAAATCTCCAAAACAGCCATTGACCTGGCCAGGCAGCATTACGGAACGCATCTGAAAGTCTACCACGGTTCTGTAACGGATATGCCTTTTGATGATGTGCTGTATGATGGCATTTTCTGTTATGCACTTATCCATTTGCTGGACCAAAAAGAAAGACAAAAGCTAGTTAAAGACTGTTATAATCAATTAAAGCCGGGAGGATATATGGTTTTTGTAGCCGTCTCAACAGAGTCTCCCAACTATGGCACAGGCAGGCAACTCAGCGAAAACCGTTTCGAGATCTTTGATGGCGTGCAAATGTACTTTTATGATGAAGACGCAGTGAAGCAGGAATTCAGCGAATTTGGATTGGTTGACTTTACAGAGATTGATGAGCCAATGAAAAATATGCCTGGTAAACCCGCACTCAAGTTCTACTTTATAACCTGCAGGAAACAAGCCTGATTGCCCCAGCTCGCGTCCCGCGAGTGTACGTTACCTGCGGACTCTGGCCGCTTTAAACTATCGTTTACCTATCACCTGTTTGAAGAACTATGTGGCGGGACGCCACCTGTATCTCACACTCGCGAGACGCGAGCGAGGGCAGTTGATTTACAAACTATAAAAACACAAAAGCCGCTCCTATACTTTAAGAGCGGCTTCTGCTTTTTATAGTTAAACTATAGTTTAGTACTTCTTGATCAAGCAACCAGTAGCACGTTTACCAGCTACGGTTACGGCACGGTTGGCTAATACTTCGTCTATCACGCTTTTCAGGTAAGGGTTTTTTACACCACTTTCTACCTGCGGATTATCGTCTATGGCACCTTTATACTTTAATACAAAGCTGTCGCCGGTGTTGTGCAGCACAAAAACTTCCGGGGTTTTAGTCGCACCAAAACGTGAGCTAACTTTCTGACCTTCGTCGGCCAGGTACGGGAATCTATAGTTTTTGGTAGCCATGTCTTCCAGGGTTTCGCTGCCTTCGCCGAGGCCTACACCCGGGTTAACGAAAACGAACTGTACACCTTTACTGGCATAGCTACTTGATAGTGTTACCAGTCGGTTCTCGTATAGTTTGGCGTAAGGGCAAGTGTTGTTGGTAAATACCAGCACTACGGTTTTGCTATCGGTAAAGTCGCTCAGCGATACAGTTGTATTGCCCACCCCTTGAAGCGTAAAATCCGAGATCTTATCGCCAAGCTGGTAGCTGCTGCTTTGTGCAAATGCGCTTACCGTAAGCAAAAGCACAGCGGCAAGAGTTGCTAAAATTTTCATGTTTTATAGTTCGTTAGTAGAAATATCAATACAATAAGTAAGTACGTGTTGTTGGATGCGTTCGTGGTGTACCTGATACAATTTAGAAAAATTATCCGTCTGCACACGGCCTAAAAGCAAATTTTCTGATTCCGGGTCGGGTTGCAGCAGCAGGTTCTCTTTAAAGATCAGTTGCCGTTGGCTATACATTTTATACAATGTTTCTTTGGCGCTCCAGTACAAACAGGTTTTATCCGCTTCGCCGCACGTATAGTGCTTCTCGTCTTCGCTTAAAAACTTGTGAGCCACACGCAGCGCCTTCGGGCTAAGTAATTCAACATCTATGCCAACTTCATATTTACTTGAAACTATAACCGCTGCTAGCTCCGGCGCATGGCTGATAGAAACGTGAAAAGGCGCCTGCTCAAATACCGGTCTGCCATGTGCATTACGCTGAAGCACAGGTGTATCTGGAGTAAACTGCTGCAGCAAACTATAAACCAGCACCCTGCTGGCCAGCCACTCTTTCTGCCGGCGCGGGTGAGCCTGTTCCAGCATCAGTTCCGGAGAAATTCCGGCGGGCAGGGCAAGCAAAAGCACATCGGTGCGTTCTGTAATAGACCATGCACCAAGTATAGTATGCTCGTTTAGCTGGCGTGAAAAGAGTAGGGGCATAAGTAAAGTATAACCGGTGCTTCTTTGATGGGCAACCGGGGATTTGTAAATTTAGCTAAAATTTAACTTACGCTGATTTTACATATGGCGAGCAAGGTACAAGTACAGAAAATAGCCACCTTAACCGGTCACCGCGACTGTGTTTATAGTTTGGAACGGTCGGGGAGCGACACACATTTTTATTCGGCTGCCGGCGATGGCATGATCGTGCGTTGGGACTTTAACAACCCGGAGCAAGGCGAATTGATTGCGCGTACCGAAAGCTCTGTTTACGCCATCAAGTACATTTCGGATCGCGACCTGCTGCTGGTTGGCCAGAACAACGAAGGCCTGCATGTGATCGATGTAAAACAGAAAGCTATAGTTAAGTCGGTGCTGTTGCCGAAGGTGCCTATTTTTGATATTGCTTATGTAGCGGAGCTGAACAAAGTTTATGTAGGATTAAAAAACGGCGGAATTGCTATAGTTGCTGCCGATACTTTTGAGCTGGAAACTATAGTTCGGAAGTCGGAGAAAAGTGTGCGCAGCCTGGCTTATAACGCTAAAACCAATGAACTGGCTGCCGGCTACAGCGACCATACCGTGCGTATTTTTGATGCTGCTACGATGGACCTGAAACATGAACTGCAGAACCATACGAATTCGGTGTTCACTGTGGTTTACTCTCCGGATGGGGAGCTGCTGTTGACAGGTGGCCGCGATGCTCATCTCAGGGTTTGGGAAGCAACGAACAACTATAAAGAGCGTGGCTATGTTATCGCGCACATGTATACAATAAACAACATTACCTACAGCCCTGATGGTCGTTATTTTGCCACCTGCAGCATGGATAAATCGGTGAAACTTTGGGATGCGGAAACCTTTAAGTTGCTGAAAGTGATTGATAAAGTACGGAATGCCAGCCACGGCACATCGGTTAATAAATTATTTTGGTCGGCTCACAAGAATCAGTTAGTTTCGTGTAGCGATGACCGTACCATTTCGGTTTGGAATATAAATTTTGATGCATTATGAAGATTACACCGTTAGACATCAGACAAAAAACGTTTGAGAAGGCTTTTAGAGGATTAGACAAGGATGAAGTAAACGCGTTTTTGCTGACACTGTCGCAGCAGTGGGAGAAGATGCTGGATGAAAATAAAGACCTGCGCATGAAGCTGGACGCCGCTAACCGCGAAACCCAGAAACTGCGCGAAGTGGAATCATCGCTTTATAAAACACTTAAAACTGCTGAAGATACCGGCAACAACATACTGGAGCAGGCTACTAAATCGGCTGAGCTGCGTGGTCGTGAAGCTGAACTTCAGGCAAACGAGCTTCTGAACAAAGCCCGTACGCAAGCGCGCCAAACTTTAGAAGATGCTGCCCGCCAGACTGAGAAAATGCTTGCCGAAATGCAGGAAGAAGTAAGAAGCCTGGAGCAGGAATACCAGCGCATGGAAGGTTACCTGGATACTATGGTACGTGACCTGAAGAACCTTGCTAACGAGGCACTTGAGAAAGTGGAGCGCACAAAAGCTAAACCAAAGGGTGGCGTAAACAGTATGCTTTCAAGAGCAGCGAATGTAACGATTGACAACACCGCGCTGCAGCAAACCTTGAAAGAAATGAACATAACTACTGAAAACAACACACCGCAAATACAAGCCTCTACAGCTGCCAACGCACCAATTGCTGTGCAGAATAACGGCAGAGAGTATAACCCGCTTGGCGATCCGGCACCAGATGTAACACAGCCGCACCCGGAAATTCCAAACCCGGTAACGCCTGTGCCAAACCCGCCATCGCCAGAGATTGAGCCTATAGCGCCGGATTATCCTGGCCGTGTGCCTGCTCCGGACATTGAGCAACCAGTACCAGAAATAAAGCCAGTGCAGCCAGAAAAGCCAGAAATTCAGCCACCAATGACAGAGCCATCGCGCAATGCGTATGCTACGAACGGTGCAACTGTAAAAAGTGGCGGTTCTTTCTTCGACGAGATAGGCTAAGCTGAAATGGGGCAGATAGCGCTGGAGGGCATGGAGTTCTTTGCCTTCCATGGTTTTTACGACGAAGAGCAAAAGATCGGGAACAAGTACGGCATCGACCTGACAATAAACGCCGACCTGCGCCGCGCCGCCGAATCTGACGACCTGCATGAAACGGTAAACTACGAAGTGTTATACGCACTGGTGCTGGAAGAAATGAAAACTCCGGCTCGTTTACTGGAACATCTCGGTCACCGCATCATTGACAAAGTTTACGAGCGTTTCCCGTTTGTAGCTTCGGTTAAGGTAAGTGTTTACAAGTATAACCCGCCGCTTGGTGGCATTTGTAGATGGGCTAAGGTTACGTTAGAAGAATCGAGATAAAAATACTTATTGATACGGAGACAGCTGGTTGAGAAATGGGCTGGCTGTTTTTGTTTTCACCTCCCCCTGCCCCCTCCTAAAAACAGGAGGGGGTGCTTTAGTCTGAATCAGGATTTACAGGATTTTCGGATTTGCAGGATTGGACCTCACAGTGTCTTTGAGACCTGTGAGTGTCTGACTTTATAGTTTTATAGTTGCTGTGGTCAAACCACTCCTAACCCCTCTCCCGAAGCAAGTTCGGGATCTGCGACTTGTCTAAGGCAGGGGATTTGAAGGTTGCTATAGTTGGCTTTATAGTTCTATAGGATCTGTTTCTACACCCCTGTAGTCCCCTCAAGGGGACAGTTGTTCTAATGGAATAGTTGAATTTGTAGTTTCATAGTTTACGATAATGGGCGCACAGGTCGCGACCTGCCCCTACAGAAGAAGATCGTAGAGACGCAATACTTTGCGTCTTGTTTCCAGTTGCTATAAACCTCAACTATAGGACAATTAAGATCCCTCGGCTTTGCTCGGGATGACAACAACAGAGTAAAAATTTCTTGATTAGGGGATGACAAATTACAACTACACCAGTTTCAACAACTCATGCGCAGCGGCAAATGCTGATTTTTGGCCTAACTTAACTTGTTCGGTTATAGTTGGTAACTGCTCTTTTACTTGTTGATGGGCATAAAAATTATCTTCCAGACCCTGGCGTATCGCTTCGTACATCCATTGCAAGTTCTGGTCACGGCGCTTTTTCTCGAAGTAACCGTTTGCCTGGGTTAGCTTTAGGTACTCGGTTATGGTTTGCCAGATGGTATCTAAACCACTTTGTTGCAGGGCAGAGCAGGTTGATACTTTGGGTAACCAGCCGGATGCGCTCATCGGGTAGAGGTGGAGGGCATTCTGGTATTCGGCCCGGGCAAGTTTAGCCTTGTCGGAATTGGAGCCGTCGGCTTTGGTGATGGCGATAGCGTCAGCCATTTCCATGATGCCGCGTTTGATGCCTTGTAGTTCGTCGCCGGCACCAGCCAGCATCAGCAGCAGAAAAAAATCAACCATAGCATGTACCGCAGTTTCCGATTGGCCAACACCAACGGTCTCTACTATAATCGCATCAAATCCGGCAGCTTCGCATAAAATTATAGTTTCGCGAGTGCTTTTGGTTACACCACCAAGTGACTTGCCTGCAGGCGAAGGACGAATAAACGCTTGTGGGTTTACAGACAGTAGTTCCATACGCGTCTTGTCGCCTAAAATACTGCCGCCGGTGCGTTGGCTGGTGGGGTCAATGGCTAATACAGCTAATTTCTTATTCTCGTGCTCTATCAGGTATGTTCCGAAAGCTTCTATAAAAGTACTTTTGCCTACGCCAGGCACCCCAGTTATACCTATCCGAACTGCATTACCGGAGTGCGGCAACACCTTTGCAATTACTTCCTGGGCCAATTCGTGGTCCTGTGGCAATTTACTTTCTACTAAGGTTATGGCACGACTCAGCAACACGCGGTCTCCGTTCAGGATGCCGTTCACATAAGTATCTGCTGAAAATCGTTTTGCCATAGTTTATAGTTTTAGGCAGAGTAATCGCATTAATAGTTAGTCCTGCAATTTTTTGAAAGTATAAAGCAATACTTCTCCTCTCTTTATCAATATCAATGTATCGGATTTTTGCGCTTTGATAATTGAATCACCAGGAACAGCTACTCTGCTAAAAATAGTATTACTGTTAATATCTGCAGTATAAGGTAGAAAGTTATACTCGGTGCCTGCAACCTGAAAATATGTTCCGGAAACAGAAGCACGTACTTCCTCTTCAACTACCCCATTTATTTCTGCATTATAAAAATTATCAAAAGCCTGGCTGCCTTTGCGCTTTGCATTGACATAACTTAGAATATTTACTGCTGCAAATACTATCAGAGCACCGGTAATAAGTTTTGTTTTTTTAGACATAGATGGTAGTCTGATAGGTAATGCCGCCTCCTGCAAAGTTAGCAGAATGTGCCATACATCATAAGTAAACTATAAATCTGCTGATTATCTATATTTTAGACCGGCTACATTCTGATATTTAGCAAAAAAAGCAGAACTTGCATCATTATTTATACTTTAAACCTGGCTTACAGGGCGTTTACTACCTCACTCAAGAGCAGCTGAATCGCAATAAAAGTATAGGTGATGCTTCTAACAAAAATCAACTTTTAGCTCATTATTTTATGAAAAAGGCACTTTTGGCGGCCTCCATTCTGCTTGCAGGGCATTTTACTGCGCTGGCCCAAACCGAAAGCAACAGCTACTCTATTGTATCGAGGGGTGGCGTAATGAATACCTTTGTGCACGACTACCAGGCCATTGGCGTAAACCCGGCAAACCTTGGCCGCAGCACCTCGCTAGTGTCGTTTACCGTGGCCGAATTTGGCGGATACTATAGCTCGCAGGCCTTTACCCGCAAAACGTTGCGTAGCGCAGTTAAGTTTGCTACCGAAAACACCATTACCGATACCGACCGTGCCGACCTGGCCCGTGCTTTTACAAGCGACAACGTTTTGAACCTGGGTGCAGACATGAATACTCTGGCTATTTCGGTGAGCCTGCCTAAAATTGGCGGATTTGCCCTGAGTAACCGCCAGCGTATGCTGGGCCACGTTGGGTTTAACAAGAACTTTGCTGAACTCATCTTCTTAGGCCAGGATGCTTCTATGTTTAATGAGATTGCTCCCGACGAGACTGTATTTGTTTCAGAGCTTTTCGACGGTACTGAGATGAAGATGTCGTGGGTGAACGAGTGGAACTTTGCCTATGGCCGCAAAATTATGGAGCTGCCGCTGGTAAATATTTATGGTGGTTTCGGCTACAAGTACCTGCAGGGTTTAGGTATGTATGAGTTCAGCGCTACTGATGGCAAAGTAAAAGCTTACCAGGCGCTATCGCCAGTGCTCGATGCCAACTACGATAAGTTTATCGACGATCCGAGCTTCAATTTTAAAGATACCGACGGTTTGCTGAGCCCGGTTGGTCGTGGCCATGGTGTAGATCTGGGTCTTTCTGCTGAGATCATTAAAATAGTAAAAGTAAGCGCTTCGGTTACTGATATTGGTAACATAAAGTGGACTGAAAACCTGCTGGAAGGTCAGGATGTAGGCTTTAAACTGGCTGACGTAATGGAAGAGAACCAGGATAACTCAAACTTTTGGGAAGATGCCGGCGAAATGGCTAAAACTATAGCTGACAGTGCGCTGGTGTTTAGCCCGGTTAACGAAATGAAAGTAAAGCTGCCGACGCGTTTCCGTTTCGGTGCAGGTGTTAAAATTGGCCAGCGCGTTGAAGTGGGAGTAGATTATGTGGCTCCACTAAACAAGGCCCCGGGTAACCTTTCCGGCGATTTCGTTGGCCTTGGCGTTGATTTTTCGCCGATACCGGTATTCCGTTTAAGCTCAGGCGTATCGTCTGGTGCTGGCGATAAAATTAACGTGCCGTTTGGCTTTGCTATTATATCACCGGTTTACGAGTTTGGCTTAGGTATGCGTGATGTAACTGCTCCTTTCACTAAAAACAACCCGGGTGCCTCTGTAGCGATGGGCTTTTTAAGATTTAAGATCGGTAAGTCGCAGATCATCTAATAAGATTATACTTTAACAGAAAAGCCAACCCCGATAAGGTTGGCTTTTCTGTTTTTATACTATAGCTAAAGTTTATTTTACATCCAGCGGGAAGTTTGGTAGGCCGAGGTCGCTGCGGCGGCTAGCCAGTTTAATGCCATTATCAGTATAAACAATGTCTGCGGCTTTGGCATTCGGGTTCTCTACTATCCCAAGGTACATATTGTCTTTCCTGGCAACATAAATGCGGCCGTCTGGTCCGGTTTGCAGGGCGCCAATTACGGGACTGCCGGAGGTTGCCACAACCGTTCCGGATTTTACGATCTTATCAGGGCTGCCGGCTTTCAGGTCGAATTGCACTACCTGGCCTTTGCCTGTTTTGTTGTTTTTGGTGGTGCCGTATAGTTTGCTGCCATCCGGTGAGAAAGCGATACCATAAGCCTCAATAAATCCTTTAAAAAGTATAGGACTCGACACTTCACCTGTACTGCGGTCGAAGTCTAAAAGCTCGAAGTTGCTGTCGTCGTTCCAGAGAGCTGCTGCCAGTTTAGTGCCGTCCGGAGATGGTTTTAAATAGCCGATCGCTTTTCGGTTTGGCCCGCCGTGCACGGTGCCTACATTACTCATAACAGGCTGCGTAGCTACTCCCTCATCCGACACCAGGAAGCTCATGTAAGCGTTGCTATTCCAGCGATGCGCTATTACCCACCAGTCTTTTCCGTTTTTATGTTTTACAGCTGTTAGCTTTTCGGTAGCAGGCGCTATCATAAAGGTGTTCTTAAACACCAGGTCGCCGTTGCCATTGTCTTTACTCATATCGAGTATACTATAGCGCAAGCCATCAGACTGGGCCTGTATATCAGTTGTAAAAATGTAGTAAATGGTTTCGGAGCCGGGCTTTGGAACTATAAGAGCTGACTGTGTGGAGGAGTTGCCACCCAGCAGGCCGCTGCCGTTTGGCATAATGCGATGGTTCTTGTTCCAGATGTTGATGCCGTTAGTATAAAAAAGCAGGTTGCCTTCTTTATCCGAAACAGATGCGCTGCCTTCTTCGGTGTTCAGCCTGCCGTTGGTTACAGCTACTGCCGAATCGCCGTTTATAAATTTAATGCCAGCGCCTTTTCCAAAATACCAGTTGTTCTGCTCGCCCTGCGCTTGAACTGCCAGGGTAGTTATGCCAAGTATAAATGCTGTCGCCAGGTGTCTAAGTCTGATCATGTGTATTTGCTTTTTTGCTATAACGGTAGCTTTGCAAACGTAGTGCCAGACTGGTAAACTAAAAAAGGACCAACAGAAAGTCAGTCCTTTTTTGTATAAAGTATATAGTTATTACAAACTATCCGCTTCAGCTGCATTATCATCGCCGATCACCTCATTAACATAGGTACTGGTATCATCGGCAGCGGTGCCGGGCTGGTCGCCGGTAAGGTCAGAGCCGGTTTCCTGCGTCTGGTCTTCGTAGTTTCCTGTATTCGATTCGGCATTCTCGCCATATTCACCTCCGCACGATACCAGTATCATAGACGAAGTGATAAGTGCAGCTGCCAACATATTTATTTTCTTTTTCATAGTTATCTCAGTTAGGTTTATCTCTTTATACTTAATACAAAAAGTATAAGTTGATGAATATGCTTACATGATAGTTGTTGTATCGCCTACCATGGTAGTGTCTTCCATCATATCATCATCCTCCGTCATGGTTTCGTCGGTATCTATAGTTTCGTTCTGAGTGGCGTGGTCGTCGCCTTTTCCGTCTCTGCCTTCGCCGCACGAAGTTATAAACATAGTAGCACCACAAAAGATAAGTCCTGTTAGTATAATTCTGCTCTTTTTCATAGCCAGATGTTGTTTATAGTTTAACAATCTATACTTGTACGGCAGGAGCTAATTAACAGGTTTGTTTGATGGCAGCGTTGTTTTATAGGTTAAACCTAATACTATAGCTAATCCTGAAGTGCTTCTTGCTGCAAAATTATCTTCTGAAGTTCGGGGTAAGTAGCAACTAGCTTCAGCAGTACGCCATTTGTCCAGCCAAAACCATCCTGGTTCGGGTATTCGCCGCCGCCAGCTTCCAGTTCTAAATTCTGCACGTTATACTTTTCCATTAGCTTGCCGGTGGCCAGGTATACTTCGTTGTTCAGGTTAACCCAGCGCGAAGCGATCGTATCGGCTTGTTGGGTGTAGCCATAGTTGCGCAGCGCTTCAATTGTCATCCAATGCAGCGGAGCCCAGCCATTTGGAGCGTCCCATTGCTGTCCGCTCTCGTTTAAGGTAGTTACAACGCCGCCCGCCTGCATAAAGTCTGTTTCGAGCATAGCAGCAACACCAGCGGCTTTCTTGCGTTTCACCATCCGGAAGTATAAAGGGTACACAGCTGCCAGTGTCGGTATGTTGGTCGTAGTGTGGGTATGGAAGTTATAGTCGTAAAAGAATTTGTCTTTTTTGCTCCAGGTATACTTTAACAGGGCATCACGACGGTTTTCAGCCAGTTCTTTATAGTGCTTTGCTGTTTTATGGTCGCCGGCAAGTATAGCCATTTCCTGTAGCGTCAGCTCCATGTGGTAAAGCAGCGCGTTTAGGTCTATAGGTACAAGTTTAGTAGTTTGTATGGTGCTGATATTCTGGCCGTCGGCAAACCAGCGTGTGCTAAAATCCCAGCCCGATTCGGCGGCGGCTCTTATATCGCGGTAAATTTCTTCGGGTATTCTTCCGGAGTGTTTTGCCAGTTCAACATCTTCCAGGTACGATTCGGGGCGGGGAGAAGGATTGTCGTCCCAGTAGCGGTTTAGTATAGCGCCGTTGGGCATGCGCACTACCCGGCGGTAAGCAGGGTTCGTTTCCGATAAATTTTCAGTGCCATCCATCCAGAAATCATATTCCTTTTTGAGGGCATCGGTATAGTTTGCCAGCACGGCACGACCTTTTTGCTGGGCCAGCACATGCAGCATAAGCGAGTAAAAAGGCGGCTGCGACCTGCTGAGGTAATACGTGCGGTTACCGTTTGGCACATGCCCGACCGTGTGGATGAGGTAAGTAAAATTATCAACCATGCTCTGGATGAGCTCGGTCTTGTTACTTACCTGCAAACCAAGCATCGTAAAATAACTGTCCCAGTAATATATTTCGCGGAAACGGCCCCCAGGCACAATGTACTGGTGCGGCAATGCTATAAGCGAACCTCCATTATCGCCGGGCTGGCGTTGCAGGGTTGTCCAGAGGCGTTCGATGTGTTGTGTTACGTTCTGGCTGGTATCTGTGCTAAAAGTAGTGGCTGGCGCTGAGGGCAGTTTAAAATGCTCCAGTACAAATTCCTTCAGGTCGAAGTCCGGTTTGTTCTTCTGCTGTTCGTACGCTTTTAAGATCCGCTCAGTAGGAGAGAGGGGCACACAATCAGGAAAAGTTTTGGAATCGGGGAAAATGCGCTGAAGCTGTACTTGCTCAAACAGTTCGCCAAGTTGCTGGCCAGGGCGATAATAATGCTGCGCTTGTGTAGCAGCCTGGGGGAGGGTTAAAAGCAAAATAAGTAAAAGGTAATAGCTGAAAAATCTAAAAGTATACTTCATCTTCTGCCCTGATTAAGTAAGCAAATAATGTTAGTTATGGCTTACGCAAACTACCAGCAAAGCGACAAGTATACTAACGGTATGGGTATGGTACAAATGTAATCTGGCCCATGGCATCTTTTTCATATCTGGCTACAGCAAATTCTTGAAATCGTGCTGCAAAGTTCTCATTTCCAGGTTCTAAAACATCTGGCGCCGGACTGCCTTCCAAAAAGAAATATACTTTGGTGTTACCGTATTTAGTGTGCGGCATAAAATTACCGTAGTCCTGCATCTGCTGCCAAAGCGTGTCGTTAACAGTTACGGCATACACCCTGATCACCGGGCCGGTGTTATTCTCATTCCTGTAAAAAGCCACTTCCTTAAAATCGCCTTCCAGGTCGTTAACGCCAGGCTGGGAGAACGAGTCGTAAATAAACCACACGATAAGTGCGACGGCAAGAGCTATAAAAATGTGCTTTGGTTTCAAAGTATAAAAGGTTTGTGCCAGGGCAAGTTACAGACTTTATAGTAATTAGGGCAGGCAGCGCGGTAAAACTTTAGCTTGTTACTTTGCTGTTGCCTAAACTGTAACAGGTTACTTTAAGGTTAGTTTTGCATGATTATACTTTATGGCGCTCAGCTGGTTAAATACTTACTTATGAGTATTGTGCGATCTGAAAATTTAGCTGACTTTTGAGTTGGGGAATGGTATAACATTATACTGTAAGCCTTTACCATAGACTAACAACAACCCTTTATAAACCCTAGTACATGAAAACGGACCACTTTGCTGGTCCGTTTTCTGTTTTTATAGGCTATACAATGCTTTTATACTTTTGAAGGGCTACGTTTAAAAAGCGCTACTATTGTTAAATACAGTAGTGCCGGAACACCAACCCAAACTGCTTCGCTTTTTATAACCCGCCATCCCCACTCGCTAAAGAAGCTTTCTATACCTATAGGAGAAACCTGTATCGGGCGCCAGGGCAGGAAGTAGCGGGTGTTATCGAAAGGGGCAAATACGGCAACTCCTAGGCCGCCATTCGTGAGTGCATCAAGCAGAATATGCGAGGCAGTGCACAGGGTAAAGTAAAGTATAAAAAGCAATCCCTGCTTACTGGTCAGTTTTATACTTCTGTAGAAAATGGCTGTAACGATGACCCCAAGTATAACTGCAAACACCAGCGAGTGCGAGAAGCCACGATGGCCCAGCACATGTTCGTAAGGCACCCCAAATTTAAACATCACTATATCCGCATCCGGAAGTATAGTGCACAGCATGCCCAGTATCCAGAATTTAAGAGAAGTGTACTTGCTTTTGTAGGTCTTGCCGATAGCTACTGCCGCAACCGCGTGCGCAAATGCTGATGCCATAGTTTGTGTTGGTGATTGAGAAATGAAGTTAAAGAAAATTAACGATTCTAGCGCGGAGCTTAGATCCGTGACTAAAGTATAATAGCGAATCTGAGATTCGCATCTATAGCTTAGCACGGAAATAACTTCCGCGCCAGAAAAATGTAACTATAAATTTATCCCTCCCGTGCTATACAGCATGAGTGAGAAGTATAAAGCAAAAGAACCGGACAGAATTTATTTTATTACTACAACTGTGATTCAATGGGCAGATGTATTTACACGCCGTGAATATTGTGAAATTATCTGTGACAGCATTACTTACTGCCAGCAGCAAAAGAATCTAACCGTCTATGCCTGGTGTATCATGACAAACCATGTGCACCTGATCTGCTCATCTCCTAACCTTGCATACATCATCAGAGACTTTAAAAAGTATACTGCCAAAGAAATCTATAGATCTATACAACAGAACCCGCAGGAAAGCAGAAAAGGATGGCTTTTATGGTTAATCAATTCTGCAGGGGAATTAAGCAGCAAGCACGAAGAATATAAGTTCTGGCAACCAGGCTATCATCCTGTTCTACTTGATAGTAAAGCCCTGATGGAGCAGAAACTTGACTATCTTCATCGTAATCCGGTTACTGCAGGTTTTGTAGAAGAACCAGAACATTGGTATTACAGTAGTGCCCGGGATTATGCAGGAGATAATGGAAGGCTCCCTATAGTTCTTCTACAATAATTCTACATTTTTTAGCGCGGAAGTTACTTCCGTGCTTAACTATAGATGCGAATCTCAGATTCGCTTTTATAATATGTCACGGAGCTAAGCTCCGCGGCAGAAGCATAAAAAAGCCGCAACTGAACTAAATCAACTGCGGCTTTATACTTTTAACTATAAGCTCTTAACTTTTCACTGTAGTTATGAGCTTCTCCAGGATATTCTGGGCGGCTACTGAGATGATCGTGCCTGGACCAAACACACCTGCTGCTCCGGCTTTGAACAGGTAGTCGTAATCCTGCGCCGGAATAACACCGCCAACTATAACCATGATATCGTCACGGTCGAGTTTGCGGAGCTCTTCTATTAATTGCGGAACCAGCGTTTTATGGCCGGCTGCCAGGCTACTTACACCAACCACGTGCACGTCGTTTTCGGCGGCTTGCATGGCTACTTCGGCTGGGGTCTGGAACAATGGACCTATGTCCACGTCAAAGCCAAGGTCGGCGAAGGAAGTGGCAATTACTTTAGAACCGCGGTCGTGCCCGTCCTGGCCCATTTTAGCGACCATGATACGTGGCCGGCGGCCTTCTAAACTTTCAAACTCGTCTGCCATGTTCTTGGCACGTTCAAAGTTCTCGTCGTCGGTTATCTCTGCTGAATACACTCCTGATATAGCTCTTATTACTGCTTTATGTCTGCCGTATACTTTCTCTAATGCGTCTGAGATCTCGCCTAAAGTAGCGCGGTGGCGTGCGGCTTCCACTGCCAGGTCCAATAAGTTGTTTTCACCGGTTTCGGCGGCGCTGGTAAGTGCCTGTAAAGCTTTCGCTACCGCATCATTATTACGGTTCTCTTTTACACTTGCCAATCTGCGCAACTGCGATTCCCGTACGGCTGTGTTGTCAATGTCCAGGATGTCAATTTCCTGTATCTGGCTTGGTTGATACTTGTTTACACCAACTATAATGTCTTTACCGGAGTCGATGCGGGCTTGTTTGCGGGCAGCAGCTTCCTCGATGCGCATTTTTGGTAAACCAGTTTCTATAGCTTTGGCCATACCTCCCAGTTCTTCTACTTCTTCTATCAGCGCCCAGGCTTTTTGTGCCAGTTCATGCGTCAGGGCCTCCACGTAATACGATCCACCCCATGGGTCTACTACTTTGGTAATGTTAGTTTCCTGTTGCAGGTAGATCTGGGTATTACGTGCTATGCGGGCCGAGAAATCTGTTGGCAGCGCAATGGCTTCGTCGAGTGCATTGGTGTGCAAACTCTGCGTACCGCCTAGGGCAGCAGCTAAGGCTTCCACGCAAGTACGGGTCACGTTATTGAATGGGTCCTGCTCGGTCAAACTCCAGCCCGATGTCTGGCAGTGCGTTCTTAAAGCTAATGATTTAGGGTTCTTCGGGTTGAACTGCTTGATGATCTTTGCCCACAACATACGCGCGGCACGCATCTTGGCAATCTCCATAAAGTGGTTCATGCCAATAGCCCAGAAGAAAGATAATCTAGGAGCAAAGTCATCGATATCCATTCCTGCTTTTAAGCCTGTGCGCACATATTCCAGGCCATCAGCTAAAGTATAAGCCAGCTCAATATCAGCGGTGGCGCCGGCTTCCTGCATGTGGTAGCCCGAAATAGAAATAGAGTTAAAGCGCGGCATTTTTTTAGAACTGTACTCAAAAATGTCGGCGATGATGCGCATACTTGGCTCCGGCGGGTAAATGTAGGTGTTGCGCACCATAAATTCCTTCAGGATGTCGTTCTGAATCGTTCCGCTCAACTGCTCAGGTTTTACGCCCTGCTCTTCGGCGGCAACTATATAAAAAGCCATGATCGGCAACACAGCACCGTTCATCGTCATCGAAACCGACATCTCGTTCAGCGGGATCTGATCGAAAAGGATCTTCATGTCTTCCACCGAATCGATGGCCACACCAGCTTTACCCACATCTCCTACCACACGCGGGTGGTCGGAGTCGTAGCCGCGGTGCGTAGCTAAGTCGAATGCTACCGAAAGGCCTTTTTGCCCACCTGCCAGGTTACGACGGTAAAAGGCATTGCTTTCCTCAGCAGTAGAGAAACCGGCATACTGACGGATGGTCCAGGGCTTTTGCACATACATGGTGCTGTATGGGCCGCGCAAATAAGGCGGCAGTCCGGCAGCAAAATCGGTGTGCTCAAAGTGTGCGGCATCTTCCGAAGTATAAAAGGTCTTCACTTTTATCTGCTCCGGTGTTTTCCATACTTTAGCATCAGCCGGCGCATTAGTGTTACCGGCTGCAGCAATCTTATTTATATCTATATTCGAAAAATCAGGCTTCATCTAACTTGTGGTCAAATTGCTTATTTGTTAAACTGTTAAGAATTGAATGGCTAAACTGGAGAATAACAATTTAGCCATTCAACCATACAGCAATTCAAATCTAACTTGCGTGCTCGGAGGTTGCTACCCAACGGCCGTCCAGCTTTTTCCAGAGCTGCGACGAAATACCACCCATCAGTTGCTTGCCATCCAGCTCTATCTTCCAACGGAAAACAAAGTATACGGCTTCGTTGCTAAGTTGCTCTAAGTGTAGTGGCTCGTAACTATAAACGCCCATTTTGCTGCGGTCGGGGTACTGTTCCAGAAACATATCCAGCACTTCCTGGTAGCCTTTTTCGGTACCGTTCTTACTTACCCAAAGCATCTCCGGCGAGTTCCAGTAAAAGCTCATAGCAGTTTCCAGGTCACCTTTGTTCCAGGCAGCTATCTGGCTTTCCAGGGCTTGCTTTACTTCTTTTGCAGCATTTCCTTCGGGCATTTTAAACGACGTAAGTACAGTTGTTGCGGCCATAAATAGTAGCGTCAGGTATAGTAGTTTATAGTTACTGGTGGTTGTTGCCATGCAGTTTTTTGTGTACCAGGTCCAGGATGGTCTTCATGTCGCAGTCCTCAAAAATAAAGTCTTCGTAACCATTCGCGAGCATTTCTTCCTTCATGTTTTCCGGGTTATCGGCCAGTATTATAGTTGGTTTTGCGTGGTTGTTGCGTAGCCTTGGGCCAAACTCCTGCACATAAGCCTTTTCCGACGCGGCCACGATCAACACTTCCGCCGACGTGCTATCGATCTGGTCTGATGCCTGCTCGATGTTGCTAAACTGCTGCACATCTATCTCGAAACCGGCACAGCTAAAGAACTCCTGCGCAAAAGCAGCATTTACATGGCGATCCGCTTTTTCCCCTATCATGGCAATTATAGCCAATGGGCGACGTTTTCGCTTACGCAAATGCAGTTCGGTAGCCATGCGCATTACCTCAGTCGGGTAAGCAGCGCGGGTAGTATCAAAATGCGAACTCTGTATCAGGGCTTCCGGGTCAAAATCGATCGTCTCGTTAGGAGATGGGTATTTATTTGTACCCACCAATATCATACGGCCGGTCGCAATATCACGGAACTTGCGTCGGCTTACTTCCGTGATAGAGCTAAGTATAAAACCGCTTTCGTAAGCAGCCTCAAATCCGCCTTTGGCTTCTACTTCCTTAAACAGGTCCCATGCCTTTGTTGCCAGCTCGTTTGTAAGCGTTTCCAGATAGTACGATCCGGCAGCCGGGTCTATGGCTTTATCTAAATAAGCTTCTTCTTTTAAAATGATCGATACGTTTCGGGCAATTCTTTCCGAAAACTCATCGGACTTGCGGTAGGTGCTATCGAATGGCGAAACCGTTAATGAATCGGTGCCTGCTATAACTGCCGACATGGCCTCGGTGGTTACGCGCAGCATGTTGGTATAAGAGTCGAGGGTTGTCTGGTACCAGCTTGATGTAGAGGTATGGATGCGTAGTTTCCCGGCAATCGATTTGTCTACTCCGTAGGCCTCCACTATAGCCGACCATAGCAGGCGCAGCGCACGCAGTTTGGCAATCTCGAAAAAGTAGTTCGTACCAGCCGACAGGTGGAATTGGATATCCTGCAACACCGCTTCTATAGGTTGGCCGGCATTGGTAAGTCGGTTAATATAATCGGTGGCTGCATTTAAAGTATAAGCGATTTCCTGGGTAATAGATGCGCCAATGCTGCTGAAATTAGTGCCGCTAATGGTTATCCCATAAAAGTCAGGGCTTTCTTTGGCCAGGTCCATTATCTCGGCTAAGGCTTTATTCTCTTCGCGGGTAAGCTCGCCTTTGGCCGTCATGGGGTCGTACTTTATAAACCCTTTCAGACTGGCGGAGGCTACCTGGTTTGCAGGTAACTTGCCATGCAGGCGGCTCGGAAAATGGTCTAACTTATTAGGAAAAGTAAACCCGATAAAGCATTCGTTCAGGTCTATTTTGCTTAACAGGTATACAATATCGAAAAGCTCCGGCTGCGGAATTATAAAATGAATACCATCGGCACCACGGCTCAGGGCATCGGCTGCTTTATCTATAGCCGGTTGGGCATTCCCTTCCACTTTAATTTCCTGCAGGTTAAGCCAGATATTGGTGTTAGTGCCGCGCAGGTATGGGTAAGTGCCGGGCTCCTGGTTAGTTGTTTGCAGCTGGGCAATGTCTTCTTTGGTATAATAAGGCTTAATACTGATGCCTTCGTAAGTATGCCATGTAAGTTGCTCCAGGGGTGTGTCGCGCAGGTCTTTTTTGGCGCGTTCCTGCCATTCTGTTGCCGTGGCCGGGTTAAACTCCGAGAATAATTTTTTTGTTTGTGGGTTCTCGTCCGTCATCTCAGGTATATAGGTCAAATTTGATGTAAAGATATACTTTATACTTTACGAATTAAACAGTCGTTTTGGCGCTTTACTGGTTATCAGGGGCTATAGCCCGGTAAGCCAGGTATGCAATTAGCAGCCAGATAACAAGTATAACGGCAGCCATGGTATAGTTGGTTTTGCCGGGGCGCTGCAGCTGCGCTTTTGCCTTCTCCCGATACTCCTGTATAACCCCATCCGGCATTAACTTTATAGTTAGCCAGATGCCAAGCGGAAGCAGCACCAGGTCGTCGAGGTAGCCCAGCACAGGTATAAAGTCAGGTATCAGGTCGATGGGGCTGAAAGCATAGGCTATAGTAAGCACCAATGTAACTTTAGCTAAAAACGGAATACGTGGATCGTGGCGGGCTAGGTATAAGGCATAAATATCCTGTTTCAGTTTACTTACTGTTTGTTTCCAGTGGCGCAGCATGGTTTATAGTACGGACAATTGCGGTGCAGGATTAGTATTGGCTTCTACGATTGAGTCCGTTTTGAGGCTGGTGAGTAGTTTATAGTTTGAGGGCAAGTATAACCACAAGTAGCATTCAGACTAAACCAGCGGCATGAATTGTTATTTAAAATCTTTGCTTAACTTGTTGTATAGTTATACTCCTATACTTGTGTGAAATATGGGTGTATGTTTATTTAAACCACCTTTGAATATTGTGCATACAAAGTTATGTTTTCGCTTTCGAGGTAGTTAGTTTAAATAGTAAGCAATGAAGAAAAACCTCTTTATTATAGGTATCATACTGTTTGTTACTTCATGCACTCCGAAGGAGAATCCTGAGAGCTTACGCTTATTAAATCAAGTTAATACCTTAAAATTAATTTACCAGAATGATAAATGTGGAGAATGGGGTGGTGATATTGAAACACTTACCATCTATCGTGACAACTATGAAGGACCGCTTCTTGCTGATTACTTAAAACAAATAAAAGACTGTCAATTTCCAGTTGGAAAATTCATTGAAGCCAAAAAAATGAATCGAATACAAGTATCTGTAGAAGGTCAGCAGTTAATAATCGAAAGTATAAATCAATTAACAGCTAATAAGCTTTCAAGAGAAAATATCATAGCTCATAGTGGGTTATTCAGCCAAGTAGTATTTAGTGACTCTTCTTTAATCCTGAATGATTTTCCGTCAGCGAAATGGACAAAATTTGAGGAGTTAACTGAAGAGCTTTTAATTAAATAACATTGGCTGACAAGAACTATAGTGCATGAACCCACCATTGTCTAAACGTTGTACGCCAGTTTAAAAAAATCAACATGAAACTTTACATAACCTGTCTTCTGACTGCTTTGACCTTTTCTGCTTTTGGACAAGACAAATACGATTACATTCAATTTAATAAGCTGACAGAAGTTAAAGGAACGGACTATGTTATTGCCTCAGTTGACAACAGAAGTAAAATGGCGGAATCCAAAAACAAATACCTTCTGTTTATCGACACAAAAAATGGTTCTTCTACTCAAGTAGATTTTCCTGGAGACGGATACATAGGACAAGTTGAGCAAGTCAAAATTGACACCCTTGAAATTAACAAAATAATCGTTGCAGCTAAGACCCTTGACTTAGACGGGAAAAGCGGAATCGACTGGTCAGACCCACAACAAATCTTTGTTCTCTCAGCAGACGGCAAGACCAAAAAGCAATTGACTGAGAATAGGTTTTTTACCCAAACATGGGCGGTCAACCATCAAACTGGTACAATAGTAATTACTGGTCACAAAGACTCAAATGAAAATGGAAAGTACGACAAGACGGATAAGAATGAAATTTTGATTTTCGACTTGAAAACACTTGAGTTAAAAAGGAAAATATAAAACTGACAGCACAACAACGGATATAGAGTTGTCTTGCTGGATACGCTCCCAATTGTTTGGGTATAACTGTAAGATAGAAAAATGACCTTTGATAAAATCTTCTCTGATTCATTAGACACTTTTAAAGTGTTTGACGACATGGATGTGTCCAAAGCCAGTTTTCAGGCTGTAAATACGCCAAAAAGCATTTGGCAAATCTTAAATCATCTAGTAGTCTGGCAAGAATACCAATTGAAAAAATTGAGAGGATTAGACGCCACGGATATTCAAGAATTGGATACCTGGAGAACTGCCCCTGTAGTTCGTGACCAAAGATTATTACAGCAAATTATTAATACTTTCAATGATCAGATTGAACAGATAAAAAATGAAATTCAAGCACTATCTACTGAAAGCTGCGATATAGAGAAAAAGTTAAAGATAGTTCAAGACATATCAGTTCATCTATCATTTCATTTGGGTGAAATGATTTTGCAAATGCGGCAAAACGGACATTACCCGATGCCAAGTGAAATGAAAGAATTTTTAGCCAGCTAAAAATGGCTGTACCTTTCCATACATATACTCCACCTTCGATCTGTAGCCTTACAAGAAGTATAGCCAAGCATTTTAGATATAAATAACTCCTACCACCCTATATATTAACTAAATTGAAGAAAGCATTCATCCTATTCATTGTCCTGTTTGCCACTTTAACTTCTACTTACGGGCAGACAAAGAAAGTAAAACCAAAGGGAGCTTATAAAGAGATCGAAGTTGCCAAACATAACCACGCAATTGAAGTTTTGCATGGCCGTGAATCAAAGGCTAAAAAGGAGCTCATGGCTAACATTGTAATGCACCCTAATAACTATAATCCACCAGTATTGTATGCCCTTTCGAAGGAGCTTTTCATGCAAGACAAGAAAGAGGAGGCAGCTTTTTGGTTCTATGTCGCTCAGTTAAGGGCCAGGTATGATGCGAACATATGCGCAGACAGGTCAGCTGCCCAGGGCGTAGCGATCCTTAATAATACGTATGGCCCTGATATAAATCAGTTTGCTTTTTCAGACATCGCGTTTCTGGAAACTACGGTGGAGAAGGTTGTAGCATTTGTAAGAGAGAACGAAGAGAATTATGACCACCGCTGGCTGAACCTGCACGGAATGGGAGCCTTCATAAATGATGGAGACGCAGAACTGAGCAAGCCAAAAGAGATGTGGCCCGAGATCAAAGCCAAAACCATTAACGATTACCACGAAGGGTTTAAAAAGTATATGCAGTCTTTACAGAAGTAATACGCTCTCAGCTTTATACTTCATCTGCTATTCGGGTTTACAGTAAAGACCTTTTAAACTATAAGCCACAAACGGAACGATCCCAGCCTGAGCAAAATAGCTGTATGGTTTTAAAGTATAAGTCGCTATATTTCTACATTGATCTTTAAGAAGTATAAGCTAACCTATATGCGATCTACAAAAACCTTACTAACTATACTTGGCGCTGGCCTGCTTGCCATACCTGCTACTGCCCAGGATGCCAAACTACTCGCCAAAGCCACCGCCATGGCCGACAAAGTAGAGCCTAAAGTAATTGAGTGGCGCCGCGACTTCCATGAGCACCCGGAGCTGGGCAACCGCGAAGTAAAGACAGCCGAAAAAATAGCTGCCCAGCTTAAAAAGTTAGGTATAGAAGTAGAGACTGGTGTGGCACATACCGGCGTGGTTGGTATACTTAAAGGTGGTAAGCCTGGCCCTGTTGTCGCGCTTCGCGCCGACATGGATGGTTTGCCGGTAACAGAGCGTGCCAATGTACCTTTTGCCTCGAAAGCGCGGAGTACCTATAACGGGCAGGAAGTAGGCGTGATGCATGCCTGCGGCCACGATACGCACGTTGCCATGCTGCTGGGCGCTGCCGAAGTACTGGCCGGTATGAAAAAGGACTTGCCAGGAACAGTAAAGTTTATTTTTCAGCCGGCCGAAGAAGGTGCGCCAGCCGGCGAGAAAGGCGGTGCCTCGCTGATGGTGGAAGAAGGCGTACTGAGCAAAGGCCCAAAACCAGAAGTAATATTTGGCTTGCACATTAATTCCCAGACCGAAGTAGGCACTCTGAAGTATAGGCCAGCCGGCATAATGGCTGCCGCCGACCTGCTGAAGATAAAAGTTAAAGGCCAGCAGGTGCATGGTGCCAGTCCGTGGGGTGGGGTAGACCCGATCGTGGTATCGTCGCAGATCATAAACGCTTTGCAAACTATAGTTAGCCGCCAGGTAGATCTTACCCAGGATGCTGCTGTCATTACCATCGGAAGTATACATGGTGGCGTACGCAACAACATTATTCCGGAAGAAGTTGTGCTGGAAGGAACGATCCGTACCCTGGATGCAGGTATGCAGAAGCAGATACACGAAAAGATAAAACTGACCGCTACCAAAATAGCCGAAAGCGCCGGCGCCACTGCCGAAGTAACTATAGCTGAAATGGCCCCGGTAACTTATAACGACCCGGCCCTTACCCAAAAAATGCTGCCAACCCTGCAAACAATAGCCGGAAAAGACAAAGTGGTTTTGATGAACGCCATGACCGGAGCAGAAGACTTTGCTTATTATCAGCAGAAAATTCCGGGCATGTTCGTATTTGTAGGCGGCATGAAAAAAGGCCAGCTCCCGGCTTTGGCACCAGCCCACCACACCCCCGACTTTTATATTGATGAAAGCGGCATGAGCTTAGGCGTTAAAACCCTGCTTGGGCTAACGCTAAACTATATGACCGGGAAGTAAAAGCTATAAACAGGAAGGAATTAATAGTGACACGACATGAAAAACTGGTAAATAGTCTTTTTGAGTTATTTGCAGAAAATGGGGCAGCCAAAAACATCGTTCTTACTTCTACCGGATTTAAACTTTTAAATGGTTCTAAGCCCTGGATAATTTATTTATTATTCACCGTTCTGGTTGCATTGCCTCTTATAAGCTTCCTTCTTGATGGAGAGGCTTCTTTTGCTGTACTAATTACTTGGGTCGGACTGATATTTATAGTTATTAATCTGCTACCAGACGAGAATATATTAGAAGTGAATATTAGAGATAAACTAATAGTTTATACTCCTTCAAATATTTTGTTCAGGTATAGTCATAAACCAATAACGTTTCCTTTCTCTGAATTAAGCTCTGTAAAGATTGTGAAGCGTAAACCTGTTAATGTGTCATCTGCTTCCTTTCAGCTTTCTCTAATCCTGAAGAATGAGAACAATCTTATAATAAATGACTACGGTATTGAGAAACTGGCCTTAAAGCTTAAGCTTGCATTAAATACCTTGACGAAAGAAGAAAGAGAAAAAGCGTTGCTATCAGTTTAAGAAGTAATGATTTTATAACCGGAAAACCCATGCTATTGCAGCACGAGTTTTCCGGTTTTTTTGTGGCCATGCGCCGTAGTTAAAGTATAAAAGTATAAACCAGCTTTTGCTGTATATGGTCTTTTAACACTGGTAGCACCTGGTTGTAACTGCTGTGTAAGTATAAGCTTGCCCTGCAAACTATAAATATGGAGTTCGGCAGGTGCTTCTGCCTGAACGGTAAACTTGTCCTGTATCTGGTTCGGGTAAATAAGGTAAGTGGCAGCGGCTAGTTCTTCGGGAGTGGCAGTAGGCTCTTGTTGGGCAACTATAACCTGTAGCTGCATTTCTTTAACTATAGGCTCATCGGCAGCAGAAGCTCTTCCTTCGGCAATTTGGCTTGGGTTGTAGATGGCTTTAAATGTTATAGATTTTGGAGTATAGCTTGTTTGGTATGTACTTGGCTTGAACAACAATTCTCCAACTTTGCCATCTGTAGAATCCCGAACGGTAAAATCGAATTTTTCAGCTTCAGCAGCGAGTTCACTTTCTACACTTAGAACCTGAGTATAGCCATCCAGGTTTTCTGCAAACATGTCCAGCTTTACCGTGTTAGCTGTTAAGAATAGGTAATAGCCTTCATCTGTTTTAGAGTACTTATTCTGTCCTTGTAATTTTACAATAGGTTGATCATCCCGGATAATAATACCGATAGACCTGGAATAAGCCTTTCCTGAACTATAACCATAAAAGTTTACAAAATAAGGACGGTTTCTAATTAAGTTTCTGTCTGGTGTAAACGAGAATGTTCCTTTTGCTCCCTCATAATAATTAATGATATCGTATGCTACAGGCACATTTAGTACATGTGATAACTCGCTTGTGAAATAATTGCTTTCTCCGGATGCAGCTTGTGATACAATATATTCGTCTGGTTTCACATAGTTATAGTCTATCTGAAACTCAACTTTATCAGTTGCCTTAACTATTAGATAACCTTCTGCGCTATACTTCTGATTCTCAATTTGTATCATGTCCAACGACGTGCCCGGTTTATCAAATACCAGGATTTGCATTTCATAGGTTATCTCGCTCATCTTTATCCCATTTCTCCATTCTTCTACTACTGCTGTATAAATGTATTCTCCTTGTCTGCAAGGGGCATCCCAGATAAGCTGACCATCACTTTCAGAGAATTTAAATTCTCCATCAGCAGTATCCGTCGAGTTTCTGCACTTAAAGATTTGGTCTGGCAGGTTATAACCAGGTACTGAAATAATACTGCCCGATGAACTGATAACTTGTGGTGTAATCAGTCTGAAGGACAGGCTGTCACTATCAGGGTCGTAAGCTGAGAAATTGAAGTGAACAGCTTTCCCGATATTGGCAAATATAGGTTTGGGAGATAAGAATTGCGGACTATTGTTAAAGCCTACGGCAGAGTTTAAGTTAACAGTTGTCTGTATATAAACAGGTGATTGGTCGCTGGGCGGCGTCATATTAAGAATTCCTGGATTACGATTTATAATAACATGGGAAACTGAGTAAGTCCCGTCGCTAGCATAAGTGTATTCCCATTTATAAGTTTCCCTATCTACCATAGTTGAAAGGTTTCCAATAGGAGTAATCGAAATTCGTGGTACAGTTACGCTATTCCCATCTCCCATTTTAACGTCAACTTCAGGTGAGTCAGCAACGGAGGCTCCATCAGTAAATATCGTTAAAGTAAAAAATAGCTTGCGAGGATTCGGGTTTTGAGTGGTGTCTCTCTCGAAGGTTATATAACTGCCTCTGTAGTGCGAAGCCGAAGCGCTAACAAAACAAAAGGCCAACAGGAAGAAAAGTATAAGTTGTTTCATTACTTGTGTTTAGTAAAATAAAGATAGCAGATAAGTGAGAAAGTATAGCAAGTTGGCAATATAAATATTAACTTAAGCAACGAAACCCCTGGCTTCGCATTTGTTGTTGTGCCACAAGCGGTGTATCTGTACCTTTGTGGATAATCCGCACCTTATACTTTATGAAGCATTCATTTTATACTTACATAACTGCCATTTTACTGGCGGCATCGGCTGCCGGCTGCCAGCAAAAGGTATGGCAACCTGCTGCCAGCCAGGAGCAGGACAATGTACCTGTAGATAGCACCCTGATCGCCGACCCCGAAACAGAAGCCCTGATAGCACCTTACCGCACCCAGGTAACATCTAAAATGAGTGAAGTGATCGGAACAGCTACCACTGAACTGACAAAAGCACCGCACCAGTCGCCGCTTGGCAATTTTGTAGCCGACCTGCTTTTAGAGCAAACCCGGAAAATAATGGACCAACCAGTAGATATGGGGCAGGTTACCAATGGTGGTCTGCGCGTTCCGCTTCCGGCCGGGCCCATTACTGTAGGGCATATTTTTGAGCTGATGCCTTTCGAGAACGAAACAGTAGTGCTTACCCTGGATGGCCCAACCACTAAAGAACTGTTCGATTTTGCTGCAAAAACCGGCATTTCGCCTATTGCCAATGCTACCTATACTGTAAAAGATGGTGAGGCAACCGATATTAAAATTGGCGGACAGCCACTCGACCTTAACCGAACTTATACTATTGTAACATCCGATTACCTGGCCAGCGGCGGCGATAATATGGCCATGTTCAAAAAAGCGCTGAAAACCGAAAAAGTAGGCATGATGATGCGCGACATGATCCTGAAACATATAAAAGAGCTTACTGCAGCCGGCAAACCTATAACTGCCAGCACAAGCGAGCGCGTTTCCGGAGTAAAGTAACCTTATAGTTAGCCAACATGAGAAGAAGAGACTTTTTAAGATACAGTGCCGTTGGAGCCGCCGGTTTAACTTTAGTGGGGTTTCCGTTCAGTTCCGAAGCTGCCAGCAAAAGCATAAAACTTACCATTCTGCACACCAACGATCAGCACTCGCGTATCGATCCGTTTCCGAACGATGGCCGGAAGTATGCCGGTATGGGTGGCATGGCCCGCCGCGCCAGCTTAATAGAAAAGATAAGAAGGCAGGAAGAGAACGTGTTGCTGTTTGATGCCGGCGATATTTGGCAGGGTACTCCTTATTTCAATTTTTTTAACGGGGAACTGGAGTATAAACTGATGAGCGACATGAAATATGATGCCGCTACCTTAGGTAACCACGATTTCGACCTTGGGCTGGAAGGGCTGGAAAAACAGCTGCCTGTGGCCGGTTTCGATTTCGTAAGTGCCAACTACGATTTCTCTAAAACTATCCTGAAAGATAAGTTTAAGCCATATAAAGTTTTTGAAAAAGAAGGGCTGCGCATTGGCGTGTTTGGGTTAGGTATACAATTGGAGGGTTTGGTAGGTAAAAAGCAGTTCGGCGAGACCATATACTTAGATCCTGTTGCCAAAGCCCGGGAAATGGTAGCCGAGTTGCGCGAAAACCAGAAATGCCATATGGTGATCTGCTTGTCGCATTTAGGCTATAGTTACCAGACCGATAAAATTGACGACCGCAAGCTGGCCCAGCAGGTGTCCGGCATCGACCTTATAATTGGTGGCCATACCCATACTTTTATGGATGAGCCGGAAGTACTGCGCCATGAATCCGGCCACGAGACGCTGATAAACCAGGTAGGTTACGCTGGTATAAATTTAGGCCGTCTCGACTTTGAATTCAACAAAAAAACGAAGGAAAAAACAAGTATAAAAACGGCAGCGCTGCCTGTGGATAACCCTGTATTAACTTCGTGAAAAAATAATTTTTTGTTTACATATATTTAAGCAAATTTGTAACCCCCTGATGACGAAGGAACTGTTTGCGTCATCAAAATAATCTTGTGTGCTTTGGAAAACTGGATGATAAAAGATTGTACTACTGTATGGAGTAATTGCCTGCAGGTGATAAAGGAAAATATTGGCGATCAGAGCTTTAAGACCTGGTTTGAGCCGATTAAACCCATAAGCCTGCGTGATAGCGTGCTAACCATACAAGTGCCGAGCCAGTTCTTTTACGAGTGGCTGGAGGAGCATTATGTACAGTTGCTAAAGAAGGTGATATACCAGGAACTGGGCGCTGACGGCAGACTGGAGTACTCTATTATTGTTGACCGTGGAAACGAGTCGAACAAACCGCAAACCGTAAACATCCCGACCAAAAAAATTCCGGCTGCTGTAGTTAACTCATATCGCCCGGAGCAGAACTTCATCAAGAGCCCGTTCGAGTCTAAAACGATAGACCGCAACTTCCTGAACTCGCAGCTTAACCCGACCTATACTTTTGAGAACTATATTGAGGGTGACTGCAACCGTTTAGCGCGCTCTGCTGGTTACGCTGTAGCAAATAAGCCAGGCACTACCTCGTTTAACCCGCTAATGGTTTATGGTGGTGTGGGTCTTGGTAAAACGCACCTGGTGCAGGCCATCGGTAATCACATCAAAAACAGCAACCCCGATAAGTTTGTACTATACGTTTCGTCAGAGAAGTTCGTGAACCAGTTCATTGAGTCTTTGAAAACCAATAACGTGCAGGATTTTGCCAACTTCTATTTATTGGTAGATATCCTGATCATTGACGACGTGCAGTTCCTGAGCGGAAAAGAGAAGACCCAGGAAATGTTCTTCCACATCTTTAATCACCTGCACCAGTCCGGCAAACAGATCGTGATGACCTCGGATTGCCCGCCACGCGACCTGAAAGGCCTGGAAGAGCGACTACTTTCCCGCTTTAAGTGGGGTTTAACAGCCGATTTGCAGAGCCCGGACTTTGAAACGCGTATGGCTATCATCCAGAAAAAGATGCAGAGCGATGGCATTGATATTCCGGATAACGTGATCGAGTACCTGGCTTACAGCGTGGATACCAACGTGCGTGAACTGGAAGGTGTTTTGATCTCTTTGATCGCGCAGTCGTCGCTAAACCGTAAAGAAATTGACCTGGAACTTGCTAAGCAGGCCCTGAAACATATTATCGAGGATGTTGAGACAGAAGTAAACCTTGACTTCATCCAGAAAACAGTAGCCGAGTACTTCCAGGTTAGCCTGGACTCATTGAAAGCCAAAACGCGTAAGAAAGAGATCGTAACGGCGCGCCAGGTGGCTATGTATTTTGCGAAAGAGTTTACAAGCCACTCGCTGAAGTCAATTGGTTACCATTTCGGTGGCCGCGATCACAGTACCGTTATCCACTCCGTACAAACCGTTTCCGACCTGATCGATACGGACAAGAAATTCAAAGCGAGCATACAGGAATTACAGAAAAAATTTAAATCGAAAGCTGGATAGAAAAACTCTACTTTATAAATAACCGGGGCTATACTTACCAAAGTATAGCCCCGGTTTTATTTTAGGCAGTAATGCATGGCGCGAGCCTTCTTGGTCGTGCCTAATTATAGTTAGGCCTACGGCCCGGTTATCTTGTGAATAATTAGGCAAGAGCTTCAAAACTGCTCTTTCGGATTTGCAATCCGAAAGCAGATAAGGTGCGGATTTGCAATCCGCATTTCATCCATAGCTACTGACTTGGCAAGGCGGATTACAAATCCGCGGTTATTATACTTCTGGATTACAAATCCGAAAGAGCGGATTTGGGTTTTATAGTTGCTTTACGTCATCCCCCTGCCCTCTTCAAAGGGGGACAATCTGCAATGCGTAATTCAAACTATAGTTTTACGATATCTGAGAAGTCCCCCTTTGAAGGGGGTAGGGGGATGACAAAGGTTTGAAAGAAATACTTAAACACAAAAAAGCCGGCTATACTTTCAATAAGTATAGCCAGCTTTTTTATAGTTAAAAACCTTATCGGCTTCTTTCCGCTTCTGTCAACTCGAAACTGTATTCGGATGCCAGGTCGCGTACTTTGCTTTTTATCTTTTCCTTATCGCGGCGTTTACGTATCTGCTTCAGATCGAAATAGGTTTGAGTATCGTCTTTTTCGGTAACACGCAGGGCCAGCGGGGTAATATGCACAGCCTGTATATTAGGTATAGCCACTATATGCTTTGGCCGGAAAATACCGTGCTTGCGCACCAGGTACTCAGGAGTAACCTCGATGTAAGACTGAAACCCGAAAACCGACGTGTTCTGAAGTATAACATAGATCAGAAAGGCAACGGCCAGGCCGAAAAATGCATAGAACAGGAACGAATCGCCACCAGTTTTATCAGAGAAAGCGAGCATTGCAGCCCATATCACCCACAAAAGTGTAAGTAAAAGCTGAATGGTAAACGACAGCTTGGCGCTGCGCGAAGGACTTAGTTGAATAAATAACGACGATCGTGCACTGCTACTGCCAGATGCTGCCATGCTTTATAGTTTTGGTGAAACAAAATGCCGATTAAACGAGCTTAGTGCAAGATAATAAATTATTCGTTAAGTGTGGCATTTACGGTTATTTCGGGCACGGCGCCGAGCGCTTTTGATACCGGGCAATTCTCTTTTGCTTCCTTCACCAGTTGCTGAAACACATCGTTTTGCAGATCCGGAACCTTCGCTTCGGTGGTCAGTTCTATTTTTTGTATAGTTGGTGCCCCATCCGTCTCGCCAAGCGTTACGTTGGCTTCTGTTCTTACATAATCGGCTTTCAGGTCTTTCTTGTCTATCAGGGCGCTCAAAAACATAGAGAAGCAACCGGCATGTGCAGCCCCTATAAGTTCTTCCGGCGATGTAGCTTTGGTGTCGTCGCCGAAACGGGAGGCAAAAGAATAGCCTGTTTTTACGTTTCCGCGTCCTGTTTCAAATTCTCCGGAGCCTTCTTTCAGGCTGCCATTCCATTGGGCTTTTGCTTTATGCTGCTTCATAGTTTTATAGTTTGTTTAGATAAAGTATAAACTTAAATTACAGGTATAAGTTACTTTGCCCACCTCTTATTTTTTGTGATGTACGCATAATGTAGCGTCACCTTATGGGTTTAAAAGTAGAACTGTTATATTTACCAACTATAAAAACAGCAATGTATGGGTGTAAAAGCGTGGTTGAGTAAATACCTGGCAGCGTACGTGCATAAAAAGCAACAGCACTGGATCAATAATCCGGAGCAGGCACAACAAGCCATTTTTCAGAAGATAATTTCCAAAGCAAAGGACACTGTTTTCGGCCGCGATCATCACTTTGAAAGTATAACTACCCACGCCGATTTTAAAAAAGCCGTACCAGTACGCGATTACGAAGCCCTGAGCAGCTATTTTAACCGCATTAAGCAAGGCGAACGTGATGTTACCTGGCCAGGCAAACCAATCTACCTGGCAAAAACGAGTGGTACTACATCAGGCACCAAGTATATCCCCATCACCAAAGACTCTATCCCGAACCATATAAACGGGGCCAAGAACGCCCTTTTAGCCTACATTCACGAAACCGGTAATTCTAAATTCCTGAATGGGAAGCTGATATTTTTGTCTGGGAGCCCGGTGCTGGACCAGGTAGGAGGTATTAATACCGGGCGCTTATCGGGTATAGTGAACCACCACGTGCCGGGCTATTTGCGCACGAACCAACTGCCAAGTTACGAAACCAATTGCATCGAAGACTGGGAAACAAAGCTCGACCAGATAATAGAAGAAACGATTGAGCAGGACATGACACTCATTTCGGGGATTCCGCCGTGGGTGCAAATGTATTTCGATAAGCTGATGCGGCAGACGGGCAAGCAGATAAAAGATATCTTCCCGAACTTCTCGCTGTTTGTGTACGGAGGCGTAAACTTTGAGCCTTACCGCAAAAAAATGTTCGAGTCGATTGGCCGCCACGTTGATAGCATCGAAACATTTCCGGCTTCGGAGGGTTTTCTGGCTTACCAGAACGAGCAGAACGACAAAGGTTTATTGTTGCTGCTGGATGCTGGCATTTTTTATGAGTTTATACCTGTAGAAGAATATTTTAATGACAACCCGACGCGCTTAACGATAGGCGAAGTAGAACTGAATAAGAATTATGCGCTCGTTTTAAGCAGCAATGCCGGCTTGTGGGGCTACTCTATCGGTGACACGGTAAAGTTTACCAACCTGAAACCTTATAAGCTTATAGTTAGCGGCCGGATCAAGCACTTTATTTCAGCGTTTGGCGAGCATGTTATCGGCGAAGAGGTGGAAAAAGCCATGCAGCAGACTATGCTTAAGTTCCCGACAGCAGAGTTAGTGGAGTTTACTGTGGCGCCTTATGTAAGCAACGGGGAAGGGGAATCGTATCATGAGTGGTTGGTAGAATTCTCGAAGGTGCCGAATAATCTGTCGGATTTTGAGAAAGACCTGAACGAGCAACTACAAAAGCTGAATAGTTATTACGACGACCTGATATCAGGAAATATTTTAACGAACCTGAAAGTACGCGTTTTGCCACTTGGTACGTTCCGTAACTACATGAAGTCGCAGGGCAAGTTAGGAGGACAAAACAAAGTACCACGACTGAGCAACGACCGGAATTTAGCTGATGGCTTGTTGAAAGTAGCGAAACTGTAATTGTTTTTCTGAGATTGGATTAGGCATGTTTAGGGGGTTTGGGCTGTTGCTGTAGTTTTGGCTATAGTTTTATAGTTGCTGTGGTCCAACCACCCCTGACCCCTCCTTATCTAAGGCGGGGAATTTGGACGTTGCTTTTGATGGTTTTATAGTTTTATAGTTAAGGTTTTAACACCCCTATAGTCCCCTCAAGGGGACAGTTTCTGCTACTGCTAATATTTAGCTTAGAGTTTTATAGTTTACGATATTGAGAGGACAGGTCGCGACCTGTCCCTACGGAAGTATAACCATGGAAAAGCAATGCAACTATAGCTTCTCCAATTAACTATAAAAGCTACTATCGAAAGATATCAGTCTTTGGGTTGAGCGCCTCGAGAGGTTCCGGTGCCGAAGGCATTGCGACATTAGGAGCAAAGGAAGCGAAAGCAGCGCGATGCCCGAAGACGGGGCCTCGCGGCCGTGAGCGCATAAAGCGAACTATAAGACTATAGGTGAGTAGAGCTCCCAGGATAAGTGGTAGCTATGAAAGGACAGCTTGGTTGAAGTTTAAGATTGACTCACCAATAAGACAAAAGATGTCTCGGCTAATGCTCGTTATGACAACAGAGTAAAGTATAGGACATATAAGATATCTTACAGCTACGCTGGCTCTTTTCGACTCTCGTCTCAAGAATGCTCGAAATGACAGTGGAAAAGCTAAATAACTTAAAACCGGAAATAACATCAAAAGGCGTTAAATTTGTCTTCTGATCTATAAACAGATAATGAAAAGAATTGCCATACTTGGTTCGACAGGCTCTATCGGTACGCAGGCGCTGGATGTAATTGCGGCTAACCCCGACAGCTTTGAACTGGAAGTAATAACAGCTTTCAATAACGCCGACCTGCTGATAGAACAGGCTTTGCAGTTTAAGCCAAATGCCGTTGTTATTGCCCGCGACGACCTGTACGAGAAAGTAAAAGACGCCCTGCAGCACGAAGACATTAAAGTATACGCTGGTGCCAACGCCCTCAACTCGGTAGTAGAAATGGGTACCGTGGATATGGTGCTTACGGCTATGGTGGGCTATGCCGGTCTGCAGCCAACTATACGTGCCATAGAGGCAGGTAAAGAAATTGCGCTGGCCAACAAAGAGACCCTGGTAGTAGCCGGTAAACTGATCACAGACCTTGCCCGCGCCAAAGGTGTAAATATTTATCCTGTCGATTCGGAGCATAGCGCGATATTTCAGTGCCTGGCAGGTGAGTTTCATAACCCGATCGAAAAAATTATACTTACTGCCTCCGGTGGGCCTTTCAGAGGGAAGACAGCTGAGGAACTGGCATTTGTAACAAAAGCACAGGCACTCAAACACCCGAACTGGGAGATGGGCGCCAAAATAACGATAGACTCAGCCAGCCTGATGAATAAAGGTCTGGAAGTGATCGAGGCAAAATGGCTTTTTGGCCTGCGCAACGACCAGGTTGAAGTGGTAGTGCATCCGCAATCAATTATACATTCGCTGGTGCAGTTCGAGGATGGCTCTATTAAAGCGCAACTGGGCCTGCCCGACATGAAGTTACCCATACAATACGCCATGGGCTACCCAAACCGCCTGAAGTCAGATTACCCGAGGTTTAACTTTATGGATTACCCGCAGCTAACTTTTGAGCAGCCTGACCTGAAAACTTTCCGAAACCTGCAGCTGGCTTTTGACGCGATGGCAAAAGGCGGAAATATGCCTTGTATCCTGAATGCAGCTAACGAAGTAGCCGTAAGCGCTTTTCTAAAAGATGAGGTAGGATTTCTGGAGATGTCGGATCTGATAGAAAGCTGTATGGCAAAAGTTGCGTATATTGCAAACCCTTCTTACTCCGACTATGTTGAAACAGACAGGGAAACCCGCTTATTAGCCACCGATTTTGTTCAGAATAAAACAATTTAAGGGGCTGCTGGCCTGGAACACGATTTATATTTGCATATTTTTTTCTTAGATGGACATAGTAATAATGGTTGCCCAGTTAATTCTGGGTCTAACAATTTTAGTAGGATTACACGAACTCGGTCACATGCTTACCGCCAAATGGTTTGGTATGCGCGTCGAGAAATACGCTATCGGCTTTCCGCCAAAAGTGCTTAGCAAAAAAATTGGTGAAACGGAGTACATGCTGGGCCTTATCCCGCTAGGCGGCTTCGTAAAGATATCGGGCATGGTAGATGAATCAATGGACACTGAAGCCCTGAAAGAAGAGCCGAAACCATGGGAATTCCGTGCTAAACCAGCCTGGCAGCGCCTTATTGTAATGATGGGCGGTATCATCGTGAACGTGATCACGGGTATCGTTATCTACATTGCGCTTACCTATAACTATGGCGAAAATTATCTGCCTGCAAAAGAAGTAAAGTATGGCATTGCCCCGAACGAGATCGGTAAAGAGATCGGTTTCCAGACCGGAGATAAGGTAGTAGCTATTAATGGCCGACCGATAGATAAGTTCGAGGATGTATACTCTATAAACGACCTGTTGGAAACAGGCGCATACTATACTATAGAGCGTGAAGGACAGCAGGTAAAACTACCTGTGCCGGTTGACCTGATGGACAAATTGGCTGATAAAGAAGAGCGTATGCTTTTTGTGCAGCCTCGTACCGTATTTACAGTTGGACAGGTAATGGCAGGCAGCAATGCCGCAGATGCCGGTTTACAGGCAGGCGATTATATACTATCGGTTAATGGCCAGCCAACGCGCTTCTTCGATGAAGTGGTACAGACTTTAGGTGAAAACTCAGGTAAAAAAGTAAGTATGCAGGTAGAGCGCGGCGAAAAAGTGCTTGACCTGAACGTGCAGGTTGATGAAGACGGAACCATTGGTTTTATTGCCAACAGGCTCCTGAACTACGCTACCAGAGATTATAGTTTAACCGAGGCTATACCTGCCGGAACAGAGCAGGCATTTGGTGTAATTACAGCTAACTTAAAAGGCTTCGGCAAGATCTTCCGTGGCGAAGTATCTGCTTCTAAATCGGTGAGTGGCCCTATAGGTATAGCACAGGTTTTCGGCGATACGTTTAGCTGGTACAAGTTCTGGTCTATTACCGCGATGCTGTCGATGGTGCTGGCATTTATGAACTTCCTGCCTATTCCGGCGCTGGATGGCGGCCACGTACTGTTCCTTACTTATGAGATGATCAGCGGCCGTAAGCCATCAGACAATTTCCTGGAGAACGCACAGAAAGTTGGTATGGTGTTACTGTTCGGTTTAATGGCCTTCGCTATCTTCAACGACGTTTTCAAACTGATCTTCTAAAGACGCAGTTAACTATAAACAACAAGAACGCCAGCGGTAAATCTGCTGGCGTTTTTGTTTATAAGCCCCGCTAATCCTACATTTACAGCGCCTGAACTATGTACCCGTATTTATGGTTCGGTAATTGCGATGTTCTGCGCACAAGTGTTTTTATACCTGCATACCTATAGCCTATGTACCTAAGATCTCTTATAGTTGCAATCGTTTGCCTTTTAAGCAGCTTTACAGCCAGCGCCCACGATTACCACGCCAGCATCACAGACATCCAGTTCAACCCGAAAACCCAAAGCCTGCAGGTTGCCATTAAGGTATTTACTGATGATCTGGAAAATGCGCTTTCGGTAAGAAATAAAAGTAAAGTAAGCTATAGTGCTTCTTCGGATAAGGTAAAACAACTACTGGCAGGTTATATGGCAAGTACGTTCAGGTTCGAGCTTACCAAAGGCAAACCGTTAAAGCAGCAGTTTATAGGCTCTGAAGAAGAGGCTGATGTGGTTTGGATATACTTTGAAGTGCCCGTTAAGCAGGCTTCGCTGAAAGAACTATACATTGAGAATGGCGTATTCACTGAGCTTTTTGACGACCAGATGAACATCGTAAACCTGGACTATAAAGGGGATATGCACAGCATGTTGCTCCAGAAATCGGATAAAGGCAAAAAGCTTAACTTCTGAGTTTTTTGATGACCCGCTGCAAACTATAAAGTATACCCAGCAAAAGTATAGCCAGCAGGCAACCCGCCAGGAAAGGCACTACCAAATACTCCAGGTTGTTTAACCTAAACCTGCCCGGCAGGTTCAGCAGCATCACGACTGCACCTATAAAACCAACCAGAACCCAGTAAGGGAGCCAGGCAAACATAGTCCGTGGCTTAACTTCGGCTGACGGGAGGGTACTTATATGCCAGGCCAAAAGCGCAAACCCAACCAAGGTACTGGTGTGCTGCACCACACGCGCCAGTGGCAACTCCATAAATCCGATCGATACAAATTGCTGTAAGAACTGACCGTTACGCACAAAATAACCAGTCTGGTGTGTAAAGCTGTCCCAGAACAGGTGGCTGAACGAACCAATAAGCGCTGAAACTATAAATACAGGTGCATTACGCAACAGGTAGCTTCCTATACTTACAGGCTTCACGGCCACAGCCCTTTTCCTTAAATATTCCGGTAATTGCTGCTTTATCTGTTCGCGGAGCAGCACATGAAACACAATGGCCAGCGCAAAGGCCATGGGCAGATTAAAGTATAGCAGGCCTTTTAGCGAATGGCTTAACTTACTGAAGTTATAGTAAGGTATAAAGTAGGCAAAATCGGGGGCAATGCTGCCTACCACCAGGCCCGTAACCGAAACCCAGCGACTTTTGAGGCGCATAAAAGGCAAAACTATAGCGGGGTGTGCGGCCGTAAAGGGCATAAAGTATAAAAGAGGTTACCGTCTGGCGCCGCGGTCAACTTTTTCAGGTTTTATTAACCTGAACTCTACGCGGCGGTTTATGCGGCGGTCTTCCTGCGTTTTTTCTTCACGCAAAGGTTTAGAGCTGCCATACCCGATAGATACTATACGTCCTTCTTTAATGTTGCCTTGTTGCTCAATATAATAACGTATCGCATCGGCCCGGTCCTGCGAAAGGGATTTGTTGAAGTCTGGGTCGCCGGCAGCATCAGTATGGCCCGATATCTCGAGCTGGTAAGTTGGGTGATCTAACAGGAAAAGTGCTACCTCGTTCAATATCGGCTTCATGTCTTCTTTTATGTCCGACATGTTCTGGTCAAACTCAATATTCTTAAACACCATCGGCACGCTATAGTCTATCAGCGTGGTCATGATCTTAAATACCGTATCCTGCTGCAGTGCTATCTCTCTTTCAATCGTGAAAAAGTCAGGGCTTTGTATCAGCATCATGTAGCGGCTGTTGTCTATCAGGTCAAACTCAAACGTACCATCCGGGCGAATGTATTTGGATGATATCTCGATGCCATTTTCCAGGTCTATTACCGAAATTATACCCGATAATGGCTTTTGGGTAACGGAATCAAGCAGGGTTCCTTCTACTTTCGTAACGGCCAGCGGGTGAGCCTCCATCGGCAGCGGAAACGAGAACAGGTCGAGGTTGTGCAGGTCGCTGGCTTCGGAGCGGGCATAGTATAAATTCTTCGATTTAGAGTCGATGGCAAAGTAGTACTCGCTGCCGCGGCCGTTTACCAATGGGCCAATATTACGTGGTTCCTGCCACTGCCCGCCTACACGGTAGGTTTTGTAAATATCGAAATCGCCGAAGTTGTATAGCTGGCCACGCGAGCTAAAGTATAAAACCTGGTAAAGCGGGTGGTAAAAAGGGCTTACTTCACTTTCGCGGGTATTAATTACCGGTCCGGCATTTTCGGCAGGCATCCATTCGCCTTTTTTGTTCTTGTAAGTATAGTAGATGTCTGATAAACCGAAGCCTCCTAACCGGTCAGAGGCAAAGTAAATTGTGTCTTCGCTGGAGGTAAGGGTAGGTTGCGAGTCCCAGGAAGTGGAGTTTACATTAGGGCCCAGGTTCTGTATGTTTCCCCAGGTGCCGTCATCTGTTTTAGTGGCTACATACAGGTCGCAGTTACCAAAACCATCCGGCGATTCGCAGCGGGCAAAGTATAAAGTTTTGCCATCGCGGCTAAGCGACGCAGAGCCTTCGTTGTAAATGCTGTTTATAGGTTTGCCAAACGATTGCGCCTCTTCCCAGTAGCCATTTTCCTGGCGCGAGTAAAACAGGTCTTCGTTGGCGCGGCCGTTCAGGCCCTGTGTATTGCGCTGCGATGTAAAAATAAGGACTTCGTCTTCGGAGTTTATAGTTGGGCCGTAATCCTCAAAAGGGGAATTTATTTCGTTGCCCATGTTCAGGTAAACACCTTTAGGCGGCTGAAAAGTAGCAATCGATTTACGATACTCTACTAGCTCGTAATAATGCTTAAGCGGTACGTAATAGTCTTTGGTGTTTTGCTCCAGCGAATCGTAGTAAGAGTAAACCCGGCGAACATCGGAGCGGTGGTGTTTGAGCACCATGCGGTACAACGACCTGGCTTTTTCTTCCTGTCCTTGTTTTTCGAGTAGCTGGCCGAGGCGCCATAGCAGGGGAGTGTCTTTGTAAAAGTTTTCTATGCCGAAGTTGTTTACGTATTCTTCCAGCAGGGGCAGGGCTTCTTTGTAACGGCCTTTTCGTTCCAGCTTTTGTATAGCTGATAGCTTTTTGGGATTCTGGTAATAAGCGATGCGGTTCAGGTTCGGGAACGAGAGTTGTATCTCCTGCTTCGGGGCTTTTTTATATACCTTTATACCAGACCCCTCGTCCAGAGGAACCTGTTTATAGTCTTGTGCCAGCATATAGGCCGGCAAAAGTATAAGTAAGAGGCCGAGCAGGTATATTCTGTTCATCTTTTAGCTTATGTTACCTGTGAGGCAAAGATATTAATTTAGAACTATAGTATTGCAGTTTGCGTGCTTATCTGTTATATTATTTGGGGGATAAAATCTAATTAAGTTAAATTCGACCATTACGTCAGTTATTTATAGTTGGCACAGGTCTTGACTATTATACTGCAATCTTCAAATTGGCTGCTTATGTGGCTTTTTATGTCATTCTGACATTCATTTAAACTATGAATCATAAATTGAACAACTTTTTGCATAACCTACTCCTTAGCAACGCCTCCGATAACGACAGCGATGATCTGATCCCGATCATCACCACAGATCCTGAAGATGAGATCCCGACAGAGGAACTGCCGCAGGAACTGCCTATACTTGCTGTGCGTAACACGGTGCTGTTCCCTGGGGTGGTATTGCCTATAACAGTAAGTCGTAAAAAATCGGTGCGCCTGGTGCGCAAAGCCTATAAAGGCGACAAAACCATTGGTGTAGTTGCTCAGAAGAATACAAATGCCGACGACCCAGTTCCGGAAGACCTGTTTGAGGTAGGTACTGTTGCAAAGATATTGAAGATGCTGGTGCTGCCTGATGGTAATACCACGATCATTATACAGGGCCACAGCCGTTTCAAGATCGAGGAGATCACACAGGAAGACCCTTACCTGACTGCCAGTGTAAGCTACTGCAAAGAGACCAACCTCAACAAAAAGAACAAGGAAGTGAAGGCCCTGGTACAATCGCTGAAAGATGCGGCTGCCAAGATACTGAAACTGAATCCGGAGATTCCGCAGGAAGCCCAGGTTGCCCTTGATAACATTGATAGCCCAAGCTTTTTAACGCACTTCCTGTCGAGCAACCTGAACGTGGAAGTGGCTCAGAAACAGGCGTTACTGGAAGTGAACGACGGAACCGAGCGAGGCACCCAATTGCTACAGTTAATGCTGCGCGAGATACAGGTGCTTGAGCTGAAGCAGGAGATCCATACAAAAGTACACACCGACATAGACCAGCAGCAGCGCGATTACTTTTTGCGCCAGCAGATAAAAGTGTTGCAGGATGAGCTGGGCCAGGAGAGCCCGGACCAGGAGATTGAACGCTTCCGCGATCGTGCATCCAAGAAAAAGTGGCCTGAAGCAGTTGCCAAACACTTTAAGAAAGAGGTAGATAAGCTGGCTCGCCTTAACCCGCAGGCTGCTGAGTACCCGGTGGCGGTAAACTATATCGAGTTTCTGCTGGACCTGCCGTGGGAAAGCTATACCAAGGATAACTTTAACCTGAAGCGCACTAAAAAGATACTGGATGCCGACCACTATGGCCTGGAGAAAGTAAAAGAACGCGTTTTAGAGTACCTGGCTGTGCTAAAGCTGAAAAACGACATGAAGGCGCCAATCCTTTGCCTTTATGGACCTCCGGGTGTTGGTAAAACTTCGCTTGGCCGTTCTATTGCTACAGCGCTGGGTCGTAACTATGTCAGAATGTCACTGGGTGGGGTGCGCGACGAAGCAGAGATCCGCGGTCACCGCAGAACTTATGTGGGCGCTATGCCAGGCAAGATCATCAGCCAGATAAAGAAAGTAGGCTCAGGTAACCCGGTTATTATACTCGACGAGATCGATAAGCTGGCATCTGATTTCCGTGGCGACCCATCTTCAGCGCTACTGGAAGTGCTGGACCCGGAGCAGAACCATACCTTTATGGATAACTACCTGGATGTGGAGTACGATCTGTCTAAAGTTCTTTTCATAGCTACTGCCAACTCACTGGATACGATACAGCCTGCCCTGCGCGACCGTATGGAGATTATTGAGCTGACCGGCTATACGATGGAAGAGAAGCTGGAAATAGCGAAGCGCCACCTGGTACCAAAACAGATAAAAGATCATGGCCTGGCTGAAGACGATGTAAAGATCACAAAAGCTGCTTTGCAACGGGTAATTGAAGATTATACCCGCGAGTCGGGAGTGCGTAGCCTGGAGCGTAAAATAGGGCAGTTGGTGCGGCACATTGCCAAACTGAAAGCCATGGAAGAAGAATTCCCGGGCACGCTTAAGCCAGAAGAAGTTGAAAAGATCATGGGGCCTCAGATCTTCGACAAAGAGATTTACCAGGATTTTGAAACGGCCGGTGTAGTTACAGGTCTGGCCTGGACCTCGGTTGGTGGCGACATACTGTTCGTGGAATCTATACTTAGCAAAGGCAAAGGCAAACTTACTTTGTCGGGCCAGCTGGGCGATGTGATGAAGGAATCGGCGGTAACGGCGCTTTCTTACTTAAAGGCCCATGCCAACCTGCTGGATATCGACTACAGGATATTTGAACAATACGACCTGCATATCCACTTCCCGGAGGGTGCGGTTCCGAAAGACGGTCCATCGGCTGGTATTGCCATTTTTACATCCATTGCTTCAGTATTTACGCAGCGCAAAGTACGCTCTAAACTGGCCATGACCGGCGAAATTACCTTACGTGGCAGAGTGTTGCCTGTGGGCGGTATTAAAGAGAAGATACTGGCAGCTAAGCGTGCCGGCATTACTGATATTATACTTTGCAGCAAAAACCGCAAGGATATTAACGAGATCCCGGACCAATACATAAAAGGCGTTACGATCCATTACGTGGACAGAGTGGACGAAGTAGTGAAGATCGCGCTGCTGGATGTGAAGGTGAAGAACCCGCTCGACCTGACCGTGACGGAAGACAGAAAAGTGGAAGTTGAGTAGTTATTAATTGTTAAATTGTGGGGCGGTTAAATTGTTATTGAGCTGTAGCGGTGTAAAAGCTGTCAGACCTTATAGTTTGAACAAAGATCAACAATTTAATAATTCAGCCATTTAACAAGTAAGCGTTATATGAAATACATTGCTGCCCTTTTACTTAGCATGCTGTTTAGCTTTCCGCTTGCAGCGCAGGTAGGAGGGCAGCGTGCTTTTACGTTCCTGGAGTTGCCGGTAAGTGCCAAACAGGCTGCTTTAGGAGGTATAAATGTAAGCGCTTTCGGGCACGATGTGAACATGGTAGCAGCCAACCCGGCGCTGCTAAACTCTGAAATGGAGCGCCAGCTAAGTTTAGGTTATATCGGTTATTTAGCCGATATCAAACAAAGTAACCTGGCGTATGCTTTTAACCATAAGAAGCTGGGGCGTTGGGCCGCAAGTATAAATTACCTGAACTATGGCAATTTTGTGCAGCGCGATGCCACCGGCATGGAAGAAGGCAGTTTTACCGTTAACGATTATACTTTTAACCTGAGCCATGCCCGGCAGGCCGAAGCCTTTACCATTGGAGCCACTGCAAGGTTAGCTGTGTCAAGTATAGCCGGTAATAAAGCCGTAGGTATTTTAGCTGATGTAGGCGGCTTATTTAAACATCCGGAGCGTGACCTTACCGTTGGCCTTGCTTTTAAAAATATCGGTTACCAGCTGAAGCCTTTTGATGATGGCGAACACCAGTCGATGCCTTTTGATGCACAGTTGGGCGCCAGCTACAAACCCGAACACATGCCTGTACGGCTATCGCTTACAGCACACCACCTTTACCAATTAGACGTTGTATACCTGGACCCGAACTCAAAAGGGCAACTGGATGCGAATGGAAACGAAATAAAGGAAGAGAAAACGGTAGGAGACAAGATTGCACGCCATTTTGTGATCGGTACGGAGTTTATTTTAAGCAAAAACTTTCAGGTGCGCGCAGGGTATAACCATTTACGCCGCAAAGAGCTGCGCCTCGATAATGCATCGGGTGGAGCTGGTTTCTCGGCAGGTGCCATGTTGCGGGTCAGGGCATTTGAGCTGAACTATAGCAGTGCATTTTACCACCCCGCCGGCGCAAGCCATTATATAACCGTAAGCACCGACACAGGCACACTGCTAAAGCGGAATAACAAAGAATAAGAATAGCTGTTTAGTCAGCTGTACATTTTAATAAAGTATAAAGATGTTAGAATCCTTAGAACATTTAACACCGGCTCAGATAGTAACCGAGCTGGATAAATATATAATAGGGCAGAAGGATGCCAAGCGGAATGTAGCCATTGCGTTACGTAACCGCTGGCGCCGCATGAATGCCGATAAAAGTATACAGGCCGACATCGTGCCGAACAATATCCTGATGATAGGAGCGACCGGTGTAGGTAAAACAGAGATCGCCCGCCGGCTGGCCAAGATTGCCGATGCACCTTTTACAAAAGTAGAGGCTTCAAAATTTACCGAAGTAGGTTACGTGGGCCGCGACGTGGAAAGTATGGTGCGCGACCTCGTAGAACAGTCGGTAAATATGGTGAAGACCCAGAAAAAGGAGGAAGTAAAGCAGCGTGCCGCCGAGATTGTAGAAGATATTATACTTGATGCGCTTATACCACCTATTCAGGGACGTAATGCTTCGCCGGTTAGCCTGAGTTCCAACCCGAACACTATGCCAGATAACGATTTTGAACTGAACGAACGTACCCGCGAAAAATTCAGAGAGAAGATACGTAATGGTGAACTGGAAGAACGTAAGATCGAGATCCGGATTCAGCAGAGTGCTATGCCTGGTATGGGTGTAATGGGCCCGGGAATGGATGAAGCATCGATGATGAACATCCAGGAGATGATAAGTGGCATGATGCCGAAGAAGACCAAAAAGCGCAAAGTAAGTATAGCCGAAGCCCGCAAAATATTGCTTGAAGAAGAAGCATCCAAACTGATAGATATGGATGAAGTAAAGGAAGAAGCGATATTTAAAGCAGAGAACGCCGGTGTTATTTTTATAGATGAGATTGACAAAGTAGCCAGTTCCAGCAAAAAAGGCAGCGGCCCCGACGTAAGCCGCGAAGGCGTGCAGCGCGACCTGTTGCCTATTGTAGAAGGCTCATCGGTTAACACCAAGTATGGCATCATCAACACCGACCACATCCTTTTCATTGCAGCAGGTGCGTTCCATGTGGCCAAGCCATCCGACCTTATACCTGAGTTGCAGGGGCGTTTCCCGATCAGGGTTGAGTTGGATAGCCTGACTAAAGATGATTTCTACCAGATACTGAAGTTCCCGAAAAACGCGCTTACGAAACAGTACGAAGCCTTGCTGGCAGCAGAAAGCGTATCGCTTACGTTTAACGACGAAGCCCTGGACGAAATAGCGACCATGGCTTACGAAGTGAATGCAGAAGTTGAAAACATTGGCGCACGCCGTCTGCAAACTATTATGAGCCGCCTGCTGAACGATATCCTGTTCGATGTGCCTGATAAGATAGGAGCCAATGCCCAGATACTGGTAACCCGCGAAATGGTGAAGGAAAAACTGGCTGATATGGTGAAGAACCGTGACCTGAGCGAGTATATACTATAGTTGGAAAGTTAAACTATAAACCTTCGAAACCTCTATACAAAAAGAGCGGACAACATCATGTCCGCTCTTTTTTGCTTTAAACTATAGTTGATGGTTATTTACATTCATAGGTCAGGTTTGTTATTGACTGCCACCATCCGTTCTCCCTGTTCTCAATGATACGCTTTGGCAAACCGAGACTGTTATAATCTAGAAAAGAGCCAGATTCTATAAGAACAACCTCTTCCCCATTAACTACCTGGTATGTCTTTCTATATTTGGGGTTATTTACGCTGTAAGCAGTTGGGTGCAGGTATCCTTTTACTGCTGTGTAAGGTGTTTTCATTTTATCGTATTCATCATAAACGGTTAGGTATATTTCGGCTCCCTCTGTCCGGCGTATTTCGGTAATGTTGCCGTCACTGTTATAGGTAAATTCGGTAACGTTGCCATCGCTATCCGTAACTTTTACTACACGGTCATCGAGGTCATAAATAAAGTTCTCGGTACTGACCAGTGCATCATCTCTATAGTTTTCGCTTTTGCTTACTAAGCCACCTTCATAAGTATAAATTGTGTAGCCGGCATCTTCATCATCCTCTCTGTATTCCTGTTTTATTACCCTGTTGTTACTGTCGTAGATGTAAGTGACTGTTCGGCTACTATAGTCGAAGTCAGAAGTAACTTCGTTCGTAATTGTAGTTACATAGCCCTGCGCGTTGTAAGTGAAGTTAGTTTGGTTTCCATCATCATCTTTTATCTGGGTTAATACGCAGTCCGTAAATGTCGGGTCAATAGCTGGGTCTCCCTCATCGTCGCTATCTCCACAGGCAGTTAGCGAAAATGCAGCTATGGCGAACAGGCCAAATGCTGCTTTGGTTAAGTTTGGTTTCATAGGTACAGAACAAATAATTGGTAAGTGGGAGAGGGTACTTATTATACGTAATATAAGAGTAGGTGTGGCCTTTAAAAAGCACCTATATCGGACAAGTATGGTATAAACTAAGTGTTATAAATAAAGGTCTGGAGCTGGTGACGTAAAATGGATTCGAACTCGCATGTTCGTTGGGGGTTACAACTATAAACTATAAAAGCGGGTAATTCTGCAGTAGCAGAGTTGCCCGCTTTTTTTTAATTTAAAAATATTCTGAAAAGCTTATATTTACAGGTGATATCACCACAATTCAAAACACGCTTTACCTGTGAAAACAAATCTTATCTATCTCCTCTCTTTAATATTCCTATCCTTTTTCAGCAGTTTTTCGGCTAATGCCCAGGCTCCAAAGTTTGGCAAAATAGACCTGACTGACCTCAGTATGACAACCTATGCGCATGATACATCTGCTGCAGCGGTTATACTTTCGGACTATGGTAGCCTGGAATATGTGGAAGATTATTATGCCTCGTTTGTGTATAAGCGCCATGTGCGCATTAAGGTGCTCGGCAAAGCAGGCCTGAATTATGCAAATGTGGAGATACCGTATGGCAACGGCGAAGAGATAGATGATATAAAGGGAGTTACCTACAACCTGGCTGATGGTAAAATATCCGAAGATAAACTGAAGCAGGAAGATATTTATGAAGAGAAGTATAACAGAAGAACTCAGCTAAAGAAGTTTGCTATGCCCAATGTAAAAGTTGGTTCTGTTATAGAGTATACTTATGCTATCGATTCGAGGTACTTTCAAAATCTTAAGAGCTGGAATTTCCAGGCTGAGATCCCGGTTGTGTGGAGCGAGTTTAGTGTAAGAATACCGAAGCGGTTTGAGTTTAAACTGGTAAAGCAAGGCGATCAGCCATTATATACACCCGAAGAGTTGGGATTGCCGCATAATTTCAGGCGCGAAGGCAACCGCTGGATTGCGAAGAATGTACCTGCATTGCCTGTCGAGAACTACATCACCACCCTTTCAGACTATGTAACCAGGATCGGGTTCGAGCTATACAAGATCAACTATTCGCCTACAAACACAAAAGTAGTGTCGGGTAACTGGCAGGAGTTTGTAGATATACTGGAGAAAGATGAGAATTTTGGGGTGCCGCTTGTTCCTGCCAAACGATTTGAACTAACCTTAGGCGAAATAAAAGAGAAGTATAAAACACCGGCTGAGCAGATAATAGCCATCTACGACCTCGTGCGAAATAAAGTAACCTGGGATGAGTATACAAGTTGGGAGGTTGTAAAACCCTTGCCGGAAATACTGAATGGTGGCACCGGCGATGTTGGCGATATAAACCTGCTATTGGTAGCCATGCTGCGCGAAGCTGGCTTCGATGCTAATCCGGTGCTGATAAGTACCCGCTCATATGGCAAGCCTTATAAAAGAACGCCACTCCATATAAAATTCAACTATGTTATAGCACAGGTAAGATCCGGCGACGAGGAGTTGTTACTGGATGCTACCGAGCGCAGATTAGAGCCCGGTATGTTGCCGGAGCGCTGCCTGAATGGCGAAGGCTACCTGGTAAATGGCGCCGACTCCAAATGGATATCCCTGAAATCGTCTGCTGCGCATAGTACTTATTTTGTTGGCAACTTAACTATAGATAAATCCGGGAAGCTACATGGCACCGGAGAGGAGTTGCTGGATGGTTATACTGCTTTTAACATCAGGAATAAAGTGCATAAAGAGGGAGTAAGCGATTACCTTAAAACCTACAATACTGTTTCGGGTAATTTTAAGAAGAGCGATGCTACTATAAGCAACCTCGATAGCCTGAGTAAACCTGTAGCCGTTAAGTATAATATTGCTACGCATGGTAATGATGAGCAGCAGCCTAATATTTCAGTGTTGTATTTAAGCCCCGACCTTGGGCACGGCATAAAGGAGAACCCGTTTAAAGTGCCTGCCCGCTCTTATCCTGTAGACTTCCCTGCCCAGGTAAAGGAAACCGTTGTTTGTAACTATAAGCTGGCGGCAGGCTGGAAGGTAGCGGAAGTGCCGCAAAGTATAAGTTTGTCGTTGCCCGATAGAGGAGCTACGTTTACATACATGGTGCAGCAAACCGGCGATATGTTGCAAGTAGTTAGCAGGTTTAATATAAACAAGACCATTTTTGCCCCGGAAGAATACCCGCAACTACGTGAGCTTTATAACCAGGCCATAGCCAAGCATGCCGAAAAGATCGTGCTGAAAAAGGAGTCGTTGTAACATACTGGCGCCGGTATCTAACCGGTGCCGCACAGTGCGTGCGAGTTTCCAGACTCACTTAAACGACAGGATGACAGTTTTGTAGTAGCGGATTTTAAAACTGCTTGAGGGTTATAGTTCTCAAGCTCCTTATACTTGCTGGTGAAAACACGCAGCAAGGGCGTAAGATATAGGCAGTTCAACCACAAAAAAGTATAAATAATAATATAGCTAATAAAGAGTGGCTGACAGAAGTATAAAACAAGGCTATTTGGCAATTTTAGCGGTGACTATTCTGCTGTTGCTGTTCACTTTTACTTTAGCATTTATACTTATTGTGGATGCATCTTATTCTTATGACTGGAAGGAAGCAAGGAATTTCAATCTCACTATAAAAAGTTGTGGGGAGGCAGAAGCAAAAGCCAGATCAGATTTTGAAAAAGGAATGCATCGTTTATACTTTAGTAGTTGGTTTGATGAGGACACAACTCAATTTCCCTACAACTTTTATAAACAGATTGAAGAAAATTATAAGGTTGAGGTAATTCTGACAGGTGATGTGTTCAACTCTTATTTTCATTGCTATAATTATAAAATGGACAGCCTATTGTCTGAAAAGTACCGAGATCAAAAATTAAAGAAGTTGTATGAAAAATTACACGGGCAAAAGTATAGGAAATAACCAAACCAGGCCTCTGCTTCGTACCTCTCTACTATAAATTATCAAACTAAACGAAGCGAACCGTGAACTACTATATCATAACCGGGACAAGCAAAGGAATTGGTAAAGCCCTGGCCGAAGAACTACTGCAAGACGATAACAATCAGGTGATAGGTGTTTGCCGAAACAGCACGATCAACCATAAGAACTACCGCCACCAGCCGCTCGATTTTTCGGATATACCTGCCGTGGAGCATAACCTGCAAAAGGTATTTCTGCCTTATAAAGATGCTGAGAAACTTGTGCTAATAAATAATGCCGGTGTGCTGGGCGATATTGGTTATGTGGGAGAGGGCATGCCTAACGAGCGCTTCGAGTTTGTGTTTGATGTGAACGTGATCGTGCCAGCCATGCTGATGAATACATTTCTGCAAGTATACAACCAACACCCGGCAAGCAAAGTAGTTGTGAACATCAGCTCCGGAGCCGGTAAATACCCTATAGATGGCTGGGCAAGTTACTGTGCGTCTAAAGCTGCCCTGGATATGCTGTCGCTGACAATACAGAAAGAACAGGACATGCGGGGCTCAGGTGTAAAAGTATTTAGCCTGGCACCGGGAGTAGTGGATACTGCCATGCAGGAAAATATCCGGGAAGCCGATGCCGAGCGCTTTAGCACAGTAGATAAATTCCGCGAATACAAAGCAAACAACCAACTGGCATCGCCTGAAGAAGTGGGCCGTAAGATCAGCAGTTTCCTGGGGAACACCGACAAGTATAACGATGTGATCGTGGATGTCCGGGACATGTAAGCTACCCTAAAGCTATAGTTTAAAGTATAAAAAGCCTGGCCACAAAGCCGGGCTTTCCTGTTTTATAGTTTACCTTAAAGGTAAGTCATGTTGCCGATGCCTGCAGGATTATGCCTCGTTTTAGTTTGCTACTTTATAGTATAAATCCTACCTTACATAACCGCTAAAAGGCTGATTCCGTTAACATTTCAGCAGTATGCGAGCGCTTTCCTCTAACTTAACCCAACAATTGCAACCTATGGAAAATCTTCAGTTAAAGTCTTTCGAAGAATATCAGCAAGCCTATAAGCGCAGTGTAGAAGACCCGGAAGGTTTCTGGGCCGACATTGCCGATAAATTTACCTGGCGCAAAAAATGGAACACCACCCTGGAGTGGAATTTCGAAGAGCCGGATATAAAATGGTTTAAGGGCGGAAAGCTGAATATAACCGAAAACTGCCTGGACCGGCACCTGAAGACGCGCGGCAATAAGCTGGCTCTTATATGGGAGCCCAACGACCCGAAGGAACGCTTTATACGCTATACTTACCGCGAACTGCACGAGCGCGTTTGCCAGTTTGCCAACGTGCTTAAAAAGAACGGGGCTAAAAAAGGCGATCGCATTTGTATTTACATGCCCATGATACCGGAACTGGCAATTGCGGTACTGGCCTGTGCCCGCATAGGAGCCATACATTCCGTTATTTTTGCTGGCTTCTCGGCTGTAGCTATGTCCGACCGCATTAACGATGCACAGGCAACCATGGTGCTCACATCTGATGGCCTTAACCGCGGCGCCAAACAGATCCCGGTAAAACGTGTGGTTGATGAAGCCCTGGAAGACTGCCCGTCGGTGCAGAAGGTAATTGTAGTGGAGCGCTTGGGCTGGGCAGTGAATATGGTGGAAGGCCGCGATGTTTGGTACCATGACGAGGTGCAGGGTGTAAGCAAAGACTGCCCTGCCGAGGAGATGGATTCCGAAGACATGCTGTTCATACTTTATACCTCGGGCTCGACCGGTAAACCGAAAGGAGTGGTGCATACCTGTGGCGGCTATATGGTGTATGCCCAGTATAGTTTCATGAATGTGTTCCAGACCCAGGAAAGCGATGTTTACTGGTGCACAGCCGACATTGGCTGGATAACAGGACATACCTATTTGCTATATGGCCCATTGCTAAGCGGAGCAACTACGCTAATGTTTGAGGGTGTACCGTCTTACCCGGATAATGGCCGCTTCTGGCAGGTATGTGATAAGTTTGGGGTTACTATTTTTTATACGGCTCCTACGGCAATACGCGCCCTTATGGCCGGCGATATAGATGACGTGCTCTCCTATAGTTTAGACTCGTTGCGGGTATTAGGCTCGGTTGGTGAACCTATAAACGAGGAGGCCTGGCACTGGTATTACACGCACGTTGGTAAGGAGGATTGCCCTTTGGTAGATACCTGGTGGCAGACCGAAACAGGCGGCATCATGATCTCAACTATAGCTGGCGTAACCCCCATGAAACCAAGCCATGCCGCACTGCCACTACCCGGCATACAACCTATACTGGTAGATAGCGATGGCAACGAAATAAAAGAGAACGGCGTGGAAGGCTACCTGTGTATGAAATTTCCGTGGCCAAGCATTATCCGGACCACTTATGGCGACCATGAGCGTGCCCGACTGAGTTACTTCTCTACTTACAAGAACTTATACTTTACCGGTGATGGCGCAAAGCGCGACGAGAATGGCTTGTACCGTATTATTGGCCGCGTGGATGATGTGATAAACGTATCGGGTCACCGTTTTGGCACCGCCGAAATAGAGGAAGCCATTAACCATAACGAACATGTGGTAGAGTCGGCAGTGGTGGGTTACCCGCACGATGTAAAAGGGCAGGGGATCTATGCTTTTGTCATCATAAAAGATATGCCCGAGAAAGAAGAGTACCTGCGCGCTGAAATTATAGAAACGGTTGTAGAAAAGATCGGTAAAATTGCCCGGCCAGATAAGATACAGATCGTAAGTGGTCTGCCTAAAACCCGCTCCGGCAAGATCATGCGCCGCATCCTGCGCAAAGTAGCAGAAGGCGACACTTCTAATCTGGGCGATACCTCCACGCTGCTCGATCCGGATGTAGTGGATGAGATCAAGGCCGGGGCTTTGTAAGGGTAAATCTAACTATAAAATCAGGGCAATTCCTGCAAACAAAAATAGATGGGACTTCGATTTAAGCTTACCTTATTGATCTTGGGGTTATGTTTTAATGCTGTGGCTCAGCGTACTAAGACGGAGATTCTGATACTTGGCTCTGACCACCTAAGCCAAGTTTATAAAAAAGATAATCCTAACACAGATGTCTTAACACCCAAGCGGCAAAAGGAAATAAAAGAATTTGCTTCGCTCATTTATAAGTTTAAGCCAGACATGGTAATGGTTGAGAAGTTGCCTGAGCAACAGGCTGAGACCGATAGCTTGTATACTCTCTACTCGCAAGGAAAGCTGAAACTCGAGAATATAGAATATGGGAGAAGTGAAGTTTACCAATTGGCCTTTCGTATAGGGAAACAGCTTGATTTGCCCAAAGTCTATTGTGTTAACGCACCGGGAGGTACATCGCAGAGCATCTTAGATAATGGAGAGAACATAGCGCTTTACAAGAACGAAACTCTGGAATTAAGAAAAGTTGTAGGGGAGAAGTATACTGCACTTCAAAATGGGACACTCTCATTTAAGGATTACCTGATCTTTCTTAATCAGCCTGAAAGCTATAATATTATCTACCGCTTAAGGTACATCACACCTGCCAGAGTCACGAACGGTACTTTTAAAAATCCGGATGAAATGGTTGATACAGCTTTTGTAAATCCTAAATACATCGGAGCAGAGCTTATATCTGTATTTAAAAACAGAGATTATAAGATTTACTCCAACATAGTTACCAATCAGCTGCGGGAACAGCCTGAAAAGATCTTGCTGATAATTGGAGTAGCGCATGTCGGGTCGCTTAAGAATATATTGAATGATGACCCTGCATATGCAGTCATTGATGCCAATAAATATCTAAAAGAATAAAATGGTAAGGTCTGAGACAATAGTGTCTAGCTATCTTATCACTACTTTAAAAGTTTTCTAACTATAAGAATTATGCCCAGAAAAGCTTTTACCGCCGAAGGTGCCGTTTCAGTAGGACCTTATTCCCATGCCGTGCAGTCCGGCGACCTTTTATACTTGTCAGGGCAAACACCTATAGATGCTACAACTGGCAAATTAGTGGAAGGAGATATTGCTGCACAAACCAGGCAGTGCTTTAAGAACCTTTTTGCAGTGTTAAAGGCAGCAGACCTCAGCCCGGATGACGTGGTAAAAGTAAATGTGTTCCTGACGGATATGGACAACTTTGCAGCTATGAATGAGGTGTATAAAACACAGTTTTCGGGGCCCTATCCGGCACGTACGACTATAGGCGTGGCATCATTGCCCCTGGGTGCGCAGGTAGAGATTGAGATGATCGCAGCCAGAAAGTAAAATTCAGCATTTTAGCCTGGTTTGTGTACTCTCTATAACTATAGGCGTAGCTAACGGCAGCGGATTTCCTGTTCCTCTATTTCAGTCTGTGAAGCTTACCAAAGCCCATATCTTAAGATCAATCGGTTATCTCTCGGAAATCAACTATAGCTCCGAACTAAAAGTACAAGGATAGATGTCGTATCTTCGCTGCCACAATATGGCTATACTTATAGTATATCCCGGGCGCTTACTTTATAAACAGTACTTTTGGCCGATTCGACTTTACCAGCTACGTTTTTCATTCCTTTTAATGAAACGGTAGCAGATCATACAATTCCTGAGAAATTTACCTACCCTTTTAAGTATAAGCCACATCCACTTGCCTTGCTGGCCTCCCGTGAACTGCAACATCGCTTAAGTTGTAAAAAAGACTGGGACCATAATTTTGGCCTGGGCGATGAGAAAGAAGGAGCAGTAATAGGTAAAATGTTCGGGGTGCTGGTTGTAAAAAACGAAAAAAGTGAGTTGGGCTACCTGGCTGCTTTTTCGGGTAAACTGGCTGGTACTTACCACCACACAGGTTTTGTGCCACCTGTTTACGACGCGCTCACGGCAGGTAGTTTTCTGAATGTGGGGATGACAGAGCTTTCGCGCATTAACCAGGAAATACTTGCGCTGACAGAACTGAATGCCACCCAAAACAAACAGCAAATTGATTTACTGCTGGAACGTAGAAAGTCTAATTCTATAGCGTTGCAGGCAAAATTGTTCGATCAGTTTTATTTCCTGAACCAGGCTGGCAAGACCAGGAATCTGCGTGAGCTATTCCGGGGCAATGCAAATAATAACCCGCCAGCGGGAGCCGGCGAATGTGCTGCGCCTAAACTTCTGCAGTACGCTTTTCAGCATAAACTAAAGCCATTGGCTCTGGCCGAGTTCTGGTGGGGACAATCTCCAAAATCTGCTTACTGGAAACATGGTCATTTTTACCCAGCCTGCCGCGAAAAGTGCGCACCTATACTTTCTCATATGCTCGAAAACATTGTAATGGATGCAATTCCAGCGTAACAACCTAACTTAAGATCTGAGTTTTAAGGTAGCAATCTCCTTATCTTTGCACCATTACAAAGTATAGTTATGATCGACGAGACCCACAACCCCTGGACAACCCTTTCCAGTGAAGATATTTACCAGAACCCCTGGATAAAATTGCGTGAAGACAAAGTGCTGAACCCGAAAGGCGGGAAAGGTATTTACGGTGTGGTCAGCTTTAAAAATAAGGCAATCGGAATTATACCCATAGATGATGAAGGCTATACTTACCTGATCGGGCAGTATCGCTATGCACTTAACGAGTATAGCTGGGAAATACCAATGGGTGGCGGCCTAATCGAAAATGATATTCTGGAGTCGGCGAAACGCGAGTTGCAGGAAGAAACAGGTTTTACTGCGGCCAAATGGACCAACATCTGTCGCCTGCACACATCCAATTCTGTAACCGACGAAGAAGGTTTTGTTTTCCTGGCCCAGGAGCTAACCCCAGGCGAAACCGCGTTTGAGGAAACAGAAGAACTGCACATAAAAAGAGTGCCTTTCCGGGAGGCTGTGCGCATGGCCATGAACAACGAAATAACAGACGCCATCAGTGTAGCCGGGATTCTGAAAGTTGCCTTTATACTTGGAGAGAAATAATTGGTAGCTGGTTAGCAATTTCTGCTGTAGGTATGTTATAAGGTTATGGTTTTATAGTTTGCGTTTTAACCTCTCCCCAGCCCTCTCCTAAGAACAGGAGAGGGAGCTATTTTTTCACTATAACATTTACATAGTTTCATAGTTACAGACCATGAACGTACAGGTCACGACCTCTCTCTACAAATTAGGATTGTAGAGACGCAATACTTTGCGTCTTTTTTCCAGTTGCAAAATGCCGCAACTATAAAACACATAAGATTCCTCGTCTATCGCTCGGGATGACAACAGAAATAACTGAGCATTTGACTTCGCTCAGTATATCAAAACCCACTCTAAATATCTAAACTATAAAAACAGTATAGAGCAACAGATATTAACTCAATATATACCAGCAACCAAACCACCACGTTATTGAATTATTCTGAACAGCTTGCCGTTTTGGTGAAGTATATAATACCGGAATATTCTTACATTTGACCTTATGAAAGTGCTGAAATACCTGTCGCAACGAATCTATACTACCTGGTGCTGCACCTGGTTTATAGTTCCGTTTGTGGTTACCTACCCGGTACAGGTGTTGCTTATTCGTAAACAGCAATGGCACAGGCATGTACATAACATAAACCGGCTGTGGTCTACTATATTTCTGCGTATGTTTCTTACTCCGCTGCAGGTAGAGTGGCGCACTAAACCAGACCCTAATCAACGTTATATTTTTACGCCAAACCATAGTTCCTACCTCGATATTCCGATGATGCTGCGCGCTATCCCCGGTTTTCTTAACTTTGTAGGGAAAAGTTCGCTGGCAAAAGTGCCGTTATGGGGTAAAGTATACGGCGCGTTGTATATTTGCGTAGACCGCCGAAGTGCTATGAGCAGCGCCAAAAGTTACATTCAGTCTAAAAAAACATTGGATGAAGGGCGTAGTCTTGTTATTTTTCCGGAAGGAACGATACCGCTTACGGCAGGGCATAAAATGGAAGAGTTTAAAGACGGCCCTTTTAAGATAGCTATCGAAAAACAAGTGGCGGTTGTGCCCGTTACCATGCCTTATAACCAGTACTTTATGCCCGATGTGGAAGAGGTGGGGCTTAAAATTCGCCGTCATCCGCTTAAAATGATCGTGCACGAGCCAATAGAGACCACAGGCATGACCCTGGAAGATCTGCCGGCATTAAAAGAGCGTGTATTTAAGATCATACAACAGGAATTAACAAAACACAACTATAGTAAAGATGTCAACAGATATACAGACCATCAGAAAATTAGCGCACCTGGCCAGGCTGGAGTTTAACGAAGAGAAGGAGCAGGAAGTACTGGGCGATCTGAACAAGATACTGAACTGGGTAGATAAACTGAGCGAGCTGGATACTGATAATATTGAGCCCCTGACGCACATGACTGCCGAAGTGAACGTGATGCGCGAAGATGTGGCCGAAAATACTGTTACCCACGAAGAAGCATTGTTAAACGCTCCTAAAAAAGACTCCGATTACTTTAGAGTGCCGAAGGTACTGGAGTAAGCGGCAAGCCTGTATATGCCTAAAACCAACTTCTGGAAAAACTGGGATACTAACCTGAAGTATCCCTATCTTTTTTTATTGGTACTGGCTGCCGCAGCTTTGCTGCTGGGTGGTTACTACTACCTGGCAGGCACTTCAGCGGCCTATTCCTGGGATAAGCTCCCTGATCTTAAAGTAGTTTCGTTGCCTGTCGGCGAAGTTACCGGCCTGCTGCAACCCTTCACATTATACGCCGATGGTTACCTGCTTTTTGAGCAGTACGATACCGGCCCTGCCAAAGTACACACCTGGCCTGCAGTTGTTTTCCTGGTTATACTTGGTTTTTGTATCGCCTTTTACACGGCAGCCATCAGCACCATGCGCCAGATACCTTACTTTATAGGTGTTTTGCTGCTTATGCTGTTCCTGGCCACATTTTATATTGATGAGCTCCAGATTTTAGGTACCGAACAAAGCCAGACCACGCTGTTGATCGTGATCGTGCTGCTGGCCGGCCTGAGTTATGGTTTTCAGGCGTTCTGGAAACATATCGCTTTCGGGTGGCGAGTGCTGGCCATGGTAGCCATACTTTTAGTAATTGGTGCCGCTATTTTTGCTGAGTCGGAATTTACGCCGGCGCTTACGGCCATGCACCTGGTAAACTATAGTTCGCTGGCTACGCTGCTTATCTCCGTGCTTTTTATGATCTGGGTATCTTACGAAAATGTAAATGCCCTGCTCTGGTTTAATACCCAGGGAAGCACACCGGAGCGCCGCTATAGTTTATTGCAGTTTGTGCTGATAGCAGGTTTATACCTGGCAAACATGCTGTTGTTATACCTGCGTCATATCGGCTACCTCAAAACGGATCTCATCTTTGCCAATGGCTTTATTATACTGCTGCTCTCGGTAATTGCCGGTTTCTGGGGAATGAGTCAGCGCGAAGTGTTTTATGGTAAATATTTCCCGTTCAGGCCAACCGGTGCGGTTTTGTACCTTGTATTCGCCACTATATTGTTTCTAAGTATAGGCTATGCGTTTGCCACTGCCAACGACCCGCTTACAGTTACCTTCCACGACCTGATCATTTATACCCATCTGGTGTATGGATCCGTGTTTTTCATGTATATTCTTATAAACTTCAGCAGGCTGTTAAAAGAGCGGAAGGCAGTTTACAAAGTGGTGTATGAGCCGCACATGTTCACGCTATTCTCTTTTTTCCTGATGAGCACCGTAATACTTGCTATCCTGGTTATCAGGGTACAGTACCGGCCTTATTACAACACAAAAGCGGGTTATTATAACTATCTCGGTGATCTGTACCTGGCAACAGGTAACATTGAACTGGCAAGGCGCTACTACGAAGAAAGTGATGTGTTCGACATCAACAACGTAAAAGCAAACTATAGCCTGGCAACTATGGCCCGGCAAAACTCCCAGCGAAACGAAGAGATATTATTCTTAAAAGGAGCCGTATCCAAGCGCCCTAACCCGAAGCTGTATGTGCGCATGGCCAACCTTTACGACCAGAAGGAATACTTTTTTGAGAAGCTGTATGTGTTGCACGAAGGTATAAACCGGTTCCCGGAAAGCGGGGAGTTATACAACAATCTGGCCCTGCTATACATGCAAACCAGCGTAACCGACTCTACGGAATATTACTTTAACCTGGCCGAGAAGTATAGCGACAACAAAGAAGCAGTACAGAGTAACCGGTTGGCATTTTATACCCAGCATGGTTTTATAGAACCCGCACAACAACTACTATCCGAAACAAAAGACGCCCGTTATACTTCGCTAAAAAGCAACAGAACGGCGCTTGAGCAACTGCTGGGCATCAAACAAAAAAATAAAGAACCGTTTGCCCCCGATTCGCTGGAGCAGGTAGAGGATTTTACCTTATTCTATAACCGGGTTCTGAGCAATTTACATTCCGGCGATACCTCACGTCTAAAAGACATTGACCGCTACCTGAGCGTGAGTGGCAACCGTATTTTTTACGAAGACCTGTTGTATGGCAAAGCTCTGTTGCATCATTATGGCGGCCTGCCAAAAGTGGCCCGAAGCGTAATAGAGAACCTGGCTTTAACAGCGTCGGGTAGAAGTGGCTATTACTATTATGCCCTGGGTATCTGGATGCTGGAAGAAGAAAATCCGCTCGCAGCAGCACAATACTTTAAGCAGTCGAAAGATCTGGGGTATGCCCCGGGTTACCTGGCGCATGGGTACGCGCTTGCCATAGCCAACAGGCCACAGGAAGCTGCAAATGCCCTGCAGGAAGTAAATTACACAGACCTTAAAGCAGAAGGCGAATCAGCGGGGGAACTATACGAATTGCTACAGCAAAATGTAGCCCAGGTAATAGCAAACGGCACCGATGCCGATAAGATAAAGTACCTGCAGGCGAACCTGCCACATTTTAAACCCCAGCAGGTTGATGCCCTGGTGCAAAGTATAAAAGAGAAAGACTTGCACCGCATGGCACTGCTTGCCCGCATCGATTACCTGGTGCAAAAGAAACAATTGCGGCAGGCAAATAAAGCTATTAAAGCAGCTGCCAGCCAGTTGCCACCGGAAGGGGAATTGCGCAGCCGCCTTAACATGCAGCAGCTAAAACTCTGGAACGCCACGCAAAACTATGATATCCTGCTCGATAGGATGGAGAACGTGCACTTGACAGACCGGCACAAGCGCTATAAGGTGTTTTTTAAGGCGGAGATCGCCGCTGCTAAAGGTCGCGACCGCGAAGCTGCCGAAAGGTATAAGCAGGCTGTAAAAGTGTTGTTGTATGATGCTGATGTAGTAACAGCCGCTGCGCGTTTCTTCAGTAAGCATAACCCCGACGAGATGACAGCTTACGAGATGCTGCTGGATGGTATCATCTATAACCCGTATTCTGTGGAGCTGCAAAAAGCTTATGCGCTGCAGAGCCTGGATAACGGACTATTTAATTACGCACAGGAGGCACTTGGCAGGTTAGAGAATTTGCTTCCTGCTTCAGAATACAGTATATTTATAAAGCAATTTGAGCGCCAGCGCGAAGCTGCCGAGCAGAATGCTAACGCATGGCAACAATAAAAATTCTGTATGAGCATCATCATCGAAACACACAATATCTCTAAAGTTTACCGCATGGGTTCAGAGGTTATCAATGCCCTGCAGGATGTTTCCATAACTATAAACAGAGGAGAATACGTGGCATTTATGGGGCCGTCAGGTTCTGGTAAATCTACGCTCATGAACATTATAGGCTGCCTCGATACGCCAACCGGCGGGCAGTACATCCTGAACGGGAACGATGTGAGCAACATGACGGATAACGAACTGGCAGAAGTGCGAAACAAAGAGATCGGCTTCGTTTTCCAGACGTTTAACCTGTTGCCGCGCCAGAGCTCGCTCGATAACGTGGCGCTACCCTTGATCTATGCTGGTTTCAACAAATCGCAGCGCGAAGACAGGGCACAGAAAGCACTCGAAAGTGTAGGTCTTGGCAACCGTGGCAAGCACAAACCAAACGAGCTTTCGGGTGGTCAGCGACAGCGTGTGGCCATTGCCCGCGCCCTGATAAACGACCCAAGTATAATTCTGGCCGATGAGCCTACCGGTAACCTCGATACCAAAACATCTTACGAGATAATGGAGCTTTTCGAGAACCTGCACGCCAAAGGCAATACGATTATTATGGTAACGCACGAAGAAGACATTGCCCGCTATGCACACCGCATTGTGCGCCTGCGCGATGGCTTGGTAGAGTCGGATACTGTAAACGAAAACATAGTTACAGCTTCCGGTTTTCAGGAAGCGCACAACCTCGATGAAAATATACACTAAGACCGGCGATAAAGGTACTACTGCATTAATTGGCGGCACCCGCGTCGCCAAATCACACCTTCGTATAGAAGCCTACGGCACCGTAGACGAACTAAACTCTTACATCGGGCTGGTACGCGACCAGGAAGTAAACAAGTCGAGAGCTGACATCTTAAAAGAGATACAGGACAGGCTGTTTACCATTGGCTCTATGCTGGCCACCGACCCGGGTAAAGACGTAAAAATGGTTACCCCTGACCTGCACCCCGAAGACGTAGAACTACTTGAAAAAGAAATTGATGCCATGAGCGAAGAAGTACCGCCTTTGCGCGCTTTTATACTTCCGGGTGGGCATCAGTCAGTGTCGTTCGGGCATGTGGCGCGCTGTGTTTGCCGCCGTGCCGAGCGGTTGGCCATCAGGTTGCAGGAAGAGTCCCCGGTCGAAGATTTAGTCATTATTTATTTAAACCGTTTATCGGATTATCTGTTTGCCCTTTGCCGCCGTATGACCTATGAACTTCAGACAGAAGAAGTGGTCTGGAAGGCGAGAGTATAAGAACCCTTTACAATTTAATACAGTCCTATGTCCACAGATACCCTAACTATAAACATACAACCTGTAGCAAAGTCGCGCATCTCTGAACTCGATTTCAATAACATAGAGTTTGGTAAGATATTTTCGGACCACATGTTGGTATCCGACTATAAAAATGGCGCCTGGCAAGCCCCCGAAATCGTACCTTACGGCAATATGTCGCTTAGCCCGGCTACTTCGGCTATACATTATGGGCAATCGGTATTTGAGGGAATGAAAGCATACCGCGCTGAAAATGGCGATATCCTGCTTTTCAGACCATACGACAACTACAAGCGCCTTAACATTTCAGGTGACCGCATGTGCATTCCGGAGCTTCCGGAAGAGATATTTATGCAGGGACTGGAGCAATTGCTGCGCCTTGATGCTGCCTGGGTGCCGCCAACCAAAGGCAGTGCCTTATACATCCGTCCTTTTACCTTTGCTACCGACGATTTTATAGGTGTAAGGCCATCATCAAACTATAAATTCACTATTTTCTCGTGCCCGGTGGGTGCCTATTATAATGCGCCGCTTCGTGTGGCTATCGAGACAAAATATGTGCGTTCAGCTGAAGGAGGCGCTGGTTATGCCAAAGCAGCCGGTAACTATGGCGCCGCGCTTTACCCGGCCCGCCAGATGCAGGAAAAAGGCTATCACCAGCTTATCTGGACCGACCATAAAGAGCACAAGTATATTGAAGAATCCGGCACTATGAACGTAATGTTCGTGATCGACGGAGTATTAGTGACGCCTACAACCAGCACAACTATACTTTCGGGCATTACCCGCGACAGCGTACTTACTTTAGCCCGTGACCTGGGTTATACCGTGGAGGAGCGCCGCGTAAGTATAGATGAGATCGTAGCAGCCCACAAAGCCGGAAAACTGCAGGAAGCATTTGGTACCGGTACGGCCGCAACTATAGCACAGATTGCTACCATACATTGTAACGGCGAAGACCTGGATCTGCCAGAAATTGAAAACCGCGAGATCAGTAACAGAATTGCGGACGAACTCGATAAGATTAAGACCGGCCAGGCTCCGGACACGCACAACTGGGTATACAGGATAAGCCTTTAAAAGTATAACCTTAGTATAAGATGCTGAAGTATAGCTTATTGAGTTACACTTCAGCATCTTCTTGTTTTAAATAAAGTATAGCTACAAAGCATAAAACCATAACCATGACCGCAGAGCAGGTAAAAGATTTAAAGGCGCGCGTAGAAGCCTTGAGGAGGTACCTTTGACTACGATAGCAAGAAAGAAGAAGTAGCCACCATAGAAGCTCAGACCACAGCCCCGGATTTCTGGGATAACCCGAAAGAAGCCGAGAAGGTGCTGAAAGAAGTGAAGAGCATAAAAGTATGGACCGACCATTACGACGAAGTTGAAAAGAAGTATAACGACTTCGAAACGCTGTATGATTTCTACAAAGAAGGCGACGTAAGCGAGGAAGAGATAGTACAGGAATTTAATGCCGCCCAGGAGGCAGTGGAAGGCCTTGAGTTTAAGCGGATGTTGAGCTCCGAAGAAGACCAGCTTAGCGCTATACTTGAAATTAACCCGGGAGCAGGCGGAACCGAAAGCCAGGACTGGGCCGAAATGCTGATGCGCATGTATATTATGTGGGCCGAGTCGCAGAATTTCAGTGTAAAGCAGCTGAACTACCAGGCCGGTGAAGGCGCAGGTATAAAATCAGCTACTCTGGAAATTACCGGCGACTTTGCCTATGGTTATATGAAGTCTGAAATAGGTGTACATCGCCTGGTGCGTATCTCACCGTTCGATTCGGGTGGACGTCGCCATACTTCGTTTGCCTCGGTGTATGCGTACCCGGTAGTAGACGATACGATCAATATTGAAGTGAACATGGGCGACATTGAGTGGGATACTTACCGTGCAGGTGGTGCTGGTGGCCAGAACGTAAATAAGGTAGAGACCGCAGTTCGTTTAAAGCACAAGCCAACCGGTATCGTTATAGAATGCCAGATAGAACGCTCGCAACTCATGAACAAAGAGCACGCCATCCGGATGCTGAAATCGAGGTTATACCAGATAGAGGTAGAAAAGCAGAACGAAGAGCGTGACCGCATCGAGAGCACCAAAAAGAAAATAGACTTTGGCTCACAGATACGCAACTATGTACTGCACCCTTACAAACTGGTAAAAGACGTTAGAACAGGAGTGGAGAGAACCGATGTGCAGAACGTACTCGACGGCGACCTCGACGAATACATAAAAGCCTACCTGATGCAACAGTAAAAGCTTCGTTATACTTACCAGGCCGGTTCCTGACTGAATCTCTATAAAAGGTGCAGTCAGGAACCGGCTTTTTTATTTAGGTTGCCTCAATTTCTAAATATTCATACCTCAACACAGGCTGAACAATAATATATCTACCACATACTTAAAGATGTTATAACTATAACTAAATAAGTGTTTAAACACCGTTTAGGCTTAGCTCTATATTCTTAATTGTGATTTTTAATGAAGCAATTCTTAGCAGTTTATCTTCGCTAACCTGAATTTCGTCGATTATAGCTTATAAAATAAGGTTTTAATAAGATTAAATTTAATTCCGGTCGTATAAGGATATTAAATATCGAATTGCTCTCCCTCTACATGCCGAGCAGCTAAACCAGTTCACCGGAAAGATCATACTTGTTTTCCCCTGAGCCTGGCGAGTTGTTGCATCAGCAAATTACTCTACTGGTAACATTACCCCGCCTCCCTCTGCCTGTGGTAAGTGTTTGACTCATGTTTTCTGTTTAGCACCCTATTAATCATCTTATTTATGAGAGCAAATGAAGAAACTATTACTTCTCAGTTTTGTCTTAATGTTTACCCTCTTTCAGCAGGCGTTGGCACAAGGCAGGACGGTGTCTGGTACAGTAACTGACCAGGCAACAGGACAAAGCTTACCCGGTGTAGCTATTATAGTACAAGGCACTACTGTTGGTACATCCACTAACGTTGATGGTGCTTATACTATTAATGTGCCCGCAGGTAGCAACACACTTGAGTTCCGATACATCGGTTATCAAACGGTAACCCGAAACGTTGGAAATGCTACTACAATTAACGTAGCCTTAGCGGCAGATGCGCAACAACTTAGCGAAGTTGTTGTAACAGCATTTGGTATAGAGAAAGAAGAAAAAGCACTTAGTTATTCGGTGCAGCAACTCGAAGGCGAAACAGTTTCGAAGGCCGGACAGCCAAATGTTACCAATGCCATACAAGGTAAAGTAGCAGGGGTTGTCGTACGCCAGTCCAGCGGTATGCCCGGTTCATCTTCTACTATTACTGTTCGTGGTAACCGTTCTTTTACAGGTAATAACCAACCGCTTTATGTAGTGGATGGAATGCCTATAGAAAGTAACGCCCCTGCGCAGTTGGGTGGTGCCGGGCCAGGTACCGGTGGTGTAAGTGGTGCAGATGCATCTGCCCGCGCGCTTGATATCAACCCAAATGATATAGAGTCCATTTCAGTGCTGAAAGGTGGAGCAGCTGCCGCTCTGTATGGTTTGCGTGCCTCTAACGGTGTAGTAATCATCACTACAAAAAAAGGCCGGGGCGCAGGTGCCAAAAAAGGAGCCACGGTTACTTTTAATACTGATTATACACTGGATGAGGTATCAAAACTGCCGGATCTGCAAAGTACTTATTCGCAGGGTAGCGGGGGTGCGTATTCCGGGGTTACTTCACTTTCGTGGGGGCCTACCATTTCTTCGCTGGGCACTATTACAGACCCGCTTGGCAATGAGCGGCCGGGTAACCGTATTTTTGATAACGTTGACCCATTCTTCGAAACAGGCCATACCTGGAACAATGCTATAAATATAGCTAATAGTGGTGAGCTGGGTAACTATGCAGTTGGCTTCAGTTTTACGGACCAGAAAGGGGTGGTGCCAACAACTGGTATGGAGCGTTATACTGGTAAGGTAGCAGGCGATTATAAGCTGAACGAAAAAGTAACGCTGGGTATATCTGCCAACTACTCCGACATAGATATACAAAAGATACCGGGCGGAAGTAACCTGTCTAACCCACTGTTCACACTTTATGCAGCACCAAGAACCTTCGACTTATGGGGCTTGCCTTTTGCACAACCCGACGACCCTTACAGACAGGTAAACTATAGAAGTGCAATAGATAACCCACGCTGGTCGCTGGCCAATAACGAGTTTACAGAACAGACCCGACGCATTATTGGTAGCTCCAATATTACCTATAAGCCACTCGACTGGATAGGTATAAACTATAGGTTTGGGGTAGATTATTTTATAACAAATGGTAAGGAAGTATACGAGCTGGGTTCCGGTTTTACAGGTGGCAGAACAAACCCACCTTCAGGCGGACAAATAACCGATTATGCCTTAGACCAGAACCAGGTAAACTCAAACATATCGGTAAACTTTAACCGCGATATAACTGAAGGGATCAACCTGAACTTATTGATAGGTAACGAAGCGTACGACATCAGAAGCCGCCGCATTTTTAATGTCGGTAACGGTATTCCGATTGGCGGTTTCCGTAACATTGCCAGTACTACCTCGCAGTTAACCAACGAGGTTATTTCCAGAAGGAGAGTAGTTGGTTTTTATAGTAGCCTGGAACTGGGCTATAACGATTACCTCTTCCTGAATGCTACAGCCCGCCAGGACTATGTTTCTAACCTGCCACGGGACAACAGAAGCTTCTTCTATCCATCGGTTGGGGTAGGCTTTGTATTTACAGATGCGTTTCAGTTAGATTATGACTGGCTCAGCTTTGGTAAGATAAGAGCTTCTTATGCCGAAGTTGGTGCAGCACCAGATAACCCATACCAGACCAGGAATATCTTTGTTGGTGGTGGTTCAGGGTCAGGTTTCCTGAACGATGGTATAATCTTCCCTTTTAATGGATTGAATGCCTACTCCCTGAGCGATATTATTCGTTCCGATCAGTTGCGTCCGCAAAACACTAAAACGATAGAGTTTGGTGGCGATCTACGCTTCCTGGATAACCGCATTACCCTGGATTATACTTACTATACACAGCGCACCGAAGACCAGATATTTGCCGTGCCGATAGCACCATCTGCGGGTTTTACTTCCGAGATCAGGAATGCGGGCGAACTGGAAACAAGAGGCCATGAACTTGTTGTAGGCCTTATTCCTTTCCGAAGCGAGGGCTTCCAGTGGGAAATAACCACCAACTTCTCGTCTTACGAAAACGAAGTACTTTCTTTGGCTGAAGGGGTAGAGAATATCTTCCTGGGTGGTTTTGCTACGCCAAACATACGGGCGCAGGCCGGAGCCGCATACCCGATCATTTTTGGTACCTCTTATGTACGCGATGATGCAGGTAATATAGTAGTTGATAGCCGTGAGTTTATTGAAGGGGAAGCAAACCCTTATTATGGCATGCCATTACAGGGCCCGGCCACCAATATAGGCAACGTGCAGCCAGACTTCGAAATGTCCTTTACAAATAACTTCTCCTTTAAAGGGGTTACCCTCACCGCCCAGTTGGATTGGCGTAAAGGCGGTAAGACGTATGCCGGTAATACCAGATTGCTGAAGCTTTATGGTATGGCCGAGTTAACAGAGGACCGTGAAACACCTACAGTATTTGGAGGTTCTAAAGGGTTTATAGATGAGGACGGCAACCTGGTTGTGGAAGGCCCTAATGATATCCCTATACTTCAGGGGCAAACATTCTGGTCTGAGGCAATGGACGCTATTACCGAGTCTAATGTGTATTCTACAACATTTGTGAGGCTGCGCGAGGTAACACTTGGTTATACTATCCCTACCTCATTAGTAGACCGGACCCCATTTAATGGAGCCAGTATTTTCTTTACCGGGCGTAACCTGTTCTTAATTAGCGACTATCCAAACTTTGACCCCGAAACAAGTGTGGGCGGGGCAGGTAACTTCCAGGGTCTGGAGTATGTGTCGTTGCCTCAGACCAGAAGCTACGGTGCCGGTATCAAAGTATCATTTTAGAAGATAAATTTATTCATATGAAAACTTATAAGTTTCTATCATACATACTATTGGCGGGGCTATTACTGGTAACTAACTCTTGCAGTGAAGATACACTGGATGAGATAGATACAAACCCGAATAGCCCTACTGATGTGACGATAAATCTGCTGCTGCCACAAGCGCAAGTAGATGTTTCATTTGCCGTAACTAATACGGATGTCGCCTGGTATTCTTCTGTTTTTGTGCAGCACACCGCAGGGGTACATGCGCAGTTACAAGCCGCTGACCGTCGCTCAGGCTTAAACGATGCGACGCTGGTGAACAATACCTGGACAACAATTTATGCTACTACTTTACCCGACCTGAACCTGATCATTGAGAAAGGGTCTGAAGGCGGAGACGAAGAAGGCAGATGGGTGGCGGTAGGTATAGCCAAGATATTAAAAGCTTATACTTTGGCAATTGCAACCGATACATGGGGACGTGTTCCATTTTCAGAAGCTACGCAGGGTACTGCAGCGCGTAAGCCGGTTTTCGATCCGCAGGAACAGGTTTATGCCGGCATACAACAGCTGTTGGATGAGGCTATCGTGGACTTAGCGAAAGAGAGCCCGGGCCCAGGATCGCGTGATCTGATCTATGGCGGCGATATAGAGAATTGGACAAAAGCTGCCTGGTCTTTAAAAGCGAGGTATTATAACCGCCTTAGCAACATTGACCCTACAGGCTCTGCACAAGATGCGCTGGATGCAATTGCAAATGGCTTTACAAGTTCAGACGACAATTTGGTGTTCAGTTCGTTTACAACAGATGCAACTGGCCAGAACCCCTGGTATCAGGAAGCTGCCGACCGCGCACACCTGGCAGTTAGCCAACAGTTTGTGCAAACGCTGCAATCTCTTAACGACCCAAGGCTGCCTATACTCGTAGATGTAGCCCCGGAGACCGGAGAGATCACAGGTGCGCCAAACGGCACACAGACGAACGACCAGTCAAGTGAGAAGTTCTCTGACCCTACAGAATTTGCCTTAAACGAGACATCTCCTGTACAGCTTATGACCTACGACGAATTAAAGTTTATTGAGGCTGAAGCAAACCTGAGATTAGGCAATGCAGCGGCCGCAGCAACAGCATTTACAGAAGCAGTTAGTGCAGCAGTGCAACGACAGACTCCACAGGTATCAGGTGCACAGGCTACGGCTTATGCTGCTTCCGTGGTAGCAGGTGGCATTACATTGGAGAATATTATCCGTCAGAAGTGGATCTCTTTCTGGTTGTTTCAGCCAATAGAAGCGTTTGCAGATTACAGGAGAACGGACCTGCCAGCTCTTACACACCTTGTGAGCCGTGCACCATTAAGGTTCCCATATCCTCAGAGTGAGTTGGATGCCAATTCGGCCAATGTGCCGAATGTACAGCTTACAGATGGCGTATGGTGGGATGATGGCAGTGAGGATTAAAACTATAGCTGACTTACGGTAATGAGCTTATGTAGCTGATTGTTTTTTTATGCATCATATATCTGAAAAACAAAATACGTTTATACTTTACAACTCCTGCCTGCAACATGGCAGGAGTTTTTTTGTGTAGATTTGTGGTACAAGCACATCAATTAGTTATGTTACTCCCTAACTATAGCGGTTTTACCCTGGAAGCAGGTATAGATGAAGCGGGCCGTGGCTGCCTGGCTGGCCCGGTGGTGGCAGCTGCTGTTATACTTCCAGCTAACTATAAGCACCTACTCCTGAACGACTCGAAACAGCTAAGCAAAAAGCAACGCGACCTGATAAAGGAAGATATAAAGCGTGACGCCGTAGCTTGGGCAATAGGAGAGGCGACACCTATTGAGATTGACGAGATAAACATATTACAGGCTACTTTCCTGGCGATGCACCGCGCTATAGCTGGCCTAAACAAACAGGTGGAATACCTTATAATAGATGGAAACAGGTTTAAACCCTACAGCGGTATTCCTCACGCATGTATTGTAAAAGGCGACGGAAAATACCTGTCTATTGCGGCGGCATCGGTGCTTGCTAAAACGCACCGCGATGAGGTGATGGAGAAACTTGCCACGGAGTTTATACCTTATGGCTGGGAGAAGAATGCCGGCTACCCGACAAAAATACACAGGCAGGCCATTGCTGCGCACGGCCCAACCGAGCATCATCGCAAGTCGTTTGCGTTGTTGCCCCGGTAACGGCCGGAATTAAATCAAAAAGCTACTAAAAGGCTGGGTTATTTAAGTTTTATCAGATCCAGGAACAAGCTAAAGCTATCCAGCGAAGAAAGGTTATTGTCGAAATTCTCGAATGATAACGGCTTTAGGATATAACCGGATACCTGCAATTTCTGGGTGGCCATACGGTCGGTTTCCTCGTTTGAGGTCGTCATGATGAACACTGGGATATGGCTAAACTCAGGATCGTGTCGTAGTTCTGTTAAAAATTCGATGCCGTTCATTTTCGGCATATTTATATCGAGTAATATAACATTTGGAGCAGGGGTGATCTTGGTTACACCTTCGCCGCGCAGCATTTTCAGGGCCTCGCGGCCATTGCGTGCTACATGAAGCGGCTGGTCCAATCCAATTTTTTTAAGCTCGCGCTCTACATTCATAATATCCAGGTAGTCGTCTTCAACTAAAAGAATATTTACTATTTTATCGCTCATTCCTGTTAAATGTAAATAGGGTGCTCAGACACAAAGTTAGACAAACTAATCCTTAATTTCTACTTTTTTGGCCATGTAAATGTAAAAGTTGCTCCCTGGCCGGGTTCTGAATTCACCCAGATGGTGCCTCCCTGCCATTCCACAATCTTCTTAACGATGGCAAGGCCTACTCCAGTACTTTCCACGGCATCTCTTTCTTGTAACGTCTGAAAAATTACAAAAATACGCTCGTGGTAATCGGCATCTATACCCGGCCCGTTGTCTTTGACCGAGAAAGTATAATATTCTTCTGATTCCTTAAACCCTATGGTTATCAGGCCTTCCTCCTTATCGTTATACTTTATTGCGTTGCTGATCAGGTTCGAAAAAACTTGCTGCAGTTGTATACGCGCTGTAAAAATAACCGGTAACGCCTCCGGGAAAATTATTCTGAAATGAGGCGGTATATTTATAAGGTCCACGGTGTCGTGCAACAGCTCGCCTACATCTACCTGTTCGTCTACCGGGGTAGTCCGGCCAATGCGGGCCAGCGCCAGTATACCGTTTATCAGGTTTTCCATGCGGTGCACGCGTGTGCGCATCATAGCCAGGTATTCCCTTACATTTTCCGGCAATTGGCGTCCCATGTCTTCCTCTACCCAACGCGATGCTACCTCAATTCCACGCAAAGGCGCTTTCAAGTCATGCGATACCACATAAGCAAACTGGTCAAGTTCCTTGTTTTTGCGGTCCAGCTCCGAAAAGGTTTCATCAATGGTGGTAGCCATGGAATTCAGAGACAGCGACAGCATACTCAGTTCATCGTTAGCATTATCGTTGATCTGGGTTTTGTAGTCGCCTTTGGATATTTTATCGGCCAGGTTCACCATTATCATGATACGGGTTGATATAAGACGGGTGATGTAATAAGCCCAGCTTAAACCAAGTATAACGGATATAATAGTAAGTATAGTAGATACCTGGCGCGTGTTTTCTATACTGTTGCTCAGGCGGTTGAGTCGATCTTTACGTACTTTGTATTCGTACGCATTAAAATCCTTAAACGCGACACGCAGGGAGTCCATCAGGTCCTTCTCGCCAACCAGCAGGCTATCTACTTTAAAGCTTATGTCTTTAACGGTGCTGTCAGCCATGTCTGCACGGGTAATGGCTATCAGCGGTTCAGCGTAATCCTGTTCCCAGCGCTTTTGTACATCAACTATATATCTCAGCTTGCTTGTTTGTTCCGGGGTATAAGTTGTATAGGTTGATAACTCTTTGAACAGGCGGGGCATCAGCTGTTTTGCCTGCGTATATGGTATCAGGAAGGTCTCGTTACCGTTCAGCAAAAAGCCACGGATACCGGTTTCCATATCAATTATATTGCGTTGCAGGGCAGCAGAGTTACGCACTACTACCTGCGAGCGGGTTACCCAGTCCGAGTTCTCAATCACATCTTCCGAAAGCCGGAAGTTAACTATAGCCACAGCCGTAAATAATGCCGAAATAAGCAGGAACCCGACAAACAGCTTTACCGATAATTTCATGTACAGGAATTATTTTGGAATACCACACAAATCTGCCATTAGCTTACCGGGTTGGTAGTAAGCATTATAGCGGAACAAAGATAAGGTTTACTAATTAAAGTGGTTGATGACCTTGTATGGCACCTGGCTCTCGGCGAGCGGAATTGAGTAGTTTGTGTTTAGATGTAGGGGCATAGCAATACGTGTTTTGGCTAAAATGTTCTGGGGTTTACGGCCGGGTAAGTATAGAGTTACAGTTATATTAAAATAAAAAAATATGAGCCTGAGAGCTCTGGGCTGGCTTTTCCTGGTGTAGTGTTTAAGTGTTTGATAATGAGTTATTACCTTGGTTTCTGGGCTGCTACAATATATACCAGGCTGCCACCCGCCGATACGTACTGCTCGTTCAGCAGCTTTTGTTTCAGTGTAATTTTATTGTAGAGCAGCTGTTGCCAATAGGCATCAAACTTGTCCTTGTGTCCGCCGCCAGCCATGTAGTAGTTCAGGTTATCCTGGTAGTCGTAGCCCATGGCTTCGGTATCTATCCATTGCAGCATTTGCTCTACCCGTAATATCTTTTCCTGGGTGTCGTAAGGTGGTATAATTGAAAGCGCTTTATCTGATATCCATACTTTAATATCGCGTAGGCCGGCTTTCAGAAACAGGTCGGGTACCACATCGCCGAGCGAGTTAAAGCCTTCGCCAAGCTGCTTCTTGCCCTTTTCGATGCGCAGCTTTATTTCGAGTACATCCAGCATGGCATCTACGTTAAAGTCGGTTTCGCCGTAGCGATCGAACATAAGGTTAGGCACGAGGTTGTTTGGCTCCAGGGCCACTACCCAGCCACCAGGTTTGGTAACGCGCATCATTTCGTCTATTACCCGGTTAGGGTTTTTAACGTGTATCAGCAGGGTCTGGCAAAGGGTTACATCGGCTATGTTGTCGGGGAGCGGTATTTCGGTTGCGTTGCCAACTTTAAAGTTATAGTCGATGGTGTTATGGCCAAACTGGCTTTGAGCCCGCTGTTTTGCTTCGGCAATGTAGCCGGGCTCATAATCTACGCCTATAACATTGGAGCCGTTTGGCATGTATTTCGAGAACTTAAAGCCCATCATGCCCTTTCCGCAACCAATATCGACCAGCGTATCGATGTAGCGGATGTGCAGGCGCTCGGCCAGCAGTTCCAGGTAGTCGTCGTTCCACCAGTATTCGCGGGCAGGGCCCAGGTGCTCTTCAGAATGTTGTTTGTCGTCGCTCAACTATAGTTTGGGTTAAGTATAAAAAATAAGCCCCTGCCATGGCAGAGGCTTATTTTGTAATTATTAGCATGCCCAGGGGCTTACTTTTGCTTTTTCCACTCTGCAATGGCTTTCTCATTCATACGCACATAATCGGCGTTGTTTTCTTTTTTAGCCAGTTCCATCGACTGTTCAGCGGTTTTGATAGCGCCTTTATAGTCTTTTAGTTTCGCCTGTATCTTAGCCTGCGTGTGCAGGTTCCAGAAACGTGGGTTGTTAGCGTTGGCTTTCTTCATCCAGTCCAGAGCCTGCTTCATGTCCTTGTTGTTATCAAGGTAGTAGCTTGCAGCAGCTGCATATAAACCTGGCTGTACGTCTTTGCCATTCACTACTTTTTCCTGTATCTGGGCCATCACTTTGCTGTCAACCTCAGCCTCAACAGTAAAGCTTACAATGGTCTTGTCCCATAATATCTCCAGATCGGTGCTGGCAGGCTTCACGTTAGTAAAGTTTATAGTAAAGGTCTCTACTGTTCTCGGGTTGGTCTGTGGTTTTACCGTGAAACGCGCCAGGTCTTCTTCCTGCTTATACTCTGTTCCGCCATCGCCCCAGTGCTTAGTGTTTTTATGGATGATGATGGTCCATTCGTTCTGGTTCGGGATAGTGTAAAGTGCGTATTCGCCGGCAGGTATCTTGTTGCCTTTTATAGTTACGTCATCAGAGAACGTGATCTTGGTAGAGGCATTGGCACCTGTGCGCCATAGTTTACCATAAGGCACTACATCGCCGCCATAAATGCTGCGGCCTTTCATGGATGGGCGTGAGTAATTAACAGAAATCTCGCCGAGACCAACTTTCTGGGTTACAGTAGAGGCAGGGCTGGCAGCCGGCATGGTTATACCTTGCTGGGCGCTGGCAGTAAAGGCCGTGCCACCAAGTAATGCTGCCGATAGCAGGAATGTAAAAAATACGTTCTTCATGGTTTTATAAGTATAAATTTATGATAAGGTAAAATACTCAATATTCTGTTCGCAACGAAGTATAGCTTACTTATAGGTTATACTTATACTTAAAAGCTTTTGCCTATACTTATGCCAAAACGTGGTATAAGTGCCAGTGCACCCGTCTTTTCGTCGCGGCCCTCCGGCGATACAAATGGTGTTAATCCAAACCGGAACAGCAAGCCGCCTCTTGGTACCTGGTACCTGAACCCGATACGGCCAAAGTACATGTGCTTCAGCAGGTCCGGGGCATCGGTAAACCGGTGGGTATAACCAAGGCCTAACTCCAGGTGATTACGCGTTTTGCCAACCATGGTATAGATCTCTACCGGAACAATAGGGTAAACACCTGGCTCTTCTTTCATAAAGAACAGGTTTGTGCCAACACCTGCCCGTAAGCCGCTTTTCCAGTTGCCGTGCCTGTAAACTATATAATCCGCGTTAATGGAATAACTGTCCGAGTTGCCGGCAATCTCAAGGTAAAACGAAAGCGGGGCGCTGATGTTTTGAGAAAAGCCCTGTGCATGCAGCATAACCGGAAACTGGAGCAAAAAAGCAAATAATACAGGGCGGATAAACTTAAGAAGCATGCAGGTGATAGCAACAGGTATAATTAGTAACGAACATACGAAAAATATAATATTTTACTTGTATGGTTACTAAAAAACCTGCCTCTTATGTTAAGGCAGGTTCTCAGATAATTTAAGTTAAAATGCTTAGTGCAGCTCGAACTGGAGGCGAAGCAGGTTGGCATAAATACCCGACTCGTTAGCCGAAAGCACATCATGCGAGCCTTCTTCCACTATTTCGCCGCCATCAATCACTAATATCTTATCTACTTTGCGAATGGTGGCTAAACGGTGCGCGATCACGATGGTAGTTCGACCTTTCATCAGTTCGTCCATGGCCTGTTGCACCAGGTGCTCCGATTCAGAGTCCAGCGAGCTGGTGGCCTCATCCAATATAAGTATAGCCGGGTTTTTAAGTATAGCCCTGGCAATAGCTACACGCTGGCGCTGCCCACCCGAAAGTTTTATGCCACGTTCGCCAACCAACGTTTCCATCCCCTCTGGGAAAGACTCGATAAAGTTATAGGCATTCGCTTTTCTGGCTGCATCTATAATTTCGGCTTCAGTAGCTTCAGGCCGGCCATAAGCAATATTCTCGCGTATAGTTCCGCCAAAAAGCAACACCTCCTGGGGCACAATGCCAATGTTGCCACGCAGGGTGGTCAGATCCATGTCGCGCAGGTCTTTGCCATCAACGGTTATACTTCCGGCTTCCACATCATAAAAGCGCATTAAAAGCTGCACAATAGTAGATTTACCGGCACCGCTTGGCCCAACTACTGCCACTTTTTCACCGGCACGAGCATCAAAGCTAAGGTCTTTTAGCACTGGCAGGTCAGGGCGGGTAGGGTAGGAGAAAGCTACATTACGGTAACTGATGTTGCCTTGCACGCGTGGCACCTGGCTTAATGCGGTTATACCTTTATCGGTTGGCTCTTCCTGTTCCTGTAATATCTCTAAAATACGCTCTGTAGCACCCAGCGCCGACTGTACTTTACCATATAATTCTCCCAATCCGCCTACTGAGGCTCCTATAAAGGCCGTGTAAAGCACAAAAGAAACCAGGTCACCTTCGGCAATGTCGCCGTTTGCTACCAAAGTAGCACCGTACCAGATAACGAGTATAATACCGCCAAATAAGCCTATAATAACAAAGCTGATGAAAGCTCCGCGGTAGTTAGCTGTTTTGATAGCTGTTTTTACTGCTTTGTTCAAGGTGTTGCGGTAGCGGGCTACTTCAAACATCTCGTTCGTAAAAGCTTTAACAGTGTTAATCGCCTGTAGCGTTTCCTCAACTATAACATTGGTTTGCGCCAGCTCATCCTGAGTTCTTTTAGATAACGTTTTAATGCGGCGCCCAAACACCATCGCCAACACAATAAGCACCGGGAAGGTAGCCAGCATGAATAACGATAGCTTCATGGAGGTCCACATGATGATGATGATACCAACTATAAGCGTGGTCATCTGCCTGAAAAGCTCGGCCAGGGTAATGGACATGGCATCCTGAACCTGGGCGACGTCAGTGGTAATACGACTGGTGATCTCGCCTACTCGTCGTTTTTCAAAAAAGGAGATAGGCAACTGCATGAATTTGCTATACAGGTCGCGGCGAATATCGGCAACGGCGTTCTCGCTTACCTGCGCAAAAAAGTATACTCTTAAAAACGAGAAAAAACCCTGCAGCAGAATCACCCCAAATAAAGTGAGGGCGATAAAGTTAATATCGGTAAAGGCGCTGTCGTTATTGCCGGCAGCAGAGTCGAAAAGCTTGCCAACCAGGTAAGGGAAAGCCATAACTGTAAGGCTGGAGAATACCAGGAATACAAGGCCAACTATAAATTTAAACCGGTAAGGTACTACGTAGCTGAAAATACGGAGCCCGCGTTGAAAGCTTTCTTTGGTTATCTTCTTCCGTTCTTCGCCGTCCTGCGCTCCTGTTTGCCCGAATCCGCGTTTTGCCATTAATGATATTGTGCGTTAAAACTATAAGCAGCCTTTATACTTTGGCTACCTTGATGTGTACTTTTATAGTTGTTGCCGAAGTATAGTTTCAGTGAACTATAAATAATCCTGCAAAGGTAAGCAATAAGCAGCACAATGCAGGTGTGGCCTCGTTTTTTTGGGAGCCGGTTATGTATAAGCGTTTTTGGAGAAATTTTCAGGTAAAGTATGTCATCCCCCTGCCCCCTTCAAAGGGGGACAATCTGCAATGCGTATTTCAAAATACAGTTTTACGATATCTGAAAAGTCCCCCTTCGAAGGGGGCAGGGGGATGATTGACTCAAGAAAATAAGTATAAACCTATGCTTCCTCCTGCGCCAGTTCCAGGTCATCGATCTTGCCCGATGAGATAGCATAAAGGCCGGCAAAGGTCAGGAACCCATTCAGGATAAGCACCTCGAAACCAAACTGGTAACCATACAGCCACTCCACTGAATTATAGCTGATGATATAGGTCAGGATCGGGGCTACGATACAGATAGCCGGAACGTACTTGTCGCGGATGGCACGCTTGGTGTAAAGCCCAAAAGTATAAAGTCCAAGCAAAGGCCCGTAAGTATAGCCCGCTACTTTAAATACAGCCGTTATCACGCTCTCGGAGTTGAGCACATCAAAAGCAACTATAACCAGCACCATCACCACCGATACACCAAAGTGCACGATATAACGCAGGCGTACACGCTCATGCTCGCTACGCTCACTGAAGTTCAGAAAATCGACGCAGAAGGAAGTGGTAAGAGCCGTAAGAGCCGAGTCGGCGGAGGCGTAGGTAATAGCAATAATGCCAAGTATAAACACGATGCCCAGGAACGGAGTGAAATGGTTAAGCGCCAGGAAAGGATACAGATCGTCGCCTTTGGCCGGTATCTCGATCCCTTTTGAGTTGGCGTAAATATAAAGCAATGCACCCAGCGTAAGGAACAGGATATTTACGAACACAAGTATAATACTGAACCAGAACATGTTTTTCTGGGCTTCGCCGATGTTCTTGCAGCTCAGGTTCTTCTGCATCATGTCTTGGTCCAGGCCGGTCATAACGATGGCTATAAAAGCACCGGAAAAGAATTGCTTCAGAAAGTATTTGCTATCCTTAAAATCCCAGAAAAATACCTGCGAATAGTCGCTGGCCTGTACACTTTCCACCATGCCCTGGAAGCCCATGTTCAGTTCATCAGAAATAAGCCAGATAGTAGTTACCACGGCTACCAGCATGGCAGTGGTCTGGAAAGTATCGGTCCAGATAATGGTTTTCATACCACCCCGGAAAGTATAGACCCAGATAAGAAGTATAGTGATGATAACAGAAACCGTGAAAGGAATACCCAGGTCATCGAAAACAGCTAACTGCAGTACCCCGGCTACCAGGAAGAGACGGATAGAGGCGCCCAGCGTACGGGAAAGCATAAAAAAGGCAGCACCGGTTTTGTATGACCAGTAACCAAAGCGCTGTTCGAGGTAAGTATAAATGGATACTAAATTCAACCTATAATACAGTGGCATCAGTACCGTAGCAATTACAAAATAACCCAGCAAATAGCCCAGCACCAGCTGCAGGTAAGAGAACTGCGCACTCGCAACCATCCCCGGAATTGAAACAAACGTTACCCCGGAAAGCGAAGTGCCGATCATACCAAAAGCAACCACATACCATGGTGACTGCCTGTTAGCGAGGAAAAAGGTCTCGGAATCGGTGTTTTTGCTGGTAAACCAGGAGATCGTGATCAGAACTATAAAATAGCCTATAATAAGGCCGATAATAAGGGTAGGAGACATAGGGCTGTCCTTTGGTTAGGTGTAAACCACAAATATAACAAAAGTATAACGCTATGGTAGTTAGAGTTTACGCAAGGTTGCGGAGCATCACAGGCTCGCCAATGGCAGGTATCTTTAGCCCGCTCATCAGGCCGGTGGCCGCAATTTGCTCGAGCAGGCGCACAGGTTCGCTCGCCGGCTCATCCGACAGGTCGAAGGTGCCATAGTGCATAGGTATAAAAGTGCCGCCTCGTAATATATTGTAAGCTCTTACCGCTTCGTGTGGGTTCAGGTGGCTTTTCTGCATCAGGAAGCTAGGTTTGTAGGCCCCGACAGGCATCAGGCAGATATCCATGGGGCCGAACACATCCGCGATCTCTTCGAAGTGCCCGTTAAAACCCGTGTCGCCGGCAAAGTATAAGGTCTGCTCTTTTGTTTTGATAACGAAGCCACCCCAAAGCACCTTGTTCATGTCTAAAAGGCCCCGACGATGCCAGTGCGAAGCCGGTACAAAGTATATTTCGAGTTCGCCGGGCACAATGTCGTAGCGTTGGTACCAGCCGGCTTCCTGGTAAGGCAAGTGCTTGCTGGCACTCCGTATGAGCGGGCCAGCCTGCAGCGGAGCCAGTGTTTTAAGATGCGGGTTGTTGCGGCAAACAGTTTTAATCGATCTGGTATCCAGGTGGTCGCGGTGCGCGTGCGATAGAAGTATAAAGTCAATATTGGTCAGCTCTTCAGGTTCGCAGGGTAAGCCAACACGACGCTTTATTAAGGGCAGGTCGTAGAGCAAAGGGTCTGTTAAAAAAGTAATTCCCTTTATCCGGATTAAAAAAGTAGCGTGGCCCAGCCAAACGATCATGTCTTCGGGGGCATGTATAAAGCTGTTGCCTTTTACAACGGGAGGTGTAAATTCGTCGGCTTTCTTTTCCTCTTTCTGCGGATTAGGGGATAGTTTCCAGCGGATCACATTACTGAAATCGGGAATATAGAGCTCGTCGCCGTTGGCAAATTGGTTGTTTACAAGTTTGTTTCCTTTGTAGCCGGGCTTTATAGTTTCCAGCTTCGGGTTGTTTACGTGTCGTACGCGGGGTGCTTTATTCTGCAAAGTATAAATAGGCTTGGTGATGGTATTTAAACTGTAAACTGAGTGGTCAGGTTAGGCAACAGCCATAAAAAAGCGCTTTCCTGTTACCAGAAAAGCGCTCTAACAGCTATGAAATCTTTTTCTAAAACCCGAACGGACTACCGAAACCGGAATTAGCGTATGGGTTAAAATATGGCGATGCTCCTTCTGTATATCGAATTGCCCCGGTTACCGAGAACTTGTCGCTAAACTTGTAAGTAGCACTGAAATCGGCACCCTGGCGGCCCATGTAGTTGAAGTTGTTGTAAGCGCCCAGCTCCTTCGGCATAGCCGACAGGTCTTTCCAAACATTACCGCTCAGCATCAGCTTCTCGCTCACTAAATAATCGCCACCCACACGCACAATATACTGCTGATTACCCGCTGAGCGACGCATGATCGTTCCCCCCTCTGCTGTTGTTACAGCATAATTCTGCGGCATGGTGTTTACATAGGTAAAGCTGGCATATCCCCGGAAACGTTCTGTAACCTGGTAGCGGGCAGTTGGCTGCACATAGGTGCTGGCCCCGAAGTGGCTGTTATAGCTGGCGCCCAGGTTCAGGTTATAGCTAAGGCGCGGTGCCGGTGCTTCTATGGTTGATTTTACAGGAGCCTGCGCCATCGCGTTACCCGCAAAACACAACAGACCTGCCAACAATATTTTTATAGTTCTATTCACTGGAATTTGACTTTCAGATTATTTTACCAAGATAGCTGTTACACCTGTTAATTACAAGTACTTACCTCCAATCCTGCTAACGATAACAAGAGGTGGATGTTTTGTAGTGGGGTATTATTAAGGGAATTTAAGAGGATTAATAGACCTGGCAGTGTGCGCAGCTCCTGAGAGTCTAATATCCCAAACTTATTTCGGGATGTATGATGTTTTATATTTTCTCTCCTGTCATTTCGAGCGTTAGTCGAGAAATCTTATATGTCCTATAGCTTCTCTATTGTCATTTCGAACATTGGTGAGAAATCTTATGTGTCTTATAGTTCAAGCTGCTTTCTACTTTAACCAAGCTATAGTTCTATAGTTACTACTTATCCTGGGAGCTCTACATGCCTACAGTTTTATAGTTTCCTTGGCTCGCTCACGGCCGCGAGGCCTCTTCTTCGGGCATCGCGCTGCTGCTTTCTTGCTATCCTCGTACCTCGGATTGCCTGCGGCACCGCAACAAATCAAAGGCGCTCAACCCAAAGACTGGAAAGCTTCTCATAGCCACCGCCTAACTATAGGTTAAAACTATAAGCTTCGACCTTTTCTCGTGGCTATAAATCTGTAGGGACAGGTCGCGACCTGTCCGCTCAATACCGTAAACTATAAAACTATACAGAATTTACAGCTATTACAGAAACTGTCCCCTTGAGGGGACTACAGGGGTGTTTAGGCTGCAACTATAAAACTATAAAGCCATCAAAAGCGACAACCAAAAATTCCCCGCCTTAGACAAGTCGTAGATCCCGGACTTGATTCGGGAGAGGGGTTAGGGGTGGTTGGATAACACCAACTATAAAACTACTGCAGAAACTCCCTCTCCTGTTTTTAGGAGGACTATAGGGAAGGTAAAACAGAACTATAAAACTATAAAGCCAGACACTCACAGGTCTTCAAGACGCTGTGAGGTATAAGGAGTCCTGTTAATCCTTTAACCCCACCAAACCAGATTCTAACTTTTAAACACCTTTGCCTGCACAAAACCACCATAAAAGCTGGCACTATCCTTCTCCTGTAAACCGAGATCATCAAAGTATAAACTATAGTTTGGTAGGTGGCGGGCCTGCACGTTACTTAGTAATCCGAAGAAGAGGTACATGCTTTTTGCTAAAAGCTTTTGCCACATTGGGGGCTTTTGCTCGGCTGGCCAGAAATCAGCGAACAACCATAAGCCTTTTGGCCTGAGGGCAGCATGTAAACGGTGCATTAATTGGGTGAGGCGGGGTTCGGGGTAGAGGTCAAGTATAAATGGGGTAATGATGACGTCGAACTGCTCGTCGGGTTGCAGGCTTGCTTCGGTGCCATGCCGGAATGTAACTATAGATGGAGCTGAGGTTTGCTGGCGGGCTTTCTGCAGCATTTTTTCAGAAGCCTCTACGTATAAAATGTGTTTTGGCGATGTTTGGATAAGTACCTGTTGCAACAACCAGCCGCTTCCGCCCCCGATAATAAGTATAGTGGCATCATCAGGTATAAAAGGCAAAAGCCATAGTTGGGCTCTTTGTAACGACGAGCCAAATACGAGGCGGGCAAGTGGGTCGTAAAAAGCGGCAACCCTATCGAAACCGCTGTCTGGTGGAGTGGGCAATTTCTGTTTTAACGTTTATAATGATCATCCAGCACACCTTTCAGCTTCTGGAAAACGTAATCTACGGTTTTTTTACGCACTTCCTGGGTGTTTCCGTCAAACACATCTCTGAATTCTTCTGCTTTATTATCATACAAAAAAGAGACAAACACAGTGCCGACCGGCTTTTCATCAGTTTCGGAGGCACCGCCGCCAGCCAGCCCGGTTACAGCTATATTAATATCCGCATCAACCAGCTTTTTCAGGCCCATCACCATTTCGTTCGTTACCTGCTGACTTTCGGCAGTGTACAGGTCCAGGGTTTTCTTTTTTACGCCAAGCAGCTTTATTTTCATCTCCGGTTGGTACACCACCACACTGCCCTTTAACACATCGCTGATGCCTTTTGCTTTTACCATTTCGGATACCAGCAGGCCAGCGGTGCAACTTTCGGCAAAGGCAATGGTCAGGTTGTTATCTCGGAGATTAGTTACCACTTCGGTAAGTTCGTTTTGCGTCATAGTTTTTAGATAAGTAGCCAAAGACTATACTTAAATTTTGTGCATAGGTTAGTTTTAGCCCAGCTTATAGCTCTGCAAAATACTATAAACCGGGTGCGGCGAAGCCAACCGTGATTCCCATAAAGCAATTTCGGAAACAGGCAGCATAATGGGCTCCCCGGGAAGTATAGCAGGCTTTAATATTAGTTTTGTGTTTTTACGATAGCGGGCAAGCGTTATGTGTGGTGTAGGTTTTAGCTTGTTCGGTTCGTCGGGTGCCAGCGTTGCTGCCAGTTTTTTACTGAGGCTGGTAAATTCCGGTTCTTCTTTAAAGCGGGCCCACACCAGTCGGGGGGAGTTAGGTTTTGGCCCTTGCTCAATGGCTGCTAACTGTAAGGTAAACGCTTCGCTTTGCTGGGCTATGGTTTTAACCTGTTGCTGTATAGTTTGCAGATCGGAGGTTGGTGCGTTACCTATAAAAAATAACGTCAGGTGTAGGTTTTGAGGGGGCATTTCTCGCAGGGTTTCATCTTTAAAACTATAAAGTTGGGCCTGCAACACCGGGCCAAGTGAATCGGGCAATGCAGCGGCCACAAATAACCTGATCGTACTTTCCATAAGTATAAGGTAGCTTGAGGTACTAAATATCCGTTAAAACTATACGCAGACGAATAACCCGCGTCTGCAAAAACGAGAACGTAGAAGCATGATAAAGAATTTTTATAAGAAGCTTGCGGCAGGTGCTGCCCTTTTTACGGTTGAGCTCCTGTTTGTGTGGGTGCTGTTTATAGCCTGTGTGGTGGTTTTCTTTTACCTGAGCAGCCAGATAGCACAGGGCGATGAGGTAGGAATAGACGAAGCTGCTTTTGCTTTTGCTTCCAGTATTGCCAATCCCGGGCTGAATAATTTTATTGAAGGCATTACATTTTTTGCGTCGAGGCAGTTTTTAACCCCGGCGGCACTTCTGCTGGTGGCTTATTTTGTATTTGTCCGGAAACACCGCTGGTACTCGTTAAAAGTGCCGGTTGTAGCCCTGGGAAGTATAACCCTGAATGTTGTGCTGAAGTACTTTTTCGACAGGCCACGACCAATTTTGCCGTTGGTAGAAGCACACGGGCTTAGCTTCCCGAGCGGACACACAATGGTAGCGGCTTCTTTTTATGGGCTTATCATATACCTGATCTGGCATAACGTTAAAGTGCCCTGGCTACGGTATACCTTGGTGGCGCTACTGGTTGTGTTTGTGATATTTATAGGATTTAGTCGTATATACTTAAGGGTGCATTACGCTACCGATGTGCTGGCCGGGTTTGCCGCCGGGTTTATGTGGGTGGTTATCGGTATCTGGTTTTTAAGGCGCCTGGAGCGGTATTCGCGTAAAGAAATAACACCTGTTTTGATGGAAGAACCATCGAAAGGAGAATAAATATTTTTAATTACAAATATTGCATTTACCAAAATCGTTCGTACATTTGCAATCCCAATGAACGAGGGTTAAAGGGTTTTGGGGATGTTTATTTGATAGTGACCAATGCGCACGTGGCGAAATTGGTAGACGTGCAGGTCTCAGAAGCCTGTGCCTTCGGGTGTGGGAGTTCGAGTCTCCCCGTGCGCACATTATCTTAAAAAGCGAAAGCCGGTTCTTACAAAGGACCGGCTTTCGCTTTTTTTATGCCTTATAGTTTCTGGTTGCAAAGTATAGTTCTATTGCCGCCGCTTATAGGTTTAATTAACTTAGCTGCGTCTTGTGCCGCTGTCGTGCTCCCTGGTTTTTAGGCCATAATTCTCCGGCTACTCATCTCTATAAACTTCACTTGCAATTTCCGGAGTTCGACTTTAACCAAGTGGGAACAAGTAATATATTATTAATCTGATATAAAATTTTATTAGCCGGTAGAAGTGTGTATTTTTAAAGTAAGAACTTATTGCTGATGAAATTCACTTTAGTCTTATTTATACTTACACTATTTTGCTTTACAAAAAGTAATGCACAAAATGTCTCTGTTCAGGAATTAAAGAATATTATAGTTGCCAAGCATAGTGTAAACCCTGATACAGTTGATTTTTATGATTTTATTATTGTAGATGGTGTGCCCTACTCACCTGATGATTTTGAAAACGGTATAGGAACAATAACAAGTGATAAGCTTAGGGTCTTCATGTTTGTTGAAATGTCCCAAGTGTTTCATCATAAGAAGTGTGATTGGCTTTTAGTAGCAGGCTCTGGAATAAATCAGAAAATGAAAGAGAAGAAATCCTTAGTTAATAAATTAAAGGAAAGTATAAAAATCACCGCCTCCCAGTCTATAACTATAGTTGATGAAAGTTACGATAAGTGTATGGCAATTATAGTCGATGGTAAGGCTTTAGATGAGCAGGAGAGTATTCAGTTCATCAGTAAATTAAAAGTGAAAAATATAGCTCATATAGCTTTCTATAAAAATGCCAATCCGGATTTCTATGGTTACAGAGCCAAAAATGGAATGATGGAAATATTTATGAAAGATTGAGCAGGAAGAGACAAACATGAAAAAGTGTCTGACATTTATAAGTTGGCTTATGTTGCTCTCATCTTGCAAAGAGAAAGAAGAAATAGATAACTCTTACCAATTCTATACTTTACAAGTCAGACCTAATTCAAAATTAAAGGTAACACCCCAGGTTAATGTTGATAGCACTCAGAAGTCCTATGAATATGAAGTGATTAGTGGAAATAAAACTGTCTTTACATTAGCTTATTCGGTTGGAGATAGTACTTATGCTGATGGAGGGAAAAGTGAAACTGTAGTTTTTGAAATAGATACGGCTGCAACTGAATTCAACATAGCAGGTGCCGACTTTAAGGACTACAATGGGCTTTATGAGAAAAGCTGTTTCTGTATAGATGAAGATGCCAATATGCCATCTATCATTACACAAGGCGAAGTATCAGGAATAAAGTTAAGCTCAAAAATATGGAAGGTGCGAGCTGAGATTGGTATGATTGATATAGAAGATACTGTCAGGGTTGACCAAAAGAAGATAATAAGCCTAAAATAGCATTCATGTTAACAAACTATAAATCCATACTTCTCCTCTCTATCAGCATTGCTTTTGCACTGCCAGCACTCGCCCAGCACCCCGACGATTTAACAGCTGTCCGGGAAAAGCTGCAGCAGGAGAGGCAAGATGCGAAGACAGCAACTGTAGCACCAGCCGAAAAAGCAGAAAGATTGCTGGAACTGGGTCTGTGGGAAAATGCGGAGCAAACTATAAGATCAGCAAAAGAGACTGTTCCGGTTATACTTGCCAAAGCAAAGCTGGCTATAGTTAATAACGAATTTGAGCAGGCAGAAAAGCTGGTAACGCAGGCCCTGAAACTACAACCCGAATCTGCGGATGCACTGCTGCTGCAAAGCAAGCTACAGGTGCAGGCCTGGGAACTGGAGAAAGCAAAAGCTACTGCCAACAAGATATTGGCCAAAGCCCCGAAGCACGAAGCTGCAACGATACAGATCGGCCGGATTTTGATGCTGCAGAAAAAGCACGACCAGGCACTGAAGAAAGCGAAACAGGTACAACAGCTCAATCCGAAAAACGCCGATGCGTATTTGCTGGAGTCGGATGTGCACTTCTGGAACCAGAAGCCCGAACTGGCCGAAAAACCGCTTATCACCAGCCTTACCTTAAACCAGTTTAACCCCGATGCCCGCTTCAACTATGGCTATGCGATATGGCGGCGCGTGGATGCTACCCAGCTAAACAACATGGCTGCGCAATGGGAACTGGCATTGGAACTGAATCCGCTGCATTATGTAACACACTGGCACTGGGGCAACGGCCACACCAACCTGACTTACGCCGATTACGCCCAACCCGAAGACGATATAGTAAGAAAAGAGCTACAGAAAGTTGACGGATTGATAGCCCGGAATAAGCTACAAGATGCCCTCGTAAAGGCTTCAGAAGTACAAAGACAGTATCCGCAATCGGTATTGCCGGCTATGCTGCGCGGTTCTGTATTTTATATGGCTTTTGATATGGATCGTGCCCAGCGGCTGGATTCTGCCCAAGCTATCTTTCAGAAAATCTTGAAACGCAAAAAACACTATGGCCCGGCACACAATGCCCTGGCTGCGGTCATCAAGCAAAAACAACTACCATACCTGCACAACTACGATTCGCTACAACAGGTTATCCAAAGTACAACTATAAAAGACCCTGTAAATTTTGCGCGTGTATTCCCGGATGTAACCTATTACCCCGGCAACGAAGTGCAGAAAATGGTGTGGTCGCAACTATACGAGAGCATTGTATACTTCCCGTTCCTGAGCAGGCAAAACGAAAAGTTCGTGATTCCGCCGTTGCACCACGACCTGGCAATGGCCATGAACTCGCCATACTTCCGGCAGGCCACAACTTTTGATAACCGCCAGTGGATGGACATACGCGGTGTAGGAAGCGGAGCGGCTGCTATTGAATATGTGGTGCGTGGCTCGTACCTGGAGCGTAACGTAGTGCTGCACGAATATGTGCACCAGTTTCATGGGAGGGTGTTTACCGATGCTGAGAACCGCGAAGTGCGCCGCCTGTACCAGAACGCCATGAAGGAGAACCGGACCCTGGATTATTATTCTGCGAACAACGAGCACGAGTATTTGGCGCAAACTTACCCGGCCTATTTCGAGCCTGTAAAAGTGCACCCACTCAACCATAAATCCATTAACACCACCGCCGACCTCAAAGCCAAAGACCCGGATCTTTATACTTTCCTGGACGGATTGGTGAAACGCCAGAAAGCTTACCTGGCAGGAGATAAACAGGCCATGGCCAGCAACTGGGCCGAAGTATACCTGAACTTGTCGGAGCGGGAACTGGCACGTCGTAACTATAACCGGGCCTATGCACTGCTCGATACAGCCCTGACCTGGGATGCCAGCTATCAGCCTGCATTAATCTCTTTTGCCGGCGTAAAACGGGAGCAGAACAAGTATAACGATGCCGAGAGGTGGCTGAATAAAGCACAAAGTATAAACCCAAGCTACGCACCGGTATATGTGGCCAAAGCCGAACTGCTGGAAGCCATGCGTCGCGATGGAAAACTGGAAGCCACCGAAGCTTTAAAACAACAAGCAGAACTATACCGCAAGGCCCTGGAACTGGAAGATGACCTGATGACGCGCGCTGGTGTAAGTATGGCCTTTGCTAAACTATACGCCTCGTATGGTCAGGTGCCGGAAGCCATCATTTTAAGCGAAAGCTATGTTAAAGATGCCTCTACCGTATCGACGTACCTGCGTGATCGCCGCGACGAAGCCCTTGCTTATGCGCATTGGCTGAAAGGCACTACAGGCAAAGCACCGGAAAGTGAAAAGGAGCTGGCAAGGCTGGTGTCTCTTAAACCACAGAACTATGAACTTCGCCAGCAATATGCCGATGTGCTGGCGGCCCAGGGCAACTATAGAAAAGCATACAACACCCTGCATGAGGCCCAGCGAATTTTAGCTGCCAGTGGCACACCGCGTGCGTCTTATATGCTGCGGATGGCTGATTACCAATTAGCTTTAGGGTTAACTGACTCGGCTAAAATTACCTTACAACCGCTTTTAAACAGCAAGCAACGTGCGAACGGCGATGTTTATAAACTAATAACACTGCTGGCCCGCTTTGGCGAGACTGATAAAGCTACCGAAATGCTGCGCCAGCAAACGCGTCCCGAAACATCGGCAGAAGCCGCAGCCCGTTTAACCGCAGTTGGCGTACTTTGGGAAGAGTTGCAAAAGCCTAAAATGGCCCTAAAATCTTATAAAGCGGCACTACGCGAAAACGAATTTCAGTATGAAGCCCGTGTGTTGCTGGCCGACCTACTCAGGAGCCGTGGCAAAGAAAAACAGGCCGATGCTATACTTGCCGAAACAGGGATTTAAACTATAAACTAAACAAATAACCACTTTACAAATGAAACTACACCATTACTTCAGGTTTATACTTGTGTTGGTAGCAGGTATATTGTTATCGTGCCAAATGGCACCACAGCAGTCATCGGACGCTAAAACCGAAACTACTATTTTTGTAGTGCGCCACGCCGAAAAAGCTGATGCAGACCCAACAGACCAGGATCCGGCCCTGGCACCGGAAGGCGAAGTAAGAGCACAGGAATTGGTAAAGTATATGAAAGGGAAGAAGATCGATGCTATTTTCTCAACGCCTTATAAGCGGACACAAAGTACCGTGCAGCCTTTAGCTGAGCAAAATGGCCTTACCGTGCAAACCTATAACCCAAAAGATAATGCTGCTCTTAAGGCTCAGGTAATGCAGAACTATACCGGTAAAACGGTTGTAATTGCAGGTCACTCTAATACCATACTACCTATCGTGGAAGCTTTTGGCGCTACAAAGCCTTTCGATGCGGTAGCTGATAGCAAGTATGATCATATATTTAAAATAACCATATCAGAAGATGGCACTGCTACAATAGAGCCTGCTACCTACGGAGCCGCTACAAACTAATAACAGAGGAACTATTGGTGAGAGCCCTTTGCTGGAAAGTAAAGGGCTTTTGTTTTTCAGGATGCCTGGGTAGGGCTTTCTTCCCGTACCACGTAAGCGTCAGCGAGTTTGTTGTGCAGGTATCGGTTGCCCGTTAGCGACAGCCCTCTTACAAAACGGAGCAGCAGAATAACTAGCGATATAGGTCGCAGGAAATAACGGATGCTGGCGCTTTTAAAGGAAACCCGCTCGTTGTAGCTGTTCGTTACTTTTATACTTGTCAGGTATTTTCCCAGTGTGGCTTTTAATTCACTCGACTCAGCTCCTGCAAAGTATAACCAGCCTAACAAAATATAGATCAGTATCTCAGGTTTCCATAAAAAGGTGGCTTCGTTACTGCTGATGGTATAATAATCGGCGATGGCAGCAACTACAAGTATAAGCCCGGCATCTATCAGTAAAGCTAAGGTGCGCACTGGCAAAGAAGCAGGCGAGAGCCGGGTGCCCGAATTTACATGGTAAACCTGCATTATTTTATAGTATAGAAGGTCCGCGTTATGGTTTTTGTATACTATAAAACTTTAAACAAGTTGGGTTATGGTTAGTTGAAATATTAAAAAATAGGGAGTTGAGTGGCTGGTTGCCTGATGCCTTCGTGCTGTAAAAGCCATTTTTTCCGCCATAAACCGCCCGAGTAACCAGTCAGGCTGCCGTCGCTGCCAATTACACGATGGCAGGGCACAATAAGACAGATCGGATTTTTACCGTTTGCAGCTCCAACCGCCCGAATCGCTTTTTCGCCGGATACAGCTTTTGCCACTGCCATATACGAAACTGTTTTCCCGAAAGGTATAGTGCTCAGGTTTTGCCATACTTTTTGCTGAAATTCAGTGCCCTCCGGCTGCATCGGAATATCAAACTGCCTGCGCGTGCCGGTAAAATATTCGTCGAGCTGCACTATAGTTTGCTTTAAAATCACAGGTTGCTCCGGGGTTGTAGGATAGGGTATATCCGAGAACAGGCATGACACCAGGTGGGTCTCTGTAGTAGTTAGGTTCAGGTAACCGATCGGTGTGTGGTAACTGCAGGTATAAAAAGTAGCAAGCATAGTTAAATGTACGGAAATGGTGGGTATGGTGCAATTTATAGTTGCAGGAAGTACAGCAGTCAATAAAACAAGAAAATTTCGTATTCAGAATTTTACTTATTACCGTCTACTTCTTCGTAATCAACATCGGTTACGCCGCCATCGTTAGCAGCTTATCCCTGCGGACCGCCAGTCTGATTATTTTTACCATCACTGCTTTTGAACCGAAAATCTTTAATAGTTCAGATGAGTTGATGTAAATAGAAATTTCTTCAGAACTAAAGCCTATTTTGGAGTACTTTCTTTGCTATATACTTCGCCATATTCTTATCGCCTATCTTGTTATGCTGGTTTATGGAATACAGCCACTTTGTTTTGCCCTAAATTAAAATGTTACTTTTTGATATAAACATTCCTTTTAGAAAGTATAGTATTAGTTTACTTTGGTAGTAGTATAAAAATGCATGATGAAGGAGGCGAAGGAGATTTAAAGATAAAATTATTCCTTGGGTGACCTCTACATTAAACTGAGACAGCTACAATTTACTCTTACATAGCTGTTCATACTTTTATAAACCAACATACATTTTATACCATAGTCTTGATTTTAATATTAATTAAACGAGTAATAGCTTATTGCTGCTCATAGTTCACACAAAAATTAATGTTTAACTTTAATTGACTATTTAATGAAACAAACCTGCTTCTTACTTTTCTGCTTTGTACTGTTGCTCTTTTCTTGCGAGAAGAACCTGGATACGGAGGAAATTGTACCTAGGACTGAAACTTTATCCATTATTCAGAGGGCACAATCGGTGTTTATTAACGAGTACCAGTCTAAGAGAGATTCAATAGACAAAGCCTTAGGACGCTATGGACCTAAGTTTATTAAGGTAGACTGGAATAGAGCTGTAGATAAAAGAATATCGCTCGGTAAAGCAGTGGTAGCACCACTTGTATTTGAAGGTAACCTGTATGAGAGCTTTGGGAATAATAAGCGTAAGTCTGCCTTAAATGAAAGCACGTTTTTGTACATGTACAAAGATAAAAACCAAAACATGCGCATAGAGGTTGTAAGATACATAGCAGATGATGCTTTTGTGCCTGAAGCACGAAAATCCTTCCTGGGTTTGGTTGTAGTAGAAGATCTGGCTGGTAATTTCTTAGCAGGGTATCATTTCGGAGAAAATAAGGTGACGCCAATTAGCCGTATTTCAGGTTCTGCAGAAGTTGCAATCAACACTACAACAGGAGTAACCGCTATATGGTGTACAACTACTACCTGGTATTCATGTTCAACTTACGATGGGGCAGAACATTGCGTTGTAGTAGGTGTGGACAGTTATTGTTACGATGACGGAGTAGGCAATTTTAACCGTGACATTGAACCTGGAGACTATGGAGGTGGAGGAGGCCTACCACAGCCGCCTAGCCCCTGCGACCTAGCAAATGCACTGGCACAAGATCAAAGTTTTGTAGATAAAATGAGCGACTTGAATGTCAAGACCTCAGAGTCCTATGAATCTGCTTACATAGCCAAAAGAAGCAATGGCACTACTTCTTACGACTATATTAAAGGAGGACAAAATGGTGAAGACTTTAATTTTTCCCCAGGTATGTTTAATGGGAGCACAGGGTTTTATCATAACCATGAAAATAATCCCGCTAACCTTTCAATTTTTAGTTTGTATGATTTACAAGCACTTTATTTGATTATTAGTCAGGGAGGAGTATATAGGGAACATAATTATACCTTTGGCCTTGTTACCTATCATGGTGATACGTATCTTTTAGTAGTAGAGGATCCAGCAAAATTTCTGCAATATGGCTCTTCTCTCTTAGTTCCGGGTAGTATAGATATATTCGCCTCTACCTATAATAATCTCATAACATTATCAAATACAAGAATGCAGAATGAGGCTAACTTTAGAGCTATTTTAAATATAAATGGAGGAGCTGGCGTTAAATTACTTAAAAGCGCTACTAACAACTTTGGTAACTGGAAGCAGGTTGGTGTAGACGCTAACGGTAATGCTATTTACGCAGATTGTAATTAATTAAATATAAGCAACCTATTATGAAGAAGTTTATTTTTTCCCTGATCCTGAGTATAACAGCTTATACTATTCACGCTCAAGATAGCAAACCGGCTAAAAAAGAGAGTGCCCATAAGATTTCAGATATTAAGGATGACAAAATTGATAAATACGCCGGCATCTGGGTAAGTAAGCAGGGCAATGAGGTGTTCACGCTAAAGCTAAAGAAAGTAAACAGGAACATGGGTAGTGAGAATGATCCTCTTTACGTAGAAGCGCTTTTAGGGAGCTATTCTTATGTTGTTGACGGAGAGGAAATTGTGAAAATATCCGATAGTGAAAATGCTGTCGCAGGAGGATCTCTCGGAAAAGAAGGCCCCATAACTATTTATATGACAGATAAAACTAGTGGCAAACGCGGTGAGGGAACGCTTATGCTGGTGAGCAAGAATACTTTGAACTGGCAAATTGGGAATATAAAGGAGGACTTTTTTGGTAACAATAAGAAAGCATTTACTATTCCGACCAGCCTGACGCTTAAGCGGGTAGAGTAGCTGTAATTTTTTGAATAATACCATTATTAAATCATAAATTCGTTTATACGCTCTTCGCTCGTCTCTGGTGAGTGTGCGTTACCAGCGGGCTCTGGCCGCGTTGATTTACGACCTATAGTTGTGCAACGTGGCGGGACACCACTGGGAGCTCACACGGGATGCGAGCAAGGGCACACTTTTAAACGCACAACCGATTTGATTATAGTATAATACCCTTAAGACAACCTGATTATCAGCCTCGGGTCTTATTAGACAGGCGACACTTAAAACAAAAAGCCCCGCTGAAACCAGCGGGGCTTTTCTATAGTTGCGTATTCGGAATTTTACTTGTTGGTATTACCGTCTACTTCTTCGTAATCAACGTCGGTTACGCCGCCATCGTTGGCATCAGCGCCTTGCGGCCCACCAGCCTGGCCATTACCGCCAGCTTGTGCACCGGCAGCGCCTTCTTGTCCGGCACCGCCGGCTGCGTACATTTCCTGCGATGCTGCACTCCAGGCATTGTTCAACGCTTCTAACGCTGCATCAATTCCTGCAATATCTTTAGCGCCATGTGCTGTCTTCAACTGACCAAGCGCAGATTCGATAGCAGTTTTATTACCTTCCGATAACTTATCGCCGTACTCTTTCAGTTGCTTTTCGGTCTGGAAGATCATAGAGTCAGCTGCGTTCAGTTTCTCGATCTCTTCCTTCGCCTTCTTATCAGATTCAGCGTTGGCTTCAGCTTCCTGGCGCATGCGCTCAATTTCCTGCTCGCTCAATCCAGACGATGCTTCGATACGGATCTTCTGCTCCTTACCGGTCGCTTTATCTTTAGCTGTTACATGAAGTATACCGTTGGCATCGATGTCGAAAATAACTTCGATCTGCGGAACACCACGAGGTGCTGGTGGAATACCATCTAAGTGGAATCTACCAATGGTGCGGTTGTCGCGGGCCATTGGGCGCTCACCTTGCAGTACATGGATCTCTACAGACGGCTGGTTATCAGATGCTGTAGAGAATGTTTCTGATTTTTTGGTCGGGATAGTTGTGTTAGACTCAATTAGTTTAGTCATTACACCACCCATTGTCTCGATACCCAGTGAAAGCGGCGTTACATCCAGCAGAAGTACATCTTTTACTTCACCTGTTAATACACCACCCTGAATCGCAGCACCAATCGCTACAACTTCATCCGGGTTCACACCTTTAGATGGCTTCTTACCGAAGAACTTCTCAACTTCTTCCTGTACTTTCGGGATACGTGTAGAACCACCCACCAGGATCACTTCGTCAATATCAGAAGTTGATAGGCCAGCATCCTGAAGCGCCTTGCGGCAAGGCTCCATAGAACGACGGATCAGATCATCAGTCAGTTGCTCGAATTTAGCACGCGTTAACTTGCGTACCAGGTGCTTTGGCACACCGTCAACCGGCATAATGTATGGCAGGTTGATCTCTGTTTCGTTAGAAGATGAAAGCTCAACTTTTGCTTTCTCAGCAGCTTCTTTCAAACGCTGAAGTGCCATTGGGTCCTTACGCAGGTCAATGCCTTCGTCGTTCTTGAATTCTTCTGCCAGCCAGTTAATGATCTTCTGGTCAAAGTCGTCACCACCAAGGTGTGTATCACCATTCGTAGATAGTACTTCAAACACACCATCACCCAGCTCAAGTATAGAAATATCGAAAGTACCACCACCTAAGTCGAATACCGCGATCTTCTGATCTTTGTGTTTTTTATCTAATCCGTAAGCAAGCGCTGCTGCTGTTGGCTCGTTAATGATACGCTTCACTTCAAGACCTGCGATCTGTCCGGCTTCTTTAGTAGCCTGGCGCTGTGCATCGTTAAAGTAGGCTGGTACCGTAATAACGGCTTCCGTTACAGTAGTACCCAAGTAATCTTCTGCAGTAGCCTTCATCTTCTGAAGTACCATCGCTGAAATTTCCTGTGGCGTATACTCTCTGTCGCCGATCTGAACGCGTACCGTGTTGTTGCTGCCCTGCTGTACCTTGTAAGATACCTGCTTGGCTTCTTCGCTAACTTCGTTGTAGCTGTGGCCCATAAAACGCTTTATCGAAGCGATCGTGTTCTGTGGGTTTGTAATTGCCTGGCGCTTGGCAGGGTCACCTACTTTACGCTCGCCATTACCACCATCCAGAAACGCAACGATAGACGGCGTTGTTCTGCGGCCTTCGCTGTTAGGTATAACCACTGGCTCGTTACCTTCCATTACGGCAACGCAGGAGTTGGTTGTACCCAAGTCAATACCTATTATTTTTCCCATTATATAGTTTTATTATAGTTTCCTATCTAAAAATTCTTTTCAGTTGATAGCGTTATTGCAACCAATATGCCAACCGGTTTTAAGGCTGGTTTTTATGTCATAATGTCACGAATGCAACAATGGCTTATAGTTTTGTCGGATAATTGGCATAGCGCTTTGTAGTAGCACCGCCATAATTGCTGTATGCGTGCGGCAGTCTTGGCAAAAGATAAAAATCTGGAGGGAGGAAGTATAAAAAAAACAAAAGCCCCCGCTGCAGAAGTAACGGGAGCTATGTTCACTTTAACACCTAAAACACATTTATAGAAAGTCCTGAACTATAACCTGCACCGGAAGCAGGCCAAAGCGCAGCGGCTTTCTATATACAGGAGTACCTGTAAGTATAAAAGGGTTGCATGTCGTAAAAAAATATTTTGGAATGACTGCTCTGGTTTACTGTAGTTCCGCTTTGCCAGCTGAGCGTAAAGTATGCAGGTTGCTTATTACAGGCGGATTTGGCTCGGTTAACCTGACAGAATCTTTGCTGAAATAATTTGCAACTCCTTTGTTTATCCAGTGCCGGCTTAGCGTCAGGCGGTCGGTTTCCTGCCCCGATATTACATCGGCAAAGTAAATGGTTTTGGGTATGGTTGGCAGTGGGGGGAGGAGGCAGGTATCGCAGTCAGCTGTTTGTAAAGTTCTATAGCGTTCGTTCAGGGCTTGGTTGTAAGCAGTAGCTTTTCCGGAAGCTAAGTCTATGTAGGCGGTAGTGATGTTGCTATCGATGTGTAGCACGCTGAGTATAAATATGAACAGCGCCATTAAAGGAAGTATAGCCGGTGTTTGTGTAATTGTAGTTAGCGTGTGTTTATACTTACAGATAAAGGCCTGCAGGAGATAAAACCAGCCAAGTATAAAAAAGAAGTAGATCACGTTCTCCAGGCGCGGGGTAGGGCGCTCGCCAGTAGACCACGCAAACAAAAAGTTCATCAGGAAAATAGTGCCCAGGAAGTATAAAACAGCCAGCCAAGGGTTTATGTTAAAAGTACGGCCAGGTTTTGCTGCCAACGGAAGTCCGAAATAAACGACATACACCATCGAAGCCGCCAGCACAGGTATAATCCACCTATAAAATGATAACGCTGTCATAAACCCAGTATACGCCACCGACCATATTAACTTGCCTGCATTGGGTTGGTCGCTCATGCGGTTATAGTTGCCTGGTGCTAAAATGGCTACAGCACAGGCCGCCAGGCAAACTATAAATAGGAATAGCAGGTATGAGCGTGCTTCAGGGTTTTTATAGTTTACTATAGTTAGCAGCAAGTTAGTAGTAAATGCCACGACCAGGATCATTTCGTTAGAGCCAACTATAGCCACGCAAAGTATAGCCGCCAGTCCGATGTATAGTTTCTTCTGCAGTTTTGTATTCGCCTGAAAGAGCTTATAAACCAGCACCAGCATCAGCATAAATAAAATATGCGGCATCTGGTAAGTAGCATAGGTCGAGAAAAAGTAAAATGCCTCGGAGATGCTGGGTGCCTGCAGAAAATATAAAGTTAGTAGTACAGCTGCCAGCGCAACACTCCATACTTTGTTGAAAACGCGCTCTGTAAGGCTGCGCAGGAAAAAGTATAAAACACCAGCAAATACGCTTATCAGAACTGCTGCATACAATTTATAAGCAAACAGGCTACCGTAGATCATGGGGTTCAGCCGGAACATGGTGATGGTGCTGAAGTAGCGGCCCGTCCAGGAAGTATAGAATTCTTTAAAAACAGTAATGTAGTCCGTTGATCTGTCGCGAACGGCAAAACTAAAGTCATCGGCGGCAGGGTGCGTGTAAATGGTGAGTAACAGGAACGGAAGTAATGTGTATAGCCCCAACCCGATGAGAGTATAAAGTATGAGATTTTGAGTAGCAGGTTGTTTGGCTAATGGAGGCATCGTAAATAAGGTTTCGCAAATTAAAAGTACTACATTTTGCGGGTTAGCAAAATACGGAAGTATAACCTGGTCATTAAAATAGGAAAGCCCTCCTGAAAACAGGAGGGCTTTCCAAAACTAACCATCTAAATATTTCTAATGCTATTTTGCTATTACAATGCGGTTAGTTGATGTTCTGCCGTTTGCATTCACACGGTATAAATAAGTGCCACCCTGCAAATTGCTGCCATCAAACTTAAGCGAGTGGCGGCCTGCCGGTTTTACTTCCGATACCAGGGTCTGCACTTTACGGCCCATCATGTCGAATACTTCTACCGTTACTGGTCCATTTTCGGTAACAGTGTAAGTAATGTTGCTCTGGCCATTGCTTGGGTTAGGGTAGGCATAACTTTCCTGCCACTCTAAACCAGCCTGCATAGTTGATGTGCCTGTTGTCGCCACTGGCTGTGTAACGCCTTCCCAACTGTTGTAAGTGCGGGTAACTATAACAGCAAAATCGGCACGGGTTACGTTTTGTAGCGGCTTAAATGTAGCATGCATTTTAGGGAACAGGTCGAATGGCCCTTGAGTAACGCTATAGTAGGCATTTATTAACCCAAGTTCGAGCGCTACGCTTACATAGCCTTCCAGGCCGGCAGGTATATCTTTGGCATCCTCAATTTTAAGGGTCTGGCCATCCATAGTTACCGTTACGGTTTTTCCATTGCGAGCTAAAGCTTCCTCCTGTAAGCCGAGTGCCTGCACTAGTGAGTAAGCTATTTCGCTTCGGCTTACATTACCCTTCGGGTTAAAATTGCCGTTGCCGGCTGGTTTCATTACGCCATTATAAGCCAGCATTCTGTCGCGAAGGGCCGCACCTTTTGCTGCTACCGATTCTCCAAGTAATATCTCATCTCCCTTCAGGTCAGAGAAAGTTATAGCTCCAGTTGCCGGCATCGACTGACGAATAGCCTGGCCCATCATTAAATAGTCTGCTAATTGTATGCGCTTCAAGAAGTCATCTGGTCTGAAACCGGTACCAACTCCATCTGCTAAACGGGCGCCTACTGCCATTTTAATAGCAGCCTCTGCCTGGTGACCTGCTATATCATTCAGGCCGGTGGTGCCGGTTACGCGCTGTATAGCCAGGGTGCCATTCATAGTTTCAGGTAAACCAATACCATTCAACCCTTCTATTTTAAGTGTCCAGGTGCCGGGTGCAGGCGATGCTACTGCCATACCTCTGTCGAAGTATAAGGCAAATGCAACCGGAATACCAGATCTGTATTCCTGGCCATTCGGGTCAGTCAGGATAAGGTTCACAGAGTTTCCTGTCAGTCCGAGTAAACCAGCAGCATCAACCTTTGCTTCCAGGCTGTTGGTGCCTTCTGCAATGTTAAATGTAAACTGGTTTGATGCAGCTGTAAGTGGGTTATAGTTTACAGTAAATGCTGACGTTTCGGTTTGAGTAGTTACGCCGCTTTTAAATGTGCGTGTATGGTTAGCATAAGTGCCATACGTAGTGTTGCGGTAAATATGGTCAACGGCTGCGTAAGCATTTACATAACCGGCTCCTACTTCCCACGACTCACGGCCAGGCATGTTGGTAGCTGTTTTCTGCAGAATGGCCTTTACCTGCGCAGGCGATAACGATGGATTTGCTTCCAGCATAAGGGCAACTATACCGGCAGCCAGTGGAGTTGCCATCGAAGTGCCGCTCATGTGAGTATAGAATGGCACGTGTGCCGGGTCCAGGTTCTCAATATCCTGCTGAGCAGCTAAAGACGCAACCGGGCCAATTACACGCGTTGAAATTACATCAACACCAGGGGCAACTATGGTAGGGCGGTTCTCAAATGTCCAGCTTTCACCGTCAATAGTAAAGCTTCCGCCTTCACCTTTCACACCTCTCGATGAGAATTCTGCCAGTCGGCCATACTTGTCGCCGGCACCAACTGATATTACCCATGGAGCAATTGCATACGGGTTGTGCGTGTCAGAGCTAGGGCCCTCGTTACCGGCAGCAAACAACGAAACTATACCACGGTCATAAGCCGTCTTAGAGGCAACGTTGATCGGGTGGTTAGGGTCAAAATCGCCGCTTGAACCCCATGAGTTGGAAATAACACGGATACCATACTGCGCCTGGTGGGTAAGGGCATAATCAAATCCGCCGATGCCGTCCAGTACAAAAAGGGCAGCGCCCGATCCATATCCTATCAGGTGAGCGCCCGGGGCAGCACCTTCGTAAAGGCCACCAGACTTAGCACCTGTGCCACCAACTGAGCCTGCGCAGTGCGTACCATGGCCGGAGTTAGTATCTGTGTTCGGTACATTCTCGATCCAGGTAACTGGTAGCATGGCATCCTGCGCATTCAGGTTGGTAGAGCCCAATACGTTTTGCACTAGGTGAGTACCAAATTTCAGATCGTCGTGGGTGCCATCTACACCGCTGTCGTTTATCATTACGCCCACACCTTTACCAGAAACCGGCATGCCATTGTTGCGTGCAGTCATTTCCTTGTCGGTGCGTATTTTGCGCACACCGGTCAGGTGCGTGCCGTTATGGTTAAAGTAAGTTAGTCTTTTGTTGAGGTAAACTGAACGAACCTGGTCGCTTTTGGCTAAGGCGTCTATCTGGGCGGCAGTTGCCAGCACGCCGGCTATAGGTAACGATTTGAAGGTAGTACCTTTGGTGATGCCAAGTGAGTTCAGCAAGGAGAGATGAGCAGGTGTCGGGGCACTGTTTCCGTGGAAGGTAACCACAACCCCAACCGACCCGGTGGTGGTTTGCAGAAGCTTTATCAGCTCATTGTCTACTTTGTTTTGTGCACTTAATGTACCTGCTGTAAACAGGAGTGCAACTATAAAACTGAGAAGTTTAGTCATAGGTGAGGAAAGTTAAAAGTGTTACATATTATTTAAAAATTTATATTTATTAGGTGAAGGTTAATGTTTTAAAAGTTAAATTAGTTGAATTCTGTCTTGTACTATAAGTGTTTAAACATGGTTATATAATTGACTAAAAAAATGCTTTAGACTACTAAGTGGCTGGTTTGTAACTGGTTCTATGTTGCTATAAATTGGATGAAAATCAGATGGCGAAATACTTATAAAATGGGCCTCAGTATATATTTTATAAAATAGATAATGTTAAAACACAATTTTATATTAAATTCATTTAAGTAATGGTTTTGTTAAAAGTTTACCAATAAGTGCAATGCCTTTATCTCGCTAAAGTATAATTAGGCATAAAAAAACAGGCTACCTGAAAAGGTAGCCTGTTGCGTTAAAGTATAAATAATGTTGATTATACCTGCACCTGCTTACGCGGAGAAACAGGCTTTCGGGTTTTACGTTTGCTCGTGAGCTTTATATAAACTGCCGATGGCCCTTTGTCATCTTCCTTCCTGATCGTGAACACATCTTTATGTGCTTTTATAAGCTGCAGCAACTGGCTGTAACCAAAAGTGCGTGGGTCAAAGCTGGGGTCGAGTTGGCGTAAGTTCATGCCTATAGCGCCTAAGTGCGCCCAGCCATCTTCGTCGGCAGCCATGCTAAAGGCTTCCCGTAGTAAAGGCAGTGGGTTTGGTGCCGGTTGGTTAGTGCCATTTCCGGGTACGCGCTCCGCATCAGCTATTTGCTTATCGTCAATCGTGTCTATCAGGTTTTCAGTGAAGATGAAGACATTACAGGCATTTACGAAAGGCTTAGGGGTTTTACGTTGACCAATGCCCATTACCAGTATACCTGCCTCCCGTATGCGGGTGGCCAGCCGGGTGTAATCACTATCTGACGACACAATGCAGAAACCATCCACCAAGCCGCTGTGCAACAGGTCCATCGCATCAATAATCATTGCAGAGTCGGTAGCGTTTTTGCCAACTGTGTAGCGGAACTGCTGTATAGGCTGAATGGCGTGGTTGTTCAGGCTGTCTTTCCAGCCATTCATTTGTGGGGTTGTCCAGTCGCCGTAAATGCGGCGGATCGATATCTGGCCATACTTGCCTGCTTCGGCCAGAATTTTAACTATAAGGCTGGGTTGTGCATTATCACCATCAATTAAAATGGCCATGCGTTGTTTTTTTCTATCTGGATAAGGGTTCTTCATGAAATGTGTGGTTATAGTTTGGCAGCAGAATAGCCGGCCTGTATTGGAGCTGTTTGATTAATATGTTATACTTATACGTTAAAGCAGGGTTATGGCTAAAGATACTACCCTTTGCCTTAAATCATTTAGGTTTATGTACTCTAATCACCTCATAACGTATAGTTAACATTTTTATACTTTCCTTATGACAATCAGCCTCATGAAAAAGACGCTCTACACGATGGCATCCCTTTGTTGCCTGGCTATGCCCGCTGCCCGTGCACAGGTTTTTAAAGCCGAAGAACCGCTTGCCCATACTTATTCTATAGTTGCCCGCGACCCTGAGACTGGCGAAATGGCTGTAGGAGTGCAAAGTCACTGGTTTTCGGTGGGTACAGCTGTGCCCTGGGTAGAGGCTGGTGTTGGTGTGGTGGCAACGCAGTCGTTTGTAAATAAATCGTTTGGCATGAAGGGGCTGGAACTCTTAAAAGAAGGCAAAACCCCGGAGGAGGCGCTGGCTATACTTTTAGCTGATGATGAAGCCCGTGAAGTGCGGCAGGTTTCTATTTTAGATGCGCAGGGACGTGTTGCCACCCATACAGGTAAGCAGTGCATCCGGTATGCCGGGCACATTACAGGTAAAAACTTCTCGGTGCAGGCCAACATGATGCTGACCGATAAAGTATGGCCGGCTATGGCAAAGGCATTTGAGCAAAGTACCGGCAAACCACTTGCCGAGCGCGTATTACTAACCATGCAAGCGGCTGAACGCGAGGGTGGTGATATCCGTGGTAAACAATCGGCGGCGTTGGTGGTGGTAAAAGGCAAAAAGACCGACCAGCCCTGGAACGACCGAACGATAGACCTGCGCGTTGATGATCACGAAAAGCCTCTTGACGAACTGGCCCGACTGCTGAAAGTATACCGGGCTTACGAGCACATGAATAACGGCGACCTGGCAATCGAAAAAGGTGAGATGCAGAAAGCGATGCAGGAGTATAGCAAAGCTGAAACCATGTTCCCGGAGAACCTCGAGATGAAATACTGGCATGCTATAACCCTGGCGAATAACGGAGACATAAACGGTGCTATTAAAATGCTGGGCGAAGTATACAAAAAAGATAAGAACTGGAAAGAACTCACCGAGCGCCTGCCCGAGGTTGGCATGTTATCGCTAAAACCCCAGGATTTGAAAAAGATACTGGACGTGAAGTAGGGTTTTAGTTGCTATTGTTTGATCAACTATAAATTATAAGAGAGACGCAATACATAGCGTCTCTTTTTTTATATGAATCAGGATCTGCCGGATTATAGGTTGAACAGTAATAGGCCTGGCAGTGTTCGCAGCTCTTGCTAATATATTGATTTTATACTTTCAAAACATACTTAGTAGGAGCTACGCATACTATGAGGCTTAACAGAACAAACCGATTCCCAAAATCCCATTCCATATAAATTCCGAAAACTGTTGAGTAGGCTAAACTATAACAAACTTATACAAAGTATAAAATCAGGAGGAAAGTTAAGTATAGCTATAGTTGTATGTTATAACTCCGGAAAGTATTTTTTAACTTATAGGCACAAACAACTAAACTAACCTACACTAACCTAATATGTTACTTAAAAACAGACTCCGCGTTTGGCTATTAGCTGCCGCTGTGGTGGCAGCTTCTCCGGTGGTGGCACAGCATCAGCAGAACTATGCAACTGACTCAGCCACAATCAAAAAAATATACGACAACGCCCTTACCAGCTATAAAAGTTACGAAGACCTGCGCTTTCTTACCAAAAACATTGGTGCCAGGTTAAGCGGGTCGCCGCAGGCGGCAGCCGCCGTTGAGTGGAGCCGGCAGGTAATGAATGAAATGGGCCTTGATAAGGTGTATGTGCAGGAAGTAATGGTGCCATACTGGGTGCGCGGAGATAAAGAGATCGCCAGAATAAACTCAAGTATAACCGGACCAATAGATACTAACATACTGGCATTAGGTGGCTCTGTGGGTACCGGTGAAACAGGGCTAAGCGCCGAAGTTGTAGAGGTACACAATTTCGAAGAGCTGGAAAAACTCGGCAAAAAGAAAGTAAAAGGTAAGATCGTTTTCTTTAACCGTCCGTTCGATAATACGCATGTGCATACTATGGCTGCCTATAGCGGCGCTGTAGACCAGCGTGGCGGTGGCCCGGTAGCTGCTGCAAAATTAGGAGCGGTGGGCGTTATAGTTCGCTCTATGGCTAACGAAATTCAGGATGTGGCCCACACCGGCGGAACCCGCTACCAGGATGGTGTTACCAAAATTCCGGCTGCAGCCATTAGCACCCGCGATGCGAATAAACTAAGCGAACTGCTTAAAACTGATCCGGATCTGAAGTTTTATATGCGCATGACTAGCAAAACCCTGCCCGATGTGCTTTCTTATAACGTGATCGGGGAGATAACAGGAACCGAAAAACCAGACGAAATTATAGTGGTGGGCGGCCACCTCGATTCGTGGGACATAGGCGAAGGCGCCCATGACGACGGAACAGGCATTGTGCAGTCGATGGATGTGCTACGGATGTTTAAAGAACTGGGCATAAAGCCGAAAAGAACTATACGCGCCGTTATGTTTATGAACGAAGAGAACGGTTTGCGCGGAGGTCGCAAGTATGCTGAACTGGCAATGAAAAACAACGAAAAACACATTGCTGCCATAGAGTCTGATGCCGGTGGGTTTACGCCGCGTGGCTTTGGAATAGATGGTAGTGCTGCTCAAATACAGAAAGCGCTTACCTGGAAGCCGTTGCTGGCACCATATGGCCTGCACGAAATCGGACCGGGTTATGGTGGTGCCGATATCGGACCTCTAAAAGGGCAGGGCACAGTGGCACTTATAGGTTTTAAACCAGACTCACAGCGCTACTTTGATTATCACCACACCGAAATTGATACTTTTGAAACCGTAAACCGCCGCGAAATGCAGTTAGGAGCCGCTTCTATGGCCGCACTGGTTTACCTAATCTCGCAGTATGGAATATAAAGATTGAGCCCATCTTTAAACTATAAAAAATGCCTGTTTCGGTTTCCGGAGCAGGCATTTTTGTTTGTCTAAATCAGGGACTAAAATTTTTAAAATTAGACAGGTTGCTTGATTAGGCTGGAGTGAGGTAATTGTGTGAAACACTGGAACAGAAACTGGCGCCGGTATCAACCGGTGCCGCACAGTGGGTACGAGTCTCCAGACTCGCTGGGCTACACTTGCAAATCAATACCAACTATAATAAGACCTATAGTTTCATAGCGGAGACGCAAAGTATTGCGTCTCTACATCGGATTAATACATAATTTAGTTTCAGAGAATAACTCCCGCCTAATCCTATCATTCCTTAAATCTTAAAAATCTTAGTTCTGGAATCTTATTAGGGTAGCAGCAGCGAACTATCGCCGTAGCTCAAAAATCTATAGTTGTTGTCCATGGCGTGCTGGTATACTTTTCTCCAGTTCTCACCTATCAAAGCTGAAACTAACAATAATAATGTACTCTCCGGTTGGTGGAAGTTGGTAACCAGGCCGCTGCATATCTTAAAACTATAGCCCGGCGCAATTATGATCTTAGTACTGGCGTGCAGGTGGTCTGTGTTATAGTTGGCCATGTATGCAAGCAACGCCTTTATAGCTTCAGGTGGTTCAGGCAGATGTATAGTTTCGTAGGCAAACCATTGGGTAATATGCAGCTCCTGTTGCAGCAGATCGGGTTGTTGCAGCACTTTTACGCCCAACCAGTAAATACTCTCCAGGGAGCGCATGCTGGTAGTGCCCACCGGAATAATAGGTTTGCCTTGCTGTAGGTGCGCTAAAAGCTGTTCCAGCACCGGTTTCGTTAAGTATAGTTGCTCGGCGTGCATTTCGTGGGCTTCCATCACATCGGCTTTCACGGGTTTAAAGGTGCCGGCTCCCACATGCAGGGTCAGGTAAGCGGTCCTCATGCCTTTGGCTTTTATAGCTTCCAAAACCCTATCAGTAAAGTGCAGGCCGGCGGTTGGGGCAGCCACCGCACCTTCCTGGTTGGCATAAACAGTTTGGTAGCGTGTGCGGTCCTCAGGGGTAAGGTCGCGGTTGAGGTATGGAGGCAAGGGTAGTTTTCCGCAACGCTCCAGCACCTCGGCAAAAGTCAGTTCAGCCGGCTCCCAATTAAAGTTTATCAGGAAATGTCCGTTCTGATGTGCTTCGCGCTCTGCTGTAAGTGTACCGCCCTCAAAGTGTAAGTATAGCTTGCCCTCTTTCCAGCGCTTGTTGTTACCCACCAGGCACTTCCAGGTGCTGTGGCCGGTTTGCTGCATGGCCAGCTGTACTTCGGCATATGGTTTTACCGGTTCCAGGCAAAATATTTCCACTATTCCACCTGTTTCTTTCCGGAAAAGCAATCGTGCCTGCACTACTTTGGTATCGTTAAAAACAAGCAGCGAACCGTCAGGTAGCAGTCCCGGTAAGTCTGTGAAAGTATGATCAGCAATAGAACCGCTTTTATAGTATAGCAGTTTGGATTGATCGCGCTCAGCCAATGGGAATTTGGCTATACGCTCGTCTGGCAGCTCGTACACAAAATCTTTTATCGCCAGCTTTTTAGGATCAGACATTTTATAGTTAATAGTTATGAGGTAAGAGTTTGTCCGGTTATAGTGTAGTATAATTAGCTTTTAACTATTCACTTCAAAAGGCTATTTGCATGCAATACCAATAGCACATGGAAAAGCCAATTCAATTTTTACTCTACAAGCTTAAAATAGGTAATGAAGCTAGTTAAGTAGTAGACTAGAAATACAGCAACTCCTATTCCTATACTTTTCAAGAAGTCTTGAATGCCTAAGCTCGAGGACCCAAAGAATAATCCGAATAAGATTCCTGTTAATAGACTAAGCCCAAGCCAAGTATAAACAAGGTTCTGCTTATTTAAACGGCCCTGTTTTGTCAAGTAACTGAAAACAGGGCTTACAAGCATGATCTGAACTAAAGCGAAAATTATAAAGAACAGAAAAAGGAGTAAAGTGTCTGAGATCATAAATTCTGCAAGTTCTATCATCTCTTCACTAAAGCTTTCATTCCTGATTCTGTAAATAAAGCTTTCAAGTTTCAGGAGCCCGAAAATAAAAAGCGTGCCTACAATACAGGCAATTATATGTGAGGCGATCTTACTTTTCATCTTAGTTAACTCGTAACTATACCAGTTTATTTCTCAGCAGTTTCTTCCAGGTCGTCGAGCTCCAGGGTAAGGGCATTTACTGATATCTGTATCTCGCGGAGGGCAAGTGCCAGAGAGGCCAGGAGTAATAATAAACTCAGCCCGAAAACATATTTGCCAACTATATCATATCCTGCAAAAAGTATAAACATGCAGAACACGCAGCCAAACATACTGGAAATACCCAGTGCCTGCATGTTCCGGATAAGTATAAGCCGTATGCGCAGGTTCTCGATCTGGCCATATACAAGTGTGCTGTGTGATGTAGCATACCGGGCTTTCAGGCTGCGGATAAGGTTGGCCAGTGCCATGAAGCGGTTTGTATAAGCCAGCAACAACAACGAGATAGCCGGGAAAAGCAGGGCAGGAGTGGTCAGTGTAATTTCCATCTGGCTACCTATAGTATGGCTATTGTATGCTTTTCAGCAGGTCCTCGTCAATTTCGTCGTCATCGTCTTTCTGGGCGTGGTGCTCAAAATCTATAGTTGTCAGCAACTCAAGTCCATCCAGCATCAGGTCGTCCAGTTCTTCTTTCGAGCCAGCATCCAGGGTTGCTTCAAACAGACCAAGAATCTGCTCGCGCTCTTCGTTCACAAATATTTCGTGGTACAGGTTATCAAATACAGCTATCTTCTTTTGTACTATCTTGTCGATCTCCTTTGTGCTTTTGGCTTTAATAGCGTCTTGTAAAACGGCTAATGCCTCAATACTTGTTTCGTTATCAGCCAGTCGGGTGTAGGCTTTTACAAAAGCAATGGCCATGCCCAGGCGCACCCGTTCAAACCTATAGTTAAGTTCCTCCGAAGGCTTGTCCTGGTGCACAGACTTCCGGTAAACCTCCTCAAACTTATTATATACATTGCCAGCGCCTTCCTCAAATACCTGCGGATTTTCGGTGTCGTAGGCGGTCTCTAATAGCAACTGAAAGCTTTTTGCGCTCATTTTTACCTGGTTTATAGTTTGCAAAGGTAATAGTTTGCTAGGTTTTATACTATTGCTATGGTTTTACAGATTAACAGAGACTTGAGTTATAATTGCGAAAAGACAAAAAGTATAGCGACTCTGTAGAGTATAAACATGACTAATCTATCAGCAGTATTCCCCACCTAGGAGGGGCAGGGGTGGGTTTATACTATTGTTAACGCTATACCAGCTTTGTCTCGCTGGGCCAGTTAAGTTGGGAAACTCTACACCACCCTAAGTCACGAGCGGGACGCCTTATCTTGTCCCATAACTTTCCTGAAATGGGCACTGGTTTTAGGAACTGTCCCCTTGAGGGGACTACAGGGGTGTAAAACTCAGGGGCGGGCAGTTTGAGTGCGTCTATCCAAGCAAATCCCCAGCAAAAAACACCCCTATAATCCCCTCAAGGGGATAATTCTCTCATGCCGCAGGGAGCTTTAGGCTAAAAAGGCCGTAACTGGAAAAGTTATAGGACAAGATAAGGCGGGACGCTCGCGCCTGCGGTTCGAACTATAAAACTATAGCGCCCCTTTAATCTCCCTCTCCTGTTTTTAGGAGAGGACCGGGGTGAGGTAAAACAAAAGCCCGGCAATTAATTGCCGGGCTTTTGAAAAAATGCTTAGTAAACTTTTACCATACCCACTGCGGACAAAGTACCCTGCTGGTGTTGTTCAGCTTAAAGCCAACCACCACCTCATGCGAACCGGCACTTACACGGCTCATATTCGAAGTAGCGATCTCGTAAGAATATCCCACATCAAACAAGTGGTTCAGGTTTACGCCGGCCATTACTGCCCACGCATCATTATGGCGATACGACATGCCACCCCATACATATTGCGCATACAAGGCACGCACATTAATATCTACGGCTGGTGAGGCAGTTGAAGTAGCTTTAACCATTACCGACGGAACAAAGGATACTTCGCTGGATGCTTGGAAGCGGATACCTGCCGTGCCGTAAAAGTGTGGTAGCAAGTTCATAGCCGGGTCGTTGCTTGATACGATCTCCTGCTTACTCTTTAACAGCTGCATTCCGGAAACACCAACATAAAAGTCAGGGCTGTATAACCAGAAACCTACACCAACATCTACTTTAGTGGCTGTCATGTTGCCGCCAGTCAGGTAAGGGTCGCTTGGGTCCAGCACACGGGCACGGTTTACATCAACATTATACTGGGTCATGCCTCCCGCTAAACCACTTGACAGTGTTAAATAACGCGTAAGCGGCTGATGGTAAGAGTAAGTCGCATTAAATGTTGAGGTCTTTAACAAACCGGCTTTATCAACCTGCATAACAGCACCTACACCATGGTGGGCAACCGCTTTTTTGTAGCTGTTCCGCGATGAGAATCCAAACTTGTTTGCCTTCCTGGATTTAGGGGAAGTACGGTTGTTGTCCGGGTTACCGATCGAGCCATGGAAAGTGGCATAAAAAGTTTCTGGTGCACCTTCTACGCCAGCCCACTGGCCACGGTAACTCGTGCGTAGGTCGGCATAGCTTTCTATGCCGCCTACTGCAGGGTTTGTTAAAAAATTGTTTAATGCGTACTGTGTGTACTGCGGGCGCTGCTGCGCCATGGTGCTGCCTGCTGTGGCAACAATCGCCACTATCATTACTATTAATCTGTTCATAGCGGGCCTTATTTAATAATGGTTATACTTCCTGAAATTGGTGCTTCGTCTCTCGACACATAGATGATGTAGTAGTAAGCGCCCAGCGGTAATGGTTTGCCGTTGCGGATACCGTTCCATGGTTCTGTGTAGCCAATGCTTTCGTAGATCTTTTCGCCCCAACGGGTGTAGATCTCTACTCTGCAATCCGGGTACTGATCCAGGTTCTCTACATGGAACACATCGTTTATACCATCGCCATTCGGCGTCATGGCATTCATCGGGATGATAGCAGGTACTACAGTTACTGTTACTGAGCCAACAGCTGTACAGCCTTCCGGTGTAGTTACTGTTACTGTGTAGGTCGTTGTAACTTCCGGTTTAGCAATTGGCGTGGCACTTGTCGGGTCGCTCAGGCCTGCAGCCGGAGACCAGCTATAGGTAGCGCCACCGCTGGCAACCAGTTTCGTGGCTTTACCCTGCATTATGGTAATGTCGCCACTCACTTTAGCCACAGGCTCCACAACAGTAACTTTAACCTCTTTGCGTTCGGTAGTAGAACAGTTGTTTCCATTTACAGCCTGTACCCAGTAAGAGGTAGTGGCATAAGGAGTAACTGTATAAGTATTGCCTTCTGCTACAAACGAACCACCGGTAGGAGAGTCGTACCACTCCAGGGTAGTGCCTGGCACTACGCCGGTTGCCTGTAAGGTAACCGTACCGCCCGGGCAAACCGAAGCAGAAGCTATACCTGGCATAGTTGGCAATGGCACCACATCGATCTTAACAGAATTGCTGAAGTTGTTACTACAAGGGCCGGAGGTTTGTACTACACGGCGGAACCACACTGATTTAGTCAGGCTTTGAGTTGGCGCATAATGCTGGCCGGTTGCACCTGAAATATTAATGTAGTTAACGCCATCTGCACTTTGCTGCCACTGGTAAGTATAAGCATCGTTTGGCTGGAAGGCTACGGAGCCTGTCAGGGCTGCCGGTATGCTACCGCTACATATTCGCTGTGCCTGGCTGATGCTGTTATCTGCTACCAATTGGTTTACAGTTATAGTTACAGCGCGGCGCGAGCTGCTTACACAACCGGTTGGGTTTATAGCTTCTACATAATAAGTAGTGCTGGCCTGTAGTGGTTGAGTTGTAAAGCTTACACCAGATGCGATGGATACGCCACCGGAAGCAGTGTAGTACCAACGGTAGGTCATGGTAGAGCTCGATGTTGCATTTTTGATTCGCAGCGTAGCTGAAGAGCCAGCACAAACAGTCACATCATCTGCAACAGGTGCTGCAGGCAATGGCGTTATACTGATCTTAACTGCAGGGCTGATGCTCTCGCCACATGGGCCGGATGCTCTTACAACTCTTCTGAACCAGGTGTCTTTTGTTAAGGTGCCCGGTGCGTAGTTCTGAGCGTAAGCGCCAACTATACTTACATAGTTAATACCGTCTTCGCTGCGCTCCCACTGGTAGGTAAGGGTTGCATTTCCACCACCTGTCGGAACCGAACCTGATAACTCCATTGGCATTGTGCCGCTGCAGATGGTCTGGTTTTCGGAGATAGTGTTATTCGCAAGCGAACTCATGATGTCAACAGTTACCGCTGTGGCCGTGCTCGTACAAGCTTTAGGCGAAGTAGTGTTGGCTGTTACAAAGTATGTTGCTTTAGACGATAATGGTACGGTTGTATAAGTTGTGCCGATGTGGAGCATGGTGCCGTTTGCATCGTGCCATTTGTATACCATTTCCGGGTTAGGCTGCACAACAGTAAGCTGCGCTCTGCTACCTCCACATATCACGACATCCTCTACAACAGGAGCACCCGGTTTGGCTGTTACCGTTACCAGTACCTCAGCTCTTGTCGGGCTGGTGCAGGTAGCGCTGTTTACAGCTTCCACGTAATATGTTCTGTTCGAGAATAAGGCGTCTTCAGAAGTATAAGAGATACCTGAACCGATCGGGGTAGTGCCGGCGGCATCGTTGTACCATTTGTACTCAAGTGCCGGATCCGGGTTCTTAACAAACAGGTTAACAGTTTCGCCGGCGCAGATATTAGCCTGCGATACAATTGGCGTAGCTGGTAGCTGCGATACACTTACTACAACTGCCTTACGTTTCGGGCTGATGCAACCTGTGCCTGATACAGCCTCAACATAATATGTAGTGCTTGCCGTTAATCCGCTTACTTCAAACTTCTCGCCGGTAGCCAGCAGTCTGCCTGCTCCATCAAACCAACGGTAGTTTAACGATGCATCTGGCATGCTGACAGCAAGTACAGCTGTTTCGCCGGCGCAAATGCGTTTGTTGGCTGCAAACGGTGTTTCAGGCACAGCTGATATACTTACTGTTACCGAAGTACGCTGACTTACACAACCTGAAGCATTTACTGCCTCGATGTAATATGTTCTGTCAGAAGTAAGGGCGCCGGTATTGTAGCTTGTGCCTGTTGCGAGTGCTACGCCGCCGGTTGCTACGCTATACCAGTTGTAAGTAAACTCTGCGCTGGCTTGCTTTATAGTTAACACGGTGCTGCTACCTTCACAAACTGTTTTGTTATCTGCTACCGGGGCAAGCGGCTGCTGCATTACACTTACCATTACAGCTTTACGCTGGCTGGCACATGCCTGCTCCGTCGTAGTATAGGCTTCCACATAATACATGGTGTTCTGTGTCAGCTTAGCAGTTGTGAACGATGAGCTGTTTGCTACCATGTTACCACTTCCGTCGAACCATCTGTAGTTCAGGGTCACATCCGGGTTGGTTACTGATAAGGTTGCTGTCTCGTTGTAGCAGATCACTTTGTCGGTGGCCTGTGGTATGGCCGGCTGAGGCGTAACAAAAACAGTTACAGCCTTACGCGGACTAACGCAACCACCGCCATTTACAGCCTCTACATAATAGGTAGTTTCGGTTTGCAGACCATCTGCTGTAAACATAACACCCGAACCTAAGCTGTTGCCACCGGTTGCAACACTGAACCATCGGTAAGTATAACCCAGCTCAGGAGTTGCTACCGACATGACAGCGCGCGTACCGGCACAGATCGTGACATTGTTCGCCAGCGGAGTAACCGGTGCCGAGATCGTTGTGATCTTCACAATGTTACTGGTCTGCTCAGGGCAGGTACCGTTCTCAATTTTAGCGGTTCTGCGGTACCAGGTAGTCACATAAGTAGGAGCAGGCATGTAGTTCTTGCCCGTTGCTGTCGGGATGATGCTATAGTTGATACCATCCTCGCTGCTTTCCCACTGGTATAGTACGCTGCCGCTCGTGCTCATCACTTCGTAACCAACCAATGCGTCTGGCTGCGTGCCGCTGCAAATCGTCTGGTTTCCGGTGATAGTGTTGTTCGTGATCGGTTGTGTTACATATACAGTTGCTATTGTGCGGTTAGGGTTGATGCATCCGGCTCCGGAGCTTGCCTCTACATAGTAAATAGCATCTGAGGTTAACACTGGTGTTGTAAAGGTGCTGCCTGTGAACAGTAGCGTTTCAGTATCATCGTACCACTTATAGTTTACGCCTGGTGTGGCATTCTTCACATAAAGGGTAGCAGTAGAACCTGCGCATATGCTGGCATCATCGGTTATAGGTGCAGCCGGCGATGGTGTTACTGTTACATAAACCGTTTCGCGTGAGCTTACACACCCTGGCGACGTTGCCGTTACAGCCTCTACATAGAACATGGTGTTGGCTGTAAGATTTCGTGCTGTGTAAGATGTACCTGTTGCTAATGAGCCGCCGTTCTGGTCGAACCAACGGTAAAGCAGGTTCGCATCCGGGTTAGTAACAGTTAGTATTACATTGCTGCCAGAGCAAACAGTCTCATCGGCTACGATCGGCATAGAAGGCTGCTGAATTACTTTTACAGCAACTGCCTTACGCGTTTCGCTGGTGCAGCCTGATGCTGTAACCGCTTCGATGTAGTATGTTCTGTTTGATGTAAGAGCAGCAGTAGTATAAGCAGATCCAATAAATACCGGAGTTCCGCCCGAAACTACTGTGTACCATTTGTAAGTAATGCCCGGTATAATGCCCTTAACAGCTAACTGCGCCGAAGTGCCGGAGCAAACGCTTGTGTCGTCGGCAAGCGGAGTAGCTGGTCTGGCTGTTACGTTTACAGCTACAGCTGTACGGTTGCTAACACAACCCGGCGTGCCCGATGTAAGCGCCTCTACATAATAAGTAGTGTTGTTGTTGAGCGCGTTTGTTGTGAAAGTGGTGCCTGTTGCAAGTAAAGTTCCGTTGTTATCGTACCAGCGGTAAGTATAGCTGGCGGTCTGGTTCTCTACAGCTAATGTAGCTTGCTCGCCGGCACAAATGTTCTGGTCGGCTACAAGCGGGGCTTCCGGAGAAGGCAGCACCGTTACGGAAACTGTTCTTCTTGGGCTTACACAACCTGTTTTGTTTACTGCCTCTACATAATAAGTTGTAGATGCCTGCAGTGCTATAGTTGTGAACGATGAGCCGGTAATGATCGCGCTGCCTCCGGTAGGAGATGTATACCAGCGGTACATATGATCCGGGTTAACATCTTTCACACTCAGTGTAGCAGTTGCACCTGCACAGATCGTAGTGTTCTCGGCAACCGGCGTAACCGGTATCGGTGTGATCGTGATCTGGATAGTATTGCTTATCTGCTCACTGCAAACCCCGGTTGATTTAACTATTCTACGGAACCAGGTTGTTATGTTAAGCGCATTCGGTGTATAGTTCTGTGTAGTTGCGTTGCTGATAGCTGTAAAGTTGATGCCATCTTCGCTGCGTTCCCACTGGTAACTATAGTTTCCGCCTCCGCCATTTGGTAACGAACCGGTTAAAGTAGCCGGAACTGTACCGCTGCAAATTGCCTGATCCGAAGAGATAAAGTTATTTGTGATGCCTGGTGTTACAGTTACTGTTACAGTTCTCTGCGATGCGCTTGTACAAGCTATACCTGTATTGCTTACAGCCTCTACATAATAAGTAGTGCTATAGTTAAGTATACCGGTTTCGAAAGAGATGCCTGTGCCAACCAATGCACCACCGCTGTACCAGTTATAGTAAGCAGTCGGATCCGGGTTTTTAACCCATAGGGTAGTACCGTTGCCAGCACATATTGTAGCGTTGTCGGCTATAGGTGTGGCTGGTAGTGGCGTTACGTTTACTGCTACTGCTTTACGGCTTGTGCTGGCGCAACCTGTTTCGGTTACGGCTTCCACGTAAAATGTTTCGCTTGCTGATAAGCTGGCAGTAGTATAAGTGTCGCCGGTTGCAAGCAGTTTGCCGTCAGTAGCCGCATTGTACCATCTGTATGATAAAGCTGCATCCGGGTTATTCACTTCCAGCGTTGCCGGCTGACCTGCGCAAATACTTACGTTGTCAGCGGTTGGGGTAGAAGGAAGTGGTGTTACTGTTACAGCTATACCTGAGCGCTTACTGGCGCATCCTGCCGCTGAAACAGCTTCTACATAAAATGTTCTGTCTGAAGTTAGGGTGCCTGTGCTGTACGTAGCGCCCGAACCAACTACAGTACCACCAGTTGCTGAAGTATACCACTTATAAGTATAAGATGGATCTACTACAAGAACAGAAAGTATAGTTGACTGACCGGCACATACACTGGCATCTTCTACAACCGGCATAGTTGGCAGGTCGGTAACTGTAACCAGCACCGTGCTGCGCGGACTTACACAGAATGGAGCACTTGTAGTAGCTGCCTCCACATAGTATGTAGTTGTAGTAGTTAAGCTGCCGGTATTAAATGTAGCACCGGAAGCAACCTGCTCGCCAATGCTGTTATACCATTTATAAACCAACGACTGATCCGGGGCACTAACACTTAGCACTGCCTGGCTTCCTGCACAGATGGTTTTGTTAGCAACTGCTGGTGCGGCAGGCATTACAGTTACATTTACTGTTACAGCACGTCTTGGGCTGATACAACCGGTTTCGCTGATAGCCTCTACATAATAAGTAGTAGTTGTCTGCAGTTCCGGGGTAGTAAATGTTGCTCCGGTGCGCTGTGCAGTTCCGCCACTTGCGGCATTGTACCAGCGGTAAGTATAATTTACAACCGGGTTACTTACGCTCAGGTTAGCAACAGAACCGGCACAGATAGTAGCGTTAGATGCTGCAGGCACTGCTGGCAGTGGCGTTACAGTTACTTTTACTACGTTGCTGTTATTTTCTTTACAAGGGCCGTCTGTTACTACTTTTCTTCTGAACCAGGTATCTGTTGTCAGGGCACCTGGTGTATAGTTCTGGGCAGTTGCTCCGGTTATAGTTGTAAAGTTCAGGCCATCTTCGCTCTTCTCCCACTGGTAACTGAAACCAGCACCTCCGCCCATTGGCTCGGTACCGTCAAGTATAGTTGGGGTAGTAGCGTAGCAGATGGTCTGGTTTCCGGCAATTGAGTTGTTGCTTACCGGCTGAACTACTTTAACGGTCACTACCTCTTTGCCCGGGCTGGCGCAACCATTGCTGGTTACAGCCTCAGCGTAATACACGGTGCTTTCAGTAAGCGTTTCAGTTATAAAGGTAGTTCCGGTAGATATCAGGTTCTCTGTTGCATCATACCAGTTATAGGTTACTGATGGAAGTGGGTTCTCTACTACAAGTGTAGCTGTAGAACCGGCGCATATAGTAGGCTGGTTAACTTCTGGTTTGGCTGGTAGCTGCGTTACAGTTACAGTTACTGTGCGGCGTGTACTGTTACAACCCGAAGTTGCCAGTGCCGAAGCTTCTACAGTGTAAGTTGTGGAGCTTGTAAGTGCAGTGGTTGTAAACGATGTACCTGAACCAAGCAGGTTTCCGCTGCTATCGAACCATCTGTAAATAAGCGATGCATCCGGAGATGTAACCACAAGTGTAGCGCTGCTTCCTGCGCAGATATTAGTGTTAGCTACTACTGGTGCTGAAGGAATCGGAACAACATTAACAGAAACAGCTTTACGTGATGGGCTTACGCAACCTGCTGCATTTGCCGCTTCAATGTAATATGTTCTGTTTGATGTTAAAGTAGTTGTTCTGTAAGCTGAGCCGGTGTGTAATGGAGTGCCTCCACTTGCTGTGCTGTACCATTTATAGGTTAGATTCGGGTCAACATCTTTTACGGCCAGGTCGGCGGTGCTGCCGGAGCAAACCGTAACATCGTTGGCCTGCGGAGTAGCTGGCAGCGGTGTTACGCTAACTACAACTGTGCTGCGTGTGCTTGTGCAAGATGGCGTAGCAATGGTAGCTGCTTCAACATAATAAACCGTGTTGGCTGTTAAAGCACTGGTAGTATAAGTTGGGCCGGTGCCAAGTAAATTACCTGTGTTGTTGTACCAACGGTAGATAAGTGTAGCATTCGGTGCGCTTACGGCAAGTATAGCCTGCTCGTTAACGCAAATGCTGCGGTCGGCTACAAGAGGTGCAGCTGGCAGTGGCGTAACTGTTACAGTAACAGCCTTGCGTGGGCTTAAGCAACCTGTCGCATTCGATGCTTCTACATAATAAGTAGTGTTGGTAGTAACTGCAGGCGTGGTAATGGTATTGCCAACTGCCAGAATGCTACCGCCCGATGCTACTGTATACCAACGATAAGTATAAGCCGTGTTAGGGTCTTTTACGCTTAACGTGGCAGTGCTGCCTTCGCATGTAGTTGTGTTATCGGCAAGCGGAGTAGAAGGTAGCGGGTTTATAGTTACTTTAACAATGTTACTGATATGTTCAGGGCAGTTGTTGTTCGCTTTTACTCTTCTTCTGAACCAGCTGGTAGCATTAAGTGCTCCCGAAGTATAAGACTGGCCTGTTGCATTGGCTATGATCGAGAAGTTGACACCATCTTCGCTGCGCTCCCACTGGTAAGAGAAGTCGCTTCCGTCGCCGGCCGGTAATGTGCCGGTAAAGGTTAGCGGAGCAGTACCGCTGCAAATGGTCTGGTCAGCTGAGATGAAATTATTTGTGATTGCAGGTGTAACGGTTACACTTACTGTGCGGCGCGCAGGACTAACACAGGCATTGCTGTTGTTTGTTACGGCCTCCAGTTGGTAAGTAGCGCTATAGTTAAGTACCTCAGTTGTATAAGAAATACCTGTAGCTATCTGTACACCATCCTGGTACCAGCGGTAGATCAGGCCTGGCTCCGGGCTCTTCACCCAAAGGGTAGTGCTGTTGCCGGCACAAACCGTTGCATTATCGGCATTAGGTGTAGCTGGCAGTTCGGTAACCTGTGCGGTAACTGTTCCTCGTGATGTGCTGCTGCAACCACCTGCTGTTACGGCCTCAATATAATAAGTGGTCGTTTTCTCAACTGATGATATAGAGTAGGTGTTGCCGGTTGCCAGCAAAGTACCGCCGGTAGCTGCTGTGTACCATCTGTAGGAGATGTTGGCTATCGGGTCTTTTACAATTAGTGTTGCCGGTGCGCCAGCACAGATGCTTACATTTTCGGCAAGCGGTGTGGCAGGCAATGGCGTAACTGTAACATTAACCTGAGCTCGAGGACTAACACATCCTGCTGCAGTTACAGCCTCCAGGTAATATGTTCTGGCTGATGTTAGAGTACCTGTATTAAATGATGTTCCGGTACCTATAGCTGAGCCTCCTGTTGCTGAAGTATACCATTTATATGTGAGTGAAACATCAGGCGAGGTAACTGTAAGGTCAGCTGCGGTGCCGGTACAGATCGCTGCATCTTCGGCAGCAGGCATGGCTGGTATCGGGCTAACCGAAACTACAACTGCTTTGCGAGGGCTTGCACATACCGGGTTTGTTACTGTGGAAGCTTCTACATAATAAGTTGTAGTAGCCTGCAGGGCAGCAGTAGAGTATGTGGTGCCGGTTGCCAGTAAGTCGCCGCTTGTGTTAAACCAGCGGTAAGCAAGTGTAGGGTCCGGGTTGTTTACTGAAAGAGTAGTGGCTGAACCTGCACAGATCGTTTTATCTGAAGCCTGCGGCATGTCTGGTAATGGCCTTACAGTTGCTGTTACGGCTCTTCTGTTGCTGGTACAACCTGCTGTGCTGGTAGCATCTACATAATAAGTAGTAGTGTTTGTAAGCGTTTCTGTTAGCAGGGTTGGACCAACGCCTATCGGGCTGCCGCCGGTTGCAGTTGCATACCATTTATAGGTTAAGGATGCATCGGCTGAAGTTATAGTTAGCTGGGCTTTCTCGCCAAAGCATACAGTTGTGTTCTGTACAGTTGGCGTAAGCGGGAGTGGCGAAACTGTAACTTTTACTGCGTTGCTTACATGTTCAGGGCAAGAGCCTGTGGTAGCTTTTACTTTACGTCTGAACCATGTGGTAATAGTAATTGAGCCTGGGCTGTAAGTAGAACTGATGGCTCCGGCTATACTCATAAAGTTCGTGCCATCCTCGCTTTTCTCCCACTGGTACGTGTAGCTTCCGCTTCCGCCAGTTGGCTGTGAGCCTGTGAGGGTAGCAGGTGTGCCGCCTTTGCAAATGGTCTGGGCGCTGTTTATGTTATTATTACCTATACCTGGTGTAACCGTAACTACAACCGCGCGGCGTGCCGGGCTTGGGCAGGCAGTAGCAGTGTTCGAAATGGCTTCTACGTGGTAAGTAGTGCTGTATCCTAAAATATCTGTTGTAAAAGTAACTCCTGAGGCCAGTAAAGTACCTCCTAAGTACCAGTTATAGGTTGCGGTCGGGTCAGGGTTTTTAACGAACAGAACGGCAGCATCGCCAGAGCAGATAGTTGTGTTATCTACATCAGGTATAGCCGGAAGTGGCGTTACATCAACATAAACCGGCTTTCTGTCGGTGCTGGTGCAACCCTCTGCTGTGGCAGCCTCTACATAAAAAATAGTGCTTTGTGTAAGTGGCTCTGTTGTATAGTTTGTACCGGTTGCAAGCAGCGACCCATCCGTGTCGTCGTTATACCAGCGGTAAACAAGGTTGGCATCCGGAGCAAGTACTTTTAAAGTAACTGTGCTGCCGGCGCAAATAGCGGCATTGTCGGCTTCCGGGGTAGCTGGCAGCGGAATTACGCTAACCGTAACTTTACCACGTACCGGGCTGATACAGCCTGTGGACGAAACGGCCTCTATGAAATACTGCTTACCCGAAGTAAGAACACCTGTGTTGTAAGTATGGCCGGTGGCTATTGGAGTACCGCCTGTTGCTGTTGCATACCACTTATAAGTAAGGTTGGCATCCTGGTTCTTAACTGTAATATTTGTAGCAGTACCTGTACAGATCGAAACATTATCGGCCACCGGAGCTACCGGAAGCGGGTTAACTATAATCTTAACAGAGTTACTGATTGAAGTACCGCAGCTGCCTGAAGCAATAACTTTACGGCGGAACCATGTGGTAGAAGTAAGTGCGCCTGGTGCATAATGCGTGCCTGTTGCACCAGTTATAGTATAGAATAAACTGCCATCGGCACTTTGTTCCCACTGGTAAGTATAACCGCCACCACCACCGGTTGGTACAGAGCCCTGTAAAGCTACCGGCGTATCGCCGCTGCAAAGTATTTGCTCATCTGAGATGCTGTTACTGGCAATTTTAGGTGTTACAATAACCTCTACAGCTACTTTAGGGCTGGCGCAACCCGGCGAAGCTTTTGTTACGGCCTCTACATAATAAGTAGTGTTGGCAGTAAGCGGAGGAGTGCTATAGTTAATACCTGTTGCTAAAAGCTGGTTGTTGCTGTTGTACCAGCGGTAGAAAATGGCAGCATCGGTTGGGTTTACGGCAAGCAATGCATTCGTTCCTTCACAAATCGTAACATTAGCTGCTACTGGTTTTTCAGGTAGGTCGGTTACGGTAACTTCTACTGAGCGGCGTACACTATAGCAACCTGCATCCGAAGTTGCCTCTACATAATATGTTTTGCTTGATGTTAACGGCGCTGTTGTATAAGTAGTACCTGTTGCGAGTAATGTTCCGCCCTCTGCCACATCATACCAGCGGTAAGTAAAGTCAGGCTCGGGGTTAGTAACTATAATAGATGCCGGCGATCCGTAACAGATCATCGGGTCGTCAATATCGATAGTGGCCGGCATTGGCGTTACCGATATCAACACAATGTTACTTATACTTTCAGGGCAGCTGCTGGCTGCTTTTATTTTACGGCGGAACCAGGTTGTTGTCTTAAGCGAAGCCGGGGCAAAATTCTGTGCGTTTGCGCCCTGTACATCGGTAAAGTTACTTCCGTCGGTGCTTTGCTGCCACTGGTAAATGTAGCCCCCACCGCCACCGGTTGGGGTTGTACCTATCAGCGGCTCTGGCTTGCCACCAGTACACATGGCCTGGTTAGACGAAATGCCGTTGTTTGAAATGCCTGGAGTAGAGCTGGCATATACCGCAACCCTGGTAGTACTGAAGCAATTGGTTTGAGCAGTAGTTGTGGCTTCTACATAATAAGCGATCATGTTAGTTACCGGCTGTGGGGTAATAAAAGTAGGGCCGGAGCCTAATAGTGTAGTGCTTGTAGACGAGGCATACCAGTTATAAACTGTTTTACCATCGTTGTTTGACACCACAAAAGTGGCGCGTTCGCCATAACACACCAACTGGTCTGATACGATCGGGGTTGCCGGAGCAGGAGTTACAGTAACTTTTACCGGGTTTGTTTCTTCGCCGCAGCCGCCATTGTAGGCAACTCGTTTGTACCAGGTTGTTTGGTAAAGCGGTGGAGGAGAATAGCTTTTATCGGTAGCTGATGCAATAGGGCTATAACCAGTGTTAGGACCGGTTGTGCTCTGTAACCACTGGAAGGTCATGTTTTGCGGAGCATTACCCGTTATAGTTGCAGGCCTGGCACCTGCGCAAAGTTCCTGGTCGCCATTTAGTACGGTAGCATTACCGTTTGTTAACGAAGATGTTATAGTTGCTGTAGTACGCGGGGAAGTACAGCCGCTTGCTGTTAAAGCCTCTACTTCCACCTGCATATAAGATGCATTGTTCATAGTATAGGAAGTGCCCCATACCAATAGTGCGCCTGTTGCTTTGTTATACCACTTATAAATAAGGTTAGGGTCTGCATTCTCGACCCACAATGTAGCGTTGCTACCGGTACACACAGCTATGCTATTAACATGAGGCGCAGTAGGTATGGCCTCTATAGTTATGAGCTGAGTGTCTTCGTCAACTTCTGTCTCAAACTTGCCACAGCGCTTGGTTACAACCAATGTTATGTTGTGGGTGCCCGCTGTCGGGAAGTTAATAGTTGGGTAAGCATCTGTGGCTACTACCGTTCCGTTCATCTTCCAGGCATAGGTAAGTATACCTGTGTCGTTTGTATAAACCGGGGCGTGAGCCGGGTTATTTGCAGCGAACGAGATAGATCTCGGGCCGCAATAACTGATATCTGCCGGTAGTGTAACAGATGGCTTGGAGCATTGCGAAAATGCAGCTGAGGGTACTAACCCTAAAAACGATAAAGTTAACAGCAGCGGTAAAAGTATTCTCATAAGCGGTTAGGGTATCAGTTTTACTATATGGAGTCTTTTAATAAAAAAAATTGCACAATTGTGGTATATATTATTGATGTATTTAACATGTGTTATGTTTTATGTATCAATAACTAAATTTGAATAATTTTCAGAATGCTTGAGCTGAATTGCAAAGCAATAATAATAAAATATAGTTTCTTAGAAAGCTATTTTTTGTGTTATAGTCTTGAAAATTAATAAATAAGCTAACTTTAATATATAAATATGGTAATGAAAAGGAAAAATATCGACTATAAGTAATTAGGATGATTTTTATATATTGCTTGTATAATTTATAGGGTGTGTATCTGGTGTTATTTAACAGATGAAAGTGTGTTAATAGCAGAATACAAATTTAATGTAAGGGAGAGGGGAGTGTAAAATGCAAAAAGCCAGGACCGTGAGGCCCTGGCTTTATAGTTTAGAACAGTTTGCGAGTTACTCAGCGCGGGCTGAGCGGCTATTGATAATATTGCCGAAAAAGATGCTGTTTAAAAACAACTTGTTGGTGCCATACCAGAATGCCCTGAAATTAGGGTTGCCCGGCATCGTGATGACGCGGCCGCTACCTACAGCATTAACCGTGATCTCGGCAGAGTTCTTAATAAGCTCCAGGTTTTGAGGGCTGATGTAACCAGCCATAAGCGGTTTAGCCGTAAACATTACCGGATTGGCGTAAGGGTTATTAGAAGGTTCAACAAAAATGGTGTTGTTTCTGAAGACTGGCAGTGATGCATCTGTATAACCATAAGCCAGCGGGTGAGTAAGGTCTAACCTGGTTTCGAAGATAGCTCCGCCAATTACCTGGGCACCGCTCTCATTGCTCAGGTCTGCATAAGCTTTGCGGTCTCCACCTTTTTCATCTTCTCCGTGCTTGAAGGTTAACTTGGTGAGTTCATTCTGTGCCAGCCATCTTACGGCATCGCCCATACCTATAATTATACCGCCCTGCTGCGTCCAGGCTCTCAGTTTATCTTTCGATACTGCATTATAGTTGCCATCTGCCATTATAAGTACATTATAACGGTCCAGGTCAGCGCGGTTAAACCGGTCTATAGTTAATAAGGTGGTTTTGATATTGAAGCGATTGTCAAGCAGGTGCCAGGTTTCGCCGGCATCGTTGCTGTTTACGCCATCTCCGGTTAACAGGGCTATACTTGGCTTGCGCAGGTTTTCCATCATAGGGCTACCCAGTTTTATGCCTGTTGTAGTTAAGCCTGTTGGCAAAGCTGTTATCTCGAGTCCGTTTTCGGTTGCAGTGCTTTGTAATAATTGGTGCAGTCTTTCGGCTGATACAGGTTGGCCTGCCACAGGTATAAGTATAGTACCGTAACCAAATTTTTTGCCCTCTGCCGACGTGAAACTCGATGTAGCTACTTTGGCTTTTATGTTATGGTTGAACAGCGTATTAAGAACCCGTGGCGCATAATAGCCTGTCCATTCGAATGCATAGGCATAATTGCTTTGCCCACCAGTAAGTTTGCCGGCCGGCATTTGCGGAGCAGTTAGTTTTTCGCCCAGCAGGTTGGTTTTATAGTTACGGCCGCTTAGTTCATTATACTCCAAATCAAAAGCCAGCGGGAAGGTCCAGGCAGATATATCGTAGAACAGGCTGTCCTGGAAAGTGGTGCGCTTCTCGAACATCGCTTCTATTAATTTATACTGCGGCTGTTCCAGTGGTACTATGTAAGCGTTATCCGAAGTATAGCTGTTGTTTCCTACTTTTATAGTTTGCTTTGGCTTGTAAATAGCTATCTGGTGGCGGGCAATTATCTCTGCTAAATGGTATGCGCGGGCCGGGTCCTGCTCAGAACCGAAGATGTAAGCCTTTTTGTTTGATTTTCTGGCTTCGTTTAATGCCTGCTTGTAAAAGTCGCGCTGGTGGTTTAAGAGGTCAAGTCGCATGGACTGAACCGCCTCTAAGGTAGAGAGGGTAGTTGCAAACTGGTTACGGATCGTGAAGGGAAATGTAAGTACGCCATTTATACTTTCCTGGGCATGGCCCCGCGAACTAGCTTGTTCAAACAAAATACCCACAGCACCATTTACATCCGGGTAAGTAGAACCCTTGCCATAATAAAAGTCATCAAAACTTTCTTCGGTATAGTATAGCGACCCGATCTTATCCAATGCTTTCGCGTGGTAGTTGCCGATCTGCTGGGTTAGTTTAAAGTTATTGGCCGGTGTAAGCGGATGGTTACGGCTTGGTATGCCCGGCTGAAAAAAGAAAGTAGAGTTTGTACCCATTTCATGATGGTCGGTCAGCAGGTTCGGTTTCCACTCATGAAACTTCTCCAATCTTCCTCTCGACTCCGGGTGCTGCAACGGCAGCCAGTCGCGGTTCAGGTCGAACCAGTAATGGTTGGTTCGTCCACGTGGCCAGGCTTCATTAAACTCGGCACTGTTTGGGTCGGTTACCAGGTTTTTACCGCGGTGTGTATTTACCCAGCTGGCAAAACGGTTCAACCCATCAGGGTTTATAGATGGGTCGATAAGTATAAGCGTTTCCTTTAGTAGCTTCTCTATTTCAGGGCCCTGTGCTGCTGCCAGGTGATAAATGGCCAGCAAGGCAGCGTTGGTTCCGCTTGGCTCATTGCCGTGCACACTATATCCCATCCATACTACAGCCGGCATATTTACGATATCCAGTTTGCCAGAGTTCTCAGGGTCGGTTAGTTGTTTATGTTGGGCCTTAAGCTGCGCTATGTTGCTATGGTTTTCAGGAGAAGTTATAGTCAGCAAGTATAAGGGGCGGTTTTCGTGGGATCGGCCATACTCTTCCAGTGTAATTCTCTCCGATGCTTCATCCATCTGCTTAACATACGATATCAGTTGGTCGTGGCTTATGTGCCATTCGCCTACTTCGTAGCCTAAAAGTTGCTTGGGTGTAGGTATATCAGGGTTATAGGTTATGTGCTGTGGCAGATAATAAGAAAGCCCGGTTTGTGCGTGGGCTACCTGGCTGCAAATCAGGAGTGCTGTAACAGCAAGTGTGTACAGTAGTCTGGTCATGTAGTAACTATAGTTTGGGTGAATTAAGGTATTGCAATTTGCCTTTTTAACAAGGCTTTTGCAAATCCAATGTTACCATTCAGGTTCCATGTGGAAAATAGGGGCTACATAAATGCCTCTGACCTCTAAAGTCACTCCAGGATAAAAAATATTATGGTTCTTATTTGTACCGAAATTTTGTATCAGACCCGTGCTGCTATACAAACCTCGTTCTAAAGTTAAGCTGAATTTTCGTTTTTGAATTTTACCCTGAAGATAGCATTTGTCTATATATTTGCTATTTAAACCTGTTTCTGTGTTTTTACGCCATTTGTTATAAGGTAACAAGTATAGTTTTAGTAGAATATTTATATCTATATATATAGTTCAATTTTAATTGCACTGATATTTGATAATGCATAATTATAGGTTAAAAAAGTATAATTACTTCGAAACTTTTATATTTTATACATGTATTATGCTAATAATATTTGGTATTTAGTTATGCTAAAAATATGTTAGCTCCGTATAAAAACCAAAAAGTACAAATATATGGGGGCGTAAAGGAGAAATATCGTAATTCTTCTTTCTATCCACCAGACTAGTTGCACTTTTGAAATAAGCACCCTAATCAAAGCCTGGCTTCGGTCATACTTTAAAAACTTCCCTTTTCGAGGGTAGGCGGCTGCTTATTGCCTTATCTGAAGCAGATTCTCACTCCACCGCAACCCGACACACACACGACCCAAACCAACATTGCTTTAATCCCAAAAGTCTTTAACCCATGAAGAAAAATTTTACTCGACTGATCAGCAGGACAGATGATGTTCGGCAAAATTTAATAACACTTCTCACACTCTTCCTGCTTTTTGCTTTGTTACTTGTCGGGCAGGCCGTTTCAGCGCAGACTACAGAGCCATTTAGAGACGAATTTAGTAATTCCACACAAACTACTTTAGGATCATATACTAGAGGAAATGCTAGCATTACTGGAGGAGAGCTTCAGATAATTGGATTGCAAGGTAGCACTAAAGGATATGAAGGATATGTTGTAACTACTAATTCCTTAACATTTTATCCCGGTATAAATTATACTATCTCTATTAGAGCTAGAGCAGTAGATGGAAATGGAAGACTTGAAATAACTTCTGGCTCAACTCCAACGGCTGCTGGCGCAGCTTCTGGGAATAGAATTCTTACGTCTGTAACAGATAATGTTACAAGCACAGCGTTTCAAACTGTAAGTACTGCATTTACAGTCACAACTGCTCAAACTTTATTTATTGGTTTATATACTCAAAGCACAGGTAACGGAGCAGATTTATATTTAGATGATTTTGTCATCACCGCTACTTGTAGTAGTATTAATCTTACTATAAGTAATCCTACTGCAGTTTGTTCACCCTCATCTGTTGATATAACATCTGCTAATGTAACTGCTGGTAGTACATCTGGCTTAACATTTACCTATTGGACAGATGCGGCTGCTACAGTGCCATTAAATAATCCTTCCGCATTAACTGCGAGCGGAACATACTATATTAAAGCAACCAGAGCTCCAGGCTGTTTTGTAGTTCAACCTGTAACAGTTACAATTCATACAACTCCAACTGCGTCCATCACTACGTCAACCCCAACAACATTTTGTACTGGTGGTTCTGTTACGTTAACAGCAGTCGCTAATCCAGCATCTCCTGCAAGTGGAAATTATACTTACCAATGGAGAAATAATGGTACTGATATTCCAACTGCAACAGGTGCAACTTACAGCGCCACTACATCTGGTAACTACTCGGTAGTTATAACCAGTCCTCAAGGTAATTGCCCAAGTGCACCGTCTGCACCAGTTACAGTTACTGTGCTTCCACAACCATCAGCTCTTGTAGATGGAGGCCCGCAGATACTTTGCGTAGGCGCAAATAATACTACAACCTTTACTGTTAGTGGTACATTTGGCAACGGTACAGCAGAATGGACTTCCTCAAATCCAGCTTTCGAGATTCAAGATCCGGTTTATGATTCAGCAACCGGGCAGGCAACTGCCACTGTTGTAGCTACCGGAACCGGTAATGCAACTATAACACTCAGTACCAGCAATACAAATGCAAGCTGTAATACTGCCTCAAGTAATGTAGTCTTAACCGTAAATCCGTTACCTATAGCTACTATTACAGAATCAGGTCCAACTACCTTCTGCGATGGCGGTTCAGTTACTCTTACTGCGAATGTGGGGTCAAGCTATTTATGGAGTACTGGTGCAACTACCCGTGCGATAACTGTAACCGAAAGCGGTTCTTATTCTGTGCAGGTAACTGATGCTAACACCTGTACAAGTAACCCATCTGAAAGCGTTGAGGTTATAGTCAATCCTGTTCCTGCTACTCCTGCAACTGCTGGAGGTGAAGTTTGTGGCCAAGGTGAAGTTACGCTTACTGCAACTGTTGGTCAAAATGGTACAGTAGTAAGATGGTACACAGCAGCAACAGGAGGAACTCCGGTTGCAACAGGTAATAGTTACACTAGACCTAGTCTTTCAGCAACTACAGAATATTACGCATCAAGCTTTAATGAAAGTACAGGTTGCGAGAGTGAGAGAGTAGCTATAACTGCAACAGTAAATCCACTGCCAGTAGCAACTATAACCGCATCAGGATTAACCACCTTCTGTCAGGGTGGTTCTGTAACGCTGACTGCAAGTGCCGGAGCCTCCTGGCTCTGGAGTAATGGGGCTACAACTCAATCTATAAATGTTACTTCAAGTGGTTCATTTTCAGTAGTCGTTACAGATGCAAAAGGCTGTCAGAGTGTTGAGTCTGCAGCAACTATTGTAACGGTTAATCCTCTTCCTATAGCAACTATAACTCCTGATGGTCCTACCACATTCTGCCAGGGCGGATCAGTAACCCTAACAGCAAGTGGTGGCAGCTCTTATTTATGGAGTAATGGAGCTACCACTCCATCCATTGCTGTAACTGCTTCAGGTAATTACACTGTACAGGTAACGGATGGAAACAGCTGTACAAGCGCACCTTCAGCCCCGGTTACAGTAACTGTAAATCCACTACCAACAGTAACTATTACACCAACAGGTCCGCTTGAGTTCTGTCAAGGTAATTCGGTAGTGCTTGTGCCAACAGCTTTACCTGATACAGATGACTTCACTTATAAATGGTTTGATGCGACGGATGATACTGAAGTATCGGACGAAGAAAATTATGTAGCTACTGCTTCAGGATCCTATTACCTGGTTGTAACAAACCAAAATGGATGCCAGCAGACTTCTCAAACCTTAACTGTAATCGTGACAGAAGAAGTAGATCAGGCAGTAGTTACTATTGCCGGATCAACGACCTTTTGCCAGGGAGGCAGTGTTACATTAAATGCAAACAAAGCTCCGAGTGGACAAGTTTATACTTATCAATGGTTAAAGGATGGAGCTGAGATAGCAGGTGCTACTTTAGCTAGCTTAGTAGTTACAGATGCTGGCAATTACCAGGTGATGGTGAATAAAGCTGATGAAGTTTGCCCGGCAAAAGTATCTGCAGGTATAACAATTACAGTTCTGCCTCAGCCAGTTGCTACCATTACAAGCAGCAATGAGGAAAAGTGTTTAGAAAACACAACTACTTTCTCAGTTACTGGAGATTTCTCAGGAGGTACTGCTCAGTGGCTATCATCAAACTCAGCCTTTGTGATCAGTGATCCGGTCTATAATGCCACTACTGGCAAAGCTACTGCAACTGTAACTGCAACCGGGGCAGGATCAACTACAATCACACTACGCACTACAAATAGTGCAGCCAGCTGTACTCCAGCCACTAGTTCGGTAACTTTAAAAGTTAATTTATTACCTTCAACAACTATAACAGCAGGTGGTGTAACTACTTTCTGCCAGGGAGGCTCTGTAGTATTAAATGCACCGGCAGGGACTGATTATACATATCAATGGTTCAGAAACGGAACAGAGATCACTTCCAATGGAACAAGTCAGCAATATACAGCCACTGAAACCGGTAACTATACTGTACAAGTAACTAACAGCGTAACAGGCTGTTTTGATACAACTCCTTCGGCTACAGTTGTTACAGTAAACCCTCAGCCAGCTGCAGCTATAACAGGTAGCGATCAGGCTAAATGTATAGGAGTCGGAAACTCAACATCTTTCACTGTAAGTGGTACATTCTCCGGTGGAACAGCGCAGTGGGTATCTTCAAACAATAGCTTCCAGATCCAGAATGCTGCTTATAATACAACAACCGGCCAGGCCACAGCCACCGTTGTAGCAACTGGTACTGGTACATCAACTATAACTTTACGGACTACAAATGCTACATCTGCTTGTAATACAGCAGAGAGCACAATTACACTTACTGTTAATCCATTGCCAAGTGCAACTATAACAGCGGGTGGTCCTACAACTTTCTGCCAGGGAGGATCAGTAGTGTTAAGTGCTCCTCAAGGCAACTACTCTTACCAATGGTTCCGAGGTGGAACTGCTGTAACAACTGGTGGTAATGCAAAAGATTATACAGCCTCAACTGCTGGTAACTACACAGTTCGTGTAACTGATAATTCTACGCAGTGTGAGGCTACTACAACATCTGCTACAACAGTAACTGTTAATGCACAGCCTGTAGTTTCGGCTGCATCTGCTAGCCCGGCTGCTAAATGTGTCGGTTCCGGAAACCTTACAGTTTTCGATTTAACTGGTTCTGTAGCAAATGGTACTCCCTTATGGACAGTGGTGCCAGGTAGTCAAACAGGAAGTGCTGATGTAACTAGCATCAGCAATCCCAACACCACTGGTACACAAGTGACAGTATCAGGCATTGGTACAGTTACCATGCGTCTGTCCTCTAGTAGCACAGTAGCTAGTTGTACCACTGCTAGCAGAGAAGTTACGTTGACTGTACATCCTATGCCTATTGCAAATGCAGGTGCAGATCAGAGTGTATGTCAGGCAGCTTCAGGAGTGACTTTCATCTGGAGAGATGGAAGTGGTAGTGGCACAGGTTCTAATACAAGTTTGGATATAGACTGGGTCGTGAAAAGTAAAGATGCTACTATATCTTCAGTATCAATAGGTTATCCTTGGGAATATAAGCAACGAGTTGATATAACTGGTTATGGTAATGTAACACTAATCATGACTGTTACAACAAATGGCTGTTCGACTTCAGATGATGTTACTTATACCATTAAGCCAAGACCAGTTATAACTGCAGTAGAGAACAAAACATATTGCAATGGTCAAAGTGTAGGGACAATCGCACTGGGTAGTGATATAACTAATGCAGCAATTACTTGGACCTCATCACGCAATATAGGTTTTGGTACAAGTGGAACAGGAAATATACCTGCATTTACGGCTGCTAATACAGGTACATCAACCCTTACAGCAACAGTAACGATGAATACGACACTTGATGGCTGTGCTGCAACTCAGAAATCATTTACTATAACAGTTCATCCAACACCAAAGTTGACTAACATACCTGCAACAACTCCACAAATCTGTAGCGAATCGGTATTTAACTATAATCCAGCGGTATCTCCTTCAGGATCAACAACATCGTGGAGCCGGGCTGCTGTAGCAGGTATAAGTAATGCTGCGGCTTCAGGAACAGGTAGTATAAGTGAAACTTTGATCAATACTACCACTACAGCTAAAACTGTTAACTATATTTATACTGTAACAGCAAACGGATGCCCAAATACACAAACCGTTTCTGTTATAGTTAATCCTAAACCAACTATAACTACCTTCTCATTAGGCACAGACAGCGACGGTGATGGCAATAATGTGTTTGGAGATGTATATTCTGGACAGGGAGTTCTGGCACTTACTGGTAATCCTACAGGAGGTACATTTAGAGTTAATGGAGTTGTAAGAACTTCTTTTGATCCGTGCGTAGCAGGAGCTGGCACACATACAATAACTTATACACTAACAACAGCTGCGGGCTGTACCACTGTAATGACTAAAACTGTTAAAGTCATACAGACTACTTACAGAGCGGTAATTACAGCTAACCCACATCCGTTCTGCCGTGGTGGTGGTGGTACAACCTATACTACAGCAGTATACCGCGATGTGCAGCCTGGTGAGATCATTTACCCTTACCTGGTTGATGCTAACGGTAACCCTGTAGACGAAAACGGAGTCGCAATACCGAAAGGTGGCGGTAGTTATCCTGTATACAATCCTAATTATCCTTTCCCTGATAATACTCCGCAATCAATAAAGGAAATGGCTTATAGATTCTTCCAGCCAGTAGTAAGTGATGCGCTTGCATCCAGAAAAATAAATCAGTCACTGTTTGACTATCAGTGGGGTAAAAACGACGAAGTAAACAGGAAGAATGATGAATATATCACAAAAGATGCGGGTCTTTCTTCACAAGATTATTATGAAGTAGAGGTGAGTTCCAGCAGCTTGTGCGGACTAGTTACGTTGGAATCTAACAGGATGTATAGTGCAGTGTTAGAAAATTATGTGATAACACTAACTGCATCTCCAAACCCAATATGCCAGGGTGCTACAGTTACTTTTAACGGGGCACTCGGTGCTGGCTTCCCTTGGGCAATAGCCAATCTGCAACTTAAGGTAGTGCTGGTAAGAACTGGCGCTGTGTTATATGAGTCAGGATACACAGGTCCTACATTCCAGTTTACTAGTACTGCACCATTTATTGATGGCGATAGAGTGGAAGTACAGTTCACTTCAAACATTACAGGTTATCTTCCTTCAAGTAATTGTATCGAAGGGCCTTCAGCAAACTCAGTTACTATAAGTGTAAACGACATTGTAGCAGGCACACCTACAGACCAGAGTAAATCAATTTGTTTGAACGATAATGCTTCGTTTACTGCTCCTGCTACCACTACTGGTCCGGGTACAGTAACATATACCTGGACTGTAGGTTCTAAGACTTACACTACATCAGGGCCAAATCTAAACATACCTGCCGAAATCAGAAGTGTAGCAGGAACATACCCTGTAAGCGTGGTCGTATCTAACGGTTGCGAAACTACCAGTACATTAGCTCTCGGTACTTTAACTGTTAAACCTGCTCTAACAGTATTTAATGTATCAGGAAATGCAAGTTTCTGCCAAGGTGCTACAACAGGTACTCTGCCAGTTACCTTATCCGGCTCCCAGACTGGTGTAGAATATATTTTATTGAGAGGTTCTACTGTAGTTGAAACAAAAGCTGGTACTGGATCGGCACTTGTATTTAATGTTCCAAAGACTGTAGCTACTTACACTGTGAGAGCCGCTTATGCAACAGCACCGCCATGCACCACAAATATGAATGGAAATGCTGTAATCACACAAGATCCGTTACCAACTGTTACAGTAAACAGCCCTAGTGCTTGTGCTGGACAAAGCGCAACTGTTACTGCAGTTCCAAGCGGAGGCTCAGGAACAGGTTATACTTACACCTGGACAGTACCTACAGGTTGGAGTGGAAATGCGCCAACAACAGCAAGCTTTACTACAACTGTAGCCGGTATTTATACAGTTAGAGTTACAGATAGCAAATCCTGTGTAAGCAGTGCGGCTGTTACAAGTACGGTAACTATAAATCCATTGCCAACTGTTACAGTTAACAGCCCTACAACCTGTGAGGGTACTGCAACTACAGTTTCTGCTACAGTAGCAAATGGTACAGGACCTTATACTTATGAATGGACAGGGCCAAGTGGTTTTAGTAACCCAGGAAACGAGGCAAGCTTCCAAACTGCTATACCTGGAACCTATTCTGTAATTGTAACTGATAGCAAAGGATGTGCGAGTGCATCAGGCTCCGGAACTGTAACGGTTACTCCAACCAAAGTAGCTGCTGGTATTATCTCATCAGAAAATGCAAATGGCCCGATCAGTGCTGACAATCCAATTAAAATAAATGAGCCTGTTACATTCAAAGTTACAACTGATATTCCTGATGCAGATGTGCGACTATATACCTGGTATGTAGGTAGTTTTGAAAGTGATGAGTGGGGTGAGTCAGTAGCATCAGGTACGAATGCTAAGAGCTATACTATGACTCCTACTACAGATGATCCATTTGATGTGAGAGTAGAAATAACTACGGCTGCAGAAGCTTGTTACTCCTTCACCGAATTCTTTACAGAGGACCCTATCACCCCACTTCCAGTAGAGATGCTGTACTTCAGAGCGGAGAAGCAGAACAACCAGGTGGTGTTAACGTGGGCTACTGCAAACGAGCAGAACAACGTTGGCTTCGAAGTACAGGTGTCGCAGGATGGTAAGAACTACAGACAAATACAGTTTGTGCCAACCAAAAACGGAAACACTTCTGTTAAGCAGATTTACGAGTTTGTAGATGACGAAAACGGCAAGTATGGCATCCGTTACTACAGGCTGAGACAACTGGACAGCGATGGTAAATATGCCTACTATGGTCCGAGAACTGTTCGATTCGATGAAGTTAGCAACAGCGTAATGGCTTATCCTAACCCATTCGTAAGGGAGGTGAAACTGGACATTGAGTCTGAGACCGGTGGTACCATGGAGATAGAAGTAGTGAATATGATAGGACGAAAATTGATGCGCAAGCAGTTGGATGTAGAGAAAGGACGTAGCACAGCAACCCTCGATCTGGGTGAGCAGCTTCCGCCAGGAGTTTACATCATCACCACACGCATCAATGGAGTTACTACCAGTTATAAATTATTAAAGAATTAAGCTAATTAGGGTTTAAAGCAGAAAGGGGCGGGTATTTTACCCGCCTTTTTTATTTTATCCGGAGCAAGTATAAACTGGACCTTTAACTACCGGTAGTGGCGCATAATAGCAAATGGAAAAGGCGCGAAGAAAGCAGCTTTCAATCCGGCAGCTTTTAAGCCGCGGTTTACCCAGTAATTACAATTTTTAGGTAGATAGAATTTTTCGTGGGCTTCATAAAAGTTGTCTGTGGAACTATAGCCTTTGCCCGGTATAAGTATAAACTTGCCGTTTTGTTGCTGAAATGAGCCTTGTATAAACTGCACTAACATGGTGTACTGCTCTGGAGTTATATGTATGGGGCGTTGGTGTCTAGTGGGTTTTAGTGGTCTTCGGATGTACTCTACATGTATGGCAGAGGGCGATGGCCAGAATGCGGCTTGCAGGGCTACTTTCAACGTAAGGTCGCTCCATTCGGGTGTTTCCATGTAAAAACGGCGATCTCCCCAACCAAAACCTATATGTGTAAAAGTACTGTCGGCACCGGCAAAATGCTGCAGGTTTATATGTTGTCGCCAATCCATGTAAGCGGTGCTAACCGGAAGTATAAGGTCAGTATGTACGCCATTTGATGTAACGTAGATCTCTATACTTTCTGGCTTCTTTGCCTGCGCAAAACTGCTGTTAACAGGTATAAAACTGAGTAACATAGAGATAATTATACTTATTGATAACACTACCCCGAGGCTGTAAAGCAGCTTTAGCAAAAGTTTTTTTGTTGTGATCGTCCGTGACATATCCTGTTTTACGAAGTAAAGTATAACCTGCTGAATGTGGTAAAGTATAAACCTACAATTGTCCTTCTGAAATAAGTATATTTACAGGTTATAGTTATACTTCGGGCTTTGGTCCGCTATACTTTCTTATCATGAAAAATACTATAAAATGGCTGCCAGCCTTATTGGTATGCCTTTTTTACGCTCAGTCGGGCTGGGCACAACAAGCCTTACAAACTCCTGCCCAGTTTCTGGGTTACGAACTGGGCGAGCAGTTTACCACCCATAACCGCATCCTCGACTATGTGAACTACCTGGCAAAACAAGCCCCGGACCGCATTAAAGTAGAAGCGTATGGCAAAACCTACGAAGGCCGACCGTTGGTACTGGCTTATGTAGCATCTAAAGAAAACCTTCCGCGTCTGGAAGAGATAAGGGGGAATAATTTAAGAACTGCCGGCTTAGAGCAAGGGCAGGTACAAGGCAACCAGCCGGCTATAGTTTGGATGAGCTACAACATACATGGCAACGAATCGGTAAGTTCGGAAGCTGTGCTCCAGGTACTTTACGAGTTAGCTGATCCTGCAAATACACAAACCCAGCAATGGCTAAAAAATACAGTGGTTATACTTGACCCTTGTGTAAACCCCGATGGCCGTGAGCGCTATGTGCAATGGTACAAGCAGGCAAAAGCAAAAGGAGGCAACGCTTCGCCTTACGCATGGGAGCATTACGAACCATGGCCGGGCGGTAGACCAAACCATTATTACTTTGACCTGAACCGCGACTGGGCCTGGCAAACACAGATAGAATCGCAACAACGCATGGCCGTTTACAACAAGTGGCTGCCGCAGGTACACGCCGATTTTCATGAGATGGGTGTGGAAGCGCCTTACTATTTTTCGCCGGCAGCAAAACCGTTTCATGAAAGTATAACCCCGTGGCAGCGACAGTTCCAGAACACCATCGGCGACTATAACCGCCAGTATTTCGATAAGAATAACTGGCTGTACTTTACCCGCGAGAGCTTCGACCTGTTTTACCCGAGCTACGGCGATACCTGGCCAACCTTTAACGGTGCCATCGGCATGACTTACGAGCAGGGCGGATCGGGCAGGGCAGGACTGGCAATTAAAACGCAGAGCGGCGATACCCTGACCTTGACCGACCGTATTGCGCACCACGTAGCTGCAAGTATGGCCACCATGCAGGCCACCTCCGAAAAAGCCGACCAGATAAAACAGGAGTTCCGGAAGTACTACGACAATAACCTTAAAAACCCAGGCGGCGATTATAAAGCCTTTGTCATAAAGGCTAACTCCGGCAACCTGAAGTCCCTGACCGACTACCTGGACCGACAGCAGATACAATATGGTGTGGCCGGTAAAAACACTTCAGGGCGCGGTTTTAACTATGCCACTGGCAAAGAAGAGAATGTAAAAGTTAACGAAAATGATGTCGTGATCAGTATGCACCAGCCAAAATCTACGTTGGTAAAAGTGCTGTTCGAGCCGCACTCCAACTTAGAGGATTCCCTTACTTACGACATTACATCCTGGGCGATGCCATATGCTTTTGGTGTGCAGGCCTACGCCATGAAAAAGAAGCTGGAACCTGGCACAAAACAGCCATCCCCAACAATCATAGCTGAACCAACTATAGCAAAACCTTATGCCTACTTAGTTCGCTGGAACAACTTGCAGGACTTGAAGTTTATGACCGAATTACAGAAGCAGGGCATAAAAGTACGCATGTCTGAGAAGGCTTTCGGGACGGATAAACAGCAATATGCAGCCGGCACGCTTATAGTTACCCGCACCGGCAACGAGCGCCTCGGCGACAAATTCGATACTATAGTTCGTGACCTGGCAAAGCAACATAGCATCAACCTGGCAGCTACCAACACCGGCTTCGTAAGTACCGGCGCCGACTTCGGGTCTGGTAGTGTGCGTCAGCTTAAAATGCCGAAGGTGGCGCTTATGTCTGGTGAGGGTGTGTCGCCGTATGCTTTTGGCGAAGTATGGCATTACTTCGAGCAGCAGATAAACTACCCGGTTACAGTTATCAATACATCTTACTTCAAAAATGTGCCGCTGCATGAGTTTGATGTACTTATACTTCCGTCTGGTAACTATACTCAGGTGTTAAGTGAGCAAGTGCTGGAACAGGTAAAGAGTTGGGTACAGGCAGGTGGAAAACTGATCGCTATGGAAAGTGCAGCTGGTTTCCTGGCCGGTAAAAAAGATTTCAACCTGAAGAAAAAGGACAGCGAAAAACCTAAAGACGATAAGGCAAAAGATAAGAAAGACGAGAACCCATACCAGCACCTGAAAACCTACGGAGACCGCGAACGTGAGGCCCTGGCTGAAGAAGTGCAGGGTAGCGTTTTCCGCGTAAACCTCGACAAATCGCATCCGCTGGCTTTTGGCTACGGCGATACCTACTTTGCACTTGTGCGTTCTGCTAATACGTTCCAATATCTTGAAAAGGGTTGGAATGTGGGCGTGCTCAAAAAGAACAATTACACCACTGGCTTTGTAGGCTCCGCTATAAAAGAGAAGTTGCAAGATGCGCTTATTTTAGGTACGCAGGATATGGGACGTGGTCAGGTAATTTACATGGCCGATAACCCATTGTTCCGTGGGTTCTGGCACAGTGGCAAGCTGATGTTCGGAAATGCTGTGTTCCTGGTAGGCCAGTAAACTATAGTTAAACCAGCATTACCAAAGCCCCGACTTTATAGTTGGGGCTTTTTTGTTGTCACGTTCTCAACTATAAAAGCTGATTTAAAGTACAGAACACTAGCCCGAAACTATAAACTATACCTATGGAGCTCACACGCCGTACTGCCGGACTTATAGTTGCACCGCTGCTGGCCGTTCTGGTATGGTTTTTAACTGCTGGCTTAGACTTCGAGGCAAGGGTAGTGGCATCTATCATGGTGTTTTGCCTGGTGTTCTGGATGACCGAGGTTATCCCGCTTTCGATGACGGCTTTCCTGGGTGTGTTGCTGGCAGTGCTCACAGGCGTTGCCCAAATAGAAACTGCTTATCAGAACCTGGGGCATCCTATCATTTTGCTGTTTATCGGTAGTTTTTTGCTGGCCCGCGCCATGACACGCCACGGCCTCGATAAGCACATTGCCTTGTTTATACTTTCACGCAATTTTTTCCAGAAAAGCCTATTTCGGCTGTTTTTCGGGTTCTCGATCGTTTCGTATGTGCTTTCTATGTGGGTCAGCAACTCGGTAACGGTGGCCATGCTGCTACCGCTTATAATTGGCGTTACACAACTTATCAAGCAACAGGAAGGCTACAAAAGTCCCGCACTCTATTTCCTGCTGGGTACAGCTTATAGCGCCTCAATTGGGGGCATCAGCACTATTATCGGTTCGCCGCCCAACCTTATAGGTGTGAACTACCTGCAACAGCAAGGCATAACGATAGATTTTTTACAATGGATCCTGATGGCTTTGCCTGTGTCGCTGGCCATGTATGGTTTCCTGTTATTGTATATGCGGTATTTCCTGAAGCAGTGCGGCTACGACAGGCAGGTGGTGCAGCAATATGTAACCCTGCACCAATTGCAGCAGGAACCACTACCGCGTGGCGCTAAAGTTACCATGGGTGTTTTTTTTCTGGCGGTTACACTTTGGCTGGTGCCCGGCTTTTTTAACCTGCTTGGGTTTGATGCCTGGTATACGTTTATGACAACTTATTTTGCGGAGAGCACGGTGGCTTTGCTGGCTGCACTGTTGCTTTTCCTGATACCGGCTGAGCCCGGCAAAGGCACGTTGCTGGCCGAAGACCTGGTTAAAATTGACTGGGATACCATTTTGCTTTTCGGCGGTGGTATGGCTTTGGGGCAATTGGTGGTAACATCCGGCCTCGCCGACATGATAGGGCAGGAGATAACCAATATTCTGCAACCTGACCAGCTTTTGTTACTGGTATTTATACTTGTGCTGATGGTGCTGCTGCTAACCGAAATAAGCTCCAACACAGCCATTGCCATTACATTTGTGCCCATCATTATAGGCGTGCTGAAAGAGCTGGAGTTGCCTATACTTTACCCGGTCCTGGGTGTGGTGCTGGCCTGTAGTTTTGCATTTATGTTGCCGGTAGCTACTCCACCAAATGCCATCGTTTACGGAAGCCGGCTGGTGCCAATTAGTAGTATGGTGCGCACAGGTATAATGCTTAATGCCGTTGGCGCCATCATCATCACGGCATTTGTAATGCTATACATGGCTTTGTAACACAGGCCAACTATAGTTTAGGTAATTTTGATTACCTTAGTCAGCACTTCCAACTATAAAATTTACATGGAAAATAGTAAGACGCTTAAAATTGTACTGGCTGTTGCCTGCTTTGTAGCTGCCGGCGTAACAGGCTACCAGATATTCAGAGGGAACTACGAAACAATGGATATTATCTTTTTGATCCTGTTTCTGGGGGCAGGTTTTATGTATGTCGTAAGACTTCGGAAAGGGGCATAAAAAGGAAAAACCTGAAAATCTATAAGTATTTTTAGATACTCAAGGTTTTCAGGTTTTCAACTTTTAGCCAAAGGTATCTGTATATACGCCATGGTTTAGGCAATGTTACAGATATTGCAAAAAAAAACTTGCTATCTCTGGATAATTAGGCCTAATCAGCCATTTTAGCGGTTTTCAGTATCAAAAATATCTCTCCCGGCTTAATTACATCGGGTCCACATCAGCCACAACTCTTACTCCCTTAAATTCAGTTACCTGGTACAGTTGCTGAATAGCCAGTGCGATCTGCCCTTTGGCACTACGCAGGTTCACGTTTTCACGTGGAAGCTTTATATGGATCTCGTTCAAGTATAAATTCCGGATGCGGAAAATATACGGTATCTCAGGTCCCAATACTTGCTGCTTGCCCAGCCTATCTGTCAGGTCTTTTGCGAGGGCTATGGCTGCATTTTCCGAGGTTCGCTCATCAGCATGTTTCACCGTTACCCGTATCATGCGCACAAACGGCGGATAGCCGAAGCGCATGCGCTCTTCTATTTCATGAGTATAAAGGCTGTCGTAATCGTTCCCCTTCACTTTCCTGAAAATAGATTGCATAGGGTCGCGGGTCTGTATATACACAGTGCCTGGTTTTCCTTTTCGGCCTGCACGGCCACTTACCTGCACAAATAACTGGTAAGCCCGCTCATGAGCCCTGAAATCCGGGAAATGTATGATACTATCGGCATTCAGTATTCCTACCAGACTTACATTCTCAAAATCGAGACCTTTGGTAACCATCTGTGTGCCTACCAACACATTGGTCTTACCATTCTCGAAATCGGCGATTATCTGCTGGTAACTGTTCTTCTTTTTGGTGGTATCTAAGTCCATGCGCTGCACTTCAGCCTTAGGCAGCATCAGTTTCAGTTCGTCTTCTACCTTTTCGGTACCGAAACCCATACTTTTAAGGGTAGTAGCCCCGCAGGCAGGGCAGTCGGTGGGCATGCGCTCGTGGTAGCCGCAATAATGGCAACGCAGTTCGCTACTGAATTTATGGTAAGATAAGCTTACGGCACAATTACGGCACTTCGGTATCCAGGAGCATTCGTCGCAGGAAATAAAAGGCGCATAACCGCGTCGGTTCTGAAACAGGATGACCTGTTCGTTGCGCTGCAGGCGTTCTTCAATGGCTCCCAGCAGCTTACCCGAAAAGTGGCTGTGCATATTTTTACGGTGCTGCTCTTCGCGTACATTCACCAGTTCAATATCGGGCAGCTGCGCTTCGCCGAAGCGCTTTGTCATTTCTACCAGTCCCCAGCGCCCGGTCTTACAGTTATAGTATGTTTCGATTGATGGCGTAGCAGAACCAAGCAATGTCTTTGTATTCTGCAGGTGGGCCATCATCAGGGCTGTTTCGCGGGCATTATAGCGCGGTGCCGGTTCGTACTGTTTGTAACTCGACTCGTGCTCCTCATCTATAATAATAAGCGAGAGGTTATGGAACGGCAGAAAAACAGACGAACGCACACCAACCACCACCTGGAACCTACCCGACAAAATTCCCTGCCATACTTCAGCCCGTTCGTTATCCGAGAACTTGGAATGGTATACACCCAGCTTTTCGCCAAACACTTTCATCAGGCGCGTCACGATCTGGGCTGTTAGCGCGATCTCTGGTAATAAGTATAACACCTGCCCGCCGCTTTCCAGCGCATGTTTTATCAGGTCGATGTATACTTCGGTTTTGCCGCTGCCTGTAACGCCATGCAACAGTACTGTATCTTTCTCTTTAAATAAGCCCAGCACTTCGTCTTTGGCCTTAGCCTGGTGCTCCGAAAGCTTCATGGGCAGCAAAAGTGGCTGGCCATCTAAAGGAAAACGCGATACGATCTGGTCGAATTGCTCGAGCACGCCTTTCTTTATCAGCGAATCGATAGATGACCGGGAGAGGTGCGGATTGTTTGTAAGCACCGACTTTTCGATGCCTTTATAGTTCAGGTTTGCATCCTGGTGCACGGGCACCTGCTGCAGGTAATTAAGTAAAATATCGAGCTGTTTTGTTTTGGGCGTAAGCTGTTCGAAAAGCTCTTCCAGCATGCCTTCTTCCTGCACAAAATGCTCAGTCAGGCGTATTTTCTTCACCACCTTCGGCGAGAACTTGTCGCTTACCTGCTCAAATATGATGATCGCCTCTTTTTGTATCAGCGACTTAATGTACTTATGGTAGCTTTTGAGCTGCAGCAGGTTGCTCACATCCGTAAAGGTCATGGCCTGGTTTTGCTGCAGCGCATAAATTATCTTGGTTTCCTGGGTGCTGAACGGAATGTCGTCTTCTTCAGGGTTAAAGTGCGGGTGCAACTGTATCCGCGATTCGCTGCTCAGTTTTAAAGCCGAAGGCAGCGCCGCATTTATTACCTCCCCAAGCGTACACATGTAGTAATCTGCGATCCACTTAAAAAGCTTCAACTGAGGGGCGGTAACTATAGGCGTATCATCGAGCACATCTAAAATATACTTTGCCTGGTAATCGGCCGGAGCCTGTTCGTGTATATCAGCCACAATACAGCTAAGCACCCGCTTTGCCCCAAACTGCACAATTACCCGAGCACCTACCAGCACCTCGTCGTTCATCTCGAAAGGGATCCGGTAAGTATAGAGCTTCGGTAGGGGCAAAGGCAAAATAACGTCCGCGAATAAAGTAACGCGATCTACGGCTGGCTCAGGAGGATAATTAAAGTTAAGTAACTCTGACAAGGGTGCTTTATACTTGATGTACTATACAAATGTCGCGAAAAAGGACGACATGTAGCAAGGTGCTTTTCAAGATTAAGCGCTGAAGTATAAAGTCTGTGCCTGCTTATAAAGGAGCAAACTTGCCGGCCATGTGCTCCGGCTGGAGCTGTTTAATGGCATCAGCAGGCTTATGCACCGGTTGCTGGCAGGTTTTATTATAGCAAACATAGATAGTGGTTTTACCATTTGTAGGCGTTTTGCCGGCAAGCAGGGGTAAGTTACTTGTATGGCTGCTACCCATCAGCACCATATTGGGCAGGTAAAAACTGCTGAGCTCTTCGCGCATACCCGCAATGTTACTGCCAACTATGGCTACTTCGGCGGTGGTAGTTAGCTGTGTATAGTATAAAATAGCCCAATTGCTTAAATGAGATGGCTCTTTTACGAGCAGTGGAGATACCTCTCGCAACATGTTTTCTGCTCTAAGGCTAAAAGCGTCTTCATCAAAGTATAAGCCGAGTAGGTGCAGATTGCGGGCCATTACCGAATTAGAGGCAGGTATCACATCATCAAAAACCTCTTTCGTGCGCGCTATCAGCTTGTCAGCAGTATGGCTTGTAAAGTATAAAAGTTCGCTTTCTGCTTCAGAGAAATTGGCAAGCACATGGTCGGTGCAATGGCGGGCCTGCTGCAGCCACTCTTCATTAAAAGTAACTTCATACAAACGGATCAGGGCTGATATAAGCTGTGCATAGTCTTCGAGGAAAGCAGGGACAGTTGCCGTTCCATTTTTGTAGCTATGGTACAACTGCTGATCGTATCGCATCTTATCAAAAATGAATTCGGCGTTACAAACTGCTAATTTCAGAAAACGTTGCTCCCCGAATACATAGTAAGCATCTGCCAGGGCTTTCAGCATCAGCGCATTCCAGGAACAAAGCACTTTATCATCTAATGCCGGTCTTACTTTTTTCGAGCGGCATCTCATTAACTGTTTTTTCCAGCTACTTACCATATCAAGCAACACATCAAGCTCCAGCTCATTTTCGCGGGCAAATGCCTCGTCCGAAATTTTGCGATGCAATATGTTGCGGCCATGCTCATAATTACCTGCCGCTGTTATGTTAAAGTATTTCGAGAACAGAGGTTCCTCACTTTTTAATAGCCGGTTCAATTCGTCTTTCGTGAAAGTATAAAACCGGCCTTCTTCTCCTTCGCTGTCTGCATCCAACGATGAATAGAATCCAAAATCGGAACTCATCAGCTCCCGCTCTACAAATTTTATAGTATCATAAACTATAGTTTTATAAAGTGGCTCGTGTGTAAGTTGGTAAGCTTCGGAGTAAAGTGTTATAAGTTGGGCATTATCGTAGAGCATTTTCTCGAAGTGTGGTACAAGCCACTCCGCATCTACCGAGTAGCGTGCAAAGCCACCTCCTGCCTGGTCGTAAATTCCGCCATAGGCCATTTCCCGTAGTGTCAGGTTTAGCTGGGCCAGGGCTGTGTCGTCGTGGGTGTGATGGTAATAGCGTAACAGGAAGAGTAAGGTGGCAGGCATCGGAAATTTTGGAGCCGGGTTAAAGCCACCATGTGTCCTGTCGAAGCGCTTCGCTATGGTATGGTATAGGTTCTTTAGGCCTTTCTCTGTTAAAGTATAGCTTTCCTCTTTCAAACCATAGCGTTGCAGTACATTCTTTTGCAGGTGCTGGGCAAACTGTTCCGCCGACTCCAGCAGCTCTTTCGAATTGGTATGATAGGATTCGGCTATACTTTTCAGGAGTTTTACCCATTTTTGCGGTGCAAAGTAAGTACCTCCGTAAAATGGTTTGGCTTCGGGTGTAAGAAAAACATTAAGTGGCCAGCCGCCTTGTAAACCCATCGCCTGCAGCGCCTCCATGTACACGGCATCTACATCAGGGCGTTCTTCGCGGTCAACTTTTATACATACAAAATGCTCGTTCATTACGGCCGCTACTTCAGGTTTCTCAAACGACTGTTTCTCCATTACATGGCACCAGTGGCATGCAGCATAGCCAATACTTACCAGAATAGGTTTATTTTCCTGGAGAGCACGTTGCAAAGCCTTTTCGCCCCATGGGTGCCAATCCACCGGGTTATAAGCGTGTTGCAGCAGGTAAGGACTGCTTTCATGTAAAAGTCGGTTTGGTTTCCTGTCGGCCATAAAGTAAAATCTATTTATAATACTTACGGCAGCAGCAGGCTAAAGTAACAGCAACAGAAAGACTTATAGTAAAAGCTGAGCTTTCAGGGCTAGCTCTTCGTGGCGGATATCAACTCCATAGTTTTCAGAAAGTTGATGCAATTGGGTTAGCGTATTCCGGATAAAAGACTGATGCGCATCGGCCTCTGGATGAAACGGACGGTGGGAGAGGGCACGGCTTATTTTATCCCAGGCAGGTATAAACTCCTGGAATTTTGGCGCCAGGTAAGCAGCTGTAAATTTTTGCCAGATATAGTCCTCAGCCAATGGCGTGGGGTGCAACATATCAGGACCATAAAAACGGTAATCACGCAAGTCGTCAAGCAATACCTCGTAAGCCGGAAAGTAGGCAATATCAGGATGCTTTTCAGTAACAGCGTGTGTCGCCACTCGAAGTATAGATTTGCTGACGCTGTTAATGGGTAATGTCTCTTTAAGGTGGCGTACAGGGCTAACCGTAAGTATAACTTTGAGTTTTGGGTTGATCTTTCGGAGTGCCAGGTAACCCTTTTCTATACTTTCAGATACTTGCTCAACGGTCAGCAGGCTGCGCTTAAAATGGTTTGCTGGTAGTTTATGGCAGTTGGCAACTATAGCTCCGTTTTGGGTTAGCTCATACGATACGGCAGTTCCCAGCGTGATAACGAGCAGCTTTGCCTCCCGCAGGTAAGTATACGTTTGGTTAATCCGCTTCTCTATCTGCTTTATCAGGTGCTCTTTGTCGGGGTGGGAGAGGGAAGAGTGCAGATCGTAACTATACCAGATGCCATCGCGCTGCACCAAACTATGTTCCACGTTAAACATTTCATCACCGGAAGCAGCCAGTAATAGTTTACTGACTGAAACCGGGTTAAAGATGGTCCCGAAAGGGTTAGCCAGTACATCTGCTTTATAGTGCTGCAGTTTTGCTCCGATTACTTCGGCGAAACACGAACCTATAGTTACAATTTTATCCTGAAGGCTCAGGTTTAGATCGGTGGCAGGTATTTGTAGCTCTGTCCGGAACATGGTAGTCAAGTTTTTATAGTTCTATAGTTTATAGTTGCCCACCTGCTATAACATTAGTTATAAGCGGCAGATGCCTACACAATTTATAGTTGTACGAACTATAAAGTTCTATAAATAGCGGGCATAAAAAAAGCGTTCCGAATTACTCCGGAACGCTTTTATACTTTTAAACACAACTGATTACTCAGCTACAACATTAAAGTTGATCGTGTGCTTAACTTCTTTGTGCAGGTTGATCGAAGCTGTGTATTCACCGGCAGTTTTAACTTCCTGGTCGAATGAAATACGCTTACGGTCTACATCAAAACCTTTCGCCTTAAGGGCTTCAGAAATCTGGTTTGTAGTAACAGAACCGAAGATCTTACCAGTTTCACCAACTTTAGTAGGGATCTCCAGCGTAAGGTTGCCAATGCTGTTAGCCAGCTCCTGCGCATCACCCTTGATCTTCTCAAGTTTGTGAGCAGCCTGACGAATGTTCTCAGCAACTACTTTTCTGTTTGATTTATCAGCTATAACAGCAAAACCCTGAGGGATCAGGTAGTTCTGGCCGTAGCCATCTTTTACTGTTACAATATCGTTCTTATAGCCTAAGCCTTTAACGTCATCTTTAAGTATTACTTCCATCTCTGTACCTCCTTATTTTAAAGAATCTGTTACATAAGGTAAGATAGCCAGGTGACGTGCTCTTGCAACTGCCTGTGCTACTTTACGCTGGAATTTAAGGCTAGTACCTGTCAATCTTCTTGGAAGGATCTTGCCTTGTTCGTTTACAAACTTAAGCAGGAAGTTGCCATCTTTATAGTCGATGTACTTAATGCCGCTTTTCTTGAATCGGCAGTATTTCTGACGATTCTCCTGCTTGTGGACTCTTTCGTTAACTAAGCTCATTATCCTTTAACCTCCTCTTTTTTAGCTTGTTTGAACTCACCATTTCTTCTGCGCTCATTGTAAGCAATTGCATGCTTATCAAGGGCAGTGGTCAGGAAGCGGATCACTTTCTCGTCACGACGATAAACCAGTTCTAACTGATCTATAACCGTACCTGGAGCTTTAAACTCGATGAGATGGTAGAAACCAGTTGATTTCTTCTGGATAGGATAAGCAAGCTTACGCAGACCCCAGTTCTCTTCGTGAATAATTTCGGCGCTATTTTCCTTAAGCACCTGTCTGAACTTCTCGACCGTTTCTTGCATCTGAACCTCGTTCAAAAGAGGCGTCAGGATGAAGACCGTTTCGTAATTTTTTAATTCCATTCTTGTGTAGAATTTTTTTGATTTAAGCCCGCAAATATACAGTTAACTATTTTGAAAAGCAACTGCTTGCACAAATTTAATGGTGGGCTTACAGCAATGTATAGTTATGGCCCGGAAGTAAGGCTTATACATTATAATATGAAGTATAAAATTTATGATGGATTTCGGGAAATCCGGATATTAAAAATTGCCAAAAAACTTGCACCAAAAACTTAAATTGTAGAGATCAGGTATACCCGCAGATGCTTGCACTTTAAATAGATGAAAATGTTATTTTCCTTATTCAAAAAAATCCGCAAACATCAGTTGTTATTTAAAATTATTCTAAATAAAACCGCTTAAAAGTGTATTCTAACCAAGATTTTAATACTTAAGCGGTACTAAACCTATGGTAAACTGGTATGGTTCCAAAAATAAAAACTATATGTTTGAATAATGGATTTCAGGTAGTAGATTTGTGCCCGAAAAGTAAATTCACCATTATACTAAACTCACAAGTGATGATGGCTATGATTAGCTGTATACTTAAAGCAAAACACAGGATTTTTCTTGCCTTCTTAATCTCTCTTACTGTAACCTTCGGGGCACAGGCACAAGACAGCGAGCAGGCGGATGTAGCTACTAAAGGTGTAGAGCCAGGTTCTACCGAAGGTGCTGAAGTTGGTTCTGCCGATCCGGCAGTAATAGACGCTGGTGCGGCGCTATTTAAAAATAATTGCGTGGTATGCCACTCTGCCGGAAGCGACGTTATCGTTGGTCCTGGTCTTGCAGGTATTACCAAGAAGCGTAGCGAAAGCTGGCTTATCAGCTGGATAAAGAACTCGCAGGCACTTATTCAGTCGGGAGATGCTGATGCTATTGCTATTTATAATGAATACAATAAGCAGGCAATGCCTTCTTTCGCCTCTTTGTCTGATGACGAGGTGAAATCTATACTTGCCTATGTAGATGCCCAGGCAAATGTTGCTGCTGCAACGCCAACAACGGTTTCTGGTCCGGAAGGAACTACTGCCGGAGAGAATGTTGGTACAGAAGCAATGGGTGCCGTTGGCGGTTACCTGGATGTTATCCTGGTGGTGCTGATCGTAGTGCTTATTGTTCTTGTAGTTACGTTATTGCTTATCTCTTCTTTACTGAAGAACTACCTGAACAAGAACCGCGAGCTGGACGACCTTGACAAAGAGGTTGTAAACCAGCGTTTCGACTTCTCTAAGATCTATAAATCAAGCGCTGTTCGTACTATCGTGCTACTGATATTTGTAGTAGTGTTGCTTGATCTTACCCTGGATAAAGCAATGGGTATTGGTATACAGGAAGGTTATGCGCCTAAGCAGCCGATCGCGTTCTCTCACAAACTGCACGCAGGCGAGCACCAGATCGATTGTAACTACTGCCACACAACTGTTTACGAAAGCAAGAGTGCCAGTATCCCGTCTGCAAACATCTGTATGAACTGCCACAGCCAGATCAAAAAAGAGTCTGCTGAGATACAGAAGATCTACACTGCTATTGAAAAGAACGAGCCGATCGAGTGGGTGCGTATTCACAACCTGCCTGACCTGGCTTACTTTAACCACTCCCAGCACACGCAGGTAGGTGGCGTAGAGTGCCAGACCTGCCACGGTCCTATCGAGGAGATGGATGTAGTTTACCAGTACTCTACATTAACAATGGGTTGGTGTATCGACTGTCACCGCGAAACTCCTCTTAACACAGAAGGAAACGAGTACTACGACAACCTGGTTGAGCTGCACGAGGAATCTGCTAAAGGAGCCTTTACTGTAGCGTCAAATGGTGGTGCCGAGTGTTCTAAGTGCCATTACTAAGAGGTTTATTTAATCTGAATATTCGAGTTTTCTAAATATAATATGCAAGACAGAATAAAATACTGGAGAGGAATTGAGGAGTTAGAAAACACTCCGGAGTTCGCAAAGCATGCTCATAATGAGTTTCCAGAATACCTGCCGCTTGGTGAAGGCAGCAAGGAAGCTGAAACTTCGGGTGCCGGTAAAACGCACCGAAGAGATTTCCTTAAACTGCTTGGTTTTAGTGTGGCTGCGGCTTCTCTTGCTTCGTGCGAGGCGCCGGTGAGAAAAGCTATACCTTACCTTAACAAGCCTGTTGATGTAGAGCCTGGTACAGCAAACTGGTATGCCACTACATATTACCTGAACGGTGATTACAACAGCATTCTTGTAAAAACACGTGAAGCGCGTCCTATCAAGATCGAGCCAAACCCTTCTTCAGCACTTACACCAATTGGTACAAGCGCAAGAGCTCAGGCTTCGGTTTTAAGCGTGTATGATAATAACAGACTGCGCACACCTTTAGTAAAAGGTGCAGTTGCTGAGTGGGAGCAGGTTGATAAAGAGATCACTTCTAAGCTTGGTTCAGTAAGCGGAAAAGTAGCGCTTGTTTCTTCAACCGTGATCAGCCCTTCAACAAAGAAACTTATAAATGAGTTTGGTTCACGTTTCGGTAACTTCGAACACGTAGTTTACGATGCCAACTCATCTTCTGCATTGCTGGCAGCTAACAATGGGGTAGTTCCTGGTTACGACTTCAGCAAAGCAAATATTATAGTTGGTATCAATGCTGATTTCCTGGGTACCTGGTTAGCGCCTGTTATCTTCTCGAAGCAGTACATCCAGAACAGAAAGCCAACAGCTGACAATCCTACCATGTCACGACATTACCAGTTTGAGACAGCTATGTCGCTGACTGGTGCTAATGCTGATGTGCGTGTGCCAATTAAACCATCTGACGAGCAAGCTGTAGTAACAGCTCTTTACAATGCGATAACAGGTGGCGGTTCGGCTGGTAATGTTGCAGGCATAGATGCCAAAATGCTGGCAGATACAGTACGTGACCTGAAAGCAAATAACGGCAAAGCACTTGTTGTGTCTGGTTCTAACAACTCGTCTGTACAGGCAATGGTTGCAGCTATCAACAATGCGTTAGGTGCAGCAGGGTCTACTATCGATACAGCGTCTCCTTACTTTGTAAAGCAGGGTAATGATGCGCAGATGATCCGCCTTATTGAAGAAATGAACAACGGTTCAGTTGGTGCAGTATTCTTCTATAACGCTAACCCGGCTTATGATCACCCGCTTGCTGATAAAGTTGCTAGCGGCCTGAAGAAAGTTGGCTTAAAAGTGTCTTTTGCAGAACGCGTTGATGAAACAGCCGCTCTGGTAGATATAATTGCACCGGATCACAACTTCTTAGAATCCTGGAACGACTATGAGCCTAAGAAAGGCTTTATCAGCTTAGCTCAGCCGGTTCTGTCTCCGATATTTAAAACACGCCAAGTACAGGATAGCTTATTAGCCTGGAGTGGAAACACTACCAGCTATTACGAATACATCCGTAACAACTGGAGAGGCATCCTGACTGGTGACTTCAACCAGGCATGGGAGAAAGCAGTACACGATGGCGTTGTTCAGAATGGTAGCAGCATGCTGACACCAGCTAGCAACTTTACAGCAGCAACTATAACTACAACAGCAGCTAAGCCAGCTGCCGGCGCTATAGAAGCCGTTCTGTACGAAAAAGTAGCTATTGGTACTGGTGTAGAGGCTAACAACCCATGGTTACAGGAAATGGCTGACCCTATTTCGAAAGCAACCTGGGGTAACTATGTAGCTATGCCACGCAAAATGGCTATAGATATGGGAATTGCCCAGAACGATGTTGTTAAAGTAACGATGCAGAATGGCACAGCCATCGAACTGCCGGTACTTATTCAGCCAGGTCAGGCTCAGGGAACAGTTGCTATAGCTATAGGTTATGGCCGTAACCTGGAGGCAATGCCAGTTGCTAAAGGAGTAGGTGCTAATGCTTATCCGATCGCTACTGTTGTAAATAACAATGTGATTTTATCAGGTGGTGTTAAGATCGAAAAAACAGGTGCAACTTCTGAAATTGCTCAGATGCAGACGCACCACACGATCATGGACCGTAATGTAGTGCAGGAAAATACACTTGCAAACTATAAAGCGAATCCAAAAGACGTTACCGAATATATCCGAATAGCTACACACGAAGGACCTGCAAAACCATCAACCATCTCGCTTTGGGATGATTATGAATACAAGAACCACCACTGGGGTATGGTTATCGACCTTAACTCATGTATTGGTTGCGGTGCTTGTACGATAAGCTGCCAGGCAGAGAACAACATACCTGTTGTAGGTAAAGCTGAAGTTCTGATGCGCCGCGAAATGCACTGGATACGTATCGACAGATACTACAGCGCTGTGGAGCACGAAGAGAAGGACTATAAGACCATGGAAGATCCGGCAGAAAACCCTTCTGTTATTTTCCAGCCTATGATGTGCCAGCACTGTAACCACGCACCTTGCGAAACAGTTTGCCCGGTTGCTGCTACAATGCACAGTTCAGAAGGTATAAACCAGATGGCTTATAACCGTTGCGTAGGTACTCGTTACTGCGCTAACAACTGCCCTTATAAAGTACGTCGCTTTAACTGGTTTGCTTATGCAAACAACGACAAGTTTGACTACACCATGAATAACGACCTGGCTAAGTTCGTACTGAACCCAGACGTAACCGTTCGTGGACGTGGAGTTATGGAGAAATGCTCTTTCTGCGTACAGCGAGTACAACTTGGTAAGTTAGATGCGAAACGTGAGAACAGAAGACCAAAAGACGGTGAAATTGTAACAGCTTGTGCGCAGTCTTGCCCAACTGAAGCGATCGTATTTGGTGATATGCTGGATAAAGAAAGCCGCATATCGAAAGTTCTGGCTCGTGAGCAGGGTGAACGTGCCTTCCACGTACTGGAAGAGCTTAACGTACAGCCAAACGTGACTTACCTGACTAAAATTAGAAACTTAGCTTAAAAATAAAATTCGAGAGAGTTATGCAGCATGTATCTCCGATAAGAGAGCCTCTAGTAACGGGAGGGAAAACATACCACGACATCACTGAAGATGTTTGCAGACAGGTAGAAGCAAAACCCAACATACGTTGGGCGGCTGCCCTGGCTGTAGCCCTGGTAGGCCTCGCTATATTTTTATACTCTGTTTACCGCACACTATGGTATGGTATCGGTGAATGGGGCCTAAATAAAACAGTAGGTTGGGCATGGGATATCACCAACTTCGTATGGTGGGTAGGTATTGGTCACGCCGGTACACTTATCTCAGCTATCCTTTTACTGTTCCGCCAGAAGTGGAGAACTTCAATTAACCGTGCAGCGGAAGCGATGACCATTTTTGCGGTAATTTGCGCCGCGATGTTCCCGGTTCTGCACATGGGCCGTCCGTGGTTAGCCTATTGGGTACTTCCATTGCCAAACACATTCGGTTCGCTATGGGTTAACTTTAACTCTCCGCTACTTTGGGACGTATTTGCGATCTCTACTTACTTCTCTGTATCATTAGTATTCTGGTACATTGGTCTGATTCCTGACTTTGCAACTATCCGCGACAGAGCAACCGGACCTATCGCAAGAAGAGCATACGCCGCCTTATCAATGGGCTGGACAGGTTCAGCTAAAGCATGGTCTCGTTACGAAACAGTATCCCTGATCCTGGCTGGTCTTGCAACACCACTGGTACTTTCTGTACACACAATCGTATCCATGGACTTTGCAACGTCAGTTATACCAGGCTGGCACACAACCATCTTCCCTCCATACTTTGTGGCTGGTGCGATATTCTCAGGTTTTGCCATGGTATTAACCCTGATGATCATTACCAGAAAAGTGTTCTTCCTGGAGCACTATATTACGCTGGAGCACGTTGAATCGATGAACAAGGTAATTATCCTGACAGGTTCTATAGTTGGTATCGCTTATACAACTGAGTTCTTTATTGCCTGGTATTCAGGTGTAGAGTATGAGCAGTATGCGTTTATCAACCGTGCCTTCGGACCTTACTGGTGGGCTTACTGGGCAATGATGACCTGTAACGTTATTACACCTCAGCTTTTCTGGTTCAGAAGTATAAGAAGAAGCTTAACAGCTACATTTATCATCTCGATCTTCGTGAACATAGGTATGTGGTTCGAGCGTTTCGTAATTATCGTAACCTCGCTTCACAGAGATTACCTTCCATCTTCATGGGCAATGTTCTCTCCAACTATCATCGACATCGGAATTTATGTAGGTACAATTGGTTTGTTCTTTACACTGTTCCTGTTGTTCGCGAAATTCTTCCCGGTGGTAAACATGGCAGAAGTAAAAGCTATTCTGAAGTCTTCTTCAGAAGTGAAGCATTCCCATAACTCACATGCAAAGTCAATGCATGGCACCGCACCTGAGTCTAACACTAATACACCTCATAGCAATGAATAAGAAGTTTGTTTTAGGTATCTACGATGATGAGGATGTGCTTTTAGAAGCCATCGAAAACGTACGGGCTGCCGGTACAAAGATATATGACGTATTCTCGCCATACCCGGTACACGGAATAGATGATGTATTAGGTATCAAGAGATCAAGACTACCGATCATCGCATTCTTCTGCGGTTTGTTCGGAACATCATTCGCACTTTGGATGCAGATCTGGATGCTGGGTTTTGACTGGCCAATGATCATTGGTGGTAAACCACACATCGCGATCCCTGCATTTATACCAGTAACTTTCGAGTTAACTGTACTTTGCGCGGCTTTTGGTATGGTGATCACATTCTTTATTGTATCTAAACTGAAGCCATCTCTAAAGGTAAACGTGTTCGATAAGCGCGCTACAGATGATAAATTTGTAATGGCGATTGAAGTGAATGAAGGAGTAACTGATATGAATGCTCTGAATGACCTGCTTCGCTCAAATGGTGCTATCGAAGTTAACGAGAAGGAGGTAATCAAGTAATGAAAAACTTCATGAATATCGGCTTTAAAGCCTCTGCTGTACTTTTCTCTGCTGCGATGCTGGTAGCTTGCAGTAACGAACAGGATCCGGGTCTTGAATTTGCACCAGATATGTATCATTCTGTGCCTCTGGATCCATATTCACAGATCAAAGACAACAAGTATAACCCAGGTGGATTAAACCTGCGTCAGCCAGCTCCGGGTACCGTAGCACGTGGCAAGCAGGGATACAACATGTACCTGACAGAAGATAACGCTGAGGCAGCAGGAACACAATTAATTAACCCGCTGGAAAGAACACAGAAACACCTTGAAGAAGGTAAAGTACTTTATGTACGTTTTTGTTCTCCTTGCCACGGTGCCGAAGGTGACGGTCAGGGATTGGTTGGCCAGAAATTTAAAGGCGTACCATCTTATAGCGCAGGACGAGTAGCTGAACTACCAGCAGGCCATATTTACCATGTGATCGCTAATGGACGCGGTAGAATGATGCCTCACGGCTCACAGGTAGACCCTAATGAGCGTTGGAAGATCGTGCTATATGTACAGCAACTGCAGAAGGGTGAAACCGGAACTACAGTACAAGAGGCTGCAACTGAAGAAACTTCAGCACAAAACGAAACAGCAACACCAAATAACTAAGACTGAAGCTTTAATTTTTGAGAATAATGACAGAAGAAAGACTCATTATACCACGGAAAACTATCAATAAGTTTTTCTTAACGATAGCTGTCGGTGTTATACTTCTAATATTAGGTATAATATTAATGGCTGCCGGTGGTGGAGCGGATCATGGTGAAGGTCATGGTGAAGCTGCAGCAGCAGGTCACGAAGCTGCCTCATGGACGAAGCGCTTATTCATGAACCTTTGGTTGAATAACGTTTACTTTACAGGTATATCGCTTATAGGCGTATTCTTTGTTGCTGTTCAGTATGTGGCTTATGCCGGCTGGTCAGTATTAATTAAGCGTGTTTCTGAAGCAATGGGCTATTACCTGCCAATTGGATTTGGTGTTATGCTTTTAGTATTCCTGTTTGGTGGGCATGATATATTCCACTGGACGCACGATTACCTGTACGATATCAACGATGAACGTTATGACCCGATCATTGCTGGTAAATCAGGTTATCTGAACTTCTGGTTCTTCCTGATCAGAATGATCATATTCTTCGCTTTATGGATATTGTTCTTTAACTGGTTAAGAAGAAACTCCATAAATGAAGACCTTCAGGGTGGAACTTCATTCTATCATAAGAGTATCCGCATTTCAGCTATGTTCCTTGTAGTTTTTGGTGTTTCTTCATCAATGGCAGCTTGGGATTGGGTACTATCAATTGATACACATTGGTTCTCAACCATGTTCGGCTGGTATGTATTCGCAAGCTGGTTCGTATCTGGTTTATCAGTAATTACTTTAACAGTAATTATACTTAAGCAGAATGGTTACCTCAAACTGGTAAATGCAAACCACCTGCACGACCTGGGTAAATTCGTATTTGCATTCTCTATTTTCTGGACCTACATTTGGTTCTCTCAGTTCATGCTGATCTGGTATGCTAACATTCCTGAAGAATCTATCTATTTCCTTGATCGCTTAGATGATCATTATACCTGGATATTCTTCACGAACCTGCTAATCAACTTTGTATTCCCATTCCTTGTGTTAATGACAAGAGATGCGAAGCGTCAGATGATCATGTTGAAGATCGTAACTATAGCTATACTAATTGGCCACTGGTTAGACTTCTACTTGATGATGATGCCTGGTACAATGAGAGGAGATGCCGGTATCGGATTTATAGAGATCGGTACAACGTTGATCTTCCTGGGTGTATTCCTGTTGGTATTCACTAAAGGATTAACTAAAGCTTCCTTGGTTCCGGTAAATCACCCGTTCCTGGAAGAAAGTGTTCACCATCACGTTTAGAGATAATACATAAAACACAATATAATGATTACGATCGCTATTGGTTTATCCATACTTCTGCTGTTAGTTGTTCTTTTCCTTTTATTTAGGATAGGAACTCTTGCCTCTATCTTCAGAGGTTCGTCTCAACAGGCAGCAGGCACAACTAAAACGAGTAATAAAGTAAACAGCTTATTACTGTTGCTGTTCCTTATTATTGGTGGTATCGCATTCGCATGGTCTTTCGCTGACTCATGGGATGAAATGAATCAGCCGCTGGCTTCTGTTCACGGTGAGTGGACGGATGAGCTTTTCTGGACAACGATGATCATTATCGGTATCGTGTTCCTGATCACGCAGGTGCTGCTTTTCTGGTATTCTTATAAATACCAGCATAAAGATGACAAACGCGCTTACTACTACCCGCACAACAATAAACTGGAAGTTATCTGGACAATGATACCTGCCGTGGTAATGGCTATACTTGTATTTGCCGGTTGGAAAACATGGGCAAACATTACAAGTGCTGCACCTGCCGATGCAGTTGTTGTTGAGGTAATGGGTAAGCAGTTTAACTGGATGGTAAGATATCCAGGAGCAGACGGCAAACTAGGAATAACCAAGACATCACTTATAGATGCAACAAACGAATTCGGTATCGATTTTTCTGATCCGAATGCGATGGATGATATCGTGAACCCGTTAGAACTTCACATTCCGAAAGGCAAGGCTATCTTGTTTAAGATACGCTCGAGAGATGTGATACACAGTGTGTTCTTACCACATTTCCGTCAGAAGATGGATGCCGTGCCAGGTATGCCAACTAAATTCTGGTTTGTACCTACTAAAACAACTGCAGAGATGCAGAGTGAGCTTGGTAACCCGGACTTTAAGTATGAGATGGCTTGTACTGAGATATGCGGACGTGGTCACTTTGCAATGCGCTATGTAGTGGTTGTAGATGAGCAGGAGGAGTATGAGGAATGGTTAGCCAAGCAGAGCGCATTCGCTGATCAGAACCCTAATGTAGTAGCTAAATTTCAGACTAAAGGAGCAGAAGAACCTGCAACGAGAATGAACCAGGCTGCAGAGGACCAGAAAACAGAATTATAGCATTTAAATACTTAGAAAATGTCTAGTACAGATATCGCTATTAACAAAACGGATATGCATCATGACCACGAGGAGCATGATCATCATCACGATCAAAACTTTTTTGAAAAGTACATTTTCAGCCAGGACCATAAAGTAATTGCGAAGCAGTTCCTTTTTATGGGTATAATCTGGGCGTTTATCGGTGGTTTTCTATCGGTATTGTTCCGCCTGCAATTAGGATGGCCTGAAGCAACCTTTACTTTCCTGGAGCCAATTCTGGGTGGTTGGGTAACAAATGGTAAGCTGGATCCTGAATTCTACCTTGCTATGGTTACCATGCACGGTACGATCATGGTATTCTTCGTACTGACAGCTGGTCTGAGCGGTACATTCTCAAACTTCCTGATTCCATTACAGGTTGGTGCCCGCGATATGGCCTCCGGCTTCATGAACATGCTTTCTTTCTGGATTTTCTTCCTGGCAAGCATTATCATGTTCTGGTCTTTATTCTTAGAAAATGGCCCTGCAGGTGGTGGCTGGACGATCTATCCTCCGCTAAGCGCGCTTCCTCAGGCTATTAAGGGCTCAGGTACAGGTATGACAATGTGGTTGATCGCAATGGCATTGTTTATTGTATCGCAGTTATTAGGTGGTGTTAACTACATCGCAACTGTAATAAACCTGAGAACAAAAGGCATGTCGATGACTAAACTGCCTCTTACTATATGGGCATTCACATTGACTGCTGTACTTGGTCTGCTTTCATTCCCGGTTCTTTTCTCAGCTGCTTTGCTTCTTATATTTGACCGTAGTTTTGGTACAAGCTTCTACCTATCTGATATCTATATTGCCGGAGAGGCTTTATCAAACACAGGTGGTAGCGCTATCTTATTCCAGCACTTATTCTGGTTCCTAGGTCACCCGGAAGTATATATCGTAATTCTTCCAGCATTCGGTATCGTATCTGAAGTGATCGCGACTAACTCACGTAAACCAATTTTCGGTTACCGCGCCATGATCGGTTCATTGTTAGGTATATCGGTGCTCTCGTTTGTTGTGTGGGCTCACCACATGTTCGTGACCGGTATGAACCCATTCCTTGGATCGGTGTTCATGTTCCTGACCTTGATCATTGCAGTACCGTCAGCGGTAAAGGTGTTTAACTGGCTTGCTACTTTGTGGAGAGGTAACATCCGTTTCACAGCTGCTATGATGTTTGCTATTGGTTTCGTATCACTGTTTATCTCAGGTGGTTTAACAGGTATCATACTTGGTAACTCAGCACTGGATATCCAATTGCACGATACATACTTTGTAGTTGCTCACTTCCACCTTGTAATGGGTGCAGCGGCATTCTTTGGCATGTTCTGTGGTGTTTACCACTGGTTCCCTAAGATGTTCGGCCGTATGATGGATGAGAAACTGGGTTATGTACACTTCTGGTTAACATTCATCGCAGTATACCTGGTGTTTATGCCAATGCACTACGTAGGTATAGCCGGTTTCCCTAGAAGATATTATAACTGGACAGGTTTCGAGGCATTTAACATGTTCACTGACCTGAACACTTTCATCAGTATTGCAGCTATATTCGGTTTTACAGCTCAGTTCATATTCCTTTTCAACTTTATCTACAGCATATTTAAAGGAAGAAGAGCTACGCAGAACCCATGGCATTCAAATACTTTAGAATGGACTACTCCAGTTAATCCAGGACACGGTAACTGGCCAGGTGAAATACCTGCCGTTTACAGATGGCCTTACGATTATAGCAAGCCAGGTGCTGAGCAGGACTTTATACCTCAAACAGTACCTTTCTCTGAAACGCAGTCATCTAATCTGCCTCAGGAGCGGGTATTAGAGTAAAAAATTAAATGGTTAATACATCTTCTAAGTATAAAAGATTTAGAAGAATAGGAGTACTTACAGTTTTTGCTGTATACTTTCTAATCTTAGTTGGAGGAATCGTAAGAAGTACTGGTTCAGGAATGGGGTGCCCCGACTGGCCAAAGTGTTTCGGTAGTTGGATTCCTCCAACTAATGTTAACCAGCTTCCGGAAGATTACCTGGAAGTATATAAACAGAAAAGAATAGAGAAAAATCAGAAGTTAGGCGGATATCTTGAAAGCGCAGGTTTTGAAGAAATAGGAGCTTATATTTTTTCTCACCCCAGTCAATACATCGAGACCGAGTTCAATGCTACCAAAACATGGATAGAATATTTGAACAGGGTAGTAGGTGTAATAATCGGGATCTTGATTTTTCTGACATTATTATACTCTGTACCGTTTCTTAAAACTGACCCCACTGTATTTTACTTATCTCTGATCAGTTTTATACTGGTAGGCATCGAAGGCTGGTTAGGATCAATAGTAGTGTCAACTAACCTGCTGCCTATTACAATAACAATACATATGGCGCTAGCCTTAGTTCTGGTAGCGCTGTTGCAATATGCAGTTGTTAGAGCAGGTGAGAGAAACACAGAGACAACAATACCATTCAGTAACAGACTGAATGTGACAATCTGGGCAGTGTTGATCTCAACATTTTGGCAGATCCTTATTGGCACACAGTTAAGAGAGGAAGTTGATATTATAGCTTATACCCTGGGCGATGCACGAAGAGCTGAATGGATCGAAAATCTTGGTTCAAGCTTTTATATTCACAGATCATTCTCTATAGTTGTTTTGGCGTTGCATGTTTATCTGGCTTACCTGCTTTATAAATTAAAGAACGAGCGTCTTAATTTCTGGACCCACACCATGCTGGTTATAGTTGGCTTGGAAATAATTTTCGGTATTATCTTAAGTTATTTCGCGATGCCTCCATTTTTCCAGCCACTGCACCTCACTTTTGCAGCTTTACTGTTCGGGGCGCAGTTTATGATTTTGATAGTGTATAAGTATGCCTCTAAAAAGGCAGTTAAACAGTCGGTAGCTTTAGTTTAGAGATGTTGATAGAAGAAGAAAAAGCGCTACTGCCACCACTAAGTATGGGACTTAAAGCGTCAGCATATTTTAAACTGTTAAAGTTTAGATTAAGCTTTACAGTTGCCTTTTCGAGTGCAATAGGTTTTGTGCTTGGCAGGCCGGTGGCTAATTACTGGGAAATAGCTTTAGTGATGATAGGTGGCTTACTGGTAACAGGTTCGGCCAATATCATTAACCAGATCATCGAGAAAGACCTCGATAAGCTGATGAAGCGAACAGCAAAAAGACCATTGCCAACAGGGCAGGTCTCAGTTAATGAAGCAATAGTAGTTTGTGTTGTTACAGGCGTTGTTGGCTTAGCTATTTTAGCTTCTGCTTTCAATTTAATGGCTGCAGCATTTTCGTTACTGTCTTTAATACTGTATGGCTTTGCTTATACACCAATGAAGCGCATAAGCCCGATCGGGGTATTTATAGGTGCTATACCAGGTGCAATGCCTCCGCTGATCGGCTGGGTTGCTGCAACCGGAGCTTTAGGCGTAGAAGCATGGATATTGTTCGGCATACAGTTTATATGGCAGTTCCCGCATTTCTGGGCTATTGCCTGGGTGCTGGATGATGACTATAAGAAAGCCGGCTTTAAGATGCTGCCCATGGAAGGTGGCAAAAATCTGAAGACTGCTATCCAGATCATGATCTATACTTTGGTGCTGATACCGTTGAGTTTATTGCCACTACAGTTTGGCATGACAGGTACAACATCAGCGTTGATAGCCGTAGTTTGTGGCGTTCTATTTCTGGCACAAACATTTTATTTAATGCGCACCTGCTCTAAGAAAGCTGCGATGAATATCATGTTTGGCTCATTTTTATATTTACCGATCGTTCAGATCGCTTTTGTTTTAGATAAAGTTAACCTATAGTTATGGTTACAGATATTCATAAAGATTACAAAGGTGGAGTCCATCCACTACAGTTTACGCTCTGGCTTATCATTATAAGCATACTGATGATGTTCGGCGCGTTTACAAGTGCATACATTGTTCGCCGCGAAGAAGGTAACTGGCTTGAATTTGACCTGCCAACTTCCTTTATATTGAGTACGGTGCTTATAGTGCTGAGTAGTGTAACGATGCAACTGGCCTATAACGCTGCCAAAAAAGATAACCTTACCATGGTGAAGCTAATGGTAGCTGCCACTATGGTGTTGGGTACAGCTTTCCTGTTTGCGCAGGTAGAAGCCTGGGGCGACCTGGTTAAAAATAATGTATACTTTGGTGGGGTTGATAGTAACCCTGCCGGTTCATTTCTGTATGTTTTAACTGGAGTGCACGGTTTCCACCTAATTACAGGATTATTGTTTTTATTAATGGTACTGATAGCAAGCCTGCAGTATCGGGTACACTCTAAAAATATATTGCGTATACAGTTATGTAATACGTACTGGCACTTTTTAGGAGGACTTTGGCTATATTTGTACTTCTTTTTACAGGTAAATCACTAAACACGTTTTATACATAAACTATGTCTACTTCAACTACGCTGGAAGCACCTAACACAGGTACATGGGATGGCGGTAACGAACCATTGAAAGCGAGCTATGGAAAACTCATGATGTGGTTTTTCCTGCTGTCTGATGCATTCACGTTCGGCTCTTTCTTAATTGTGTATGGCTTATCGCGCCACTCACATATGCCTTATACTGGTAAAGTAGAAGACTTCTACTTCTCTACAGAATGGTGGCCGATTCCGGAAAAAGTATTTAACGCATTCCCGGGCTTACACGGAATGGACCTGCCATTGGCTTTCGTAGCTTTAATGACCATGATCCTGATCCTAAGTTCTGTAACTATGGTACTTGCTGTAGAAGCCGGTCACCGTATGGATAAGAATGATGTGCAGAAATGGTTATTATGGACGATCCTGTTCGGTTCTATATTCCTTGGTTGCCAGGCATGGGAGTGGGCTCACTTTATAACCGGCGACGACAAAGGTATGTTGCTTGCGGACGGTACTACTGTTTTTGGAGCCAATCTCACCGTTAACCAATACGGACCACCCTTGTTCGCTGACCTGTTCTTCTTTATCACAGGTTTCCACGGTACGCACGTATTTTCAGGTGTAATACTGTTAATAATGGTTTTCATTAACACAGTTAACGGGGTTTACCATAAGCGCGGTCACTACGAGATGGTAGAGAAAGTTGGTCTTTACTGGCACTTTGTAGACCTTGTGTGGGTATTCGTATTTACCTTCTTCTACCTGATCTAATTATAAACAAGTATAAACTATAGCCTGGAGCTTTTAGCTGAAAGGATAAATTTATAAGATATGGCAACGCATCACGAACAAGACTTTACTGCTTCCGGCGATATTCCGAAGCCCCAGACCAAATGGATCTGGAAAACGTTTTTTATACTGGTTGGCTTAACCGCTGTAGAATTCCTTTTCGCCTTTACCATGGATGCCGGAACGCTACGTAACGCTATCTTTATTATACTAACTATATTTAAGGCATTTTATATAGTTGCGGAGTTCATGCACTTAAAGCACGAAGCAAAAGCATTGATATGGTCGATACTTTTACCGCTTGCGCTGGTAGCATGGCTGATGGTAGCTTTACTTGCAGAAGGTAGCTATTACTACGACTCGATAACAAATTACTTTAAATAACATTTACTGAATGAGTAAGTTAAAGGCACTAATGTTAGGCTTTCTAATATTAGTGCCTATTTTCGTTTTTATATTTATCTACACTTTCGGGGAGCACCATTTCGGACTGAGAGGTTATTTCCCGGAAGTAGATGAAAAAGGGGAAGTACGCTTTGATGCTAAAGGCGATACTATTTTTCAACAACTGCCCGCTTTCAGTTTAACAGACCAAAGCGGAAATACTTTCGGAAGCGAAGACCTGGAAGGGAAGTATACTTTAGTTAATTTCTTTCACTCAGATTGCTCTGATATATGTGCTAAAATGAATGCGCACCTGGTCAGGGTTCAGGAATCTTACCAAAACAACGAGCAGGTACAATTGGTTACTATTACATCAAAACCTGACACCGATTCAGTAAATGTGTTGCGAAAGTATGCAACAACTTTTAAGGCAGATACGGCTAAATGGCATTTCCTGACAGGTGATAAAACTACGATCTATAGTTTAGCACAACAGGGTTTTCAAGTACCTTTGCAGAAGACAGGTGGCCCGGAAGATTTTCTGATGACAGATAAGTTTTTCCTGGTAGATAATAAGTTACGCGTGCGCGGCATCTACAACGGCACCGAAGTAAGTGAGATCGACCGCATGATAATTGAAGTTAACGTGTTGCTGGATGGACAGAGTAAATCAAAATAGCTTACCGGATAATAGGGATAAACGAATGATGCTGCTGATCGCAGTATTGTCTGTGCTTATACCTGTTGTAGTGGGTGGGCTTTTCTTTTTAGATAAAACTACGGCTAACAGCTCGGTTGATGTTTCGTTTCAGCCACCTTTGCATGCCATTCTTAATTCGCTTACAGCCATTGCGCTTATAGTGGGCTACATCAACATTCGGAAAGGAAATATTAAGATACACCGGGGAGCAATGCTAACTGCTTTTGGTTTATCGGCTGTGTTCCTGGTATCGTATGTTACGTACCATTTTTTAGGTGAGCGAACCATTTATGGTGGCGACGGCGCGCTAAAGTATATTTATTACTTTGTGTTGCTAACACATATTGTACTGGCAGTTGTTATAGTTCCGTTGGTTCTTTTGTCGGTTTATTTTGGTATTACAAACCAGCTTTCAAGGCATCGTCGTATATCAAAATGGACGTTCCCGATTTGGTTGTATGTGGCTATAACAGGTGTTTTAGTTTACCTGCTTATTTCGCCGTACTATAGTTAAGTTAAATATCTGCAGATCGATTATTATGAAAAAGTCTGTTCTTAAAAGTACAGTGGCCCTGGCAGTATTATTTATACTCGCCTTTGTGCCTGTTACAAGTAATGCGCAATGTGCTATGTGCCGCGCTACCGTAGAGTCTAATGTTGGCACAGGTAGCAAAGAACCTGAGTCGCAGGTGGGTTCGGGGTTGAATACCGGTATACTTTACCTGATGGTGATACCTTATATTTTGATAGGTACGGTGGGCTTTTTGTGGTATAAAAGTAACAAGAAGAAGAATGTCAGCACCAACTAAGTTAGAAGCTATAGTTAAGTTGCGTTGTCCACGCTGTCGTAAAGGGGAGATATTTACGCATCCGGGTTATCATATCACAAAGTTTGATAACATGCACGAGGACTGCCCGGTATGCGGACTTCACTACGAAGTGGAGGTAGGGCTTTTTTATGGTGCCATGTACATCAGCTATGGTTTTTCGGTGGCACTTGTGCTTATAGTTGGCGTGTTGCTGTATTATCTTGCCGGAGATCCATCTACCTTAACCTATATACTTACTGTTTCAGCCATAGCAATCGTAACGGCTCCTTTCTCATTCCGTTATTCCAGAGTGCTGATGCTGCACTTCTTTTCAGGTATCAATTACAACCCTACTTACAGCAAGGTATAATTCTGGACTGAATCAATAGGGCTTATCCTGCGTTTTAGTTAAATTCGTGGGATAAACCTGCTATACTTTGAACCGGAAGCTAACCACCCTTATACTTTTGCTGCTGGCTGTGCTGTTTTTTCTGGCAACAGCTGCTGTGCATTTTAATGTGCTGAGCGTTCCCGGTTTAAGGACTGGGGCTGAGCAAAAGCTGGCCCAGATACAGGAAAACACAACTAAAAGTATAGCCGAAGCCCAAGAGCAGGCAGTAGCCATTGCCACAAAACTTCACCCCGACAGCGTTTCCTTCTCCAGCTTACTCGACAAAACAAAATATCCTACATTAGTTTACAAGCAAAACCGGATCGTATTCTGGTCGGGGCATAACACCCTCACCGACCTTGATTTTGTACCGGATACCCGGCTCACCACATTTACCAGCAGCGAGTATGGCTCTTTTATAGTTGTACCACACCAGGCGAAGGAGCACCGTATTTTTGTATACATACCCCTGGAAACAGATTACCGCATCAAAAACGAGTACCTGAATAAAACGCTCTCACCAGATATATTTGATGAGCCAGTTGCAGGTATAGTGCCGGATAAGCGTATTTCGTTGCCCCAGATTACCTCGCCCGACGGGCAGTATCTTTTTTCAGTAGACGTTAACCTGGATAACACTGACCATAACCGTCGAACTATAGAGTTGGTGCTGTTGCTGCTGGGAATTTTATGTTATGTATGGGCGGGAGTAGTTTATGCACGGCAACAGATAAAGCTGGCCAACTATAGCAGGGGTATAGTTACGTTCCTGGTTATGTTGTTGGTATTGCGGTTTGTTCTACTATTCTTTAACCTGCCATTTGCTATCAGCGATGTAGAGCTTTTTAACCCAACCCTCTACGCGGCGTCTCGCTGGTCTCCATCTGTCGGTGATCTGGCCATAAACATGGTGTTGCTTTTAATAGTAGCTGTTGCCGGCTTATACTTGTTCTATAAGTATAACATACTCGCTCAGCTAAAAAATGTAAGCCCAGGCACGAGGCGCATTTTACTCGTGAGCTGTATGGTAGCTTTTTTCCTGCTGCTTATCATCCTGTTCCGATTCTACTACAGCATCTACCACAATTCGCCTCTTATTTTAGATATAAACCAGTCGTTGGAGTTTACAAAGTATAAGCTTATACTTTATAGCATTATGCTGTTGCATACCATGGCGCTGTGCGGGTTTGCCTACATGCTTACCTCGGCTACTAACGTGCTATTGCAAACCGAGAAAAAGAACTGGGCATACCGTGTGTTGCTGCTGATAAGTGTTGTGCTGTTAGGAATTGTTTTGCTCTCTGAGTTGCAATTCTGGGAGGTTGTGGTGTTGGGCGCTTCTTTCTGGGGGATAATTATACTTTCGGCGAAGCATAAAAATGTGGTGAGTACTGCCTACCGGTCTTACCTGTTTATATTGCTGGTGGTTATGGTGAGTGCTTTTACCGGAGCTTTCGCGCTTTTCAGGCATTACCAGAACGAGGTAAAACTATACAAGCAATCCTTTGCATCAACCATAATTGAGGGGAACGATGTAGTAGGGGAGTATTTTTTAGATGAAGTAGCAGTCAAGATAGCAAACGACCAGCTTATCAGGCTAAAAATGCTGGGGCCTTATGTGGACGCCTCTTTTATTAAACGTAAGATATCGAAGCAATACCTGAGCGATTATTTTGATAAGTATGAAACCAGTGTGTTGCTATTCGATAGCCAGGGGAGGTCGTTGGAGAGTGCCGATACAACGGCTGCCACTTTGCAGGAGCTACTTTTTAAATACAATACCCCCGATAACCGTACCGAACGTAAGAACCTGTTTCTGGTGCAGGACCCAACCCGTTACAACTCGCGCTTATACTTAAAACTGATTGAGGTGCCGGTTGGCTTTGGCCTGGAAGGAACTATAGTTTTACAGCTCAGCCTCCAGAAACTTCTGCCACATAGTTTGTTGCCGGAGCTTTTGAGTAATCAGCAGCACAACCAGCCTTTCCGGATGGACCTGTTGAGCTACGCCATTTACGAAAACAACAAACTGAGCTACAGCGAAGGCGAATACGACTACGCCACTTACCTGGACCCTGCGCACATTGGCCATTCAGAGTTTTACCACGATGGGCATAACCAGGGCGATTATCACCACTTCGGTGTTAAGGCCGGACCTAAAAAAGTATTGGTTGTAACAAACCAGAAGTATAGCGTAGGCGAGGTATTGTCGAATTTTTCGTTTCTCTTCTTGCTGTACATGCTGGGTTTTATTGTTGCTGGCCTGCTGGTGTATATTTTTAGGAGAAGATACCTGGGACAGTTTAAGCCAAACTTTAGTACCAAGATACAGGTGTTCCTGAACTTCGGGATCTTGTTGCCTTTGCTGCTTGTAAGTATAGCTATTGCCAGCCTTGTAACGGCCTCTTACAAAAAAGACCTGATGAACACCTACGAGCAACGTGGCAAAGCTATTCAGGAAACATTGAACGCCATGCTTGGCTCCGGGCTGTTGGAGCAGCGCAACGAACTGCAGAAACGTGTATCAGAGATCGCTTCTATTTCTGAAACAGATATTAACCTGTATAACCGCAATGGCCGGTTGATCACTACAAGTCAGCCGCTGATATTTGATGCCGGCTTGTTATCGAAGTTGGTGAACCCGGAGGCGTTTGCGGCTATTTCGGAAAGGCAGGCGCTGCGCGTGTTGCTGGAAGAAAAAGCCGGTAACCTGACCTTTAACGCGGTATATCTGCCTTTGCGACCTAACAACGACCCTGATGTGCTTGCTGGCTTTGTTGGGATGCCATTCTTTGATTCAGAAAAACAACTGGACCTGAAACTTATCGAGCTTATAACGACTACGATGAACATTTTTACCGTGATGTTTATCTTGTTCATGCTGCTCACCTTTTTTGCCTCAAGGGCCTTAACCGTACCATTGCGCTTGCTGGCCGATAAACTGAAACGTACCTCCCTTACAGGTAAAAACGAAATGCTGGCTTACGAAGGAGCCGATGAAATTGGCATGCTCGTGAATGAGTATAACCGCATGCTGTTAACGCTGGAGCAAAACAAACAGGACCTTGCCATTCAGGAGAAAGAAGCCGCCTGGCGCGAAATGGCACGGCAGGTTGCCCACGAAATAAAGAACCCGCTTACCCCGATGAAGCTCTCGCTGCAATACCTGCAAAAAGCGATCTCGGAAAACAGGCCGAACACCGAACAGCTCATCAGTAAAATATCACAAACCCTGATCACCCAGATAAACATCCTGAGCGATATTGCGACCTCTTTCTCGAGCTTTACCTCTATGCCTGAGCCTAAGGCAGAACTGGTAGATGTGGCTGCTGCCCTCCGCAAAGCCGCCGACCTGCATAACGACCCTGCCACCGCCAAAATAATAAAAGATATACCTGCCGAAGAAGTTTTAGTGCTGGCCGATGAGAGTTTACTTGTTCGTACCTTTAACAATTTGCTGCTGAATGCGATACAGGCAGTGCCCACCACCCGCAAACCGCTTATAAAAGTAGAATTGAAGCATCAGGATGGGGAAGTGCTGATAAACATACAGGACAACGGAAGCGGTATACCAGAGGATATCAGGAGTAAAGTATTTGTGCCGAACTTCAGTACCAAGTATACAGGTTCAGGTATAGGCCTTGCCGTGGCAAAGCGCGGTATCGAAAATGCCGGCGGCAGTATCTGGTTCGAGACCGAGAACGGAAAAGGCACTACCTTTAAAATATCGTTACCGATTGCGGAGCATGCTTAGCAAGGGGTTTATAGTTGGCATCGTGCTGTTATGTTGTAGCCTGCCTTTGCTGGCGCAAACCTCTTTAAGCAACCAGCGATGCAAACTGCTGCCTGTGACAGATTTTCCACAGAAACTGGATAGCGTAACGGTTATACCTGAAACAATAACACTATTTGGTAAAAATAAAGACCTGTATAGTTACGACTATAACTATAGCCGCAACGAGTTCACCTTTACCCGTTTTCCTGCACCGGATTCTGTTGCTATAGATACCCTGGCAACTATGGTTTCCGTCCCCGACTCGGTGTTGGTGTGTTACCGTGTATTGCCCCTTAATCTTACAAAACCAGCCTTCCGGCGCGATATAAACCGGCTTGATATGAGCTCGTTTAACACGGGTTATTACCAGGAAGAGATCGCAACCAGGGAAGAAATATTTAAAACACCGGGCCTTAACAAAACAGGAAGTATAAGCCGGGGCGTCTCGTTTGGTAACACACAGAACGTATTCGTAAACTCAGCCCTGAACCTGCAATTAGACGGAAAGCTAACCGACGAGATAAGTATAACTGCTGCCATTACTGACCAGAATATCCCTTTTCAGCCTGAAGGAAATACGCAGCAATTGCAGGAGTTTGATAAAGTATACATCACGCTCAGCCATAAACAGTGGCAGCTAACGGCCGGCGATGTGGTATTGCAAAGCAAGCCCTCTTATTTTCTGCAATACTATAAAAACGTGCAGGGTGCAGCTTTCGAAACAACCTTTGGTAAAACTCCGGAGCGGCAGGGCATTACTTCGGTAGCGGCATCGGCCTCAAAAGGCAAATTTGCCTCTCAGGAAATTCAGACCCAGGAAGGTGTGCTGGGGCCATACAGGTTGCGGGGGCCAAATAACGAACGATTTATAATTGTGCTGGCTAATTCGGAGCGGGTGTTTTTAGATGGGCGCTTACTGGTGCGCGGTTACGATTACGACTATACCATAGACTATAACCAGGCTGAGATAACATTTACGACGCGACACGTTATTACCCGGAACACCCGCATTAAAGTTGATTTTGAGTACTCGGACCAGAACTATAGTCGTGCCATTTATAGTGCAAGCCATTACCAGCGGCTGGGCAAACTGAATGTATATGGCAACTACTATAACGAGCAGGATAACCCTAACAACCTGCTACTACTGGACCTGCGCGACAGCGATAAACAATTGTTGGCCGGCATCGGCGATGACCTGGACAGGGCTGTGATTCCGGGTATAGATAGTGTGGCTTTTGACCCGAACCAGGTACTTTATGCCCGCCGAGATACCTTGGTTAACGGCATCCCGACAGAATTTTATGTTTACTCCAACAACCCGGAACAGGCTTACTATAATGTCCGGTTTTCGGAAGTAGGCTTAGGCAACGGCGATTATGTAGTAGCCAATACTACGGTTAACGGGCGGGTCTACCGCTGGGTGGCTCCTGTAAATGGTGTGTCGCAAGGTAATTATGTCCCGCTTCGCATCATCCCGACTCCCCGTAAAAAGCAACTTATAACGTTAGGTACCGGCTACGAGATTCGGGAAGGTATAAATGTATTTGTAGAAGGCGCCGCTTCTCAGAACGACCTCAACCGGTTTTCGGAACTCGACTCGGGAGACGATGATGGTAAGGCGATGCGGGTTGGCTATAAAGTAGATAACCAAACTATAACTTGGCTTGGAAACTATAAACTGAACAGCGCCCTGAATTACGAATATACCGACCAGCACTTTGCACCCATAGACCGCTATCGGCCTATAGAATTTGACCGCGACTGGAGTTTACAGAACCCCGAAAGTAATGCCGAAGACCATATCTTTAACTTTTCGGTGGGCGCTGCTAAGGATGTCCGGAACCTGTATAACTACCGCATCAGCAGGCGCTTTCGTGAAGACCAGCTGGACGGTGTGCAACATTACCTGGATGCTTTTAAAGAGATAGGCAGACTGGAAATGCGCAATACTTTTTTTATGCTGAACAGCGAGCAGCCAACTACAAAGTCGGGTTGGTACCGGGGCGATATAGGAGCAAAGTATAAATTAAGGCATTTCTCGCCGGGTTATGTGTACCGGTTCGATAAGAACAAGATAAGTGCGTTGGGTACAGATTCTATAGTTGGGTCGGCGATGTATTTTGATGAACATTTGGTTTTTGTGGAAAGCAACGACTCGGCCCGGACGCGTTTCAGGGTAGATTATAGTCACCGCACAGATCTGCGCCCGACAAGAGATGGGGAATTGGGAAATCCTGAAACAGCTCAAACCTATAACGCCCAGATCAGCACACCCATCGGAGAGGACAGCGACCTGGCCCTGCAGGCAACATACCGTAAATTAGACTTGCCCGGCAACCTGCGCGAAGAAACCATACAGAACCGTGCTGACTGGAATGCTGGTTTCCTGGATGGTAGTTTGCGCTCCGAACTGACCTATGCGGTAGGTACGGGCCGTGAGCTGAGGCGTATTTTTATTTTCAGGGAGACGTTACCGGGGCAGGGCACGCATTATCTGCGCGAGGGCGGCGACCCGAACGACCTGAACGATTACCTCGAAGCCCAGACCGTAGACCAGCAGCGCTACATCAAAATATTTTTGCCCACCGATGAGTACGTAAATGCTTATACCAACCGCTTTACTTACCGCTTAAACACCAATGCTCCGCGCAACTGGCGCACTGCTAAAGGTATACAGGGCTTTGCATCGCGCCTTTCGGTGCTTACTTTTATTAGTGTAGATAAGAAAACGACCGATGATAACCTGCGCAATCGTTTTAATCCGTTCAGCGAAAATTTTGAAGACGAGAACCTGATCTCGTTGGTAAAAAGCTTCCGTAACTCGGTATACTTTAACCGCAGCAACCCGCAATATGGCCTGGAGTATACGGTGCAGCAAAACCAGCAAAAGTCGTTGCTGGCAAACGGCACCGAGACCCGCAATGTAGGCAGCCACACGCTAACCGGCCGCCTGACTCTGAATGAAGTGTTAAGCTCAAAACTTATCCTGGGGCTGAACGTGCGGGAGAACCAGTCTAATTTCCTGACATCAAAAAACTTCCGGATACAGTCAACTGAGCTATCTCCGGAACTGGCTTACCAGCCTAACACGCGCCTGCGGTTTACAGGTACTTACCAGTTTGCCCACCGCCAGGAAATGCTGACAGCAGGAGAGGTATCACCCAAGGCTACTTTTCATGAACTGGGCCTCGAAACACGCCTAAGCCAGGTTAGCAAACGTGCTGTTACGGGTACGCTAAAGTATGTGAAGATCGGGTTTACAGGCGAGCAAAACTCTTTTGTTGGCTATGAGATTCTGAATGCCCTCCGCCCCGGTAATAACTTGACCTGGTCGCTGGATGTGCAGCAACGCCTGAGCAATGGCCTCAACATCTCGCTGAACTACGACGGCCGCAAAGCCAATGGGGTAGGAGCGGTGCATACCGGCAGAACGCAGGTATCGGTGTTGTTTTGAGCTGGTAAATAGCTATCTTGTTTAATGCTTGTGGTTGAGTGGTTGGAAGGAGCTTTCAGCTATAGGGCTGTTAACTGGAGGAATTCCTTATATACTATAGTTATTGGAAAAAAGTATGGTGAATTTATTTAACAATTTACTTCCTGCTGAGAATGCAACACTTTGGAGGTTTATGGATTTTTTTAAATTCATAGATCTAATAACATCAAATGAATTGACTTTAGTGAACCTCACTGTCATGAAAGATCCATTTGAAGGTATTATACACTCAAATATAAAAATGGAGAGTATTGATATAGAAGGAAATTTAACTCACGAAGATGATAATGAAATTCGCTCATTGTTAAATCATGCAACACGACAAATATTATATATTTCATGCTGGCATGAAAATAGGTTTGAGAGTGCTGGAATGTGGGATCTTTACGGAAATGATAAAGGAATTGCAATCAAAACTTCTGTAAATAAACTTAAAGATGCAATTAACTTTAGTAGCTACAAAGAAATGGACTTATTAAAGATTAATTACTATTCCGAAATAAGTGATTACTACATCCCTAATAGAGATGCTAGTCATATATATACAGGTTTGATTAATAAAAGAGCATCATTTGAACATGAAAAAGAGGTTCGGTTAATTTGGCATCCGCGAGACTATGATAATAATTCATCAGTAAGAAAAATTAAAGTTAATCTAAAAGAATTAGTCGATACTATATATGTATCACCTTTATTAGACGACTGGCAATTCTGTGCAATAAAGCGGCTTATAGATAGATTTGGATTGGAAATAATAGTGAAAAAGTCTGAATTATATGAATTAAGGTAGATAATTTTAAAAGTGCTGTAAATCTGAGCAAACGTCATACATGGTTATACCTTGCTCCCTTTACCCATAATTCCGTTTAACTATAATCCCAACCACCAGCACATCTCCAATCACCAACCATGTCTATAGTTATCATTACAGCAGGAAAAGAAACCAACGGCTGGGAAAAGGCGCTGAAAGCGAAACGGCCTGAGCTGGAAGTGCTGGTTCATCCGGATGCAGCTGCTAAAGATAAAGTAGAATTTGCCCTTACGTGGGGGCATCCGTTGGGTGTATTCAAGGAGTATCCCAATATTAAATGTATTGCCTCGATGGGGGCGGGCGTCGATCATATTCTCCGCGACCCGGAACTACCAGCATCAGCAACAATTACCAAACTGGAAGACCCGAACCTGACCAGAGACATGGGCCTGTTTGTAGTGGCGCTGGTGCTGAACCATTTGCGAAACCTGACGGTGCATAAACTGAACCAACAGCAGCATAACTGGAGCCGAAAACGCTACCTCACCACAGAGAATACAACTATAGGTATTATGGGAATGGGTACGCTGGGAGCACATGTGGCGGCGGAACTAACCAAATTAGGCTTTACCGTAAATGGCTGGGCACGCACAGCAAAGCAGTTGGCAGATGTAAAAGTATACAAAGGAGAGAAAGAACTAGATAGCTTCCTGGCGAAGTCTGATATCCTGATCTGCCTGCTGCCTTTAACGCCGCAAACCGAAAACATTCTGAATGAGCAAACACTTAGTAAGCTGCCAAAAAATGCCTTTGTTATAAATGTGGCAAGAGGAAAGCATTTGGTAGATGAAGACCTGATAGCGTTGCTGGACAGCGGACACCTGGCAGGTGCCAGCCTGGATGTGTTTCGTGAGGAGCCATTGCCCAAAGATCATCCCTTCTGGAGTCACCCGAAGATCAACATCACGCCACATATTGCTAGCGTAACCGATCCGGCATCGGCAGTAACCCAGATTTTAGATAACTACGACAGGCTTCAGAAAGGGGAGCCACTTAAAAACATTGTTTCACCTGAATTAGGATATTAAAATGAGCGCTTTCCATTACGCTTTTAAAGTAAAAGACATACAAAGTACCCGCGATTTTTATAACGGCATTTTAGGCTGTAAGCTAGGCGACTTTACCGAGCACTGGATAGATTTTGATTTCTTCGGCAATCAACTGTCGGCTCATGTCAGCCCCGATATTCCGCCCTTAGATTATTGCGGCAAAGTAGATGGTGTGAGTGTACCTGTTCCGCATTTTGGCTGCATTGTTAGCTACGAAGATTTTATGAGAATACAGGAGAACTTGGCAAGTGCCGGCGTGAAGTTCGTCGTGAAACCCTACACCCGCTACGAAGGCAAAAAAGGGGAGCAACTTACCATGTTCTTCCTGGACTATAGTGGCAACCCGCTGGAATTTAAATCCTTCAAAAACGAAGCTGAGATATTTGACAGGGAGTAAAGGTTCGCTTTATAGTAGTAGACCCAATGCCATCAACTTAAGACGAATTTGTCATCTCGACAGAAGGAGAGATCTAGTTAGAACACTCTTGATCACATCTCAAAGAGATTTCTCACTACGTTCGAAATGACAGCTTGATTGATTAAAATCCTTGAGTTGACGGCACTGGTATTAAACCTGCAGCAGCGCACCAGTAAGTATTAGTATTATATTATGGATTCTCCTTCAAGATTTTACTGTGTGTATCCAGGTAAGTAGGTAAGGCAGCTGAACCATACCATAGGTATAATTCTACATCAAAGATCTTCGCTTTAACGGCCGGGTCAGTTTCAACAAGCTTCTGCGCTTCTTCTACAGTTTTTACATCAAGTATAAAAATGCCACGGTAGCTTTTGTCATTTTTGCCAAGCGGGCCAGCTACAACTAACTTCCCTTCTTTAGCCAGTCTGCCTATGTTTTCCATGTGGCCGCGGAAGTACTGGTTCAGTTCCTCTTTGTCGGTGGTAGTGTTGGAGCCGGATTTAAGTATTACCAGCACGTATTGCTTCATGCCGTAGTTGTCGGCTCCAAGCGAGTCAGCGAGGGCTTTGTTATAGTTTGGGTTTTGTACTTGGGCGTTGGCGGCAAAGCTAAGGCAGCAAAGTATAGCAAGGGTAAAAATGTTTTTCATAAGTATAGATTTGGAAGGAGTTGTTAAGTTACAGATTTATAATGATTGTCTGAATCAGGATTTTCAGGATTAATGGATTTACAGGATTTAACTACCGCACTGTAGTAGCAGTTTTACTTTCTGCTGGCGCGAGCGTCCTCGCTCGTGACTTACTATGGTGTTGAGTCTCCCGACTCAACTGGCCCGACAGGGACATAAATAGTAGTGGCTGAGGCTAAAGTTGTATAGTTTGCGTGATCCAACCACCCCCGGCCCCTCCTTATCTAAGGCGGGGAGTTTACCTATTACAAGCAAGCCCCCCTTTGAAGGGGGTAGGGGGATGATTTACGTTAGTAGGCTTTTAACCCACCACTGCCCCTCCGAGGAGGGGAATTTCTGCCTTTAGTTATAACTATTGTTTTATAGTTGGCGTTTCAACACCCCTATAGTCCCCTCAAGGGGACAGTTTCTGCTACTACTATAGTTGGAGCAGTTGTTCTATAGTTGAATCCTAATCCTTTATATCCTTTAAATCTTAAAAATCCTGATTCAGACAATTAGTAATACCTTCCTGGGATCAAATAATTCTGCACATAATCCTTCACACCTTCTTCCAAAGTATAAAAAGGCTTGTCATACCCGATAGAGCGGAGTTTGCTCATGTTGGCTTCGGTAAAATACTGGTAGTTGTCGCGCAGGTTTTCAGGTGTATCCATAAAGTCGATGTTTGGGGTTACGCCCATGGCATCGAAGGTATTCAGGGCAAGGTCCATAAAGGTGCGGGCCTGGCCGGAACCTAAGTTATAGATGCCGGAATTTTTGCGATGGTGCATCAGGAACATACATACTTCCACCACATCTTTTACATATACAAAATCACGCATCTGCTCGCCGTCTTTAAAGTCGGGGTGGTGCGAGCGGAACAGTTTCATGCTGCCGTGTTCCTTTATCTGGTTGTAAGCATGGAAAATAACCGAAGCCATTTTGCCTTTGTGGTACTCGTTAGGGCCATACACGTTAAAGAACTTCAGACCAGCCCAGAAGAATGGTTTTGCTGTCTGCTCCAGTGCCCAGATATCGAAATCGTTCTTAGAATCTCCGTACGGGTTAAGTGGTTTCAGTAACGGAATGGTCGCTTCGTCATCGTTATAACCCAATGTTCCTGAACCATATGTTGCCGCCGAAGACGCGTAAACCAGCGGAATCTGGTATTCACAGCAGGCGTTCCAGATGGCTTTAGAGTAATTCAGGTTCAGCAGGTCGAATACATCTTTGTTAAACTCGGTCGTATCTGTGCGGGCGCCCAGGTGGAAGATGAATTCTACTTCTTCATAGTTATCGTCCAGCCATTCTATAAAGGTATCGCGGTCAACAAATTCCTTTATCTTTTTACCTTTCAGGTTATCTTCTTTTTTAGCGACAGAGAAATTATCTACCACTACAATCTCATTAAAGTTCGCTGCGTTAAGTCGGCTTACCAGGCAACTGGCAATAAACCCGGCAGCACCGGTTACTACGATCATAGAATTAGGGCTATGTTAGATTTTGCGTAAATTTACGAAAATATCCAGAGCAGGTCCTGCCCAAATGAGAAACAAAACTATAGTTTATACTTTATACTTTCTGAGTTTTGTAGTTGGCCTGGCAACTATAGCCGGCTGCCAGCAAAAACCGCAGGAGCAGCAACAGCAAGGCATAACTATAACCGACGATCTGGGCCGTGAGCTGCATCTGCCTAAGCAGCCAAAACGTGTTTTCGGTTTTACATCGGCCATGAGCGAGATGCTTTTTGCTATAGTTGATACCGCCAATATTATAGCACGAACTCCCGATTGCGACTATCCAGCTGCAGTTTACACTAAACCTATAGTTAGTAATTACCCCGTAGACCTAGAGCAAGTACTAGCTCTGAAGCCAGACCTCATATTTACCAGCGAAGGCATGACGCCACTTGATGTTGCAGCCCGACTGGAAGAACTTGGGATTCCGGTATATTACCAGAAGTATAGAACTGTAGAAGACGTGCTGACTGGCATTGAAGATATTGGCCGCATTACGGGCCGCGAGAAGGTAGCCAACCACCTGGCTGATTCGCTTAGAAAAGAAGTGCAACAGCTCGAAGCCAACTATAAAAACCGCCCGAACCCCTTGCAGGTGCTAACTATAACCTGGACCGAGCCGATCTATGTGTATGGCCAAAACACTTTGCTGACAGATAAGCTTCACATTTTAGGTGCTGAGAATGCTGTGAAGGAAACGTTTGACCAGCCTTACCCAGCCCTTACCCGCGAATATATTTTAAAACTGAACCCGGATGTGTTGATGGGCGGCACCAAAGAGAAACTGGAGCAGACCTTCTTCAGTCAATACCCGGAGTTGCGCAGGATAAAGGCCTACCAGACCAACAGAATTTATGCGCCAACTGGCAACCTGATAGAGCGGCCAGGGCCTAGAATTGTGGAATCGCTTAAAGAACTGGAAGGATTTCTGTACCCATGATGCGCAGTTTATACTTTATACTTGCGCTGCTGCTCATCGCTATAGTTATAGTTTTGGGCTTACAGGTTGGTTCTTTTGAGTCTGATCTGGCAACTATAGCTGATGCTTTTCTGAATTATAATCCCGATAATACAACCCATTACGCTATAGTTCATCTGCGTTTGCCGCGTTTGCTGCTGGCGTTGGTAGTTGGGGCAGCGCTGGCTTTCTGCGGTTACCTGATGCAGGCCATGGTAAACAACGGACTGGCAGATCCTTACTTGCTGGGAACTGCTTCGGGAGCATCTTTGGGGGCAGTGTTGGTTTTCTTTGGGTTTGTGAATATTTCGGTGGCTGGGTTTTATATGCCGCCGGTGCTGGCAATGGCAGGCGCTTTTATAGTTACACTGGTGGTGGTTATACTTGGGTATCGTAAACGTCAGCTTATACCTGCGCAATTACTGTTGGCCGGTATTGCTATCAGTTCGCTTTGCACGGCTATAGTTGGTCTGCTTACTTTTCTCTCTGATTCGGAAGGGAAACTGAAATCGGTTATTTTCTGGAGTATGGGAAGCTTTGAGCGGGCCAGCTGGACCTTGCTGCCTTACCCGGCCGTAGCTCTAATAGTTGCACTTATACTTTTCGCCTTTCTGCAGAAACAACTGAACATACTGATGCTAGGCTCCGAAAGAGCGCAGGCGCTGGGTGTGCAGGTGTCGCATACGCGTTGGGCTATACTGGGTACCGTTTCGATTGTTACAGGCTTTGCAGTAGCTACTTCGGGGCCAATCGGGTTTGTGGGGCTTATTGTTCCACATGTAACGCGCGGGCTACTAGGCACAACCGGCAGGAGCAACCTGCTTTTCTGTGCATTTGTGGGTGGTTTGTTCATGCTGCTCTGCGATCTTTTGTCCCGAATAATTTATCCGCCAACCGGCCTGCCAATTGGAATCATTACTTCGTTCTTTGGTGTTCCTTTCTTCGTATATTTGCTGTCCAGAAAAAATTACAAGTTTAGCAGTTAAATGATTTACGTTAGCAGATTAGAGCATTTTAATGCAGCCCACAAGCTGCACAACCCGAATTGGTCGTTGGCAAAGAATAAGGAAGTGTTCGGGCCGTGTGCAAATACCAACTGGCATGGGCATAATTACGAGCTCATTGTTACCGTAAAAGGCAAGCCGGAACCCGATACCGGCTTTGTAATAGACCTGAAAAAACTGAGCACGCTTATCCGTACTCACATCATCGAGAAGGTAGACCACAAGAACCTGAACCTGGATGTGGCTTTTATGGAAGGCAAACTGGCCAGCACCGAGAACCTGGTTATCGAGTTCTGGAACATACTTGCCCCGCAGATCGAAAAAATATCCAACGCGAAACTGCACAGCCTTAAACTTTACGAAACCCCACGCAACTACGTGGAGTACTTCGGAGAATAATTTCCTTTTTTAATTTTTAGTGCGCTTATACCTGTTCAGGTAGCCCATTACGTTTCTGCATTACATGAAATACTACATTATAGCTGGCGAGCGATCAGGTGATTTGCATGGTTCTAACCTTATAAAAGAGCTTCGGAAGAAAGACCCGGACGCGGAAATTCGCGGCTGGGGCGGCGATATGATGCAGGAGGCCGGTATGGACCTGGTGCGCCATTACCAGGACATGGCCTTTATGGGCTTTGCCGAAGTTTTTAAGAACCTGCGCAAGATATTCGGCTACCTGAAGGAAGCCAAAACCGACATAGCTAACTATAAACCTGATGTGGTGATACTGGTTGATTATGCCGGTTTTAACATGCGTGTCGCCAGGTTTGCCAAAAATAAAGGGCTGAAAGTTTTCTATTATATCTCCCCGAAGATCTGGGCCTGGAACCAGGGCCGCGCGCACAAAATTAAAAAAGTAGTAGACCGTATGTTTGTGATCATGCCGTTTGAGAAGGATTTCTACAAGCGCTTCGATTACGACGTGGATTATATCGGTAACCCGGTTTCTGATTCGGTAACCGACCATGTGCCTAACCCTGATTTCAGGACGAAGAATAAGCTTTACAATTCCAAGCCTATAGTTGCCATACTTCCGGGAAGTCGTGCCCAGGAAATTGAGAATATGCTCGATGTGATGCTGAGCGTACTGCCGTCGTTCCGTGATTTCCAGTTTGTAGTGGCGGGTGTGTCTACATTCGGCAAGGAGTATTACGAGCAGTACAACAAAGACAAGAACATTAAAATAGTTTACGACCAGACCTACGACCTGCTCTCGCACTCGGTAGCAGCCCTGGTTACATCCGGCACAGCCACTCTCGAAACTGCCCTGTTTAATGTGCCGCAGGTGGTATGCTATAAAACCAGCAAAATATCTTATACCATTGGTAAGTGGGTAATTAAAGTGCCTTACATTTCGCTGGTGAACCTAATAGCAGGCAAACAGGTGGTTACAGAACTGATACAGGATGATTTTACTGGCAAACAGGTAACAGCCGAGCTAAAAAGCATCCTCTTCGACAAGCACTTCATTAAAAAACAAAAAGACGGTTACGCCCTCGTACGCGAGAAAATAGGAGAGTACCGCACCGCCGAACGCGCCGCTGAACTGATGGTGGGTTATTTGAAGGGGTAGGGGGCTTCTCTTATAGTTTTGGCTTCTCTTTTCCGCAGGCTATAGTTTGTGGCTTGTATAGTATTTTCTATATTTAATATTAAATGGAAGGTAATGCCTACACTCTATTTTCTAAATGTTTCTGTTTCTATATTGAACAGTTTAAAGAATGCTATGGCTAACCTTGAGAAAAACTATGAAAACAAGAGAAATAAAGCGGCCTTCAAGATTTATTGTGCTAATCTTAGCAATACTTATCACATTACCATCATGTGCTCTTCTGACTTCTTATAAGAAGTACACATTACAGCGTGCTCCACAAGCAACCTTTCAGAATAGAATCGGATTTTCAGACAATTTTTCTAAGTCCATAATTTTTTATGATGATGGAAGCTGTCTATTTATTCGAACAATTGACCCCAATAATATAGATGGTTATTTAAGTGAAAACAACTACAAGATCTATGGAAGGATTTCAGACTATCATTTTTACTGGGGTGTTTATAAAGTTAATCCCTACTTTATAGAAATAGAGTTTATAGAGTCTGTACATCAGTAGGGGTTTCAGGGTATAGGAAGATGGAATGCTGTTGTGAAAGACGAAGGTCGAACAATTGAAGTTTTACCAGGGCCAGTGAACAGAAAGGTGAAAATCCCTTATAGCAGCACTTTTAGTTTTAAAGGAGAAACTATGAAGCTTGATACAACTTTACTTAATCTTGACATTGATCCGGCAAAAGCTTGGGTGAATAGGTAGTGATTCATAATTCTTTAAAATAGAGAGAACAAAACCTTATGAAAAGCCTGATCTATAGTTTACTGCTCATTTCTATACTTTTCTCCACATGCCGCAAGTTTAGCGTAAGCGCAACTTGTGGCTAACTATGGAGCCAGTTTGTAACTGGCTTAATCCACATACTATAGTTTCGCCAGTTACAAACTGGCTGCAATGTGCAACCACCAGTTACCGCTGCGCTCAAACTGGCGGTATGGTTATCAATCCTCCGCAAACTCCAGCAAATCCCCCGGTTGGCAATCCAGTGCTTTACAGATAGCTTCGAGCGTACTGAAACGCACGGCTTTGGCTTTGCCGGTTTTAAGGATGGATAGGTTTGAGAGCGTAATATCAACTTTCTCCGACAGTTCGTTCAGCGACATTTTCCGTTTGGCCATCATCACATCCAGGTTCACAACTATAGGCATGGCTATACGGTTAGCTCGTTTTCAGCCTGAAGCTCTACACCGCGCTTAAAGATTTGCGAAATGATGAATACCAGTCCGGCTATAAATAAATACTCACCACCATCTCCACTGCTCAGCAATTCGCCGGTTCTTTTCGAGAGCCATTCGCTGTGTGCGCTGCTTATTTGCAACACAATCCAGCTACCCAGCAACACATAACTGATCGACTCTACTCTTCCGGCCACTTCAGAGGTAAACGGGTTTTGCAGGTTCACTTTCGATAACGTTTGAATAACCAGGTAAGCGATGTAAGCTTTCATGGCAGACAAGGCAACTATAAATGAGAAATGTAAACTATAGTTATAGAAACTCGATTGGCGAAGGTCGTACAGGTTTAACCCTTGGTATAGATCCTGCGCCGCAGTAGGTTTAAAGTAACTGAAAACATAAGTAAATAATAAAGCGCCTGTCTTGATCAGTAAGCCTATAAATACGATCCAGGCCAGCACGTGCATGGTGGTTAATATTACTTCCGTCCGGGTTTTGGTATGTTTTTCCATAGTTGTAGGGTTATAGTTAATGGTGTAAGTATAAGCAATATTTATTGAAAAACAATAAATATTATTTGATTTTTGGTAAATAGGTACAAGTTGAGTTTAAACTATAGTATAACCTAAGGTTTACACCTCAATAGCTATTTAACTTGCTGGTGAAAACACACAGCAAGGGCGTAAGGTGTAAAAGTCTTCCAGGGTTAATATCTATCTGCCAATCCCACGTACAATACTCCATGCAAACCGAAAAACAGAAAATGCAGGCCGGCGAGTTGTACGATCCTTTAGATGAAGAACTATCAGAGGAGCGGATCAAGGCCAGATTGCTGCTACAACAACTCAACAACTCCCGCGAAGATTACCCTATTGAAAGAGGCCGCATTATAAAAGAGCTTATCCCAAACTCAGGCGAAGGATTGTGGCTGCAACCACCTTTTTACTGCGATTACGGCTATAATATTATAGTTGGCGAGAAGGTGTTCTTTAACTTTAACTGCGTGGTGCTGGATGTAATGTCGGTAACGATTGGCAGCCGCACACTTTTCGGCCCGAATGTACAGATCTACACCGCTACACACCCGCTAAACTATAAAGAACGCGCTGCCGGGCTGGAGTTTGCCAAACCTGTAACTATAGGCGAAGACGTTTGGGTAGGTGGAAGCGTGGTTATTTGCCCCGGCGTAACGATAGGCAACAGATGTGTGATAGGAGCGGGCAGTGTAGTTACGAAAGATATCCCTATTGGTGTGTTTGCGGCCGGCAACCCGTGTAAAGTTATCCGGGAGCTGGATTAGTACATTTTTATAGTTACCTTACCTATAGCATAAGCCTCAACTATAAAACCATGCAACAACTAAGCGTCCGCGAACTCCAGGCCGAAGACATACCACTTATAGCCGACTACTGGCTAAACTCGGAGCCAGCCTTTTTAATTGACATGGGCGTTGACCTGGCTAAAGTTCCTACCCGGGACGACATGACAGCTATGCTTACCAACCAGCTGAGTTTACCAGTTCCTGAGCGAATGAGCTACGCCCTGATATGGCTGGTAAACAATGAACCGGTTGGTCATTGTAACGTGAATAATATCAGGTTTGGTGAATCGGCTTATATGCACCTGCATTTGTGGCAGCCAGCTGTCAGGCAGAAAGGGGCAGGGACAGAACTGGTGAAAAGGTCGTTGCCATACTTTTTTGAGAAACTACAGCTGCAAACCTTATACTGTGAGCCATATGCGCTTAACCCGGCACCAAATAAAACACTGCCCAAAGTTGGCTTCGAGTTCGTGAAACGGCACATTACTGTGCCCGGAAGTATAAATTTTGAGCAGGAGGTTAATCTCTGGAAATTAACCCGGGCAGCCTACGAACAACTGATGCTTGATTCAAACTATAAACTATAAATTGGTGGCCAGGAAACTATAGTTGCATCATTCCTCATCCTGCTTTATTCTTTTTATTTCGACTTCTTTTTTGCCTTTATAGATTTTCCCGGATGCTGTATTTGCCTTATATTGGTAATAATGCCCGGCATCATAGGCTATATAAAAGCCGGTTTTGGGATCGTATACTTTGCTGATGTTCGGGTAAAACCATAAACCTGAAACTGGTTCGGGTACGCGGGTTTTGCTGGCATCCAGTGCGTTGGGCATGGGTACAGGTAGCGTATTGGCAGAGTCGGTGGCCGACCAGCTGAGTTTTGCCGTTTCTGATCTTAAAAAATGATCAAATCTTTTCACAAAGTCACCTTTCTCTTTTGTTTGGGCCAGCGCTTGTGTACCGATTATAATTAATAAAGCGAAAACTATAGTTTTAAGTATGTTCATTAGCCAGGTTTATACTTTATAGTTGAAATATCAAGATAATATCTCTGGAAACAAGCTCCAAAAAAAGAGCCTCAGTTTTCAGGCTGAAGCTCTTCGGGAATAGTTTAAAGCAGATAGCTACGATTTGCCGGGCGCTGGCGAAAATTTCACTACCCGGTTGTTCTTAGGTTCTACAGTCCGCAGAAACTGGTAGATCGCTTTCAGGTCTTCTTCGGTCATGCCGGCATACATAGCCCAGGGCATTATCGGGTTAAAATCGTCTGGTCCCACTGTCTGCCCGGTATTTGCAGGGCTATCATGTTGCTTAAAGCGATTCACAAACTCCTCTTCGGTCCAGGAGCCTATACCTGTTTCTTTGTCGGAGGTTAGGTTGGCAGAGCGTTGCACGGCTCCGTTTGGCATCTTAAATTCGCTTCCACCAGCCAGGTACATACCTTCTATAGGTTTTCCTTTATTGGCAGGAGTATGGCACTCACTGCACGCAGCTATCGTCAGCAAATATTTTCCTTTAGATACAGGGTCATCAAGAACAGGCTCTGCAGATGCCACGCGTTTAGTTGGCATGGTGCGCAAAATCAGGTTCATCGGGAAATCCGGGTCCGGCTTAGGTATGTCGTTCTTAATTGGCGCGAGTGAGCGGATGTACGTGATAATGGCATGCAGGTCCTGTTCGCGCATCTGGCTATAAGATTTAAAAGGCATCACCGGGAAAAGCGGTTCACCATCTTTGCTCACGCCTTCGGTTATCGCGCGGTAAACTTCGCCATCTGTCCAGGCGCCTATGCCAGTCTCTCTATCCGAAGTAATATTGCGGGCATAAAACACCCCCGGGAAACCCATGGAATGGTCGAAACGGTCGCCGCCTTTACCTTCGGTGCCCGGCGTAACTGGCCCGGCAAACTTCGAAAAGTCGCGGGTTGAGTGACAGTCGATGCAAACTGTAACATGGTTAGCCAGGTATTCGCCGCGTGCCTGCAAGGCAGGTGTTTTGTTTATTTGCAGGGCCGGTGCAGCATCCACATTCGGGAATGCATACTGAATGTACAATGCGCCAGCCGAAACCACCACACCGATGGCTACAAGCGCATATCCTAAAAAGGTAAGCACTTTTTTCATAGAGTTACAAAACAGATGGTTAAAGTATAGGCGAAAATAATAGAGTAATTTTTAAAATATTTTGCACTTATACAACCATGTGCTTTCTATATCTCATTGATTTTGAGTAGAGATATACTTTGAAATGGTAGACCTGAGTATATAATGCGGCAAGGTAAAATGTAAGTTCTGACTTTAAATAAAGTATAGCCTGGAGCACAGCATAAAAAAAGCCGGAACTCCTTATCAGAGCTCCGGCTTTTCTATAGGTATGAACTATAGTTTATTTGAACGTGTCTTTGCTATCTACAATTTTTACGTCCTTCACATTCAGTTTATAGTTTGCGATGATGTCGTCTTCGGCCAGTACTTCTTTTGGTAAGCCTTCGCGTACCAGGTTAGAGTAGCTCATCGGCGATGGCGTATTGTTGAGCAGGGCTTGCTTTAGTGGCTCCGCTTCACTGTCGTCGGTAACTATAGTTATGAACATGTTCTCAATGTCCCAGTACTTCTTCACGGCTTCGTTCACCTGGTCAACAGTAAGGTTAGCTAATTGCTGGTCCATTTCCTGCAGGTAATCCTGGCGGCCATAAAAGCGGGAGTCCATTAAAAAGCCTAGTTGTTTTTCTTCGGTTTGGGCGTATAGTTTCATGTAAGAGCGCAGGAACTTACGCGTCAGCTCAAACTCTTCCTGGGTCATGCCATTCTTAATCAGGTTATCAACTTCGCGCATAGCCAGGCGCAGTGCAAAGTGTGCATGCCCAACGTTGATGTCCTTTAGCTCAGTGTACTGCTGCTTCAAGCCTTCCGCTATCTGCACCGGTCTTATCCAGAGGGCAAAGTAGTTGGATGCGCGCGGCACACCCGGGTTTGGCAACTGGAAACTTCCGCCATTGTCGTACCACTCAATATAAGAGTAGTCGCCGTAGTTCATGGAGCGGGTTGTGCGTATCTTGTCGTATAGTTTGCCGTAGCTTTTGCGGTGCTCACCTAAAAACGAGTTAGCTACCATCAAAGCGGCAAAGTCGTCGGAAGAACGCGTAACAGGCATTGGCGTACCTGTAAATATGGCAGAACCTAAGGCATCAGATTTTTGAATGATCTCTACCTGCACGCCATTTGGCTCGTTTGGCTTACCTGACGCTGGAATATTTGGTGTAACATCTGAAAGCTGGCCCATATCAGCCTTTAGCTTGTTCAGGAAGTCCGCGCTATAGTTACCGGCCACACCTACCATCACATTGTTGCGGGTAAACATGTTGCGCCAGTGGTTCTTCACATCTTCCAGGGTAATGTTCGGTACACTGGCCGAGGTGCCTTCTACCAGATGCTGGTAATTGGTGCCTCGGAACAACAAATCTTCCAGGGCTTTTTTGCTATACTCCTCATCCGACGAAGCGCGAATTACCTGGTCTACAAAGTTTTGCTGGTTCGATTTTACTCGGTTAAAATCCTCTTCTGCAAAAGCAGGCTGCAGCATCAGGCCACGCACGATCGGGTAAAAATCATTAAGGAAATCGCGGTGCACCATAAATGTAAAGGTCGTTACTTCCTTATCGGTATTGGCACCATAACCTGCTGCCCATGGGTAAATTTTGTCCCGGATCTGGGTAACGGTCATGTCCTGCGTTCCGGAGTTGGCGATCATCTGGGCTGTGGCATAGGTCAAACCTTCCTTACCTTCAGGGTCCGACATAGAACCGTTCTTGAACATCAGCTTAATGATCACTTTGTTCGACTGCGGGTTCTGTAACTCTACCACTTTGCCCGGGCCAAAAGCCGTATTGGCATCAAAGGCAGCAGGAGCAGTTTCGGTAGTAGTGGTTGTCTCGGTTTCGGTGGTTTGCTGGGATGTCTGTGGCTGTTTGGTGCACGATGCGGCCAACAGGGCAACAGGCAATATATAAGCAGCTATTTTCTTCATCATTTCTTTTTCTAAATCTGGTTAACTATAAAATTACTTTACCGGCGACTTCTCAGCTGGGGCAATAGAGCCTACTGTGAGTGTGGTTGGTGTAAAGTACTTTTTGGCTACATCCATCAGGTCTTTTGCCGTAACCGTGTCGAACACGGCATACAGGTTATTAATGGACTCCGGGTTGCCCGTTAGCCAGATGTACTGTGCCAGCGAGTTGGCGATCGCGTCGGGGCTATCCATGCTCATGGCAAAGCTATACTTGATGCGCGACTTGGTATCTGCAATTTTCTGCGCGTCTATTTGTTTTGTTTTAGCTTCGTTCAGCACACGCATCATCTCGTCTTTTACATACTGCATGTCGTTAGGACTTACTACCGATGCGGAGAAAGAAACCAGGTTCGGATCGCGGGAGAACTGCGGGCCACCACCAATAAAGCGGGCTTTCTGCTCCTGCACTACCAGTTTGCGGAATAGGTCAGAGTTCTGAGAGAAAAGTATGTTGGAAAGTATACTTAGTGCCGGCAGGTCTTTATCCTTATCAGAGAAGGCCGGGCCTTTAAAAGCAAGCGACAGGTAAGGCGGGAAGCCCTGCTGCTGCACATGTGCATAGCGGGTTTGTGTTTGCTTCGGTTCTGTAGCTATAGTTGGTTTATAGGTGCCACGCTTCCAGTCGCCGAAATACTGCTGTGCCAGGCTGTTTACTTTTTCAGGAGTTACATCGCCTACCACAACTATAGTTGTATACTCTGGTCTGTAGAAGCGGTCGAAAAAAGTAAGGGAGTAATCGTATTGGTTTGGCATATCCACCACATCTTCAAAAAAGCCCATGGTAGTGTGAGAGTAAGTGTGTTTTGTAAAGGCAGTGCTCACCAGTTTCTCGTATAGTTGCTGGTATGGGCTGGCGGAGTTCTTGGTATACTCGCCTTTTACGGCTCCTGCCTCGGTCTTAAAGTCGTGCACGCTATACTTCAGGTTCTGGAAACGGTCTGCTTCAATCTCGAACATCTTGTCCAGCATCTCGGCATTACCGGTCATGTGGTACACGGTGCGGTCTATGCTGGTGTTGGCATTGGCGGCGGCGCCCATTTCTTTCATAATGTCGCCGTAAGCTTCTTTGCTATACTTGTCGGTGCCCCGGAACATCATATGCTCAAAAAAGTGCGCAAATCCGGTCTTGCCCTTTTCAACTTCCTCGCGCGAGCCGGCTCTTACTACAATGTAAAAGGCAGCAATGCCCGGGCTATTGTAAGGCACAGTTACTACATTCAGGCCATTATCCATCTTTTTCTGGTGGATAGGGTAGGGTAGGATCTTACTGCTTTGCTGTGCCATTACGCCGGTAACGGAGAAGAGCACCAGCAGGAGTAATGCTACTGTCTTGTTTCTCATGTTTTATAGTGTTAGTAGGTTAAAGTTTAATTGTGTACGGTAATACTGGTAATTAAATATAGCATAATCGCTTTTTTTGCACAAGTCACCGGATATAAAGTGCTATTCTGTCTATCAACTGTAAGGTTTTATCGGTGAGCGGAAGTATAAAAAAGGCTTGCATTGATCTAAAAATGGATTAAGGAGTATATATAGCCATACAAATACAAACACACCCTATGCTTACCTGGCGAATAGAGGCCTTGCACCTCAAACTGAAGTATACCTGGCGCATTGCCCGAAATGCCAGCAACGAGAAGTTAAACTTCCTGGTGCAGGTTTCAGATGGAACATACAGTGGTTTTGGAGAGGCTGCCCCGAACATCCGCTACGGCGAAACTCCTGACCTGCTGCTACAACAATACCAGGTGCTGTTAATGGCGGGGCTGGCAAGTATAAAATCGATGGAAGAGCTGCTGCAGTTGCTTACGGAGCATACGCCGGTTAACTCGCTGCGCTTTGCAGTGGAGGCTGCCTACCTGCATTATTATTGCCAGGTAAAACAAATACCAGTGCACCAGTTGCTTGGGCAAAGTATACCAGTAAGGCAGGCCACCAGCTTTTCGTTGCCCATAATGGAGCCCGGCGAGGTGAAAGATTTTATACTGAAGCACCAGCTAAACCGATTTGCCTGCCTCAAAATAAAAGTAAACAGCGAGCAGGGCCCCGACCTGCTGCAGGAGGTGCTGAGTGCTACCGATAAACCTGTTGTGATAGACGGAAACGAAAGCTGGAAAGAACCTGAAAGCCTGCTCAGTTTCCTGAATACCCTGGACAAGAAGCGCGTATTGTTTATAGAGCAGCCCATGCCAGCCTCCGAAGCCACAGCTTATGCCCACCTGAAATTGCATAGCCCTCTGCCACTTGTAGCCGACGAATCGGTAACGGATAATGCTGATTTTGAACTGTTGCGGGAGCAGTTTAATGGCGTTAACATAAAACTGATGAAAGCCGGCGGTTATTTAAATGCGGTGCGTTTATTACAGGAAGTGCGCAAACACGGCATGATGGCCATGATCGGGTGTATGGTGGAGTCCAGTTTGGGTATTTGGTGTGCCATGCAACTAAGCGCCGCTTTCGATTTTGCTGACCTCGATGGTTTTATGATAGTGGAGGATGAGCCGTTTAAACTCGTGCACGAGCGGGAAGGCGTTTTATACCTTCAGTAAATTTGTGCAATCGTCTGAGTACTTTATACTACCGGAATCAAAAAGTGTATTTACTCCCTCGTTAACCAAAAAATACGCCTGACAAGCATTAAGCCTATATTTTGCCTATAGTACAGGTACCTTTTATCCTACCAAAATATCATAGACCAAAAGAAAATTGAAACTTATTTGAAAAAATACTGTTAATATGTTTGTACATTAAATGTATGTACATATATTTGCATCATCATTCAACTTTATAGATGAAGATAGAAGACGAAATAAAGCAGACCGCATTCAAAAGCGAATACCATAAGGCTTATATCAATACGATATATACCGCTAATTTGCTGGAGCAGGCGCAAAGCAATTTGTTTAAACCGTTTAGCATTACGCTACCACAATACAACCTGTTACGGATATTGCGGGGGCAGCACCCCAAGCCGGCTACAGTTAGTTTGCTGATAGAGCGCATGCTGGATAAAACGTCTAACGCATCGCGTATAGTTGATAAGCTGGAAGCCAAGGAACTGGTAACCCGCAAGCAATGCCCTAACGACCGCCGCACCGTAGATGTGCTGATAACAGATAAAGGCCTTGCTTTGTTAAAGCAGATGGATGAACTGGACGATGGGTCTAAAACAGGACTTAAAAACTTAACGGAGCAGGAAGCTGTTGAGCTAAACCGGCTTTTAGATAAGATCAGAGAATAACCAAGTAACCTAATACTAATCAATAAATAAAGTAAAATGAAGAGAACAGCAATTTTTGCATCATTTGTAGCAGCCCTGTTTTTCACGGCTTGTAACACCGAAACAACAACTACTGAAGGAACTACAACAGTAGCAACTGAAGAAGCTAGTACTACCACCGGCGAAGGCGCTACATACCAGATAGCTGCTGACCAGAGCAATGTGAAATGGCATGGCACTAAAGTAACTGGCGAGCACATGGGCGAGATTGATGTACAGAGCGGCGAGCTTGTAGTAAACGGCGACCAGCTGACCAGCGGTACGATCGTGATCGACATGAACACGATCACTAACTCGGACATCACAGCTGAAGAAGATAACCAGAAACTGGTAGGCCACCTGAAGTCTGATGATTTCTTTGGTGTTGAGAAATACCCGACTGCTAAGTTCGAGATAACAGGCGCTTCGCCGATTGCTGATGCAGCAGTAGGTGAGCCAAACTATAACGTATCTGGTAACTTAACTATAAAAGATAAAACAGAGCAGGTTAACTTCCCGGCTACAGTAACTGTAAACAACGGTACTGTAAACGCAAAGGCCGATGTAAAAGTAGACCGCTCTAAGTTCGATGTGCGTTACGGTTCTGAGACATTCTTCGGCAGCCTTGGCGACAAAGCTATCCACGACGAATTTACTGTAACTTTTGACGTAACTGCACAGCAGTAATCCGTATACTAAGTTGGTTTTGATTCCGCCCCGGCGCTCTTGTAGTGTCGGGGCGGTTTTCTTTTGGCAACTATAGTATTTATATTTGATATCAATCTAAGCCCAGCACAAATGCGCAAACTCTATACTTCCGGATTTATACTTTGGATGATCGTTATGGTGGCTTCCTGTCAGCCAAAAGCTCCTGACGCGCAGCAAATTGTTGACGATGCCATTGCAGCACACGGAGGCCGGCAACTGGACAAAGCTATTGTATCGTTCCGGTTCCGGGATTACCTGTACCGTGCTTTGCGCGATAATGGCGCTTACGTTTATAGCCGCACGTTTACCGACAGCACTGGCCAGCGCGTATACGATGTGCTGCAGAACAGCGGCTTTACCCGAACTATAAACGACCAGGAAACCAGCCTTCCCGAAGAAAGAGTAAAAGCCTTTAGCAACTCTGTAAACGCAGTTATATACTTTGCCCTGCTGCCTTATTTTTTAAACGATGATGCCGTAATAAAGGAATACCTCGGGGAAGCAACTATAAAAGGCAGACCCTACCATAAAGTAAAAGTAACTTTTAAGCAGGAAAGCGGCGGCGAAGACCACCAGGATGAATACGTTTACTGGTTTAATAAGCAAACTAACATTATGGATTACCTGGCCTACAACTATATAGAAGAGGATGGAAGCCTGGGAACACGATTCCGAGAGGCAACAAACCCACGCAAAGTAGGCGGTTTTTTATTTCAGGATTACATAAACTATACTTCTGAAGAAAAAGATTTCAACATCGAAAACTTCGATAAGGCTTTCGAAGCCGGCAATCTCACAAAAGTATCAGACATTAACCTGGAAGAGATAGAAGTAAGAACTATAGAGTAGTAATTGTCTGAATCAGGATTCTCTGGATTAGAAGATTAACAGGATCATTAATCTAAACCTCATATTAATTGAGGATTTGATTGATCTTTGAATTAAGACATTAACGACTGACTCATCCCGAATTTGTTATCTCGGCGGTAGAAGAGATCTATTTAGAACACTATTGATTATATCTTAAATAGATTTCTCACACTGTTCGAAATGACAGCTTAGGACAAGTCCTGACCAAAGCAAAAAGACGCAAAGTATTGCGTCTCTACAAAATCATTGAATCCATCAAATCAATTCAGGTTCAGACAAGTACCTGGCACCAGCCTAATCCTATCATCCGTTAAATCTTAAGAATCTTAGTCCCTTATTCTATCTCAAACTCCTTTGGCAATTCCACAGGCAAAGGTTTGTTGCGGTTGCGAATCTGGTTCAGGTAATCGTCAATATCCGTTTTGTACTCCAGGTGGTAATCTTCGTGCAGGTTTTTACGGATGAGCTGTATGGTTTTGAGCAGCAGTTTGGCCGTAGAAGTATAAAACACCTTGTAGTAGCTGTCGAACTGGCCGGTATAGTTCCGGAAGATGATATCCAACGTATAAAGATGCAGCTCGACTTCGGCCTTTTTGTCTTTGGTAATGCGCTTGAAACGTGCAATTTCCTTCAGGGCTTTTCGTAGCGCTTTGGCCAGTGCTTTAGTTAAACTACGGCCGGTCGCATTCAGCAAGAGTTCATGTATCACATCCTGGCTGCGTTCCTGCAACTCTTCTAAGCTCACTTCGCCAAGCTCATAGGCAAACATGTCGTATAGTTCGGCATCGCGGCGCACAGCTTTCAGTAGCAGAGTTTCTTTCTCTTTATCGCCGAGTTGTTTTATGGCTTTTTTGAAGGATGCGGATGGTACAGGCATCAGGGCAACGTCTAAAGTTTAACTATTCTGCAAAGGTACGTAATTCAGGGTTTTAGGTAAATCTATAGTTTGGGGTGGTAACTATAGTTGGCAACTGTAGCGCGAGCGTCTTTTGGGAGATAATTGTCCCCTTGAGGGGACTTTAGGGGTGTAAAGCTACAGAGCAATAGCTTAGCACTATCGGACTAAACATTTTCGTAGGAGTAAACACCCCTGTGAGCTTTGCTCGCAAGTTTCGAACTCCCGTTCTCACTTGTCCTCAAGGGGACAGTTTCTGCCTATGCCTCTTTTGGATTGCAAATACGAAAGAACAGTCTACAAACTATAATTTGAGAGAAGTGGCCAGAGGCCCAACTATGGCAAGTCGTGAGCGAAGACACTCGCGCCATGAAACAAAAAAGGCGCTGAGATCATCAGCGCCTTTTCTATAGTTGTTATTGTTGCGGAGTAGCTTTCAGGTTATCATCCAGGTATTGGGTAACTTTTCGCATCAGGTGCACACGGTCTTTTCCGCGAACGTTGTGCGGATGGCCCGGGTACACAAAGTAATCCAGCAATATGCCTTCGTCAACTGCTTTTTTGATGAATGCTAAGCTATGCTGCCAAACCACTACATCATCCACGGTTCCGTGTATCATCAGCAGTTTGCCTTTTAGGTTCTTAACGTGGTTTAGGAGGTTGGCATTTTCGTAGCCTTCCGGGTTTTGCTCCGGAGAGTCCATGTAGCGCTCCGTGTACATTACTTCGTAGTATTTCCAGTCTATAACCGGGCCGCCGGCCACGCCAACTTTAAAGGTGTCCGGCGATTTCAGCATCATAGAAGTGGTCATAAAACCACCGAAGCTCCAGCCGTGCATACCCATGCGGTTGGCATCAACATAAGGCAACGATTTCAGATATTCTACACCGCGAAGCTGGTCAGCCAATTCTACTGTGCCCAGTTGGCGGAAAGTTTCCTGCTCAAATTCAAGGCCACGGCCAGACGTTCCACGTGGGTCTAAGGTAAATACGATGTAGCCTTTCTGCGCCATCAGGTGCATCCAAAGGTTAGCACCACCCAACCAGCTGTTTGTTACTAACTGTAAGTGCGGACCACCATACACATAAACCACTACCGGGTATTTCTTAGTCTTATCAAAGTTCGGCGGCGTGATCATGCGGGTATACAGGTCAGTTCCATCGTCAGCTTTGATAGGGAAAATGGTCGTTTCTCCTAAAGCATAATCAGCAACCGGGTTTTTAGCAGTCAATAAAGTCTGCGCTACTTTACCATCTTTGCTATTGATCACCCATATTTTACGTGGCGTTACCTGGCTGCTATAGTTGTCTAAGATATAGTTGCCGTTCGGGCTAAGTGTAGCGTTGTGCATACCGCTGCCCTGCGACAGACGTGTGCTCTTGCCATTGCTCAGGTCTACACTATAAAAATGCCGCTCCAGCGGGCTTTCTGCAGTTGAGCTATAGTATAGCTTTTTGCCATCTTTGCTAAAACCAAGCACATCCGTTACCATCCAGTCGCCTTTCGTCAGGGTTCTGATCTCTTTGCCGTTGGTATCATACAAGTATAAATGGTCGAAACCGGTGCGCTCGCTTACTCTTACAAACTGATTTGATTTGCCAGGCACAAAGTATAAACCTTTCTCAGGCTCTACATACTTTTCGTGCTTTTCTTCCAGCAGCGTTTTCACAAATTCACCGGTAGCAGCATCGTACTGGTTCAGTTTCATGTGGTTCTGGTCGCGGTTAACTACAGCTACATAAATGTGCTTTTCGTCGGGGCTCCAGGTAATGTTAGTCAGGTACTGCTCGGCTGGCTCGCCAGTTTTCAGGAAAGTAGTTTGCTTTGTTGCCGTGTTGTAAACGCCCACCGTTACGTGGTGGCTTTTGCCGCCGGCCATTGGGTACTTAATATTGTTCTGCTTAGCCGGAAGCGGGGCTACGTCTACCAGCGGGTAATCGGTAACCATGGTTTGGTCCATGCGGTAAAAAGCCAGGTTTTTGCCAGTTGGTGACCAGAACGTACCTTTACTGATACCAAACTCAGAGCGGTGCGCTGCCTGTCCGTTAACGATAGCCTCGTTTTTTTCATTGGTTACAGCCACATCAGCAGTGCCCGGAAGCGAAACATACAGGTTGTTGCCTTTGGTATAAGCCACTCGTTGTTTGGTTGGGTCAAGCTCTGCATTTTCGGCATCGGTAGCATAGGTGGTAACTATAGTTGCTTTGTCGGTTTTCAGGTTATAGTTAAATATCTTGCCCTGCGCATCAACTATAAACGTGTTGGCATCTTTCCACTGCACCCCCGGAAAGTTCTTCACTTCTTTTCCGCCGGCAGCCTGCAAAGCCACACTAAGTTTATCAACTGTAAGTATAGTTTTGTGTTTGGTTGATTTTGCGCTACCACGAATTAGGGTATTATCTTTTACATAAGTAAAGTCGTCGGTGCCCGCTACCCAGCTCAGCTGGCGCAGGTTTTCAGGCTGAAGTGCCGGGTTAATGATGGCATCTTCCATGGTCAGCATTTTGTCCTGAGCCTGAACTTGCAGCGATGCCGCAGCCATCAGGAACGTGAATGCCAAACCTTTCAATCGGTTAGAAAAGATCATTATAAGGTATATTGGTGGTTGTTAAACGTGTAATTAGCTGCAAGAAAACAGTATTTCGGTTAAGGAGCAAAAATAGCGCCTTTTATGCATGGCAGGTGGTAAAACTATAGTTTAGTATATCAGAACATCAGGAATTATAAGCCGCTCCGGATTGTTAAAAACTATACTTCGGGAGGTAGTAGCAGGGCTGTGTTATAGTTGACGTGCTGCTTCCTAAAGTCCTGTAAAATACGTAAATTTGTGCTATGAATACTGAGAGAGAAATTTTACATCAGGAGGATGTAGCGGTACTGGAAGAGAACACCGACCTGCGCCAGCTTATCGTTTTTAATGATGACGTAAATACCTTTGGCCACGTGATCGAGACGCTGATTAAAGTATGCGGCCACACTGCAGAACAGGCAGAACAGTGCACACTGCTGATACATTACAAAGGCAAGTGTACCGTTAAAATGGGCTCATACGAGGAGTTGTCAGGTATGTGTACTTCGCTGCACAACAAGTCACTTTCTGCCGATATTCAGTAAGGAGGATACATGGAGTTTCCGTCGAAGCTGATAGAAAATGCCGTGGAAGAGCTGGCCAAGCTACCCGGTGTAGGGAAAAAAACGGCCCTTCGCTTAGCATTACACCTGCTTAAACACGAGTCAGAAGATACCTTTTCGCTGGCCGAAGCACTTGTGAAAATGCGTACCGATGTTAAACATTGCAACCAGTGCCATAACATTTCAGATACTGAGGTTTGCGGCATCTGCGCCAACCCATTGCGCGACCGCAGTTTGCTGTGTGTGGTAAGTGATATCCGGGATGTGATCGCGATTGAAAATACGTCTCAGTACAAAGGGCTGTATCATGTGCTGGGTGGTGTTATTTCGCCTTTAGAAGGAGTAGGCCCATCAGACCTGCACATTGATAGTTTGCTGGAACGTTTGCTGCCTAACTCAGAAATTCGCGAGGTTTTAATGGCGATAAGCCCGACTATGGAAGGCGACACCACTGCTTTCTACCTGACCCGCAAACTACGTGACCACCAAAACCTGAAGATCACGTCTATTGCACGTGGTATACCGGTAGGTGGCGAGTTAGAGTATACCGATGAGATAACCTTAGGCCGAAGTATAGTGGAAAGAACTGCCTACGGTAGAGCTTAAGATTTTATAATATCATTTTGAAAAGGGTTGCAGCTATAGTTGCAGCCCTTTTTTTATGGTCATCAATAATGCTGTCATCCCGAGCATTCTTGAGACGAGAGTCGAAAAGAGCCAGCGTAGCTGTGAGGGATCTTATGTGTCCTATAGTGGGCTGGGTTACCCCTACCCAGCCTTCCCCTAAAAACAGGGGAAGGAGCCTGGCTATAGTTCTATGATTGGCTTATTTCAACTTGAAAAAAGACGCAAAGTATTGCGTCTCTACAATCCTATTCTGTGGGGACAGTTCGCGACTTGTCCGCGGCTGGGCTGCAACTATAGAACTATAATTCCAACTTAGTCAAAGGCTGGACTGTCCCCTTGAGGGGACTACAGGGGTGTATTAGTATGCTGCTAAAAAAAACATCCCCCTACCCCCTTCAAAGGGGGACTTCACCATAAGCAGAAATTCCCCCTCCTGTTTTTAGGAGGGGGATAGGGGGAGGTAATTTGGTCAACTACAAAACTATAAATGCACACCCTAGCAGGAGCTGCGCACGCTGTTAGGTCTTATCCTGTTAATCCACAAATCATGTACATCCTGATTCAGACAAACTCAAAATTTAATATCCCCATTACTTTATACTTCCGCAACATTTCACCAACTTACCTGATTAACAAAAGCCATTTAGCTGTTTTACAGGCCCGCTTTCTGGAAAGTCTGTGACAGAATAAGTACCTTTGGGCCTTTAAATGATAAGCACATGCAGGAAATAGAAGAAGTAAGCAGTATTTTATCTGATAGAATCACCTCCCTGTCTGAATCTCAGACTATTGCCATGGCTAAAAAAGGCCGCGAACTGGCAGCTCAGGGCTTCGATGTGATAAACCTGAGCTTTGGAGAACCCGATTTCCAGACACCACAATACATAAAAGATGCCGCCAAAAAGGCGATAGACGACGGATTTACCTTTTACACACCCGTACCAGGCTACCCGGAGCTGCGCCAGGCTATAGTTGATAAGTTTAAGCGCGACAATAACCTCGACTATAAACCGGAAAATATTGTAGTATCGACTGGTGCGAAGCAAAGTATAGCCAACGCGGTTATGTGCCTTGTAAATCCAGGAGACGAAGTGATCATTTTTTCACCTTACTGGGTATCGTATGAGGAGATAGTGAAGCTGGCAGAAGGCACTCCGGTACAGGTAATGGGCAAGCTGGAGAATGACTATAAAGTAACGGCTTCTCAACTGGAAGCTGCTATTACGTCGAACACAAAGCTGGTCATGTTCTCTTCGCCATGTAACCCGACCGGTGCTGTTTTTAGCTCTGACGAACTATACGCGCTGGCAAAAGTGCTGGAGAAATATCCGCAGGTGCATGTTATTGCCGATGAGATCTACGAATACATCAATTTTGAAGGCGAGCACGCCAGCATGGCCAGCTTCGACTTTATAAAAGACCGCATAATTACGGTAAATGGCTTCTCGAAAGGATATGCCATGACGGGTTGGCGTGTTGGCTACATTGCAGCCCATAAAACAATAGCCGCGGCCTGCGAAAAAATGCAAAGCCAGATAACATCCGGCACTTGTTCTATCGCCCAGAAAGCGGCTTATGCAGCCCTACAGGGTGGTAACGAGTCGGCCCTGGAGATGCGTAATGCCTACCACCGCCGCCGTAACCTGGTGCTGGAGCTTATGAACGATATACCTGGCTTTAAAACGTATGTGCCAAGCGGAGCATTCTATATTTTCCCGGAAGTAAGCCATTATTTTGGCATGAGCTACGAAGGAAAAACGATACAGAACGCACTGGACCTAAGCATGTACCTGTTAACGGACGCGAATGTGGCAGTTGTTAGCGGCGAAGCTTTTGGTGCACCGCAGTGTATCCGTTTCTCTTACGCTACTTCCGACGAAAAACTGACAGAGGCCCTGCGCCGCATTAAAATCAGCCTGGCAAAGCTTCAGTAATGAACCAGATCAATTCTTTAGAAGATACTTTTTCGGCCTTTAACGGGCTGACCGTGCTTATAGTAGGCGATGTAATGATAGACTCCTACCTGTGGGGCAAGTCTACACGAATATCGCCGGAAGCTCCTGTGCCGATCGTGAATGTTGTAAAGCGCGAGAAACGACTGGGTGGTGCTGCTAACGTGGCACTGAATGTACAGGCGCTGGGCGCGACCCCGTTGCTTTGCTCTGTAGTTGGCGACGACACGGATGGAGGCGATTTCCTACGTTTACTCGAAGACAAAGATCTTTCGACAGAGGGGATAGTACAGAGCCCCGAGCGGGTTACAACTATAAAACACCGCATTATTGCCGGTGCTCAGCAACTGCTTCGCGTGGATGCTGAAATCGAGACCGAACTTACCGATTACGACAACCGCCACCTGGAAGAACGTTATCTTAAATTACTCAGCAAAGCCGATGTGGTGGTGCTGGAAGATTACGATAAAGGCGTTTTCTCTGAGCAGAACATTAAGCGGTTTATTCAACTGGCCAACGAGCATAACATACCTACCGTCATCGACCCTAAAAAGAAGAACTTTATGAGCTTCGTGGGTTGCACGCTGTTCAAGCCTAACTTAAAAGAGCTGAAAGAAGGCCTGAAGGTAGAGTTTACTGATGAAAATCTTCCTGCTTTTGAGAGTGCTGTAGCTGACCTGCAGAAACGCCTGCAAACGGAGCAGGTGCTGGTTACATTATCGGAGCGTGGGGTGTTTATAGCTGATGGCAACAAGAAAACATACATTGATGCGCACCGCCGCTCGATAGCAGATGTGTCGGGTGCCGGCGATACGGTTATCAGTATTGCTGCTTTGTGCAAGGCTCTGGGTACTTCAGTTGAGTTCCTGGCGGGGCTTAGCAACCTGGGCGGTGGCCTGGTTTGCGAGCAGGTAGGCGTTGTGCCTGTTAATAAAGAGCGTCTGCTTAGCGAAGCAAAACAGGTAAGACTATTCGAGCTACATGAACAGCGAACAGCTTAACAGGCTTTTATACGATAGTAAACTAAGTGCCTACGCTATAATGCGGCGTACAACTTATGTGCTTACTATTCTGTCGGTTGGCTTGCTTATTTATGCCCATGGCGTGGTAGAAGATCCTGCCACACTGCAGTACCTCTTTTATACTATAGATGGCATCCTGGCCATCTTTGTGCTTATTTACCTGCTCCGTATACTTTATACTTTCGAGCGCATAAAATTTCTGAAGCGCACCTGGTTTGAAGGTGTGCTGATGGGGATTATCCTGGTAAACCATGTGAGTACATATTTGCTGGATACCTCTATCATCTATAATATTTTCGGAAGTATAGGAATTCCTTTGTCGGTAGAGCTTTACCGTGTAATGGTGTCGCTGTACATGCTGGTGCTGCTTGTAATTGAGTTGCTGGAGACCAAAGTACACCTGAAAGCCCTTCAGATAAAGCCGGCAATTACTTTCCTGCTAAGTTTTCTTTCCCTTATAGGTATAGGTACAGCGCTTCTTATGCTTCCTAAAATGTCGGTGGTGGCAGGAGGGATGCGTTTTATTGATGCGCTCTTTATGGCTACAAGTGCATCCTGCATTACCGGCCTTACTGTTATCGACCCGGGCACTTATCTTTCTTTTTCGGGGCAGGTAGTGTTGCTGGTGCTGGTGCAGCTGGGCGGTTTAGGCGTTATGACCTTTGCTACCTTCTTTGCTTTACTGATGCGGGCCGGTATTGGTATTCGTCATAATGTGGCCATGTACGAGATCATGGAAACCGAGTCCATTTCGTTTACCCATGGTTTGTTGCGCAAACTTATCGCCATGACGCTTTTTATAGAAGCGGTAGGTACAGTTATTATTTTCATGACCTGGAATAAGGATGTGGTGTTCGCAGACCTGGGTACTAAAATCTTCTACTCCGTTTTTCATGCCGTGTCTGGCTTTTGCAATGCCGGTTTTTCGCTTTATCCCGAAGGTTTATATACCGATGTGTTGCGCCATTCTTATATCATGCACTTAACTATAGCTGTGCTGGTTATTTTTGGCGGACTTGGTTTTCCGGCCATGGTCGACCTGTTCTCGCCTTCAGCACTGCGGGCACGCCTTAATGCCCCTTGGCGCGACTGGAAAATGATGACACGGGTAACGGTTTATACTTCAGCTGGTTTGCTTGCTTTTGGTACAGTGGCTTTTTTTCTGCTGGAATACTATAACACGCTTTCTCACCTCAACTTCGCAGAGGCATTTGTAACAGCTTTCTTCCAGTCTACTACCCCGCGTTCATCTGGTTTTAGTACGGTTGATATGTCTATGGTTTCGGTACCAACCCTGCTCATCATGATGATACTGATGTTTATAGGTGCATCGCCGGGCTCGATGGGGGGAGGTATAAAAACAACTACTTTTACAGTAATTATACTTACAGTATGGGCAACTATACGGGCAAAAAAAAATATAGAGATTGGAAATCGCACCATTCCACCGGGAGTGTCTTACAAGGCATTTGCGGTGTTTACGTTTGCAGTCGTATTTAATATCTTTTTCCTGTTTATACTTACCATTTCCGATCCTCAGTATGATATTATGCGCCTGGCCTTTGAGCAGGTGTCGGCCTTTGCTACAGTTGGGCTAAGTACAGGTATTACCGCAGGCATGTCCGATTTGGGTAAACTTGTCCTGATTATGTCGATGTATATCGGAAGGGTTGGTACCCTGACTTTGGCGCTCGCTATCAGTACGCGTGCTTATTCCACAGCCTATAAATATCCTGATACTCATCTGGCAATTGGTTAACATGATAATCAGAAGCAGGCAACAGCATTATATTGGTAATAGCAGCCATACATTATGAACAGCGAACAGCTTAACAGGTTTTTATACGATAGTAAGCTAACAGCCTACGCTATAATGCGGCGTACGACTTACGTGCTTACTCTTCTGTCGGTTGGCTTGCTGATCTATGCCCATGGGGTGGTAGAGAGCCCGGTTCAACTGCAGGTTCTTTTTTATGCCATCGATGCTATACTTGCCATCTTTGTGCTGATCTACTTCCTGCGTATACTTTATACTTTCGAGCGCATAAAATTCCTGAAGCGGACCTGGTTTGAAGGCGTGCTGATGGGCGTTATACTTATAAACCACACTAGTACCTATCTTTTTGGGTTTCCGGCAATCTATACTGTTTTTGAAAGTATGGGTATTCCGCTGTCCGTTGAACTGTACCGGGTATCCGTATCGCTGTACATGCTGGTGTTGCTTATAGTAGAGCTCCTCGAAACCAAAGTACACCTCAAAACCCTGCAGTTAAAGCCTGCCATAACGTTTATTCTCAGCTTTATACTTCTCATTCTGTTAGGCACCAGTTTATTCATGATGCCTAAAATGACGAATGCACCTGACAGCATGCCTTTCCTGGATGCGTTGTTCATGGCTACGAGTGCCTCGTGTGTAACAGGGCTTGCGGTAGTTGATCCGGGTACATACTTTACTTTTTCGGGGCAGGTGGTGTTGCTGATGCTGATACAGATGGGCGGTTTGGGTATACTTACCTTTGCGACCTTTTTTGCGTCGCTTATGCGCCAGGGCATAGGTATAAAGCAGCACGTTGCCATGCACGAGATATTGGAAAGTGAAACACTGTTCTCATCAAAAGGCCTGCTGCGCAAACTGGTGTTACTCACTTTCCTGATCGAGGCGATAGGTGCTATACTTGTTTTTATGACCTGGGGCCGCGACGTGCAGTTTGCAAACCTGGGAAGTAAGATCTTCTATTCCATTTTCCATGCTGTTTCAGCGTTCTGTAACGCAGGCTTCTCGCTTTATCCGGAAGGGCTTTATACGGCGCCGGTGCGTTTTTCCTATATCATGCACCTGATCATAGCAATGCTCATCATTTTTGGAGGTATAGGCTTTCCTACCATTCTGGATGTGTTGTCGCCTAAGTCGATGCGCATGCGAATGGAAAAGCCATGGAAAAACTGGAAACTGCTGTCAAGGCTAACAATCTATACTTCAGTGGCTTTGATCGGTTTAGGCATGATAGGCTTCTTTTTACTGGAATACTATAACACCTTGTCCTCTTTAAACTTTGCTGAGGCCCTGATCGCATCTTTCTTTCAGTCGGTAACTACACGTACTGCCGGCTTCAACTCCGTGGATATTTCGCTGCTGACCACGCCCACTTTGCTCATGTTCATCTTCCTGATGTTTATAGGTGCATCGCCGGGCTCAACAGGTGGCGGTATTAAAACAACAACCTTTGTTGTAATTCTGTTGGCAGTTTCGGCCACTATCCGGAACAAAAGAGAGATTGAAGTTGGAAAGCGCTCTATCCCGCATTCGGTTGCTTACAAAGCCTTTTCGGTTTTTGCTTTCGCCGCATTACTGAATATGTTTTTCCTGTTTATACTTACCATTTCCGATCCTCAGTTTGATATTATGCGGCTGGCTTTTGAACAGGTTTCGGCCTTTGCTACGGTGGGTTTAAGTACAGGTATAACTGCAGGTTTATCGGAGGTAGGCAAGTCCATTATTATCGTTTCGATGTACATTGGCAGGGTTGGTACCCTGACATTAGCCGTGGCCCTGAGCACACGTTCATCTTCTGCTGCTTATAAATACCCTGCAACGCAGCTGCCTATTGGTTAATATGTAAGCGTAGTTTGTATTGGCAACTATAAATTAAAAGAGCCGGCTACTATACATAGCCGGCTCTTTTAATTTATAGTTGATTTGAGTTTAGCTGTTTACGGTAGCGCCATACTCTTTTACTGTCTGCACAAAGCACTTTACTTTTTCAGGATCAGTGTCCGGGTATACGCCGTGGCCTAAGTTGGCGATGTGGCGCTGCGGGCCGAATTCCTTTAGCATTTTTATAGTTTCGCTCTGTACCGTTTCGAATGGGCTATAAAGCAGGCATGGGTCCAGGTTGCCTTGCAGCGTTTTGTTTGGCCCAACCAGTGCTCTCGATTTAGCGATCTCCATGTTCCAGTCCAGGCCAATCGTTTCGCAGTTCAGCTTCGAGAAATCTTCTAAAGCAAAGTGAGCGCCTTTCGCAAACACCGTTACCGGCACATTGCGGACAGCATTACAGATCTCGCTGATGTATGGCAATGAGAACTCGCGGTAGTGCGCCGGCGAAAGTATACCAGCCCACGAATCGAAAACCTGAATTAAGTTTGCGCCTGCTTCTACCTGCGCTTTCAGGTAAGCTATAGTTGTATCCGTTATCATGCGGAGCAACTGGTGCGCCAGCGTAGGGTTAGTATACAACAGGCCACGGGCATGCGAGAATGTTTTAGAACCGCTGCCTTCTACCATATAAGCCAGGATGGTCCAGGGGGCTCCGGCAAAACCGATAAGCGGCACGCGGCCGTTCAGCGCTTTCTTAGTTACCTTAATGGCATCCAGTACATAATGCAGGTGTTCATGGGGGTCAGCTACGCGCAGCTTTTTCAGGTCGGCTTCGGTGCGTATTGTGTTCGGGAACCATGGTCCACGCTTTTCTACCATTTCGTAGGTACAGCCCATTGCTTCCGGCACCACCAGTATATCCGAGAAGATAATAGCAGCATCCACATCCAATATATCCACCGGCTGAATTGTTACTTCGGCAGCCAGGTCTGGTGTTTCAACAAGTTCTTTAAAGCCGCTCAGGCTTTCGCGTACAGCTCTGTATTCAGGTAAAATTCTGCCGGCCTGGCGCATCAGCCATACTGGTGTGCGTTCAACAGGTTCTCCTTTGGCAGCTCTTATAAGCAGGTCGTTCTTCAATTGCATGGCGCAAAGATAAGGTAAATTGCCGATTGTGTGAAGGTGATTGTTATCACCAAACTATAGGGACTGTTTACTTGATTATGTGGTTAGTGGTTTGGGTAAGGTGGAAGTTTATACTTTGTAAGCAACTACGCTTTTATAACCTACCGCTCCGACAGGAACAATGCATAAATAGCCGAAACTATAAAGTTTACCCCGATAGATAGAACTATAAAGCCCATAATGCGCGAAAGTGCTGCCAGCCCTGATTTACCCATGTAGCGCGTAAGCTGGTGAGAGAACCGAAGAATAACGTACGATATCGCCGCTAACAGCACAATAGCCACCAGAATAAGCGCCATATCTATATAAGACAGTGAAGTGGTATACATGGCTATACTTACCGCAATAGCCCCGGGGCCCGAAAGCATGGGCATAGCCAGTGGTGTAAACGAAATATCTTCTTTCTGCTGGCCTTCTTCCACCACATCCGTTGAGATCTTCTTTTTATTGGCACCAGGCGTTAAAAGATCAAAACCGGCTTTCATGATCATCAGGCCACCAGCAATGCGCAGGTCGTGTATGCGGATACCGAAGAAGTTAAGCACATATTGCCCGGCCAAAAAGAAAATAGCCAGAATGCCTACCATGTATAAGCAAGCCTTAAGCGCCTGCTGGTTACGTTGTGCAGCTGTGTCATCCTGGGTAAGTGTCAGGAACACAGGCATAGCACCAAAAGGATTTACAACAGAGAATAAAGCAGAAAAGGTGGCAAGTATAATTTCCATTCAGAAAGTGCGGTGATCAAAAAAAGTTAAGCTATCAATATAAAGCTTTGCGTATATAAATCAAAGTATATGTAGCGACAGGTGCATAATACTGCTTTTGCGGCAGGCAGGTTTAAGTATAATCCTTATTTTTGAGGAACAAACATTCCATAACACATCCACCTATGAAAGGAGAAGTAAAACTCGGTATACTTGGCGGCGGGCAATTGGGCCGTATGCTCATGCAGGCCGGGCTCGATTTTAACATCTATACTTTGGTGCTCGACCCAGATGAGAACGCACCTTGCAAAGACATCTGCAACGAGTTTTATGTAGGCAGTTTCCGCGATTTCGATACTGTTTACGAGTTCGGTAAGCAGTGCGATATACTAACTATAGAGATCGAGCACGTGAATGCCGACGCCCTGGAAAAGCTGGAGCAGGAAGGTGTAAAAGTATATCCGGATGCCAAAACGGTAAGAACGATTCAGGATAAAGGCTTGCAGAAAGAGTTTTTCCGGAAGCATAATATCCCGACATCAGATTTTAAAATACTGGCTGATAAAGCAGAACTGGAGCAGAATATTAGCTTTTTGCCAGCTTTCCAGAAACTTCGTCGTGAAGGTTACGATGGGAGAGGAGTTACCCGCATTTCCAGCGAAGCCGATATTGGAAGAGGGTTTGAGGAGCCGAGTGTGCTGGAGAAGCTGGTAGATTTTGAAAAAGAGATTTCGGTTATAGTTGCCCGAAATGCTGATGGAGCTGTAATGGCTTTCCCGGTAGTAGAGTTAAGTTTTCATCCGGAGCATAATTTAGTGGATTCGCTTTTTGCACCAGCTAATGTGGCCTACAAACTACAGCGCCATGCTATCGAAATTGCCACCAGGGTAATAGAAGCGTTTGATATGGTAGGTATACTTGCTGTAGAAATGTTCCTGACCAAAGACGGACAAATACTTGTAAATGAAGTAGCGCCCCGACCACACAACAGCGGCCACCATACTATAAAAGCTAACTATACATCGCAGTACGAGCAGCATCTGCGGGCTATACTTAACCTGCCGTTGGGCTCCACCGAAATACAAAGCGCTGCTGTAATGCTGAACCTGCTGGGCGAACCTGGCTACGATGGTGAAGCAGCTTACGAAGGTTTGCAGGAAGCATTGGCGGTTCCAGGAGTTTACATTCACCTGTACGGCAAAAAATATACCCGACCTGCCCGCAAAATGGGACACATTACAGTACTAGGGCAAACTATAGAAGAAGCACAAGAACGTGCCGAGCAAATTAAAAACATAATCAAAGTAAAAGCATAACTATGGCCGAACCAACTACAACCGCACAACCCTTAGTAGGTATTATTATGGGCAGCCAGTCTGACCTGAAAGTGATGGATGATGCCGCCGAAATTCTGGAAACCCTGGGCGTACCCTATGAGCTAACTATAGTTTCAGCGCACCGCACGCCGCACCGCATGATAGAATATGCCGAGCAGGCCCGCAAGAAAGGCTTGAAAGTAATTATTGCCGGAGCCGGTGGTGCTGCCCACTTACCAGGCATGGTCGCATCGCTTACAACCTTACCGGTTATTGGTGTACCTGTAAAGTCTAAAAACTCTATCGATGGCTGGGATTCGGTGTTGTCTATACTTCAGATGCCGGGTGGTATACCTGTTGCAACTGTAGCTCTGGATGGGGCGCTTAACGCCGGAATACTTGCCGCCCAGATAATAGGCACAACCAATGCCGCTGTAGCCGATAAACTGGAGAAGTATAAATCAGGGTTGAAGGACAAAGTAATGCGCTCCGTGGACGAACTGAAACGCGGCGACCGCGACCTGGACTAAGTATAGTTAGTAAACGCTAGCAAGAGTATCCACGCTCATGCCGAACTATACTTGGGTTTCTTATCGTGTTTGTAGATATTCTGGAATCGTAAAATCATCCCCCTGCCCCCTTCAAAGGGGGACACTAGCAATGCGTAATTCTACAACTATAGATTTACGTTATCAGAAAAGTCCCCCTTTGAAGGGGGCAGGGGGATGATAACTCAGAACAGAAAACTATAGATCACAGTTTCTACTTGCTGTTCCGGACATCTGAGCGTGAGTTCCGGACATCCCTGTCCGGAACTCACGCTGCTTCGGACATCCTTGTCCTCGTTATTCGTAAAACGGGGTTTGAAAGTCCTAGGCAGAAGGCTTACACAGATGTCCGAAAGAGTTATAGTTATCTGACGTCCTTGCTGTGTGTTCTCACCAGCAAGGTAAATAGCTGCTGAGTATAGATTATTGGTGAAAACACCTACAATGGCTTGAAAGTGGCGAGACGCCACCCAATGCCTCACACTCGCGGGACACGAGCGAGGGCAGAGACGTGTACTGAATAAGTACATGCGGAAATAGCTGATCAAACTATAACCTATAAAAACAAAGAACCCCGGTAGTTTCCTGCCGGGGTTCTTTGTTGTGTATCTGTAAGTAGAGTTATGCCACTTTCAATTTCTTTAAGCTTGATTTTTCAAACTTCTCACGGGCATATTCTCCTGTTATAAGCAGGTCATGGGTTCCTTCTTCTGATGGCAGATCAAACATAGCGTCTGTCATGATGCCCTCGCAGATAGAACGTAGTCCGCGGGCTCCAAGCTTATACTCAGCAGCTTTCTCTACAATGTAGTCAAGTGCATTTTCGTCGAAGCTCAGGTTAATGTTTTCCATCTCGAACAGGCGCTTATACTGCTTTACAATAGAGTTCTTAGGCTCCAGTAAGATCAGGCGCAGTGTTTCTTTGTCAAGTGGGTCAAGATGCGTTAGTACAGGTAAACGACCGATAAGCTCTGGTATCAAACCAAAATTCTTCAGGTCCTGTGCAGATAAGTAACGCAGGAAGTTTTCGCCTTCTTCGTTGTCGTCCTGCTTCGATTTTGAGAAGCCGATAGGGCGGGTATTCAGACGGTTCTTGATCAGTCTGTCGATACCAACAAAGGCACCACCGCAAATGAACAGGATATTCTCAGTGTTTACCGTGATCATTTTCTGCTCCGGGTGCTTGCGTCCGCCTTGTGGTGGCACGTTTACTACAGTACCTTCCAGTAACTTAAGCAAGGCCTGCTGCACACCTTCGCCGCTAACATCGCGGGTTATAGATGGGTTATCGCTCTTGCGGGCAATCTTATCAATCTCATCAATATAAACAATACCACGCTCAGCAGCTTCTACATTATAGTCTGCGGCCTGCAATAAACGGGTAAGTATACTTTCAACGTCTTCGCCTACATAACCGGCTTCTGTCAGCACAGTCGCATCGGCAATACAGAAAGGTACCTGCAGGATGCCGGCCATCATGCGTGCCAGGTATGTTTTACCTGTACCAGTCTCGCCAACCATAATAATGTTCGATTTCTCGATCACTACGTCTTCGCCGTCGCTTTCCTGCATCAGGCGCTTATAGTGGTTGTACACCGCCACCGACATTACTTTCTTTGCGTCATCCTGACCTACCACAAACTGATCGAGATATGTTTTCATCTCGCGTGGCTTCATCAGGTTAAACTTAGGACTGCGGCTATTCGCTCTGATCTTGTTTTCTTCGTTCAGAATTTGCTGCGCCTGGCCAATGCACCTGTCGCAGATATGCGCGTTTATACCGGATATCATTACCGATACATCTTTCTTGTTTTTGCCGCAAAATGAGCACGTAATCTCAGCCATAAGTATAAATTGGTCCGGGAATTAATGAGCAGAATGTTTGTTGCTCCAAACAAAGGTACAAAATTGGAAGTTTAATAAAACATAAATTATTTAAGACCACTGTCGTTTAGTACTCCAAAATAGTATAAAAATTAAAGAATTTATATTACTCTATTTTTAAGTAAAAGGTTGTATTACAGTGTTTTATAGTTTGTGTATATCCACACATGCCTGTTGATAAATAATTTGATTTTACTTACACTTTCAGCTAATGTTATACTATAGCTCACGCTATATAGCTGTAGTATACTGAAAAACCCACTCCGGGATACGAAGTGGGTTTATACTTTATAGTTGATCTATAGTTATTACTGCTTCTTACGCACCAATACCTCATCTATCAAACCAAACTCTTTTGCTTCTTCGGCACGCATCCAGTAGTCACGCTCCGAGTTGTCGTAAATATCCTGGTACGATTTGCCTGAGTGCGAAGCTAAGATCTCGTATAGCTCTTTCTTCAGTTTCAGAATCTCGCGGGCAGTGATCTCGATATCAGTTGCTTGGCCTTGTGCGCCACCCATCGGCTGGTGGATCATAACGCGTGAGTGAGGAAGCGCAGAACGCTTGTCTTTAGCACCACCAGCCAGCAACACGGCACCCATACTTGCAGCCAGACCAGTACAGATCGTCGCTACATCAGGGTTTACATATTGCATGGTATCATAAATACCAAGGCCGGCATACACAGAGCCACCCGGTGAGTTAATGTATAGCAGGATATCTTTCTTCGCGTCTGCCGACTCCAGGAAAAGGAGCTGCGCTGTGATGATGTTAGCTATAAAATCATCAACCTGGGTACCCAGGAAAATGATACGGTCCATGATCAGGCGCGAGAAAACGTCAATCTCACGGAAGTTCGTAGGACGTTCTTCAATTACAGAGCGGGTCATGCTTTCGATATTGTGCATGGCCTTACCCTCTATGTGATGGATATATTGGTCTACGCCCAGGCCACTCAGGCCCTGGCCTTTTACAGCGAATTTACGGAACTCGTCTTTGTTAAACATCATAGTTGTTTAGGTTACGGTTTTGTCAAAAATAAAAAAGTCCTTTAAAAACTAAAGGACTTTTTTGATAATATACTTATTTATAACGCTCTATACTTAGAACGATAAGTTTCTGAAGTCCTCTGCAGAGATGCTTTTCTCTACAACAGTCATTTTCTCTTTTAGTTTGGCAAGCACCTTCTCGGCCAGTAGTTGCTCGTACTCGTTAATGTAGTTACGGCCATTGTCCTGCTGCAGATACTGCTGCGCATAGTTGTTCATGCTTTCAGCAAGTTCTTCAGGTATCTCAGGCATGTTGAACTGAGCCATCATCTTCTCCTTCGTGCTGTTCACAACTTCATCGTTGCTTACTTTCAGCTCGTTCTCAGCTACAACCTTGTTCTTGATCATAGACCACTTCAACTCCTTGGTGTATTTGTCAAAGTTTTCTTCGATCTGCTCAGTAGTTAAACGGCCTTCGTTTGTAACCTGCAACCAGCGCTTGAAGAACTCAGATGGAATTTCAACATCTACGTTATCAACCAATGTATCGATAATATTGCGGTTTACAAGGTTATCAGCCTCGCGGTCGTAGTTTTCTTTTATAGTTTCACGGATCTTGGTGTTAAACTCCTCTTCCGTTTTAACTTCATCCTTACCGAAAAGTTTATCAAACAGCTCCTGGTTCAGCTCAGCTTCTTCAGTACGGTTAATTTTCTCAACAGTAAACTCAAACTCACCTTTCAGGTCAGCGGTTACATCTTTGCTAAGGCCAGTTACGTGTGCCAGGGCAGCATTGTCGTCGCCGAAAGCCTTACGGATATCAAACTTGATAACATCACCTGACTTAACACCTATAAACTGCTTTTTGCCAGCAACTACACGGTTTGTCGGGATCAGTGTTTTAGACTCGAACTCGCCATCTACCTGCTTCAGGTCGCCATAAATAAAGTCGCCTTCTTCAGATGTTTCCGGGTTGGTGGTTTTACCGAACTGACGCTTGATGTTCTCGTACGCTTCGTCAATGGTTTTCTGGTCAAGCTCAATAGCGTAACCATCTACGCTTTTATCCAGCGGAAGGTTAAAATCAGGAAGTAAGCCTACAGCGTAAGTAAATTCAAATTCTTTCTGGTTATCCCAGTCGATGTTAGCCTGAGTTGGCTCCGGAAGTGGTTCGCCAAGTAGTTTTACATCATTGTCTTTGATATACTTTGATATCTCATCCTGAAGCAGTTTGTTTATCTGCTCTACCAGGATGCTCTTGCCATACATTTTTTTAACAAGGCCGGCAGGCACTTTACCAGGTCTGAAACCTTTGATCTGGGCTTTTTTGCTGAACTCTTTTACCTGCTGGTCTACTTTAGAAGCGTAATCTGCTTCTTCCAGTACCACCTTCAGTTGTGCGTTGGTGCTGTCGGTTTGGTTTAATGTAATATTCAAGGCTATAAAATTTTAATTTGGTACATCCTGTAATAACAAACCCCCAACATGGGCTGTTGAGGGTTCATTGTTTTTGTGTGCGGATGGAGGGACTCGAACCCCCATGCCTCGCAGCGCTAGATCCTAAGTCTAGTGCGTCTACCAATTTCGCCACATCCGCATAATGTGTGCTTGTTTGTAATGATGGTGCAAATTTACGACCCAGAATTTTAAATGCAATAGCTCGCTCAAAAAAAAGTAAATATTTTTTTAGATGTATAGTTACCGGCCTTTTGGGGCAACGCATTGCAAGCAGCGTTTTATACTGTATATTTGAAACTTAGTAAGGCTGCCATTGTTTTATACTATAAGCTAAAGTGCTGGCAACCTGCTCTGTGGCTGTCCGCCTTTTTTTTTGATACCCTACATTAAATCATGATCGATCCGGAAGCAGAACGCAAAGAGATCTTACGACTATACAGAAGATTACTTCGGCACGCGAAACCTTTTTTAAAGGATAATGATGCCAAGATCATTAAAAAAGCCTTCAATGCATCGGTGGAGGCGCATAAAGATATGCGTCGCAAATCCGGTGAGCCTTATATCTATCACCCGATAGCGGTAGCCCAGATAGCGGTAGAAGAAATTGGCCTGGGTACAACGTCTATAGTTGCCGCCCTGCTGCACGACGTGGTGGAAGACACCGCCATGGAGGTAGAAGACATTGAGCGTGACTTTGGTCCAAGTGTTGCGCGCATCATCGAAGGCCTTACTAAAATATCAGGTGTATTCGATTACGGCAGCTCGCAGCAAGCTGAGAACTTCCGTAAAATGCTGCTTACCCTCAGCGACGACGTACGGGTTATACTTATAAAGCTGGCCGACCGCCTGCACAACATGCGTACCCTGGACAGCATGCCACGCCACAAGCAGCTGAAAATTGCTTCCGAAACCATGTACCTGTATGCACCGCTGGCACATCGCCTGGGGTTGTACGCTATCAAATCGGAGCTCGAAGATCTATACCTGAAGTATACCGACACCGCTACTTATAAGGATATATCAAACAAGATACGCCAGACACGTAGCGCCCGTAACAAGTTTATAAAAGACTTTATCCACCCGATAGAGGAGGAACTGACCAAGCACGGCTTTAAATTTAACATTAAGGGCAGGCCAAAATCTATTTACTCTATCCTTAAAAAGATAAAGAAACAGAACATTACGTTTGAGGAAGTATACGACCTGTTTGCGATACGCATTACACTGGATGTGCCCGTTGAAAATGAAAAGGCAGCCTGCTGGCAGGTATACTCTATAATTACCGATTTTTACCAGCCAAACCCCGACCGCCTGCGCGACTGGGTGAACACTCCAAAGGCAAACGGCTACGAATCGTTGCACACTACCGTGATGAGTAAATCAGGGCAGTGGGTGGAAGTGCAGATACGCACCGAGCGTATGGATGAGATTGCTGAGAAGGGCTATGCTGCCCACTGGAAGTATAAAGATGGTCCGTCGTCAGAATCTGGTTTGGAGCAATGGATAAATAAGGTGCGCGATATGCTGGAAAATAATACCGGCAACGCACTTGAGTTTATGGATGAGTTCCGCAAAAACCTTTTCGTGGAAGAGGTGTTTGTATTTACGCCAAAAGGAGAACTGATCATACTTCCGGACAAGGCCACCGCCCTCGATTTTGCTTTTGAGATACATAGCCAGATCGGTTTGCAATGCCTTGGCGCTAAAGTAAACCAGAAACTGGTGCCGCTAAGTTACAGGTTGTATAACGGCGACCAGGTAGAGATACTGACATCGCATAAACAAAAGCCAAACGAAGAGTGGCTGAACTATGCGGTTACATCCAAAGCCAGGTCGAGAATAAAAGAAGCGCTGCGCGAAGAACGTAAAGTTAGAACCGAACAAGGGAGGATATTGCTCGAGAAAAGGCTGGCACAACTTAAAATGCCCGGCACGCAGGGTAATATAAATAAGCTGCTTGCTTTCTATAATGTGCCTTCGGTGCAGGATATGTATTATAAGTTAGCCATTGGGCATATCGACCCGAAAAACATAAAAGAGGTCATTTTTTCAGCTACTTCCGAGAAAGGCAACTCTACCCTGGACCCGAAAAGCTTTGATCGCGAAGTGCAGAAGATACGAGGCGTTAACTCGGATATGCTCGTGATAGGGGAGAACACCTCTAACATGGACTATACTATTGCCAATTGCTGCAACCCGATACCAGGCGATGATGTGTTTGGCTTTGAGACCGGCGATGAAGATATAGAGATACACCGTACCAACTGTAAGCGCGCCATCGAACTGATGTCGAACTATGGCCACCGTATAGTGCGTGCCAAATGGACGGACCAGAAAGAACTGGCTTTCCTGGCGGGTATCCGGATAAAAGGTACCGACAGGGTGGGTTTGGTGAACGACCTGACCCGCATTATATCAAACAGTTTAAGAGTAAACATGCGTTCTATCACCATAGACTCGCATGACGGCATTTTTGAAGGAAATATTATGGTGTTCGTAAACGATACCGGGCACCTTGATAAACTGATCCAGCGCATGAGCAAAGTAAACGGTATACTTACCGTTGAACGCTTTGACTAAGCACCGGAGCAAACTATAAAACGACATGGCATTAAACGTTGCAAAATTTGAAGAGGTAAAGAAGATTTTTACCGCTTACCTGGAAAGTAAAGGACTGCGTAAAACACCGGAGCGCTATGCTATCCTGGAAGAGATATATTCCCGCGACGGACATTTTGATGTAGAATCGCTTTACATCAGCATGAAAAATAAGAACTACCGCGTAAGCCGGGCAACAGTATACAACACCCTGGACCTGCTGGTAGAGAACGACCTGGTAAGCAAGCACCAGTTTGGCCGCAACCTGGCCCAATACGAAAAATCGTATGGTTACCGCCAGCACGACCACGTGATCTGTACGGAATGCCATAAAGTGGTGGAGTTTTGTGACCCGAGGGTGCATCAGATACAAACCATGGTGGGCGAACTATTAAATTTTCATATCTTGCACCATTCTTTAAACCTATATGGAATATGCGGCGATTGCCGCGCCCAAAAAGCGACTGAAGAGCAGAAAAATGAAGTACCAGGCAGAGCTTAAGGATAATTTGCTATTTGTGCGGCTGGAAGGCGACCTGATCGCCGGGACAGATTCGCAGCAAATGATCGAGGCTGTGGACGAACTCCAGGCTGGTAAAATTGTGCTCTGTGCTGTAGACCTTTCCAATGTCCGGTTTATGGATAGCAGCGGCATGGGCGTGCTCGTTTCGTTGTTAACAAAATTCAGGAACAGAGGTGGTGAGCTTGTACTCATCAAACCATCCGACCATATCCGCAAGCTGCTGATCGTTACGAAGCTGAATGCCATCTTTACCATAGCTGAGAACGACGAATACGCAGCCCAATTCTTAAATGAATCAATTTACTAACACTTAAATGGCAGTTGATATATTATTAGGTTTACAGTGGGGCGATGAGGGCAAAGGCAAGATCGTTGACGTACTGGCACCTACCTATGACATTGTAGCCCGTTTCCAGGGTGGTCCGAATGCCGGGCACACATTAGAGTTTGAAGGCACCAAGCACGTGCTGCACCAAATCCCATCCGGTATTTTCCATCCGCATATTCAGAACATTATTGGCAACGGCGTTGTGCTGGACCCGATCGTGTTTAAAATAGAGATGCAGAAGCTGACCGACCGTGGCGTTGATGCTGCCCAAAACCTGTTTATCTCTAAAAAAGCGGCTCTTATACTTCCATCGCATAAAGTGCTGGACAGGGTTTCGGAAGAAGCACTGGGCAGCGGAAAGATCGGCTCTACGCTTAAAGGTATAGGCCCGACTTACCAGGATAAAATTGGCCGTGTAGGATTACGTGTTGGCGATATTCTGGCTCCTGATTTCAAAGACCGCTATAATAAACTGCTGACCCGCCACCGCAAAATGGTAGAGTTCTATGGCCAGACCTTAGATATAAGTGAGCAGGAACAGGCGTTTTTTGATGCCGTAGATTACCTGCGTACGCTAAAGCTTGCCGATACCGAATACCTGATAAACCACGCCCTGAGTAACGGAAAACGAGTGCTTGCCGAAGGCGCACAAGGCTCTTTGCTGGACGTTGATTTCGGTACTTACCCGTTTGTGACATCGTCTACTACTATGGTGGCAGGCGCCTGCACTGGTTTAGGAGTTGCTCCAAAGTATATCGGCGAAGTATACGGTATTTTTAAAGCCTACTGTACACGTGTAGGAAGCGGCCCATTCCCGACAGAGCTTAACAACGAAGTTGGCGAAGAGATCCGCAAAGCAGGACGGGAGTTTGGTGCTACCACTGGTCGTCCGCGCCGTTGTGGCTGGGTTGATCTGCCTACGCTGAAGTATAGCATTATGCTGAATGGCGTTACGCAACTGAACATGATGAAAGCCGACGTACTGACTGATTTTGATACGATAAAAGTATGCACGCACTATAAACTGCCTTCCGGCGAAATTACCGACCAGGTTCCTCACTCCCTGGACGAAGAGCTGGAACCGGTTTACGAAGAGCTGGCAGGCTGGAGAGTTGACCTGAACAAGATCGACAATATCGAAGATCTGCCGGTGGCATTTACAGATTACCTGGCTTTCGTAGAAAAGCATTTACAGGTGCCTATTACCATCGTTTCTGTTGGTCCGGATCGTAAGAGCACGCTTAAAAGAGAAGGCGTAGCCATATAAAGAACTATACTTTAATTATAGTTTAAACCTCCCGGTAAGTACAGCTTATCGGGAGGTTTTTGTTTGCTGTAAAAACACAAAACCCCGTCACTCTACAAGAGCGACGGGGTTATAGCTAAACTTATAGTTTACTTATTCTCCGGATGGTATCTCTACGTCAATGTTATTGAACTGTATCCTTCCATCTTCCAGCACAGCTTCCACTACAGAGTCTTTGCTTATAGTTCCGGCCAGTATTTCCTTCGAAAGCTCGTTCAGTACCTGGCGTTGTAATACACGCTTCAATGGTCGGGCACCAAATTGAGGGTCGTAACCCTGCTCGCCCAGGTAATCCAATACCTCATCGGTTGCAACTAACCTGATGCCGGCTTCCTCCAGTCGGTCCTGTATCTGGTTAAACTGTATCTTAACGATCTTGCGGAGATCGCCGCGGCTCAGCGGACGGAACATCACCAACTCATCAATACGGTTTAAAAACTCCGGTCTTACCGATTTCTTCAGTAGTTCAAACACTTCATCTTTGGTGCGCTCCACCACTTCGTCGTGGTTAACGTCATCCATCGTCTCGAAATTGCTCTGTATAATATGCGAACCAATATTCGAGGTCATGATGATGATCGTGTTCTTAAAGTTTACTACGCGACCTTTGCTATCAGTCAGTCGGCCATCGTCAAGCACCTGCAACAAAATGTTAAATACATCCGGGTGCGCTTTCTCGATCTCATCAAGCAATACCACAGAGTATGGCTTTCTGCGAACCGCTTCTGTTAACTGGCCACCTTCATCATAACCCACATAACCCGGAGGTGCTCCGATCATACGGCTAACGGCATGGCGCTCCTGGTACTCACTCATATCAATGCGCACCATGGCGTTCTCATCGTTGAAGAGGTAATCGGCCAGCGCTTTAGCTAATTCGGTTTTACCTACACCGGTTGTACCCAGGAAAATAAACGAACCAATTGGGCGTTTCGGGTCCTGCATACCGGCACGGCTTCGGCGCACCGCATCCGAAATTGCTTCAATGGCTTCTTCCTGTCCGGCTACTCTACGACCCAGTTCCTGCTCCAGGTTCAGAAGTTTCTCGCGGTCCGATTGCAGCATTTTGCTAACCGGAACGCCGGTCCATTTGGCAACAATCTCGGCAATGTCTTCGGAGTTCACTTCTTCCTGTAGCATTGGGTTTTCGCCCTGCATTTGGTAAACTTGCTCCTGTAATTCTTTCAGCTTCGCTTCCGCTTCCTGAATTTTGCCATAGCGCAATTCAGCTACACGGCCATAGTCGCCGCTTCGTTCAGCCTGCTCGGCTTCCAGTTTATAGTTCTCTATATTCTCTTTTTCTTTCTGGATGCCTTCAATGATCTGCTTTTCGTTCTGCCATTTGGCTTTCAGGTCATCACGCTTGGTTGATAGCTCAGCGATCTCTTTCGAAAGAACAGTTTCTTTATCCTTATCATTCTCACGGCGGATAGCTTCGCGCTCGATCTCCAGTTGCATAATGCGGCGCTGAATCTCATCCAGTTCTACCGGCAGCGAGTCGATCTCGATGCGTAGTTTCGCAGCCGCTTCGTCCATCAGGTCAATGGCCTTATCCGGTAAAAAACGGTCTGTAATGTATCGGTTAGAGAGCTCTACCGCAGCAATAATAGCGTCGTCTTTAATGCGCACGCCGTGGTGTACTTCATATTTATCTTTTATACCTCGAAGTATAGAAATAGCATCCTGTACGCTTGGCTCATCCACCATTACTGCCTGGAAACGGCGTTCCAGCGCTTTGTCTTTCTCGATATACTTCTGATATTCTTTAAGTGTAGTCGCGCCAATAGCATGTAGTTCACCACGCGCCAAAGCTGGTTTTAAGAGGTTGGCAGCATCCATAGCACTTTCGCCACCTGCTCCGGCACCGATCAGGGTATGGATCTCATCAATGAAAAGTACGATCTCGCCTTCGGCATCCACCACTTCTTTAATCACCGCCTTCAAACGCTCTTCGAACTCACCTTTATACTTGGCGCCTGCTACTAATAAGCCCATATCCAGACTCATCAGGGTTTTGTTTTTCAGGTTTTCGGGTACGTCACCGGATACAATCCGCTGGGCCAGTCCTTCCACTATAGCCGTTTTACCAACACCAGGCTCACCTAAAAGTACCGGGTTATTCTTGGTTCGACGACTCAGTATCTGCAGCACGCGGCGTATCTCTTCATCGCGACCAATAACCGGGTCTATTTTGCCGTTTCGGGCCATCTCGTTCAGGTCGCGGGCGTAGCGCTTAAGCGAGTTATACTTTGCTTCAGCATTCTGGTCGGTTACTTTAGCACCACCACGAAGCTCTTTTATCGCTTTTTTAAGGTCTTTTTCATTAAACCCAACATCTTTCATCAAACCAGCTACACGGTCGCGGCCAGCCAATATACCCAGCAGCATGTGCTCGATGGCAACATACTCGTCGCCAAATTCTTTCAGGTAAGAAGTTGCTTTCTGCAGCGCTGCATTCGCATCGTTAGCCAGGTACGGACTGCCGCCGCTTACTTTCGGGTAAGCAGTTACCAGTTCGTCCAGTTTCGTGTTAAGGATGTTGCTGTTGATGTTCAGTTTCTGCAGCAGAAAGTTGGTTACGTTCTCATCTGTCTGCAGAATTGCTTTTAATATATGCCCTGTTTCAATAGCCTGCTGTTGGTTAACACCGGCTATCTCAGTAGCCTTTTGTATGGCTTCCTGGGCTTTAATGGTATAGTTGTTAAAATTCATATCTCGTTGCCTGTTTTCCTATAGTTATAGTTCTACGAGGTGTATAGCAAAGGGTAAACCAATGGTATTTTGGGTTGGTTTATATGTAATTATGGCAGGTTTAAAAAGGTGTTATAGATGGAAAACGGACTTTTTGTCTGAATCAGGATTTGCAGGATTAAGAAGGATACTCAGGATTTCTTTTTGAGAGTAAATTCAAAGATTTATGAATTATGATTATGGCCGATACTGGTTGTTGAATACTTTTTTATACTGAAGACTCAGACCACCAAAGTTGATAAGAAGCCCTACCGGAAAGTTATAGGCTACTGTATAGTTTTTAGCCTGAGCCAGGTGTATATCTTCTAAGCTAACTATAGCTTTCAATTCTACGACATACTCTTTTCAACTATAAAGTCAGCTCTTCTGCTGCCAACTTCAACTTTATTGTAGTAAATAACCTGCTCCTTTTCCCGTTCAAAACCTAAACCGGCTTGTTCCAACTCAATTGCTAAGCAACGCTGATAGATTACTTCCTGAAAGCCACTCCCGATTGTATTATGTACTTTCATGGCGCATCCTATAATTTTGAACGTAATATCATCCTGATGTATCATTCCACTCCAAATACTTTCATCTTAAAATTTACTTCGCTGAGAGATCCTGTTTATCCTTCTTAATCCTGCAAATCCTGATTCAGACCTCACTCTTAAAAACTGCTGCATAATGGTCTGCTAACCTTGTTGGTTCGGGTAGTTTATGTTTTATAGCACAGGCCATAGCTATATTGGTAGCTGATTCCAGGTCCATTAAGTGCCCGGGCGATACAAAGACGGGCTTTACATTATCCTTGGTCCGGAGCACGTTTGCAATTATTTCATCTTTATAAACCAGCGGGGAGATAGCGCCTTTTGTAACTTCTGGTTCTTTATACTTGCCTACGAGTACTTTTTTTGCCACACCCATAGTTGGCTTGTTCAGGTGCAGGCCCACATGTGTGGCAATGCCGAGGCGGCGCGGGTGTGAAATGCCATGACCATCCACCATGATCAGATCGGGTTTTTGTTGCAGCTTTTCGTAGGCTTTTAGCAGGTTAGGTGCCTCCCGGAAGGCCAGGAAACCAGGAATGTAAGGCAACTCCACCGCTCCGACATGGTACACCTTCTCTATTATTTCCAGGCTAGGGTAGGAGAGAAGTATAAACGCAGAAAGTATAGTGTCCTCACCTATAAAAGAGGAGTCGCAGCCGGCAATAAGCTTTAGCTCGAAGTCGGGTTTTTGTAGTACGATGCGTTCCTGCATTTCGCGTTGCTGCTCGGTTAGCCTGGCAAGTATAGCCGGGTCGGGGGCAGAGTAATCGAAGCGTCGGTAGTAGGCCATAAAATCAATACTGGATGATGAAATAACTGACTTATAATTAATTTTTCCTCAGTTTCATGTCATACGTATTCACCATTCAATCATCCGGAATCCAGTAATTCAAAATTAAACTATGCGCTGCAAGGGTATATTAGTTTGGCAAAAAGCAGGTTCCAGCGGTTATCTATATATCCAAAATGAAACTCGAAAGAAGTAGCGGTGTGCAACACGGACTTTTGAACGCGTGGCAGGGTGGTCTGTATTCTTTTTACCTGGGCCAGGGGCAGGTCTGCATAGTTCCAATAACCACTTTTCTGAAACTTTTCCGGACCCGAAACAAAGCAGCCATCCTTACTATAGCCTGATTGCCCGGCATCGTAGTTCATGTCGGCACAGTCAAAAGTAGGCCATGTTTCTTGCTGCAGGTTGCAGGTTTTTACTTCATCTTTAATAGTAAAGAAAGAACGGCCCTGGAACTCCCGTTTAAAGTTATTGATATTTTCTACCAGGCTCATTTTGGGCACTGCGCCTGGCTGCTCAATTATCCAGAGGCCATAATCAGGATGGATGAAGTCGTTTATAGTTTCCGCATCAGATGCCTGCACCGCTGCTAAAAAATGGTTGAAGGCTGCCGTAAAGTTTGTGGAATCGGTAGCTATATTTTCGGTCTTTATAGTTGTTGTATCTGGTGTGTTTGCTAAGGAGTCAGTGTGCTGTTCAGTTGTTATAGTATCGGTGGGCTGGTCTTTTGAGGTGCATTGGCAAAGTATAAAGCTTAGTATGGTAAGTATAAATAGTCGTGACATATGCTGAGCGTTTTATTAAAGAGTACGCGAAGCAACTGCTTTAAGATAAGATAGCATTAACCCTGCATAAGTGGTGGCGTACAAAAAAAGGTAGCATAGCCTTTTCGCTGTGTAGAAGGTATCACATTCAATATATATTGACTAAACCTATGGACATGCTCCTGAACCGGGAGGAAGCTGCCGATCTGTTGGCTCATCAACTGGAGAAGTATAAAAACCAGGATGGCGTAGTGCTGGCTATTCCGAGGGGTGGTGTGCCAGTTGCCGCGCCCATTGCCCGGTATCTAAATATGCCCCTCGACCTGGTGCTGGTAAAAAAGATAGGGCATCCGGCCAATCCTGAATTCGCCATCGGTTCTGTAAGCCTCGATACAATAACCATTGACTCTACTATAAATGTACCGGAAACATATGTAAAAGCAGAAGCCGAACGTGTGCGGGATAAGCTGAAAGGTAAGTATAAACTCTTTATGGGCGACCGAGCGCCGCTGGCCTTACATGGTAAAGTGGTAATTATTGTAGATGATGGCATCGCAACAGGTAAAACCCTGGAGGCAACTATAGAACTGGTAAAAGCAAATCAGCCGGCCAAAATTATAGTTGCCGTGCCGGTAGCGCCATTAGCAGTTATTAAAAAGGTAGAGCAGGAAGTTGATGAGGTGGTGTGTTTGCTAAGCCCACCATCTTTCCAGGCAGTGGGGTCAGTTTTACAAAGAATTTAACCAGACCTCTGATGAAGAAGTTATCCGAATAATGCGCCTGTTTCATTCCTGAAAAAATTACCTGTCTACTATAAACTTGCGCTGCCACTCCTGCTTTTGCGTTGTTCCCTTCATAATGTAAAGCCCGTTTCCGTCAAGCAATTCCGTGTCGATCTGTATTTTAAACCGGCCGTTTTGGTTGGTATACCCATTTAAAGTATAAACCTCTTTGCCATTCGTCGAAAAAACCGTGATCTGGGTGTAAGTGCCTGGTTCTGCCTGGATACTGGCTGTAACAAATTGCTCGATCACATGCGTTGGATATACCTGTAATGCTACTTCGTTTATAGTTTGCTTTACCGATACCACTTTTGATAAAGTACTTTTCCCATCGCTGTCAACTTGTTTTAACCTATAGTAGGTAGTGCCACCCGAAAGCTCAGGTGCTGTGTCCAGGTAAGTATACTGGCGCGATGTGGAAGTGGTGCCGGCTCCGTCTACACGGCCTATAGGTTCAAACAATATCGAATCCGGAGACCGCTGTACTTCAAAGTATAGATTGTTCTTTTCGGAAGCTGTTTCCCAGGTGAGTTCTACAAGGCCGCTATTTTTAACTGTTGCGTCAAAACTGGTGAGCTGAACCGGCATCGGAACTATAAATAAGGACTCCAGGGCTTCGAACCAGCGCTGTGCCATTTTCTCTTCCCCAGCCTCGTTAGGGTGAACTCCATCCCAGGTGTCAGCCCCGGGTGTTGGGTCGAAGCCGGTGAACTGGTCTACAAGTATAACTTCTGATGCTGCGGTGTTTAGCGATTGTGCAAATTCAGGAATGCGCTCATTCAACTCTACTATATTATCAGCGATAGGGGGCCCAACATTGCCACCATTGGCAGGTATAAGCTTAGATAGTAATATGGTCACATTCGGATTTTTAGCCCTGAGTTGGGTAATTACTTCGCGGAGCTCATTTAAGGTTTCGTCTATAGGCTGATCCCGGAACATATCATTTGTGCCCAGGTGCATCAGCACTATATCCGGGGTGTAATTTGCCAGCCAGTCACTGAGCTTGCCTGCACCAGGTTCCTCATTATTGCCATAAAGTACCTGGTCGGTGCTCCAGCCCCAATGCCCTTCGTTATAGTTTGTGAAAGTTTCACCTTTATAGACTGTATTCTGAGCAGGAGAGAGACCACCGTTATTGCTATCATGCGACCCTATAAACTCAGCTTCAAGCTCAGCATCGATCAGTTTTTTCCAAAGGTTAAACCTGTAACTGGCGTATTCGGTGTTGCCTTGCGTTATGGAGTTGCCTAAACAGAGTATGCGTTTTGCCTGTCCCCAAAGTACCCCGGGTAACATGGTCAGGAGCAAAGCAAATAACAAACTGAAGGTAAATTTCCCCATAGGCACATGCTGAATTGTACTTTACATATTTAAAGTATAAATAACTTATACTTAGACGTATCGGCTACAGATATGTTGTACTCTCCTGTTCAATTAGCCTATACAAGTAAACTATGCATGTGTAAGATTAGTCGGTTAAAGAATAGTATCTGCTTTATCCTGGTTATGGTTTGAGCGCCCCTAAACTGTCCGGGCACTTACTCATTATCAAAAAGACTCTTATATTTGCTTGCCCAACCGGGAAGTATAAAGCAGGTGAGAAACCCTTATAAGCTTGCCGGCTGTAATCTTTTGTATACAAACTATAAACTGTGCCGTTACTTTAAAATGGTTATCAGTTCTAAAAACACTTTAACATGGCTACAAAAACATCAAAGATCATTTATACCATTACCGATGAAGCGCCTGCTTTAGCTACGCGTTCATTTTTACCTATAGTTCAGGCTTTCACAAAAGCTGCTGATATTGAAGTAGAAACCAGAGACATTTCACTGGCTGGTCGTATCATCGCTACCTTCCCGGAGAACCTTTCTGAAGAGCAGAAGCAGAACGACGACCTGGCTTACCTGGGCGACCTTGCTAAAACGCCTGAGGCTAACATCATCAAATTACCAAACATCAGCGCATCAATTCCACAACTGACAGCGGCTATAAAAGAACTTCAATCGCAAGGCTATAACATCCCGGATTATCCTGCTGACCCGAAAAACGATGCTGAGAAAGATGCGAAAGCACGTTATGCAAAGATCTTAGGTAGTGCGGTAAACCCTGTATTGCGCGAAGGTAACTCGGATCGCCGTGTAGCTGATGCCGTGAAGCAGTACGCCAAGAGCCACCCGCACTCTATGGGCAAGTGGTCTTCGGATTCTAAAACGCACGTAGCCCACATGACCGGCGGCGACTTCTATGGCAGCGAGCAGTCTGTGGTAGTAGATACCGCTACCGAAGTGCGCATCGAGTTTGTTGGTGCTAACGGCGAAACTAAGGTGCTGAAAGACAAAATTGCCCTGAAAGCCGGTGAAGTGATGGACTCGTCTGTGATGAGCAAAGACGCACTGCGCTCGTTCCTGGAGAAAGAAATTGCTGAAGCCAAAGAGCAAGGCATTCTGCTGTCGCTGCACCTGAAGGCGACCATGATGAAGGTGTCTGACCCTATTATGTTTGGCCACGCGGTAACCGTTTTCTTTAAAGATACATTCGCCAAGCATGCCGCTACATTTAAAGAGATCGGTGTGGATGCCAACAACGGCTTAGGCGATGTATATGCGAAAATCCAGAACCTGCCTGCTGATAAGAAAGCTGAAATTGAAGCTGATCTGAAAGCTGAGATGGCCAACCGCCCTGAACTGGCGATGGTAAACTCTGATAAAGGTATTACTAACCTGCACGTGCCAAGCGATGTGATCATTGATGCCTCTATGCCGGCGGCTATCCGTTCGTCTGGCCAGATGTGGGGACCTGATGGAAAACTACACGACACCAAAGCGATCATCCCGGACCGTTCTTATGCACAGATCTATCAGGAAGTGATCCAGTTTAACAAAGAAAACGGCGCTTTCGACCCGACCACCATGGGTACAGTTCCGAACATTGGTCTGATGGCGCAGAAAGCAGAAGAGTATGGCTCGCATGATAAGACGTTCCAGATGGAAGCAGCCGGTACGGTGCGTATAGTTGACGCGAACGGCAACACCCTGATGGAGCAAAAAGTAGAGGAGGGTGATATCTTCAGAGCTTGCCAGACAAAAGACCTTCCGATTCAGGATTGGGTGAAGCTGGCGGTTACAAGAGCCCGCATTACTAACACACCTGCTATTTTCTGGTTAGACCCACAGCGTGCGCACGACGCCAACCTGATCAAGAAAGTAGAAAAATACTTACAGGACCACGATACCAACGGCCTTGAAATCAAGATCATGTCGCCGGTAGAGGCTATGCGCTACACTTGCGAGCGTGCCAAAACTGGTAAAGATACTATCTCGGTAACCGGCAACGTACTGCGTGACTACCTGACAGACCTGTTCCCGATCATTGAATTAGGTACAAGTGCTAAAATGCTTTCTATCGTTCCGTTGCTGGATGGCGGCGGTCTGTTCGAAACTGGGGCCGGTGGATCTGCACCGAAGCACGTGGAACAGTTCACAGAGGAAAACTACCTGCGTTGGGATTCGCTTGGTGAGTTCTTAGCACTGGCTGTATCGCTGGAAGACCTTGCTTACAAAACGAAGAACGAGAAAGCAGAAGTACTGGCAGAAGCCCTGAACAAAGCCAACGCTGAGTTCCTGGAGAAAGATAAGTCGCCGGCCCGTAAAGTTGGAGGCATCGATAACCGTGGCAGCCACTTCTACCTGGCCATGTACTGGGCACAGGCACTTGCCGAGCAAACCAAGAACCAGGAGCTGAAAGACCGCTTCACGAAGCTGGCACAGGAACTGACCGACAACGAGCAGAAGATCGTAGACGAGCAGATCGCAGCACAAGGCAAACCAGTTGACATCGGCGGTTACTACCACCCGAACGAAGAGAAAACCAGCAAAGCCATGCGCCCAAGCGAAACGCTGAACGCTGCTTTAGCTAACTTCTAATCTGAAGTATAAAATATAAATTGAAAAGGCTGCCTGAGAGATCGGGTGGCCTTTTTTGATTAAGGTATCTGAGAGCAGGTTTTGATAATCCATTGGTCACTATCTTTATTTATTATAACGAGTTGTGCAGTATTTATGAAATCGGATCCCTTTTCTTCTACTGTATCAACAGGATAGCCCCTAAAGTGACTTGTAGTATAATATAGTTTAAAATGATTCTTCTTTAATTCTTTTATACTTACTCCAGACCCAAACCTACTTTCTTCTCCACCTGATTGACTACCTTCTGAAAACAATAAGCTTTCTATTGTTTTAGTTCTTAATGTGTGATTCAAACTTGAATCAGTGCTACTAATATAAAACTCAACTATATCAGGTGCTTCAGTTTCTGGGTTAGGGTATAAAATTTTTATATCAGTGATACATGTTTTTGTGATCATAATTCCATCCTCACTTAAGCTTTTTACTTTATTATCTAACACTTCTTTGTTGTCAGTATTACAACTGGTCGCCATAAGGAGTGTAATTGATAATAAGATTGGAATTATGTATAATTTCATTGATGTATATTATTGCTAATTAAATTTAATAGATATTTTAATAACTACTAACTATAATCTCCCTATGCCGCAAGTTTAGCGTTAACGCAACTTGTGGCTGTGCATTGGGCCAGTTTGCAACTGGCTAATCTATAGTTCCGGAAAAAGGCAGTTGCAAACTGCCGCCAATTAAAACCACCAGTTCCCGCTTCGCTCAAACTGGCGGTATGTTCGTATAGTATCCCATGAGCTGAAACTATAAGATCAACGACCAGAGTAAGCTGCACTTCATCTCTTTTGCAACTATAAATTGGATAGATGTTTTTACCAGACCTGCTTACAAACACATTATAGTTGATAGCCTGAATTACTGCATAAAGCATAAAGGACTGGAAGTATACGCTTGGTGCATCATGTCTAACCACGTTCATCTCATTATTGGTTCGCACACTGCAAATCAATCTGAGATTATCCGCGATCTTAAAAAGCATACTTCCAAAACTATAGTAAAAGCAATTATCGATAATCCGCAGGAAAGCCGGAAAGAATGGATGCTATGGATGTTTGAGCGGGCAGGTAAGCGAAATACTAATAATCAAACATCCCAATTCTGGCAGCAGCACAATCAGCCTATCGAACTTAATTCTAATTTCCTGATAAAGCAGAAGTTAAGTTATATACATAACAATCCTGTAGAAGCAGGCATAGTGCGTGAACCGCAGGACTACCTTTATAGCAGCGCCTCAGATTATGCTGGAGATAAGGGAATAGTTGATATTATACTTATCAGCTAATATTGCTCTTTCGGATTTGCAATTCGGAAGTATTGTAGCCGCAGATTTGTAATCCGCAATTGCAATGACAATAGCTGCTAGCAATACATTCAGTAATAAACTGGGTCGACATAAACCTACAATTTGCTCTCCTTATAAATACGAAGGATAACGATTCATTAAACTTGCAATAAAAGACAACTATAGAAACCATAATAGTAGTAGTACCCGATAACATAAACTATAGAAGTCTATAAAATAATTCGTCTCACGATCAGGTAGTTACTTTAGGGAAGGGTTTATTTTAAAGGACATCCCTTGTTAAACCAAAAACAACTGCTACTTTTGCATCCCCAATCAGCAGGATTGGTTCCTGATATCAGCAGGAAGGGTAGTGGAGTCGGAGTGAAAAGCAGGTGTTAAACTACCTATATTGGAAGCCGGATCACCAAAAAATAATTCTTCTTAAAAGCTTGCAAAGGCTGCGAAATAACTGCTACCTTTGCACTCCGCTTCGGGTCATGACCTGGAGAGAAAAGCACTTGAAAAAGCAGCAGGCTTTGAAGAGAAAAGAAAAAAATAAAATTTAGTGGCAGGGTATTGCAAGTAGAAAAACTCTTCTTACCTTTGCACTCCCAATCGGACGAATG
>CANMMP010000006.1 GCA_947499125.1 uncultured Pontibacter sp.
GGTGTTTTTGCGTTTATGCCAAGTGTGGTGGTGGGGGTATGGGTGGGGAAGTATGGGGTTGCCTGCTTAGTAGCTGGGGCTTGTTGGTGAAAACACCAACAAGGGCGGGAGGATATAGAATCCGCTTATGAGACGTGTGTAATAAATTGTATTATATAGAAAAGGCCTAATTTAATTAGGCCTTTTCAACTTATAAGAGTTTCTATAATTAAAGATAAGTCTGAGTATGATAGATTTCTATCTATAGATCAAAAATACTGCTGGTTGCTTGTGGATATCAGGCAACTTACCTTTCCATTGTTGGATAGTCTTGGTTTGAATTAGCTCGTGTTCCGGCGATGTGATATTTGCAGCTATACAAAGTTTTGTTTCAGGGTGCAGAGAGTTTACTAGATCTTCCAAAAGCTTGTTGTTTCGGTAAGGTGTTTCCATGAAGATCTGGGTTTGGTTTTGTTGTTGCATTTCTTTTTCCAGTTGGCGGATGGCTTGCAACCTTGGGCCTTTGTCAATAGGTAAGTATCCATGAAAAGCAAACTGCTGACCATTAAAACCACTTGCCATTAAACTTAATAGTATAGCTGATGGTCCAGCAAAAGGTATAACTTTCAGATTTTTCTGGTGAGCATACTTTACTACTTCAGCACCGGGATCAGCTATACCAGGGCATCCTGCTTCTGAAATAATGCCTCCATCAACCCCTTTTTCTATCAATGGTTTTAAAGAAGCCTGTACTTGCGCCGGCGTAGCATCTTTATCTACTTGCACAAACGTCAGTTCTTCTATAGTTAACTCCGGGCAAATCATTTTTACATACCGACGTGCTGTTCGTAGATTTTCAACTATAAAATAGGTCAGGTTCCGTACTGTGTCTTTTACCTGTGACGAAATAACTTTATCTGCTGTACCATCTGCCAGTATAGTAGGTATTAAGTATAAATTGCCTGATTTCTTCATAACACAAAAGTATAAACTATAAAGGAGAAGGAAATTAAAAAGCTGCCATCACATTTCCGCAACGGCAGCTCCTGACTTTTACTATGTTATTTTTTTGATGCTATGATTAACTTAATCAGCATCCAGGTAGGTTGTAACCAGATCGTATACTTCATCTGGAGCTTCGGCATGTACCCAATGTCCGGCATTAGGTATAGTTTCTACCTCCACCAAAGTAAATAGGCGCTCTATGTTTCCATAAATATCTTCCGGCAATATGTAACGGGACCTACCACCTTTAATAAATAATGCATGTTTCTTGAAAGGAATATCAGAGGTAATAGCTGCTGCTATCTTCTCATAGTTCTTTTCAATGGCATCGAGGTTCATGCGCCAACCAAATGTATTATCTTCTTTACGATACAGGTTCTTTAAAAGAAACAAGCGTACCTCATCTTCACTTATACTTTTAGCTAACTGGTCATCTACATCGCCACGGCTTGTAACACTATTAATGTCTAGATCTTTTAAAGCATCAATAATTTCGTCGTGGTGAGGTGGGTAAGCCTTTGGAGCAATGTCTACAACTATAAGTTTGGTGAGGCGGGTAGGGTATTTAAGCGCATAGTTCATAGCCACTTTACCACCCATCGAATGCCCCATTATAGCTGGTGTTGCGATCTGTAAGTCATCTACTAACCGTAGCACATCTTCAGCCATCGCGTCGTAATCGTGTTGCTCGGAGTGTGGTGAACGGCCATGGTTACGTAAATCGACCAGGAATACATTATAGTGTTCAGCTAATCGTTTGGCCAGGGTTGCCCAGTTATCTAATGTGCCGAATAAGCCATGGAGTATAAGCAACGGTTGTCCGTGGCCCATTTCTTTATAGTGTAGTTTCATTTTGTCAGTTAACAGTTAGAGATAAACAGTTATCAGTTTAGTAGCTTACGGAAGTATAAGCTTAGAGTATAAAAGGTATCAGAACTATAAAACTTTAATCAGTTTCTCATTAGCGCCACGCTCTTTTAATACTCCCAGCGGCTGAAGGTCTAAGTTATACTTTGCAAACAGCTGCAATACTTCTTCACGGCCAGCCGGATCAATAGCAACTAATAGGCCGCCGCTGGTTTGCGGGTCGCAGAGGAGGTGTTTCTGGTCTGGGGGGAGTTCTGCTAATTTGTGGCCGTAGCTATCGAAGTTACGGTGGGTGCCGCCGGGTATGGCTTTTTGTGCCAGGTACTCCAATGCTTCTGGTATTACAGGTACTTTATCGAAGTATACTTCTGCCATTAAACTACTGCCTTCGCACATTTCCGATAAGTGGCCCATTAAGCCGAAACCTGTTACGTCGGTCATGGCTTTAACTTGTGGCAGTTGGCCTAACTCAGCGCCTATCTTATTTAGCTGCATCATTTGCTCTGGAGCAATTTGTGCGTGCTCTGGCTTAAGTATAGCTTTTTTCTGAGCAGTGGTAAGTATGCCCACGCCAATTGGTTTTGTTAAGTATAGCTCGCAGCCTGCGGTGGCAGTGTCGTTTCGTTTAAGGTTGGGGATGTCGAGCATACCGGATACCGCTAGACCGAAGATAGGTTCCGGGCTATCAATGCTATGGCCGCCAGCTAAAGGTATGCCTGCTTCGTGGCAGATGCTGCGGCTGCCTTCAATTACACGTTTGGCCACTTCGGGAGCTAGTTTATCTATAGGCCATCCCAACACTGCAATAGCCATCATCGGATTTCCGCCCATTGCATAAATGTCCGAAATTGCATTAGCAGATGCAATACGACCGAAATCATAAGCATCATCCACGATCGGCATAAAAAAATCGGTTGTACTGATAACGGCGCGGCCATTGCCAATGTCATAAACAGCAGCATCGTCGCGGGAGCTGTTACCTACCAGTAGCTTATCGTTTTCAGGATAAGTGATATCCGAATGAAGTATAGCATCGAGTACTTTTGGGGCAATTTTGCAGCCACAACCGGCTCCGTGGCTATACTGGGTAAGTTTTATATCTTGGGTGGATGTCTCTTCCATAATTAGATCAGGTTGTTAGTTTTGGCGAAGGCAACTATTTGCTGCGCGTTCTCTTCGGGGTTTATACTTTGCAATGGTAAAGTAAGCACCTGTTGCTTTGGTTTTAGCTGGTAATGGTATGCTTTGTCGTAATAGGTGAGTGCTATTTCTACCATCTTTTCCATATCACCGGTCTCAATGGCAGTAAGAGCTTCCTGGGTAGCCAAGCCGCCCAAGCGCTTTTTTATTCTAAGTATAGCGGCCTCCAGCAAGGTTTTATCGATGCGGCAATATTCATTTGCCAATTTAGTTACGCGTAAGGGTTTGGGTACATCTATAACTATAGTTGGCTGCTGCTGCATGTTAATGTAAAACTCGTGTGGCACCTTTACACGGCCTATCGTTTCACCTTCATCCTCGAACCAAACTGGCTGCTGATCGCTTAATTTCAGTAACTCCGTACCTAATAAATTCTCGAAATGTTCTGTTGTGGGCTGAGTGGGCATGCCTATACTTCCGAACGAAGAACCTTTATGATTGGCTAAGCCTTCCAGGTCTATGGTTTGTTGACCAAGCTGTTGCATGTAAGGTAAAATATCGGTTTTGCCGCTGCCCGTAAAACCGCTAAGTATAAGCTTAGGGCGTGGTTTAGTAAATTGCTCCTGTATAAAATGACGATAAGCTTTGTAGCCGCCTTGCAGCAAGTGCACTTTAAAACTGGCAAAGCTGAGGAGCCAGGCCATTGCCCCGCTTCGCATGCCGCCGCGCCAGCAATGCAACAATACTTCTTTATCAGGAGCAATTTTAGTAGCCTCTTTTACAAACTGAGACATCTTTGGGCCGAACAAATCCAGGCCTAATAATACGGCCGGGTCGTGGCCCTGCTGTTTATAAGATGTACCAACTATAGCCCGCTCATCATCTGTGAAAATAGGGAAGCTTTGCGCCTGTAAAATATGACCGGTTTCGTATTCTTTAGGCGCGCGCGCATCCAGCACAGGCAGCTTTTCAGCTTTCTGCAAAAACTCTTCTATCGTGATGGAGTTTATCAAAGTTGGTTAATTAAGCTGACGCAAGTATAGCTGTATCGTATTTTCCAGTCCGAAGTATAAAGCGTCGCAGATCAGGGCATGGCCTATACTTACTTCCAGCAGTCCTGGCAGGTTGTCTTTCAAATACTTCAGATTATCCAGGTCAAGGTCGTGGCCCGCATTCAGACCAATGCCAAATTCCTGCGCTTTAACAGCGGCTTTTACATAAGAGGCAATAGCTGCTTCACGATCAGTATGATATTGTCGGGCGTAATCTTCGGTGTATAGTTCTACGCGATCGGTGCCAACTATAGCTGCGCCTTCGATCATACTTTCCACAGGGTCCACAAATATTGATGTGCGGATTCCCAGGTCTTTCATCTCTGAGATTATATCCGTCAAGAAATCTTTATGCTTTATAGTATCCCAACCGGCATTGGATGTAATGGCATCGGGCGCATCGGGCACTAAGGTTACCTGCTCCGGCTTCACATCTTTTACAAGTTGCAGGAAATCTGGAGTCGGGTTGCCTTCTATGTTAAATTCTGTGGTTACTATAGGTTTCAGGTCGTAAACATCCTGGTAACGGATATGGCGCTCGTCGGGGCGCGGATGCACGGTAATACCTTGCGCGCCGAAACGCTCACAATCCTTAGCGGCCTGCACTACATTTGGTCTGTCGCCGCCACGGGCATTCCGAAGCGTAGCTATTTTGTTTATATTTACACTTAGTTTGGTCATGTTGCTTATGCGGCCAGTGTTATAGCCTGTTTCATAAATGGAATGACTAAATTAAAGGAAATTTATGTAAGATGGTAAGTATAACTTTATGCTATACTTCTGTTCTCTCCGTAAACAAACATAAACTCCTGACAGTAGACGAACTATAAACTATAAAAAACTATGACCTTAAAAGAACGGATCGAAGCTGACATAAAGCAGGCAATGCTTGCCAAAGATAAACCACGTTTACAGGCACTGCGAAGTATAAAATCTTTGATAATGCTGGCCGAAACAGAAAAAGGCGGAGTTGAAGGCATTAGCCAGGATACAGAAATGAAGTTGCTGACCAAAGCAGCTAAACAGCGTCGCGAGTCGGCGGAATTATACGCCCAGCAAGGCCGCACCGACCTGGAGCAGATCGAGTTAGTTGAACTGGAAGTAATTGAAGAATACCTGCCGAAGCAGTTGGATGAAGGCGATCTGCGCTCTCGTTTGCTGGAGATCATTCAGCGGGTAGGGGCAACCGGTCCGTCTGATATGGGTAAGGTAATGGGCGTTGCATCTAAAGAACTGGCTGGGCAGGCTGATGGCCGTGCTATTTCAGCAGCTGTAAATGCGATGCTAAACAACACCGATTTTTAGTAACAAGAACAGGTAATTTGCACGGACCTATAGTTGGTGCACTACCCGGATAATCATTATCTTAGCGCTGCTGCGTTGGCTTTGTGCCGGTGCAACAGCGCTTTTTTGTTTATTTATAGTTTCGCCGTAATGAGCACATTCGATTATTTTCTGCTTATCCCGATACTTTTTGGTGCGTTTTTAGGCTATCGTAAAGGCCTGTTAATGGAGTTTGTGTCGTTGTTTGCGCTGGTGGCTGCCATTATAGGTGGGCTACAGTTGCTACATGTGGCGCTGCCTGTAGTGAAGGATTTTGTGGGCGATGTAGGTGGCGTGTTGCCTTATCTTACATTTATCATTGTGTTCATTGGCATTATACTTCTTGTCTACCTCATCGGCTTCATTCTTAAAAAGATCATCGACTTTACACCTTTCGGCTTTTTCGATAATTTCCTGGGTGCGGTGCTTGGAGCTATAAAATGGTGCTTTGCTATCAGTTTGCTGCTCTACGTTTCCGAAATGGCTGGCATTAGTATTACCGATGAAACTGCTACCGAATCTGTAGTTTACCCTGTCGTGCTTAAAACCACACCTTACGCGTTGGATATTCTAAGCTATGTGCTCCCGTTCTTAAAAACTCTGATCTCTTCGCTGAAGGAGTTCTTTTAGAAGACATTCATAGTTAGTTTAAGTATAGAACCCAAATGAAAAAGTATAAAGCGAACCGTAAAGGCGCTATGCTATACATGATCGTGTTTTTGGCGCTGTTGCCGGCTGTTATATTTGCTTTTAATGTGGGCGGATTTATGGAGCAGCCTTATATGCTGTTGCCTATGTTAGTGCCACTGGGCCTGCTTTTATGGATATTTTTTAGCACCTGCTATTTGGTAGACGATGGAAAACTGAAGTATAGATCGGGATTTGTTCAGGGCGAAATTAACATCAGCGAAATCAGGCAGCTTATAGTTGGCGATACATTATGGACTGGGTTAAAGCCCGCGCTGGCTAATAAAGGTATTATCGTAAAGTATAACCGCTACGACGAAATTTACATTGCCCCCGAAAATAATGAAGAGCTTGTGCAGGACCTGAAAACCCTGAACCCAACTATAGAAATAAACTATAAGTAATAACCAACGGCACAGCTTCTGGCTTTCAAACAAATAAATGCTTCTCCTCCTCGATAATTTTGATTCGTTTACCTATAACCTGGTAGATTACTTTGGCCAGTTAGGTATAGAAGCGCATGTGGTGCGGAACGATGTGCCGTTATCAGAAATAAAGAAACTACCTATAACAGCTATAGTTTTGTCGCCGGGGCCGGGAACACCGAAGGGGGCAGGCGTGCTGATGGATGTGATACAGGAATACCACGAACGTATACCGATGCTGGGTATTTGTTTAGGCCACCAGGCGCTGGGCGAATTTTTTGGGGCAAAATTGGAGAAAGGCGAAAAGCCAATGCACGGCAAGATATCAGAAATTATTTGTGAGCCCGATCCAATCTTTAAAGGCCTGCCCGAAAAGATGCCAGTCGTCAGGTATCATTCGCTGGTATTGCGCCAAACGCCGCCAAGTATAATTCCGCTGGCCCACACAGCTACAGGCGAGCTAATGGCTTTTAAACATAACACATTGCCACTGTATGCGTTACAATTTCATCCGGAGGCGGCGCTTACTACTTATGGCCTTGAAATGCTACGAAATTGGGTTAGTATTACTAATATTGCAGTATAAATTATATTATTTGCTTAGTTTACCCCTACTATGGATCTACAAGTAAGACAAGAAGGCGAGTTTCAGTATATTGATGAAGGACAAGGTGAAGTGCTGTTGTTGCTGCACGGATTGTTTGGAGCCCTGAGTAACTGGAATGGCGTCGTAGATCATTTTTCTAAAAACTACCGCGTAGTTATTCCGCTTATGCCGATTTATGAAATGGCATTGCACAAAGCTGGCGTACCCGGGCTGATGCACTTTGTGGAAGACTTCGTAAAGTTTAAAAAGCTGGATAACCTGACCTTGCTTGGCAACTCGCTTGGCGGCCACGTAGCATTGGTTTATACTTTAAATAATACCGATAAAGTAAAGCGCCTGGTGCTTACCGGCAGTTCTGGCCTTTTTGAGGACTCGATGGGTGGCTCGTTCCCGAAGCGTGGCAACTATGAGTATGTAAAAGAGCGCGTAGAGTACACATTCTACAAACCAGAAACTGCTACCAAGGACCTGGTTGATGAAGTTTTCAATATTACCAACAGCAATGCCAAGTGTTTACGTATTATAGCCATAGCTAAATCGGCACAGCGGCACAACATGGCCAAAGATATCACAAACATTAAAGTGCCTACGCTGTTGATATGGGGACTGAACGATACGATCACGCCGCCGCTGGTAGCCCACGAATTTAACAGACTTATAGATAACTCGGATCTATACTTTATAGATAAGTGCGGACACGCCCCAATGATGGAACATCCGGAGCGCTTTAATAGTATCTTAGAGAAATTTCTTGACAAAAATAGTATAGCTCAAACTACATGATCGCAGAAGAACTCATTAACCAAATGATACCGCCGCTTAAACTCTATGATACCGTAGAGAAGGCGCTGCGTTGGATGGATGAGTTCCGGGTAAATGAACTGCCCGTAGTAAGCAACCGCAAGTACCTGGGCATGGCCACCGGCCCCGACCTGGTAGAAATGACCGACCGTAACCTTACCCTGAAAGAGGTAGAACTGGATTACCAGGATATTTTTGTAATGCACTTCCAGCATTTTTACGATGTAATGGAGGCGGCCATCAAAAATAAGATACAGGTTGTGCCCGTGCTCGATGAGATGCAGGAGTACATGGGCATCATAACTATAAACGATACGCTGGCAGCCTTCGGCCAAATGTCGGCGTTGCAGGGGCAGGGCAGTATACTGGTGCTTAGTATGCCCGAGCGCGATTATTCTCTTAGCCAGATCAGCCGTTTAATTGAAGAAGAGAACGTAAAGATACTGAGCGCCTACGTGTCGCCGGATGAACTGGACCCTTATAAGATCAAGCTTACTTTAAAACTGAATACTTCAGACCTCAGCCGCATCATAGCTACCCTCGAGCGTTTCGAATACCGCATTACAGCGCAGTTCCACGATAGCAACTCATTTGATGTGGGTAAAGATCGCCTGGACATGCTGTTCAAATATCTCGACATCTAAAACAGGTGCGGTGCTATGGTTTGCTTTTAGGCTTGCTGTTTTGCTGCGCAATTGCAGTTGCCTCGCCTTGTTCAAGTCCGCAGGTAGTAATTAAGCAGGTAATATTTAAAGGCAACGAAACCACGAAAGAGTTTGTGCTGCAACGCGAACTTACCTTTGTCTCCGGCGATACCGTTGCCACCGAAAACCTCGAAACCTTACTGGATGATAACCGCAAGCGACTGTTTAACCTGCGCCTGTTTCATTTTGTAAACTATAGTTATACCTGTGCCGATGGGTTGGTGGAAGTTACTTACCAGTTGCAGGAACGTGTTTACCTATATCCTATCCTTATTTTTGATGTAGCGGACCGTAATTTTAATGCCTGGCTCGAAAAAAAGGACATGAGTCGGTTGGATTATGGGGTGCTGCTGGTGAAGCGTAACTTCAGGGGCCGAAACGAAGACGTAAGAGTGCGTTTGCAGCACGGTTTTAACCGCCGTTTAGAATTGCAGTATCGTGTGCCATACTTTGCAGGTAGCCGTAACCTGGGCTACGAGTTCAATGTATCCGATTACCGCAGCCATACTATCAGTTACAATATCCGGAACAATAAGCAATACTTTTACGAACAGGAGGAAGGCATGCCCATTATCCGCACGGGTGTGGGGGCAGCTATAGTTCATCGTAAAAGTGTGCAACGGCAGGCAGCCATACGGCTTGGCTACTACCACGAAAAAACCTCTGATACTATAGTTGCGCTCAACAGGGAGTATTTTAACACAGGTAAATCAATTCGTAACTATATCAGGCTGGACCTGAGCCGTGTTATAAACCAGCGCAACGTGTTTGCTTATCCGCTCTCTGGCAGTTATTTTGATGCAGGCATCGGGCATGCTTTCTTCCTGAAGAATACCGGTTCGGGGTTTACTACAGCACGGGCTAAATATGTTAACTATAGTGCATTACCGCGCAAATTTTATTATACTGTAGGTGCCGAAGCGCAGGCCAGGCTGGGTAGCGACTTTGCCGTAACCGATAATACTGCTTTAGGGTACCGCTCGCTGGTGCGCGGCTACGAACTTTATGTAGTAGGCGGGCAGTACTATGGTTTGTTTAAGCAGGGGCTCTCTAAAGAATTACTGAACATTGAAGGCATCCACCTTAAGTTTATCCGTAACCCAAAACTTAACATGGTGCCCCTGGCTTTATACCTGAATGCCTTTACTGATGCCGGCTATACTATAGATAACCAGTACGGCGACCAAAATCCGCTTACAAACCGGTTGTTGTTTGGCGGGGGAGTAGGGTTGCATGTTGTAACGTTTTATGACATCGTATTGCGTGCAGAGTATACAGCCAACCGCGAAGGCGACCGTGGTTTATACCTGAATGTAGGGTATCCTTTTTAACAAAAAACTATGAAGATAGCTATACTTGGCAAACCTTTTAACGACCGCATTGCTCCATTTATACAAAAGCTCTTCGATGAGTTACTGCTGCGTAAAGCCGATCTACTGCTGGTAGAACACTTCCAGTTATACTTACAAAACACCCTGAACATACCGGGCGATATCCCAACATTTAAGCGGGGCGATTCCCTTAAAGGTGTGGATGTGGTGCTAAGTATAGGTGGCGATGGCACCCTGCTGGATACAGTAACTTATGTAGGGCCGCAGGAGATCCCGATACTTGGTATAAATACCGGCCGGCTTGGCTTCCTGGCCACTATTCCTTACGACAATATTAACGTGGCGCTGGATGCTCTTTTTAAGGGGCATTATACTTTAGATGAGCGTGCGTTGATACGGGTAGAGTCCGATCAGGAGATTTTTGATGGCATTAACTTCGGATTAAATGAGTTTAGCGTACTAAAACGTGATAGTTCATCTATGATAGCAGTTCATACGTATATTGATGGTGAATACCTGAACTCGTACTGGGCTGATGGGCTGGTAGTGGCTACGCCTACAGGATCTACGGGGTACTCGCTGAGTGCCGGTGGGCCGCTGGTGTTGCCCCAAACCAATAATTTTGTTATTTCACCCGTATGTCCCCATAATCTGAATGTGAGGCCCATGATCGTTTCTGACAGGAGCGTGATTTCGTTTGAGATTGAAGGGCGCAGTAGTAGTTACCTGGCTTCCCTGGATTCCAGGTCGGTGCCGGTCGATATGAATGTACAATTAGCTGTAAGGCGCGAAAGTTTTGTTGCCCGGCTGGTTAAATTGCATCATGTCAACTTTCTGTCTACACTGCGTAGCAAATTAAATTGGGGTATGGACAACAGAAATCTCTTTAATAAGTAAAAGAAAATTAAATATATGTAATATTATTTCTTTAATAATACATAATCTTTATTTTTGTATTATTAACTTAGGAGAGTTATACTGTAAAAACCAGGCACGCACATAGCATTTATTTATATGAAAAAATTTTGTACCCTACTTTTGCTACTTGCCATTACCATTACTCTTGTGCCTACAGATGCAGATGCTCAGCGCTTTACGTTAAGAAAGCGATACGCATCGGTTGGTGTTAGCCTGGGTGCTACAAACTATTTCGGCGACATTGTGCCAGAGCCTGACTTTACCAGTATGCGCTTTAAATCAACAAGGCCCAATGTTGGTATCAGTTATACTTATAGATATTTTCCGCGCATTTCCGTAAGAGGCAGCTTTCACTGGGGCCGTATCATCGGCGATGACGCTAAAAGTGCTGCACAGAATGAGACTGAGAACAGAGGCCGTTACATGCGTAACCTGTCTTTCAGGAATGATATAAAAGAGCTGAGCGTAGTAGGTATAGTTGACCTGTATGAAAACCGCCAGACCTATCGCCGCCGTCCGGATTTCGTACCATATGGCTTTGCAGGTATAGCTGTTATACACCACAACCCGAAAGCGTATTACGAGCAGGGTTCACACCCGGGCCTTGTAGGTGAGGAAGATATCCCTACAGGTTGGTATGCATTACAACCATTAGGTACCGAAGGACAACATATTGAAGGAGCAGACAACCCTGAGCCATATAAACGCGTTCAAATCGCTATTCCGTTTGGTTTGGGTATACGTTATAAAGTAGACCGATACTGGGACCTTGCTTTTGAAATAGGCTGGCGCAAAACATTCACTGATTACCTCGATGATGCCAGTTCAGCTTATGTAGATAAAGCATCTCTGTTAGGCTCTTCTAATAACAGTCCAAACCGCCAGGCGTCAGCTATCTTCTCCGACCGCAGCGCAGAAGGTGAGTTTACTCCTGTTGCTGATCCGAACCCAGCCGTGCCGTACCTGCACTTAAACGGATATGGTACTCCAGCAAATCTCCGTCGTGGCGATAATACCGACAAAGACTGGTATATCGTATCGGGAGTAAGCCTTAACTATATTCTAACACCAAGAATCAAAAGCCCTAAGTTTAGATAATAGAACAAAGCGGTGTTCGTTGTTACCTAAACTCTGCTAAACGAATACATGACTTTACATAAAATCAGACAGGCACTCCTTATTTGTGTGATACTGCAAATAGGGAGTGCTTTTTTTAGCACAGAAGCCCTTGCCCAAAACTCTGTAGCTACCAGCGAGATAGGAATAGGAATAGGTGGAGCAAACTATAAAGGAGAGCTCGCACCTAATTATCGCTTTCTTAATAATCAGCCTGCCTTTACCGTCTTTTTCAGAAAAGACCTGAACCATACCTTTACTGCCCGAGCCGGCGCTATGTTTAGCCACCGCATTGCCGACGACAATACGATAGGTGATGAAGTGCAGGACTTACCATACCCGGATTTCAGGCAGGCAGAGTTGCGCTTAAGTCTTGCTGAAGCGTCGCTGGTGATGGAGTATAACTTTCTGGATTATTACGACCTCTCCCAAAAGATTCGGGTGTCGCCATACTTTTTTGCTGGTATTGCCGGCCTGATCTACAATAAAAAGCTGACTACCGATAACCCTTCTCTGGGCCCTCTGCTGGATAAGAACTGGGATACTGACCTGAGTATAAGTGTGCCATTTGGTGTGGGCGTAAAGTATGCCCTGAGCAAGCATTGGAACCTCGGACTTGAGTTTGGCGCGCGCCTGCTGTTTAACGATAACATGGACTACCTGAGCGAAGTGGAAGGTAAGCATGTAGCCAATCCGTATGATAATGATTGGTATTACTACAACGGTATCAGCATTTCCTATACTTTTTATACTCTTAAATGCCCACCTCCTTACAAACGCCAGCCCGGAATATTGGATTAACCATTTAAATTTTCATTAATTTATCTTGCTTTTTGTAACTTGCAAGGAAATTGTGGTTAAATGGATCTTAGGGAGCAAGTTGATATAGACAATTTACCCAAGCACATTGCCGTTATAATGGACGGTAACGGGCGCTGGGCAAAACAACGTGGTGGTATCCGGATATTCGGTCATAAAAATGCGGTTACTGCTGTTCGCGAAACAGTAGAGGCAGCTGCCGAACTGGGTGTGGAATACTTAACTCTGTATGCCTTCTCAACTGAGAACTGGTCGAGGCCAGCCAGCGAGGTTTCTGCCCTGATGCAGCTACTGGTAACAACTATCAGAAAAGAAGCATCAGAGCTAAACAAAAATAATATACGCTTACAAACTATAGGTGATACCGAGAGTTTGCCTGCTAACTGCCGTCGCGAACTGCAGGAGGCAATGGACCTGACAAGCGGCAACTCCCGCATGACACTGGTACTGGCACTAAGCTATAGCGGCCGCTGGGAGATAACACAGGCAGTGCGTAAGGTAGCTGATAAAGTTGCAACCGGCGAATTACAGGCAGATGCCATAGATGAGAAGACAGTAGCCGCGCACCTGCAAACAGCGACTATGCCAGACCCTGAGCTGCTGATCAGGACAAGTGGTGAAATGCGCATCAGCAATTTTTTACTCTGGCAGTTAGCTTACACCGAACTATACATTACAGATCTGCTTTGGCCGGACTTCCGGAAAGAGCATTTATACGAAGCAATAATATCTTACCAACGTCGCGAAAGGCGCTTCGGAAAGACCAGTGAACAAATAATCAAGTAAAATATTAATGACAAGATGCATCTGGGTGCTGTTCTTCCTGCTACTGGCAGGTACAGCCTCTTCCCAAGTACTTAACAAAGCTACGCAACAAAACCCTGTTGACTACATGCAGCCAAAGCAATACCAGATTGGTGGTATTACTGTAAGCGGAGCAAACTTTCTCGATCCGAATGCCCTTATAGCTGTAACAGGCCTTAAAGTAGGCGACCAGATTACTGTACCAGGCGAGGATATTAGCCGCGGCATTCAGAAACTATGGGAGCAGGGAATTGTAGGAGACGTTGATGTAACGATAACCCGGATAGAGGGAAACCAGATATACCTGGACTTTATGCTGAAAGAGCGTCCGCGCCTTTCTCGCTTTGTATTTTCAGGTATAAACAAGACCCAGCAGGAAGATATTACTGAAAAGATAAGCCTGCAGCGTGGCCGTACTGTAAACGATGCTACGCTAAACAGCACCCGCACTGTAATCAAAAACTATTTTGCCGAGAAAAGCTACCTGAACGCCAAGATTAACATGACGCAGCGTCCGGACTCTTTACTGCCAAACAGCGTCGTACTGCACATTAATATTGATAAAGGCGATAAGGTAAAGATCGGTGATATTGAAATTGTTGGCAACGAAGCTTTCTCTGATAAAAAACTGGAGAAGCAGATGCGCAAGACAAAGGAAAAGAGCATCCGCAATATCCTGTCATCGTCTAAATTCCAGGAATCGGAATACGAGAACGATAAGCAGCTTTTACTTGATTTCTATAACTCGGAAGGTTACCGTGATGCGATCATTGTATCAGACTCGGTATACCGCATAAGCGACGACAGAATTGGAATACGCATAACAGTAGACGAAGGAAGACGCTATTACTACCGCAATATTACCTGGAAAGGAAACTACCTATACGACGACGAATACCTGACCCGTGTGCTGGGTATTGAGAAAGGCGACGTATACGACCGCCAGGAACTGGATAAGCGCCTTACATTTAACCCAACTCCGGGAGGTGTAGACGTTTCAGCACTTTACCAGAACGACGGTTACCTGTTCCAGAGTATTGACCCGGTAGAAGTGCGCGTAGTTGGCGACTCGATAGACCTTGAGATGCGTGTGTACGAAGGACCACAGGCAACTATAAAGAATGTAATTGTTACAGGCAATACTAAAACCAGTGAACATGTTATCCGCAGAGAACTGCGTACGTTGCCTGGCGAAAAGTATAGCCGTGACGACCTGATCAGAACAAGAAACGAACTGGCTGCACTTGGCTATTTTGACCCAGAGCAGATCGGTCTGCAACCAATACCAAACCAGGCTGATGGTACAGTAGATATTCATTACTCTGTAGTGGAGATGCCGAATGACCAGATCAGTTTATCAGGTGGTTGGGGTGGCCCAATCGGTGCTGTTGGTACAGTAGGCTTAACATTAAATAACTTCTCGACACGTAAATTCTGGGACCTGGACGAGTGGACGCCGGTACCAAGCGGTGACGGACAGCGTTTATCGCTTAATGTGCAGGCTAACGGTAAATATTATCAGTCTTACTCGCTTTCGTTTACAGAACCCTGGTTAGGTGGCCGCAGAGCAAACTCACTTACAGTAAGCTTATTTAAAACTGTGTACCGCAGAGCAACATCTATGTTCGAAGACGAATCGAAACTGGATGTGAATGGTGCATCGGTAACACTTGGGCGAAGACTGCAGTGGCCGGACAACTTCTTTAACTTAAGCCACTCCTTATCTTACAGCCGCTATACTTTAAATAACTACGATTACCTTTTCAGTGATTTTACTGATGGTCACTCGAACAGTTTATCAGTTATTAACACACTTTCGCGTTATAGTATAGATAACCCTACGTTCCCGACACGTGGTTCGCAGTTAACATTAAGTGTAAATTTAACACCACCATATTCGCTCTTCCAGGAGGGTAAAGGCAAGTATGAGTACATCGAATTTAATAAATGGATGTTCGATGCATCGTATTTTATAAACTTGGCAGGAAAATTGGTATTGAATACCCGAGCACACTTTGGCTTCCTGGGCAAGTATACTTCAGATGCGACGATCGGACCTTTTGAGCGCTTTAAAGTAGGTGGTTCGGGCCTTGGCGGTGGCAACGTATTTGTTGGTACCGAATATATAGGCTTGCGTGGTTACGAAGACGAAAGCGTAATGGACCAGTACGACCCGAATATGATGCGAGCTGGTGGTATTGCGTATAATAAGTTTGTGCTGGAAATGCGTCAGCTTATTTCGCCTAGCCCGGCAGCTACAATTTACGGCTTAGCGTTTTTAGAGGCAGGTAACAACTTTGGCTCTTACGATAACTATAATCCGTTTAAACTGTACCGTTCGGTAGGTTTAGGTGCGCGTATATTTATGCCGGCATTTGGCCTGTTAGGGTTCGATTACGGCTGGAGACTGGATGACATACCAGGGCAGCCAAATGCGAAGCCAGGCATGTTCCACTTTATAATAGGCCAGCAGTTGCGCTAATTAAAAAAGGAATTAGAATGAAAAAGTATTTGTTCATCTTTATAGCTGTCTTCTTTCTGGCACATGCTGGCATGGCGCAGAAGATAGGGTACATCGACTCAAATTATATACTGAGCAAGATGCCTGCCTATGGCAAAGTACAGCAGGAGATGGATAAGTATGCCGAGAACTGGCAAAAAGAAATAGAGCGCTTGCAGCAGGAATCAGAAAAGCTGAAGCAGGAGTATAGGGCCGAAGAGGTGCTGCTTACTGAAGAAATGAAGAAGAAGCGCCAGGCCGAACTAAATAAGAAAGAGCGCGAAGTGCGCGATTATCAGCAGAAAGTGTTCGGCTACGAAGGCATGATGTTTAAGCGTCGCCAGGATCTGATGCGACCGATACAGGATGAAGTATTTATAGCTGTAGAGAAAGTATCCAAGGCCAGGCAGATCGCCATTATGTTCGATAAGTCTGGAGACCTGGTTATGATCTATACTAACCCGGTGCACGACTATACAGAATATGTGCTGGAAGAGCTTGGACTGGCATCGGAGAATGCAAATGCAAAAGGCAAACAACCTACTGATGCGCTGAAAGAAAATCCGGATGACCTGCCTGAAGTAGGAGAAGGAGAACAGGAGCAAGAAAAGCAAAAACCCGCGCAACCGGTGCGGCCAACCAAAAAGAAGTCAAACAACTAACCTTTATACCTAATATTAATTAACCAACCAATGATGAACAAAATCACAACCTTAGTAGTAGCGTTTTTACTGATCAGCTTTGCGTCTTTCGCACAAAGCAACGACCAGCCTTTAAAGATTGGTTATACTAACGTAGAATACATTTTACTGCAATTGCCAGAGAGCAAGCAAATAGAGTCTCAGTTGAAAGACCACAGCAGCCAGTTGGAAAACCAGCTGAAAGGCAAGTATGCTGAGTACGAAGGTAAACTACAGGCTTATGAAAAAGGCGCTGCCACCATGGATAAGACAATCCGTGAGGACAAAGAAAAAGAACTGATGAGCCTGAACAACTCTATCCAGGAGTTTCAGCGTAATGCACAGATGTCGCTTCAGCAGAAAGAGAAGTCTTTAGTAGACCCTGTTATTGCCAAGATCGACAAAGCGATTAAAGATGTAGCGAAAGAGAACGGTTTTACCTACGTTATCAGCAACCAGGCGCTACTTGCAGGTCCTGAGGATGGCGACATTTCTCCGCTTGTACTTAAGAAGTTAGGTGTTGACCCAGCGAAAGCAAGCGCAACGCCAGAGCCGGCTGCTGCTAAACCAGCTGCTACTCCAGCAAAAACCCCAGCAAAAAATACTAAGAAGAAGAACTAATAACGTACTTTCTTTAAGATCTGAAAGCCGATGTGTATAACTTCGGCTTTCTTTTTATTTATAGTTTATAGTAACGCATACCGTGGCAGAGTATCAGGAACAGGATATAACCGCAGAAGATTCGGACGAACTTTATGAACACCACCGCATTGTAGTGGATAAAGGGCAGGCCTTGCTGCGCGTCGATAAGTTTTTAATGGACAGGCTGGCGAATGTAACCCGCAACAAACTGCAGGAAGCCATTCGTTCGGAGTCGGTGCAGGTAAACGATAAGCCGGTAAAAGTAAGCTATAAAGTTAAACCGCTTGATGTAATAACTATAACACTGGCCGACCCGCCGCGCGATACTGATATTGTTCCGGAAGATATTCCGCTGAATATTATGTTTGAAGATGACCAGTTGCTGATAGTAAATAAACAGCCTGGCATGGTGGTGCACCCCGCCTATAATAACTGGACCGGTACGCTGGTAAATGCCCTTACTTATTATTTCCAGAGCTTACCAACAGGCCGAAATGGCGAAGGCCGCCCTGGCCTTGTGCATCGCATCGATAAAGATACTTCGGGCTTGTTAGTGATAGCTAAAACCGAGTATAGTATGGCTTTCCTGGCGAGGCAGTTTTTTGAGCATACCATAGAGCGTACCTATTATGCCCTGGTGTGGGGAGTGCCCAAAGAAGATACCGGAACTATAGTTGGCCATGTAGGCCGTAGCGCCAAAGACCGTAAGGTAATGGCTGTTTACCCGGATGGTTCAGTTGGAAAGCATGCCGTTACACACTATAAAGTGCTGCGCAGGTTTAAGTATGTATCGCTGGTACAATGTAACCTGGAAACCGGCCGTACTCACCAGATACGCGCGCATATGAAGCACATAGGCCACCCGTTGTTTTCGGATGCAACCTATGGCGGCGATAAAATTATGTATGGCACCCCGAATGGCAGCTATAAATCTTTTGTTGAGAATGCTATGAAAGTGATGCCGCGCCAGGCCCTGCACGCCAAATCGCTTGGATTTATACACCCGGTTACAAAGCAGGAACTATACTTTAACTCCGAGCTGCCCGACGACTTTGCTGCTGTACTTCAGAAGTGGGAGCTCTACGAAAACCAGGAATAACAAGAAACAATACTTTTACTGCTGGGCATCGAAAGGTATAAAACGATCTTTCTGGAGTATGTAAAGCGTTGTTCTGTTGTCCTCGATGACAGAAATGCCATCTGTTTTTAACGTAGTAAGCTGCTGCTGGCGCGGGTTACGAACCAGGGAGTCTTGTGGAGCAAGCTTAAGTTGGTACGTGCTGTAAACGCCATCTGCGAGTTTGGTAGCCGGGTAAGTCGCTATCTTTACTTCCTTTGCTTGTTGAGTATAATCCAGGAAAGCCAATACATAAACCGAGTCGTTTTGTAGCACCTGCACCGCGTAATCAGGGGTTTTGTTGCCGTTAAAGTTACCTCTTATAAAAACAGGGTTATCCACCTGCAGTTGTTTGTTTGCCATGGCCTGATCTGTAAGCGGAGCTACTTTAGCTTTGGGTTGACGTTGTTCGAGTAAAGTTGCCAGTGTGTCTGGTATCGGGTGCATAATATTTCCTTCTTCTGCATTGCGGGCTATGCTATCTACAGCATTTTTCGTGTCTGCATCGATCTGTTCTTCAATCAAATCTTCATCTGCAGCCTGGTTGTAATTTCCATCAGCTGAGTCGGAGCCGCAGGAGGTAAGTATAAAAGCTGTCAAAATATAAATGTATAGTTTCATGGAGTATCTGGTTAGTAAGCAATACCTTATAGTACGTTAACTTACCGATGTACCGGTGTCAAAGTTTCAAGGTATACAGGCCTAGGTATAAAATAAGGCTATAGTTTCAGCCTATAAGTTTATAGTTTGGCGGGGCAATTGAGCGATATTAAAATAAGCCAGGAATGTTTCGGAGGAGTTAATGCCCTGGTTTTGCCAGCCCAGTGTAGCTGCTATTTTTTGCCATAGCTGAGGTGAGGTAAGGCCGGAAGCACGCATTTCTGTAATAGAGAGCGCATCATCGGATTTGGAGAGTTTGGTGCCGCCTGAGCTAAGTATAATTGGGTGGTGAAGAAACTGGCTTTGCGCAAAAGTAGTGTTGCCCAATTTACTGGCCAGGTATAGTTGTGCTGCTGTAGATGTTAACAGGTCTTCGCCGCGAACTATAAAGTTTATACCCATTTGCAGGTCATCGGCCAGCGACGCGATCTGATAAGCTGGAATATGGTCTTTGCGGCGCACTACAAAATCGGGCATTTCGGTGGTTAAGTTCAGGTTGCAAGTACCTAATAAAATATCCTGAAAGCTTATAGTAGTATCCGGGGCAATTTTTATGCGCCAGGCAGTTTCGGGGCTATCTAAAGGTAAGCTTAAATTAAGACAGGTATACGGATAACGACCATCAGGCGACAAGGCGGCTATCTGGCTGCGCGAGCAAGGACAGGCATATAATAGTTCTTTTTGCTGCAACTCTGCCAATAGCTTGTTATAGCTGTCCAGGCGCAGGTGCTGAGAGTAGTTTTCCGTGAAATCATCTGGGTTGCGAGGTCCTTCGTCGTAGTCGATGCCCATAAAATCGAGCGTATCAAAAATATCCTGCAGGTACTCGGGGCGGAAACGGGCATTGTCCAGGTCGTCGATGCGAAGTATAAGTTTAGCCTGCCGCTGCCGGGCAGCTGCCCACGTAATAGCAAACGACAACACATTGCCCAGGTGCAGGTAGCCACTGGGGGTAGGGGCAAATCGCGTGGTAAGTATAGGTTGTGTGCCGGGCATAAATTACCTTAAAGCTGTTTCTCCATTTGGTAATGCTGTATCTCGTTGAAGAGGAGATATGTTTTAGCCGTTATAGTATAGCCGCAGCGCTGGTAAAAAGGTAATGCCGGTTCGCGGGCCTGCAGCAACATGTGAGTAGCTCCCAGGTCTTTAGCGCGTTGTTCTAAATAGTTTATCAGCAAATTGCCCAAACCTTTGTTACGATACCCTTGGTGTAAGCCCATAAACCGTAACTGCCCCTGCGTGGGTGTTTGCATGTGTAAGCGGCAAACGCCAACTGCTTCGTTCTGTTCGTTGACCAGCATGGCATGTATAGCCGAGTCATCGTCGTCGGCACGTTCGCTGCCTTCGGGTTGGTTCCAGGGCTGCCGCAGGGTTTGGTAGCGCAGTTTGTAGTATTGTGCAAACTCCTCGGGAGTAGCCGGTTCTATAATGTGCATGTGCTAAAATAACTAAAATTAACCTGTTATACTTTAAAGCCTGACCCGGAACAGCCCTGCGTGAGGGATGGAGCCGGCACCCCGCAGCGTAGCGAAGAGTACAGGCGAGAGCCCGACGGCTTGCCGGCACGCCCACAACATCGTTCTATAGTTTTAAAAAAACATATTTTCTGATGGTAGCTATACTTTAGTTGATGATGTAAAATAAGCCACGGATAAACGCTGAACGTAAGAATTAGCGATTAACTATATTCTAACTTAAGCCAAAAGCATAACTTTGTCGGGTTAATATAGGTAAATCAATTTTTATAAGTATAAAACACATAAAAGGTATGGCATCTTTTGACATAGTAAGTAAAGTTGATCCGCAAACGATGGATAATGCTGTGAACGTGGCACGCAAAGAGATTGTGAACCGTTACGATTTCCGTGACACTAAGGGCAGCCTGGAGTTTAATAAAAAAGATAACATAGTGAATATAACTATGGAAAATGATATGCGCCTGCAGCATACCGAGGATGTGCTTATCAGTAAAATGGTAAAGCAGGGACTGGATGCTACTGCCCTTGATTTTTCGAAGGAGGCGTACCAGAGCGGTGCCATGGTTAAAAAAGATATTAAAGTAAAAGCCGGTATCGATAAGGATACATCTAAAATAATTATGAAGCTGATAAAGGACAGTAAGCTAAAAGTATCGGCGGCTATGATGGATGAAACTATACGGGTTACGGCTAAAAAAATAGACGACCTGCAGGAAGTAATTGCTTTGATGCGCAGCAAATCTGACGAGATCGGCATGCCTTTGCAGTTCGTTAACATGAAGAGCTAACCCTATTTTACTAAATTACAAAGTTGAAAAGTATAGATAAGTAGCCGGAACGAGGAGTTATACCTGTTCTTATACTTGCCTGATAAGTTATCCGTAAGAGCTATAGCTATACTTTAAAGCAATTCAACAACACAAAACTAAAACGACACTATGGAAATATTTGCCAACCCGGATACCTGGATAAGTTTACTTACGCTGACCTTTATGGAGGTAGTGCTGGGTATAGACAACATTGTTTTTATCTCGATCATAGTTAACCGCCTTCCAAAAGAGCAACAGGGGAAAGGCCGTACTATTGGTCTGCTGCTTGCGTTAGTGTTCCGGGTTATACTGCTGCTTTTTATCAGTTACATCGTACAGGCCAAAGAGCCATTATTTACATTAGACCTGCCATTTACTGCTGAAGCACTGGAAGTATCGATTCGGGATATTATACTTTTTGCCGGTGGTTTGTTTTTGCTGGCTAAAAGCACGACCGAAATACATAATAAGCTGGAAGGGGAAGAAGAAACCCATGGTCAGGTAAAAGCTACCACTACACTGGGCAAGATCCTGATCCAGATCATTCTGATCGATATAGTTTTCTCTTTCGACTCAATTCTGACAGCAGTAGGCCTGGTTGATGAAGTAATTATCATGATCGTGGCCGTAGTGATCTCGATGATAATTATGTTGATATTCGCCAAAGCTATAAGCGACTTTGTGAACGAGCGCCCAACAATTAAAATGCTAGCGTTATCCTTCCTGTTGCTGATTGGCGTGATGCTGGTTGCAGAATCCTTCCATGTAGAGATACCGAAAGGGTACATTTATTTTGCCATGTTCTTCTCGCTTCTGGTAGAGATGCTGAACATGAAACTGCGTAAGAAAACAACTCCGGTGCACCTGCGCCAGAACGAGGTGTTGGATGCAGATAAGTATGACCTTGCTTAGCAGATAAGCATACAAACTATAAAAGTGGCATTTCCTGAGAAGGAGGTGCCACTTTTGTTTTAGGCTAACTTTGAAATGCAGGAGAAGCCTCTATATTTGTTTTACTAAACCGAACCCATGCTGAAACTTAAACCCTGGATCGCTTCTGTTTTAACGCTTGTGCTGGCAGGCCTGGCTATAGTTAGTATTTACCTGGTTAAAACTCCGGACCCTGAGCCTGCATCGGCACCTGCTACAGTTTTTTCGGCAGAGAGAGCCATGGAGCATGTTCGCCAGATTGCAAAACAGCCACATGCTATGGGCACCCCGGAACATGCTAAAGTGCGCAGCTACTTGCTAAACCAGCTAACAGGTATGGGTTTGCAGCCACAGGTGCAGGAGGCTATAGTTGCGAACAACAGGGTAAGGTTAGCTGACGCTGGGTATGTGTATAATGTAATGGCCCGGCTCGAAGGTACAGGCAATGGCAAAGCGGTACTGCTCATGGCACATTACGATTCTCAGCCTAATACACCAGGCGCCGCCGACGATGCAGCAGGAGTAGCGGCTATACTTGAAACGATGCGGGCAATCCAACAATCCGGAACGTTGCAAAACGATGTGATAATGTTGTTCACTGATGGCGAAGAGTATGGCTTATATGGCGCTCAGGCCTTTACAGAACACCCGTGGATAAAAGATGTGGGCGTTGTAGTAAACGTGGAAGCAAGAGGCAACAGCGGCCCCAGCATGACCTTCGAGATAAGCCCTGAGAATGGATGGGTTATAAAACAGTTTGCAGCTGCGGCACCTTTTCCTGTAGCGAGTTCGCTGGGCTACGAAGTATACCGTGTACTGCCTAACAATACCGATTTTACAGTTTTCCGGGAGCTTGGCTATACAGGCATGAACTCTGCAACTATAGATGGCTTTGTGCACTATCATAAGCTAACAGACTCACCTGAAAATCTGAACCTTGGTAGCCTGCAACACCATGGTAGCAATATGCTGGCTATGGCCCGGCACTTTGGCAATATTCCGCTCGCCAACACAAAAGCTGAAGACCGTGTATTCTTTAACCCTGCCGGAACCTGGTTCGTGCATTACCCTACCTGGCTGAACATCGTCCTGGCTATAGTTACACTTGGGCTGCTGGTGGCTGTAGTTATAGTTGGCTTAAAAAAGCGAGCTTATAAGTGGTGGCAAGCGGCTATCGGGCTTATAGTTAACCTGCTTATAGTGGCCATTATAATTGCTTTGTTCACTCCCGTTAATAGTTACGTAACCGGTTTGTTGCCATACTTCCATGGGCTTGGCGGTGTATATGGCAGTGCTACTTTTTTTGTGGCTTATACTTTACTGGCTATCGGGCTGTTCATACTTTTAGCCTGGCTTGTAGCGCGCTGGCTTCCTGTATCTGCTTTAATGATGGGTGCTTACCTGTTATGGGGGCTGTTGCTGCTGGCCTCTCTTTTTATAGTGCCTTCCGTATCGTACCTGTTCTTGTTTCCGTTGCTGTTTTGCCTGATAGGTACCTTGTTTATTTTACAAAAGGATCATCATAATCCGGAGCAAAAGGCAGTTTATTCTGCTATTACACAGTTGCTCGCATTAGTGCCTGCTATACTTTTGTTGCTGCCGATCATAAATGTGCTATCGGTGGTGTTTGATTTGCTGATGCCGGGCGCTATGGTTGGCTTACTCGCGCTGTCACTTTGCCTTGCTTTGCCGTTGCTGTTAACTATAACCTATAGTTTCAGATGGGGAAGATTACCTTTGCTGCCTTTCCTGTTGCTGATAGTTGGCGGCCTTATACTTTACCGTGCCATAGCATCCGAAGCACCCACTCCTGAAAAGCCATTGCACAGCCACATAAGCTACTATCTGAACACGGATACCAACCAGGCAGTGTGGGCATCGGCCTTTAAGCAGACTGATGACTGGAACAAACAGTTTTTAACAGATACTACTGTTGCCCCACTCCACGAAATTTACCCGAATACCGCTGCAGCCTACGTTAAAAGTATAGCCCAACCTATACATGTGCAGCCACCTGTTGCCGAGCTCGTACAGCAAAGTATAACAGATACTCACCGGGAACTGCAACTACAGCTACAGTCGCCAAGAGGTGCTGCGCACATGGACCTGATACTGCAGACCCAACTACCCGAGGATAGTATAAAAGTAAGCCTGAACCAGAAGCAACTATACTTAAAGCCTGATAATACCGACAATACTCTTTTCAGGCTTAATATAAATGGACTGCCGGTTACAAAGCAGCTGCAAATGCAGATACAGTTATCAAGCCAAAACAAATTAAACCTGCTGCTTTACGACAAAAGTATAGGCCTGCCCGAAGAACTTGTAAAGCAACCACGCCCAGCCCATATAATACCGGAGCAGGGAAGGACCAGTAACCTTACTGTAGTTCGTAAAAGTTATAGTTTTTAAAAGAAGTTAATTTAAGCATGTAAAGGTGTAGCTGTACTTTTTTATGGATTTTGAGCTAAGGCCAAACTTATAGTGCAGGTCGCGTACTATAGTTGACAAAAGCTTCAGCACCACCATGTTTATTGATAAGATCATTACCCTTGCCCTTGGCAGTATTTTCCTGTTTCTGCTTGCCTGCGACAGCAACCAGTCTGCTGAGAACACTACCAGAGAGCTTACTTACCAGATAGAAACAAAGGAGCCCAGTGCCATATTCTGGGATTATGCCGCTACCACCAGCATGCTGCAATCCGAACTTAGTATGCTGGCCGCCGGCAAAACCACCGATACGCAGGTAACTGTGCTGGCTGATAGCGCATTGTTGCTACACACCAACGCACTTAAGCGCCTGCACCGCATAGCCGAAAAGTATAAAGATGTGCAGTTACCCGATAGCCTTAGCGGTGCCGATAAAGAGATGGTAGAAGAGTTTAAGCTGTTGGATGAGCAGGAATTTGCCACCCGATACCGGGAGTACCTGGAGTTAACCCATAAAACGCAGCTAAGCCGTTACAGCGAAACTCTTTCAGAAACCGAGGACCCTGCTCTTAGGCAATGGCTGCAAACGATGCGCGAAAAGTTAAGAGGACAATTGGTTTTTTATGCAAGTTTAGATACAACCGCGCAGGCTACTAATTAGCTCCAGAGTTCTGATGCTTTGCGTGCCATTCTGAAAAAGAGCTCGCGCTCGAGGCCTGCTACCTGGCGGGCTTCAGTTTCGTCATACCCGTTCTCGATAGCATTCAGGTAATCGTAGTATAGTTGGGCCATTTCCAGAGAGTCGTCTTCAAAGCATTCTGCCAGCTTATCTTTCGCCAGTTTTTCGGGCTCAAATATTTTAGATGGGTATAGTTTATCGAGTTGGTAAATAAGGTATTTCTGTGATGTTTTGTTCTGGCGGGCGCCAAATATTTCTTCTATCGGGGTATCATCGTCCTCATCATCAAAGTCGAGGTCCAGTTCATCTTCTACAGCCAGCGGCTCATACACTATAATATCGAAGCCAAGCAGCTCCAGGTACTCGTCAAATTGTTCTTTTACAGGTATAAGGGTAGGAGTGTCGTAGGGTTTGTTCAGGATGTTGGCCATGTGCAGCGCAATTTCCTTTCCTTTTTCGCCGGCAGCGATCAGTATCTGGTTAAACTGTGTGAAATCGCAGCCCAGGTACACAAACTTATACTCATCATCCAGCATAGTAAAGCACCAGAGCGTAATAAACTCCGTGTCGTCGATCACTACCGTATCGATGTATAGCTCATTTATCTGTACGTAGTTTGGCGTGTATTCCGGAGTTTCCATAATGGCTCGGCTTTAGGTACAAAACTCTATTCACTGCATGGCTAAAGTCAAAAGGGCTTTTTTGGCATATACGGCAATTATTAAAGTATGGCAGCCTTTCTATATAGAAAGTTTAGTGAACTGAACTATAAATTTTTAACGTAAGGTCTTAAATTGTTGATATATAAAAAGTTACAAATTTATGGGTTGGGAAGTTTTTTTGTGAACGTTTAGTATATGCCATGTTAAGGTGTGGCCCATAAACGGTTAATGAAAGTCTGGGCGTTACCAAAAGCAAGCTTCTCTAACTGTGCCTGGGTAAGGCTTTGCTGTAACTGATTGAGTATGTAACTATAACTTACACCGGCATGCACCAGGTCCGGAAAGTAAAAAGGTAAGCGGCTCAGGTCTTTTTCGTCGGCAGTATAAAAGTAGTCGGCTCCAAAACAGATGGCGTTGCTGGCTCCATTCTCTATACCATACATAATGTGGTCCAGCACAGCGTCAGGCTTATCATTGTTCAGGAAAGATCGCAGAAAGTTTATGCCTATCAGTCCGTTGCGGCGCACGATCTCCTGCACCAGCTCATTAGGTAAATTGCGTTCATGCTGCCATTGCGCCCTGAAGTTTGAGTGGCTTGCAATAACCGGTATATCCAGTCGTTCTTTGTCTATGTGTTCCAGTATATCAAATGCCAACGCATCGCTGGTATGCGACATATCGATGGCAATTTTTCGGCCGTGCATATAGTCGAGCAGCATTTTACCATCCCTGGTTATGCCCAGGCTTGTAGCATTTCCTCCACCAAGCCGGTTAGCCAGGCTGTGGGTCATGCTAATGTAAAGCAGGCGATCTACATCCTCTATAATCTTTTCGAGTTTCTTAAAGCCGTCTTCCAATAGCTCGTCTTCTTCGCAAAACCCGGATGCGTTCTCAATAGCGGCTACCATACCAGTGCCATCTGCTTGTAGTGCCTGTTGTAGCTGAGTTGGGTCAGTTACCGGTGTCAGGGAGTTCTCTGCTTGTGAAAGCGCCTTAAACGCCTCGCTTTGTTTTTTTGCATAAGCAGTGCTTCCGGGCTTGGTTGGGCAATAAATAGCCATCACCTGCAGCTTTACATTTCCATCAATCAGGGCTGGTAATGATGCCCCCATCTCCTTTGTATTATCCTGATGCGCACCGGGCACATCAGTGAGGTATACAAGCAGGTCGCAATGCAGGTCAATTATTGGTAGAGAAGCAGTGTTGGTTGGCATGTGTTACGTTTTTGGAGGTTGTACGCAGTGCGCCGTGTATAATGTTTACTTTTCCGGAGTTTGCTGTTGTTGTATACTTTGCGTGAGCAACTGGTATAGTTGCTTAAACTGCGGATGAGTGGAAAGTAGCTGCATATGCTCCTCAATTACATTTTGGTCGTGGCGCACAGCTGGTCCGGTCTGTACAGTAAAAGGGTTATAGTTAGATGCCTTGTTTATAGTTTCCCGGATAAGAGGTTGCAGCAGGTTTGTTGGTAAGTCTGCCTGTTCCAGCAAAGTATAGCTTATGCCCAGCAGGTGGTTAGTAAAATTACAGGCAAACACGGCCGCTAAATGTATACTTTTACGCTTTTCAGAAGTAACTTCCTCTACCTGCAGGCTTATACTTTGGGCAAGTAACTTCAACTTATCAATAGTTTCCCGGGAGTCGGCTTCTATCAATATAGGTACCTGGTTAATATCAACAGGCGCATTTTTACTGAATGTCTGTAAAGGATAAAAAACACCTGTTGCTGCACCTTTTATACTTTGTAGTTTCTGCATCGGCTGCGAACCCGAAGTATGAGCAACTATAGTTCCTTGCTTCACCTGTAACTGCTCAGCCACCTCTTCCAGCGCAGCATCGGGCACCGCAAGCAACACTACATCTACATGCAACTCCCTGAAATCCGGTGTAAGTATAGCCTTCGTGTTTTCTAATTGCCCGGCAAGTTCTTCCGTCTGCTCTTGTGTACGACTATAAACAGCAGTTATACTATGGCCAGCTTTCTGTAATGCTTTTGCCAAGTGCCACGCCACATTCCCGGCTCCAACTATAGCTATGTTCATGGGGTAGGATAATTTTCTTGTAACCAACTCTCTAAAACATCTAGAGGTATCGAAAAATCCTCAATACTATCTCCTTTAGAACCGATTATAGGAGTATAATCAAAATCAAGTCCTTTAGATAACAGCATATAGCGACCTTTCATGATTTTTGATGGGTGCAACTCAACAACTTTACTTTGTTCTGCGAACAAAAGATTAGTTAGCCCTGCTCCGTGGGGGGATATGATAGCTTCTGCATCATAAAACAGCTGAACCTGTTGTTTATAGTTAAGCTCTTCTGGCCAAACCACCTTAAAATGATACTGCTCTAATAAAGGTATAAAGTCTGCCTCATTAGTAACTCTCCGGAATCGAGCCTTCGATCTGCTTACATAAATACGGTGCTTGGGATTACTTCTGATTATACTATAACTATTCCAAATGCCTTCCCTTAACCATTTAGTTACTTGTGGAGGTAAATATCCACTAAAAGATGAGGTAACAAATGATGGTAAGTAGAAATTAGCAATTTGAATCTTATAGTGTTTAGGAATATATTTTATTTTTATCTGTGAGTAATCTTTTAGCAAGTACTCCAGCGTATGTTTCTGGTAATCAGGAGCACCAGACCACATTAAGAGTGTTACTGGCTCTTTTACTGTATTTGCTAAGATGTATGCACGAGGCAAGCTATCTATAAACCATAGCGAGATGTTGTTATCTGCCCAATGGCTATGTTGTATTGTCGTATATATCCCTGTACTGTAGCGTAATGGTAACATGACTGTAAAGTCACGGAAGGCTTTGCATCTTGTAATCCTATCTACACTTAACCCAGATTCAACTATAAGTTTATCGTCCAGTTTAATTACGCCTGTGTTGCTCAGATATGTGACGTTTTTCAGCTTATAAAGAGATAGTTCTTTCTGCCTATGACCTAGGGCATAATCAGGGTCAAAGTAGTTATATGAGGCAGCGCAGGATTTTAAAAATACCTTCTCTTCCGGAGTAAAAGTTAATTCATACTCCTCAGTTAAATTTATTTTTTCACCGCGGCCATGTAGGTATGTGTAATATGGTATATAATTAACTAAGCGCAATGCCACATAAAAGGCACTGTTCAGTTTTCTTTTTATGATTGTTGTTAAGCTAGCAGACATATTTATCCAATATCTGTTATTTACCTCTTAAAACAAAAAAGGCAGACTTTTCAGTCTGCCTTTTTTAACGTTAATTATTTATAGTTACGCTACCTGTGCTTTTTCAGCTTTTCTGGCAGGTTTGGTATTTACTTTTTTACTGCCACCTTCCTGGTTACGACGGGTAATGGCCATAATAAAGCCGATTGACATAACGATAGTACCTATCCAAAGAATGTTTACGAAAGGTTTCTCCATTGCTTTCAGGATTATATAATCCTTCTGGCTGGTGTTAACACCGATAGTAAACTGCTCCGAAGCCGGATCCACGTTCAGGAATGTTATGCGAATACCCAGGTCTTCGATAATCTCAGGGTAGTAACCAGCCATGCCGTCTTTAAATATCAGGAGCGGGTGTGCGTGGTATTCTTTTTTCTCGCCCAGTATTTTCATATCAGCCTGCACGGCTACGTCACCAGCTTTAAGGGGTACGCCCGGTACTTCTTTAATCACTTCCACACCATTAAAAATAGCGATGTAATCATTCAGAATGATGGTATCGCCCATAGTTAAGGTATGCTCTTTCAATTCGCCCCAGTCTTTTTCTTCGTTCGGGTCTGGAATAGAAGATACGTGTGTGTAAAGATCTTTTGTAGCAAACGACTTGATATCTGGTGATGCCAGTAGGCCCATGTTAGGGTTTACCTGTGCGCGAGGATAAAGTACGAAAGTTTCGCCCGACTTACGGTTCTTGTAAGATACCTCGTAGTACGTGTTTTCCGGATTTGGCAGTTCAAGCGTATCACCGGTTTTAAAGTATACTTTATCGTCTATCTTAATATCAGCACGAGCAATAGCGGTATACTCATCGCGTGTGCGGAACAATACCTCTTTATTTACATACTCCGGCACATTGGCAACCTCCAGGAACTGACCATGGTAGCTTACCACGTATTTATCCATATCGGTGTCGGTGTTTCGCCACAGCAGTACGTTGTCGCGGTTTATTTCATCCGGGAACTCACGGGAATAAAGCAGTCCTGATGTATTATCAGATATAATATTTGAATAGCCAGATGAGAACAGGATACCTAGCAACATCAGGGCTATACCAATGTGTGCTACTGCACCACCCGAAAGCGATACTTTTTTATGAAGTAGGCTAAGTATAATGCTTAGGTTGGCAAACACAGCAAACAGCGACGTAACGAACAAAGTAATGTAAACCGGGTTGTCCAGTTTAAAGTCGAACACATCAAACCTATTTGAAAGTATGATGACTAAACTTGCAAACAACAGCGTCAGCATTAGCGGCATTGTTATCGCATCTTTAAAGCTGCTCTTATCTGCTTTGCGCCACCACATCAACTGGCCTATACCTGTAAGTATACCAATGGCCACACCTGCCCATAACTGGAACTTCGTGTAATGCTCTATCTGGTCGGCTGGCAACGCAGCATTTGATTCTATACCTATAAAGCCAAGGAATGAGTTATAAACCGGGATAGAGGTAGTAGTAAGTACTTGGAAGCCGGCAAGGCAAAGTACAGCTGCTCCAATAAATATCCAGAACTCGCCGGTATAAGTTGTCAGCTCTTTTTCTGTAGTCGGTATCTTTTTCCAGCGGAAGATAAGCAGGGCAATAGCCAGTACTGCAAAAGCCGCAAGGTAAGTAAACAACTGGCCAGACAAACCTAAGTCGGTGAAAGAGTGAACAGATGCATTACCTAAAATACCGCTACGGGTAAGGAATGTAGAGTAAAGTATGAGTATAAAGCTGGCGATCACAAGTATGTAGCTGGCTCGTAAACCATGTTTGCTCCTGCGGTACGCGATCATCGTGTGGATTGCGCCTACAAGCACCAGCCACGGAATATAAACAGCGTTCTCAACAGGGTCCCAGTTCCAGTAGCCACCAAAGTTTAGCGTTTCGTAAGCCCAGTAAGCACCCATCATAATACCAATACCCAGTGATACCGCAGCAAAGTGTGCCCATGGCAATGCAGGACGAATCCACTCACCAAATTTACCTTGCCACAGGCCAGCCATAGCAAAGGCAAACGGAACCAGCGTAGCAGCAAAGCCCAGGAACAGGATAGGAGGGTGAATTACCATCCAGTAGTTCTGCAACAGCGGGTTCAGGCCGGTACCATCTTCTGGTTTAAAGTTCGGGTCCAGGGCAAAGGCAGGAGCCTCCGGCATAAAATCGCGCATAAGTATAAACGGTGACGAACCGATCTTCATGTCTCCGATCACGATGCCCAGGATCATAGAGGTTAAGAACAGCTGCACGAATGAGAACATGGCCATTACAGGCGCTTCCCATTCCTTATTCTTTTTACCGGTGTTCAGTAGCACTACGCCAAGCAACACATGCCAGAATATCCAAAGCAGGAAAGAACCTTCCTGGCCCTCCCAGAAGCAAGAGATCATGAAGTGAACAGGCAAGTGATTGGAAGAGTGGCTCCAGGCATAGTAATACTCGTAGCGGTGCTCATAAATAATATTGAACAGGGCAAATATTACCACCAGAACAGCAGCTGTGTGCACGTAAAATGCAACGCGGGCAAAGCGTTTCCAGCTATTTAAGGAATTGGCATCGGCACCGGTTGTGCGCGAAGCCATAAAATATGCGTAAGAAGCCACGATGGCTGCCACAAAAGCAATTATAACACTCAGGTGGCCTATGTCGCCGATCAGCGTATTTATCATCTCTGATAATTAAAAGTTTAACGTTAAAAGTTATGAGCCGGGAAGTATAAAAGTATAAACCTCAGCACTAACTATAAATTACATGCTTGCAGTGGTCGTCTGCTGTATTTCTTTCTCTACGTACTTAGACGGGCACTTCAGCAATATCTTGTCGGCCACGAAAACATCGTTCTTCATGCTGCCGGTAATAACTACCTGCTCCGAGCGCTCAAAGTCCTGCGGCTTAGGGTTAAAGTAAATCACACGTTGCTCATACCTGTTGGTATCCACCAGCACGAACGAGAAAAGGTTAGGGTCTACCAATGGGTCGTATTCCATACCTAAAATGTGCCCCTGCTCATCTTTCTTAAGACGGCCAACCACGTGTACTTTTGTTTCGCTTCCATCTTCAGCCAGTTCTATTGCCTCGTCAAACGAAACATAAGTACTTGCATCACCTGCCGTAGACATAATGATCATGATAGCGATTGCTATGATGGCGATACCGATGATGTGTGTCTTTTTCATCTATGTATAAAGTATAATTCTCCTGTTTTGATAGCCTAACACACAACAGGGCATATTAAATCCCGGCGGTGCGCTGTTTTTATAGTTGATTTAAGGCTATTCTTTAAATTGTTTTTCGAGGCGGGCTACTTTACGGTCCAACATAATGAGGTAAATAAGTACCCCGATCAGAACGGTGAGTAAAACCACCACTACCACATAAATTTTACCATCCTGGCGCAGCGTGTCAGCCATTTCAATATCGGCTTCGGCGGTTGTAGCCGAGTACTCGACCTGCGATTGGCCCGGTTGTGCGTGAACAGGCTGCAAACCTGCAGTAGCGCCAAGTATAAAGCACCAGATAGCCAGTAATTTAAACAGTTTCATATAAGCGATGTCTCAGTTTTTCAAATCTTGATCTAACATTAACGACCCAGATGCCCAGCAGCGTCCAGCCCAATACGGCAGGATAAAACACCATACGCAGGCGGCTGTCGAGGTCGTAGGAGTTAAAGCCGGGGTTACCGCCATTGCCAGGGTGCAGCGAATCGGTAAGTCTTGGAAGTATAAATAACAGCGGGATAAGTGCTGCAAATGCAAAGATGTTGTACACCGCACTGATGCGTGCACGCTGCTGCTGCTCTGCAAACGAACTGCGAAGTACCACATAAGCAAAGTATATCAGTAAGCCGATGGCCGAAGCGTTCTGTTTCGGGTCGTTGCTCCAGTATTCGCCCCAGGTAAATTTGGCCCATTCCATGCCGGTAACTATGCCCAGCACGCCAAACAGGATACCAACTTTAGCAGCCTCATAAGCAATAATGTCGTTCTCTATGGTTGGTTTGCGCAGGTATTTTATAGAGTAAACTACCGATATCAAAAGTATCAGGATCATGCCAAACCACATGGGCACATGGAAATATAGGTTACGGATGGTCTCGTTAAGTATAGCAAGCCGTGGTACCTCCTGCAACATGCCACCCACTACTGTATAGATCAGTAGCACAACGGCCAGTATTTTCCACCAATAGTTTTTCATTTTAAATTATGCTTATCGTTTGCAGATCTGTTGGTTAAGCTGTTAAATAAAGCGCTTGAAAATCCGCATCTTACGAACGCCAAAGGTAAGGGAACAAAATATAAGAAACAGTGACGACGATCATGTTTATGGCAAGCAATGTAAGCAGTTCGTCGAGGCTTGCTCCTCTGTTTAGCCCATCCATCGCATTTTTCGACATTTTTATCAGCATCAGCAACATTGGTACTATAACCGGAAAGCTAAGTATAGCCATTAATGTGCTACTGTTAGCTGCCTTGCTGGCAATACCCGAAATCATGGTAAGCGACGTTGAAAAACCAATAGCTCCCAGTAGCAAAGCCAGCAAAAACATTGGGATATCCTGCACGGGGTTTCCCAGCACAAAGGCATAAAATACAAAGCAGATTATAGCCAGCAACAGCATTAAAAGCGTGTTATACACTATTTTAGCCAGTATAACCCCTTGCGGGCTAACTATAGAATAAAAGTATAACAGCCTGCCGCGGTTTTCCTGCATAAAGCTTTTAGCTATAGCATTTACCGATGTAAATAGTAATATTATCCAGAGCAGTGCATTCCAGATCGGGCCACTGTCGGCGGAGAACTGGCGAAGGCCAAAGCTGAGGTAACACACAAAAACAGTGCTGCCTACATACAGTAACATACCGTTAAAGGCATATTTCTGTCGCCATTCCAGCACCAGGTCTTTCTGTATCAGGTATAAGATTTCTTTTAGCAGCACTGCGCTTAATTTTCCGCAAAGTTACGATACAATTACTTGGGAAAGTAGTGTTTGTTGATATTGATGATTTGTATCAGTTTATGGTGGGTTTTATAGTTCCACTATTGTCATTTCGAGCGTTAGTCGAAAAATCTTATATGTCCTATAGTTTAAGCAGCTATTAACTTGTACCAAGCTGTCCTTTCATAGTATCCTTTTTTTTTATCCTGGAAGCTTTACTCACCTATAGTTTCAATCTAGCTTTATGCGCTCACGGCCGCGAGGCCTCGTCTTCGGGTATCGCGCTGCGCGAATCTCTTTTGCTCCTGCGTCGCAATGCCTGCGGCACCAGATATTCACAAGGCGCTCAACCCAAAGACTGGAAAGTTTCGCATAGCTAGAGCTTAACTATAATTTTAAACTATAAGCTCCGACCTTTCTCGTGGCTATACTTCCGTAGGGACAGGTCGCGACCTGTCCGCTCTTGGTCTGTAACTATAGAACTGATATGTTATTAATTTACTATGTCAGAAGTGTCCCCTTGAGGGGACTACAGGGGTGTAAAGACAGCAACTATAAAGCGTCAACTCAAACAATAGTAACATCAGAATTCCCCGCCTTGGATTAGTCGCAGATCCCGGGCTCGCTCCGGGAGAGGGGTTAGGGGTGGTTGGATAAATGCTAACTATAGAACTATAGCTCCAGTCTTTGTCACTCCTGTCCCTGTCGGGCCAGTTGAGTCAGGAGACTCAACACCACCCTAAATCACGAGTCTGGAGACTCGCGCCAGCATTACCAACTATAAAAAATATACAGAAGCTTCCTCTCCTGTTTTTAGGAGAGGGTTGGGGTGAGGTAAAAACAAAAGCACGAACTATAACAGCCCGTGCTTCTGCATGATGAGAACTATACTAACTATAACTGTTAGTCCTTGTCCTTATCCAGCTTCTTTTTCGACTTATGCTTTACTACTTTGGCATCCTGGTAAAAGATGATCTCTTCCGCAATGTTTGTGATCTGGTCACCAACGCGCTCTACTTTCTTGATGATTGAAAGTAAGGCAAGTCCCTCCTCAATGTTATCCGGATGTTGGCGCATATACTCCGCCATGATCGTATCTGATTTTCGGTAGATCTTGTTCAGCATTTTATCGCGCTTAATAATGGCACGTGCCTGCTCCGTATCGTTTGCTTTGTATGCAACCCGGCAATCATGAAACATCGAAAGGGCTTCATCAAACATAGCTACTGCCTTCGTTATTTCTAACATTTCAGGACTGAAACGGTTCTCCCGGTTCTTTACAAACATCGAAATCCCCTCTGCTGTATCGCCAATTCGCTCCAGGTTAGCGTTTATTTTAAGCGTAGCAAGCACAAGACGAAGATCTACGGCAACAGGTGTGTAAAGTGCCAGCAGATTTTCGCACATGCGGTCTATCTTTACATCAAAGTTGTTAACCTTTTTGCCCAGTTTTAATACTTTCCCGGCAAGTTCATGGTCTGCGGTTAGCATGGCTTCGCGACCGCTTTGCAGCTGATACTCCACCAGATCCCACATCTCCATGAGCTTAACTCTCAGGCCACTAAGTTCAACATCTATATGGTTCATTATTTAGTCTCTTGTTAGGTTAATAACTTTAACATGCTTGCTGCAAACTATAAAAACTCAACCGAAGCGGCCTGTAATATAGTTTTGGGTACGATCGTGCTTAGGGCTGGTAAACATGGTCTTTGTTTTTGCAAACTCTATCAGTTCACCCATGTAAAAGAAGGCAGTCTGGTCGCTTACACGGCCGGCCTGCTGCATGTTGTGCGTAACTATAACTATTGTATAATCCTTCTTCAGCTCGTGGATCAGTTCCTCAATTTTAGCAGTAGAGATCGGGTCAAGGGCTGAGGTTGGCTCATCCATAAGTATAACTGAAGGCGAAATAGCCAGGGCGCGGGCAATACAAAGGCGCTGCTGCTGACCACCCGAGAGTGCCAGTGCAGATTTATCCAGTTTGTCTTTTACCTCGTCCCATAACGCAGTTTTGCGTAGCGACGATTCAGCTGCTTCAGTCAGTCTCTTTTTGTCTTTGATACCCTGTATTTTAAGCCCGTAAACTACGTTCTCGAAGACCGTCTTAGGGAAAGGGTTTGGTTTCTGAAAAACCATGCCTACCTCTTTGCGAAGTTCATCTACACGTACATCTTTGGTGTAAATTTCTTTTCCATCAAGCAGTACATCACCCTCCACTCTAAAGCCATCTATGTAGTCATTCATGCGGTTAAGTGTACGCAAAAACGTAGACTTACCACAACCTGATGGACCAATAAAAGCCGTAACAGCTTTCTCTTCCATGGCAATGTTTATGTCCTTCAGGGCTTGGAAGCTACCGTAATAAGCATTCAGGTTTCTGGCTTCCAGTTTATAGTTTTTCTTACTCATGGTTATGTTACCACTTTACACGTTTCTGCCACTTGTTGCGCAAGTATACGGCAATACCGTTAAGTATAAATGTAATTAAAAGTAATATGATAATTGCTGCAGCGGCATTCACTAAAAAGTCTGCCTGCGGTCTCGATGTCCAGTTAAATATCTGAATTGGAAGCACAGTAAACTCATCGGTTGGCGAAGTAGGCACGAACGGCACATAAGCCAGCGCCCCGATAACTATAAGCGGAGCCGCCTCACCCACAGCCCTCGAAAGGGAAAGGATAATGCCCGTCATGATACCACCAAACGAAGCAGGTAACACCTGGTTCCAGGTGGTTTGCCATTTAGAGGCGCCAAGTGCATACGATGCATCCCGGATACTGCGCGGCACCGCTTTAATGGCTTCGCGGGTTGTAACTATAATAATTGGTAAAATTAGTAACGAGAGTGTAAGTGCTCCGGCAAGTAAGCTTCCGCCAAGTCCCATAATTCTTCCGAACATCTCCATGCCCAGCAAACCATAAATAATAGAAGGCACACCGGCCAGATTGGCAATATTGATCTCGAGGAAGTTAGCCATCTTCGTTTTTTTGCTATACTCTTCCAGGTAAACACCGGCGGCTATACCCAGCGGGAATGCGATGATTGAAGTTAGAACCAGGACCCAGAGTGTTCCGACCCATGCCGTGTAAATACCGGCTCGGCTCGCTCGGCGGGATGGTAAGCTGGTAAGGAAATCCCAGTCAATTCTGGAAGCGCCTTCAATAATTATGTCGATCAGGAAGATGGCAAGCACTACCAGGCCAATAAAGGTGCAGAACACACCAAACACCTGGAAAGCTTTGTCCTTCAGCCTGTTTTTATCTGCGTTAGTCATATTTTTCCTGGTATTTCTTTTTGATCCAGAAGCTTAGGTTATTCAGCGCGAACGTAAAAATGAACAGCGTGATACCAGCCGCGAAAATGGTGCGGTACTCCAGCGAGCCATGCGGTACATCGCCCAAACTAACCTGCACAATGTAAGTAGTTATAGTTTCGATGGGCACCAAAGGGTTGGCGGTAAGGCGCGGCTGCTGTCCGGCGGCAATAGCCACGATCATGGTTTCGCCGACTGCCCTCGAAATAGCAAGTATAACCGACACCACTATACCCGACGAAGCTGCAGGAACCATAACTCCAAAAGCAGTCTGTAATCTGGTAGATCCCATACCATAAGCAGCTTCACGCAACGAACGTGGCACAGCACTAATGGCATCTTCACTAAGTGAGGAGATCATCGGGATGATCATGATGCCCATAACAATACCAGCCGAAAGCGCATTGAAACCTGCCAGCGTTGGAATGATACCCTGAAGGAAAGGCGTAACCACCGTTAGGGCGAAGAAGCCATAAACTACCGTTGGTATAGTTGCCAGAATCTCGAGCAGCGGTTTTACAGTTTGCTTAAAACGGGCTGGCGCATACTCGTTCAGGTAAACGGCTATAGTTAGGCCAATAGGTAAGGCAACGGCAATAGCTATGGCGGTGGTTAATAAGGTGCCCGCTACCAGAGGCATTATGCCAAAGTGCTTTTCCGCAAACAGAGGAGTCCACTCATCATCTGTTAGGAAATCAATTATAGATACTTCAGAGAAAAACCTTACAGATTCTGAAAGCAGAACCCATATTATGGCTGCGGTAATAAGTATGGTTATCGCGGCAGATAACCAGAGCAGGCCTTCAATAATTCGCTCTTGTACTCTCAAAGGGAATATAGTTATATACTGCGTGCGGTACACCGAAGTAACCACACGCAGCATTTATTTTAATGTTATTGCTTTTTGGAAGTACCCGAAGCAAATTCCTGGAATTTAGTTTTCTGTGCTTCATACTGTTCGTCAGGCATTGGGATATAACCAACTTCTTCGCTCAGCGGGCCGGCATTATCCAGGTAAAAGTTAACGAACTCAACTACTTCGGGGCGGGCTGCAGCCTTAGAGTTAACATAAATAAACAACGGGCGTGAAAGCGGTGCATAGGTGCCATCTTTTACAGTCTCGATGCTTGGCAGGATAGCTCCCTTGCCATTCGTTTCGTCTTCGTCGTTTACTGGTACAGCTTTCAGTTTAGCCTTGTTCTCTTCGTAGTAAGCATAACCGAAAAAGCCTAAAGCCAACGGGTCTGTCGAAACGCCCTGTACCAGTACGTTGTCGTCTTCGCTGGCGGTATAGTCGCCGCGGCTGGCATGGCTTTCACCAACTATAGCTTCGGTAAAGTAATCGTAAGTGCCAGACTCAACGCCTGCACCATATAAGTGAATCTCTTTGTCAGGCCACTCCGGACGGATCTGGTTCCACTTCTTTATCTTGCCTTGTGCAGCCGGCTCCCACATCTTCTTCAGTTCGGCTACAGTTATATCTTTTACCCAATCGTTCTCTGGGTGCACTACTACTGTAAGTCCATCGAAAGCTACCGGCAGTTCCAGGAAGCTGATGCCATTTTCTTTCGCCACATTTGCTTCTGATTCTTTAATAGAGCGCGATGCATTGGTAATATCAATATCACCACGAGAGAATTTCTTAAAACCACCGCCGCTGCCAGATACACCTACTGTAACTCTAACATCTGGTGCTTCTGCTCTGAATTCTTCTGCCACAGCCTCTGTAATTGGGTATACTGTAGAAGAGCCATCTATCTGAATATCACCTGTAAGGTTAGACGCTCCGCCTTCTTCGGTATTGCTATTGCCACCGCACGAAGCTAAAAGTAAGCTTCCGCTTAAAAGTATAGCCAGGTTAAGTGTGGTACGCTTAAATTGTAACATAAGCTTTGAGTTTGTAGGTTGATGTTTTTTTGATAGATCTTAATTAAAATGCTGATGGTTTATACTTTAGCTTAAAAAGCAACTTCCATCTGCATACGGAACTGGTAATTATCTGGTCGGCCTTCGCGTTGTTGCAGGGTCAGGTCACTCTGTACTTTCAGGCTATGGCCAACAATGTATTTCGATAAGCCAAGCGTGTATTGTGTTTCGGGAGTGATGCCTGTTACTTTGGTTGGTTCGAAGGTGGTGTAGCGGCCTGCAACTTCCCAGTTGCTCGGGAAAACATAACCTGCCTGCAGGTTTAGCGCATCGCCGGTCGTGTAAGTTTCTTCCACTTCACCAAATGCATCAACAGCTACTACAGGGCCATCCGGTGCTTTTTTGTTTGCATATTCTGCCATGGCCGAGAAGCCGTTATACTTAAACATGGCATCTATAAATACAGTGCGCAGGTCGCGGGCTTCGCCTAAAATATCGCCCAACTGGCCCTGCTCTCTTGTTGCGCCCTCGTTATAATCAAAAGCGGCAGCTATCGCCAGTTTAGGAGTTTCTTCGCGGTAAATGTCGCCACCTACATAGTCGCCATCTCCTTCAAAAGCACCAAAAGGCAAAATCTCAAAACGACCGGTATAGTCGTAACCTCCCTGGTTGGTGGTAGTAACGTTACGGCCATCACCGGAAGAAATAGAAGCAATTTCACGGAGAATAACCTGCCCAACCTGGTGCTCGTGGTGTAGTTGCAGGCCGGCATCACGGTCAATGTTAAAGCGGGAGTTAAGCATGCTGCGGTCTACGAACTGCATTTTCTGAGACGATACCAGACGCTCGCGGTTGCCCGGCAGTTTAGTCTGGCCAACATATAAGTATAGGCCGGGCACCATCTGCCATTTGGCTACTGCATCCAGTATCAGGTTATTGGCAAAGTTATTTCGGGCTAAAGGGTCGCCGCCAATGTCGTTATTGCTCAGGCCGAGTTCTATCTTATACTCCAGGTTCGGGGAATAAGCAAAGCCTTCCATTTTTAAACGTGCTCTCCTAATCAGGAAGCGGTCGTCCCAATTGTTAGTGGTCTGGTTTTCATTGCCCTGGTATAGCACCTGGAAGCGAGCACCTAACTTTATAGAAAAAGAAGAATCGGCGGTGATAAACTGCAGGCCTTTACCAAACTTAGAGTTGTTTATAGTTTGGGCAGATGCTTGTATACTTATAAACGATACAAAAAAAGCGGTGAGTAGAACAGTTACCCTAAAGTTATTCTTGAAATTCACGGTGTTGGGTTTAAGGTGAGAATTAATCCTGAATGCGTGAAACTATAAAATATTACAGTATAGTGTTTCAGTTATACTTTCGCTTAAGCTCAACAGCAGTTTTTGTTAGTCAGACAGCTCCGGCGGCCTTGCTTAAACTTCGATGCAAAATAACTAACTGGATATTACTCCAAAATTACCCGAATGTTATCTAATTGTTAATTCGGTGATGTTTGTACTTCATTTATGAGTTGCGCCTAAGCTGTTGTCTCCCCAGCACTTAACATAGCTTTAACCTGCCGGTAACCTATACTTCATTTTAGGGCCCGAACCTTAACTATAGCATAACTACTCCTTAACACAGGGGTTAAACTGCCACCATACTTTTGCAGCGAGACTAAACAACAGTTCATCGCTATGAGATTTATACTTACCCTTTTTACTACACTAATAACTATAAGCGCTGCTTTTGCACAACAGGGCACCTTAACCGGAAAGGTAACAGACAAAGCCACCGGCGAAGCTGTGATAGGCGCAGTCGTATTTATAAAAGGCACCGCCAAAGGCACCAGCACCAACTACGAAGGCAATTATACTTTAAATCTGGAGCCCGGCTCTCACCATGTATCTGTCAGCTTCCTGTCTTATAAAACAGCTGAAAACCCGGGTATAACTATAAAATCTGGCCAGGAAACTATACTTAATGTGCAGCTCGAAGATAATGATACACAGCTGAATGTGGTAGAAGTTGTGGCCACCCGCCAGACCAACACCGATTTGGCCCTGATGCAGGATCTGAAGCAAAGTGAGATCGTAGTTAGCGGGGTGTCGGGAGAGCAGATAGCCAAGTCGCTGGACCGAGATGCGGCAGCGGTGGTACGACGTATACCGGGCGTAACCGTGATGAATGACAAATACATTATGATACGCGGCCTGAGCGAGCGCTACAACACGGTAATGCTGAACGATGCGCTTACACCAAGCACAGAACCAGATTCCAGGGCTTTCTCTTTCGATATACTGCCGACCAGCGTTTTAGACAGGATACTGGTTTATAAATCGGGATCGCCGGAGTTGCCGGGTGAGTTTGGTGGCGGTGTTATTAAAGTACACACCAAGAACTTTGCTACTGAAAACACCACCAGCTTTGGGATAACAGGCGGCTACCGCAGCGGCACCACTTTTAAAACTATAAACACACAGCAAGGTAGCAAAACGGATTTCCTAGGGTTCGATAACGGCACAAGAGCATTGCCGGGTTCTTTTCCATCGCACTTGAATAATGTTAGTAGTGAAGGTTTAATAACCTCAGCCAAACAACTAAAGAACGACTGGGCTTTTAACACCAATACTGCTGCCCCGGACCTGCGCCTTTCATTTGGACTGACCCGCCGCTTTTTTATAGGCGATACCGAAGCTAGTAACCTTACAGCCTTAAGCTATAGCAATACCAGCCAGCTGCAATACGTAAACCGCTACCGCTACACTTACAACGAAGCCGAGCAGAAAACCAACCAGATAGAGTATAGTTACAACGACACCGAATCGAGCCAGAATGCTCGGGTTGGTCTGATCAGTAACTGGGCTTTCAGGCTGAACAACAGTAACAAGATCGAGTTCAGGAACCTGTTTAACCAGATGAGACAGTCGCAGGTAATAGCGCGTACCGGCCAGGAATTGCAAGGCAAAGATGTGGATGTACGCAACTATGCGCAGCGCTACGAAGGCAGAACAGTTTACTCAGGCCAGTTGCAGGGCACACACGATAACGACCAAACCACTTATACCTGGACAGCCGGCTACAACTATAGCAAACGAAACGAACCAAGCTACAAGCGCATCCGCTCGCAACGCAACATTGGTAGCACAGAGCCTTTCCGTTGGGTAATTCCGCAATACTCTGCTACCACGTTTGATGCCGGCCGATTTGATTCGGAGATGCAGGAAAACACTGTGCTTGCCGCCGGACAAGTAGAGCGCAGGATTGCAGCCAAAGACTCTGTTTCAGAAAATCAGCCTAAGCTAAGAGCAGGTTTTTATGCCGAGAACAAGAACCGGAATTTTGATGCGCGCTGGATGTCTTACATCACTTCCGACCCAAGCCAATTTAACGATGATCTGCTGACTTTACCCTTAGGCCAACTTTTTAGACCGGAAAACATTAGCACCAGCGGTTTCAGCCTGGCAGAAGGCACCAACCCAACCGACAAATACGATGCTTCGAGTGTACTGGTAGCCGGCTATGTGGGAGGTAACTTACCGGTGAGTGATAAACTGAATGTTTCCGGTGGACTGCGGGTAGAGTTCAACGAGCAGCAACTGAGCACAGCAAAGTATGGTGGTGGCAAAACAGAAGTAAACAACCCGATTACCAGTATTCTTCCATCGCTTAACGCAACCTACAATTTCACTGAAAAAGCTTTGCTACGTGGTGGCTATAGTATAAGTGTAAACCGTCCTGAGTTCAGAGAACTGGCTCCGTTTACCTACTATGATTTTCAGTTGAATGCCGAGATAAAAGGAAACGAGAACCTGAAGACCGCAACTATACACAACACCGACCTCCGCTTTGAGTTTTACCCGAACCCTACGGAGATACTGTCGGTGGGCGTGTTCTATAAGTACTTCAAAAACCCGATCGAGATCTATAGTATGCCTGCCTCAGGTAACCCGATCTACCAGCCCAAAAATGCCAGTCATGCACAGAGTTATGGTATCGAAACCGAGATCAGAAAATCATTCCTGAACCTGTCGAACCGCAGCCTGATACAGAACATGAGCCTAGTGCTGAATGCCTCGCTGATAGAAAGTAAAGTAGATCTGGGAGCAGAATCGGAAGGGCAGGAACGAAACAGAGCCATGTACGGGCAATCGCCTTTTATAGTAAACGCCGGTTTATATTTTAACGATGAAGATCGCGCCCTGCAGGTGAATATGCTCTATAACGTAATTGGTAAGCGCATTTTTACGGTAGGCGACGACCAGGCACCAACAGTTTACGAAATGCCACGCAACGTGCTCGACCTGTCAGTAACAAAAGGCATCGGCAAGCATTTCGAACTAAAAGCCGGTATCCAGGACATCCTGAACCAGAAAGTAAACTTAATGCAGGACTCTAACCGCGACACAAAGATCAACTCCAGCGACGACGATTTTACCAACTATAAACGCGGTAGCTATACTACGCTGGGCGTGAACTATAAATTCTAAAAAATCATAACCAACCCAAAAAACCTTTTAACCTAAATTTTATTAACCATGAAAAAAGTAAGCACATTATTACTGCTCGCATTATTAGGTGTAGCCACGGTATCTTGTAAAGATGATGGCGACGACACTGTAACGCCTATTGAGCAGAACAAAGAAGTGGTGGAGCTAAGCGGAAATATTACGTCTGACATGACGCTGAAAGCAGATAAGAAATACCTTTTAACGGGCTTTGTTTACGTGCAGGCTCCAGCCAAACTAACTATAGAACCGGGCACAATTATTAAAGGCGATAAAACAACAAAAGGCTCGCTTATAGTGGAGCGCGGCGCACAGATCATTGCCCTTGGTACAGCAGATAATCCGATTGTGTTCACATCTAACCAACCAAAAGGCTCTCGCAAAGCCGGCGACTGGGGCGGCCTGATCATACTGGGTAATGCTCCTGTAAACTTAGGTAGCTCAGCTGCTATTGAAGGTGGCGTAGACAGACAATATGGTGGGGACAAACCAGCTGACAACTCGGGTGTGCTGAAGTATGTGCGTGTAGAGTTTGCAGGCATCGCTTTTCAGCCGGATAATGAGATAAACGGGATCACATTTGGCGGTGTAGGCAACGGCACTGAGATCGATTATGTGCAGGTGTCGTTTGGTGGTGATGATGCTTTTGAGTGGTTCGGCGGCACTACAAACGCAAAGCACCTGATCGCTTACAAAACCGTGGATGACATGTTTGACACCGACAACGGCTACTCCGGTACGGTACAGTTTGTATTAGGTATCAGCGACCCTAACATAGCAGACGTTTCGAAGTCGAATGGATTTGAGTCGGATAATAACAAGGCTGGCGATACGGCAATACCAAACACAATGGCTAAATTCTCTAACGTGAGTTTATTCGGACCCTTAGCTACAGCCAGCACCACTGCAGATTCAAACTACGGCAGCGGTATCCACTTTAAAAAGAACACCAAAATATCGGTTTATAACTCTGTGATTGCCGGATGGCCAACTGGTATTTACCTGGATGGTTCTGCTGTAGAAGGTGGCGCGACAAACAACGAACTTAACTTTAAGAACAACTATGTGGTAGCCGCAACTACACCACTAAAAGTAGCATCGGGCAGCACATTCGATATACAAAACTGGTTTACTACAAACACAAACGTTCAGAAAGCTTCTAACGCGGACCTGAAAATCGAAGGTTCTTACAGTCAGTCTGGCGCCCCGACCTTGCTTCCGGGTGCTGGTTCAGAGTTGCTTAGCGGTGCATCGTTTACTAACCTGACTGGTTTTGAGCAGGTGCAGTTCGTAGGTGCTTTCGGAGCAACCGACTGGACAGCAGGCTGGGCTAACTTCGACCCGCAGAACACAGATTACTAATTTCCCTTCCTAAGTTCTGGTTGCCTTGTATAGGTGAGATACTGCATTGCAACCGGCAGCGGCGGCTTAGTCTCCCGTCCGCACGAAACCCGCCGTTCCCGGTGGGTTTCTTTTTTTATTTTAGAAATCAGCAGGAGCGTCTACGCCATTACCACCAAATATATACTGATACAGGAAATACGCTATTACTCCCAGTACTATAAATAAAAGGCACCCTATTCCTCCGCAACCGCCTTTCCCGCCAGTACGACCACTGCCGCTACCTCCCAGCAGTTTGCTGAGCATATAAAACTTAAAGAACTTCCCAAGCATAAATTATTCTGGTTTGTCAGGTACTTATTACGGATTATTGTTGATCTATAGTTTCATAGCATTAGCAGGCAGGTCGTCGCCCGCTCTTTGCCTGAAGCAAAGCCGGTATCCGCGGCTTATTTAAAGAGGGGCGTTTGGTCTATAGTTATAGTTGAGTTTTATAGTTTCAGTAATCCAACCACCCCCAGCCCCTCCTTATCCAAGTTGGGGAGCTTTGTTACTGCTTTAGCTTGGGATATAGTATTATAGTTAGTGATTTAACACCCCTGTAGTCCCCTCAAGGGGACAGTTTCTGCCTATGCTATAGTAGTTTATTATACTATAGTTCCAGCTTAAGAACGGACAGGTCGCAACATGTCCCTACAGAATGGGGTTGTAGAGACGCAATACTTTGCGTCTTGTTTCCAGTTTCTTAAATCCTGAACTATAAAATTTAGATTTCTCAAGAATGCTCAGGATGACAAGAAATAAACTATAGAACGATAGCCAAGCTCCTTCCCCTGTTTTGGGGGTAGGGGCCCTCTTTAAAAGGGGAAGGTTGGGAAGGGGTAAATCCAGCAACTATAGAACACAAAAGATCCCGCGACTAACGTTCGGGATGACAATCACTAATTAACTGATCGGAACCTTACGGAGAATTGTTTCTATAAAATCCTTCGTCTTAATACCATCTGCTTCCGCTTCATAATTCAGGATGATACGGTGGTTCATGACATCATGCGCAACTTCCTTAATATCCTCTGGCAACACATAATCGCGGTCATCGAAATAAGCAACAGCACGGGCTGCCCGGTTTAAGGCTATACTTGCACGCGGCGAAACACCAAACTGAATGTAGGGGGCAAACTCGTTCAGGTCGTACTCTGCTGGGCGGCGTGTGGCGAAAACAAGTTCTATAATGTAGCGCTCCAGCGTTTCAGAAAGCTGTACCTGGTTTATCTCATTCCTGATATGGAAAATATCTTCCTTCGAAAGCACTGTGTTGATAGAGTCGTTGAAAGCCATGTTAGCCATGCGTCGCATAATTTCCAGTTCATCGGCTTTCTTAGGATAGTCGATGTATACTTTCATCATGAAACGGTCTACCTGGGCTTCGGGTAGGGGATACGTACCTTCGTGCTCTACAGGGTTTTGGGTTGCCAGCACCAGGAAAGGCAGGTCCAGTTTGTAAGTTGTTTCGCCTATAGTTACCTGTTTTTCCTGCATCGCCTCCAGCAGTGCCGACTGTACTTTGGCAGGTGAGCGGTTCACCTCATCGGCAAGTATAAGGTTAGCGAATATCGGTCCTTTCTTTACCTCAAAAGCAGAAGCGTTCTGGTTATAGATCATCGTCCCGATAAGGTCAGATGGCAGCAGGTCGGGAGTGAACTGGATACGCTGAAAATCGAGGCGAAGGGCTTTGGCAAGCGAGTTTATAGTTAGCGTTTTAGCTAAGCCGGGTACACCCTCCAGCAAAATATGGCCACCGGTAAATAAGCCGATCAGCAGGCGGTTCACCATATACGACTGGCCAACCACCACTTTGCTCACCTCACTAAAAACCTGCTTTATTTTCTGCTGGTTCGCCTTTACCCTGTCCGGGTAGGCAATATCTTCTGCTGGCATAAAACTCATAGTCCTGAAAAAACGACTCCAATATAGTTATATTACGGCATTAGTGCCAAGCTATTGTGTTGTACTTGCTTTTAAAGGCTAACTATAAACTATAAAAAGCAGGGCTTTTAAACATTAAAACTATAGTTCTGGTATAGTAAGCAGCTGTATTTTATACTTGCATAAATCATAGTAACCGGCAACTCATGCAACACATTTTCTCCACCGATCTTACCTCAGGGCTATATACTGATATGTACCAGCTCTCGATGGCGCATTCACACTTTAACTATAACCGCCACAACGAGCAGGTAGTATTCGATTACTTTTTCAGGAAACAGCCATTTAACGGAGGGTTTACCATTTTTTCGGGTTTGGGAGAATTGCTGGGCTTGCTGCAGGAGTTTAAGTTCAGCGACCGCGACATAGACTGGCTGCATAAGTATGGATTTAACGATAGCTACCTGGAGTATCTGCGCGACTTCCGGTTTAAAGGTAACTTGTTTAGCATGCGCGAAGGCGAAGTGGTTTTTCCGCAGGAGCCCCTGATACGTGTAGAAGGTAATATTGTGGAAGCTCAGCTGGCAGAAACTGTTTTGCTTAATTATCTTAATTTTCAGTCGTTAGTGGCAACCAAGGCAGCGCGTATAAAACTGGTGGCCCGCGGTGCAGCGCTCAGCGAGTTTGGTTTGCGGCGTGCGCAGGGTTTAGGAGGTTTATTTGCGAGCCGGGCTGCGCTTACAGGCGGTTTCACCAGTACATCGAACGTGCTCGCAGCCAGCATTTACAATGTGCCGGCCGTAGGTACCATGGCGCATGCCTACATCCAAAGCTATAGCGACGAGCTTACTGCTTTCCGCGACTTCGCCAATATAAACCCCGAAGGCTGCGTGCTGTTGGTTGATACTTTCGATACCCTGAAAATTGGCCTGCCCAACGCCATTACAGTTGCAAAAGAAATGGAGGCGAAAGGGCACAAACTGATGGGCATAAGATTGGACAGCGGCGACCTGGCTTACCTTTCCAAGCAATCGCGGCAAATGCTGGACGATGCCGGCCTGAACTATGTAAAGATCGTGGTATCGAACCAACTGGACGAGCACATCATTAAAAGCCTTTTTGAGCAGGGCGCACCTATAGATGTGTTTGGCGTAGGCACTAACCTGGCTACCGGCAAACCCGACGCGGCCCTGGATGGCGTGTATAAACTTAGCCTTGCCAACAACGAGCCAAGCTTAAAACTATCCGAAAACATCAAAAAAACGACACTGCCAGGCCGGAAACAAGTATACCGCTTTACCGACGATGCCGGTAATTTTGTAGCAGATGCCATTGCCCTGGAAGACGACCCAACACCCGAAGACATCTATCACCCTTATGAGCCGGATAAGCATCGGTCGTTGAATGGCATCAAGGCAGAAGCTTTGTTGCAGCCTGTGATGAAAAATGGCGAACTGTTGCATACACCTACGCCTGTATTGGATGTGGCCGCTTATGCTACCGAGCGCCTCAGCAAACTTACCGAAGAGTACAAGCGTTTCGAAAATCCGCATGTATATAAAGTGGGTGTTAGTAAAGCGCTTTTAGACCTGAGAAATACCCTGCGTAGCAAGTATAAAAAAGACAGTTTATAGTTATGAAAGCACTGATAATAGTAGATGTGCAGCACGATTTTTTGCCTGGAGGCGCGTTGGCTGTACCAAATGGCGACGAAATTATTCCGCTGATAAACGAGCTGCAACAGTTCGCCGATATTGTAGTAGCCACCCAGGACTGGCACCCGGCAGGGCATAAAAGCTTTGCTTCAGCGCACCCGGGCAAAAATGTTTTTGAGCAGATAGAGCTCGAAGGACTGGAACAAGTGCTATGGCCCGACCATTGCATACAAGGCACTCGCGGTGCCGAATTTTCCCCGGACCTGCACATGAACCACGTAGAAGCTATTTTCAGGAAGGGGATGGAACCGGGCATCGATAGCTACAGTGGCTTCTTTGATAATGGCCATCGCAAAGCTACCGGGCTGGGCGCTTACTTAAAAGGCCGTGGCGTAATCGATATCTGGGTATGCGGGCTTGCCAGCGATTACTGCGTATATTTCACTGCACTGGACGGACTGGAACTTGGGTTTAAGACTACGCTGATAGAAGATGCCAGCCGGCCTATAGATGCCGGGGCTTTCGAGCTTAAAAAAGAACACCTGCTAAACAAAGGCGGCCAGATCTCACAGGCAAAAAAGATACTGCTGCGGATGTAATTGATGCAGTGATAGAAGTATAAAAGCCGCTCCCTTTTCAGCAAGGAGCGGCTTTTATACTTCTATAGTTTATACTTATACCTGTCTACGACAAGTAGAACTCACCTTCGTGGCCGTGTGCACGCTGGTTTTTAAACCGGGAAATGTCCTGCTGCAGGTTGTTGTATATCTCTTCTATCTCTTCAGATTCCGCAGTAAGTGGTTTTATATGCTCGCTCAACAGTTTAGCTGCCAGCGGGTAAAACTTAGAATCGTCGGTGTTCTTGGCGTTAACTTTAAAGCTGCTGATAGAGTTCTCCAGCTTTTTCAGCATAGGGTACTGCGTTTTAAACTCCTGTACGGTGTCGCGCAGCTTCTCCCTGATCATGAGGTACAGATCTTCTTCAAACGTCACTCCTAAGTCGTCATCCTCCTCCTCATCATCAAAATCACTGAAGCTGAAATCTTCGTCATATTCGAATTCGTCTCTCATGGCTAAAATTTATTGTTTAAAGTTGATACTACGGTCCTGATTTCTGTTTGTGTCAGTTTCTACAATTTTTTAAGCTACGTTTTTACCTTATACGGGGCTAAAAAATGTAATGTAAATGCATAATTAGCACTTCAGATGAACATTTGCAATACCCAGCAGGCAGAGATAAAAATAAGTTTTTTGCAATAGACAATACAAGGGATTTACATAAAAAAAGCCTGTATAGAATATATACAGGCTTTGTGAAAGTATAAGAGATCGCTACTTCGCAAACTTCCGGTCAATCAGGCGGAGCAGTTTATGTACGTGTTCCTGTTTTTTGCCCCAATCGTATTTGGAAGCCAGGTCCTGGGTTACGTATAGTTTGGCCTGCTCCGGTTCCGGCATTGCATCCAGGGTTTGTATTGCCTGGTAGTAAGTCAGGTTATCGCCCTCAAACAGTTCGTTTATAAAGCTGAAGCGCTGGTTTATTGAGATCGCATTTTTCAACGAGTCAATTTTCTGGTTGCTATGCGAGTCGGCCAGCGAGGCGGATGTTTTCTTAAAGTTTTCGTTCAGCGTGCCCTGGCGTTCGGTCTTAAAGCGCTCGTTCAGGTTTTGTGGCTCGGCTTTAGGTGCCGGCGGCGTAACTACGCTTGCTTCGCGCTGTGCGGTATGTATAGGTGCCACCACATCTTTTTCCTCTTCGGGTGCAGGTGGTGTAGGCTTGGCTGCTTCCGGAGTTTCGGTGGCCGTTGGTTTTACCAGTTCATCCAGGTTTAATGGCAGCAAGCCGTTAAATTGATTTACAAGCTGCTCAGGCTGGGTGTGTCTGTTCTGATTTGCGTTCAGGTATAGTTTAAAGCGGCTTAAAATATATTCGCGGTCGCGGCTACCTGAGGATAGCGTATCGATAAACCCTGCAAAAAGCGACTTGTCGATGTCGATATACTTCAGGTTCTCCTGCAGCTTTGCAGGTGTAATTTCTTCCTGTATGCGCAGAAACTTCTCATCCAGTGTAGCAGCGGGGTTCAGCACGACTATAAACGTATCGTAAATGGCTTTCTGTAACAGGGGCTCAAAAGCCTCGCGCTGCATACTTATTTTCCGCGACAGCACATTCATGAACGTAAGCAGCGCCTCCTTTACTTCTTCGTGCTCAAAATCGAAATAAGGGCTGCGTAGCTTAGCCATTTCCTGGTGCCACTTTACGAGCAGTTCCTTTATTACAAAAAGGTTTACCTGCTTAACAGGCACAAAATGAAGTAGTTGTGGGCCGTTTATAGCGTCATGCGAGGCAAAATGGCGGTCGCAAAGTATATTTGCCAGCTCTTTGCTATAACGCTCAAGGCGTAATTGATTATATTTGTCTTCCATTGGGAGTAGCTTTCTTCTCTGAACTATAAAGGTAACATGCCGGATTTGATTGTGCAAAACCTGAACGAGCGCCGCATTGCGGTTGCCGAAGGCCAGACTTTGTTTAAAGCCATACAGGCTGCCGGCATCGACTGGATGCATGCCTGCGGCACAAAAGGCCGCTGCACTACCTGCCGCATTGTTGTGCTGGACGGTATGGAGCACCTCGGCGAGCTTAGCCCTGCTGAGCAACGCTACCGCAACAACAACCGCCTGAAGAGTAACGAACGACTGACCTGCCAGTGTATGTTACAGGGCGGCGATGTTACCGGAAAAGTACCCGAGCATACCAAGTTGCCGCATATGAAATACTCAGGCTAAATGCTAAATTGTTAAATTGCTGATCGTTGATTGTTCTTTTAGCAGGCTGACAGTTTAACCATAGAACAATTCAAAAATTTAACAATCACCAATTACTATGTTTATAGAACCACGCGTTGGCGGCGAAGGCCTTACACACAGAAGGGGATGGATAGAAGTGATCTGCGGATCGATGTTTTCGGGTAAGACGGAAGAGCTTATCCGCAGGCTGAACCGCGCCAAGATCGCGAAGCAGAAGGTGGAAATATTTAAGCCAGCGCTCGATAAACGCTATCACGACGAGGATGTGGTGTCGCATAATGCCAATGCCATACGCTCTACGCCGATAGACTTTGCCCAGGATATGCTATTGTTGGGTGGCAGCTGCGATGTGGTTGGTATTGATGAAGCCCAGTTTTTTGATGAAGGCCTGGCCGAGGTTTGCGTAAAACTGGCTAACAGCGGGGTGCGCGTAATTGCCGCCGGCCTCGATATGGATTACCTTGGCAAGCCCTTCGGCCCTATGCCAGCTTTAATGTCTGTAGCAGAGTATGTTACCAAAGTGCATGCTATTTGTGTACAGTGCGGCGATATTGCTACCTATTCGTACCGCAGCGCTGCCTCCGAGCAGCAGGTGCTCTTAGGCGAAACCGACTCGTACGAAGCACGTTGCCGCCATTGTTTTGTAGAAGGCCTCAAGAAAAAGAAATAACCTGATGCAGTTTTATACTTCTATACGTTTGCTGCTATTGCTTTTCGGGGCGTTGCAGGCGTATGCAAGTATGGCACAGGTGCCGGTAGGAGCCTGGCAACTACACGTACCTTACCGCCAGGGAAAAGCCGTAACTATAGCCGGCGACAAAGTATACACTGTTGTAGAGCAAGGCCTTTTTTACTACGACAAAGAATTCAACTCTTCCAAAGCCATTACCAAAGCCGATGGCCTGCGCGAGCAGCAGATAAGTGCCATCGCCTACGACAACCCCAGCCAGACACTGGTAATAGCATATGGCAACACGTACATAGACCTGTTGCAGGGCAACACGTTTCATAGCATCAGCGACATCTACCGCAAAAACCTGCCCGGTCCAAAGCACATCAACCAAATTTATACATCTAACCAAATTGCTTACCTGAGTACAACTTTTGGCGTAGTGGTGCTGGATATTACAAAAAAAGAGATACGCGATACCTACAGCAACTTAGGTCCCAATGGCGAGCAGGTAAACATACTGGCATCTACTATACACAACGGCAATTTATACCTGGCAACAGGAAATGGTGTTATAGTTGGCAAGCTAAATGGCCCCAACCTGCAGGACTTCCGTAACTGGCAACCTGCCTCCGATGGGCTTCCGGAAACTATAACTTCTATCGCTACTTTTAAAGATGCCGTGTATGCGGGCACTAACAGTGGGTTGTATAAGTATAACGGAGCTACCTGGCAGGCCACAACTATAAATCAACCTGTTCTGGCACTGCAGGCAAGTACAGCATATTTAACTATAACCACGCCTACTCAGGTGCAGCTGCTGAACGGAAGTATAACTAGCCTGAGTGACGAGCTGATACAAGCCCCAAAGGATGCAGTAACAGATGGCGATATGGTTTGGGTAGCCGATGCCCGCGCTGGCCTGGTGCAAAAAAGTATAAGCAATGGCACAGCACAGGTTTTTACCCCAAGTGGCCCTTATGCCGGAGATGCTTTTAAACTGAAAGCTGAAGCAGGTAAGCTCTTTGCTTTTGGCGGAAACTATACCGAAAACTATAACCCAACCAACAACACCAACGGCTTCAGTATTTTTGAGAACAGTGCCTGGAAAAGCTATAATAGTTTTTTAGATGCCGATTACCCCGATAATGCCAATGATATTGTGGATGGAGTCTATGATGCGGTAACTGGGAATTTATACTTAGCGTCTCTTAAAAACGGCCTTATAGTTTGGGACGGCGACAACTACACTACCTATAATAGCAACAATAGTCCCCTGCAGAGCTCTCTCATAAACCCGGAAAATACGCCGGTTACAAGTATAGCTCGCGACCCGGAAGGCAAGATATGGATGGTAAACCCAAGCCGAAGGGCTGTCGTGCCGTCGGTTTTTAGTCTTTCGCCAGATGGAGAAATGCGTGGTTATAGTTTGCAGAATGTAGCGGATGGCACAACTATAGAACAGATACTGGTAGATGATTATGGCTACAAATGGCTGACAGGCAGCAAAGAGTATAATGTGGGTGTTATAGTTTTCGATGATGCGCAGCAACGCGTAAAGCGCTTAAACACAGGGCAGGGCAGTGGCAACTTACCAGGCGGTGTAGTTTATAGTTTAGCCAAAGACCATAACGGCGATATTTGGGTGGGTACGGATAAGGGAGTGGCTGTTTTTTATAGTCCTTTTGCTGTTTTTGATACGCAGCCCTACGATGCACATTTACCTATAATTGACAGAAGGCCGCTGCTGGAAGGCCAGATAGTCCGAAGTATAGCCATAGATGGAGCAAACCGGAAATGGGTTGGTACTGATAACGGACTCTGGCTTTTTGGGCCGGATGGCGATGAGTTGGTGCAGCATTTTACAACCCAGAACAGCCCCCTGCCATCAAATAAAGTATACAGCGTAGCCGTGGAGCATAAAACCGGGAACGTTTTTGTAGCTACCGATGCAGGCATTGCCTCGTACAGGGCAGGCGTAACTATAACCGAAGACACTCCCGAATGCGCTATCGTTTTCCCGAACCCGGTGCGTAAAAGTTTTACAGGCCTGGTAGCCATCTCAAACCTGCCAAACAATGCCGAAGTAAGTATAACCGACATCAGCGGCACACTTATTTATAAGACAAAAGCTGCCGGCGGCACTGCCACCTGGAACGTGCGCGATTATAATGGCAACCGCGCCAAGGCAGGCGTATACTTAGTGCTTAGTTCCGATGCTGAGGGCAAGCAAACCTGTATCTCTAAAATAGCCGTACTGCAGTAAATGCTGATCAAGACAAGGGGCATTGTGCTCAACTACATCAAGTACAGGGAGTCGTCTATTATTGCCCGTATCTACACCGGGCAGTTAGGGCTGCAATCGTATATCATTAACGGCGTGCGTAAGCAAGGTAAAGGCTCACGCATTGCGCTTTTTCAGCCATTCACACTGCTCGATATGGTGGTTTATACTTCCAGGCAGGGCGGCCTTACGCGCATCTCAGAGTATAAATGTGCCCAACCATTCGTTTCTATTCCTTTTGATATCCGGAAGAGCAGCATTGTTTTGTTTTTGTCGGAGATGGTGACACGCACAGTGAAAGAGGAAGAAGAGAACCCACCCTTATTTGATTTTTTGTACCAGGCTATACTTTCTTTTGATGAGCTGGATGAAGGCTTTGAGAACTTTCACCTGGTATTTTTATTGCAACTTAGCCACCATTTGGGTTTTGGGCCAACATCAGGTAAAGAGATAGTAGAGCAGGTAGCTTTTTCGGCTAATGCGCAGTCGGCTTCGGCGGCGCCAACTGTGCTGGCTTTGCAGGCTTACGAAACCTATTTTGATGAATTGCTGCACGACCCGGCCCGCACTACCATTCCGAACGGGCGTGTGCGCCGCGAACTGCTCTCGGTGCTGGTGCGCTATTACCAACTTCACGTAGACCGCCTCGGCGAAATAAAGTCATTAGCTATACTTTCGGAAGTACTGGCTTAGCGAGTGCACCAACAAAAAAGGCGATGCCTGAGCACCGCCTTTTCTATAGTTATAGTTCTGCTTACTTTTTGTTGAGAATCTCAATATTAAATACAAGCACCGAGTTAGACGGTATAGAACCGTTTTGGCTTCCGAAAACACCATAAGCCAGATGCGACGGAACGTACAGATAACCTTCGCCACCTACGCGCATCATCTGTAGCCCTTCTACCCAGCCATCAATAACGTTACCTTCAGCTACTACAAACGTAGATGTTCTGCCTCTGTTATAAGATGAGTCGAAGATCAGGTTATTTACAAAACGGCCAATGTAATGTGCTTCCACTGAGTCGCCGGCCATTATCTGCTCGCCTTCGCCTTCAGTTACTTCCAGGTAGTATAAACCGCTTTCGCTTTTTACTACAGCTGTTGTATCTACGTTGTTATCGCGGAAATACTGGCGAATAATGCCTTCGTCTTTTACTTTCTGCGCTTCTGCATCAAAGTAAAAACGCTCGGTCTCGTCTTTTTCGCAGGCAGTAAATGTAAGGGCGCTTATAGCTAAAACCAACACCTGAAGCAGGTTGCTGTTTTTAAATAAACGGCTTTTAAGGGCTTGTATCATCATAGCTAAGGTATGAGGTTTTTATACTTTAATGTTGTTATTTAACGTCAACCAGCTCTACATCAAAACGCAGAACAGAGTTAGCCGGCATTTGTGGGCCACGGTCCTGGGCACCATACGCTAACGGCGACGGGATAAGTAAAATTGCCTCGCTGCCCTCTTTTAACTGAGCAATAGCATCGTCCCAACCTTTAATTACCATCTGCTGGCCAAGTGTGAACTCAAACGGCTTGCCACCTGAAAGCGGGTTGCCTTTAGATGCGTCAAACTCTTCGCCATTCAGGAAAGTACCTTTATAGTGTACTGCTACCTGGTCGCCGTCTTTCGCCTGCGGGCCTTTACCTTCTTTCGTTACCACATAGTAAACACCTGATTCTGTTTTCTGAACGTTCTGCAGGTTGTTCTCTTTAATGTAAGCCTGGATCTTGGTGTCGTCTGTCTTTAGCTGAGCTTCTGCATCTACACGGGCTTTCTCCATCTGCTCTTCCATCATTTTGGCATAATCAGCCTCAGCATCTTCTTTCGACTGTACTTTCTCCATGTTGATAAAGAAGGTAAGGTTAGAACCCGGCTTAATGAACGGAGGAAGTGGCTGGCCAAATGTTTTAGCGAATAAAGTATCAGCATTTATCTGGAATACACCGCTATCGCCAGGAGCCATCATCGAAAGGGCATTCTCCAGGCCACCTTCCATGCTTGGCTGCATTAACGGAAGTATAACCGGCATTTTAGAACCCTGTGTGCGGGTATCAGCAAAAGTAGAGTCTTCGGAGTTTTTGATCAACCAATGGAACGTAACAACCTGACCAATTTTAGCGCCTACACTGTCAGCAGGGTTTACCTCGCCTTTGTTCTCATATTCGCCTTTGTCGTTTTTCTCATAGATCTTATAAGTCAGGCCATTGTCCGTTTTGTTGAACTCGTCTGATGAAGATGCTTTTTTGTCGCAGGCTTGTACCAGCAGGGCACCAGCCACAAGCGGCAGCATAAATTTGATTTTAGATAACATCGAATTATTTAAGGTTTGATTTTTAGATTATTGTTGGGTTGCTACTGCATGTAGCTTTTCTTTATACTGAGGCAGCAGGCTCTCAAACTTGGCAATTGTGGCCTCAAGCGAGTCCATCGACATGCCACCGGCTGCATTTTTGTGTCCTCCACCGTTAAAGTGGTCGCGGGCAAACTCGTTCGACGAAAAATCGCCAACCGATCTGAAAGACATTTTTACTGCCTGCGAACGATCGATAATGAGTGCTGCAAAAACAATGCCCTCTATTGAAAGCGCATAATTTACAAGGCCCTCAGTGTCACCGGTCTTAGAGTCGTAGGCTTTCAACTCTTCTGACGTAATAGGTATATAAGCGGTATTATACTCGTTCAGCACCACCAGTTTCTCTTTTAAAACATAGCCCAGGAAGCGCAGGCGCAGTTCCGAGGAGCTGTCGTAAATAAGGCGGTGTATGTTTGATGTTTTTACGCCCACATTCAGCAGGTCGGCAATAATAAGGTGCACGTTTGGCGAGGTGCTTGGGTGTCTGAACGAGCCAGTATCGGTCATGATGCCGGCATAAAGGCATTCGCCAATGTTTGTATCAATTAAGTCGCCGTCGCCGAGCCCTTTTATCAGGTCGTATACTATTTCGGCAGTAGCAGCTGCGTTTGTGTTCGAGAATGCAATTTCAGCAAAATCTTCCGGTTGCAGGTGGTGGTCTACGAGTACTTTCGTGCCTTTGGCGTTACGGATATATTCACCCATTTCGTTGATGCGCGATAAAACCGAAAAGTCAAGGCAAAAAATAACCTGCGACTCCGAAATGATGCGCTGCACCAGTTCATCGTTTTTCGGAGAGTAAACTATCACGTCATCGTTACCGTTCATCCAGTTCAGGAAGGCCGGGTAATCGGAGGGGGTAACAACCGTAACGCGGTGCCCCTTCTTTTTGAGGTAACCTGCCAAACCCAGAGACGAGCCAAGCGCATCAGCGTCTGGTTTATGGTGCGTGGTGATCATCACCTCTTTAGGTTCCTTCAGAAGCTCTTGCAGAGCGCTTACATCATACATAGGTTAGGTATAATTCCTCTGATTAGTAGGGAAATAAGGTGCGAATTTGAGAAGAAATAACTTCTAAAACAATAAAATAGCGGTTTAGTGCGCGCGAAACGGCTAAAGTTAGCAAGGCATTGCAAGCAAACTATAACGCTAAACTATAGCAATATTAACTATAAATGCACTAATTTTGCGGCCGACAACACGAAACATAATTTTTAATACGATACACCATGGCAGGAAACATCACATTTACTATGATCAAGCCGGATGCGGTTTCAGATAACCACATTGGCGGCATTACTCAAATGATAGAAGAAGGCGGCTTCAGAATTGTAGCTATGAAAAAGACAAGACTGTCTGAAGAGCGTGCCGGTAAGTTTTACGAAGTACACAAAGAGCGTCCTTTCTATAACGATCTTGTAAAGTATATGTCTAAAGGCCCTATCGTGGCTATGATCCTGGAGAAAGACAACGCAGTTGAAGATTTCCGTACACTGATCGGCGCTACTAACCCGGAGCAGGCTGCAGAAGGTACTATCCGTAAAAAATATGCAAAATCTATCGAGTCTAACGCCGTTCACGGTTCTGACTCTGATGAGAACGCACAGATCGAAGGCGACTTCTTTTTCTCTGCTGACGAGCGTTTCTAAGCATTATAAGATTACTTATTGATTTGAAAGATCCCGTTGGAGTAAGTTCTGGCGGGATTTTTTTATGTTTGGGAAACAGAGCTTTGTTAATAGAAAGCCAGGATGTATTTAGGATGTTAATGAAAAAGCTACTTTTTATACTTGCGCTACTTATAGGTATTGATGCAAATGCACAAGGTATAAGCTATGGCGTAACCAGCAGACTTGGTGCCTTTAAAACAATTGGAGACAGCGACTTTCCTGATCGTAAAACGGGCTATGGCCTCGGTCTGCAAGCTGCTTTAGGTGTGTGGGTGAAATTGCCTTTGGCGCCTAAGAACGAGCTACAACTGACGTTGCTACAAACTGGAGAGCGCCAAAATGCAGGAGAAGTTACTTTATATGATGTTAACAGAAGCCCTATTACAGATGCAACGGTAACTGACAGGAATCTTGCCGTAGTGCTACAGGTTGTTTACTTACGTCATTTAACCGAAAACTGGAGTGTTGGTATAGGAACTGGTGCTAAGTATGAATACCTCTCTAAAGCTAAAATTAAATCGGAGTACAGGGACTGGAACTATGTAATTAAAAGTGAAGACACCGTTGATAATACTTACCGCCGTAACCTGACATTGCATTTGCCGATAGAAGCACAATATGCACTTAATGATCGTTTTGCTCTAGTGAGCCAGGTTCAGTTGCAGTTAAGCAACCGATTAAACTCTTCTGAAACAGATAATAAACAACACGACCTGGGCTTTAGTGTGGGAGTAAACTACATACTTAAATAGTTTTATGAAAAACAAAACGGCCGACTACTGTAAAGTAACCGGCCGTTTTTTGGAAAACTATAATTTATAGTTAGTCTCTCGGAATCGTTAACTTCTGACCTGGTTTAATAAGGTCTGGGTTATCGCCGATCGTTGTTTTATTAGCATTATAGATCTTGGTCCAGGCGCTGGCGCTGCCGTACTGGCGTTGCGCTATTTTAGAAAGCGAGTCCCCGGACTGTACTGTATAGGTATCCTGGCTTGTGCCTGACACATTTTGTTGACTGCCTGAAGCAGTAGAGCCAGCAGGCTGGCCTGGCATCTGGTTGGTTCTTGGTGTACCTGTTGGTTGTTTAGCAGGCTCTTCCTTTCCCTTCTTTAAAAAATCAAACAATCCCATAATTTAAAATACTTAGTGTTTAACGTCTATTTCTGGTGTAACCTTATAGTAAGGTCATCTACCTAAATACGCCTTAAACTATAGTTTGTTGTTTAACTGACTGATACCAAGGAACTAGCTTTACACAAACTTTACAGAAACCGGAAACGTAAGCTATGTTCAGGCCCGGCCGGTTGAGCTGGTGCTTAACGCATTTTATACAACCTATAACTATGGAAAATAGAAAGATGAAAAAGAATGGATTTAAGGTGCCTATGAACACCGCTTTTGCCATGTTGCTGACCATTTTAATGGTAAGCTGTGGCGGAAAAGATGAAGCAGGCTCAGAAAGTATGCTGTCGGGGGCAAGCAGCAAAACCTGGAAAACTAACAAAGAACTGAATGCTGCCGGAGACAAAGAAAAACTGACCGACGCTGAGAAACAGCAGAACCTGCAGTTTTATGCCGATGGCCGTTTTGCTATGGGTGGTGCCAGTACATTACAGACCGGCACCTGGACCTACGATCAGGCAGCTAAAAAATTGTCGCTTCAGTTTGAAGGCCAGGACGTACAGGAAACCTTTGATGTGGTGAAACTGGATGATGATGAGTTGACATTAAGAGCCGCTGACGGTTCTGAGATGGAATTTGAAGTAGAATAAAAAACGCAACGATAGTTAAAAAGCCGGTGTAAAAGCCGGCTTTTCTTATGCTTTAACGAGCTTTCGTAAAGCTAGTAAGCCTAAGGCAGGGCCAATAGCAAGTAACATAAATGCCACCGGAAGCGAGTTTAGCTTCACAAGCTGGCTCGTAAACTGTATACTAACTATAGTTAAGGCAAAGCCTATACTTGTAACTACAGTAAGCGCTGTACCTACTAAATGAGCAGGTGCCGTACGCGCCGACAAAGCAGAGAACTGTGGCGAATCGCCAGCCACCACAATCCCCCAGATCACCAGGAACGGAATGATAATTATAGTTGAACTTGCCTGAAGTATAAAAACTGCACTTAGGCAGCACAAACCCGAAAGCAGCAACTGCACAAATGCTACCCTTGCGCTCCCAAACCGCTGCGACAAGTAACCACCGCCTATACAGCCAATAGCACCAGCAGCTATCACACAGAAACTATAAAATGAGATCTGGATTACGGTAAGTCGAGGCAAACTATAAGCCAGGATTACCGGCACAAAAGCCCAGAAGGTATACAGTTCCCACATGTGCCCAAAATAACCCAGCGCTGCCGCCCTGAATTCCTTTACCTTAAACACCTGCCATATATTACGCACATCAAATCCAGCGCCTTTGCGCAGGTAAGGTCCGTCGGGTACAAGCAAGTACATAGCTATTCCGCCAAGGACAGCCAGCCCGCTTATAGTTAGCAGCATGGTTTGCCAGTGCAGGTCGGTACCCAACGCCCTTAGTAAATGCGGAAAAGCAGTGCCCAAGACTAATGCCCCAACCAAATAGCCAATGGCTTTCCCTAAATTACCACTGTACCAGCCAGCCGCTATTTTCATGCCCACGGGGTAAACACCAGCCAGTAAAAAACCGGTAGCTACGCGAAGTAAAAGTATAGTTGTAAGATCGCCGGGCAGGAATACAAGTAGTGCGTTAGCAGCAGCACCGGCTACAGCGCAAAGCATAAACAGTAATCGAGGTGATACTCTGTCGGCCAATGAAAGAATGGCAAAGCAAAGCGTACCAACTATAAACCCCAACTGCACCGACGACGTGACCAGGCTTAAGGCATCCTGCTCTAAGTTAAATTCCTGTTGCAACTCCGGCAGCACCGCATTGCCCGCAAACCACAACGACGTGCCCGCAAACTGCGTGAATACTATAGTTGGCAATATGCGGCGGGGAGGCATTTGTATTGCTAAAATTTGAAGGTGATGAGTTAGAAGTTTGGAAGATGCAGGAGTTTTATAGGTAAAGCTACAAGTTTACAGCAACAACCAGGATCAGCAATTTAGCTATTTGCCAACAAGTTAGTAAAACTTACCCATAGATCGTTTCGGCGAATTTTTCAATGGCTTTGCGGGTTTCGTAGGTGCGCTCGAACATGCCCATGTGGCCGGTTTGCCCTAAAAAGTAAACCATGCTGTTGTTGGGCAGGTGGCATTGCTCCAGTGCTTTATCTATAGGTACAGCACCGTCTTCTTTACCAAAAATAAATAATACCGGGTAATTGGCTTTCTTCAGTACATCAGTTCTGTCGGGCCGGTCGCGCATGGCAGCAAGTCCGCCGGTTATACTTTCTTTTGGTGTGGCTGTCCCGATCTTTTTCATCAAGTCTATTTTGCTGCGGAGCTTGTCGCGGTTATCTGCAAAGAACAAGGGCTCTACAAAAGACTGCATAAACTTCTCTACCCCGTGCTTCTCTACAAACTCGATGGTCTTGTTGCGGTTTTCTTTCTTTTCGTCGGTGTCGGGTAGGGCAGAGGAGTGGAACAGGCAAAGACCATTCAGCATATTGCCGTATTTCTCCGCAAAAGCCATACTTACATACCCACCCATGGAATGCCCGATCAAGATACATTTTTTTACACCCAGCTTATCAAGTTGCTGCTTCACATAATTAGCCATTGCGTCCATGCTATAATCCGCAACGTTACCAGTGTTATTACCAAAGCCAGGCAGATCAAACGCTATTGTTCTGGTTTTCTGCTGCAGCGGCTTTTTAAAGTCCGTCCAAAGTTGCTTGCTCTCGGCAAAGCCATGCAGGAAAACCAAGGTGTCGCCGGTGCCGGCATCGGTGTAGGTAAAGTGTGGCATAGGTTATAGTTTGTTGTAAAGATAGTAAATACGGAATACCTGCATTACCGGGTCAAACCACCCCTGCCCCTCCTTATCCAAGGAGGGGAGTTTGGCCATTTTTCTTATCCTGATATGCTTTGTAGCAGATCCTTAGTAACCCTCTAACAAGATCTTTTCAAGATGACAAAAGTAGTTGACTCTGACTATTATGTGTGGAGTTGATAAAAGTAATGAAGATATTCCCCTCCTTGGATAAGGAGGGGCAGGGGTGGTTTGATACACGCCAACTATGAAACTATAAAGTCAACTATTACCACAGCAGGAAAGTCTCCCTTTGATGGGGGTAGGGGGATGACAAACGTCAACTATAGAATTATAGCTGTACTTATAGCTACAACTATAGCTGTACTTATAGCTACAACTCAACTCCTTCCCCTGTTTTTAGGGGAAGGCTGGGATGGGGTGATTCAGACAAAAAAAGCCCTGCAGCTTTTTAAAACTGCAAGGCTTAAATCTTATATCTTTGGTCAAATATTCCTTTGTCAGGAGCTCAACCGGGTAACTAAACTTTCACAGCCACATTGATCATCTCACGTACTGTACGCTCAATGTCTTCCGGGGCAAAGCCAGCTTCGCGGTGAAGTTCCAGTTGTGAGCCGTGCTCGTAAATGGTATCAGCCATGCCTAAGCGCTTAACCTGAGAACTATAGCCGTTGTCAACCATAAACTCCAGCACCGCACTACCGAAACCACCTTGCAGGCAGCCATCTTCTACGGTAATTACTTTGCTGTATTTCGAGAAAATGTGGTGTAGTAACTCTTCATCAAGCGGCTTGGCAAAACGCATGTCGTAATGGCCCGGGGTTATACCATCGAAGCTCAGCTTTTTGCAAACATCCACCGCGTAGTTACCAATGTGGCCGAATGTTAGTATAGCTACTTCTTCGCCTTCCTGTACGGTACGGCCTTTACCAATTTCTATTACTTCCAGAGGAGTTCTCCAGTTGGGCATAACACCTTCGCCGCGCGGGTAACGGATTGTAAATGGACCAGCGCCATCCTGGGTAGCTGTAAACATCAGGTTGCGTAGCTCCTGCTCGTTCATCGGGGCAGATACAACCATATTCGGGATGCAGCGCATGTAAGCTATATCGTAAGCGCCGTGATGTGTCGGGCCGTCGGCACCTGCAAAGCCAGCTCTATCCAAACAGAAAACTACAGGCAGGTTTTGTAAACAAACATCGTGCACTACCTGGTCGTAGCCACGCTGCATAAATGTGCTATAGATGTTACAGAACGGGATCATGCCTTGTGTTGCCAAACCCGCTGAGAAAGTAACGGCGTGTTGCTCGGCAATACCTACGTCAAAAGCGCGGTCCGGCATAGCCTTCATCATAATGTTAAGCGAGCAGCCCGATGGCATGGCAGGCGTAACACCCATTATTTTAGGATTTTGCTCAGCAAGCTCAACTATAGTATGCCCAAACACATCCTGGTACTTAGGAGGCTGCGGCTTTTCAGGAACGGTTTTATAGATCTCGCCAGTAATTTTATCGAACAAGCCTGGCGCATGCCATTTGGTCTGGTCTTTCTCGGCAAGGGCAAAGCCTTTTCCTTTTGTGGTAATGCAGTGCAGTATTTTCGGACCCGGAATATGCTTCAGGTCTTCCATTACTGATATCAGATGATTAATATCGTGGCCGTCAATAGGGCCGAAGTAACGGAATTTAAGGCCTTCAAAGAGGTTGCTCTGCTTTAAGATAGATGCCTTAATACCGCTCTCTATTTTAGAAGCAATGTGCTGTGCGTTCGGGCCAAACTTACTGATCTTGCCCAGTATGTTCCAAATCTCGTCGCGAACCTTGTTATAAGTGCGGGAGGTGGTGATGTCGGTTAAATATTCTTTAAGGGCACCAACGTTCGGGTCGATGCTCATGCAGTTGTCGTTCAAAACTACTAGCAGGTTGGCATTGGTAGCACCGGCGTGGTTCAGGGCTTCGAAAGCCATACCGCCTGTCATGGCACCATCGCCGATAACAGCAATGTGGTGGCGGTCTGCTTCGTTCTTATACTGCGAGGCAACAGCCATGCCCAGCGCCGCCGAAATGGACGTGCTCGAATGGCCTACGCCAAAGGTATCGTATTCGCTTTCTTTACGCTTCGGGAAACCGGAGATACCGCCGTATTTACGGTTGGTATGAAACACTTCGCGGCGGCCTGTCAGAATTTTATGACCATACGCCTGGTGTCCTACATCCCAAACAAGCTGGTCGTAAGGCGTGTTAAATACATAGTGCAACGCTGTAGTAAGCTCTACCACTCCCAGGCTTGCGCCAAAGTGCCCGCCATGTATCGACACAACATCAATAATATATTGCCTTAATTCCTGAGTAACCTGTAACATCTGCTCGGGCTTCAGCTTCCGCAGGTCTTCAGGCGTGTTAATGGAGGCAAGCAACTCTCCGGGTTTAATGATCATACCGTTCTCTTTATAGACCCTCAACAATTTATTTTGTTAAAAGTTTGCGGGCGCAAAATTGTAAACGTCCGGGCAAAACGTAAAATTAGTAAAAAACTACAAACGAATTACCCGGCTTCTTATTTTCATGTCCGGAGTAAACAAATTTTATACCGGAAAGCCTGTAGGGTGCTGCAGAACTATAGTTGCGGGGCAATGGTTAGGTAAACTATACTGTTTGGTGGCTCAAGTTACAGCCAACTATAAACTTGGGGTTACACCAAATCAGCTAAAAATGTTTAAATTTGTTCAACGTATGGCGCCCGGCGCTGCAGCAAAAAAATAAAGTATAGTGAGTTTCGAGATAAAATTACCGTTGTTTGAGGGGCCGTTCGACCTGCTGCTTTTTTTTATTGAGCGCGATGAGCTGGACATACACGACATTCCGATCTTCCAGATCACGAACGAATTTGTGGGGTACATCAGGCAACTGGAACAACTGAACATTGAAGTTGCGAGTGATTTTATATTGACTGCTGCCACTTTGATGCGCATTAAGGCCAAAATGTTGCTGCCGCGCACCGAAAAAGACGAGGAAGGCAACGAGATTGACCCGCGCCAGGAACTGGTGCAGCACCTGCTGGAGTATAAAAAGTATAAAAGTGCTGTGCCCACTATGTCGGAGATGGAGGATTTGCGCCTTGCCCAGGAAAACCGGGGAAACATACACGACGAGTTGCAGGTTATAGCCAACGCGAACAACTTTGAGTACGAACTGCAGGACCTGAACCTGTACCGTATCATGAAGGTGTTCGAAAAAGCAATGCACCGCTACGAAGAGGAACAAAACCGGCCTAAACATACCGTTATTCAATACCCTTATACTATAGAGGGGCAACGTGAGGTAATTCTATCGATGGTAAAACAGCGACAGCGCACTACGTTCTCAGAAGTTATACAGCAGTTCCCTGATAAGATAGGAATGATCTTTAACTTCTTGGCGATACTGGACATGCTGCAACTGAATTTGATAGGAATTGAGGTAGGCGAAGGTTTTAACGATTTTACAATAATAATAGCCGAAGGGCAGGCTGCCCAGGTAACACAACTGCTGGTAGAGTAGTAACATAAAAACTCCTGTAAACAGAAGAACACCAGCGCACCTGCATGGATCAGAACCAAAAAACCATACTTAAGAGCTTCAGCCCGATAAAGGTGCTTATACCTGTATTCCTGGGTTTGGGTGCTACAGCCTGGCTTTTTATTAAAGACGATAAACTGGGTGACCTGGCCAGTATAGCTGACGCAAATATGTGGTGGCTGGCCGCTGCGCTCGTAGTGCTCGTTATCCGCGACCTGGGCTATATTTACCGTATCCGCAGCCTTACTGATAAATTCCTGAGCTGGCGAAACAGCCTTGATGTTATCATGCTTTGGGAGTTTGCTTCGGCTGTTACACCGTCAGTGGTGGGCGGTACTACGGTTGCTACGATCATCCTTAACAAAGAAGGTATTCCGCTGGGCAAGTCGCTGGCTTATGTTATGCTGACAGCCGTGCTGGATAATATGTTCTTTATAGTGGCGGCCCCGATCGCTTTACTACTCACAGCAGGCGAAGTATTCCCGACCTTTAACCTGGAACCCTCGGATGTAGCCAAACTCAAGTCTGCTTTCTATATAAGCTATAGCCTGATCGCGGTATACACATTCATTATGATCTATGCGCTGTTTGTGCGTCCGCGTGCATTTAAATGGCTTTTGTTAAAGCTTACATCTATAAAATTCCTGCGCAAGTGGCGTGTTAATGCGTTTCAGCATGGTAATGAGATCGTTTGGGCGTCGCAGCAATTAAAAGGCAAAAACGTAGCTTACTGGTCTCGTGCTGTACTTGCTACCATTTTTGTGTGGAGTGCCCGCTACTTCCTGCTAAACTGCCTGATCGCAGCCTTTACAGATGTTACCTTAGCTGAGCACGCGCTCATCATTTCCCGCAACCTGATCTTCTGGATCGTAATGTTAATTGCGATTACACCAGGTGGTGCCGGTATTGTAGAAATGGCTTTCCCAAGCTTCTTCGGCTTGTTCCTGGGTGGTTTCAGTAATGTGGTAGTAATGCTTTACCGCCTGATAACTTATTATCCATACCTTATACTTGGCTCTATCTTCCTGCCAAAATGGATCGCCAAAGTTTTCGGTCGCCAGGCTGTAGATAAAGAGGAATTAGCATCGGAACTAAAGAGATAGTGTTCAAAGGTTTTATAGTTTGAGAGAGCAGTGCAAGGTTATACTTATGCTGCTTTTTTGATTCGTATTGCTTTTTTCTGTCATGCTGAGCTTAGTCGAATGCTAAAGTGTATCTACTGTCATTTCGAGCGCTAGTCGAGAAATCTTTTATGTCCTATAGCTGAAATCTACTTCAACTTCAACCAAGCTATACTTTCATAGCTACTTCTTATCCTGGGAGCTCTACTTACCTACAGTTTTATAGTTGGCTTTATGCGCTCACGGCCGCGAGGCCCCGTCTTCGGGCATCGCGCTGCTGCTTTTTTGCTATCCTCGTACCTCGGATTGCCTGCGGCACCGCAACAAATCAAAGGCGCTCAACCCAAAGACTGAAATGTTTCTCATAGCCTCCGATTAACTATAGTTTAAAACTATAAGCTTCGACCTTTTCTCGCGGCTATACTTCTGTAGGGACAGGTCGCGACCTGTCCGCTCAATACCGTAAACTATAAAACTATAAAGCTGACCATCGCTATAGCAGAAGTGTCCCCTTGAGGGGACTACAGGGGTGTTAATACCCCAACTATAATACATCCCCCTACCCCCTTCAAAGGAGGACTTTATTCAGTTCTAATTCCCCGCCTTAGACAAGGAGGGGTTAGGGGTGGTTGATTTCGCAGACGATGAAAAAAAACCATCTATAGCTGATCAGAAAAGTCCCCCTTTGAAGGGGGCAGGGGTAGGTTAACTCTCTCACCTTAGTTAGCCCACAACTATAATTAATAATTCATCATTAATAAGCCAAGCCGTACCTTTGCAGCAGAACTATAAAAGCAAACCATGAAAGTTATAGTTGTTGGCGGCGGAATTGGCGGACTGTGTGCGGCGATTGCCCTGCAGAAGCAAGGGGTAGAAACTAAAGTATACGAAGCTGCCCCGGAGTTAAAGCCTGTTGGTGCAGGCGTAGGCCTTGCTGCCAATGCAATCCAGGGGCTGGCCAGGCTTGGCGTAGCCGATGCTGTAATTGCCCGCGGCAAAGAACTGGATGCCCTGACGATATTTGACGAACACAACAACATCATCACGAACCAGGATACACGGCCGCTCAGCCGCAAGTATGGCATCAGTAACTTTGTAATCCATCGCGCCGACCTGCACGATGTGCTGGCTCAAAACCTGCAACCTGACACTTTATTTCTGAACAAACGCTGCCAACGTATAGACCAGAAGAGCAACCAGGTAACTGTATACTTTACAGACGGAACACACGAAACCGCTGACCTGCTGATAGCTGCCGATGGCATAAACTCTGTAGTAAGGCAACAATTGTTGCCGGAAAGCAAGCCCCGCTATGCCGGCTATACTTGCTGGCGCGGCATAATACATAACCCGGGCGTAGAGCTGAACACGATGATATCTGCTGAAACCTGGGCGCCGCAGGGGCGTGTAGGCATGGCGCTTTTGCCCGGAAACAGAATTTACTGGTATGTCTGCATTAACGCACCTGAGCAGGACGAACGCATGCGCCAGATGACCCCAACCCAATTAGCAGAACATTTTAGAGGTGTACATGAACCGGTGCAGCAAGTGTTGGCTGCTACAAAGCCAGATGAACTTATCTGGGGAGATATAAACGACCTGAAGCCCTTAAAGAAGCATGTGTACAACTGCATTGTGCTGCTGGGTGATGCTGCGCATGCTACTACGCCTAATATGGGGCAAGGTGCCTGTCAGGCTATTGAAGATGCGGTGGTGTTGGGGCAATGCCTGGAGCAGGAGCAAAGTATAACCAAAGCTTTAACCAACTACGAAAAGCGCAGAATAGACAGAACAACCAAAGTTATACGGTTGTCGCGTTTGCTGGGCTGGGTTGGGCAATGGGAGAACCCCCTATTAATAAAGGTACGCAATACGGTTTTCAGAGCTACACCTGAGTTTGTGACCCAGCGACAAATGGAAGACCTGTATAAGGTGGACTTTTAATGTAGCTGTGCCGTTCTTTTTTCGTTATTTTACGCTAATAGCATTCTTAAAACCTGCCTCATGAAAAATATCCTGCTTCTGTTAGTTATAGTTTTAACCCTCTCCGGGTGCAATAGCGGGAATGATCAGTTCCTGGAAAAGTTGGAGGCAGCAGTAACTTCTGAAGAGAAAAATGCGAAAGGCTATACCACTATAAACATGGCAGAATTCACCGAATTTGAGTGGGACACGCTTTATTATTTCCAGGAAGGTGAAAACCCGCGCAACATTGCAGATATAATAGGTATAAGGTGGGACGGGCCGGATGTGCCTGGCGGCCATAGCAGGCTTTTGTTTGTAAAGGATGGCCAGGTAGCCAGTTTTGCCGATTACGATCTTGTTGAGTTTCCGCTACGTGTATTTGGCTGCAACAAAGACAGGTGGGTTTATCCGCGCGAGCGCAGCACTTTTGCCACCTTTAAGTACTGCCAGGGCGATACCGAACAATACGCTTTTATACCGGAGCCTTGTCTGCCAAACATAAGCGAACTACAGAACAGCAAATGCCCCAAATAAACCTTTCAGGTTTTATACTTAGCAGCTTATACTTGCCTGCGCATCAGGGTTTAGTATTTTCCAACGGATCAGTTCATCCTCAACGCTAACCTGTTCCATTCCTAATTTCTCGAGCACCCTGGCAGAAGCTTTGTTATTTAACAGGCATCGTGCTGTAACTGCTTTTATGCCCGGTTGTTGAAAAGCCCAGTTTACCAAGCCTTTAGCAACTTCAAATCCATAGCCGTTTTTCTGCGCCTGCGTTATAATGGCGTAGCCAATATCCACAGCTCCTTCAGCGTTAGGTAAGCCTTTAAAACCGGCATCGCCAATTACAGTCATGCTTTGCCGGTGTACCACCATATACGACTCAAAACCTGTTGGCTCAGGCACTTTTTCAAGGTTGGTGATGATCTTCGGGAAGGTTTCTATCGCTTCCTGGTCTGGCCAGTAGGGGCTAAGTTGAAAACCAAGCTCTTGAAGTATAGTTGTAGCGCCGCCCATCAGCAGTTTAGTGACCTCTAATGTAAAGGGCACAAGTATAAGTCTTTCGGTGCGGATAGGTTGTGTGGCCATAGTTTTATAGTGCTGGCTTAATGCCGGCAGCGCGTGTAAGTATAGTTCTGCAAATGTAGTTATTCTTTACTGGCTTTATAGTCTGCCATAATACCTTCGCAGAGCCAGTTGGCCAGAGCCTGCCTGTTGTTAGGTATAACAAAGCGGCGCTGGTCTTTTTCATTTTTAATGTTGCCCAGTTCCACAAACACGGTAGGCGGGTGACTATACTTTACCACATATAAACTGCTGCGAGGCTTCACAGTGCCAAAGTAGTCGCGGTTGGGTTGGTAACGGTTATACTTTGCTGTTAACACGCCGTGTATCTGTTCTGCCAGCGCTAATCCTGCAGGGCTGTTCTCGTGGTGGTAAAAGAAAACATCAATGTTCTGGCCTTTGCTGCGGCTATCAATATGCACCGAAAGCATGCGCTGGTGTGCGCCTTTGTGCTTTAAGTATAACCTGTTTATGTCGGCAACGCGGGTTCGCAAACGCTGCACCTGGCCATGTGGTACCGGCTCCCCGAAATAACTTACTTCATCATTATCCATTTTCAGGATGTTTTCGTCGCGTATGCCGTCATCGGGGTCCTGGATGATCATGTAAACCGTAGCACCATGTTCCATCAGGCGTCGGGCCAGCCGTATAGTTACATCATATGCATATTCGTCTTCGCTGAGCTGGTATGGGCCATACTTACCGATCGCCCCCGGGTCGGGACCGCTGTGGCCAGCCAGCAAATAATAAACGGTGCCCTGCAACTGATTGTCCAGTAGTTCAACGCGTTCATAGTCTTTGCCAAACAGTGGTTCTGTTATAAAAGTGGGGGCTGCTTTAGCCAGTTTGCTGGTGGCTGCACTACCCGTAGCGCCTTCGGGCAGCAAATAGGTTTTGCCGGCATACAGGCTGTTGTCCTGGCCCAGGTTGGGTTGGTTAAGCTCAATAAACGATTGGAAATGTTGCGAAGGATCAAGGCCGTGGCGGCGAAGCAGCAAATAAATACCATCGCCTTGTTGGGCTACAACCTCCGTCTGGCTTTGGCTGAACAGGGGCGTAGCGCTGAGGAAAAGGGTGAAGAAAACGATAAGTGTCCGCAAGGATTTTATGTTTTAGGTCTTACTATCTCTTACGAATGGATAGGGTGAAAAATTTTACAGGGCTGTAACTTATTCAGCAGTAAGATTAAAGTTATACTTTTTAGATGGTTTTGCAAAGAGGGGAATTTCTGGTTTAGGTATAGTTGCTGTGAATTTTAATCCGCGAGCAACAGCTTATTCTATTAAATCTTTTATAGTTTGCTTTAAACCAAATTTGCGAAGTGTTTTAATAATAGCCATGCCTGCATAATACTTAATCCCTTTCGGGGAAATAAAGTATAGCCATCGCATTTTTTCAAACTTCTTTATGTAGCTAATTGCTTCTTTGTAATCATTTGTAACTATAAAATGCTCTGTACTGCCAGGTTCAAACACAGCCTTTACGAACTCATTTCCTGTATTCAGTTTAAAACCATTTGTGCCGAGAAGGTTAGTTAATGAGGTTAAGGTAAAGTGAAATGTATGCGCAATGTGGAAGTACTTCAGGATATTCAAATCATAGCCTTTGTGCATTTGCTTCAGGCTGGGGATCTCAATATATATTTTCGTTTGAGGATGACTGATGCCTTTGATCTGGTTTAGTTCTTCTTTCAGATCAAGAAGGTGCTCCAGCACATGAGAGTAAATAATTATATCAGGTTTAAAAGCCGGTTTAAAATCTTTAAGATTAGTGTTATGAAGGTCTAAACTATAGTTGTTGATGCCATAAGCCAGGTAGTCGGTGCCTAAATCTACGCCTTGCGTTTTATACCCCTTCTCTTTAAAATATTGCAGAATTCCTCCTGCTCCACAGCCCACTTCCAACACCGTTTTAGTTGACTCATCCAGCAATTTGTGCTCTTTTAAATAACTATAGATTTTTTCTCCTTGTGCGTATTGTTGCTTAAAGAATGCCTCTGTAGGTTCCTCTTTACCTAAGTATAGCTTCCTGTATTCAAGCCTGTAAAACTCGTTATATGAAGGTTGATTCAACCGTGGGTTTACAGACAAAAGACCACAGCCCCGGCAAATACATACAGGATAATAAAAGCCATAGCGGTCCCTTTCACTTATTAAATCAAAATTTGCAGAAGCACAAATAGGGCAGTTATCCAGTTTCTCATATTTGTATATGCCTGCTTGTATTTTTGATTGGATATCATTCTTGGTTTGCTGCTGAAGCTGGTTTAGCCATAATTCTGTTTTACCATTATTCTGTAACCTCGGGAGCAGCATGTTAGCGTGTTATAGTTAAATTACTTACAAAAATTGCAAGATAAGCATCTGAAGTGTATTGTCAACAGCATAGCGTTGCCACTAATAAAAAATGGGGACCCGGAAGTCCCCATCAGTTAGTTTCTAGACTTTAGAGTCCGAAAAGCTGTAATTCTATTTAAGCCAGTCTTTTGTCCTTTGTCAAAAATTCTTTTGTCAAAAGAAACTACACCAGTTCATGCTTCACCAGATACTCCGCAATTTGCACGGCATTGGTAGCAGCACCTTTACGCAGGTTATCGGCCACAATCCACATGTTTATAGTTCGTGGCTGCGTTTCGTCTAAACGAACACGGCCAACTAACACCTCATCTTTGCCGTGGGCATCTTTCGGCATCGGGTATTGCAGGTTTTTTACGTCGTCTACTACCTTCACGCCTTCGGTTTGGCCTAAAATGCGGTAAACCTCATCCAGCGTGAAATCCTTCTCAAACTCTACGTTAACAGACTCCGAGTGGCCGCCCATTACCGGTATGCGCACTGCTGTAGCCGTTACCCTGATAGAGTCGTCGCCCATGATCTTCTTGGTTTCCAGGATCATTTTCATCTCCTCTTTGGTGTAACCGTTGTCGGTAAACACATCAATATGCGGCAACACATTCAGGTCTATAGTATAAGGGTAAGCTTTCTCGCCTTCTTTACCTTCACGCTCGTTCATTAGCTGCTCCACAGCCTTCACGCCCGTGCCTGTTACTGACTGGTAGGTGCTCACAACTATACGCTTTGCCTTCAGCTCTTCGTGCAGTTTGTTCAGGGCAACTACCATTTGTATCGTAGAGCAGTTCGGATTGGCAATTATCTTATCTTCTTTCGTAAGTTCTTTAGCGTTTATCTCCGGCACTACCAGCTTTTTAGTTGGGTCCATGCGCCATGCTGATGAGTTGTCAACTACAACGGTACCAACTTCAGCAAATTTCGGGGCCCACTCCGTAGAGGTGCTGCCGCCAGCCGAGAAAATGGCAATTTGCGGGGCAGCCGCGATCGCGTCCTGCATCCCGATAACCTTTATCTGTTTACCCTTAAACTCCATCTGTTTACCAACAGATCTCTCAGAAGCAACCAACATCAACTCTGTTACCGGGAAGTCGCGCTCCGCCAGTACTTTCAAAATTTCGCCGCCTACCAATCCGGTGGCGCCTACTACTGCTACTTTCATTTAGGGTATGTATTTAATTGTTTAATGGCTTGATGGTTGAGTTTTTGTCAGAATCAGGATTTTCAGGATTTATGGATGAACAGGATTAAAACTCATTCAGTCAAAATTCTCTAACTCTCCAACTCTTTAACTAACCAATCTGCCTCTCGTAATAGTTCTAAACTATAAAACCGAACTCCCAGACCTCACAGTGTTTTTAATCCTGTGAGCGTCTACAGGTCTGCTCACGCGGGTGCAAATTACGTAAGTTTTTACCACAATTTCTGCGCATGAAACAAACTTTACTTATTCTGTTCCTGATGTTTCCGCTATTGGTACAGGCGCAGCTGCAAGACGATTTCTCTGATGGCAACTTCATCCAAAACCCAACCTGGGCCGGCGATGCGGGCAGTTTTATAGTTAACGCCCAGAACCAACTACAAAGTAACGGCCTGGCCGTAACCGGAACTACGCTGCAACTTGTTACGCCGTCGCAAGCTATAGTTGGCACCACCTGGGAATTCTGGGCAAACCTGAAGCTGGCAACTTCCGCTACCAACTACACCGACGTATACCTTGTAGCCGACAAACAAGACCTTAATGCTGCCGATTTGAACGGCTACTTTGTACGCATCGGTAACACCACCGACGAAGTTAGCCTGTACCGGAAAGATACCGGCAAAGCAGCTGTCATGATCATAAACGGGCAGGATAATACTGTAGCTACCACCAATAATGTAGTGCGCGTGCGCGTAAACCGAACTATAAACTATAGCTGGGAGCTAAGTATAGATGTAACCGGCACCGGGCAAAGTTTTGTGAGTCAGGGTACGGTAACAGATGCCACATATAAGCGATCAGGTTACTTTGGTATGTTGCTGAAATACACATCTGCGAACAGTAAAAACTTTTACTTTGATGATCTTAGTATTACCGATGCGCAACCGCCTATTTTAGAAGAGCTACAAACCATATCCACACAGGAAGTGAGTTTATACTTTAACGAACCGCTTTCACCGCAGCAGGCTCAAACTATAGCCAACTACACGCTTAACGGAACTATAAAACCAACTATAGCCGAGCTCACCGAAGCCGGAACTGTACGTCTTGTGTTTGCGCAGAACTTTAGCGCTGGCAATAACACACTAACTATAAACAACCTGCAGGATTTATACGGAAACACGCTGAGCAGCCCCATCACACGCAACTTTAGCTTTACTCCGCCTGCCGTAACGCCCAATTATAACGAACTGCTGATAACCGAAATAATGGCCGACGAAACACCTGCAGTTGGCCTGCCTGCACAGGAGTATATTGAATTATACAACCCGACTGATAAGGTGCTGAATTTACAAGGTGTAAAACTATCGGATGCTACCTCAACTACCACTTTACCTAATATGCAGCTTTTGCCCGGAGAGTATGCCGTAGTAGTGCCCAATGCGCAGGTAGCTAATTTTACGCAGTACGGTAAGGTAATCGGCATCAGCAACTTTCCGGGACTGAACAATACAGGCGAGTTGTTGCAATTGAGGCAACCTAACGGCAAGCTGATCTATGCAGTGAACTACAGCGATGCCTGGTACAAAGATGCGGCAAAACGAGAAGGTGGCTGGAGCCTGGAAATGATAGATGTAACCAACCCCTGCGCCGGCTCTGACAACTGGGTAGCTTCTGTCGCTCCCAAAGGCGGCACACCTGCTCAACCAAACTCCGTAGCAGCCTCCCGACCAGATAACACTGCGCCAACTATAACAGATGCCAATGCCATATCACCTACTCAGGTTTTACTAAGGTTTAATGAGCGCTTGGATAGCACCCGGGCTGCAACGATAGCCAACTATAGTATTAGCCCAACTATAACTATAGCTAATGTGCAGGTGCAAGGGCCGCTGTTTACGGAAGTTATACTTATACTTGGTTCGCCATTGCAGGAAAAGCAACTTTATATTATAGCCGCTACAGGAATAACCGACTGTGCCGGAAACCTGCCTTCTCAACCACTAACAGCAACTGTAGCCTTGCCTTCAGTACCTGAGCCCGGCGATGTGGTGATAAATGAGATACTTTTCAACCCGCGACCTAATGGGGTAGACTTTGTAGAACTGGTAAATCGCAGTGAAAAATACATCAGCCTGAAGGATTGGAAACTGGCCAACACCAGCGGCGATACAATAAGCAACATTAAGACTATAACTACTGCTAACTACGTGTTGGCCCCGAATGAATATGTAGTACTCACTTCCAATACTGATAATATCAAAACCAACTACCCTGCTGCGAACGATAAAGCTTTCCTGAAAATGGCCAGCCTGCCCAGCTACCCCGACGATGCCGGAACGGTGGTTTTGCTGCAACCCGATGAAAAAATTGCTGATCGTTTCAGCTATAGTTCGGATTTGCATCATGCGTTAATTGATGATGTAAATGGCGTGTCGCTGGAACGGATACGACTGGATGGGCCAACTATAGCTACCAATTTCTACTCTGCGGCAACCACGGTTTTTGCTACACCGGGCTATAAAAATTCCCAATCGCAGGATGGTGTTACGGCGCAGCAACAGTTTGTAGTGGAGCCACAGGCTTTCTCGCCGGACGGGGATGGCTTTGAAGACTTTACAACTATAAACTATAACACCAGCAAAGCCGGGCAAACTGCCAACATTACCATTTTTGATGCACAGGGCCGCGAGGTGCGCAAACTGGTCCGAAACGAACTGCTGGCCGCTGACGGCTTCTTCCGCTGGGATGGCCTGAAACAAGACGGCTCTAAAGCTGGCATTGGTTATTATATATTCTATATCGAATTATTCGGACTGAACGGCGAGCAAAGCGTGCATAAGGAGAAAGTAGTAGTGGGCGGCAGACTGTAGACTTCATTATAGAGCTTGACCTCACAGCGTCTTCAACACCTGTGAGTGTCTTCTTTTGTGGCAATCAAGATTCACAAAAATTTACCCCGCTTATATAGCTGTAACTCATTCTCCAATCCCTTAACTTGCGCCACTTTTTTCTGTTATTCAGGATTTTACTTTAGTGGAAGAGATCTTATACCTGTGCCTGTTCGCTTTTATGGCAGGCTTTATAGATGCGGTGGTAGGTGGGGGAGGACTTATTCAGTTGCCGGCGCTGCTTATATTTTTACCGGGAGTACCGTTGGCAACAGCATTTGGTACAGGCAAGCTGGCTTCTATCGCGGGTACTACATCGGCAATGGTGAAGTATGTGCGCAGCGTTAAGATCAATTACCTGGCTATACTTCCGGCGGCAGTGGCGGCTTTTGTTTTCTCTTTTCTGGGAGCAAGGGCACTGAGCCATATTGATGCCGACCTGCTTAAGCCGCTTATATTAGTACTGCTTGTACTGGTCGCGATCTATACCTTCATTAAGAAAGATTTTGGCAGCCTGCATGCCCCTAAACTGACCGATGCCAAAGAGAAACTATACGGCCTGCTGATTGGTGCTGCCATTGGTTTTTACGATGGCTTTTTCGGGCCGGGCACAGGCAGTTTTCTGATCTTCATTTTTATAGGCTTGTTTGGGTTCAACTTTCTGGCAGCTTCGGCAGCGGCGAAAGTGGTGAATGTAGCTACCAATTTATCGGCGCTGATCTACTTTATTTACAAAGGGCATGTGCTTTATGAAGTAGGTATACCAATGGCAATTTGCAGTATTATAGGTTCGCAGTTGGGTACGCGCACTGCACTTAAACGGGGAGTGGGTTTTGTTCGGGTACTGTTCCTGGTGGTGGTTTCAGGCATCATTATAAAGTTTGCTTACGACACCTATGGCAGCGGCGGCTCCGATTTTAAAAAGCTGAGTACAGCCGTAATAGAGTGGGTTGGCCGTAAAAGTTAGGGCTATAGTTTCTAAAACAAAAAGGGCATGTGTTCAGCATGCCCTTTTTGTTTTAGAAACTATAAAGTTTTAGTTTTTTGGCATTTTACCTTCTGCCTGCATTTTCTGTAACACACGCATGGCAACTTCGCGACCATATTCCTGCCCTTTCACCATCGATTCCTGCATTACTAGTGGAGTTTTTTCCAGTATTTTCTGGCCAAGCGGAGTCTTGTACAAAGCGATCATGTCTTTAATTTCCTGGTGCGTATAATGCTTGTCGTAAACAGGTATGGTCATATCTACCAAAACCTCTTTGGTAAAACTCTTTTCGAATTCTGTCCATAGTTCTGCCGGCAAATTTGGGTTAGACTTGCGCATAGATTCCATACTGGCTTTCATCGCTTGTACACCTAGTTCTCCGGCCTTAGTCAGGATAAGTAACTCTCTTATGTCTTTATTCTTCGCATTATCCTGGGCAAATACGGTTGTGCAGCTCACTAGTAACACAAGCAAAAGGGTGTAAATTTGTTTCATTGGTTTGATTGTAAAAGTTATAAAATGATGTAGCATACAGCCTGACGTTTATAGTTCAGAAGCTATGGCGCTGGCTGTTATTTTAGTAAATATAGAAAAAGTCGCAGATAATACACCTAGGATTAATCACTATAGTATGACTGTGTTACCAATTGTTTAACAATGCTTGGAAGCTGATACTATAGCTCAGTAATTAAGCAAATCAACAATCCGTAATTAACCCTACCTTTGTACATAGTTTTTGCCGTAAGTATAGGCAATCAAGTATAAACAGCACCCCGCATGAAGTTCGACGATTACCGCATATCCGACGAAATAAAGAAAAGCCTGAACAAACTGGGCTTCAGAAAGCCAACCGATATCCAGTTCAAAGCCATTCCGCCTATTATGAAAGGGGAGGATGTGCTGGCTATTGCCCAGACCGGTACCGGTAAAACAGCAGCTTTTGCTATACCTATACTCGACAGGTTCCAGTTTAGTAAGAACAGGCGCCGCGACGATGGTATAAAGTGTGTGGTGATGGTGCCTACCCGCGAACTGGCCATACAGATAACCGAAGTGTTCAATGAAATAGGCCGGGGCACACGCGTGTCGGCTTTCAGTGTTTTTGGTGGCGTAGAGCAAGGCCCCCAGATAGCGAAGCTGCAGGATGGCATTGATATACTGGTTGCTACGCCCGGACGCCTTTTCGACCTGGTAAGCCAGGGGCATGTAATGCTGCACCGCGTGGAAGTGCTGGTGCTCGACGAGGCTGATCACATGCTGGACCTGGGCTTTATACACGACATCCGCCACCTGATAACCAAACTGCCGCGCAACCGCCAGACGCTGTTCTTTTCGGCAACTATAAACGAAGAGATAAAAGAGCTGGCCTACTCGCTGGTTAACAAGCCTGTCCGCATCCAGATATCACCGAAAGACCCGGTAGCAAAAAACGTGGACCACTCCGTGATGTATGTAGGCATGGATGATAAGCGCTTTTTCCTGGAACGTATTGCAAACCAGAACCCGGATAAAAAGATACTGGTTTTTGTGCGGACCAAAGTGCGTGCAGAACGCGTGCAGAAGGCCATGGAGAGGGTGGAGATAAAAGCAGAAGTAATACACGGCGGCAAAGAGCAGGATGACCGACTATCGGCTATGAAGTTGTTTAAGAAAGGCGATGTTAAAATGCTGATCGCAACGGATGTGAGCTCCCGTGGCATTGACATACAAGGCGTAGATTATGTTGTGAACTATGACCTGCCTGAGCAGCCTGAAAACTATGTGCACCGGGTTGGCCGTACCGGTCGTGGTACAGCCAAAGGTATAGCCGTAAGTTTTTGTGCCCCGGAAGAAAAACCTATACTTGACGAGATACAACAATACCTGACCAAGGATATAAAAGTAATTGAAGTTGACGAACAGGATTATGAGGCAACTATAGATTTCAGCGCCGATGCCAAATACGACTGGAAAGCATTGATGAAAGAGGCCGAAGAAGACGAAAAGAAAACAAAAGCCCTGAAAAGCAAGAAAGCCAGCGCCAAAGCTAAAAAGAAAAAATAAAGCCTTTTTTGGTACATTTAGAACTATAGAGCCTGCACCTGACTAGTGCGGGCTTTTACATTTATACTTAACCCTGAATCAATAATACTGGCAGTATTATTTTAAGAATTTTTATTGTACTAAGTAAGCATAATGTTCGTATAATAAAGTATAAATAAATGTATTACGTGCATATTTAATTGCACACAATCGGAAAGGATTATGAGATGAAAAGACAAAGATTAGGATCCATGTCGGGTTTGTTTTTTACAAGCTGGCAAGGGTACAACAGAACAGGAGATGAAAACTTTAGCCACAGTCGGCAATACAAGGATGAAGTAACACAAACTATGCTGGAGGGCGAGCGCCTGGAGCAGAAAAAGACCACAGGAGCTACAGAGAGCAAAGCTCCTGAAGCGTATACACCTGATGAGAAGGAAGCACCTGTTAACCCGCAAAATTGTTTATAGGTTATGCGAAGTAACGATGCCTCTACCCGAAAAAATGCCGTCATTGAACTGACGCCGCATTTCTAAAGCCACCCTGTTTAAAATGGAGTGGCTTTAGCTTTTAACAGCCATTCTATCCCATTCTTCTTAAGCCTCTTCCTCGGCTATCTCTTTCATTGGTTTTACCAGCACTTTATCAACCCGGCTCGAATCCATATCCATAATTTCCAGTTGATGCGTTTTAAGTGTAAGCATGTCGCCCACCTTCGGTATTTTAGAAAGCGTAAACAGAATATAGCCGCCCAGCGTGCTGTAGCGTTCCGGGTGTTCAGGTATAAGTTCAGTTGCCAGTTGCTGGTTTAATTCTCTTACCAGTATGCCGCCATTTACCAGGTAAGTGCCGTCTTCACGTCGTATTACCTGCGGGTCGTTACTTTCATCCACATCAGGCAGGTCACCAACTATAGCTTCCATAATATCGTGCAGCGTAATAATGCCTTCCACGGCTCCAAACTCGTTTACTACCAGGGCCAGGTATTGCTTTTTGCGCTGGAACATCTTCAGCGTTTTCATAGCGTACATCGACTCCGACACAAATAGCGGGGGCTTAAGCACTTCGCGTATCGGTTTCTTGTGTTTGTCTACCTGTTCAAAATAGTCTTTTACTGCCAGTAGGCCTATAATATTATCGAGAGAGCCTTCGCCAACCGGAAACTTTGTATGCGCACTATCTGAAATGGTCTGGTGCATCTCTTCAGGAGTGCGGTTCAGGTCGAGCCATTCTACTTCGGTGCGGTAGGTCATCAGGCTGCGGTTGCGTTGTTCGTACAGGTAAAACAGGTTGTCGTGCAGACGTTCTTCTTCTTTCTCCAATACACCTTCGCGGCCGGCTACTTTTATCAGGTGCCGCAGTTCTTCTTCCGTTAATGAGGCGCCTTCGTTTGTCTGCTTTATGCCCATCAGCTTTATAGCCAGGTTAGTTGAACCCGAAAGTAGTTTTACAAAAGGGTAAGTAGCTTTGGTGAAAACCTTTATTACAGGTGCAACAGCTAGAGCAATACGCTCGGGGTTGTTAAGTGATATGGTTTTAGGTATAAGCTCACCGATAACTATAGTCAGGTACGTGATGATGCCAACCACCACCACGATCGAGATCTGCGGAGCATAAGGTGCCAGTGCATCTACACTTGCTATTACCGGAGTAAATTTCTCTGATAAAGCCGCACCACCATACGCACCCGCTATAATACCGATCAGAGTTATACCCACCTGCACCGCCGATAGAAAGTTCTCGGGTTCATTTAGAAGGACAAGTACATCTTTTGCGCTGCTGCTTCCCTGGCTGGCTTTCTGTTCTATGCGGCTCCGTTTTACCGAGACCAGGGCAATTTCTGAGAGTGCAAAAAATCCATTAAGTACGGTAAGTATAAGTATAACAATTATTTCCATTGAGTTATAGTAGCAGTGAAGGACACTTTTGGCTAAAGGTTAGCTGACGATTTATCGGAGCAGCCGTTATACCCGATGGCCTGGTTGATGGGGCACCAGCGTACAAAGCCGGTTAAAATAGGTATCAGGCCAAGCGCAGCCAGGGTTTTGGTGTTATAGTATGCGCCTACGCCTATTAAAGCAAGTCCGGCCATCACCCGAAGTTTTTGCTCTGTTAATCCAACATTACATTCCATAGCTTTTATAGTTTTAACTGTTGATCTATACTTTATACTTGTGGAACGGAGATGGCTTTATCCTGTTTTGATTTACGTAAAGTTTTAATGTATACGATCAGGTTGTCAAGCTCCTCATCAGTTATAACCTCTTCCTTAAAGGCGGGCATTACACCCAGTCCGTGTCGTATCTGGAAGCGCATCAGGAAACCGGGCAACGGCTTATCATTAAAGGCTGGTGCAAGTCCTGCCTCGCCGCCGGGATGGCATTTTGTGCAATAGGTATCAAATACTACTTTGCCCTGTGCAATGGCAGGCTCAGAGACCGGCACCGGTGCATAGGTTGGTTCGCCGCGTTTAGCTGTGCCGCAGGCTGCAACCAGGACGAACGCTACAAATAAAGTATATAGGAATGTCGTTTTCATAGTTTTGGGTTTAGCGTACTGTCCGGGTAATTTTCCATATCACGCCACTATTCTTCTGAGGTATAGTTTTGTCATCTGTCAGGCGCATTACTCCGAAATCTACAATGTATAAGGCAGTACCGTCCGGGCTGAACTTAACGGATACCGGTCTTTCCAGTCCGCCACTTTTAAGTGCAGATGCCGGGGCGTTCTTGTCTCCTTTGTTTATGGCAAAATCGGTTACTACTCCATTAGCAGGGTTAACGCGTACCACCTTAAAGCCAACTGGCGCCATAACTTTACCTACGTTAGGGGCCATATCGCCGAACTGGGCAATAAAGGCTTCTCCGGTATGGCCAAAAGATGCAGCAGTAGAAAAGTCGAGGCCGTTGGATGAGGAGTGTACTCCCAAAGAGGCAGCAGGACGAGGCGGAGTACCGGGATGCCCTGCCAGAACAGGTTTTGGAGCGGCTTCGCCAGGTGCTTTAAATCTATCGCCGTTCATAGCAAGGCCTCCGGCAAAGTCGGGCCAGCCATACCATTGCCCTTGCTGCACCTGCCACAGGTAATCGCCAACGCCCCACACCGGCCTGCTGCCACGCACGTCGTAGCCATTATCGGTCACAAACAAACTGCCGTCGGGTGCAAAAGCCAGCCCAAAAGGGTTCCGGAAACCCCAGGCCACCAGTTCCATCGCTCCGCCATCTGTTGATACACGCATAACAGCTCCTGAGCAAGGCAAAGCACCAGGTATAACTTGCCCGGTTTCAGCGGGTGTGCCATAAGGTAAGTAGGGTCCGGTTACTTTTTTAGATTTTGTGTCGGGTGCTGTGCTCGTAAAGTTATGCCCTGCTAGTGTAATGTCCTGGCAAGGTATATCATGGAAGGCCGGGTTTCTTTTAAGCCAGCCCATATCATAATTATCTGGGCCCACCACACCTGCGTTGGTAGCAGTGCCTATGCCAAAGTATAGCTTACCGTCGGGGCCAATGGCGGGGCCGTTCGTGTGGTGGTCTCCAAAGCTGGGCAGGTTTTGTAGCAGCGGGTTTATAGTTCCGTCTTTCGCGACCTGTAAAATTCTGCCTCCTTCCCGCTGGCCTCCTTCTGCTATATAAAAGCTTTCATTATAAAAGGTAACACCTGTCCAGGGACCGTTTAGTGTACCAGTGGCAATAGTGGTCTTTTTTCCGTCCGGGCTCACCTGTATCAGCTTTGGCTCCAGGAACTCCTCTCCATACGAATATCCTGCCTCAATTACATATACATTGCCTGCTTCGTCAAAAGCTACATCGGTAGGGAAGGTAAAGTCTGCTGCAACTACTTCTGCTTTATAACCGGCCGGCAACTCAATATCTGCCGGGTTTATCTTTCTGGTTTCAGATAAAATGCTTTTTTGGCCGCCACCATTCGAGGAGCGCATCCTGTAGCACCCTGTTATTGATAATGCTATCAACAGGAAGAGAAAAGGAAGAAATGATGGCTTCATTTTGAATAGAAACTTTTTTTGTTAATTTTTAAGAATTAATAGTTCGTTACGAAGCGCAGGTTATTTAAGTTGAAAAGGCAGGAACTGGCAAATAGCTACTCAATACCCGGGTGGTACACACCATATTTACCTGAGGCTATACTTTGGGTAGCTGGTTTGCTGGCTATGGCCCTGATGCAACCGGACGGTGAGCACCTGTTCAGCTTTTGCCCTTTTAGTTATTTTATTTCCTGGTGCCCGGGTTGTGGGTTAGGGCATGCAGTGGCCTGGCTTTTCCGTGGCGACCTGGCAGCATCGTGGCAGGCGCACCCGTTGGGTATACCTGCAGTAATATTACTGGCTGGCAGGGCTATACTTTTGGCCCGGAAGCACTTTATACTTATACGTCAGCATTAAAATCAGAATTCTAATCTTAACCAACCTTATACTATGTCTAGAATGTTAAACCTGATGCCCGAACTGGAGCCAGATGAATTGCATTACATCCAAAGCCTTGTAGCTGACCTATCGGACGAAGAAACCCGCCAGTTTGCTAATATTTATAGTGCCCGCCGCAAAAAGCCGCAGGATGTTTTAATACTGACAATTGTAGGGTTCTTTCTGGTGGCCGGCCTGCAGCGTTTTTATATAGGCCAGATCGGGATGGGATTGCTGTACTTGTTTACAGGTGGCCTTTGTTTTATAGGTACTATCATAGACCTGATCAACCATAAGCGCCTGACCTATGAATACAATATAAAAGAAGCTCAGTCTGTAAGGTCTATGCTAAAATATTAAGCCTTTAAAACAAAAGCGCGACAAGTATAACCTGCCGCGCTTTTGTTTTATAGTTTGTAGTGTTTATCTGCTACTGAACTGGCAATACCGTATAGCCACGCTCGCGCAGCAGCTCCAGCAAACCACTGTTACCGGAAAGATGACCGGCACCTACAGCAAAAAAGGTAGGTTGTATGCGCGCTTCACGTTCCATTACCGGTACCCAGCGCTTGTTGCGGCCAATTAAAAAAGCCTGCTCGTATAGTTTGTACTCGTTCTCGTTATAGTCTTCGCGGGCTAACTTATCCAGGCCGGCCAGGTCCTGCTGCATATACAGCTGCACCATCTTTTTATAGTTTACACGCGCTTCGTCCATATTGCTCACCATTCGTATCAGCATGGCTGTTTGTACGCTGGCTGGCATAACATCTATAGCGCCTAACTGCTCGCCTACACTTTCAAGGCCTATTACTTCTTTGCCTTGCTGCTGGGCCATTTCCATCAGGCTTTGCTCATACGATACCGCTTTGCAGTCAGTTAACTGCGACAGTAACATAGAGTGCAGCATAAAAGGCTTCATGCGGTCCAGTTGTTTCAGGTCTATTTTAAGTGTCTGGTTAAAGTACTCTGACAGTAGTTTATAGTCCGCTTCGCTGAATGAGCCGCTCAGTGTACTGTCGCCGGGTAGCAGGGCAGCCTGTTGCAGTTCAACCATAAAGTTAGGCGCATCCATATCCACTTCCAGCGACAGGCGTTGCGTTTGTTCCAGCTTTGCTTTTACAGCTCTGCTAATATTCAGATTTTCGGGGCAGATGGCATGTATGGTTCCAAACAGGTAAGAAGGCTTTTGCAGGCCATTACCGCTTATCTCCCAGAGCAAGGCTTTTGTTTGTGTAGTTTGTGCCAGTGCCGGGGCATTGGTTCCTATCAATACAAGGAATACTAAAAACAGGCGATAGTATACACTTCTCATAAGGTTGATTTTAGTTCTACGGTAAAGGTAATATTTAATATTTATATATTTATGTATTCAGTTCTTAATATTATTATCAGGCTATTGGCTGTTATATATTTATAGTATAACACATGGTGCAAGCTATTGCAATTGTCAGCCAGATAATTTATATTTGGTTATTCCTCACAAAAAAACAACTGACACTATACTTGTATAGGTGATAATGTTAACACGAATTTAATGTGATGGTTCCCCATCAATGGTAGATTAAACTACCTGAACTCCTGAAGACCTTTCCGATTCCAGGGAAGGTAGAACTGCACTTTTCGCAAAAAATAAAGCCGGAATAGCAGAAGTAACTGATTACAAAGAGAATGTTTAAACTTTAAAGAGGAGGTATTGACTTAAATTCAGAATCCACAACTGTATTTTTATATAATAATATTTAAAAGTGCAATTAAAATTAAATTTATAGGAAATATCACTACAAGTATTTTGAAATATGTTTCCTGTAAGTATATTTGGTACACAAACTAATCTATAACTATTTACTTAACACATTCTAGCATGAAGAAGAGTTTACTGCTCAGTTTCATTTTTGTGTTTGCGCTTGTGGTGCAAGTGCTGGCACAAAATCGAACAGTAACGGGTAAGGTAACAGACCAGGAAACGGGTCAAGGTTTACCAGGCGTAACTGTTTTAGTCAAAGGCACATCATCTGGTACAGCTACCAGCGTCGATGGTGGTTTTACAATTTCAGTACCATCTAACGATGCAGTACTGGTATTTCGTTATGTGGGGTACGACAACAAAGAAGTTGCTGTAGGAACACAATCTACAATAAGTGTGCAACTAGGTCAGTCGTCTAAGGCACTGTCTGAAGTTGTAATTGTTGGTTATAGCGAGTCGCAGCAACAAAAGATTACTAGTTCTGTTGCTGAAGTAGGAAGCGAGAGAATCGAAAGTGTTGCTCTTCCAGATGTTAATCAAATTATCCAGGGTAGAGCACCAGGTGTGCTTTCTACTGTAGGTAGTGGTCAGCCAGGTGCGGGTGCGAACATTCGTATACGAGGTACTGGTTCTATTTCTGCAGGCAGAGCTCCCCTATATGTGATTGATGGTGTTATTATAGAGTCTGGGGACTATACGAGAAACAACCCTACTGCTGATTTACTTTCTACTCTCAACCCGAATGATATTGAGAGTGTGAATATTCTGAAAGATGCAACTGCTACTGCTCTTTATGGCGCAAGAGCTGCTAATGGTGTTGTTGTAATCAATACAAAAAGAGGTAAAGCTGGTAAAACTACATACACAGTTAGATCACAGTATGGCCAGACAGTAAGAAATAATACTAATGATTTTAGATTACTTACTTCTGAAGAGTTAACAGCCTATGACAGACGCGTTTTGGCTAACTCAGGTTATGGTGAGGCTACTCAGGACTTCTATAGACCACTTAGCAATTCAGAAGTAAATACTGATTGGATAGATGCCGCTTTCCAAACTGGTACTACTCAAAACCATGAGGTTTCTGCATCTGGTGGTAACGATAAGACTAGATTTTTCTTCTCAGCTGGATACTTCAATCAGGAAGGTATACTTATTGGAAGTGAATTTTCTCGCTACTCAACGCGACTTAATTTAGATAACAACCCATCTGATAAATTCAGCTTTGGTGTAAATCTAAATGTATCTTATACTGATATGTTGTCTGCATCTCCTGGTAACCAATTTAATAGCCCTCTGCTTGGTAGCTATACTATGCTTCCTTGGGATCGTATTAGAGACCCAGAAACTGGCGAACTGTTTGTTGGTGATACATATGAAAGCTTTACTCAGGATAACTTTGTTCGATCTTCTATGCTGAATCCAACCACTGCAGCTACACTGCGAGGTATTGGTAACATTAGAGGTCGCTATGAAATTCTTCCAGGCCTTAGCTATAAGCTAGTATTAGGAGTTGACTACACTGGGATCAAAGAAGAAGATTACACAGATCCAACTACACCTGATGGATTTGACTCTCAGGGACGTGTAACAAATATCTTTGGTGATAACATTACATTAACTGCCCAAAATGTAATTAACTATAGTAAGATATTTAATGATGTGCATGGATTTGATGCCTTAGTAGGTTATGAAGTGCAGAACTTCAACAGAGAAGCATTTGATGTTTCAGGTACAGGTTTTGCAAGTGGTAAACTAAGAAACATTGGTACTGCTGCTAAAGCAGAAAGTATTGGTGGTACTGCTACGGAATACACATTCCTGTCTTACTTAGGCCAGATTAACTATAACTACGATCGTAAGTACTATTTAATTGCTAACGCTCGTCGTGATGGGTCTTCAAGATTCGGTGCTAATAATCGTTGGGCTAACTTTGGATCAGTTGGTGTTTCTTGGGTTGCTTCTAATGAATCATTCCTACAAGACAATTCAGTGCTAACAAACCTGCGTATTAGAACAAGTTATGGTTCAACAGGTAATGCTGAGATCGGTAACTTCCCTGCTCGTGGTCTGTATTCATTTGCCGGTGCATATGGTGGTAATCCAGCAAGTTCTCCTTCTCAAATTGAGTCACCAGACCTGAGATGGGAAAAGAATATTTCTACAAACGTAGGTGTAGACTTCGGCTTATTTAATAGAGTAGATGCAAGTGTTGATCTTTATCTTAGAAAATCTGAAGATCTACTGCTAGCAGTTCCTATTTCTTCTACTTCTGGTTTTACAACAATTAACAGAAACATAGGTGAAGTACAGAACAAAGGTATAGAGTTTACAGTGTCTACTCAAAACCTTGTTGGTGAGTTCAACTGGACGACAGACTTCAATATTTCAGCTAACCGCAGTAAAGTTTCTAAACTGAACGAAGGAGCTGATATTCCAAATGGAACACAAATCATCCGCGAAGGAGAGCCTATCCGTTCATTCTACCTGAGAGAGTGGGCCGGTGCTGATCCAGCGACAGGTGCTCCAAGATGGAAAGATGGCAAAGGTGGTTATACATCTAGTTACAGTGCAGCTCCAAGAACAATAGTAGGAAATGCAGAGCCTGATTTTTACGGTGGTTTAACAAATACTTTCCGTTATAAAGGTCTTGAGCTATCAGCATTCTTCTACTTTGTACAAGGTGGACAAGTATACAACCAAACACGTTCACTGTTAGAATCTGATGGTACTCGATTTGGTATGAATCAATCTGCTGCCGTTCTTGATCATTGGATGGAACCAGGTGATATATCATCAAGACCTAAGCCTAGCCTTGCAAGCACAAGCTCAACTTCGGCATCAACAAGATGGTTAGAAGACGGTTCTTATGTACGCCTAAGAAATGTTGTTTTAGCTTACAACTTACCTTCTCATCTAATCAGCAAAGCTAAACTGTCGAGTGTAAGAGTATATGCACAAGGACAAAACTTGTTAACATTCACTGATTATAGTGGCTTCGACCCAGAATTAGCTGAAGATGGTACTGAGTGGTTCCGTTATCCAAATGGTAAGTCACTTACATTTGGTGTAGACTTTGGATTCTAATCAGAATATTTAAGTAAAAAAGAAATGAGAAAATATATATATTATACGGTTTTAACTGCTGCATTGGGTTTTAGTGCAGTTAGTTGTAACGATATGTTGGAAGTGGAGCCCCAACTATCATTAAGTGACAAGGTAGCCCTAAGCTCTGTTAATGATGTTCGTGTAGCTGTGAATGGCATCTATGATGGGTATCAGTCTATAGATTACTATGGAAGAAGCTTCATCGTTATTCCAGAAGTTGCATCAGATAACGCTAGAATTACTCCAACCAACTCTAATCGTTATCTAAATTTTAGAGACTTCACATATACGGTTGCAAATGGTGATATCGCTGGGTTCTGGAACACAGCATATGCAATAATTGCCAGATCAAATAATATCATCAATAACATGGAGAATGTTACGGATGGTACTGAGGCCGAAAGAAATGACCTACTAGGACAGGCTTTAGCTTCAAGAGCATTAGCGTATTTTGATCTAGTACGAATCTTTTCTCAGCCTTATCAGAATGGAGGCGGCTCTCAATTAGGAGTTCCAATAGTTCTAGTAACTGAGATTGGTACACCAGCAAGAAATACAGTAGGTGAAGTATACACTCGAGTAATCGAAGATTTGGAAGATGCTAAAGAGCTGATGCAGACTAATGACAATGCACCAGAGAGATTTTCAAGAGCTGGAGCGGCTGCACTTCTTTCTAGAGTTTATCTTTATAAAGGTGATTACCAGAAGTCAATCGATGCTGCGAATGATGCTTCATTAGCAGGTTTCACGCTGGTTTCAGGAGACAACTATGTGAAGTCTTTTGAAAGCTATGGCTCATCAGAAGCAATTTTCCAATTGAAATTTGAAGCTGATGAGAATAGAGGTTCGGATAACTTGGGTAATATTTTCCTTCCTACAGGTTATGGTGATATACGTCCTACATTCGATCTTGCAGCAACTTATGCAGAAGGTGATAAGCGTGCTGGTTGGATAAAAGAAGGTCAAAGAGGAACTGTAACTGATATCTTTGCCTACAAATATCCAGGTCAGGATGGCGTGCCAGGTTTAGGTAGTCCAATTATCCTACGTTTGTCTGAAGTTATACTTAACAGAGCAGAATCTTATGCAAGGTTAGGTGGTGCAGCAAATGAGGCATTAGCTATAGAAGATTTGAACAAGATCAGAACTCGCGCAGGTTTAGAGCCGGTTGGAACCGAATTATCGGGTCAACCACTGATTGATGCAATTCTACTTGAAAGAAGAAGAGAATTAGCATTTGAAGGTCATCGTTTCTTTGATATTTTCAGAACAGGTAATGATCTGGTAAGAGTAGGTCAAGATTGCCCAGGTAACTCAAACTGTACAATAGAATATGGAGACAACTTAATAGCTTTCCCTATTCCAGAAAGAGAAATCAAGGCTAACCCTTCTATAGCAGACCAGCAGAATCCTGGTTACAATTAATAGCTATAAATGTATATTTAAAACCCACGGATTTACTCCGTGGGTTTTTTTGTACATTTAATGTTAGCTAAAACTGTTCAAAATAGATTTTATACTATGAATATAAACCTTAAAACTATCTTAATAGCAACCTTTAGTTTTGGCTTGGGTGCTTTTGCCTATAAAACTGCTGAAAACAAGATAACAGTAGCTATGCTGCAGCAGGCACAACAAGTAATTGGCTTAAATTTTACGGATGCCCAACTCGACTCAACTGTATCGGAGCTGGAAGATTTCAGAAAAGGATATGAGCGCTTGCGAAGAGTAGATCTGCCTAATGAAGTAGCGCCTGCTTTGCAATTCAACCCGATACCTGTTGGCTTTAAAATGCCTGAGGGTAATAGTAGCTTTGAAATAGATTTACCAAAAAAAGTAAAACTGCCTGCTAACCGCGACGAACTGGCCTATTATAGTATACCACAACTGGCAGCGCTTATTAAATCAAAACAAATAAGCTCAGAAGAGCTTACCCGCTTTTACCTGGACAGGCTGAAGAAGTATGGTCCAAAACTGGAAAGTGTTATAACTATAACTGAAGAGCTTGCGCTGCAGCAGGCAAAGCAGGCTGATAAAGAAATAGCGGCTGGTAAGTATAAGGGCATACTGCATGGTATACCTTTCGGCGTAAAAGACCTGCTTGCTACTAAAACCTATAAAACAACCTGGGGGGCTGGCCCATACAAGGATCAGCAACTGAACCTGGATGCAACTGTAGTTGAACGTCTGCAGAATGCAGGTGGTGTAATGGTAGCTAAACTGACCTTAGGTGCTTTGGCAATGGGAGATGTATGGTATGGTGGTAAGACCCGTTCGCCCTGGGACTTAACTAAAGGCTCAAGTGGTTCCTCAGCTGGTTCAGCTGCAGCAGTGGCTGCTGGCCTTGTTCCTTATGCCATCGGTACGGAAACCCTTGGTTCCATCGTTTCGCCGTCTACAGCAACTGGTACAACCGGCTTACGCCCAACCTATGGCAGAGTTAGCCGCCACGGTGCTATGGCACTTAGCTGGTCCATGGATAAGATCGGTCCTATTACACGTTCCGCTGAAGATGCCGCCATTGTATTTAACACCATACAAGGACCTGATGGAAAAGACCTGAGTGTATATGATGCTCCATTTAACTATAACAAAAACATCGATCCGAAAAAGCTCAGAGTAGGCTACCTGAAAAAAGACTTTGATGGCAAGTATGGCTTTAAACAAAACGACGAAGCTGCACTGGAAGCCCTACGAAAAGCAGGTGTAGAGTTAGTACCGATAGAATTACCTGACCTGCCTGTCAGTGACCTTATACTTACCATTTCCGTGGAAGGTGCCGCCGCATTTGATGAGCTTACCCGAAGCGGAAAAGACAGTTTACTGGTACAACAACACAAAAATGCCTGGCCAAATATTTTCAGGGCTGGCAGGTTTATTCCGGCCGTAGAGTATTTGCAGGCGCAACGCGTACGTACCTTGTTAATTCAGCAGATGCACGAGAAGATGAAAGGTATAGATCTATACATAAGTCCTTCGTTTGGCAGCAGTAACCTGGTAGTTACTAACCTTACCGGGCACCCATGTGTGGTAATGCCAACAGGTTTCCAGCAGAACGGCATGCCTACAACTATTACGTTTATAGGCAAACTATTCGGGGAAGCGGAGTTGCTGGCTTTCGCTAAATATTACCAGGACCTGACGCCACACGATGAAAAGCACCCGACTGCATTCCTGAAGTAACCATACATAAAATGATAGGATAAGTCCCGGTTTACAGGTTTATACTTGAGAAATCGGGACTTATGCTGTAAATTGAACTATAGAATCACCCTATACAAACTATAACCACATGTTTTTTAAAAGTAAAGCTATAGCTTTTGCCTTGTTTGGCTTACTGGCAGCCGGCCATATAAAGGCGCAGGCACAAACATCAGAGCTAACTATAGACAAGATCATGCGCGATCCGAAATGGATCGGTACTCCGCCTACAAACGTGTTCTGGTCGGAGGATGGACGCAAAGTATACTTTAACTGGAACCCTGACGGCAACAGAAGCGATTCGTTGTATGTAGTGGAGGCCAAAGGCAAAACCATAAGAAAAGTAAGCCCGCAAGAGCGCCGTAGTCTGCCATCGCAGGGGGGAGCCTATAACATGGCCAAAACCCAGAAGGTATACGAAAAGCATGGCGACATTTACTTACTTAACATTAAAAACGGTAAGGTAATACAGGTTACCAATACGGTAGAGCGCGAGGGCAACCCTGGTTTTACGTTTGATGAGCAGGAAGTAACTTTTGTAAGAGACAATAACCTGTTTGCCTGGAACATAAACAACGGCCATGTTGCACAGCTTACAGATTTCCGGAAAGGGAAGAAGCCGGCCGAAGGTGACGATAAGAACCCACAGCGTGTCTGGCTGAAAGAGCAACAGCTTGGTTTGCTGCAGGTGGTAAAAGAGCGTGAAGAAGCAAAAGAAGCCCGCCAGGCACAACAAAAAGCCGATGCGCCGGAGCGCCCGCTTGATATTTACATAGACGATAAGTTTATAAACAACATACAGCTTAGCCCGGATGAGCGTTATGTGACTTATAGTTTGATGAGCAGGCCAAAGAATGCCCGCACTGCTATGGTTCCTGATTTTGTGACTGCCTCAGGTTACACCGAAGAACTGAATACCCGCACGAAAGTAGGTGACCTGCAAAGCACATCAGAATTTTTTGTATACGATAAGCAGCGCGACACAACGTTTGCCATCACCATGAAAGACGTGGAAGGTATAAACGATGTGCCGGCTTACATGCAAAAGCAAAAGACAGGAGAAGCAGTTAAAGCAGATAAACCTGCTATGCGCACTACCGCAATGTATGGCCCGTTCTGGTCTGATAATGGTAAGAACGCTGTATTGGTAGCCCGCTCAGCCGATAACAAAGACCGCTGGATACTGGCCCTTGACTCTGCAACCGGTAAATTAAGAGTACTTGACCGCCAGCACGACGATGCCTGGATAAACGGGCCAGGTATAGGTTATGGCGCGGGCGAGATCGGCTGGCTACCAGATAACGAATCGGTATGGTTCCACTCTGAAGAAAGCGGCTACTCGCATTTAAATACGGTCAACTATAAAAGCGGCAAAAAGAAAGCGCTTACCCAGGGCAAGTTCGAGGTATCAGATGTGCAGCTATCTAAGGACAAGAAGAGCTTTTATTTTATAGCGAATAAAGTACACCCCGGCGAGAAACACTTTTATAAGATGCCGGTAACTGGTGGTAATATGGTGCAGCTTACGTCTATGCAAGGTGCAAACGAAGTAGAGCTTTCGCCGGATGAAAAGATGCTGGCCGTACGCCATTCTTACAGCAACACGCCATGGGAGCTATACCTGATGGATAATAAGAAAGGCGCCAGGTCCCGCCAGATAACCAGCTCGCTAACCGAAGAATTTAAGAACTATAAATGGCGCGACCCGGAAGTAATTACTTTTAAAGCAAAAGACGGAGCCGATGTATATGCACGTTTGTATCAGCCTAAAAATAAAGTAGCTAATGGGCCTGCAGTTGTGTTTGTGCATGGTGCCGGCTACCTGCAGAATGCTCATAAGTGGTGGAGCAGCTATTTCAGGGAGTATATGTTCCATAATTTTCTCGCAGATAACGGCTACACCGTACTGGACATTGACTATAGAGGCAGTGCAGGCTACGGTCGCGATGTGCGGACAGGTATTTACCAGTTTATGGGCGGCAAAGACCTGAGCGACCACGTAGACGGTGCCAATATGCTGGTTGAAAAGTATAACATCGACCCGGAGAAGATAGGTATTTACGGCGGCTCTTATGGTGGCTTTATTACCCTGATGGCGATGTTCACGGAACCTGATGTGTTTGCTGCCGGTGCCGCTTTACGTTCTGTTACAGACTGGGCGCACTATAACCATGGCTATACTTCGAACATACTCAACACGCCGCAAACCGATAGCCTGGCCTATGCCAAGAGTTCCCCGATATACTATGCCGAAGGCTTAAAAGGGGCTTTGCTGATCTGCCATGGTATGGTGGATACGAATGTGCATTTCCAGGATGTAGTAAGGCTTACGCAGCGCCTGATCGAATTAGGAAAAGAGAACTGGGAACTGGCTGTTTACCCTGTAGAGGATCATGGTTTTGTGGAGCCATCGAGCTGGACAGACGAGTATAAGCGTATCTACAAATTGTTTGAAGAGAACCTGAAAGAGGAATAACTATAAAACGAATCAAACAAAAAGCCCGGTAACTGTAGCGTTGCCGGGCTTTTTGTTTATAGTTTAAAGTATAACTTAGAAAGTATAGCTCAGGTTAGCGCCTTGTGCCGCCAGGCCGTTAAATGTAGGTATAACAGTTGGGGCAAGCGATATGCCGGAGTCGTTTGTTTTCTTGTGAAGATGAGGTACCAGTATACCTGTGGCAGCACCTACCGTGTAGCCTATCAGGTTGTCGCTGAGGAAGTGCTTGCCGGCTTTTAAACGCAGGTAACCAACCGAGGCAGGTATAGCCGCAGCTACAGCCCACACATAAGGTTTTGCAGGGGAATCCGGGTTAAAGTCGTTGAAAACCTTTGCCGCATAAAATGTGGCAGCTGCTGTAGCAGCCGTATGGCCTGCAAAAAATGAGTTCTGGGCGTTAGATTCGGTACGTTCCTTCATTTCTACGCTCTCGTTATACACCAGCGGGCGGGCACGCTCTACGTTGCCGTTAACCATCGTAAACAAAGCACCAGTTACAGCCATTGTTTCGAGGTATAAAACAAACACCTGCCCGGCCTTACGACCCACATTCTTGTTAAGCATCATGGCAAATGGCAAAGCAAAAGAGCCATAAAACGGAAAGTCACTTACTTTTTTTGCATCCAGCGAGTAGTAGCCAGCTCCAAAACGGTCAAAAGAATTCACATCCATCCGGCTCAGTTTAGCGATCTCCTCATCAGTAAAACCTGGCTTGTCCTGCATCAGCGTTAAGCCATAAGCACTAAGGCCCATGCCGGCGGCAATTATAGGTGCATCAACAGCAAACCTCGTCTTGTAAGGTGAATCGTTTTCTTGTGCCCAGGCAGATCCCGTGAGCATGGTAAGTATAAGTATAAATGATAGTAGGGACTTCATATTTTAGATTTGTATTTCTTTAAGTAGATAATGCTGTAAAAACGCTGGTATGGTTAAAAAGTTTTGTTTCAAAGCGATGTCTGTTGCTCTCTGAAATAAAATGTATGTCTACTTTTTGTACTTTAGTAAATCTATATATAACTTTTTGCGTAATTGATCTCACTGCCATTTCTGGTTGTGTCCCGGCGAGGTATAAGCCCTGTTTTATTTCACTTGTCCCGGATTTGTCTTAGCTTTGCAGGCTGGTTTAAGAGCCATAATTTTCACTCGTAAATAAAAAATTAAGCAATGCCATATTTATTCACTTCTGAGTCAGTGTCAGAAGGACACCCAGATAAAGTGGCGGATCAGATATCCGATGCGCTCCTTGATGAATTCCTGAAGCAGGACCCGCAGTCTAAAGTGGCCTGCGAAACACTGGTAACTACCGGCCTTGTAGTGCTGAGCGGCGAGGTTAAGACCGAAGCTTACGTTGATGTGCAGAAAGTTGCGCGCGATGTTATAAAACATATCGGCTACACCAAGTCGGAATATATGTTTGATGCGGATGCCTGCGGTGTTATTTCGGCTATACATGGCCAGTCGCCGGACATTAACCAGGGTGTGGAGCGCACCAAACCTGAAGACCAGGGTGCTGGCGATCAGGGCATGATGTTTGGCTTTGCTACAAACGAAACTGATAACTATATGCCGCTTGCACTAAGCATTTCGCACCTGTTGTTACAGGAGCTGGCTGCAGTGCGCAAAGAGGGCAAAGAAATGACTTACCTGCGCCCTGATGCAAAATCGCAGGTTACGATCCGTTACAGCGACAACCACGTTCCTGAAAAGATTGATACCATCGTTATATCAACGCAGCACGACGAGTTTGTAACTGCTAATGGCGATTCTGATGAGGCTAAATTAAAAGCCGAAGAAGAAATGGTAGCCAGGATCAAGAGTGATGTGGATGCTATACTTATACCGCGTGTACTGAAACAGCTGCCGGAACGTATCCAGAAGCTGTTCAACTCAGATATCATTTATCACATTAACCCAACTGGTAAGTTTGTGATAGGTGGACCGCACGGCGATACCGGTTTAACTGGTCGTAAAATTATAGTTGATACTTATGGTGGTAAAGGTGCGCACGGTGGTGGTGCCTTCTCCGGCAAGGATTCTTCTAAAGTAGACCGTTCTGCGGCTTATGCAACCCGCCACATTGCCAAAAACCTGGTGGCTGCAGGTGTTGCCGACCAGGTACTGGTACAGGTAGCTTACGCTATTGGTGTTGCCAAGCCGGTTGGTTTATATGTTACTACCTATGGCTCAACTAAAGTAAAAGATGCCAGCGGCAACCTGATGAGCGACGGCGACATTGCAGAGAAAGTAAATAAACTGTTTGATATGCGTCCTTATGCTATTATACAGCGCTTTGGCCTGCAGAACCCAATATTTGCTGAAACGGCTGCTTATGGCCATATGGGCAGAACGCCAGGCAAAAAGCAGGTAGAGCTGCTTGTAAATGGTCAGAAAGAGACAAAAGAATACGAGACCTTTACCTGGGAAAAACTGGACTACGTGGATAAGATAAAAGCCGAGTTCGGACTATAGTCTGTATTTGATGAAAGACACAGGACACAAATCCTGTGCAACCATAAATAAAAACGCCTGCTATACTTAGCAGGCGTTTTTATTTATAGTTAATCTCTGTTAATGAGATCATCCATAATTTATACTTAACATCTATGGCTTAATGGTGGGCCATTTGCTTTTCCTTAAACTTTTTAAGCTGGCGGCGCATGGCTTCTACTGCTGCATCAGCGGCAGCTTCAAAAGACGGTGCGTTTTCTTCAGAGAATAGGGTGGCACCCGGCACAAACAGTTTTATCTCTACCGTTTTCGTGTTTATACCGTCGCTATTGTTATGTTTCAGAAACACTTCGCCTTCTACTACGCGGTCGTAAAATGTTTCTAACTTGTCTACTTTCTGCTGTATAAAATCGGCAAGCTGTTGGTCAGCTTCGAAGTGGATGGAATGCATCTGTAGCTTCATAGTCGTAATATTTATTGGTTTAACTTATGCTTTTGGATGAGCTTTCTCGAAGATCGATTTAAGCTTTTCAATAGAGTTATGGGTGTATACCTGAGTGGCAGCCAGGCTGGCATGTCCGAGCAAGTCTTTAATAGCGTTCAGGTCTGCGCCCTTGTTGAGCAGGTGCGTAGCAAACGAGTGCCGCAATACGTGCGGGCTGTTGTGCTCAGAGGTTGTTATCAAGCTAATGTACTTTTTTACCACACGGTATATAAACTTCGGATAAAGCGGGCGTGCTTTAATTGTAACGAGCAGCTTTTCGGAATTGTTATCACCAAACTCGCTTTTCTTATAGGCTCTGTAAGCGCTTATACTTTGCCACAACGAATCGTTTATAGGTATGATGCGCTCTTTGTTGCCTTTGCCCAATACACGCACTGTTTTCTGGTGTCCGTCAATGTCCCCGTCAGCTATACATATCAGTTCCGATAAACGCATGCCGGTGCCATACAGGAACTCAAGTATAACCCGATCGCGCTGGCCCTCGAAGTTGTCTTCAAATTCAAATTGGTCGAGCAGCTGGTTAAAAGGCTCTTCGGCTACAAAGGCAGGAAGCTTTTTAGATACTTTAGGTGCTTTTATGCGCAGCATGGGGTTGGCCGTAATGCGTTCCTGGCCTAACAAAAATTTGTAGTATGAACGCAGGCAGGCAATTTTACGGTTTATGGACCGTGGCTGTATGTTTTGCTGTACCAGCGAGAGTATCCAGGAGCGGATAATAGTGTGATCGGCCTGGGCCGGATCGGATATCTCGTAAGTCTGGGTAAGGTAATCAGAAAATTGCCCCAGATCGGTGTGGTAGGAGGTAAGGGTGTGCGGACTATACCGCTTTTCGTACTGTAGGTACTTAAAAAATAAATCCATAACTTAATATAGCCGCCTGGTTAAGCAACTATACTAAGTTATGGAAAATATATTACTTCGGAAACGAAATTAGTAGTTATCCTTTACGAAAAGCGTTTGCTTGTACTTAGCTCTTTCCTTCTGCTTTCTTTTAGAAACAGATGGTTTTTCGAAGAATGTTCTAGATCTAAGCTCTTTCAACACACCAGTTCTCTCGAACTTCTTCTTAAATCTTTTTAATGCACGGTCTACAGACTCGTTATCTTTTACGTTTACAATAATCATGTCTTTGTTTCGCTTCTCTTGGAATTAGGGTTGCAAATTTAATAAACTTCCGATTTAAAAATCAACTCTTTAGTTAAAATTTATGTGCAAGTTACTAAATTCTTCTGATACAGCACCTTTTATGGCCCGTATTAGCTTATTTTAGTCTATTTATTTAAGGATAGCTCTTGAAATTACCAGCTTTTGTATCTCGCTGGTGCCTTCGCCGATGGTGCAAAGCTTGGCATCGCGGTAATATTTCTCAGCAGGGTAGTCTTTTGTAAAGCCGTAACCACCAAAGATCTGCACGCCTTCGTTGGCCACACGCACCGATACTTCTGAAGCGTATAGTTTCGCCATCGCCGATTCTTTGTTCACATTCAGGCCACGGTTCTTCATATCAGCTGCCTGGTACGTAAGCAATGCTGCAGCTTCTATTTCAGTTGCCATATCGGCCAGTTTAAACGCAATACCCTGGAATGATGAGATTGGCTTGTTGAACTGGCTGCGCTCCTGCGAATAAGCCAAGGCAGCATCAAAAGCACCCTGCGCTATACCTAACGATAGGGCAGCAATAGAGATACGGCCACCGTCAAGCACTTTCATGGCCTGGATAAAGCCTTCGCCTACGTTGCCTAACATCTGGCTCTTGTGTACGCGACAATCCTGGAAAATAAGCTCTGTGGTTTCGGAAGCACGCATGCCCAGTTTGTCTTCTTTGCGGCCAGCGCTAAAGCCCGGCGTGCCTTTCTCAATTATAAAAGCGGTCATACCATGCGAGTCGCCTACTTCGCCGGTACGCACTATAACTACCGCCACGTTACCGGTTTTACCGTGTGTGATAAAGTTTTTAGCACCGTTTATAACGTAGTGGTCGCCATCTTCAACAGCTACCGTGCGCATGTTGCCGGCATCAGAACCAGTGTTAGGCTCTGTTAAGCCCCACGCACCAATCCACTCGGCAGTAGCCAGCTTTGGCAGGTATTTCTGCTTCTGCTCTTCGTTACCAAACTGCAGTATGTGGCCAGTGCAAAGTGAGTTGTGGGCCGCCATCGATAAGCCAATAGAGCCATCTATTTTAGAAAGCTCGGCAATAGCTGTTACATATTCCAGGTAACCAAAGCCGGAACCACCATACTCGGTTGGCACCAGTACGCCCATCAGGCCCAGTTCGCCCAACTGCTTGAACACTTCCACCGGGAATTCCTGGCTTTCGTCCCACTCCATCATTTTAGGTTTGATGTGTTTGGCACCAAAGTCACGAACCATGTCGGCGATCATACGCTGGTTTTCAGTATATTTTAATTCCATTTATAGTTAGATTGTATAGTTTGGGGTTGCAACTGTAACGGTTTTATAGGCCGCGTGTTTACAAAACTATATATTTAATGGCAAACAGACAATTTGAACAGCTAAAACAGAGTATAATATAGATGTAAACTATAGCAGGGCCGGTATAGCACTTATTTTGAAAGCGCGTTTAATTTGCGTTATTTTGGAGGTGCTAAGCGCCTTATTCGCTGTAAAGAAAAAATGGCCGGAATAGTGCTTGGCTAAACAACTGTAAATGAAGCATTTTTTTAAGAACTTATTTGGTGGGGATGCGGCAACACTAGAGTCGTTAAGTGCCATAGGCGTGGATATGCACTCGCATATTTTGCCGGGTATAGACGATGGTGCAGATACGCTGGAACGGTCGCTGGAACTGGTGCAGGCCATGCAGCAGTTGGGTTACCATAAGCTGATCATGACGCCCCACATAATGAGTGATTTTTATAAGAATACCCCGGAGATAATCCGGGAAAAGCTTGCCTTATTGCGTACTGCCATTGCCGAAGCAGATATAGAAATGGAGCTGGACTGTGCTGCGGAGTATTACCTGGATGAGGTTTTCCTGGAGAAGCTGGATAACAACGAAGAGTTGCTGACCTTTGGGGATAAGTATATCCTTTTCGAAACCTCTTTCCTGAACGAGCCACTGAATTTGCGTGAAGCCATTTTTAAGATGCGTTCCAAAGGATATAAGCCTGTAATGGCCCACCCGGAGCGCTATACTTACTTTTATGGCAAATTTAATGACCTGGTAGAGTTGCGTGAGCAGGGTGTATTGTTACAGCCAAACCTTAATTCTTTAACAGGCTATTATTCGCCGGCTGCCCGCGATGTAGCCGAGAAGCTGATAGATAATGAGCTCGTTGACCTGGTGGGGTCTGATGTGCATAGTATAAAACACATTGCCTCGTTACAAAAAGTGCTAAGTACAAAATATGTAAACAAGCTGCTTAGCTTACCATTGCTTAATCCGCAACTATAGTTCCTGTCTTACTAACCTATACTTTAAATGATTTTTGTAACAGGCGGTAGTGGCCTTATAGGTAGTTACCTGATACCAGCGCTTGTAGAGCAGGGGCACCAGGTGCGTGCGCTATACCGCGGTCAGGTGCCGGCTATACCTGCTGCAGATAAGGTAGAGTGGCTGGAAGGCGATATTCAGGATATTGTGTTGCTGCGCGAAGCTTTGCAAGGCGTTACCTACGTTTTCCATTGTGCCGGCCTGGTATCGTATGACCCGCAGGACAAGGAGTTGCTGAAACAGGTAAATATTGAAGGCACAGCTAACGTGGTAGATGCCTGCCTGGAAACCGGAAGTATAAAGTTGTGCCATGTAAGCTCTATAGCGGCTATAGGCCGGCCTGTTAAAGCAACTATACTTACCGAAAAAAGCAAGTGGGATCCCGCAGAATACCATTCGGCTTACGCCAGTTCTAAATACCTCGGCGAACTGGAAGTATGGCGCGGCATTTCGGAAGGACTTGATGCGGTTATAGTTAACCCCTCGGTTGTGCTTGGCCCCGCCAACTGGGATCGTAGCAGCACACGCCTGTTTAAGTATGTATACAACAACAACGCATTTTATACGGGCGGCAAAGCTAATTTTGTTGATGTGCGCGATGTAATTGAAGCAATGTTACGCCTCACCTTCTCGGAAATATCCGGCGAAAGATATATATTGAATGCAGAACAGCTGGCTTATAAAGACTTCTTTGCCGAAGTAGCTGCCTGCCTTAACCGTAAAGCGCCAAAATACCGGGTAAATCCGGTTGTGGCGGAGTTGGTATGGCGCGCCGAAAGGATGCGCAGTTGGCTAACCGGGGCACGGCCGCTCATCACAAAAGATACCGCACGGGTATCAGCTAAAAACCATTTGTTTAGTAACGACAAGGTCCGTCAGGCCATAGGTCTGGAGTTCAGGCCGTTAAGCCAGACTATAAGCTGGACCTGCGCCGGATTGTTGCAGCAGCATGCTGTAAAGTAGGTTTTGGGCCTGCCCTGCAATAAACTATTTGCCTGTATAAAATGTAGTGTTACAAAGGCTGCTCACCCGGCAGCTGGTTGGAGATCGAGATGAAAGAGAATTTTGAAGAACACAGCGAAGAGCTGGACCTGATACAACGTTACGAGCAGGCCCTTGAAAACAACGGTGCTGCTTTTTTTGATATAAATGACTATGAGGTCATCATAGACCACTATACAGCTAATTTTGAGTATAAAAAGGCGCTTGCAGCTTGCAACGCAGCCATTGCGCAGTATCCTTTTTCGTCGGAGCTACAGATAGATAAAGCCCAGTTGCTGGCCATGGCCGGTAGCCTGGATGATGCCCTTGCCCTTATTAATGAAGTAGCCGAGGTTGAAACCGGAAACCCGGACATTCACCTGACCCGTGGCATTATTTACTCGCAGCGCGGCGAATACCGCGACGCTGTAGATTACTTTAAGAAAGCGCTTGCTTTTGCCGAAGACCGCGATGATATCTACTTTAATATTGGACTGGCTTACCAGAGTTGGGGCAAATTTGGCTCGGCTATTAAGTACTATAAAAAGTGTGTGGAGCTGAACGTAGAGAACGAGGCCGCTATGCAGGAAATTGTTTACTGCATGGAGGTAACAGGCACCTTGCGCGAACACCTGCCGTTTTTCCAGAAGTTTGTTGACGATGACCCTTACTCGTATGTGGCCTGGTTTAACCTGGGTAACGTGTTCAATAAAATGGGCTCTTACGACAAAGCCATTGCCGCTTACGATTATGCCACCATCATCAAACCTGATTTTATTACCGCCTATAACAACATGGCGAATGCTTATGTGTTCCTAGGCGAATATACGAAGGCTATAGAAGCGTTTAATGCCATGCTGGAGCACGGCACCCCGTCTGCGGAAGTATTCTGCAATATTGGCGAGTGCTATGAAAAGCTGCAGCAATGGGACCTGTCCCGAAGGTATTATCAGAAATCAGTGGACCTGGACCCGGAAATGGATGAGGCCTGGTTTGGCATTGGTGTTATTCTGGATGCGCAGGGCAAGTGGTACGAAGCTGTTCATTTCTTTAAGAAAGCCGTGGAGCTTTATGACGACAGCTCGGATTACTGGGTGGCCCTGGCTGCTGCCGAGTACCATGTAGGGCATGTAGTGTCGGCGCTGGAAAGCTACGCACGTGCTGCCGAGATACAGCCAAACGATAAGGATATTTACCTGAACTGGTCTATCATACTTTACGAACAGGGTAATTATGATGAGGCCATTGATATTATTTTAAACGCGATAGAACTGCAGCCAGACGAAGCAGAGCTATATTATAGGGTATGTGCTTACTTACTTTCTGCAGGAAAATACCGCGAAGCTTACAATTATCTTGAAAATGCTTTAATTTTGGACTTCGATAAACATAAGCTGCTCTTCGAATTTTTTCCGGAACTGGAGTCGCAGCGGGCATTAGCCAGATTAATTGATCAGTATCGCAAATAACAGCAAATGAATTATACACTAAACAACATCCCGGAACGTGAGCAGAAGCCGCGTGAACGTGGCTTTACCATGGCTATGGATAAAGGCCTTAGCGTTCGGGAAGTAGAAGATTTTCTGGAAGTAGCCGGAGATTATGTTGACATTGTTAAGTTGGGGTGGGGCACCTCTTTTGTAACGCCTAACCTGGATAGAAAACTGGAGGTTTATAAATCTGCCGGCATACCGGTATACTTTGGTGGTACTTTGTTCGAGGCGTTTGTAGCCCGTAACCAGTTCGAAGACTATCGCCGCATACTGGATAAGTATGGGATGGGATTTGCTGAGGTATCGGATGGTTCGCTGGAAATGCCCCACGACGAGAAGCTGCAGTACATTCAGACATTGGCTGAGCAGGTAACTGTGTTATCGGAAGTAGGCTCTAAAGATGCTGAAAAGATAATCCCTCCTTACAAGTGGATACAATTGATGCAGACTGAACTGGATGCTGGTGCCTGGAAAGTGATAGGCGAAGCACGTGAAGGTGGTAATGTCGGCCTTTTCCGTTCTACCGGCGAAGTGCGCAGCGGTCTTGTAGAAGAGATCCTGACCAAGATCCCGTTTGAAAAGATACTTTGGGAAGCTCCTCAGAAAGCACAGCAGGTTTGGTTTATTAAACTGCTGGGGGCGAACGTAAACCTGGGTAACATTGCGCCAAGCGAGGTTATTCCGCTCGAAACAATACGTTTAGGCCTGCGTGGCGATACCTTCCATCATTTCCTGAACCAGAACGACGTAGCTCTTAAAGGCTAAGTATAACAGATTTAAGTATAAATTGCCCGACGGTTTCCCCGTACGGGCAATTTTGCTATACAAGAACAACTATGCAACGCAGATCATTAAAAGAATACTTACTGCTTTTCTTTAAAGGCGTGGCCATGGGTGCCGCCGATGTGGTGCCAGGTGTATCAGGCGGTACGATTGCTTTTATTACAGGTATTTATGAAGAACTGCTGAACTCCATCCGGTCTGTGAATGGGGAAGCAGTAAAGTTGCTGCTCCGCTTTAATGTTGCTGGTTTCTGGAAGCATATAAACGGCAATTTTTTAATTGTGCTGCTGGCCGGCATCGGCGTTGCCATTGCGTCTTTATCCCGACTGATCTTATACTTGCTGCAGAACCATACGGAGATGCTGTGGTCTTTCTTTTTTGGATTGATCGTGGCTTCGGCGGTGGTAGTAGCTAAAAAAATAACCCGCTGGCGGCCTGGTGTAGTATTGGCCGGCCTTATAGGTATAGCCCTGGCTTATTATATTACAGTGGCTACACCGGCACAAACCCCGGAAGCGTACTGGTTTGTATTTCTGTCGGGTGCCATTGCCATTTGTGCGATGATATTACCGGGTATATCGGGTAGTTTTATACTTGTGTTGCTGGCCAAGTACGAGTTTATTATGCTGGCTGTTAAAAACCTGCGGCTGGATATTATTGCGGTGTTCGGTGTTGGGTGTATGGTGGGTATACTTAGCTTTTCGCATTTACTTAACTGGATGCTGAAGCACTATCATAACATAACTGTAGCCTTGCTGACAGGATTTATGGTTGGCTCGCTGAACAAAGTGTGGCCCTGGAAACAAACCCTGGAAACATACACCGATCGCCATGGCGAAATAAAACCTTTAGTACAGGAAAACGTGCTGCCAACTGATTACCTGCAACTGACCGGCGAAGAGCCTTTTCTGTTGTATGGTATATTGCTGGCAATTTTCGGGTTTGCTTTGGTATATGTTATTGATCGTGTTACCAGCGACGAAACTCCAACTGTATAAAGATGCGGCGCTACGGCCTGATAGGTAAAAAGCTGGGGCATTCCTTTTCGAAGCGCTACTTTACCCAAAAGTTTGAGCGCGAAGGTATAGCTGATGTTGCGTATGAACTATACGAGCTTCCAACTATAAGCGAACTGCCCAAACTGTTGCAACAGGAACCCGAGCTTGTCGGCCTGAATGTTACGGTGCCCTATAAGGAAACTGTTATACCTTACCTCGATGAATTGGATGAAGCCGCCGCACGTATAGGAGCTGTAAACACCATCAAAATAACTCACGGAAAAACCAAAGGCTACAACACAGACTATGTAGGTTTTAAGCAGTCGTTAGCAGCATTTTGCCCGGTTGATGAAGTTGATAAGGCATTGGTGCTTGGGAGCGGTGGGGCCTCTAAAGCAGTATGCGCAGCCCTGCAAAACCTGGGTATAAACTATACAATTTTATCGCGCAGCCCAAAACCAGATCAGCTAACGTACGAGGAACTTACGCCGGAACTGCTGCAACAATACAGGCTTATAGTTAACACCACACCACTGGGAATGCATCCGCACCCCGAAACTTTCCCTTCGCTGCCATACATGGCCCTTACACCCCAACATTACCTCTACGACCTGGTTTATAACCCGGAACAAACCCTTTTTATGCAGAAAGGACAGGAAACCGGCGCACAAACTATAAATGGGCTGGAAATGCTTTACGGGCAGGCTGAAGCTGCCTGGGAGATATGGCAAAACGGCTAAAACGAAATGCAATTAAATTTATTGTAAATTATTTGCCGAAAGCTGTAACATAAGATGTGCAGGTGCACGTAAAAGCCAGTAATAGTGCCACCCAAACCACCGCCTTATGTTAGCCCAGTTAAACACCCTGAAACAGAAGACCCACACCTTCCACGCTGAGATATTTGCTTTATACTTATCTTATCGTCATGCTGATGTGAAATGGTATGTACGTGTGTTGCTGGCGGTGGCTATTGGCTACGCAATCAGCCCGATAGACCTGGTGCCTGACCTGGTGCCTGTATTTGGTTTCCTGGATGATGTGGTGGCCGTTACATTAGGTATCAGCATTTCGTATAGCCTGCTCTCTAAAATGGTGGTGGACAAAGCACGCATACAGGCTTATGAAACCATGAACGGCCTGAACGATGGTACTACAACTGCTTATAAAATAATAGGATATGTATGGATGCTGGCAGCTACTGTAGTAGCCATACTTGTTTACAAATTCCTTTTCCTGGTTTAGCCTAACAGTTTGCTATAGTTATAGTTGTGTAAAGCATGTCTTAAAACGGCATGCTTTACTTTTGTATTATATCCTGCATAAATTATAGTATTACAATCGCTGGTTTTTATTACATTTACGTGCGCCAACTATACTGATAACTTTATAGTTACGGTATGGCTTACACTTGTGAGAAATAATTACCTGGCCTTGCAACCATATCCCACCATTTGGGCTCATGTGAGTAGGGGCCTTAATCAGGTCAGCAGTTGAAACTTTTTAGCAGTAACAAGTCAGCAGAAGAAAAGCTAATTGACGGGTGCATTGCCGGCAAACGGGAGATGCAGCGTGAGCTTTACGACTTGTATGCTAAAAAGATGATGATGGTGTGCCTGCGTTATGCCCCAACCACTTTCGAGGCTGAAGATATTGTGCAGGAAGGCTTTGTAAAAGTGTTTGCCAACATCGGCAATTTTAAAAAAGACTGCCCACTGGAATTCTGGATACGGAAGATAATGGTGAACACCGCCCTGAAGTATTTGCGTCAGAAGTCGTTGCTAACCGTATCGCACGAAACAGAAGAGGCTGAGAATGTGAGTGCCGGCAACTATAACCTGGATGCTTACAGCCTGGACGAATTGCTGGGAATGATACAGCGACTGGCTCCCCGGTACCGTATGGTGTTTAACCTGTATGCTATTGAAGGTTATAACCATAAAGAGATAGGGGAGATGCTCGAAATTTCGGAAGGAACCTCAAAATCGCAGTACTCCAGGGCGCGGGCTATATTACAGAATATGCTGGTAAATCAGGATAAACCTTATCAGGAACATGTTATCAACAGATAATAACGAACACGGAGGACTGGAGCAGCGCTTGCAGCAACGCTTTCAGGATGCGGAAGCTACGCCGGGTCCTGATGTATGGTCGCGTATAGACTATGATCTGGCGATGCTGGAAAATAAACGCTATAAAAAGCGTGCTTTGTTTTACAGGCAGCTGGCAGCTGCGTGCTTTATACTTTTTATACTTTCGGGGGCGGCGCTTTTGCTACACTTCAGGCAAGACACCAACCACGACCTGGTAGCACACGCTAACGAGGCTAACCCGCAAAATCAGGCAGCCAGCCAACCTGCAACCGAAACTATAGCCTTTAACCAAGCAGAAGACCAATCTTTAGTTGAATCAGAAGCTGGATCTGTAAAAAGCCGCGCAGCTAACTCAAGTATAATTGCTGATGCCGGATCATCAGAGAATACTTCAATTATAAATACTGACCTGACAATACAGAAGCCTGCTAACACTCCAGCCAAAACTGAAACAGGTTCAAGGTCTGTAAATAATAAGAAGGCAGATCATACACAACAGTATAGTGGGACAATAGCCGCTGTGCAGCAAAACCAGCAGGTCAACCCGGAAAGTGTGTTGGAAAACAAGGAGCAAAGTATAACTGCCGTTTACATGCCGGCCAGCCAGGCCATAGCTAACGTGCCCGACTCTTATACCAGCCCCGAAAGCTTAAATCCTTTATTACTGCGTAATGCAACACTGGGTACAATTGGCAGCACTGCTACCACACCTCAAAGTATAGCTTTAGAGAAACCTGAGAACGTACTGGCAGCAGCTACAGAGCAGGAAAAAGAAGAGGGTACTAAAGAAAACAGCCGCTGGAATGTAGGTTTAGGTTATGCCTCAACTTACTTTACACAGAATGTGAACATACCCCGGCAGATGATCACGTCTATGGTTATCCGTAGAATTGACGGTACGCCTCCTCCGGGCCCGACCATATCCGGTGAGTCGGAAGAGAACCTGCGCGATGCTTATACTGAGTTTTATGATAATACGGAAGCAGCCCTGTCTTTTAACATTGATGCTAAAGCCGGTTTCAGAATAGGCAAGCGCTTTAAAATACTCTCAGGTTTAGGTTACAGCCAGAATACTTCGCGCACCAGAACCAGCTATGTAGTAGAGCAGTTTCTTGTAAATCCGGTTACAAACGAGCGGGTTAAACTACAGCCAACTACTATCTTTTTGCCATCGTTGCATACTTTTACAACCGACTCCATCAGTGTAATTAAAACAGATCCGTTCTCAGTAGATTATAGTTACCAGATGCTATCTGTGCCTTTAGGTGCGCAGGTAGAAGGTAACCTGGGCAAGCAATGGTTCTGGTATGCAAATGGTAGTATGGCGGCCAATTTCCTGATACAGTCAAGTATAAAATCTGCCAGAGCTGAGGTGGCCAGCGTAACCTATGGCCCTACCGACGATTCTCCTTTCCGTAAAGTGCAGTTCTCAGGTAACGTGGGCTTTGGTTTTGGTAAGCGCTTGTCCGATGCCTTGCAGGTATCGTTTGGCCCGGAATACCGCAGCTATTTCAAGACCATGCTCACCGACGACAAAGCAGCCGTATCGCAGGGCAAACCTTATACCATAGGGGTTAATATGGGTATAAGCTACACGCTCGGTAAATAAACTTCAAATTTTTCCTGTTGTCTTGCAACCCTTTTAGTTTTTAAGGGCTCTTCCTTGTATAAAGAGGTCGCAGCTTTTGTAGCTGTTGTTTGTAAACTGTTTTTTTCTGTAGAACAATGAAGAGAATGCGCTTTTTACCTGCAGCGTTACTTGATGTTGCAGACCTTGTAAAAGTAAACTTGTCTGGTTGGTATATGCTGCTGGCTCTTTTACTTTTATCGCTTTTAACATCGGGCTGCACTGCCTGAGGTTAAAAATTCCCTCTACACTACGCTATGAAAAAATATGTGCTCAGGGTTATGCTGCCGGCATGGCTCCTGTTTATAAGCTGTGTGGCCTGCAAGCCCGAAGAAATGGTAATGCCGGCTATGTCGGTGGAAGAAACAAAGCAGGCTGTGCTTGGCACCTGGAAAATAGAGCGAATTGAGTATAAGTTATGCCGTAGCGGAAACTGCAGTACAAATAACTATACCGGGAGCTCAGGCGATGTTTTTGAGTTCAGGGCAGACAGCGCTTTCCTGGAGCAGAACATAACAGGCAAGCAGGAAAGCCACAGCAACTTTAAAGCGGATTATGCTTACCCCGGAGCTTTTATTCTTATCCGGGAGTTCTGGTCGGCGACGTACGAAGTGAAGTCCTGCAGCGATACGCGGTTGGTACTGACTTGCTCTTATACCGGCAACGACCCGCTGGCAAAGTTTACCGATGTGTATTACCTGTACCGATAATAGTATACTTATAGATTAGCGCCCTTAGTACAAATAAAACGTGAATTAAATTACAGATGGCGGAAGAGGGGAAGATACAATGCTAAACCTGGCTTAGAAATAACCAGGATTAGCCTCTAAAAAAGAATTATTAAAACTGACTGACTTGGAAATGCCTGTTGCTTTGCGACAGGCTTTTTTTATGGTAATAATTTATACTTAAACTTACCCGAATATGTTTGAAGAAGCTAAACTTACGTACAGTTTCAGATGTTATACTTTATCGCTAATTTCGTAAAACTGACGAATGGATTTTAAGCTAACATCAGAGTTTCAGCCAACCGGCGACCAACCAAAGGCTATTACACAACTCACAGAGGGTATAAACAAGGGAGAGCCTGTTCAGGTTTTGCTGGGTGCTACGGGTACCGGTAAAACTTTTACCATGGCCAATGTTATCAAAAACACCGGTAAGCCTACACTGGTACTTTGCCATAACAAAACCCTGGCAGCCCAGCTATACGGCGAGTTCAAGCAGTTCTTCCCCGAAAATGCTGTCGAATATTTCATTTCATACTACGACTACTACCAGCCCGAGGCTTACATTGCTTCTTCGGATGTATTCATCGAGAAAGACCTTCAAATAAACGAGGAGATCGAAAAGCTGCGCCTGCATACTACTTCGGCGCTTTTATCGGGCAGGAGAGATATTGTGGTGGTGGCATCGGTGTCGTGTATCTATGGTATCGGTAACCCGGAGGAGTTTGGGAAGAACGTAGTTTACCTGGCTCCAGGGCAACGTTATAGTCGCAATAACCTGCTTTATACTTTTGTACAGATACTTTATAGTCGCACCGAGGCAGAGTTCACACGTGGAACGTTCCGGGTAAAAGGCGACACCGTGGATATTTACCCGGCTTATGCCGACTTTGCCTATCGTTTATACTTTTTCGGAGACGAACTGGAGCAGATTCACCGCATCGATCCGCAATCAGGTAAAAAATTATCTGATGAAAAGGCAGTAACGCTTTACCCGGCCAACCTTTTCGTAACAGGCAAAGACACACTGCAGCAAGCTATTTCGGAAATTCAGTACGACATGGTGGCCCAGCACGATTACTTTTTGAAAGAAGATAGGCCGGCTGAAGCCAAGCGCATAAAAGAGCGTACCGAATTCGACCTGGAGATGATACGCGAGTTGGGCTATTGTTCCGGCATTGAGAACTACTCCCGCTATTTCGACCGTCGCGCGCCGGGTGCCCGTCCGTTCTGTTTGCTAGATTATTTCCCGGATGATTTTCTGATGGTGATTGACGAGAGTCACGTTACCGTGCCGCAAGTGCGTGCCATGTGGGGTGGCGACCGTTCGCGTAAAGTAGCATTGGTAGAGTATGGTTTCCGTTTACCAGCTGCCATGGATAACCGCCCGCTTACTTTTAACGAGTTCGAAAGCCTGATGCACCAGGTAGTGTTTGTAAGCGCTACTCCCGGCGATTATGAGATTCAAAAATCGGAAGGTGTTATAGTAGAGCAGATCATAAGACCGACTGGCTTACTGGACCCGGAGATAGAGATACGACCAAGTACAAACCAGGTAGATGACCTGCTGGACGAGATTGATGAGCGCGTGAAAGAAGGTGCCCGTGTGCTAGTAACTACGCTTACCAAACGTATGTCGGAAGAGCTGGCCAAGTACCTGGAGCGCCTCAATATAAAAGTAAAATACCTGCACTCCGAAGTAAAGACACTTGACCGTGTAGAGATCTTGCGTGAGCTGCGTTTGGGTATAATTGATGTATTGATCGGGGTAAACCTGCTACGTGAAGGACTTGACTTACCGGAAGTAAGTTTAGTGGCTATACTTGATGCGGATAAGGAAGGCTTTTTACGTGACCAGCGCTCGCTTATACAAACTATGGGCCGTGCTGCCCGAAACGAGAAAGGCAAAGTAATTATGTACGCAGACCGTATGACCGGCTCGATGCAGCGTGCTATTGACGAAACCAATCGTCGTCGTGCTACCCAAATGGCCTATAACGAGAAACATGGCATTACACCACGCACTATCTTTAAAACAAGCGAAGAGATACATGAGCAGACCTCTGTAGCTGACTCTAAGAAGAAGGAAGTGAAAATGTATGCTGGTCCACAGGAAGTATCTTTAGCTGCAGAGCCTATCATACAGACCATGAATCGCGAGGAGCTCGAGAAGCTTATCAAGAAAACGGAGAAGCAAATGGAAGCCGCCGCCAAAGACCTCGACTTCTTACAAGCCGCCAAGTATAGAGACGAATTAGCTGAGCTCCGTAATCTCCTCAAAACAAAACGCGACTGATCTATAGTTAGAGAGTTAGCAAGTTGTAGAGACGCAATACGTTGCGCCTTATAGCTGTGAGTTATAAATCAAAAAGCACCTATAGTTTGAGCTATAGGTGCTTTTTATATTATGGCTGGGCTCTTCATCCCCCTAACCCCCTTCAAAGGGGGACAACCATAAATGCGCAGTTCAATAATACAGTTTTGCGTTAGCAGATAATTCCCCTCCTCGGAGGGTTTGGGGTGGGTTTTTACTATCCAAACAATCGGCAATTAACCTACTGTGGTAACAGCACTTTATCAACCACGTGTATCACGCCGTTTGATGTTGGGATAGAAGCCACGATGTTGGCACCATTTACAGTTACCTTATCGCCCTGCACGCCCATAGTTACGCGGCCGCCATTTACCTGGCCCAGGCTCTGGCCATCTTCAAAACTGTCGATGTTAAGTACGCCTACATAAACGTGGTACTGCAATATGTTGCGCAGGTCGCTGCGTTTCTCAGACTCTAATAAACCTTCTACAGTTCCGGCAGGCAGTTGGTCGAAGGCAGCATTGGTTGGCGCGAATACAGTGAATGGTCCGGCATTGGTAAGTACATCTACCAGGCCTGCAGCTTTTACAGCAGCTACCAAAGTAGTGTGGTCCGGTGATGAAGCAGCAACCTGTACTACGTTTTTCTGAGACTCGTCGTCCTGCACAGCAGACTGGCCGCCTAATGCTTCAGTTTCTGTTACCTCGTTTTGTGCCTCAGTTGTTGGTTGTTCTGATGAATTGCAAGATGCCAGCATAGCGCCTATGGCTACAACAATGGCCAGTGATACCTTTTTCATACTATTAATTTTACGTGTTAAAGACAATACAAACTTGCAATTGAAAAACTTGTAATAATATGACTTGTATTAATATTAAAAGTGACTTTTGTTACATTTTAATCTGCCAAACTGGTGGTTGCACGTCAGAATAAGTATATTTAAGAAATATCCTGTTTTAAAAGCCCACCCATCTACATAAAACAATGACAAAGAACCTACTAACAGTAATTTGCTGCACACTGATGATACTGATAAGCTCACAGGTTTATGCGCAGCAAACTGTAAAAGCCGGAGACAAAGCGCCGGAGATACATATAACTGACTGGATCGAGAATGTTCCGGAAGATAAAGGCATGACCGGTAAATATATTGTGCTGGAGTTTTGGGCTACCTGGTGCGGGCCATGTATTGCAGCAGTTCCGCATATGAATGAACTGCAAAAGGAATTCAATTCACCAGATCTATACTATCTTTCCATTTCGGATGAGCCGGTTGAGAAGATACAAAGGACCCTGAAACGTGTTGATTTTAAATCTATAGTTGTAACAGATAAAACCGGGCAAACCCAGAAAAACTATGGCGATAAAGAGGAGGGCCTGAAGGTAATACCATTAACCGTGCTGATAGACAACAAAGGAATAGTGAAATGGGTGGGGCTGCCTAATCAGCTAACCCGGGAGGTAATGACAGACTTCTTAGATAATAAAAAAGGTGCCACGCATACCTTAACAGTTGAAAATAAAAAGCTTAGCAGCACTGAGAACTCGGGAAAGGTATTCTCAGATATTATGTCGCTTTTACAGGACAAGAACACACCTTACTATTTTGACCTGCAGGAAACTGAGGTGAAAAAGAAGACCAAAATGGCTATAGGAACTAGAGCTATAGACATGAAAGGGTTTACATTGGGAGATATCTATGAGCAAGTGTTAGGTATAAATAAGCAAAAACTGAAACTGCCTGATGCTTTAAAGGACAAGCGCTTTAATTTGATGTATAAAAACAGCAAAGACGACGCCTTGAATAAGATCGAGCTGGAGCAAAAGTTATTACTACAACTGGGCCTGAAAAAGAATGTGGAGGTGATACAGGTAAAAGGCTACGAGGTAGCTATAAAGGATAGTTCGTTGTTAGAGAAAACCTTGGCAGAGGAAGGATTTGCAGCTAAATCAGACGCAGACGATAAAACGCTTTTTACTGCTTATACCATCAAAAGTACATTAGACGCAGTCTCCAATTTTTCCTCAGTGCCCTTCCGGTTTTCTGGCGAAGATAAAACGCAGTACGATTTTATTATCAACAATAGTTCTGCAGCAGCAATTGTTGCAAGCCTGGAATCTTATGGGTTAGAGGCAACAGCCAAAAACTTCAGGACAGAGCAGGTTGAACTGAAAAGTATAAAGTAGGTTAAGAATCTTATAGTTTGATAAAGAGCTGCTACAGCAACAGTAGCCCTTTTTCGCGCAGGTCGAACCAGGTAGGTGATGCCAGGAACTCATCAAACGTCAGGTGCGCATCTGCCGGGAAGCTCTCCTGTAACTGTTTCAAAGTATAAGCTTCGTCACTTTCCAAAGATACTCTTTGTATGGTATCAAACAGCCACTGGCCTATAGTTGCGGTTGTCTTCACCTGGAAATCTTCGCCTTTCTCGTAGAAAGTAAGCTCGCAGCGTTCTATAGTTTGGCCCTTTTTTGCCACCATAGTTAACTCTATTTCGGGGATGCTGCCCAGCCATAGCAAACGGGCATTCATGCGGGTGCTGTCAGGGCGGTGGGGTTGCGCGATGGCTGAGCCAATCAAATCTGGTTTTATAGTTGGGCGCGGCGTTTTAAAATCGAACCAGAACGAAAGCGGTTCTTCCAGAGCTACGCCATGCATGTAGTTGTAAAGCGCTTTTGCTAAACCAGCGCTGAACAAACTATGATCGGTACCTTTCGGGTCGTTGTGCCACAGGTCGTTGTTTGCAAAGTCTCCTTCTGGCGGACCTACTTTTACTACACCATACTTTTCCGGGTTCTTCCCGATCGGGCTGTGGGCCGTCATACTGAAGCGGTGCCAGTAACCGGACTGTATCACGTTGTTCTCAAAAAGCTGGCGCACTACTTCCAGCGAATCTATAGTTTCCTGGGTGGTTTCGGTCGGGAAGCCATACATTAAATAAGCGTGTACCATAATACCGGCCTGTGTAAAGCTGTCGGTAACGCGGGCAACCTGCGCAATCGTTACGCCTTTCTCCATCAGGGCCAGCAACCTGTCAGAGGCAACTTCTAAACCACCTGAAACAGCGATACAACCCGACGCAGCCAGCAAACGGCACAGGTCAGGCGTAAATGTTTTCTCAAAACGAATATTTCCCCACCAGCTTATTTTCACACCACGGCGCAGCAGCTCAATGGCCATGTCGCGGAGCGGGGCAGGAGGTGCGGCTTCGTCTACAAAATGGAAACCTGTTTGTCCGGTCTGGGCTATTATCTGCTCAATTCTATCTACCAATAAAGCAGCTGGGGCCACATCGTAACGGCGAATATAATCTAGAGTAATGTCGCAGAAAGAGCAGCGTTTCCAGTAGCAGCCGTGCGCCACAGTCAGTTTGTTCCAGCGGCCATCGCTCCACAGGCGGTGCATTGGGTTCACCACATCAATCACCGAGAGGTAATCTTTTATTGGCAGTCCGCTATAGTCTGGGGTACCAACTTCGGTGTGCGGCACATCAGGGTCGGTGCAGTTGTTAATGTAGGTTACCTGATCATCCTGAAGCATAAAGGTACGTTGCAGGTTGGCTGCTTCACGTTTGCCTTGCAGGTGTTCTATCAGTTTCAGCCACGGACCTTCGCCATCATCCAGCGTCACAAAATCAATATACTTGAACAGGCGCGGCTCGCGCAGGCTTCGGAGTTCGGTATTCGGGTAACCGCCGCCCATAGCTGTTTTTATAGTTGGGTAGTTGGTTTTAATGTGTTGCGCTAACCTTAAGCCACCGTACAAATTGCCCGGAAATGGAATAGACAAACCAACTATAGTTGGCTGCACTTTCTGTAAATGCTCATCCAGTATCTCTAACAAAAACTGATCAACCAGATTTGGCTCTTGTTGCAGTTCTTCTTCCAATGGATCAAAGGAGGTGGCAGACATAGCCAGTTTTTCGGCGTAGCGGCTGAAAGCAAAGTATGGGCAAACGGTCTCCTTTATCAGGTCGCCAAGGTCTTCTAAGTATAAAGTTGCCAGGTAACGCGCGCGGTCGGTAATGCCCATGCTGCCAAAAGCCCACTCCAGGTCTTCCACCTGGTCAAAACGCGAAGCTTCAGGCAAATACCTGCTAAAGCTGATCTGCTGCGCTATAGTCAGGTCTTTGTTCTGCAGGAAACGGATCACCGGCTCAATCGTATTCAGGTACTCGCGCTTCAGCTTCAGTATCCGGAAGCTGTTATCAGAAAGCTCGTAGTCGCCAACTTCTATCGCAGCAAATATTTTCTTCAACCCTTCTTTGGAAAACATCCGCAACACCAGTTCAATGCCTAAATCAGCCTGCGCCACGTCATAGCCTTGAGCACGCAAAAAGCCGGTTAAGTAAGCCGTAGCCGGGTAAGGTGTGTTAAGCTGGGTAAGCGGAGGCGTTATGAGCAGTATAGTTGGCGTAGTTTCCAAAGTATAAATCTTAAAGTATAGGTCTGCACCGCAAAAGTACAGATTTTATGGCACAGTGCTTTAGCAACAGCTATAGGTAGCGGCAGGTTCAGAAAAGTATGAAAGGAGAGATTAGCGTCCGGCAGCTTTATTTACCGCATAACTTACAGCAGGCACAATGCCGATTACTATTACCGATATCATAAAGAAGATAACAAAGAAGGAATTTAGCCAGCGACCAAAAAAGTCTGATGGAATGCCAAAAGTATAAAGCTCCAGTGCAGACGCAAGCAATATACTGATAATCAGGATCACCAGCAGTTTGGTTTTAAGTTGAGTAGAAATGAGCGCCTTCTTCATGGGTTGGTAAAACTATAGCTGCAAAGGTACAACCCGTAACTATAGTTCAGCAACTTATGAGTGGCCTTTTTGTGCTTCTTCGTCTTCGCGCTGCTGGCTGCTTTTGCTTGTATTGGTTTTTGCCTGTGGTGGAGCAGTTTGCTTATGCTGCTTTACTTTCCCGATATCAGATGAGTCGTCTTTACTCGTTTCTTTGCGCGGATCTACTGGTTTGTTCTGTTTCATAGCTGTGGTTTTTGTTAACATGTTTTACGTGGAACAGTTACTGCCGGCCACTACTTTTAACTATAAAAGACCCATAAGCGTAGAAAAGGTATGTTAAACTGAACTTAAGAACTATGAATAATAAACAAATTAAAGCGATAGCACTGGCGGCTTTTTTTGCCGGAGGCCTTACCATCACTGCCTGCGACACCGGCCAGAAACCAGGCGATGTAAACACCGAAGACAGCGAGCATATTGATGAAGGATCTTTAAATGAAGGCTATACTTCGGATGAATATCCCGCTGATCAGGACACTGCCAACCTGGAAGATAAATATTATGATGATGCCGAAGGCGCTGTGCATGCCGGCGATGGCCAGCGGGATAGTGTTGATAGGTAAAGAATAAATAGATATAATGTAAAAAGGGGAAGTATAAGTCGGTTTATACTTCCCCTTTTGGTTTTATAATAGCTGTGCTGATTTATAGTTTAATTCTTATTGTCCAGATCCTATATCTTCTCATTTGTCATTTCGAGCGTTAGTCGAGAAATCTTATATGTCCTATAGTTTAAGACCTGGCAGTGTGCGCAGCTCCTGCTAGTGTCTGATATTCTATAGTTGAGGCAATCTTCAACTTGAACCAAGCTATACTTTCATAGCTACTTCTTATCCTGGGAGCTTTACTTGCCTATCGTTTTATAGTTGGCTTGGCTCGCTCAAGGCCGTGAGGCCTCGCCTTCGGGCATCGCGCTGCTGCTTTCTTGCTATCCTCGTGCCTCGGATTGCCTGCGGCACCGCAACAAATCAAAGGCGCTCAACCCAAAGACTGATATCTTTCGATAGCTACAGTTAATGCTTTTTGAGATTCAATAGTTGCTTCGACCTTTCTCGTGGCTATACTTCCGTAGGGACAGGTCGCGACCTGTCCGCTCTCAGACTGTAACTATAAAACTATAACTAGTGAGAAAGCAGTAACAGAAACTGTCCCCTTGAGGGGACTACAGGGGTGTTAAAACGCCAACTATAAAACTATAGCTATAACTGCAGCAGAAATTCCCCTCCTCGGAGGGGCAGGGGTGGGTTAAAAGCCTGCCACAGTAAACATCCCCCTACCCCCTTCAAAGGGGGACTTTGTTCGTGTCTAATGCCCCACCTTAGACAAGTCGCAGATCCCGAACTTGCTTCGGGAGAAGGGTTAGGGGTGGGTTAACACCACCTCTGCTCACAGCCTAATTAAAAACAAACCCATTCGGGGCAATCCCGGTCCTGAATTCTTTTATCTTCTCGCCTGCCGGGCTGTAGATGAATACAGTGCCATCACCGGAGAAGCCGTTCTCATCGGAGCCATAGATGTTGCCGGTTTCTGGGTCTACTGCCATGCCATAAAAGCTACGATCAATAATAACCTTGCTGTCAAGTTGGCCATTGCTGATAGGGTACTCGTAAGTTTTATCCTGGTAGTTATAGTATAGTTTGTCGCCGGTGCCGTTTATGGCCAGGTTTGACGGAATGCTTTGGTTGCTCGGGAAAGTTATTATCTGCATACCTTTAAGCGGGTCGCTGAAGTTTGATAGGGAGCCGGCAGTTGTTTTCGTGTAATCTATCGCAGACCAGTCGTCGTTATAAACTACTTTGCCCGCACTTAATAGCCAGATACTGCCGTTTTCAGCTATTACAAATTCTGATGGCCCGTCAGGTACCTGGATAGTATTCTCAATTGCATCGGTAGCTGTATTGATAACCGAAACCGTGTTGCCGCCACTGTTTGCCACATACAGTTTTCCGTCAGAGATAAGAAGTTGCTCCGGCATAGAGCCAACGGTTATGGTTTTGGTTATGGTATAGTTTTCTAAATCTATAACGGATACCTGCCCCATGCTGCCATAAGCTACCCACTCTGTTACATAGCCTTTGTTTTCATTCAGGGCTGCAAAGTGGCGCGGCTGCTTCAAGTCCTGCACCACACCCACCGATTCAAATGTTTTGTGGTTTACTATCTCCAGTTTATTACTGTTGTTGGCAACTATAAAAGCACGTTCACCATGTATTTGCATCGATTGCAGCACATCGCCCAACAGTTGGTCATCGTTGCTCTTACTGAAAATATCATTCACCACCTGCCCGCTGCCTTTATGGTAGAAAGAAATAGTACCGTTTGGCGTACCGAAATTACCTTCGTTCAGGATAAAAACACCTTTATCAGCATACGATATAGAGCCTTCGTTTTCAGTTGAGCTGTCGCAGCTGGTGAAGGTTAGGGTGCTTGCAAAAAGCAGGGCAGCTGTGTAAAAGCTGTGGAGTAAGGTACGTTTCATTTTTATAGTTTTAGATATTTATAGTTAAGGAATAAGAAATCGTAAGCTGAAAGTATAACCACGAGATGGCATAGCCCGGTAAGCCATGGTTTGGTACACCTGGTTGGTAATGTTATCGGAGCGGAGACTAAGTATAAACCTGCCAGGGCCGAGGTCAAATTTCCTGCTTAGTGCAGCATTTACAAGTATAAAGCTATCCAGGTGGTGCGATTCGGAGTTGTTGGTGTAGCGCAGGCCGGTATAGTTTAAAGTAGTGTGCAGTTGCCAGTTTTTATAGGTTATACCTGCTGCTGCTACGGCTTTGTGCAAGGGCACATACATCAGTTGCTTCCCTTTGTCGCCGTTGCCTTCGTAAACTTCTGCCTGCTCCGACGAAGTATAAGTATAGCCCGCCGAACCTGTAAGTTTATAGTTGCCTATAGTTGCCGTTAGCTGCTGACTTAGCTCAAATCCCATGGTTTGTACCTTCTGCAGGTTAACTGGCCTCCAGCGGTCGGTGGCATCTGGCGCCCACTGTATCCAGTCATCGATCAGCATGTGGTAAGCAGTTGCTTCAGTTTCAAGTATAAAGTTGTTTCCAACTATAAACAGGTGGCGTAGGCCGGCTTCTTCACTCCAGCCTTGCTCGGGTTTCAGGTCAGGGTTGCCGGCGTTTACCCAGAAGCGGTCGTTTAAGGTGGGCACACGGTAGCTACCCGATACATTTCCTTTTAAGTATAAATGGTGCTGCTCGTGCTGGTAAAATCTCCAGTTAAAACCGAGTGCAGGTGTAGGAGTGGGGGTATAGTCTTCAACTAAAGCCTGGCGTAAGTTAAGGCTCAGGTCCAGGTTAGGAGTAGGGTCGTAGCGGAAAAGTGCGAACAGAGCTGCCCGATTCTCCTGCTTAGTGCCCGCGTATCCATTGTTCTCAGCTATAAAATGTTGCAGGTTTATGCCGCCACGCAAGCTCCAGTTATTTACTTTGGTATAAGTTTGCTCGGCTTGTAGTTGGTAAGTCTGCACATCAGCAACAGCGTTGGTATCTGCGCCAGAGTAGTTCAGGTAATCGTTAAAGTAAGCCAGCTTTACATCGGTTTTGCCAAAATTACTTTCGTGTTCGAGTTGGGTCATCAGGCGCAGGTTTTTGTCCAGCTGCCCGGCTATAGTTGCGGAGCCCATGGCAGGTTGCAGTTCGCGGTCGGCAAAAGTATACCAGCCATGCAGGCCAATTTTTGTGTTGGATGACAGGTTATAGTTCAGGTCCTGGGTAAAACCATATTGGTGCTGGGCAGCGTGTTCTTCAGTAGTTTCAGGTCTGCCGCGTTTCGACATATCCTGGTAAGTAAAATTGTTTTCTGCTTTGCGCAGGTAAGTACCCAACCCGATAGTCAGTTTATCGCTGCCGAAACGAATGCGGCCATTACTGAAGTAGCGTCCAAAACTACCGGCCTCTTGCTGCAGGTCCAGGCCAAAACCTTTGCCGTTATACTTATGTGAGTTTAAAAGTACAGCCCCGCCAATTGCTCCGCTGCCGTATGTAGCCGCTGCCGAGCCGCTCTGCACCGATACTTCACCAAAGCCGCTAAGCGGTAACGTCGAAAAATCAGATTGTCCTAAGGTTGGTAAGCCAATGTTCAGCCCGTTCCATAAAACTGCTGTTTGCGATGCGTTTGTGCCCCTGAACGAAACGCTGGAAAGTCCGCTTACGCCATAGCTTTTAAAGTAAACCGGGGTGTGGGCCTGCAGGGCATCGGCTAATGAGCTGCTATTGTAGGTTCGTCGGTAGGCGCTGTCTATAGTTGTAACACGGCTGCCAGCTGCATAAACTTCGGCGGGTTTGCCAAATACTTCCACACTGCGCAACTGGTAAGCTGCGGTGTCTTGCTGCGCCACGGCGGGCACGGCAACTATAGCCAACATTAAAAATAAGAAGATACGGTTTGCCACCTTAAAATGCTTTTATCCCGAAGCATGCAAGTGGGCAGAAAGTGATCAGTAGGAGCCAGGAAAGGCAGAAACTGTGCAGCTTTTTACCCGAAAGCATACGACAAATTATTGTCCGGACTGGCAGGTCTCCTGGCTCTCTTCAGTTAGTCTGCCTTCCCATACGGTTTGTGTACAGTGGCTTTGGTGTTAGACTAACCCCTTTTATGAAGAATACAGTTGCGGGAACAGCACAGGTATCACACCTGTTTCCCTTTTAAGGCCAAAACTATAGGCTATAGTTTCAGCCACCAATCGGGTGTAAAAGTAATGAATATTTTATAATGATGATTAAATAATGATTTTTAGTGATGAATTGCTCAATAAAGACCTATAGTTGATTTGCAGTAATTGGCTAATTCCCCTTCCTGGAGGGGTAGGGGTGGGTTTTACAGTTTGGATTTATAGTTTCCTATAGTTGGGAAGATTTATAGTTCAGAAAATTCATAGTTTATCGGATAGGGCGTGCCGGCAAGCCGTCGGGCTCTCGCGGCTCGTTCCGAATCAGGTCCGGGATCTTTGACTTTATAGTTCGTGCCTCACCAATAGAGCTCAAACACCCGCTCCATCCCTCACGCATACTATAAACTAACCTTTGCCGGCAATTAACGAATAACGAACAACTATCAACCTATAAAAATGTGAAGCTCCCGAAAGACTTTTACACCCGACCAAATGTAGTGCAGGTAGCCCAGGAACTGCTGGGGAAGTATATTTATACTTCTGTAGATGGCATGCTGACCGGCGGTATGATCGTAGAGACCGAAGCTTACTCCGGGGAGAACGACCGCGCCTGCCATGCCCACTTAGGCCGTCGCACCTCGCGCACCGAAATCATGTACCACGAAGGTGGCGTGGCGTATGTGTACCTGGTGTATGGCATGTATAACCTGTTCAACATCATCACAAATACCGAAGGCAAAGCCGATGCGGTATTAGTTAGAGCCATAGAGCCTGAGATCGGGACTGAAGAAATGCTGCTGCGCCGGAACATGCCAACTATAAAACCGAACCTGACTGCCGGCCCCGGCGTGATGAGCATTGCCCTGGGCATTAACCGCAAACATTACGGCGAAGACCTGACCGGCAATACCATCTGGCTTGAAGACAAAGGCATTACTATCCCCGAAGAAAATATCATGACTGTTCCACGTGTGGGGATTGACTATGCCGGCGACGACGCTCTGCTTCCCTGGCGCTTTTACATTAAAGGCAGTAAGTGGGTAAGTAGGAAGTAAACTACTCAGCCTTCTCAAAAGGGTTACTTTTCTTAGCAGCCAGCCGCTGGTATAGGTAGGATGTTACTTCCGGAGCTACATCTGATAGTAAGTATACAGTCGTGCCATGTTCGCGGGAATAGGGGTTGTTTATACTTCCGATCTCGGTTACACTTCCGACAAAAGCTTTTTCAGATTCCTGTATAGGTGCATCGCCAGCTTCTTTCACAACTATCATGTGTCTTATCTGTTGCAGGTCCGGAAACCAGTAAATGTAGTCGGCATTAAAAGATACAGCGGCAGGTAAAGTTTCTGAGGCATAATAATTAATAGCTCCGGCCTGTCCATAATTGTCACAAAGTATAAGCGTGTGGCTTTTCTCGGAGTCGGGTACAAGTTTATAAGCTGATTCGGCTATAGAAGCAAGCTCCCGCCAGCCTAACATATCAGCAAAATCCTGGGGCAGTGGGTGCTCTTTGCCATCTTCCCACTTCAGTAAGTTCAGCTCCTTAAACTTCCCGGCTTTGGCCTGTATCCGGGTAGGGCTCAGCACCGGGAATACGACATCAACTAGAGGTATAAACAGCGCTACAGGTATAAGCAACCATACCGCCCGGCTATACTTCAGCCAACCTTTGCTGAAGAGCTGCTCCCAATACACACTTCCGAACGCAATAAGCACAGGATATAAGCCTATGGCATAATAACTTTTCGCGCTTAGAGACAAGAACAGCAGCATTACAAGTATAAACGTTATCCCTGCAAAACGATACGCGCGAAATGGCCTGTAAACTATAAATGCCACCAGTGCCGCCACCCACAAAAATATAGCACCAACAAAAAAGAGGATCTGGTCCAGCAGGAAATCGCTGGGCTGTACATTTACCAATTGCCTTTGCTTTAGCTCCTGCATATGCGACACCACCGGGAAATTGTGCTGTACCTGCCACACCAGGTTTGGCATAGCAACCAGTATAGCGATGCCCACTGCAAAGTATAATTGTTTTTGAGCGAATAGCTTTCGGTACGGCGAAAGTATAAGTGCTATTGCCAAACCTGCCACTAAAAACAGAATGGTATACTTGTTCAGGAAGCCCAGGCCTATAGTTAAACCCAGCCAGTACAGCCATTTTGCCTGTTGTGTATGGATAAACCGGATGAACAGGTAAAAGACGAGCGCCCAGCAAAGTATATCAAAAGAATTGGGCTGAAACAGTATATTAAGGCGCAGCATCGCGGACAAAAGTATAGCTGTAGCTGCTAATACTTTCGCATAGGTCCCGCCTTTCAGTTCATCAACTATAAGCCAGGCAACAACTATAGTTAGGGCACCAAACAAAGCCGGAAAAAACCGCACCCAAAAGTAACTGTTGCCCAGTAGTTGTATAAGCCATGCTACAAAAGCGGTAAAGGGTGGCACCGATACATAGCCGGCTGCGAGGTGGTTGGCCTGGTCCAGGTGCAGGAATTCGTCGCGGTGCAGTTCGTAGGTACCATCCACCAGCACATACTGTAGTATAAATTTAAGCAGCACAAAACCGGCAAGTATAGCTGTATTAAGCAGAGTAGCGCTACGCTGGTTGTGCATGTTTTCTGTGCTTCTGGTTTATTAGTTAAAGTAAATATAAACTTAAAATCAATAACATATACACATAAAAAAGCAGCCGTAGTTTAGGCCACAGCTGCTCTTACATTTAATTTATACTTACTTATTTGTCGTTTCTTCTGCGCTCGCTATCCTGCTCGTTATCGGTGCGGTTTTGAGGCGTTGGGTTGTTCGACCCGAATTTACCAACGGCATCATTCTCTAAACTATTCGTGATGTCTTTGCGGCCACTCTGGTCCGTTTCTGTTCTGCTGCCCTGGCCTGCGCCCTGTGTTGGCTTATTCTGGTTTCCTGTTCTGGACATAGAATCGCCCATTGCATTCGGGTTATTTGTACCCTGGTTTGTTACTTGTGTAGAACTTTTGCCACCTTGCTTACCCTGCTCAAACGAGTTTTTAGGATTGCTCTGGAAACCTTTGTTCTGTTGGTCTTTTTTATTTTTATCGTTATTCATGATCTTATTAATTTAAGTTTGTTTTCGGTAGTTGGAAAGGCATATAAACAAGTATAAATGGCCCCAATAACGTACGAAGCCATTTATACTATAAGTTTATAAGTATGTATTAGCGGTTACCTGATCTGTTGGAAGAGCCGGAACTGGAATTTCCTGATCTGTTAGTTGATCCTGAATCGGAAGAAGAGCTGCTACTGTTCTTGTGGCTTTGGCTACCAGCTTTAGCATGTCCTTGTGGGTCTCCGTGCCAGCCGCGGCCTTGTCCTGTACTTGAACTTGAGCTGCTGCTGTTACCACTATTTAAATTAGAAGTTCTGCCCGATGAGGAAGAGCTTCCTGTGTTTGATGAGTTGCGCGTTGATGAAGAACCCTGAGTTGATGAGTTCATGTTGTTGCGGGCATTGCTCGCTGATGGATTATTATTCTTGTTCTTATTCTGGTTACTCGAATTGTCGCGTTTCATAGCTTAGAAATTTAGGTTTAACATAAGCCCGGTGTCGGGCATCATATGCTGTTTTACGTGCTTAGTGGCTGTCAGTTAATAATTTATACCTGCAACAGTAGCCTGTGTTATAGCACTTTACCAATAAAATTCGGAGTAAGGCTATATTTAATAATTAAGGTATAACAAAGGGTGTATATTATTGATGAGTAGCTATTTGTAACCGAAATCGTGCAACTATAACTTAAAAATGGCACTGCATCTAAATCAGTAGAAGTGCATTTAAAAGTGCCCGAAATTTTTTCAGATATTTTAGGGGAGGGGCTTATACTTTCTCGCAAAAGAGCACGATCGGCTTCTGGTGCATATCTGTAGAAAAGAAAAGATAATGGTTGCCGCCTTCGCGTATCCCGGTCTTTTTGCGAATATTAGCCACTGTATCCGGGAAGTTGCGCACCGTAATGTTTGCCTGTTTCCGAGGTAATTTTGCCAGGAGTTCTTTTTTATTGTAGCGGCTGGTCCCTGTGCAGGCAAAGCTTCGCCCCGGAAAATCGGGCACTAATACATCTGAAGTATAAAGGTGGCTGTTGGGGTGCAGCTTTTTAACCGGGAACTGCTGGGTTATACTTTTATAAGCGCCTGCTTTAAGTATGGCTGCATTTGGCTCATACACAAAAGCCAGCGGGTCGGAGTAGGGTGGGTTTGCCTGCTGTTCCTGCTCTGCCGTAAATGTAAAGTTGCTCAGGCTGCCATCTGTCTTAAAGTTTATAGCTTCGCGTTCGGGCTGGTCAGGTGGGTCTTGCTGCATCAGGTATAAAACTTCCTTGCACTCGTTCTGCACAGCCACTACCCAAACTTTGGCAACTTTACCTAACTGCGATACCGCCAGATCAATATCCAGCATCGGCGAAGCTTTTAACAACACATTATCGGCTTTCTGAAATAGTTCTGGTAGCAAACCAAGTATATCCGGCTCACAGTCCTGTAATAAGTGCAGTTTTTCGGAGCGGTTGCCACGACGGGCCGGGTCCAGGTATATTACGTCAGCGTGACCGTTAAATTCTCTGATAAAATCAGCAGCCGTTGTATTTATAGTCTGGATGTTATGTGCCTGAAGAATTTTATAGTTATAGTTGGCAATAGCCGATAGCACTGTATGCTGCTCTACGTGTATCACCTGGGAAAACTGCTTCGAAAAATAGTAACTGTCTGCTCCAAATCCGCCGGTCAGGTCTATCAGCAGTTTTCCTTTTAGCAAACCCGCTTTAAATGCAGCAGTCACCTCCGACGAGCTTTGTTCTACCGAGATATTAGCTGGGAAAATAAGGTCAGGGTTATTGGCCCAGGCCGGTAGCTTACTCATAGCTTTTTGCCGGGCCTGTATCTGTTGTACCAGCTCAGCAACAGGCAGATCAGGGTAGCGGCGGGCCTGCAACATTAAGGTGGCAGGCTGCTCGTGCAAGTGTTCCAGAATATAAGCTTTTTCGGCTTGCCCGTAGGTGCGCATACAACAATGGCCTTTTATTGCGTTATGATAGAGTTGTACGGCAAAAGTAAGGTATAAATTACTTTGCCCGGCAACACCGGCAGCATAAAGTGCCAAAACCTTTTTCCGGGTTTTGGGTTATAAAGCCGTTAGTAACAATTTTAAACCTATTAATAAAGAAAGCTATGAAGAAATGGATGCGATTTATGGTACTGGCTGTAATGCCTGCCACTATGTTAGTTAGTTGCGACGAAGATGATGATGATGTAATGCCACCTGGCCAGGATGATGAGGCACGTGTAATGGTAGTGCATGCATCGCCGGATGCGACTGGCGTTGACCTGCTTGTAGATGATACTAAAGTTAACTCAACAGCACTTGTATATCCTGAGAACACAGGTTACCTGACTGTAGAAGCCGGTACACGAAACTTTAAAGTAAACGCTACCGGTACCGAAACTACGGTAATTGATGTAAATCAGAATTTAATGAAAGACCAGAGCTATTCGATTTTCGCGTCTGGTTCTGTAATGGACAGCGATCTGCAGCCACTGGTTATAACCGACGACCTGACAGCTCCTGCTAACGGTAATGCAAAGATCCGTTTTGTACACTTATCGCCTGATGCACCTGCAGTAGATGTGGTAGCAACGTCGGTGGCAACCGGTGACCAGGCTATGTTTGAGGACATGAGCTTCAGAGAATTTACAGAATTTATAGAAGTACCTGCTGGTGCCTATGACTTACAGGTATTATTAACAGCTGATGGAACCGAAGTATTGAACATTGAAGGCCAGGCGCTGCAGAGCGGTGGTATTTATACAGTGTTTGCGAAAGGTTTTGTAACTCCGCCAGAAGGCAATACAAATATGCTTGGTGCTGAGATAATTGAGAACCACGAAAATAAGTAACCCTTAACGGGATGCCGATATTTTAAAAAGCCTGCCACTGTGCAGGCTTTTTTTATATTTTATAGTAGCCTGTTACTGTTATACTTAACTATTTATTGATGTTCCGTAACAAAATCCTTAAATTTGTGTTTTCAATCTGAAACTAAAGTTAATATGGTAGATACATATCTGAAGTACAAAGTAAAAGATATCTCGCTGGCCGAGTGGGGTCGTAAAGAGATCAGACTGGCTGAGGCTGAAATGCCTGGCTTAATGGCTATCCGCGAGGAGTATGGCCCAAGCAAGCCTTTAGCTGGTGCCCGTATTGCAGGTTGCCTGCACATGACGATCCAGACAGCTGTTCTGATCGAAACGCTGGTTGAGCTGGGTGCAGAAGTTACCTGGTCATCATGCAATATCTTCTCTACACAAGACCATGCCGCTGCTGCTATTGCTGCTGCCGGTATTTCGGTTTATGCCTGGAAAGGTATGACAGCTGAAGAATTTGACTGGTGCATTGAGCAAACTTTGTTCTTCGGAGAAGATCGCCAGCCACTTAACATGATCCTGGACGATGGTGGCGACCTTACCAACATGGTACTGGATAAATATCCTGAACTATCTGCCGGCATCAAAGGCCTTTCTGAAGAAACAACTACTGGTGTTCACCGCCTGTACGAGCGTATGAAGAATGGCACACTTACCATGCCTGCTATTAACGTGAACGACTCGGTTACTAAATCGAAATTCGATAACAAGTATGGCTGTAAAGAGTCGTTGGTAGATGCGATACGTCGTGCTACTGACGTTATGATGGCTGGTAAGGTAGCTGTTGTGGCTGGTTACGGTGATGTGGGTAAAGGTTCTGCTGCTTCGCTTAGAGGTGCAGGTGCCCGCGTTATAGTTACCGAGATCGACCCGATCTGTGCGCTGCAGGCTGCTATGGATGGCTTTGCGGTTAAGCGTATGGTTGATGCCGTTAAGGAGGCTGATATTATCGTTACAGCAACTGGTAACAAAGATATTATCGGTGAGCGCGAATTCCGCTCAATGAAAGATAAAGCTATCGTTTGTAACATCGGTCACTTCGATAACGAAATTGATATGGCCTGGTTAAACAAAGTTTATGGCAATACGAAAGACGTTATTAAGCCGCAGGTAGATCTTTACAACATCGATGGAAAAGACATTATTGTGTTGGCAGAAGGCCGTTTAGTTAACCTTGGTTGTGCTACCGGTCACCCGTCGTTTGTAATGTCTAACTCATTCTCGAACCAGACACTGGCCCAGTTAGAGCTTTGGACAAACGCTGATGCTTACGAAAACAAAGTTTATACTTTGCCTAAGCACCTCGACGAAAAAGTTGCCCGCCTGCACTTAAGCAAAATTGGTGTAGAACTGGACGAGCTTTCTCCTGATCAGGCTGCTTATATTGGCGTTGAAGTAGAAGGACCGTTTAAGCCGGAGTACTACAGATACTAAGTATAGCTATCTTATAAAAGTAAAAGGCCGATGCAGCAATGCATCGGCCTTTTTTGTTAGTATGTTTTTATACTATAGAATATTGAACCGCGACATCAGCGTTTTTTTGTACGACTTGCCTATAGGTACTTCCCCTTTACTAAACGATACGGCGTTCTCTTCCAGGGCTTCTACTTTATCCAGGTTAGCTATGTAAGAGCGGTGCACGCGCACAAAATTATGCGACGGTAGTTTGCTTTCCATATCCTTCAGCGTGGAGCTAACCAAATACTTTTGGTCGGCGGTAACTATAAACGAGTAATTGTCATAAGCCTCTACCCAAAGTATATCGCTATACATTACCTTAATAATGCGGTGCTTTACCTTAACAAAAATGTAGTCCTGCGATGCGCCTTCAGGCTCTTTGGGGGCAGGTTCGTGCTGTTTGCCGTTCCCATTGCTTTTAGGTCCGTGGCCATGCTTGTACAAGGCGATCTCTATAGTTGAGCGCAGGCTTTTCTCGTCGAAAGGTTTCACAAGGAACCCGTCAGGCTCCGTTTTCTTGGCCCGGTCTATTGTAGATTTGTCGGCATAGGCTGTAAGATAAATAAACGGTATATCGAACTCGCTTTTTATTTGCGAACCAATTTCAACTCCGTCTGCATTGCCTTTAAGGTTAATATCGAGCAGCACCAGGTCAGGGCGGGTCTCCCGGATCATGGCAATCGTATCTTCACCTGTGTCGATGGCGCATGTTTCGTAACCCAGGTCAGACAGGCAGGCTGCAATATCCTCAGCAATTATAACTTCGTCTTCTGATATAAGGATCTTAGTTTTCGGCATAACGTTATTTACATACGTAAAATTATAAATTATGATGGCAAAACAAAATATAATATTGTTTTTGTGCCATTAAATATTTCGCTCGAAAGTTCGCCATCCAACTTCTTACTCAGAGAGTTTACCAACTGTAATCCGAACGATTGCTGTGCATCCTGCTTTTCTGTGCAGCCAATGCCATTGTCAGCCACTGTAAGCTTATAACGGTCATCCTTAAGCGGTTGCAGCTCTATCAGCAGGCTTCCTGTTTTAACACCGGGGAATGCATATTTTAACGTGTTAGATACAAGTTCGTTGACAATAAGACCTAATGTTATAGCTGCATCAATATCTATTTTAACCGGAGGGATAGCCAACTGTAGTTTTACCTTATCTTCGGATATGCCATAGGCAGCGTAAAGGCTCTCGCATATCTCCCTGAAATAATCTTCCAGGTCGATGTGTTCGAGGTTATTGTGCCTGTAAAGCCGCTCATGTAACAGCGCCATCGAACGCACCCGGCTTCTGATAGCTTTCATAACCTCGAGGGCCGATGGGTCCTGTACGTGCCTTGCCTGCAGGTTAAGCAAACTGATCACGATCTGGAGGTTGTTCTTTACCCTGTGGTGTACTTCCTGCAGTAACAATTCTTTTTCGCGGTGCTTGCGCTCCAGCATGCGGGTGCGGTGCTTTACACGCATATCCAGCAGGGCATTCATTTTTAGCAGGCTCCGCTCCCGCACCCGGATTATAGTTAATACAGTACCGCTTATAAGTAAAAGCAAAACGCCTACAAACCATTCGCGGCGCCAGAGCGGGGGAATTACGTTAAAAGTATAGGTTAGCGGTTCGGCGGTCCAGTAGCCATCGTTATTCTGGGCTTTTACTTTAAAAGTATAAACGCCGGGGTCCAGGTTGGCATACGATACAAAGGACTGCTCTGTAGTTTCAGACCATTGCTGGTCGTGGTTAGTCAGCATGTATTTATACTTTACCTCAGCCGGCGAGGTCATGCATATCCCCTGGAAGTCGAAAGTGATGTGGTTTTTATTGTAAGGCAGCCGCAGATTTACAGGTAATCCCTCCTTATTGGTTTTAATGCCATGTTCCTGCCAGTTGGTAGGCCGCATAAACAGTTTTATATCTGTCAGGTATAGTTCAGGTTCGGCTTTATTTATCCTGTCGAGTTGGGGTATGTATTGTGTTAAGCCGCGTGCAGTGCCAAACCATATCTTGCCATCGGGTGTCTGGGTTATGCCATTGTGGGCTACTTCAATTCCTCTAAACCCACTGTTACTGTTATAGGTCCTGAATTTTAGCTTTTGAGTCTGGTGGAAGTAGGGCAGGTCTATTTTAAGGATGTTGCTGTTCGTGCCAACCCATAGTTGCTGGTCGTTATCGATGTAAAGCGTTTTTAAGCCTTCGTTGGGTAAGCCTTTGCCTGCCGTAAATAGTTTTGTCTTCTTTTGTTTAGGATGATACGCCAGAAGCCCGAAGTTATAGCCCGCAAAGTATAGCCAGCCGTTTTTATCCTGAGTAATGGCGGTAACCTCTCCAAAAGGTGTATTCCGGAGTAAGTTTACAGGGTGTAACAGGTTGTTTTTAAGTATAAAGATGCCATTATCGGTGCCGGCCCACAGGTTATTCTCTTTATCCCGGAAAAGGTGGTATGTTCTACCGGTTGCTTCACCTGAACTGGTTTTTACAGGTATAAACTGCTTGTTATCGGAATAAGCGACTCCCCGGGTTGTGGCGGCCCATACTTTATCTTCCGGCCCCGGAGCTACAAAGTATACGATATCGGAAGGCAGGCCTTGTTCTATTGTGTATTGTGTAGCTTTGTCTGGTGTCAGGTTCCAGATGCCGCGGCTTGTACTTACCCACACATCTTCTTCTGATTTTACCCACATACTATAAAGCACGGTGCCTGCCGGCCAGATATTACCCGATAAAGTGGTCAGTTTGCCCTGTTGCATATAACCCGCTTCACCATTGTCGGTGCCAAACCATACGCGGCCTTTGGTATCTTTGGCAAGCGCTGTTATAGTTGGCTCTTTTAATGTTCCGAAATCAAAATAATGTAAAAACCACTGCGCCCGGCTTTGCTGCAGGCCAAACCCATCGGTACCAAGCCATACGTTGCTTTCCTTGTCGGTTAATAAAGCAGTAACATGATCCGATCTGAGGCCATTGGCTTTGGTTAAATGAATGACCGAATCCTGCTGTATAGTTAGTAAGCCATGTAGCCGTAAGCCTACCAGCATATTGCCATAAGCATCAGGTGTAAAATCAGAAACTTCGGGGTAAGCTACTGTAGCCGGCAACGAAACTGTATGAAGCGAGTCGTCCGAGATGTAGGCAGGGCCCTGGGAAGTACCCACCCATAAGGTTTGCGCTCTGTCGTAACTATAAAGTACTGTTATACGGTTTGATGGGAGAGCAGTATTGCCGGAGTTGAATTGGCTTAATTCGTTTTGTTGCAGTTTGTATAAGCCCTGATCTAGGCTGCCTGCCCATACGATACCTTTCAGATCGACATGTACCGAAGTATAAACCTGCTTTGGGAATTGCTTTTCCACGAGGAACCGATCTTGCTGTAAAGTATAAATGCCTGAGTCGGTGGCAACCCATAGTTTTCCTGTTTTGTCTTCTGTTATACTATAAATGCCACCTGCAGGCAAACCTTGCGCGGTGCTATACCTCTTAAAATCAACGCCATCAAAACGGGTAAGGCCATTGTCGGAGCTGCCAACCCATATAAGTTTGCGGCTATCCTGGAAAAGTACGGAAGTGTTATTGCTGGCCAGCCCCTGTTGCTTGTTGTAAGTATGGAAAATGCTGCCATTAAAGCGGCTGATTCCGCCACGGGTTGCAACCCAGATCTGCATGCGGTGGTCCTGTATAATATCGCTTACCTCTGATTGCGGCAGGCCATCAGCAACAGACCAGGTACGGAAGTTATACTGCTGTGCATGTGCAGCAACTCCAATAACAAGCCACAACCATACAAGGCAGGTAAAGCGCATACAAAATATCTCCGGGTGAATAGGGCAAAGCAGAATAGTTTATGGTTCTACTTTTAACTATAACAAGTGTTTTTTGTACTACGAAAATAATAGCAGAAAGTATACGCCCTGTAATAAGGTTACACTAAATTAGCGGGACTGCAGGATTTCTTTGTAAACAGATAGTGTTTTGAGGGCAGTTTGTTCTTTTGCATACAGTAGCACTTTAGCACCGGCATTTTTAACTATTGTTCCGCGCAAATCAGGGCTCTGGAGCACCTCCAATAATTTTCCGGCAATTTGCTCCGGCGATTTTACAGGAGCCAGCATGCCGGTATAGCCGTCTTGTACCAGTTCCGGAATTCCGCCGGCTGCTGTTGCTACTACTGGGGTCCCTGCGGCAAATGCATCCAGTATAGTTGTGCCTAGCCCCTCAGTTTCAGAAGTTATCAGCATGGCATCCAGCTCGCACATTAACTCTGGTACATCGTTCCGGAAACCGGTAAGTATAATTTGTTCTGTAAGCGATTTATTAGCGATATAACTTTCAATGGCTGCCCGTTCAGGTCCATCGCCAATAATAAAAAAGGTAATATCTGTGCGTTGCTTTAAAACCTGCTCAGCTGTATCAACAAAAGTATAATAGTCCTTGTGCGGCGATATAGCGGAGATGTTACCAACTATAAGCTGACTGTCGGGTAGGTTAAACTCAGTATGTAATTTGCGGCTGTTCTTGCAATTGGTAAACCGGCCAAGGTCAATGCCGCTGTAAACTGTGGTCGTTATCTCCGGGTTTTTTAAGCTGCGCGATACAACTTCCTTGATCTTATCGGATACACATACTACACGAGCAATACCAGGGTAATTATACTTGTAACCGGATAGCAAATTGTTTTTAACCGGATTATCGACACGGCGGCTTAATACTATGGGGATCTTGTTGCCAAGCAGGTGCGCCCATACACTGATGGCATGCGAGTGGCCGCTGTGGGCATGTACCAGGTCTATATTATGCTGGCGGCAATAGGCCTTTATTTTAAGGGCTGTCTGCAGGTCAAACTCATTCCGGAAGCCAAGAGCTATATGCGGTATACCTTTTTTAATGCAATATGCTTCGAAAGGAGTATTACGGCGGCAGGCTACATGCGAGGTTACATTCAATTTCTGTAGTTCATCTATCAAATAAGCTACCTGTTGCTCGCCGCCACGCCACGATTTTTCTGAAACTAACTGAAGTATACGCATCCTGATGTTTTTAAAATAGTGCTCTGCGGGCAGTGATTTAAACAAAAATACAACAATCAAACAAACAATTTTAAACGTGTTATAAGTATAAGCTGCTGCAAAAGAAAGAGCAAAATTAGGCATTAAAGACCTAAATTGCGTATAGTGCACTTAATAACCTGTTTGCCGCTTGTGTGCAACCCTGAAGTGGCAAGATAGGTATGTAATTTAAATTCCTATATTTGCGTATAATACGCCTTTAAGGGATTTTTCTGAAAGTATAAACCATACTTAAATGAGCGAGCAAACAGGTAAACAATTAAGTAAAGAGGAAAAAGATGCCCGGTTCGAAGCTGAACTGTTGCCTGTGCTGGACCCTCTGTACAACTTTGCCTACAGGCTCACCTTAGATGAGGACGATGCCAACGACCTGGTGCAGGAAACATATTTAAAGGCATACCGCTTCTTTGACTACTTTGAACAAGGAACTAATGCCAAAGCATGGCTGTTCCGAATCCTGAAGAACTCTTTCATTAACGAGTTCCGAAAAAAGAGCAAGCAGCCCGCTAAGGTAGACTATAGCGAAGTAGAAGGATACTATAACACCGACGACGTAGAGGGGGAAAATGGCGTAGCCACAACAACCGACATGCGATCCGAAAGTGTGCAGGACCTTATAGGAGACGAAGTAGCAAGCGCCCTGAACACCCTGCCTGTAGACTTCAGAACTGTGATAATTTTATGCGACCTGGAAGGTTTTACCTACGAGGAAATGGCCAAAATACTGGACATCCCGATCGGTACTGTTAGATCCAGGCTGCACCGCGCCCGAAACTCCTTAAAAGAGAAACTAGAAAAATACGCTAAAACTATGGGTTATAACAGTTAGAAAAATACTTAAGAGTTGAGTAAAGATGGAATCGAAATTTACGGAAATGTATCAGAAAGAACCTGCCGAAGAAAAGGATGGAGCGTGTGAGCAGGTAGCAGACATGCTGGACTCAGTTGTGGACGGAGAAGCGTCCGCAGAGCAGCAAACATTTTTTAATAGCCATATTGAAGAATGTGTGACCTGCTTTGAAAACCATCAGAAGCAAAAACTCCTAAAAAGCCTTATCAGTGGTCACCTTAAGCGTGTTATAGTGCCCGCAAGCCTGGCACAGACCATTAAAGCCAAAATACAGGAATCAATTTAATCTCCCCTGATGCAAGGAAAGATCATCATCTTTTCGGCGCCATCCGGTGCCGGTAAAACTACTATTGTAAAGCACCTGCTTAACGTAAATCCAAATCTTAACTTCTCCATATCGGCCTGCACCCGCGATAAGCGCGGTCGCACCGAAGAAAACGGAAAAGACTACCACTTCATCACCCCGGAAGAATTTAAGAAAAGAATTGCCAACGACGAATTTGTTGAGTGGGAAGAAGTATACGAGGGTGCGTTTTACGGCACGCTTAAATCAGAGATAGAACGCATCTGGGCAAGTGGCAAACATGCCATACTTGATGTAGATGTAAAAGGAGGATTAAGTATAAAGCATTTTTACAAAGAAAGAGCACTTGCCGTTTTCGTAAAGCCACCTTCCATCGAAGAGTTGGCAAACAGGCTGCAGGCCCGCAACACTGATTCTGCTTCCAGCATCAGTAGCCGTGTTTTTAAGGCAAAGTTCGAGATGGGTTTCGAAGATCAGTTTGATGAAGTGATCGTGAACGACAACCTGGAAACTGCCTGTGCTAAAGCCGAAAAACTGGTAAACGACTTCCTGAAATCAGAACCTGCAATAGTATGAAGGTAGGGCTTTTGTTTGGTTCCTTTAACCCGATCCATACCGGCCACCTTATACTTGCCAACTATATGGCTAACAACACCGACTTGGATACGGTGTGGCTGGTTGTGTCTCCGCAAAACCCGTTTAAGCCGAGCAATACGCTGCTGCACGAGTTCGACAGGCTACACATGGTGTCGTTAGCAATAGCTGATAACCCGAACCTGGGTGTGTCGAACATTGAGTTCAGTATGCCAAAGCCAAGCTATACGATCGATACACTGACCTATTTACAGGAAAAGTATCCGAGTTACGAGTTTGTGCTGATAATGGGGGAGGATAACCTGCCGTTGTTCCCGAAATGGAAGAACTACGATCGTATTCTGGAATATCACCAGGTATATGTTTATCCGCGTTCCGGGTCTGTGCTGGAAGAAGTAGCTGCTTACCCGAACATGAAGTTTGTAAAAGCACCTATACTTGATATTTCAGCTACGTTTATCAGGCAATGCATCCGGGAAGAGAAAAGTATAAAGTACATGGTGCCCGACGAAGTGATCGAGTACATGCAAGTGCACAAACTATACAAGTAGCAGTTTATAGTATAAAGCTATATTTGAGCAGCCACAAACTATAACGTGAGGCTCTTTTAAGAGAGGCTTTGAAGTATAAAAAAGAAGCCCTGCGAACTAAATCGCAGGGCTTCTTTTTTTGTTATTGTAAATAGCGCATTAGCTACCTTTTGCCTGAGACTTTAGTGCTTTCAGTTCATGCTCGGCTGCTTCTAATCTGTTTTTGGCAGCTTTCTCACGTTGTTCTGCTTCTTCGGCAAGTCTTTTCGCATCTCTATACTCTGATTCTAATAATTCTACACGCTCTTGCTGCGCCCTTACTGCTGGGTCGTCAGAGTAATTATTGCCCCCGATAACTGAACAGCTCATCATAAACGGTAACACAAAGGCGAATAATGCTGCAACTGCTTTTGTATAAGTAACTTTTGATTTCATAATATCCATAGTTTGTTTACCACTTTGTACGGTGCAATAAGGAGCGTAGTTAAGTAAGATTTAAAAGGGTAGAGACTATAAAACAGAAAGGCCTCACAAGCTACTAAACTTATGAGGCCTTCTGAAAATTATACTTTAATGTATTAGATCGTCATGATCTCCGCTTCTTTTTTAGTAAGCAGCTCATCGATCTTTACAATGTAAGAGTCTGTCATTTTCTGCACTTTGGCTTCAGCGTCGCGCACGGCATCTTCTGAAGTACCTTCTTTCTGCAGTTTCTTTAAAGTGTCGTTCACATCTTTACGGATGTTACGCACAGCCACTTTACCAGATTCGGTTTCGCCTTTTACTTGCTTTACCAGGTCGCGACGGCGTTCTTCAGTTAATGCCGGGATGTTAAGGCGTACAGCATCAGCTTCCTGTATCGGGTTCAAACCAAGGTCACTGTTCTTAATAGCTTTGTTTATTTCACCCAGCATGTTTTTTTCCCAAGGCTTTATCAGGATGGTACGTGAGTCGGGTGCGCCAACGTTGGCAACCTGTGTGATAGGAGTAGGGGTGCCGTAATAATCTACGCGCAGGTGCTCTACCATAGCAGGAGATGCCTTGCCAGCTCTGATCTTTGTTAACTCTGAGTTCGTGTGCTGTACTGCCTTTTGCATCGACTCCTCTGCTTCGCTGAGGTAAAACTGAATTTCTTCCGTCATATCAATTGTAGCTTAAGATTCTTGTTAAACTATACTTATACTTTGTGGTTGCAAAATTATTAAAAAATATCACTTTAACCGTTCAGCCTTAAATAGCTTCGGTCATGGTTACAAGTGTTCCTATTCTCTCGCCCTGCACTACGCGCTTCAGGTTGCCCTGCTTGTTCATATCGAACACAATTATAGGCAGGTCGTTTTCCTTGCAAAGTGTAAAGGCTGTCATATCCATTACATTCAGTCCCTTCTCAAACACATCTCTAAAAGAGATATCTGAATAGAAAATAGCATTCGGGTCTTTTTCCGGGTCAGCTGAGTAAATACCGTCAACACGAGTACCTTTCAATACCACATCAGCCTCGATCTCGATAGCACGTAAGCTGGCTGCAGAGTCAGTTGTGAAGTAAGGGTTACCTGTACCGGCACCAAATATTACGACGCGGCCTTTCTCTAAGTGGCGCACCGCACGGCGACGGATATAAGGCTCACACACCTGCTGTATGTTAATTCCGGACAATAGACGCGTATAAACGCCCAGTTTCTCCAGTGCACTTTGTAAGGCCATGCTATTGATAACTGTAGCCAGCATACCCATGTAGTCGCCCTGCACGCGGTCCAGGCCAACGGCTTCGGCTTGCACACCTCTAAAGATGTTGCCACCACCAATAACTACTGCCACCTCTACACCAAGCGCCTGTACATCTTTTATCTCCTGTGCGTACTGCATCAGTCTTTCCGAATCAATGCCGTACTGCTGGTCGCCCATCAGCGCTTCACCGCTAAGCTTTAATAATATTCTTTTATACTTCACGATCTATAGTTATGTAGTTTTCAGATACTTTATACTTGCTTCGGGCGGCAACGTGCTGCCCGGTTGGCAACACTTATACTTTAAAATAAGATCAAAACCTGGTTTTTCTCCACGTTCTGTTTTACTGCTACTTTAATCTCTTTCACCACACCATCACCCGGCGACTTCAGGATGTTCTCCATCTTCATTGCCTCGAGTATCATGATCGGATCACCTTTTTTAACTTCCTGGCCCGGCTTTACTTTTATCTCAAGTATAAGGCCCGGCATAGGCGCCTTCACATCATTCACCTTCTGAGCATTGGCATTGCTCATTCCTAACTTATCCAAAAGTAAGTCGAACTGGTCCTTAACGCTAACCGTATGGGTATTTCCGTTAATCTTGAACGTGAACGCCTTGGCCTGGTAATCGGCTTGCACAAATTCCGCAGTATAGGATTTATAGTTATGTATAATGTGGTAGGTGTTGTTGCCTAAAGGGGCAATATCCCAGTTAAAAGGGGAGTCGTTGAGAAGTATAGCATCTTTCTGTATGTCAACCTGCCATGTTTTGTCGTTAGCGGTTTTTACCTGCAGCATCTCTTATTTTCTGGTTTTAAGGCCTAAAGATAGTTGAATTATCAGAGTAATTTTAGAAATTGAAGTCAAAATTAAAACAACCTATCATGAATCAACGGTTTCTGAGCATAGTTGGCCTGGCAACGACAATGGCTCTTGCAGGCGGCTGTGCCGCGAACAAACAAGCTACCCAAGCTCAAAAAAAGAATAATACTACTTCCGAATTAACGACAGGGCAAACAGCTGTGCCGGTCTGGGCGCCAAAGCAGCACGATTTTAACCCGTCACGTACCCGCGAACACGACCTGTTGCACACCACACTGCGCGTTAGCTTCGACTGGCAGAAGCAATACCTGCATGGTATAGCCGAGCTTACGCTTAAACCATACTTTTATCCGCAAAATAAGTTGGTGCTCGATGCCAAGGGCTTTGATATACATGCGGTACACCTGCTGAAAGGCATTGACGGAACACCGTTGAAGTATGATTACAATGGCGAGAAACTGACAATAGACCTCGGCAAAGCTTATACCCGCAACGACAAGTATACCATCGAGATAAACTATACTGCCAAGCCTAACGAACTTACCGTTGGTGGCTCTGATGCCATTGCACAGGACAAAGGTTTATACTTTATCAACCCATTAGGGGAAGAGCCAAACAAACCCCGCCAGATCTGGACGCAGGGCGAGACGGAAGCAAGCTCAGCCTGGTTCCCAACTATAGATGCCCCGAACGAGCGCATGACCCAGGAGATCTATATCACGATCGATAAGGACTTTACAACACTCTCGAATGGCACCTTTATGTATTCGCGACAGAATGCAGATGGTACTAAAACCGACTACTGGAAACAGGAATTACCCCATGCACCCTACCTGGCCATGATGGCTATAGGCAAATTTGCGGTTGTTAAAGATAAGTGGCGCAACCTGGATGTCGACTATTATGTGGAGCCGGAGTATAGGAACACAGCTAAAAAGATATTTGGCAATACGCCCGAAATGATGGAGTTCTTCTCTAAAAAGCTGGGGGTAGATTTTCCGTGGGCAAAGTATTCGCAGGTAGTTGTAAGAGATTTTGTGTCGGGAGCTATGGAAAACACATCCGCTTCCACGTTTATGGAGGACCTGCAGCTAAACGAGCGCGAACTACTTGATAAGCATTGGGATGGTATTATAGCACATGAGCTTTTCCACCAGTGGTTTGGAGATTATGTAACAACCGAATCGTGGGCTAACCTGCCACTGAACGAAGCTTTCGCCAACTATAGCGAGTACATCTGGGCAGAACATAAGTATGGCTCTAAAGAGGCTGCTTACCTGCAACTCGATGAGATGGGCCAATATCTCGAAGAAGCTGAGACCAAGCGTGAGCCGCTTATCCGTTACCGGTATGGTGATAAAGAAGATATGTTCGATAGCCACTCCTATGCAAAAGGTGGTCGAATACTGCACATGCTGCGCAAGCTGGTCGGCGACGACGCATTTTACGCATCCCTTAACCTTTACCTTACCAAAAATAAACTATCAGATGTCGAAGTAGCAGAGCTACGCATGGCTTTTGAGGAAGTGACTGGTCAGGACCTGATGTGGTTCTTCGATCAATGGTTCATGAAGCCTGGTCACCCTGAGTTGCAAGTGAACCATAATTTCCAGAACGGACAGCTAAGCCTGAATGTAAAGCAGCTACAGGATACCACCTATATGCCGGTGTATAAACTGCCGATAAAAGTGTCGGTTTGGGTAAATAATGTACGAACTGATTATCCTGTTGAGATCACAAAAGCAGATCAGACATTTACTTTACCGGTAAGTGCTCAGCCACAGTTAGTGCTATTCGATGGCGAGCAGCAACTATTAGCTGTTATAGATCATCAGAAATCAGAAGAAGAGTTACGTCACCAGTTTTATAACAGCAATAGCGTGCTGGCGGAGTTTAACGCCCTTACGACCCTTGCTGAAAACCCTGGTAAAGAGACTAAGCTGTTACTGGATGCGCTTAACAATGATTTCTGGTTTATAAGAAGTACCGCCTTAAATGCACTGGCAGATGTTAAACCGGAAAACAGCGCAGCTTTAGTGTCAAAGGTGGAACAGATCGCGAAGCAGGATAAAAAAGGATCGGTACGCGCCGATGCTATACTTCTGTTATCTGGCTGGGGCGGAGAAAAGTATAGCAAAGTATACGAAACAGCAATGAATGATAGCTCATATCAGGTAGCTGCTGCAGGCATACTGGCTTATGCTAATACAGAGTCACCAGACAAGGAACAAAAGCTAAGTAGATTCGAGAAAGAGAGCAACGAAGAAATAGTGATCGCGCTATCTTCTTATTATGCACTGCAGGCAGGCCCTGAAAAGTATGACTGGTTTGTAAAGAGAATAAATGAAAGCAATGGAGGTAAAAAGTATTACTTGCTTCAAAGCTTCAGCGCCTTTCTGGCTACAAATAGCAGCACCAACACTCCCGAAACTATAAACATGCTGGCGGATATAGCCAGAGACAATAGCCTATACTTTGTAAGAATGGCGGCGTTTCAAGCCTTAATGGTGATGTCGGACAAGCCTGAAGTAAAAGAATTATTAAAAGAAATCAGGTCTCAGGAAAAAGATAAACGCTTGATTGATATGTATAACCGAGTTTTATAGACGGGCGAAGAATAAAAAAAACGAATATTTTTCAAGGGAATATTTGACTTGAATTAAAAAGCGCTTAATTTTGCATCTCCTTAGAACGAAAAGCGCATCTGGCGCGGAGTTTTAAAGGGATAGCTGATGTGAAATTAGCGTTTGGGGAGATTCCAGAGCGGCCAAATGGGACGGACTGTAACTCCGTTGTTGTAATGACTTCGCAGGTTCGAATCCTGCTCTCCCCACATATTGAATTGAGAATAATTGAATGAGTGAATAAGATTTACAGGTTGTTCACTCATTCGAGGTTTCTGAATTCAGGATTTAATAAAAGCGGGAGTAGCTCAGTTGGTAGAGCGATAGCCTTCCAAGCTATAGGCCGCGAGTTCGACCCTCGTCTCCCGCTCAGTTGAGCAGATTTAAATCTTAAAGGTTTTTACAGGAAGGAATTTCATGTACATGGATTTCCTTTTTAGTATAAGCAAAGGTTTAGAAATTAAAAGCCGACGTAGCTCAGGGGTAGAGTACTTCCTTGGTAAGGAAGGGGTCGTGGGTTCAATTCCCATCGTTGGCTCTAAGTCTGTTCGTGTTAAAAGAACACAACTTAAACTTAAACGTTTTAACCTTAATTTAATATCATACAATGGCTAAAGAAACATTTGACCGCTCCAAACCGCACGTAAACATCGGTACAATCGGTCACGTTGACCACGGCAAAACAACTTTGACTGCTGCCATTACTACAGTATTGGCTAAGAAAGGTCTTGCTCAGCTACGCGACTTCTCTTCAATTGATAACGCTCCTGAAGAAAAAGAAAGAGGTATTACTATCAATACATCTCACGTAGAATACGCAACAGAAAACCGTCACTATGCTCACGTTGACTGCCCAGGTCACGCTGACTACGTGAAGAACATGGTTACTGGTGCTGCTCAGATGGACGGCGCTATCCTTGTGGTTGCTGCAACTGACGGTCCTATGCCACAAACTCGTGAGCACATCCTTCTTGCTCGTCAGGTAGGTGTTCCTCAGCTTGTTGTGTTCATGAACAAAGTGGACATGGTAGACGATCCGGAGCTTCTTGAGCTTGTTGAAATGGAGATCCGTGAGCTTCTTTCTTTCTACGACTTTGATGGCGATAACATTCCAGTAATTCAGGGTTCAGCTCTTGGTGGCTTGAACGGTGATGAGAAGTGGGTGAAAACTATCGAGGAGTTAATGGAAGCTGTTGATAGCTTTATTCCAATTCCAGCTCGTTTAACTGATCTTCCATTCTTGATGCCAGTTGAGGACGTGTTCTCGATCACTGGTCGTGGTACAGTTGCTACTGGTCGTATCGAGCGTGGTGTAATCAACTCTGGTGAGCAGGTTGACATCTTAGGTATGGGTGCTGAGAACTTAAAGTCTACAGTTACTGGTGTTGAGATGTTCCGTAAGATCCTTGACAGAGGTGAAGCTGGTGACAACGTAGGTCTACTTCTTCGTGGTATAGAGAAATCTGATATCCGTCGTGGTATGGTTATCTGTAAGCCAGGTTCTGTGAAGCCGCATACGCACTTCAAAGCAGAGGTTTACGTTCTTTCAAAAGAAGAAGGTGGTCGTCACACGCCATTCTTTAACAAATACCGTCCTCAGTTCTACTTCAGAACTACAGACGTAACTGGCGAGATCATCCTTCCAGAAGGAGTAGAGATGGTAATGCCAGGTGATAACATCACTATCGAAGTGAAGCTTATCAACGCAGTAGCTATGGAGAAAGGTCTACGTTTCGCTATCCGTGAGGGTGGTAGAACAGTAGGTGCCGGTCAGGTAACTGAGATCCTAGACTAATTATATAAAATCAGCCCGTTCCTGAGAATTAAATCGGGGACGGGTTTGTTTTTACAAAACAATTAAATAAATTTGCACTCCATTTCGATAATGAAGTGCATTTTTTTACGGGTGTAGCTCAATTGGTAGAGTAGTGGTCTCCAAAACCATTGGCTGGGAGTTCGAGTCTCTCCACCCGTGCAATTTTAAATACTCAGGCATTAAAACAAATGAGCAACATTAAAGACTACATCAACGGAACGGTTGAGGAAATGAGAGACAGAGTCTCTTGGCCTTCGTTTAAAGAGTTGCAGAATAGCTCTGTACTTGTATTAATAGGTTCTTTAGTATTTGCTCTAGTTGTAGGTGCCATGGATTTTGTTTTCGACTCGGGCCTGACATGGTTCTATAACCAATTTTAAAATATGGCTATGGCTGATTTAAAATGGTATGTAGTGCGTGCCGTTAGTGGGCAGGAGAAAAAAGCAAAAGCATATCTTGAAAACGAGATAGTACGACATAATCTGACAGAGTTTGTACCTCAAGTACTTATACCAGCTGAAAAGGTGTATGAGATGCGTGGAGGTAAAAAAAGGATCAGAGAAAGAAACTTCTTTCCGGGTTATGTATTAGTAAATGCAGACTTGAGTCACGGCGAAGCGGAACACCTGATAGTTAGTACACCAGGTGTAATTGGCTTCCTGGGATCAGGAACAGGGGATGCAAGCAAAAAGCCGGTTCCATTGCGTCAGTCAGAGATAAACAGGATACTGGGTAACGTTGACGAAGCAGAAGAGCAGGCAGAAGTATTGGATACGCCATTTATAGTTGGTGAAACTGTAAAAGTTATGGACGGTCCATTCAGTGGCTTCTCTGGAACTGTAGAAGAAGTGTTTGAAGAGCGTAAGAAGCTTAACGTAATGGTGAAGATCTTTGGAAGAAATACACCGGTTGAGCTGAATTACATGCAGGTAGAAAAAGAATCGTAGTAAATAAATAATGGCAAAGGAAATAAAAGGTTATCTGAAACTTCAGATAAAGGGAGGTGCCGCGAATCCATCGCCACCGGTTGGACCTGCACTTGGTTCTAAAGGTCTTAATATCATGGAGTTCTGTAAGCAGTTCAATGCTAGAACTCAGGATAAGCCTGGACAGGTGTTACCAGTATTGATTACAATCTACGCAGATAAGTCTTTTGACTTCGTTGTTAAAACGCCACCTGCTCCGGTATTGTTAATGGATGCTGCTAAAATTAAGGGAGGTTCAAAAGAGCCAAACCGTAACAAAGTAGGTTCAGTTACCTGGGATCAGGTTAAGGAGATCGCAGAATTGAAGATGCCTGATCTTAACGCTTTCAAGCTGGAAGCTGCTATGAAAATGGTAGCTGGTACAGCAAGAAGCATGGGTATCACAGTATCTGGTACAGCTCCGTGGAAAGAATAATAACAGTTAGAGGATAATGGCGAAGATATCAAAAAATAGGAAAGCAGCCTTAGAAAAGGCTGACCTAACAAAAGAGTATTCTTTGACAGATGCAGCCTCAGTTGTAAAAGACATAACTTTTACAAAGTTTGATGCTTCTGTTGATATAGATGTACGCTTAGGAGTAGACCCTCGCAAAGCCGACCAAATGGTACGTGGTATAGTTACCCTGCCTCACGGAACTGGTAAAGAGGTAAGAGTGCTGGCATTAGTAACTCCTGACAAAGAGCAGGAAGCGAAAGATGCAGGTGCTGACTTTGTTGGTCTGGATGATTATATCCAAAAGATCGAAAAAGGCTGGACAGATGTTGATGTGATCATCACTATGCCAGCTGTAATGGCGAAAGTTGGTCGTTTAGGTAGAGTATTAGGTCCTCGTAACCTGATGCCAAATCCGAAGTCAGGTACTGTAACGCAGGATGTAGCTAAAGCTGTTAAAGAAGTGAAAGCTGGTAAGATCGACTTTAAAGTTGATAAAACCGGTATCATCCACACAAGCGTGGGTAAAGTATCTTTCACTCCGGAGCAGATCGCTGCGAACGCTGCAGAAGTAATCGCTACACTCAACCGTCTGAAGCCATCTTCAGCGAAGGGAACATATATCAAGAGCATAACATTGTCTAGCACAATGAGCCCGGCCGTAATTGTTGATAAGAACGCAACTATCTAAGAGAAATGACCAGGGAAGAAAAAGAGATAATTGTACAAGACCTGAGCGAAAAGTTAGCTACCACTAACTATTTCTATATCACTGATGCTTCTACTATGACAGTTGCCAGCATCAACCAATTCAGGAGAATGGCTTTCGATAGAGGGCTGGAATACAAAGTTTATAAGAACACTTTAATAAAGAAAGCATTAGATACATTAGAGGCTGACACTACTGCGCTGGAAGGCGTGCTAAAAGGTGCTTCTGGTATTTTGTTTTCTACTGAGTCAGGTAATGCACCTGCAAAGCTTATTAAAGACTTTAGGAAAAAAGGTCACACGCTTCCACTTTTAAAGGGTGCCTTTATTGATAGCGGTATTTATGTTGGTGAGAACCAGCTTGATACGTTAACAACAATCAAGTCTAAAGCTGAGCTTATTGCAGATGTTATTGCATTGCTTCAGTCTCCAGCTAAAAATGTTATCTCTGGCCTACAGGGTGGCGGTAACAAACTAGCCGGAATTCTTAAAACTCTATCTGAAAAAGAATAATTTTTAAAAACGTAATCAATAAGTAACTTTTAATTTCAATAAAAATGGCAGATTTAAAAGCATTCGCTGAGCAGTTAGTAAACTTAACTGTGAAAGAAGTTAACGAACTAGCTACAATCCTGAAGGACGAATACGGTATCGAGCCAGCTGCTGCTGCTCCAGTAATGATGGCCGGTGGTGGTGCTGCTGAAGGCGGAGCTGCTGCAGAAGAAAAAACTTCTTTTGACGTAATTCTTAAGTCAGCAGGTGCATCTAAACTAGCAGTTGTTAAACTTGTTAAAGAACTTACAGGTCTTGGCCTGAAAGAAGCTAAAGAAGTTGTAGACAGCGCTCCTAAAGCTCTGAAAGAAGGCGTAGCGAAAGACGAAGCTGAATCTCTGAAAAAGTCTTTGGAAGAAGCTGGTGCTGAAGTAGAGATTAAGTAATCTCACTTTACCAACATATCGAGAACAGGTAGACCTGGCGTTTTAGTCAGGTCTTTTCCTGTTTGTATACGGATTCATAATTGAATCCTTTTTTGCCCACAGCTGTTTTTGGCATCGGGAGCTAAAAACTTATTGTTAACGTTAAATTTCCAAGGCTTTGGCTAAAAATAAAACAATAGAGAGAATCAATTTCGCTTCGATCAAGAAGGTAATTGATTATCCTGATTTTCTAGATGTTCAACTGCAGTCTTTCCAAGACTTTTTCCAATTGGAGACTGCTGCTGAAAATAGAGCTCAGGAAGGATTGTTCAAAGTTTTCGCGGAAAACTTTCCAATCTCTGATTCTCGTGAAAACTTCGTTCTGGAGTTCATCGATTATCACGTAGATCCGCCAAAATATTCGGTAGATGAAAGTATAGACCGAGGTCTTACTTATTCTGTTCCACTTAAGGCGAAGCTACGTCTTATCTGTAACGATGAGGATAATGAAGACTTTGAAACGATAGAGCAGGAAGTGTTCCTCGGTAATATTCCATATATGACCGAGAAAGGCTCATTTGTAATAAATGGTGCTGAACGTGTGATCGTTTCTCAGTTACACAGATCTCCGGGTGTTTTCTTTGCGCAAAGCAAGCATACAAACGGTACTAAATTATATTCTGCCAGAATTATTCCATTTAAAGGTTCTTGGGTTGAATTTGCTACGGACGTTAATAACGTCATGTATGCTTATATCGACCGTAAGAAGAAGTTTCCGGTAACGACACTACTTCGTGCCATCGGTTACGGAACAGATAAGGATATTCTGGACTTGTTTGGTTTATCAGAAGAAATTCCGGCAAACAAGACAAATCTGAAGAACGCAGTAGGCAGAAAACTGGCTGCAAGAGTTCTTAAGACATGGACAGAAGACTTTGTTGATGAAGATACAGGCGAAGTTGTTTCTATAGATCGTAATGAAGTTCTTTTAGAGCGTGACTCTGAAATTACCCAGGATGATATTGAAACTATACTTGAGTCTGGTAACAAGTCTATAGTTCTGCATCGTGAGAATGTAAACATTGCAGATTATGCAATTATTTACAACACCTTACAGAAAGACAACTCAAACTCTGAGCAAGAGGCAGTAGAGCAGATTTATCGTCAGCTTAGAAACACTGAAGCACCAGATGTTGAAACAGCGCGTGATATTATTCAGAAGCTTTTCTTCTCTGATAAGCGTTATGACCTTGGTGAAGTTGGTCGTTATAGAATCAACAAGAAACTAGGTATAGATACGCATTGGGATGCGAAGGTATTGACAAACGATGATATCGTTTTGATTGTGAAGTACCTGATCGGCCTGATAAACTCTAAAGCTGTAGTGGATGATATTGACCACTTAAGTAACCGCCGTGTAAGAACGGTAGGTGAACAGCTTTATGCACAGTTTGGTGTAGGTCTGGCACGTATGGCCAGAACTATAAAAGAACGTATGAACGTTCGTGATAACGAAGATTTCAAACCTGTTGATCTGATCAACGCGCGTACGCTGTCTTCAGTTATCAACTCGTTCTTCGGTACAAACCAGCTATCTCAGTTCATGGACCAGACGAACCCGCTGGCAGAAGTGACGCACAAACGTCGTGTATCTGCACTGGGGCCAGGTGGTCTATCAAGAGAGCGTGCCGGTTTCGAAGTGCGTGACGTTCACTATACGCACTACGGTCGTCTTTGTACAATCGAGACACCAGAAGGCCCGAACATTGGTCTTATCTCTTCACTTTGCGTGCATGCTCGTGTTAACCACATGGGCTTTATCGAGACTCCTTATCGTAAGGTAGTTAATGGTATAGTAAACGTAGCTGGTGAAGTTGAGTACCTTACTGCTGAAGAGGAAGATACCCACCACATTGCTCAGGCGAATGCTGTGATTGATGAGAAAGGTAACTTCATTAACGATAGAGTAAAAGGTAGATTTGAAGGTGACTTCCCGGTTGAAGAGCCAGCAACTTATACTTATATGGACATTGCGCCAAACCAGATCGTTTCTGTTGCGGCGTCTATGATTCCTTTCCTTGAGCATGATGATGCTAACCGTGCCCTGATGGGTTCGAACATGCAGCGCCAGGCGGTTCCACTGTTAAAGCCACAGGCTCCGATAGTTGGTACAGGTCTGGAAGGCAGAGCGGCTATCGACTCAAGAGCTTTAGTTATAGCTGAAGGTGATGGTGTTATTGACTTTGTAGATGCTAATAAGATCGTAGTTAAGTATGATCTTACAGATGAAGAGAAGCTAGTTTCTTTTGATGCAGAGTTTGTAACCTATAACCTGATCAAATTCCGCAGAACTAACCAGGATACATGCATCAACCTTACTCCATTAGTGAGAACTGGTCAGCGTGTTACTAAAGGTCAGCCACTGTGCGAAGGATATGCTACTAACGATGGTGAACTTGCACTAGGTCGTAACCTGCAGGTTGCGTTCATGCCTTGGCAAGGTTATAACTTCGAGGATGCTATCGTAATATCTGAAAGAGTAGTACGCGATGACGTATTTACTTCTATTCACATTGAAGAGTTTGAGCTGGAAGTTCGCGAAACGAAACGTGGTGAGGAGGAATTAACTTCTGAGATACCAAACGTAAGCGAAGAAGCAGTTCGTAACCTGGATGAGAATGGTATCATCAGAATTGGTGCTGAAGTTAAAGAAGGCGACATCCTGATAGGTAAGATCACTCCAAAAGGTGAAACGGATCCGACTCCTGAAGAAAAACTTCTTCGTGCCATCTTCGGTGATAAAGCCGGTGATGTGAAGGATGCATCACTTAAAGCGCCGCCATCACTGAACGGTGTTGTAATAGAAACTAAGTTATTCTCACGTCCTAAAAAGGATAAAAACCTTAGAGCAAAATCTAAGAAAGAAGTAGAAGAACTAAAAGTTAAATACTCAAAAGACCTGATCGCCATTAAAAATGTAATGGTTGATAAATTGGTAAACTTACTGGAAGGTAAAACTACCCAAGGCATCAAGCACAAATTTGGTGATGAGATCTTAACGAAAGGTTCGAAGTTTAGCAGAAAGAACATCGTAGAAGCTTTATTCCCTGAGAAGAATCCTTACAAGGATGAGAGCAACTATGCAGTTCCGGAAGAAGTGAACATGTTCAAGGATCTGATTCTTGAGAACTGGACAAGCGACGAGAACACTAACTCAATGTTGTTAGAGTTAGTGAAGAACTATACCAAGCGCCGCAACATTATTTCTGCTCACTTTAAGCGTGAAAGATTTACGCTGGAAGTAGGAGATGAATTACCGGCAGGTATTGTGCAGCTGGCTAAAGTATACATTGCTAAAAAGCGTAAGCTGAAAGTTGGTGATAAAATGGCTGGTCGTCACGGTAACAAAGGTATAGTTGCCCGTATCGTTCGCGACGAAGACATGCCATTCCTGGAAGATGGAACTCCAATGGACATCGTGCTTAACCCGCTTGGTGTACCTTCAAGGATGAACATTGGTCAGATCTATGAAACTGTACTTGGATGGGCTGGTTTAAAATTAGGTCGTAAATATGCGACTCCGATTTTCGACGGTGCAACAGAAGAGCAGGTTTCTGCGGAGTTGACTGAAGCAGGATTACCAAGATTTGGTAGAACTTATCTGTTCGATGGTTTATCTGGTGACAGATTCGACCAGCCAGTAACAGTAGGTGTTATCTATATGCTGAAACTAGGTCACTTAGTGGATGATAAGATGCACGCCCGTTCTATCGGACCATACTCATTGATTACGCAACAGCCATTGGGTGGTAAAGCCCAGTTTGGTGGTCAGCGTTTTGGTGAAATGGAGGTGTGGGCATTAGAGGCATTCGGTGCTTCTAACGTACTGCAGGAAATATTAACAGTTAAATCTGACGACGTTATCGGCCGTGCGAAAGCTTATGAAGCGATCGTAAAAGGTGACGTATTGCCTAAGCCAAATATCCCTGAATCATTCAACGTATTGATTCACGAGTTAAGAGGTCTGGCTCTGGAAATCACATTAGAGTAGTAAAGTATAAGCTGAGCGCTTTGGAGAGATCCGGAGCGCTTGGCTCACTTTATACTTGTTCAGATCAGCTGTAAAGCAAATAAGTTGTATCGATATTATTAGAATAATATGGCATTTGCAAAAACCAAAAAGCTAACTCAGGACTTCTCAAAAGTAACGATAAGCTTAGCTTCTCCAGAATCTATTCTGGAACGTTCGAACGGAGAGGTAGTTAAGCCTGAGACCATAAATTATAGAACCTATAAGCCTGAGATGGGTGGTTTATTCTGCGAAAGAATATTCGGACCTGTTAAAGACTGGGAATGCCACTGCGGAAAGTATAAAAGAATCAGATATAAAGGTATCATCTGCGACCGTTGCGGTGTAGAAGTTACAGAGAAAAAAGTGCGTCGTGAGCGTATGGGCCATATTGAGCTTGTAGTTCCTGTAGCGCATATCTGGTACTTCAAGTCTCTTCCAAACAAAATCGGTTATCTGTTAGGCTTACCAACCAAGAAGCTTGACCAGATCATCTATTATGAAAGATATGTAGTTATCCAGCCGGGTATTTTGGCAGAAGACGGTGTGAATACACTGGACTTCCTGACTGAAGATGAATACCTGGATATGGTTGACAAGCTTCCTCGTGAGAACCAGATGTTGGACAATAATGATCCAAACAAGTTCATCGCGAAAATGGGTGCTGAAGCATTACAAATGTTATTGGAGCGCACGAACCTTGATGACTTGTCATATGAACTTCGTCATGCTGCCGCACACGAAACATCGCAGCAGCGTAAGGCTGAGGCGTTAAAGCGTCTTCGTGTAGTAGAAGCATTCCGTGATGCTACAACAAGAATTGAAAACAGACCTGAGTGGATGATCATCCGCATGGTACCTGTTATTCCGCCAGAACTTCGCCCACTTGTTCCGTTGGATGGTGGCCGTTTTGCTACTTCTGACTTGAATGACCTTTACAGACGTGTTATTATCCGTAACAACCGTCTTAAGCGTCTGATCGAGATCAAAGCTCCTGAAGTAATTCTTCGTAATGAGAAGCGTATGCTACAGGAAGCGGTTGACTCTCTGTTCGACAACTCACGTAAAGTGAACGCTGTTCGTGCAGAAGGTAACCGTGCGCTGAAGTCGCTTTCTGATATGCTGAAAGGTAAGCAGGGACGTTTCCGTCAAAACTTACTTGGTAAGCGTGTAGACTACTCTGGCCGTTCGGTAATTGTAGTTGGTCCTGAACTAAAGCTGCATGAGTGCGGTCTGCCTAAAAACATGGCAGCTGAGCTTTTCAAGCCGTTCATTATCCGCAAGCTGATCGAAAGAGGTATAGTTAAGACAGTTAAGTCAGCCAAGAAAATTGTAGATCGTAAGGATCCAGTTGTTTGGGATATCCTGGAGAATGTGCTGAAAGGCCACCCGGTACTCCTTAACCGTGCTCCAACACTACACAGACTTGGTATCCAGGCATTCCAGCCAAAACTGATCGAAGGTAAGGCAATTCAGTTACACCCACTTGTGTGTACTGCATTCAACGCCGACTTTGACGGTGACCAGATGGCGGTGCACGTTCCACTTGGACCTGCAGCTATCCTGGAAGCTTCTATGCTGATGCTTGCTTCGCATAACATCCTTAACCCTGCTAACGGTGCTCCAATTGCAGTACCTTCTCAGGACATGGTTCTTGGTTTATACTATGTAACCAAAGGAAAGCGTAGCACAGAGAACGAAAGCATAAAGGGAGAAGGCATGAATTTCTATTCTCCTGAAGAAGTTATCATTGCAATAAACGAAGGTCGTCTTTCGAAGCATGCCCACATTAAGGTGCGTGTAAATATTAAAGATGAAAGCGGCCAGATCGTAAATAAATTAACGGAAACAGTAGCTGGTCGAGTGTTATTCAACCAGTTCGTGCCGAAAGAAGTTGGATACATTGATGAATTACTAACGAAGAAAAAGCTTCAGCAGGTAATTTCTCGTGTGTTCAAAGAAACAGGTATGGCTCGTACAGCTCACTTCCTGGATGATATTAAAACACTAGGATTCCAGTCTGCTTATAAAGGCGGTCTATCAATGGGTCTTGGTGATATCAACATCCCAGCGGAGAAAGAGATACTTGTTGAGCAGGCTAAAAAAGATGTAGATGCTGTATGGCAGAACTACTCTATGGGTCTGATCACAGACAATGAGCGTTATAACCAGGTAATTGATATATGGACACGTATCAACAACCAGATCACTGAAACGTTGATGCGCCGTCTGGAAAATGAAGATCAGGGCTTTAACTCTATCTTCATGATGATGCACTCAGGAGCCCGTGGTTCAAGAGAGCAGATCCGTCAGTTAGGTGGTATGAGAGGTCTGATGGCTAAGCCTCAGAAATCACTTCAGGGTTCAGTAGGTGAAATTATCGAAAACCCGATCCTTTCTAACTTTAAGGAAGGACTGGATGTAATCGAGTACTTCATCTCTACTCACGGTGCTCGTAAAGGTCTTGCCGATACTGCTCTTAAAACTGCAGATGCTGGTTACCTGACTCGTCGTCTGGTAGACGTATCGCAGGACGTGATCGTGAATGAAGAAGACTGCGGTACATTACGTGGTCTGGAAGTGAGTGCACTGAAAGACAATGAAGATATCGTAGAATCACTGTCAGAACGTATTCTTGGTCGTGTAACTGTACACGATGTGTACGATCCTATAACCAGCGATCTTATAGTTGAGTCAGGTACTGAGATCACAGAAGAAGTAGCGCGTGATATTGAAAACACAGCGATCGAAACTGTAGAGATACGTTCAGTACTTACTTGCGAGTCTAAGCGTGGTATTTGTGCCAAATGCTACGGCCGTAACCTGGCAACAGGATTTATGGTGCAGAAAGGTGAGGCAGTTGGTGTAATTGCAGCTCAGTCAATTGGTGAGCCAGGTACACAGCTTACACTTCGTACATTCCACGTGGGTGGTACTGCATCTAACATCGCGGTAGAAGCAACTATAAAAGCTAAGTTTGGCGGTAAAATAGAGTATGAAGATGTTCGTACGATAGATACTGTAAATAACGAAGGCGAGCCGGTTAAAGTGGTAATGGGACGTTCAGGTGAGGTGAAAATTGTTGACCCTAATACAGGTAAGCTGTTTATCTCAAACCACGTGCCTTATGGTTCATTCCTGACTGTAAAAGAAGGTGATGTAGTAGAGAAAGGCGACAACATTTGTAGCTGGGATCCATACAACGCAGTTATACTTTCAGAATTCGATGGTAACATCAGCTACGAGTCGATCATTGAAGGTATCACATTCCGTGAGGAGTCTGATGAGCAGACAGGTTACCGTGAAAAAGTAATTATTGATACAAAAGATAAGACGCAAAACCCTGCAATAATTGTAAATCCGAAGAATGGTGAATCGAAAGGTTATAACATTCCAGTGGGTGCACACATCGTGGTAGAAGATGGCGAGAAGATCAAAGCAGGTCAGATCCTGGTGAAGATACCTCGTGCGATCGGTAAAACACGTGACATTACAGGTGGTCTTCCACGAGTTACTGAATTGTTCGAAGCTCGTAACCCATCTAACCCGGCCGTAGTGTCTGAAATTGATGGTGTAGTAACATATGGTAGTGTGAAGCGTGGTAACCGTGAGATCTTTATCGAGTCTAAAGACGGAGTAAAGAAGAAATACATGGTACCTCTTTCTAAGCACATCCTTGTACAGGACAATGACTTCGTTCGTGCAGGTATGCCTTTATCGGATGGTGCAATTACACCTACAGATATCCTGAATATTCAAGGTCCGGGTGCAGTACAAGAGTACCTGGTAAATGAGATACAGGAAGTTTACCGTCTGCAGGGTGTGAAGATCAACGATAAGCACATTGAGGTGGTAGTTCGCCAGATGATGCAGAAAGTTGTTATACTTGATCCAGGTGATACAAGCTTCCTGGAGCACCAGGTAGTTGATAAGATCCTTTTCATGGAAGAGAACGATCGCATCATCGATATGAAGGTAGTGGAAGAAGCGGGTGACTCGGCTACAATGAAGCCAGGACAGATCGTTACTGCACGTCGTCTGCGTGATGAGAACTCTAGCCTGAAACGTCGTGACCTGAAACTGGTAACAGTGCGTGATGCATCTCCGGCAGTATCTCGTCCGACACTTCAAGGTATAACGCAGGCATCGTTAGGTACTCAAAGCTTTATCTCAGCAGCATCATTCCAGGAAACAACCAAAGTACTGAGTGAAGCAGCTATTAAAGGTAAAGCAGATGAACTGTTAGGTCTGAAAGAAAACGTGATCGTAGGACACCTAATACCAGCTGGTACAGGTCTGAAAGAATACCAGAACCTGATCGTAGGTAGCCAGGATGAATACGATTCATTAGTTGAATCAAAGAAGGCGACAGCTAAAGCAAAGCAGCAATCACTGCAGAATAAATAAATCAAAGCAATGGCAGAAGAACAAAATAAGAATCAGATCAACATTGAGCTATCAGAAGAAGTGGCAGAAGGACAGTATGCAAATCTGGCTATGATCGCACACTCAAGTAGCGAATTTGTAATAGATTTTATTCGTTTGATGCCGGGCTTACCAAAAGCTAAAGTAAAATCAAGAGTTGTTATCACGCCAGAGCATGCCAAAAGATTATTGGCTGCTCTGGCAGATAACATCAAAAAATTTGAAGGTAGCTATGGTGAAATAAAGCAAGCAAACGAGGCCCCAAGTTTCCCAATGAACTTTGGAGGAACCGTTGGCGAAGCATAAGGTGCTAAGAATTAATAATTTAAAAGTTTTGAAATTGCAAAGCGATTTTTATACCTTTGCAGTCCAAAATTTAAAGTGGATAAAATCTATAATTAACAGCTAGTAAATGCCTACTATACAGCAATTAGTAAGAAAAGGTAGAGAAAAACTGACTTCAAAGTCAAAATCTCCAGCCTTGGACTCATGCCCACAGCGTCGTGGTGTATGTACTAGAGTATATACAACTACGCCTAAGAAGCCAAACTCAGCAATGCGTAAGGTAGCAAGGGTAAGATTAACAAACGGTAAAGAGGTTAACGCCTACATACCAGGTGAGGGTCACAACCTACAGGAACACTCTATTGTTCTGATCAGAGGTGGTAGAGTAAAAGACTTGCCAGGTGTACGTTATCACATCGTTCGTGGTGCACTTGACACTGCAGGTGTAAGCGGTCGTCTTCAGTCTCGTTCTAAGTACGGTGCGAAGAGACCTAAGCCAGGACAAGCTCCAGCGGCTGCCGGAAAAGGTAAAAAGAAATAATACATAGCGTTTTAATACAATGAGAAAAGCAAAGCCGAAGAGTAGAATTCTCCTTCCAGATCCAAAATACAAAGAGACATTAGTAACACGTTTTGTTAACTACCTGATGGTAGATGGCAAAAAAAGCGTTGCTTATGGAATTTTCTATGATGCTGTAGATCTAGTAGAGCAAAGAACAAAAGAGAACGGTCTTGAAACTTGGAAGAAGGCATTGAATAACATCATGCCTAGCGTAGAAGTTAAAAGCCGTCGTGTTGGAGGAGCTACTTTCCAAGTGCCGACTGAGGTTCGTCCGGACCGCAGAGTATCTCTGGGAATCAAATGGATGATTTCCTACTCACGCAAGAGAGGTGAGAAGACAATGAAGGATAAATTAGCAGGTGAAATTATCGCAGCTGCTAAGGGAGAAGGTGCAGCCGTTAAGAAAAAAGACGATACGCACAGAATGGCAGAAGCCAACAAAGCATTCTCACACTTTAGATTCTAGTAATGGCAAGAGACTTAAAATACACAAGAAATATTGGTATTGCTGCGCACATTGATGCGGGCAAGACCACTACTACTGAGCGTATTCTATATTATACAGGTAAATCACACAAGTTAGGTGAAGTACACGAAGGTGGCGCTACAACTGACTGGATGGAACAAGAGCAGGAGCGTGGTATCACGATCACATCTGCAGCTGTAACTGTAAACTGGCCATACAGAGGCAATGATTATCATATCAACATCATTGATACTCCTGGTCACGTGGACTTTACAGTAGAAGTAAACCGTTCATTACGCGTACTGGATGGTTTGGTATTCCTGTTTAGTGCTGTTGATGGTGTTGAGCCACAATCAGAAACTAACTGGAGACTTGCCGACAACTATAAAGTTGCACGTCTGGGTTTCGTTAACAAAATGGACCGTTCTGGTGCTGATTTCCTTGCAGTATGTAAGCAGGTGAAAGAAATGTTAGGCAGCAATGCAGTAGCATTACAGTTACCAATAGGTTCTGAAGATAACTTCAAAGGTGTTGTTGACCTGGTTAACTTCCGTGGTATAGTTTGGAATGAGTCAGATAAAGGTATGACCTTTACTGAAGTGCCAATTCCAGACGATATGATCGAAGAAGCAGAAGAATACAGAGAGAAACTTCTGGAAGCGGTTGCTGATTACGATGAGAGATTAATGGAGAAATACTTCGATGATCCCGCATCAATCACTGAAGATGAAATTCTTGCTGCGCTTCGTGCTGCAACTATTGATATGGCTATTGTACCAATGCTTTGTGGTTCTTCTTTCAAGAACAAAGGTGTTCAGACAATGCTGGATTATGTAATGGCATTACTTCCATCTCCGATGGATAAAGAAAGCATTCTAGGTACAAACCCGGATACTGATGCAGAAGTAGCAAGAAAGCCAAGTGTAACTGAGCCTTTTGCTGGTCTTGCGTTTAAAATTGCAACAGACCCATACGTAGGTAGACTTTGCTTCGTAAGAGCTTATTCAGGTGTACTGGAGTCAGGTTCTTATGTATACAATACACGTTCTAATAACAAAGAGCGTATCTCTCGTATCTTCCAGATGCACGCAAACAAGCAGAATCAGATCGAAAGATTAGAAGCTGGTGATATTGCAGCAGTAGTTGGTTTCAAAGATATCAAGACTGGTGATACACTTTGCGATCAGAACGCGAAAATAGTTCTGGAGTCAATGGAGTTCCCAGAGCCAGTTATCGGATATGCTATTGAGCCTAAAACTCAGGCTGACTCTGATAAAATGGGTATGGCCATTGCGAAACTGATCGAAGAAGATCCAACTTTACAGGTAAATACAGACGAAGAAACAGGTCAGACTATTCTTCGTGGTATGGGTGAGCTTCACCTTGAGATCATCATCGATCGTATGAAGCGTGAGTTCAAGGTAGAATTGAACCAGGGTGCACCTCAGGTAGCTTACAAAGAGACGATTACGAAGACTATTGAGCACAGAGAAGTGTTCAAGAAGCAATCAGGTGGTCGTGGTAAGTTTGCCGACATCGTGTTTAACATGGGACCACGTGAAGATGGCAAAACCGGACTTGAGTTCGAGAACGCGATTGTTGGTGGTGTAATTCCTAAAGAATTTATACCAGCTATTCAGAAGGGTTTCGAAGAAGCAATGAAGAATGGTATTCTTGCAGGCTTCCCAGTTGACTCAATGAAAGTTCGTTTATTCCACGGTTCATTCCACGATGTTGACTCTGATGCGCTGTCTTTCGAATTAGCAGCACGCCAGGGCTTCAAAGAAGCAGGTAAGCAGTGCGCACCTAAACTTCTTGAGCCGATCATGGCAGTAGACGTTGTAACTCCAGACGAATACACCGGTCCGGTTACAGGTGACCTTAACAGAAGAAGAGGTTTGATGAAAGGTATGGATACGAAAGGTACAGCCACAGTTGTTAAAGCTGATGTTCCGCTTTCAGAACTATTTGGTTATGTTACCGACCTTCGTACTATCACTTCTGGTAGAGCTACAGCTTCTCTTACCTTCTCTCATTACGAGCAGGTTCCGCAGAACTTAGCAGATGCAATCATTGCTAAAATAAAAGGTACGTCAGCTAAATAGCATTAATAATAATGAATCAGAAAATCAGAATTAAGTTAAAGTCATACGATCATAATTTAGTTGACAAGTCATCTGAAAAGATCGTTAAAGCGGTGAAGGCAACAGGTGCGATCGTTAGTGGTCCAATTCCATTGCCAACTGAGAAAGATAAGTTTACAGTGTTAAGATCACCACACGTAAACAAGAAATCACGCGAGCAGTTCCAGCTTTGCACTTACAAGAGATTAGTAGATATTTATTCAACTAGCTCTAAAACAGTAGATGCACTAATGAAATTGGAGTTACCAAGTGGTGTTGATGTAGAGATCAAAGTTTGATAACTACTTAACTGAAGATTTAAAAAGCGGACCATTTACTGTGGTCCGCTTTTTTTATGCACTGATAAAGAATATTTTACAGAAGAGTTGTAAAGAAAGATTAAATTTTCTTAACTTTGCACTCCCTTAGCTGATGCTATAGGGTAAAATTTATATATCCATCTAAAAATCAAGTTGAATGCCTGGAATTATCGGTAAAAAAATCGGAATGACAAGCCTCTTCACACCAGATGGTAAAAACATACCAGTTACGCTTATCCAAGCTGGCCCGTGTGTTGTTACTCAGGTGAAGACGGTAGAGAACGATGGCTACGCTGCAGTACAGCTTGGCTTCGGAGACAAGAAGCTCAAGAGAGTAACAAAAGCAGAAGCAGGTCACTACAAAAAGACTAATACGGCTCCAAAGAAAAAGGTTGCAGAATTTGACTCAGAAGGCCTGGAATTAAGTGCAGGTGATGTAGTTGATGCAAACCTGTTTATTGAAGGTGAGTTTGTTGACGTTGTTGGTACATCAAAAGGTAAAGGTTTTCAGGGTGTAGTAAAGCGCCATGGATTTGCCGGTGTTGGTGGACAGACACACGGTCAGCATAACAGAGCAAGACACCCAGGTTCAATTGGTGCATGTTCTTGGCCATCAAGAGTATTTAAAGGTATGCGAATGGCAGGTAGAACTGGTGGTAACCGTGTTACTATCCAAAACCTGACAGTGATGCGTGTTATCGCAGACAAAAATCTATTAGTAGTTAGTGGCTCTGTACCAGGTGCCAAAAACTCTTACGTTTTAATTGAGAAATAAAATGGAGCTTTCTGTATTGAATATAAAAGGTGAAGATACAGGTAGAAAGATTGCTCTTTCTGATGCTGTATTTGGTGCTGAGCCAAACCAGCATGCGATGTATCTTGACGTGAAGCAGTACTTGGCTAATCAGAGACAAGGAACGCATAAGTCAAAAGAACGTAACGAAGTAGCTGGTTCAACCAAGAAGATCAAAAAGCAAAAAGGCACAGGTGGTGCAAGAGCTGGTAGCATAAAGTCACCTCTGTTTGTAGGTGGTGGTCGTGTTTTCGGTCCTAAGCCAAGAAACTATAGCTTTAAGTTGAACAAGAAACTTAAGAACGTGGCAAGAGTTTCTGCTCTTTCTCAATTGGCTAAAGATAACAAAGTTGCCCTATTGGAGACTTTTACTTTAGATGCACCAAAAACGAAAGACTTCCTGAATATCATGAGCAATATCAAGTCAACAGGTAAAACACTAGTAGTGCTACCTTCAGTTGATAAGAACATTGTACTTTCAGGAAGAAACCTGCCTAAAGTTAAAATAGCAACAGCTTCTGATCTGAACACTTATGACCTGCTGAATGCAGAGAGAGTAGTTCTTTTAGAAGAGTCGGTGAATGTAATTGAAAACCTCTTAAGCAATAAGTAATGAACGTACTTAAAAGACCGCTTGTGACGGAAAAATACACTGCCATGAACGAAGTAGGAAAGTATGCTTTTGAGGTTGATAAGAAAGCCAACAAAGTAGAAATCAGAAAGGCAGTTGAAAAACTTTATGGTGTAACAGTTACAAACGTAGCTACCATGAGATCAATTGGTAAGGTTAAGACGAAATACACCAAATCTGGTGCAGTTACAGGCCGTACTTCTTTGATCAAAAAAGCAATCATTACCCTGAAAGAGGGTGAGATGATAGATTTTTATAGCGGAATATAATTAATCAAAAATGGCTTTAAAAAAGTTAAGACCAACAACACCAGGTCAAAGATTTAGAGTAGCGCCGGCATTCGATGAGATTACGGCATCAGCTCCTGAAAAATCTTTGTTGGCACCTCTTAAAAAATCTGGTGGACGCAACAACCAAGGCAAAATGACTATGCGCTATATGGGCGGTGGTCATAAGCGTAAGTACAGAATGATTGATTTCAAGAGAACGAAGCACGGTGTGCCGGCTACAGTGAAATCAGTTGAGTACGATCCGAACAGAACTGCCCGTATTGCATTAGTTTACTATGCTGACGGCGAGAAGAGCTACATTATTGCTCCTACTGGAATTGAAGTAGGCTCAGTAATAATTTCAGGTCCAGGCAATGCTCCAGAAATTGGAAACTGCCTTCCTTTATCTGAAATTCCTCTAGGTACTATTATCCACAACATCGAGTTGCAGCCAGGTAAAGGCGCTACTTTAGCAAGAAGTGCAGGATCTTATGCACAGCTGGTAGCACGTGAAGGCCGCTATGCAACTATAAAGCTTCCTTCAGGTGAGCTTAGAATGGTGCTTGTGAATTGCTATGCAACTGTAGGTACTGTTTCAAACTCTGACCATATGAACGTTAATCTTGGTAAAGCAGGACGTAAGAGATGGTTAGGTAGACGTCCAAGAGTTCGTGGTGTTGCGATGAACCCGGTAGATCACCCTATGGGTGGTGGTGAAGGTAAGTCTTCAGGTGGTCATCCACGCTCACGTAAAGGCTTATATGCAAAAGGTCTGAAGACCAGAAACACAAATAAGCACTCTCAGAAGTTAATAGTTAATAGAGGAAAGAAATAATAAATGGCTAGATCATTAAAAAAAGGGCCTTATATTGACTATAGGCTCGATAAAAAAGTAGTTGCGATGAACGAGTCCGGCAAAAAGTCGGTTATTAAAACCTGGTCTCGCAGATCAATGATTTCTCCTGATTTCGTTGGACATACTTTCGCTGTTCACAATGGAAATAAATTTATTCCAGTGTATGTAACAGAGAATATGGTGGGACATAAACTCGGTGAGTTTGCTCCTACAAGAAATTTCAGAGGTCATATTGCTAAAAAAGATAAAGGCAAGCGATAAGCATGGAAGCAGTAGCTAAATTAAACAACGTGCCTACGTCTCCTCGCAAGATGAGATTAGTAGCAGATATGGTGCGCGGCAAAAGCGTAGCGAAAGCCTTAGGTATACTTAAGTTTCAACCTAATTCAGGTGCAGCCAGAATTGAAAAGCTTGTATTATCAGCTTTATCAAACTGGCAGCTGAAAAATGAAGATGCTCAGATCGAAGATGCAAACCTATATATCAAAACGATCTTTGTAGATGAAGGAAAGATGTTAAAGCGTCTACGTCCGGCTCCTCAAGGTCGCGGTTACCGCATCAGAAAAAGATCAAATCATGTAACTCTTGTATTAGACAGCATGACTGATGAGCAAGTAGAGCAGCAATCAAAGAAATCTAAAAAAGCCAAAAAGTAAGAACATGGGACAGAAAGTAAATCCGATTGGTTTTCGCCTAGGAGTTATCAAAGGTTGGGATTCTAACTGGTATGGCGGTAAAGATTTTGCTGAAAAGCTGGTTGAAGATGAGAAGATCAGAAAATACATATTAGCTCGTATTCCTAAAGGCGGTATCTCTAAGATCATTATTGAAAGAACACTGAAGCGCATTACAATTACTATTAACACTGCCCGCCCGGGTGTTGTTATCGGTAAAGGCGGTCAGGAAGTAGATAAGATCAAAGAAGAACTTAAGAAGCTTACAAATAAAGATGTTCAGATCAATATCTTTGAGATTAAGCGTCCTGAGTTAGATGCTAAACTTGTTGGTGAATCAATCGCTCAGCAGTTACAAGCTCGTATCTCCTTCCGTCGTGCAATGAAGCAAGCTATCGCTTCGGCGTTACGTGTTGGTGCTGAAGGTATTAAAGTGCAGGTTTCAGGTCGTTTAGGCGGTGCTGAGATGGCACGTACTGAGCACTACAAAGAAGGTAGAACTCCACTACATACACTTCGTGCTGATATTGACTATGCTTTATCTGAAGCTCAGACCGTATATGGTAAGCTTGGAATTAAAGTATGGGTATTTAAAGGCGAGGTTTATGGTAAGAAAGACCTGACCCCTAATGCTGGATTAGAAAGCAAAGGCCCAGGTTCATCTCAGGGTGGTGACAGACGTGGTGCAGGCAACCGTAAGAAGACGGATGGTGCTCCAAAGCGTAACAAGCGTCGTCAGTAATTGATTGCTAACATTATTAAGTTTTAGAAAATGTTACAGCCGAAAAGGACTAAATATAGAAAAATGCAAAAAGGTCGCGTGAAGGGTCTTGCTCATAGAGGCAGCACCATTTCATTTGGATCATTTGCAATTAAATCTCTTGAAGCATCGTGGATCACTAGCCGCCAGATAGAAGCAGCACGTATCGCGATGACGAGAGCCATGAAACGTGAAGGACAAGTTTGGATCAGAATCTTCCCTGATAAGCCTATTACAAAGAAGCCTGCAGAGGTTCGTATGGGTAAGGGTAAAGGTTCTCCAGAGTATTGGGTAGCCGTGGTTAAGCCAGGTACGATCATGTTCGAATCAGATGGTGTATCTCTAGATGTAGCTCGCGAATCATTAAGACTTGCTGCTCAGAAGTTACCTGTTAGATCAAAGTTTGTTGTACGTAGAGATTACGTTGAGAAGTAGTAATATGAAAAATTCAGAAATCACAGCTTTGTCTTTAGAGGAACTACAAGAGAAGCTTAACACTGAGAAGACTAACATGCAAAACCTGCGTTTTGCTCATGCCATATCTCCATTGGAAAACCCAATGAAAATCCGTGAGACAAAAGCAACAATTGCTCGTCTTAATACGGAGTTACGTCGCCGTGAAATTGAAGCTAACTCTTAATACTTAATAAAAATGGAAGAGAGAAATCTTAGAAAAGAAAGAAGTGGTAAGGTTGTTAGCAATAAAATGGACAAATCTATCACTGTGCTTGTTGAAAGCAAAATGAAACACCCAATGTACGGGAAGTTTGTAAGCAAGTCCAATAAGTTCATGGCGCACGACGAGAAAAACGAATGCAATATAGGTGATACTGTACGCATTCAGGAAACACGTCCGCTTAGCAAGAACAAGAACTGGCGTTTAGTTGAAATCATAGAAAGAGCTAAGTAAGATGATACAGCAAGAATCAAGATTAACTGTAGCTGACAATAGCGGTGCTAAAGAAGTTCTTTGCATCCGTGTCCTTGGTGGAACAGGAAAGAAATATGCGTCAATAGGTGACCGTATTGTAGTAACTGTAAAGTCTGCCTTATCTTCTGGTAACATTAAGAAAGGAACAGTATCAAAAGCAGTTATTGTTAGAACGAAAAAAGAGATCCGTAGAAAAGATGGGTCTTATATCCGTTTCGATGATAACGCTGCTGTACTTCTTAACGCTAACAACGAGCCACGCGGTACGCGTATCTTTGGTCCAGTTGCACGTGAACTTCGTGAGAAGCAATTCATGAAGATCGTATCACTTGCGCCTGAAGTTCTATAACTCCTAATTCTCAGTAAAGATGAATAAGAAAAAACTTCATGTAAAAACTGGCGATACAGTAAAAGTAATTGCTGGTGATGAGCGCGGTAAGACAGGCCGCATCGCATCTGTTTTAACAGATAAAAATAAAGTAATAGTAGAAGGATTAAACCTGGTAACGAAGCATACTAAACCTAGTGCAAGCAATCCTCAGGGTGGTATCTCTAAAACTGAAGCTCCTATCAATGCAAGTAATGTAATGTTAGTTGATGCTAAAGGCGAAAGAGTAAAGGCTGCTAAGAGAAAGAACAGCGAAGGTAAGACTGAACGTTACTCTAAAAAGACAGGAGAAGTAATCTAAGATGGCAACTGCAAGACTAAAAGAAAAATATCAAACGGAGGTAGTGCCTGCCCTGAAAGAGAAGTTCCAGTACAAGAACATCATGCAGGTGCCTAAAATTACTAAGATCTCCATTAACAGAGGTATTGGTGCAGCTGTAGCTGATAAGAAGCTGGTTGACGTAGGAGTTGATGAATTATCAACTATTACTGGTCAGAAAGCAGTTGCTACAATAGCAAAGAAATCTGTTTCAAACTTCAAACTGCGTGAAGGTATGCCAATTGGTGCACGCGTTACGTTGAGAGGACAAAAGATGTATGAATTCCTAGACAGACTTCTTACAATTGCTCTTCCACGTGTACGTGACTTCAGAGGTGTTAATGATAAAGGATTTGACGGTCGTGGTAATTATACCCTGGGTGTTAAAGAGCAGATCATTTTCCCTGAGATCAGCATCGATAAAATTAAATCCATTAGCGGTATGGACATAACTTTTGTAACGACAGCTAACACTGACGAGGAAAGCTATGAACTGCTTAAAGCTTTTGGGATGCCTTTCACTAACATTAAAAAGTAATAACAATGGCGAAAGAAGCAGTTAAAGCAAGAGAGCTTAAAAGACAGAAAATGGTAGCAAAATATGCTGCTAAAAGAGCTGAATTGAAAGCTAATGGAGATTATGAAGCCTTAGATAAACTACCTAAGAATGCATCTCCGATCAGATTGCATAACAGATGCAAATTATCTGGCAGACCACGCGGTTACATGAGAAAGTTCGGTATCTCTCGTGTATTGTTCAGAGAATTAGCTCTGATGGGAAAAATTCCAGGTGTAACAAAGTCGAGCTGGTAATATTTTCTGATATCTATAGATAAGATACAGAAAAATATTTATCTTTGCGGCTCGCTTAGAAAAAAGCGATCATTATTTAAGTCATTCATAATGAACTCAGATCCAATAGCAGATTATTTAACTCGCGTGCGTAATGCCATAAAGGCTAACCACAGGATAGTTGAAATACCATCTAGCAACATTAAAAAGGAAATAACAAAAGTTCTGTACGATAAAGGGTACATTCAAAGTTACAAATTTGAAGACTCAGCAGTACAGGGCAATATTAAAATAGCTCTGAAGTATAACCCTTCAACTAAGCAGTCTGCGATTGTTAAGTTGGAGCGTATTAGCAAGCCAGGGCTTCGTAAGTATGCCGGTAGTGAGGAACTGCCACGTGTATTGAATGGTTTAGGCGTAGCTATCGTGTCTACATCTAAGGGCGTGATGACCGATAAGGAAGCACGCACTCAGAATATAGGTGGCGAAGTTTTATGTTATGTTTATTAATAAGGAGGAGAGACAATGTCACGTATAGGAAAATTGCCAATCAACCTGCCAAACAATACAGAAATATCTGTTGATGATAAAAACCTGGTAACTGTTAAAGGTCCTAAAGGAACTCTGACTACTCGTGTTGATGCTGATATGACAGTGAAGCAGGAGGACAACCAGATTATCGTAGAAAGACCAACTGAGCAGAAGCGTCACAGAGCGATGCACGGTTTATACAGATCACTTATTAACAATATGGTGATCGGTGTAAGCGAAGGTTATAAAGAACAGCTTGAACTTGTAGGTGTAGGTTACAAAGCTTCAGTACAGGGTCAGGTTCTTGAACTGTCATTAGGTTATTCACACAATATATTCGTGTCGTTACCAGCTGAGATAGCTGCAACTGCTGTTACTGAAAAAGGTAAAGCGCCAGTTGTTACATTAGAAAGCAACGATAAGCAGCTAATTGGCCAAGTTGCTGCTAAGATCAGATCACTGCGTAAGGTTGAGCCATACAAAGGAAAAGGTATTCGATTTGTTGGTGAAGTTGTAAGAAGAAAAGCTGGTAAGACAGCATCTAAATAATCATCATCATGTCTGCAAATAAAGTACAAAGAAGATCGAAAATTAAGAAAAGCATCAGAAGAAAGGTATCTGGTACTTCAGAGAAGCCAAGACTGTCTGTTTTCAGAAGTAATCGTGTGATTTATGCACAGATTATTGATGATGTTGCTGGTGTAACTATTGCTGCTGCCTCTTCAGCTAAGATGGAAGATGCTACTAAAGCTAACATTGAAACTGCTGCGAGAGTAGGTAAAGAGATTGCTTCAAAAGCTATTGAAAAAGGAATATCTCAGGTTGTTTTCGACCGTTCAGGATACCTTTATCATGGTAAAGTAAAATCATTGGCTGAAGGAGCTAGAGAAGCTGGCCTTAAATTCTAAAATATTATGTTGAAGAACAATATACGTAGTGTAAAGGCTAGCGAAATCGAGTTAAAAGAGAGAGTAGTAGCTATAAACAGAGTTGCCAAAGTTGTTAAAGGTGGTAGAAGATTTAGCTTCGCTGCTATAGTTGTAGTTGGTGACGGTAATGGTGTAGTAGGTTACGGCTTAGGTAAAGCTAATGAAGTAACTGATGCTATTGCAAAAGGTATCGATGATGCAAAGAAAAACTTAGTTAAAGTTCCTCTTTATCATCATACTGTTCCACATTCAATGGAAGGTAAATATTCTGGTGGTTATGTACTTGTTAAGCCAGCTGCACCAGGAACAGGTGTAATTGCAGGTGGTGCAATGCGTGCAGTACTTGAAAGTGCCGGTATAAAAGACGTACTTTGCAAGTCTAAAGGCTCGTCAAACCCGCATAACGTGGTTAAGGCAACTTTTGATGCCTTGGCTAATATGCGTGATCCATTGGCAGTAGCACAGCAAAGAGGAGTAAATTTACAGAAAGTATTTAATGGTTAATGTCATGGCGAAAGTAACTATCACACAAGTTAAAAGCATTATTGACAGACCTAAATCACAGAAGCTTACAATGCAAGCTTTAGGCTTAGGCAAAATCAATAAATCAGTAACTGTAGAGTTAACCCCACAGATTGCTGGTATGGTAAACAAGGTTCATAATTTGATCGAAGTTAAAGAACAATAAAATGTATTTAAATTCATTACAACCTGCAGAAGGGGCTGTCAAGACTAGAAAAAGAATTGGCCGCGGTACCGGATCTGGTAGAGGTGGTACTTCTACAAGAGGTCACAAAGGTGCTAAGTCTCGTTCAGGTTATTCTCAGAAATCAGGCTTTGAAGGTGGTCAGATGCCACTTCAGAGACGCGTTCCTAAGTTTGGCTTTAAAAACATCAACAGAGTTGAGTATAAAGCAATCAACTTAGATGTTATTCAGTCTCTGGCTGAAAGCACAGGTGAAACAGTTCTTAACTTTGATTTTTTCAAAGCTCACGGATTAGTTTCTAAGAACGACAAAGTTAAAGTATTGGGTAGAGGTGAGATCAGTAAAGCGGTAGAGGTTCATGCCCATGCTTTCTCTCAGACAGCTATATCAACAATTGAAAAAGCAGGCGGTAAAACAGTAGCTATCTAAACTGTATGAAGAAGTTTATAACAACAATAAAGAACATATTTGCTATTGAGGATCTACGCGTTAGAATACTTAATACAATCGGTTTCATAGCAATATTCAGACTTGGTTCTTTTGTTGTTCTTCCTGGTATTGATCCTAATCAATTAAAAGCAAATACATCCGGTCTATTCGGATTGTTAGATACTTTCTTAGGTGGAGCATTCAGTAATGCTTCCATCTTTGCATTAGGTATCATGCCATATATATCAGCTTCTATTGTACTTCAGCTATTAACAATTGCTGTACCCTACTTTCAAAAGATGCAGAAGGAGGGTGAGTCAGGTAGAAAAAAAATCAACCAGATCACCCGAGTTCTTACCATTATAATAACCTTAGCACAAGCCGTAGGCTTTGTTGCTACTATTAATAGCGAGGCAATCGCTATTAACCCGACCATGTTTACGATCACATCAATGATCGTTCTAACAGCAGGAACTATATTCTGTATGTGGTTAGGTGAAAAAATTACGGATAAAGGTATTGGTAATGGTATATCGATGCTGATTATGATCGGTATCATATCACGATTCCCAGGTGCAATTGCTGCTGAGTTCTTATCAAAGCAATTAAATGGTGCCTTATTATTCTTATTTGAATTAGCAATTCTGTTCTTCGTTGTAATGTCAGTTGTAATGCTAACACAAGCAATCAGAAGAATTCCTGTACAATACGCTAAACAAGTTGGAGGTAGCTCTTTATATAGTGGTCAACGTCAGTTTATACCTTTAAAGGTTAATGCTGCTGGTGTAATGCCTATCATATTTGCTCAGTCCCTTATGTTCCTGCCATCAATGGTTGCGGGTCTATGGGCTGACACGAGTGAAACGGCTAATTATATCGGATCAACTTTCTCTGACTTTACTTCGTGGCAGTATAACTTAGTATTTGGTTTACTTATTCTTGTATTCACTTACTTTTATACAGCCATTAGTGTTGATCCAAATCGTATTGCAGATGACTTGAAAAGAAGTGGTGGTTTCATACCAGGTGTAAAGCCAGGTCGTGCGACATCAGAATATATAGATTCAATTCTAACTAAGATAACATTACCAGGAGCTATCTATCTTGCTTTAGTTGCTATATTCCCTGCAATTGCAATGTTGTTAGGTGTGACAAGTGAGTTTGCACAGTTCTTTGGAGGTACATCTTTGATTATTATGGTTGGTGTAGTGCTAGATACATTACAGCAGATTGAAAGTTATTTATTAATGCGTCATTACGATGGCATGATGAAATCAGGTAAACTGAGAGGAAGAACTGAGAACATAGCTATGGTATCTTAATAAATGATCTTTTATAAAACTGAAGAAGAAATTGAGCTAATTCGCCAAAGTGCTTTAATATTAGGTAAAGCACATGGCGAAGTAGCTTCTCTCATAAAAGAGGGAATTACTACTGCAGAACTTGATAAAAGAGCTGAAGAGTTTATAAAGGACCACGGAGCTCAACCTTCATTTTTGAACTATAATGGTTTCCCTTATAGTTTATGTATTTCACCCAATGCAGTAGTGGTACATGGTTTCCCAGGGAAACATGTTTTAAAAGAGGGTGATATTATTTCAGTAGATTGCGGAGTATACTATAAAGGATATCATAGTGACTCTGCTTATACGCATGCAATAGGTAATGTGTCTCCTGAGGTTGAAAAGTTACTTACAGTAACGAAAGAGAGCCTAGCGAAAGGAATTGAAAAAGCCGTAGCTGGAAATCGATTGGGAGATATAAGTTATCAGATTCAACAATATGCTGAAGCAAATGGCTTTAGTGTAGTAAGAGAATTAGTAGGTCATGGAATTGGCCGTAATTTACACGAAGCTCCTGAGGTACCTAATTATGGTAAACGTGGGCAGGGTATTAAATTACAGGAAGGTCTGGTTTTGGCAATAGAGCCAATGATCAATCTTGGTGCTAAAAGTATAGTACAAGAAGATGATGGCTGGACCATTAGAACAAGAGATAAAATGCCTTCTGCCCATTTTGAGCATACGGTTGTAATAAGGAAAGGTAAAGCAGAAGTGTTAACTACCTTCGAATATATAGAAAAAGCTAAAAAAGCATAAATGGCGAAACAGTCATCTATTGAACAGGACGGAACAATTGTAGAGGCATTATCAAATGCTATGTTCCGGGTAGAATTAGAAAACGGACATCAACTGATAGCTCACATCTCCGGGAAAATGAGAATGAATTACATTAAAATTCTCCCTGGTGATAAAGTTAAATTAGAAATGTCACCCTATGATTTAACAAAAGGTCGGATTGTTTATCGATATAAATAAATACAATGAAAGTTAAAGCATCAGTAAAAAAGAGAAGTGCTGAATGTAAAGTTATCCGCCGGAAGGGGAAACTTTATGTCATCAACAAAAAGAATCCAAGATATAAACAAAGACAAGGATAATTAAAAGAGTATGGCTAGAATAGCAGGAGTAGATATTCCGGATAACAAGAGAGGCGAGATAGCGCTAACTTATATTTTTGGTATAGGTCGCAATCTGTCAAAGACTATCTTAAGCAAAGCCGGGGTGGATCTTGACAAGAAAGTGAAGGACTGGACTGAAGATGAGTCTAACGAGATCAGAAATATTATCGCAACTGATCACAAAACTGAAGGTGTATTAAGATCTGAAGTACAGTTGCACATTAAGCGTCTTCTTGACATTGGTTGCTACCGTGGTTTAAGACACCGTAAGGGTCTGCCGGTTCGTGGACAGCGTACCAAAAATAACTCTCGTACGAGAAAAGGTAAGCGTAAGACAGTTGCAAACAAGAAGAAAGCTTCTAAATAATTAATTGATCATGGCTCAGAAAAGAAAAGACAAAGCTAAAAAGCGTGTAGTAGTTGTGGAAGCAACTGGCCAGGTACACATTAAAGCTTCTTTCAACAATATTATTATCTCAGTAACCAACAATGCAGGTCAAGTAATATCTTGGGCTTCTGCTGGTAAAATGGGTTTTAAAGGTTCTAAAAAGAACACTCCTTACGCTGCACAAATGGCAGCTTCTGATTGTGCTAAGGTTGCTTATGACCTTGGAATGCGCAAAGCAGAAGTTTTTGTTAAAGGCCCAGGTGCAGGTAGAGAGTCCGCCATCCGTACTGTGCAAAATTCAGGTATAGAGGTAACTACTATTAAGGACGTTACTCCGCTACCTCACAACGGATGCCGTCCTCCTAAACGCAGAAGAGTTTAATTTTAAAGTAGATTAAATAAAATGGCAAGATATACAGGCCCTAAAAGCAAGATCTCTAGAAAGTTTAACGAAGAGATCTTTGGCCCAAGCAAAGCATTAAAAAAGAAAGCATATCCTCCGGGACAGCACGGCCGTGGTCGTCGTAAGAAGCAGTCTGAATACGCAGTTCAGTTGGCTGAAAAGCAGAAGGCAAAATACATCTATGGTGTATTGGAAAAGCAATTTGCTAACCTGTTCGAGAAAGCTCATAGAAAAGGCGGTATTACTGGTGAGAACCTTTTGATACTTCTTGAATCTAGATTAGATAATACAGTTTACCGTTTAGGTATTGCTCCAACTCGTAGAGCAGCACGTCAGCTTGTATTGCATAAGCATATAACTGTAAACGGTGGTATAGTAAATATACCTTCTTATAGCTTAAAAGTTGGTGATGTTATAGCTGTTAGAGAGAAGTCAAAATCTCTTGAGGCGATTACGACAAGTTTAACTGTTCGTAATGCAAGACAGTTTAGCTGGTTAGAGTGGGATGCAACTGAAATGGCTGGTAAGTTTATCTCTGCACCTCAGCGTGACCTGATCCCGGAGAAGATCCAGGAGCAGTTAATCGTTGAACTTTACTCTAAGTAATAAGCAGCATAATCAATTTTTAACCTTTAACACTGCAAGTATGTCAATATTAGCGTTTCAAATGCCAGAGAAAGTGGTAATGGAGAAAGCCGACGACTTTCATGGTACATTTGAATTTAAGCCGCTTGAAAAAGGTTACGGTGTAACCATCGGTAATGCTCTACGCAGAATTCTGCTTTCTTCTCTGGAAGGTTATGCAATTACAAGCGTACGCATACCAGGTGTACTGCACGAATTTTCATCAGTTGAAGGTGTGGTGCAGGATGTTTCTGATATCATCCTGAACCTGAAAATGGTTCGCTTCAAGAAAGTAAGCGAAGTAATCGATGATAAGATCACAGTTACTATCAATGGTGCAGATACTTTCTATGCCGGCGATATCAATAAGTTTACAACTAGCTTTGAGGTTTTAAACCCGGAGTTGGTGATCTGTAACTTAGACAAGAACTTATCTATAGAAGTTGAGCTTACAGTTCAGAAAGGACGTGGTTACGTTCCTGCTGAAGAAAATAAGCCGGCTACTGACCAGGTTTTTGGTCTGATCGCGATCGACTCAATCTTTACACCAATTAAGAATGTAAAGTTTAGTGTTGAAAACACGCGTGTTGAGCAAAAGACCGACTACGAAAAACTTCTGCTTGAAATTCAGACTGACGGATCAATTCATCCGGAGGAAGCACTTAAAGGAGCTGCAAATATCCTTATACAGCACTTTATGTTGTTCTCTGATAACACCATGACTTTTGAAACTGCCAAGCCAGAAGAAGAAGAGGTTGTAGACGAAGAACTGCTGCATATGCGCAAAGTTCTGAAGACACCACTTCAGGATATGGACTTATCTGTTAGAGCATACAACTGTTTAAAAGCCGCGGATATCAAGACGCTTGGTGACCTGGTGCAGTTAGATATTTCTGATATGATGAAATTCCGTAACTTTGGTAAAAAGTCACTTACTGAGTTAGAAAACTTAGTGCAGGAGAAAGGTTTAACTTTTGGAATGGACCTTTCTAAATATAAATTAGAAGAAGAATAATAATCTACGGCATAATTCCCGATCCCGAAAGGTTGATCGACGGTATGCACGTGCACAATCAAAAAAATGAGACACGGTAAAAAAATCAATCACTTAGGAAGAACTGCTGCACACCGTAAGGCGATGCTGTCTAACATGGCTGCTTCCCTTATCCTACAGAAGCGTATTTCTACAACTGTAGCAAAAGCTAAAGCTCTTCGTAAGTATGTAGAGCCACTTCTTACTAAATCTAAGAACGATACTACACATTCAAGAAGAACTGTATTTGCTTACCTTCAGGAGAAGGAAGCTGTTAAGGAGCTTTTTGATGAGGTAGCAGGCAAAATTGCAAGCAGACCAGGTGGTTACACTCGTATCCTTAAAACTGGCTACCGTCTTGGTGACAACGCAGAGATGTGTGTTATCGAGTTAGTAGACTACAACGAGGATATGGTAACAACTAAAGGTGCTGCAGCGGGCGCGAAGAAAACTCGTCGTCGTGCTGGTGCTACTAAGAAGAAGGCTGAAGGTGCTGCTGAAGCTCCTAAAGCTGCTGAAACTGATGCAACTGCAGAAGAATCAAAAGATGCTGAATAAGCAAATTCTTTGAAATATTTTAAAGGGACATGACGGAAGTCGTGTCCCTTTTTTATTTTTGTAAAAACCTCGAAATGAAAAAACATACCGCTTCAGAAGCCATACTTCTTTTAGAAGATGGTACAGTTTATAAGGGCAAAAGCCTTGGAATGATCGGCACATCCGGTGGTGAACTTTGCTTTAATACAGGGATGACAGGATACCAGGAGATATTCACTGATCCTTCTTATTATGGTCAGGTAGTGGTTAACACCGTATCTCATGTGGGTAACTATGGAGTTCAGTCTGAGGAAGTAGAATCAAACAAAGTACAGATCAGTGCCCTTGTTTGTAAGGACTTCTCGCATTTTTATTCTCGCAAGACGGCTGAAGGTTCGTTACAGGACTATTTCGAAAAAGCTGGCATAGTAGGTATCTGCGAAATAGATACGCGTGCACTTGTTCGTCACATTCGGGATAAAGGCGCTATGAATGCGATCGTTTCTTCTGAGATAACTGATATTGAAGCGCTACGTAAGAAACTTGCTGAAGTACCGTCTATGGCTGGTTTAGAGTTATCATCTAAGGTAAGTACGCCAGAAACCTATGACTTGAAACCAGAAGACGTTAAGTATAGAGTTGCCGTGCTTGACCTTGGTGTAAAACGAAACAGCCTTCATAACTTTATGCAGCGCGGTTGCGAAGTTAAAGTGTTTCCTTATAACACACCCTTTGAGGAGATGGAGAAGTGGAACCCGGATGGTTATTTTATCTCAAACGGACCAGGCGACCCTGCTGCAACACAGGTAGCTGTAGAAAGCGTAAAGCAGATACTGGAAAAAGAGAAACCAATGTTCGGAATCTGTATGGGGCACCAGATACTGGCGCAGGCTAATGGTATTGCTACCTATAAAATGCATAATGGGCATAGAGGGCTCAACCATCCGGTTAAAAATCTGATGACGGGCAGAAGCGAGATCACGAGTCAGAACCATGGTTTTGTGGTAGATGCCGAGCAACTTAAAAATCATCCGGAGGTAGAAGTAACGCACATTAACCTTAATGATAATACCATTGAAGGGATGCGTATGAAAACTAAACCTGCATTTTCCGTACAGTACCACCCGGAATCGTCTCCGGGGCCACACGACTCAGAGTATCTTTTCGATGACTTTGTGGCGCTATTAGAGAAAAGTAAAAATCAAGTAAAACTATAGATTAAAACAAACCAATGAGCTTAATTATTGATATTAAAGCCCGCCAGATCTTTGATTCGAGAGGCAATCCTACTGTTGAAGTAGATGTTATGACTGAAAGCGGTGTGATGGGCCGTGCTGCTGTGCCATCTGGAGCTTCTACCGGTATACATGAGGCTGTAGAACTGCGTGATGGCGACAAAGGCAAGTACATGGGTAAAGGTGTGCTGCAGGCTGTTAACAACGTAAACGGTAAAATTGCTGAAGAGCTTGTTGGTTTCCCAGTGTTCGATCAGAACCTGCTTGATAAGATCATGATCGAGCTGGATGGTTCTGATAACAAAGGTAACCTTGGTGCAAATGCTATACTTGGCGTATCGCTGGCTATTGCCCGTGCTGCAGCTCAGGAGCTGAATATGCCGCTTTACCGTTACGTGGGTGGTGTTAACGCTAACACGTTGCCAGTGCCTATGATGAACATCCTGAACGGTGGTAGCCACGCCGATAATGCCATCGACTTCCAGGAGTTTATGATCATGCCGGTTGGTGCGCCTTCTTTCTCTGAAGCGTTGCGTATGGGTTCCGAGGTTTTCCATCACCTGAAGAATGTACTGAAGAAGAAAGGTCTTTCGACTAACGTAGGCGACGAAGGTGGCTTCGCTCCGAACATTGCATCTAACGTGGAAGCTATAGAAGTGGTATTGCAGGCTATTGAAGCGGCAGGCTATAAGCCAGGCGACGATATGATGATCGCTATGGATGCTGCTAGCTCAGAGTTCTACGATAAATCTACCGGGCTTTATACTTTCAAAAAATCAACCGGTGATAAGCTGACTTCGTCTGAAATGGTGAGCTACTGGAAAGAGTGGACAGAGAAGTACCCTATCGCTTCGATTGAAGACGGTATGGACGAAGACGACTGGAAAGGCTGGAAAGAACTAACCCAAACTATAGGTGATAAAATACAGTTGGTAGGTGATGACTTGTTTGTAACAAACGTTAACCGTCTGCAGCAAGGTATAGACCAGGGTGTTGCTAACTCGATCCTGATAAAAGTAAACCAGATCGGTACGCTGACGGAAACTATAAATGCTATTAACTTAGGCCTGCGCCATGGTTATAAGAGCGTCATGAGCCACCGTTCCGGCGAGACGGAAGATAACACGATCGCTGACCTGGCAGTAGCATTGAATACAGGCCAGATCAAGACCGGTTCGGCTTCGCGTTCTGACCGAATGGCCAAGTATAACCAGTTGCTTCGCATTGAAGAAGAACTTGGTGAAATTGCCTATTATCCGGGCCGTAAGTTCTAAAATCCAACATTTGAAAATATTTATGGCTAAGGCTGTGGGTTATATGACTCACAGCCTTATTTTTGTATAAGTACCTTTTAGCCACAGTATCCCATGATCAAGCGCATTCCAAAATTATTCCGCAACTTTTATTTCATTACAACAGCCCTGTTTGTGGTTTGGATGCTCTTTTTCGACTCTAACGACTTTATTACACAGTACCAGACGAGCAAACAATTGAGCGACCTGGAAAACGTGAAGGAAGACTATGTAGAGAAGATGGAGGAAGTGGAGAAGGACCGTAAGGCGCTGATGGGTAATACCGACCTGCTTGAAAAATACGCCCGGGAAAAATACCTGATGAAACGCCCAAATGAAGACGTGTTCATTATAGTTGCCAAGAACGAAAAGTAATTCTATAGTTTATAGTTGCGTTTAAAACTATAAACCTCAATGATACTTATCACTTAATCCCTCCCTAAATAATTCGTAACTTTGTGCTATTGTGCTGCTGCTAAAAAGTAGCGGCCTCACCTAAGTATAGATACTATGGCAAAAGTTGCAATAAATCTTTCTACTGGCTCTATCCAGCAGGAAGAAGTTATAGTAGGTATAGACCTGGGCACAACAAACAGCCTGGTGGCCTACATCCATCCTGAAGATAAAAAACCAATAGCTATAAACGACCAGGGCCGCGGAACAATAGTGCCGTCGGTGGTGCATTTTACCCAAACCGGCGAAACTATAGTTGGCACCGAAGCTAAAGACTACCTGACTACTGATCCGGCCAAAACCATTTACTCTGTGAAGCGCTTGCTGGGTAAATCGTATAAAGATGTTGGCGAACACAAAGATTATTTTGGCTACAAGATAATTGACGATGACAGCGAAGGCCTGGTTAAGATAAGAGTAGGAGATAAGTTCTATTCGCCAATTGAGCTGTCGGCAGAGATACTGAAGGAACTGCGCGAACGTGCGGAACACTCTTTAAAAACCCCGGTTAATCGTGCTGTAATTACCGTTCCGGCTTACTTTAACGATTCTCAACGGCAGGCTACACGCGATGCCGGTAAGCTGGCTGGTCTGGAAGTACTGCGCATTGTGAACGAGCCAACAGCGGCTGCGCTTGCATATGGTATAGGTATAGACCAAAACGAAGAGAAAACAGTAGCGGTTTACGACCTTGGTGGCGGTACTTTTGATATTTCCATCTTAAGTATACATCAGGGTATTTTCGAAGTGCTTTCTACTAACGGGAATACTTATTTGGGTGGCGATGACTTTGACCGGGCTATTATAAACCACTGGATACAGGAAAACCAGCTGATTGCTGACACGGTAAATGAAGACAAGAACCTGCAGCAGGAACTACGCTTGCGTGCCGAAGAAGCCAAAAAGACATTAAGTTCGCAGCCGGCTTATACCGGAACTATAAACGGAACAATAGATTGCCACATTGAGCGGCATACTTTTGAGACCCTGATTGCACCAACTGTAGCCAGAACTATAGAAAGCTGCCGCATGGCTATGGCGGATGCCAAACTACAGCCGGAACAGATAGATGCTGTGATCATGGTGGGTGGGTCTACGCGTGTGCCAATGGTGTATGAGGCCGTTTCGGAGTTCTTCGGTAAGCCTGCCAACAATACGCTTAATCCGGATGAAGTAGTTTCGTTGGGTGCTGCGATACAGGCTGATATATTGGCCGGTAACCGTAAAGACATTCTGCTGCTTGATGTAACACCACTTACCTTAGGTATAGAAACAATGGGCGGCTTGATGGACTCTATCATCCCCAGAAACTCTAAGATACCAACCAAAGCAGGCCGTCAATATACTACCTCTATAGATGGACAGGTGAATATGAAGATATCTGTTTACCAGGGTGAGCGCGACCTTGTGCAGGAAAACCGTAAACTGGCAGAGTTTGATCTGAAAGGTATACCTGCCATGCCAGCTGGTTTTCCGAAGGTAGACGTGAACTTTATATTGAACGCCGATGGTATACTGAAAGTAGAAGCCATTGAACTACGCTCGGGTGTGCGCCAGGAAGTGGAAGTTAAGCCACAGTATGGCCTGACCGATGAGCAGGTTGAACAGATGCTGATGGACTCGATAACCCACGCCCGCGACGATGTGAATACCCGCATGGTGATAGAAGCCCGCACTACAGCAGAGCAGATGCTTTACCAGGTAGAGCGCTTTGTAGAGAAGAACGGTCAGCACCTGACAGCTGAAGAAATTGAGCTGACCAGAACCAACTTGCAGAACCTGAAAGATGCGTTACCATCCGGCGATAAAAATACTATACTTAAAGCAGTTGATATCCTGGAAGAGCAGACAAGTCCTTTTGCAGAGCGTGTGATGCAGATATCTATTAAACAGGCAATGGCCGGTAAGAAGATCGAATAGTTTTGGCGCGCGTTCTCGCTCGTCTCGAACTATAGCTGTGCCTCTGGCTCGCTGAATTATAAAACAAAAGTGCCGGCAAGTATAAACTGCCGGCACTTTTGTTTTATAATCGACTTAAACTTATAGTTCATATCCGCGAGACGGGAGTGTGAGCACTGAAATCAGATTCTGGTTTTATATATGTATTAGAACTTAATACCGAACTTCTTTCCTAACTTAAACAGGTCTTCGGCTACTGGTTGCAGCAATGGTATACCTTCTCTTAGCCTGATCTCGGTTGTTAAGCGTTCCGGGTCGCCGGGGATAAGCACTGCTTTTTCGCCTTTCTTTGGCTTAGCTGCCCTGAAAGTTTCTATCCAGCGGTCCATATTTTCTTTAAACTCATCGGCAGGCCGGAAAGCATCGATGCGCATGGCTCCTAAAAAGTGACCTATACCTTTACCAACCGGGTCGGCAGGAGGATCGAGGAAGGCTACGAATGGTGGCACCCACGGGCCATAGTTTGCACCCGAAAGTACAGCCGAGAAAATATCAACTATAGCGGCAAGGGCATAACCTTTGTGGCTACCGCGTGTCAGGTCTGAGCCAAGCGGAAGCAGGGCACCACCATCTTTCAGTTCGTTGGCATTATCGGTATCTTCTCCATCGGCCGTTTGTATCCAGCCTACCGGGGCTTTTTTCTCTTTGCGCTGTAGTATCTCCAGCTTACCATTAGCAGCAGATGCCGTTGCGAAGTCGGCTACAAAAGGTGGTTGCTTTTTGGTTGGCACCGCTACGGCAATCGGGTTGGTACCCAGCATACGGTCTATAGAGTGTGTTGGAGCAACCAAGGGGCTTGCATTGGTCATCGCCATGCCTATCATATCCGAGCTCAATGCTTCCATGGCGTGATAACCTGCTATACCAAAGTGATTGGAGTTACGAACTGATACCCAGCCTGTACCAACTTTCTCTGCTTTTTCTATAGCTATATCCATCGCCTTTGGCGCAATTACTAAGCCTAAACCGCCATCACCATCTACAGTAGCCGTGCTGGGAGTTTCGTGTACAATGCGCATGTTTGGCTTCGGGTTGATGCGGCCGGCCTCCCAAAGGCGCACATAACCGCTTAACCGGGCTACACCATGCGAGTCTACACCACGCAGGTCGGCTTCCAGCAAAACCTCTGCAGCCAGCTTGGCATCTTTAGGCGGGCAGCCCATGGCCAGGAAAACACTTTCAGTAAAATCAAAAAGGACGCTATAGGTATACATTATAGTTTCGGAATATTAAGGGCGGCAAATTACTAAATAATCAACCGAATCGCTGTAAAAAATAGCACTTAAACTGCCACTTTATACTTGAGCATCTTCTGTTTATATGCAATTTTTTATATACTTTCGGGAATGCTTAAGTTATTGGAACAGAATTTGTCATGACCAGCTTAGGCTAATATTACGATTATGAGAAGAGTTGTACTTTTTGCTTTGTTGTTGCTGGCAGCCATTACGGTGCAGGCCCAAACCAAGCTTATTTTCGAAGAAACCACTCCGGAGGCTTACCTGATGAAGCAGGGTAGTGGTAACCAGGCGTACCTGAACGAAATTATTAATCTGCTGTCGCAGGCCGACGTTAGCAAACGTGGAGCACGACCTGCCCGAAAGCCTGAGTTTGTGGTGCGTATGGAGCAGCAGGCCCGTATTGCCGATGCCGGTGATAAACTGCAGCTGCGCGTTCAGCTAGCTAAGATCAATGTTAACACCGATGTTACTTACAAAGGGTTTGATGTAGGCGATATCTTGTTTCCGGATAGGGTGCATGCAAAAGTTAAGTTGCTGGATGCTGCTAAAAAAGAGCTGAAAGTATACAACGTGACCGATGTAGCTTTTAAGAAAGAAGGTGTTACACTACTCGATACTTCTATACCAGATACTGCTAAAATTCCGCAAAAGTATAGCCTTGTTGTAGATGCGAAGGAGTTGATCTATACTGCCGGTAGTGTTGCAAAGGCAAGGCGCCACTTCGACCTGATCCGCGACTACTATGCAGCAGAGGCAACTATAGTACAGGCTTTGCAGGATGTAAACCGTATCCGTCCGGATGACGTGGACCGTATCAGCCTGCAGGAACGTAACCTGCGCCAGATGGAGGATATGTATGCCCGCATCCAGAATGAGGATTTTAAGACTAAACTAAATCTGCGCCAATATGATCCGGTACAGCTAAGCACCAAAATGGCTGACCTGAAACGCCAGCTACAGGAGCGCCGCCGTGCCGTTGATTATGCCCTGAGCACCATGGATCTGCAATTCTTTAACAAAGGCATGAGCCTGGCAACAGCAGGTAACGCAACAGCTGCGCAAAGCTATTTTGTGAAGTCACTGGAAGTAAACCCGGCATTTGCGCCATCGCACCTGCAGCTTGCCCGCCTTGATTTTGTGAACGGATATATACACGAGGCCACCACACGCACCCTGGCCCTGTTAACACGCCTGCGCATTGACCCTGAAACCCGTGGCCAGGCATTAGTGCTGGCTCATGATATTTATGCAACACACCTGAGCCGGGGAAACAACCTGACTAATCGTGGCGACTACGAAACAGCCTTGCAAGCCTTTAGTACTGCCCGCGAGCTCTGCCATAATGTAGCCGGATTGCAGTGCAATATGCCTGTGTTGCGCGATGGCGAAGGCCGTGCCGCAGCAGGTATGTTCCAGCGAGTAGTAGAGGAAGGCAAACGAGAGCTCAGCCGCAATAACCTGGCAAAAGCCGATGAGCTTGCAGGGGAAGCCCTGAACCTGCAGCGCCAGTATAACCACTGGTTACGCAGCGCACCGGAAGCTACCGACCTGCAGAACCAGGTAAAGTATACTTATTACCTGCAGTACATTGATAAAGGCAAAAGTTACCTGAGCGCTAAAAACTATAAAGCTGCCCTCGACCAGTTCGATAATGCCCTTGACCTGCAGGAAGCTTATACTTTCAGAGGAGTGAACGAACTGCCTGACCTGGCACAACGAGCTGCTAAACCTGTATTGCTTGGCGAGTTAAAGCAAGGTTACGAGCAGGCTATGGCAAACCGCCTGGCCGATGCGCGTACTGTTGCCTCGAATGCGATGGCGATGCAAAGCCGTTATGGTTTAAATCAGGATGCCGAAGTGCTGCGGAACTATAACCTGCTGCGCGACCGTATTTTTACGCAGGAATGCCAGAATGCCCAGACCGCTTACGATACGCAGATACAAAAAGCCCAGGAACTGGCCCGCAACAAACAGTTTTTAGTAGCTGATAAAGCTTACGCAGAGGCTCAGAAGATTGCAGACCAGAACAATGTTTGCCAGATAGCTGACTTTACTGCCCGTGACGGCCGCGAAGCTATACTTCCGGGTGTGCGTTACCAGCAGATGATGGAGGATGTAAACCGTTTTGTTGCCAGCAACCGTTACACTGAAGCCATACAAACCTATAACCAGGCCGAAAAACTTTACCTGGCTGAAAAAGTAAACCGCTTTGGTTTGACCCATGTATCGTTGTATAACTATGCCCGCCAAACTACCAAGCTGCCATTTGCCGCCGAAGTAGTACAGCATTTTACAACGTTAGGCGAAGAAGAGATTGCTATAAACCTGCTCACCATTATACTTGATAAGAACTACAAGAACCGGAAAACCAAGAAAGTACAGCAACAAATCGGTCGTCAGTTGGCGCACCAGGATGCCCAGCTTGGCCTCCAGGAAGATATAAAAGTGCTGTCAGCGAAGTATAGTAACAACAACCGTGACCTTAAAAAGCTGAAGAAAGCTTACGAGAAAGGGCGGAAGAAAATAGCTAAAACGAAAAAGTAAGTATAAAGGCAGGAGCAAATCCTGCCTTTATTATTTTAGGGCTATAGTTTAACCTATAAACTATAAAATTTGGATTACTTCCACCTCGCTTCACGCCATGCTTTCTGCTGCTCCTCATCCAGGAAAGTCCAGGCTACGATGCGGCTTATTTTGTTGCCCTGGCCCATTGGTATAGTTTCTATAGTATGGGCGCCGGCTTTTTTTAAACTATAAAGTACACTTTTCAGGTTGGCTGCTTTGGAGATGAGGGTTGTGAACCAGAAACAGGATGTGGCAAACTGCCTGCTTTCTTTAACCATGTTTTCCACGAACCGGGCTTCGCCTCCATCGCACCATAGTTCTGCATTCTGGCCACCGAAGTTCAGGGTAAGTTTAGCTGGTTTCTTTTGCTGCAAATTCTTCAGTTTGCGCATCGTTCCTGCCTGTGCCTCCGCCAGCGAACTATGGAACGGCGGATTACAGATAGTCAGGTCGATGCGCTCGTTTGGTTTGATGATCCCCTGGAAAATATGTTTAGGGTTTAGCTGCAGCCGTAGTGCTACATTTCCTTTTAATGTTGGGTTGGAGGCTACTATGTTTTCAGAAGATCTAACAGAGACCGGATCTATATCTGCCCCGATAAAAGACCAGCCATATTCTTTGTTACCGATGATCGGGTAAATGCAGCTGGCCCCAACGCCCACATCCAGACACGTTACTTTATTGCCTGTTGGTATTTTTCCCTGGTTTGAGGCAGCTAACAGATCGGCGGTATAGTGTATGTAGTCTGCACGACCGGGGATGGGTGGTGTAAGGTAGTGTTGCGGAATATCCCAGTGTTTGATGCCGTAAAAGTTTGCTAGCAGAGCTTTATTTAGGGTTTTTACAGCTTTCGGGTCGAAGAAATCTACAGAGGCATCGTTATATTCATTCAGCCTTACAAAAGGTTTTAGCTCCGGGCAACTGGCTATCAGCTGTTTAAAATTATAGCGTCCGCGATGCCTGCTGCGCGGGTGCAGCTCCGATTTCTCTTTTGGATGTTCTTTCTTTTTGGGAAGCATTATACTGCTGGGGGTGTACTGGTAATTACGGAGGTTTTGAGAATCTATAGTTGCGATAGCTATTTATCCTGCAAATTTGAGCGCAGCGGTAACTTGTGGTTATACTTTGACATCTACAACAGTATCCATTCTGTATATTTCATCTATTGTTTTATTATTCTTATCCTTCCACTCGGTCCAACCATTTGCTCTTCGTCCTAGAACAGCTGCAGCTGCTGCACTTGGGGATCCAAAAATAAAGTCTTCAGAGAAAACTAATACACCATTATCTTGAACTAAGATTTTGTCATCAACAAGTTTTTTGCGCATGCCAGTTACCCAAGTACCAGCTGTCTTTGTTTCATCCTTATTGGCTATAGATCCTTTTAAAACGACAAACCCATCATCAATCATTTCACCTTGGGCAGTTGCGTCTTTTCCCTTACAAAATAGTACTTCTCTCTTCTTGGAAGATGGTTGTCTTATTTCTTCGAAGATGGGAAAACCAAGCGTAGATAGAAGAATCTTGATTGTATCAAAATTATCAAGCAAGTCTGCTTCCATACTCTCTGTTATATATGGCTTGGCAGGTGTTGCTAAATTATCTGTGTCATATCGACCAATTTCATTTGCGGCTTTTATGCATATGTGTTCCAGAAATTTAACATGAGATTTTGTAAACGTGTTTGATTTTGATGTTACTACAACTGCATAATTCCAGAAGTCCTTTGTTTTATTATGCATTTTAAGTCTCTCGAAACAGTCTTCTGTTTCACCTATATAAGAAATAGGTTTTGCTTTATCTTCATTTACCCCAAAAAGGAAATAAATTCCTGATTTCCTCACTTCAGACCTTACTCCAGAGTCAGTAAGTTTTTTTCTTGGAATTAGAACAGCAACAATCATTCTGTTAGTCAGATCTGCAATCTTTATACTTGTTGGGTTTCCATCAGGTAAGAAAATCTGAATTGTTTGCGGTCTGTTCATAGGTTGGGCGGTCAAGTATAGAAGTATAAATATAGTAAAACCTACAGTAACTTGTATAAAACAAAAAAGCAGCCCCAAACAGAGCTGCTTTTCCTTTATCTACCAAGACGCAAAGTATTGCGTCTCTACAAGTATAGTTCTTACTTCTTTAAGCTGCCGATCATGTCTTCCGGCTTCACCCACTCGTCGTACTGCTCGTTTGTTAGCAGTTCAAGGGCGATGGCTGCCTGGCGAAGTGTTGTGCCTTCTTTGTGGGCTTTCTTCGCGATCTTGGCTGCGTTGTCGTAACCGATGTGCGGGTTAAGGGCCGTTACCAGCATGAGCGAGTTCTCCAGGTTCTCTTTAATACGTGCTGTGTTTGGCTCTATTCCTACCGCGCAGTGCTTGTCGAAAGAGTCGCAGGCATCACCGATCAGCTGGGCGCTCATCAGCAGGTTATAGATCATCACCGGCTTAAACACGTTCAGCTCGAAATGGCCGTTCATGCCACCAACCGAAATAGCCACGTCGTTACCGATCACCTGCGCGCAAACCATTGTCATGGCCTCAGCTTGCGTTGGATTTACTTTACCCGGCATGATAGAAGAACCCGGCTCGTTCTCAGGAATCAGAATCTCAGCGATACCAGAACGTGGACCAGAAGCCAGTAAACGGATATCGTTCGCGATCTTCATCAGCGATACAGCCAGTTGCTTCAGTGCGCCAGATGTCTCAACTATAGCGTCGTGCGCAGCAAGTGCTTCGAACTTGTTAGGAGCTGTAATGAACGTATGGCCGGCAAACTGAGAGATCTTCTCGGCAACCAGTACATCGTAACCAGCCGGTGTATTAAGGCCGGTACCTACTGCAGAACCTCCAAGGGCAAGCGTGCTCAGGTGCTCCAGTGTGTTACGAAGCGCCTTCATGCCATAGTCTAGCTGGGCAACGTAACCAGAAAGCTCCTGGCCAAGTGTAAGTGGCGTAGCGTCCATCAGGTGCGTACGACCGATCTTCACTACATCCATGTAAGCTTCTGCTTTGCTGTTAAGCGTATCACGTAGTTTCTTAACTAATGGCAGTGTGTGCTCTACCACTTTTTTGTAAGCAGCAATGTGCATCGCCGTCGGGAAGGTATCGTTCGAAGACTGCGATTTGTTTACGTCGTCGTTCGGGTGGATCTTCTTTTTCTCGTCCATCAGGTTGCCGCCCAACAGTACGTGCGCACGGTTTGCCACCACTTCGTTCACGTTCATGTTCGACTGCGTGCCCGAGCCTGTCTGCCATACTACCAGCGGGAACTCGTCAGCCAGTTTACCTTCCAGAATTTCATCGCAAACTTTACCGATAATCTCGGCTTTATCCTGTGCCAATACGCCAAGTTCAGCATTAGCGAAAGCAGCCGATTTTTTAAGTATAGCAAAAGCTTCGATCACTTCCTTCGGCATTAGTTGGCCACCAATGGTAAAGTTTTCTTTAGAGCGCTGTGTCTGAGCACCCCAGTATTTGTCTGCAGGCACCTCTATCGGGCCCATCGTGTCTTTCTCTACGCGAACTTGCATATCGTTTATACTTAGGTTTTAAAGGATCAATTTATCAGCGGCAAAACTACAAAAAAATATACTTGGGTGCAGGGCTATACTTATTTTGTTAAAGTAGGTTTCTAAAGATGGATGAGGCAAGTATAGATTTACTCTTTTAAAGGGGAATTGCTGTAGTTGTTATAGTTGGGTTTTGGGTTTTGGGTTAGCAAAATCAAACCACCCCTAACCCCTCTCCCGAAACAAGTCCGGGATCTGCGACTTGCCTAAGGCGGGGAATTTTCTGATGCTGGTAATCCATTAGCCATAGTTTTATAGTTGTGGCCTTTACACCCCTGTAGTCCCCTCAAGGGGACACTTCTGTCATAGCTGTAGATTTCTGCATAGTTCTATAGTTACAGATCAAGAGCGGACAGGTCGCGACCTGTCCCTACGGAATTATCACCCGAGAAAGGTCGAAGCTTATAGTATCTAACTATAGTTAAGCAGTGGCTATCGAAAGATACCAGTCTTTGGGTTGAGCGCCTTTGATTTGTTGCGGTGCCGCAGGCAATCCGAGGTACGAGGATAGCAAGAAAGCAGCAGCGCGATGCCCGAAGGCGGGGCCTCGCGGCCGTGAGCGAGCCAAAGTAACTATGGAACTGTAGATATGTAGAGCTCCCAGGATAAGAGTATACTATGAAAGGATAGCTTGGTTCAAGAAAGAATAGACTCCAACTATAAGTCTAAATAGATTTCTCACAGCTACGCTGGCTCTCTTCGACTCCCGTCTCAAGAGTATTCGAAATGACAAATTAATGACATTAGCAGGAGCTGCGCACACTGCTAGGTCTTAAGCTATAGGACAATTAAGATTTCTCGATTAACTCTCGAAATGACAAATTGGAGTATAGAGCACAAATCTGCATTACCTGATCACTCTTTTCCCTGACTTCTGCGAAAGAAGGGCGATCATCTCGAGCTGTACAGGCTTAAGGTATGTTGTGTTGATGCTGGTGTTATCAGAGAAAGTGATAAGGTACTCGCCCTCTTTACCGAGATGCTCTATTTTAGTTATCTGCTCCATATTATACACACGGTCTTCGGAGAGAATGTTGGAAACCTGCAACTGGTCTGCGCCAATTAATACATGCCACTGCAGGGCAAACCAGGTTCCTACACATGCCAACGCCAGCATGATCAAAATAAGAATACGGTAAATTTTGGTAGAGGCTGTGCCTTCGGATTGCTGCAGATACGATCTGTACATGGAATAATCGTGGGCTAAAAGAGTTTCCTGCACCAGTTTAAGCGGAATAAGTGCCAGGGTAAGGCCAATTAACAAGCCAGGTGCAAAAAAAGCACGAAGGTTGGGAGTTAGCAAGTATAAAAAATCTTCGGAAGATGAGTGGATTATGCTGGCAAGCAAAGCAAGTATGCCAGCGCTAAAAACCGACAGCACCGATGCAAAAAAGAAATAAGCTACCAGTATGCGCCATTCCTTTTTCTGAATGTAGGCTACCTCTTCGGCAGAAAGGGTAGGAGCCACAGGTGTAAGCATACGGCGTAATGCAAAACGGACAACAGGTAGCAACACCGCTATTACAAAAAAACTAAGTAAAAGGCTTCTGATAATCTCAAGCATAAACAGGATATTTTAGACAAAGGTAACAGACAGCCGCCAAACTTTCTTTAAAATTAATAGTACCATAAAGTTATTGAAATGGTGTTAAATGCAGGCGCTTATACCTTGTTAATTCAAATCTAATATAGCATAAAAGCGCTATTATTGAGTATTGACTTGTTTTTTGTATATTTGGCTATAGTTTATGGTTGGACGAAATCTGAGAATGTCCGGGTAAAAGTATAGTATGCAAAACTTGCAAGCATGCAACTCAACTTATAATATATGAGATTAGCCAAAGTAGCCGCTTTTATCCAGGATCATGTTGTAGCTATCTCATCTTTCCTGCTTATATTTCTTGTTACCACCTTTCTTTATTCCGAAACCAGGAAAAAAGCTACCGAGCGTACTGAAAAACTTTTTGAGATGCGCGCCACCCAGGCCACATCCGACATCCACACCAGGCTAAACGATTACATACAGATACTGATAGGGGCCAAAGCCCTTTTTATAGCTTCGGACACAGTTGAGCGTCAGGACTGGAGCTTGTATTATAATACCCTCAAGCTTGAAGAAAAGTACCCCGGCATACAAGGCTTAGGGTATGCGCATTTTATAAGGCCCAACGAACTTGAAAGCCATATTGCCCAGATAAGGAACGAAGGCTATGGCAACTATAAAATTACCCCTGAAGGCGAGCGTCCTATTTATAGTTCTATAGTTTACCTGGAGCCTTTTTCGGATAGGAACCTGCGCGCTTTCGGGTATGATATGTTCAGTAACCCGATACGCCAGTCGGCTATGCGTATTGCCCGCGATACAAAACTACCCGCCATGTCGGGCAAAGTGCGGCTGGTGCAGGAAACAGGCAAAGACGAACAGTCTGGCTTCCTGATATACTTACCGGTATACCGCAACAACGCCGACCCGGAAACTATAAAAGAGAGGCAGGAGCAAATAAAAGGGTTTGTGTATAGTCCTTTCCGGGCAAACGATTTTATGTCGTATGCGCTGGGGCAGGATTATGTTAACATTGATATTGAGGTGTACGATGGGACAAGCCTTAATAAGGAAGCACTGCTCTATAGTACAGACTCGGTACTTTATGCTAATAACACGGAAAGCCGCCGCCTAAGTAAGGTAAACACCATTACGGTTGCCAACCAGACGTGGCGCATTTTTGTGTCTGCCAGACCTTCTTTTGCACAGTCATCCGATGCAGGTTTGCCTTATTTTATACTTCTGGGTGGTAGCATCATCAGCTTTCTGATGTTCTTTATCATCTGGTCGTTATCAAGTACGCGGCGCTCGAACAGGCTGAAGCAAACTATAACCGACAATGCAACGGCTGCCCTGTTTATAATGGATGTTAATGGCTATTGTACATTCATGAACCCGGCCGCCGAAGAAATGACGGGCTATACTTTTGATGAGATCTCGAAGCAGCCACTTCATAACATGATCCATCACCATTACCCGGATGGCAGAGAGTACCCGGCAGCTAACTGCCCTATTGACCGTGCATTACCAGAGAATAATGAGATACGCGCCCACGAAGATGTATTTATCCGTCGGGACGGCACCTTCTTCGATGTAACCTGCGCGGCCCGGCCTATCATCGAGAACGGAGTGCCTTCTTATACCATCTTGGAAGTGCGCGACATTACCGACGAGAAACGTGCTCAGCAGGCAATAATTGAGAGTGAGGCACGCTTCAGAACCATGGCCGACAACGCTCCGGTTATTATTGTGATCACAGACGAAGCCGGGCAGTTTATTTATGTAAACAAGCAGTGGATCGATTTTACAGGAAAGTCTTTTAACGATACCCTGACCCAGGAATGGATAAAGTACCTGCATCCCGAAGACCGCGATTTTGCCCGGATGCAATATGACCGTGCAGTTGAGGCGGGACGTAATTTCAGGCTGGAAGGGCGTATGCTGCGCTTGGATGGACAGTACCGCTGGGTAATTGTAACCAGCACGCCACGCTACAGCGGAAGCGGCGATTTTATGGGTCATATCAGCTCTATTATTGATATAACAGAAATAAAAGAAGCCGAGCGCCGTGTAAAACAAAATGCAGAGCTATTGCAGAAACTGTTCCTGGAAGTGCCGGCACTGGTTGGCCTGGTACGTGCCCCGGATATGCAATATGTACTGGCAAACCCATTGTATCGCACCTTATATGGCAACCGCCCGCTGGTAGGCAAAACCATTTACGAAGCACACTCTGACCAGGAAGGCGAAGGCTTCTTCGAGAAATTGGAAGAGGTATTTAAAACCGGTACACCTTTTATAGGTAACGAAGTGCCTGTTACAATTACTCCGGAAGGCCAGGGGCCGATGATGCATGCTTACTTTAACCTGGTATACCAGCCACTTAAAGATGTAGCAGGTACTGTAGAGGCCGTGCTTGTATTCGCTATTGAAGTAACCGAACTGGTAACAGCCCGCTCGGGCTTATTATCTGCCAACGACGAACTTAGCGATAAGAACAACGAACTGCTGCGCATAAATAATGACCTCGATAACTTTGTTTACACCGCTTCGCACGACCTTAAATCGCCGATAGCCAACATAGAAGGCCTGGTTAGCCTGCTCCGAAGTATATTGCAGGGCAAGCTGGATGAAGAAGATGCCAAAGTGCTGGATATGGTAACAAGCTCGGTTGACAAGCTAAAGGAAACAATTGCCGACCTGACCGAAATAACCAAAGTACAGAAAGACCTGCAGTCGGCGGTGGAGCCGTTAAGCTTTATGGAAACGCTGGATGGGGTGTTGCAGGATATTGATGGCATGATAGCTGAAAGCGGTGCGCAAATAAACACCAGCCTGGATGTAGACACAATACTTTATGCCCGTAAAAACCTGCGCAGCATTATGTATAACCTGGTCTCGAATGCTGTGAAATACAGATCCCCGGATCGTACCCCAGAAGTTAAGATAGCTACTTACCGCGAAGGTGATTATACAGTGCTGGAAGTAGCCGACAACGGACTTGGCATCCGAAAACAGCACCAGCACAAGCTTTTTAGTATGTTCAAGCGTTTGCATACCCACGTAGAGGGCACCGGTATAGGATTATACATTGTAAAGCGCATTATCGAAAACAATGGCGGGCGCATAGTGGTAGAGAGTGAGCATGGTAAGGGTACCACCTTCCGGGTATACTTTAAGCAGGCTTCAGTGCCCGAAAAAGTATAAATTCAAAGGCTGCCTGCAACTACATACTTATCTTCATAAATTGTAAATGGCTAAAATAAAAACATCATACTTCTGCCAGAACTGTGGCGCCCAGTCAGCTAAATGGATAGGCAAATGCCCGGCCTGCGGCGAGTGGAATACCTACGTGGAAGAAGTAGTGCAACGCCAGGACGTGACCCCCACCAGCGTCTGGAAAGTAGGCAGTACCTCGGGGCAGGTAGCCAGCAAACCCAAACCAATTGCCGATATAACTTTCCAGGAGCAGCAGCGCATTAACACCACCGACCAGGAACTGAACCGCGTGCTGGGTGGCGGCATTGTGCCGGGTTCTATGGTTTTAATTGGTGGAGAACCCGGTATAGGTAAATCTACGCTGATGCTGCAGATAGCACTTAGCCTGCGTGGCATGCGGGTGCTGTATGTAAGCGGCGAGGAAAGCGAACAACAAATAAAAATGCGCGCCGAGCGTATCGGGGCAGCCACTTCCGACTGCTTTATACTTACCGAAACAGGCACCCAGAACATCTTTAAGCAAATAGAGCAATTGCAGCCTCAGGTGCTTATAGTTGACTCTATTCAAACGCTTCATTCATCGTTTATTGAGGCAGGAGCAGGCAGTGTTAGCCAGGTGCGCGAATGTACTGCCGAGTTGCTGAAATTTGCAAAAGAGAGCGGTACGCCGGTTTTCCTGATAGGCCACATTACAAAAGAAGGCAACCTGGCCGGCCCTAAAATACTCGAGCATATGGTTGATACGGTGCTGCAGTTTGAAGGCGACCGCCATATGACCTATCGTATACTTCGCACAACAAAGAACCGCTTTGGCTCTACCTCGGAGCTGGGTATTTACGAAATGATGGGAGCCGGCCTGCGCGAAGTAAGCAATCCATCTGAAATACTGATATCGCAGCGCGAGGATATGTTTAGCGGCATAAGTATAGGCGCCACTTTAGAAGGCAACCGCCCACTGCTGATAGAAGTTCAGAGCCTGGTTACGCCCGCTACGTATGGTACACCGCAACGCACCAGCACCGGTTTCGATGGCAAACGCCTGAACATGCTGCTGGCTGTGCTCGAGAAACGCGGTGGCTACAGGTTAGGTGCCCAGGATGTGTTCCTGAACATAGCCGGTGGCCTTAAAGTAGAAGACCCTGCCCTCGACCTGGCTGTTTGCGCCTCTATACTTTCATCGTTCGAAGATTTTGCCATACCAAACACCGCCTGCTTTGCTGCCGAAGTTGGCTTAGGTGGCGAAATTAGAGCTGTTAACCGTGTGGAGAACCGTATTTCGGAAGCCGAGAAACTGGGCTTCACAGACATCTATATTTCGAAGTATAACAAGAAAGGCCTCGACTTCAGCAAGTTCAACATTAAAGTGCACGCGTTCAGCAAACTGGAAGATGTGTTCAGTGAGTTGTTTGGCTAAAAGCTTGTAGTATAAAAGGAGTAAGTATAGCAATTCTGGTTTTATAGTATAAAGCGCTCCTTTCCGGAATTTTAAGGTACTTGGTTAGTGTTCAGCTACATAACCCGCTAAATGGGTTGCTATAGCTGAACATTTTTCTTTCCAGACCTTTTATGAAACGCATACAATTACTTTTATGGTTGCCGGCGCTGTTACTGGCTAACTATACTTTTGGGCAGGGCAAAGCAGTCATTTCCGGTAAAATATCAAACCCGCTTTCCGACGAGATAACAGTTATAACCTACCCAAACCCGCTGATACCAGAGGATAAAGAAACCACGGTTGAGCTTACAGGCAATACTTTTAAACTGGAAATACCGGTAACCGGCACAACGTTGGCAGAACTGGTGCATGGCGATGAAGTAGTTCCCGTTTACCTGGAGCCCGGCTACGATCTCACACTTAATTTTAATGGCAACAAGTTTCTGAAAACGATCGGTTTTGAGGGCAAAGGCGCTAACGAAAACAATTACCTGGCGCAATATACCCGCCGTTTCGATGAGGTGGAAGATTACCAGGTGCTGCCCGACAACATTAAACTGGACGAAGAAGAGTTTACCGAGTTCCTCGATTATCGCCGCAAAGACCAGCTGAAATACCTGGAGAAGTATAAAGGCAAAAATCCGGTATCGGATGCATTTAACACGTTTGCCCTTTCTGAGATCAACTATAGCTATGCCAACGATAAAGTAAATTACCCGGCTATGCGCTTCCGGGTAGGTGCCAGCAAAAAGTATGTAGCACCATCTGCCAGGTTCTATAGTTTCCTGAAAGAACTGGACCCAAATAAGGGACTGGCTATAAGCCCGGCTTATATAAACTTCTTGCGCAACTATGCCGCCCACCTGGCCAAAGCTGCCGGCATCTCCGAAACAGCCCCTGACTATTATAAGCAGAGCTATACTTTAGTGGCTGATAAGTTGCAGGATAATGCACGTTTGCTGGCACAGGCTTATATTTTAAAGCTATCTGTACAAAAAGGGCATGTAGGCTATACCAAAGAAATGCTGGCCAACTATAAGGCAAGTGGCGGTAACACGGCCGTGCTAACCTACCTGCAAACCGTGCAGTCGCAAAATGCCGGTAATGCCTTGGGCAGCTTAGCCCCCGACTTTAAACTGAAAAGTATAGATGGCACTGAAGTGGCGCTGAGTGATCTGAAAGGCAAAGTGGTATACCTGAATTTCTGGCAGGCAGGCTGTGGCTTATGCTTGATCGAGTTGCCGCATATGCAGGCGCTTACCAAGCAGCTACAAGGCAAAAATGTAGTATTCGTAAATGTCGGGTTGGATGAAGATGAAGAAAAGTGGCGCCATACTGTAACAACCAAACAACTGCTGGGCACACATTTATACCTGGATGGGCTTGATACGGATTTGGCTAAAGAGTATAACCTGAAAGAAGTACCTGCTTATTTCCTGATAGACCAAGAAGGTAGATTTTTATCGGTAAAAGCCCGCATCCCCAGCGACCGCGAAGCTGTCAACGACATCCTCCGCCACCTGAACAATGGCCAGGCCAGCAGCAAGTAATAGGTTATACTTAGGGTGACTATAAAACTATAAAGCCAACTATAGCAATGCCAGAAAACTCCCCTCCTTGTATAAGGAGGGGTAGGGGTGGTTTGATAACGCTAACGATGAAACTATAGCCAAGACGCTCGTAGGAGCTCTGCACACTACGAGGTTTGCAAATCCTGATTCAGAGATAATTACTTCTCCAGCATCTGCTGCAACACACCTTCCTTCAGCGCATACGACGATACCCGTATCTCCTGCAGCTTATACTTCTCCAGTACAAAATCCACAACTATACTTGCCAGCACGATCATATCCACACGCATTTCTAGCATGCCGGGTATGGCTAAACGTTCGTCGTGTGTTTTGCTCAAAAACTCTTTATAGATACTATAGAAATCATCCATAGTCAGTTCGGAAGCCGGCGGTATAGTTTGCTGGCGCGATGTGTCGCCTTTACGGAGTGCATTGATGTCGCAAAGTGTATCGAAGGTGCCGGATGAGCCTACGAGTATAGTTGGTTTATGCTTGGCTACAGCTTCGGTGAGTGATTGTAGTTTCTCGGCTAAGTAAGCTTTTTCGGCAGCTATACTTTCGGCTGGTATCGGGTCGGCGGTGAAGAACTGATCCATCAGGCGCTGGGCTCCTATCTCGAAGCTGCGTTTCCAGAAGATCTCCTGATTGTTGCATACTATAAACTCCACGCTGCCGCCGCCAATGTCCATGATCAGGGCAGTTTGCTCGTCCAGCACACCAGCGAAGCGTACACCGCAGTAGATCAGTTCGGCTTCGTGGGCACCGTCTATTACTTCTACTTCAATGTCAGTTTGCTTGTAGATGTCCTTCACAAAATCGTCGCCGTTGGCCGCGTTACGCACCATGCTGGTTGCCATTGCCCGAACCGTTTCAGCGCCATGCTCATCAATCACCTTACGGAAATCTTTCAGCGTTTTAAGCGCACGTTCGTAGGCTTCGGGAGCTATGTTGCCGTTGCTGATGCCACCCTGCCCCAAACGCACCGGTACTTTGGTTTTATACAGGTCGCGCAACTGCCCCTGTTCATTCACTTCCGTTACCAGCAAGTGAAATGTATTCGTACCCATATCGATCAGTGCAAGGCGGTTGGTCATAGTTGGTTGTTAATTGATGATTGTTGAAGCAATTTATGTGAAGAGTCTATACTTTCTTGCCGTTTTCAACTTTTACTTTTGAAATCCAGCCACATTTATATACACCATCTGGAGCTGGTTTATTATCTATCCAGACTGGTGAACCCTTACAAATTCCGTTTATTCTGTTTCCGAGTATTTGTAGAATAGACCCATCTTCCTGCTTATAGTATTCGCTATAATATTCCATTACTGCAACTCCATCTTTAACTTCATATACTATATCAGTTTCAGAAATTTTGTAATATCCATCTATTGGTGTCTTATTATCTATTCTAATTTCAGGTTTACTATTATAACCATTATATATGATTACTTGAATTCGTCTGCCGTCATCAAGATGAAACTCACGCTTATACTCGTTACTTTTAGATTGCTTGGAGTCAGTAGCAGGTTTTACCTTTATTTTACTGTTATGTTCTTTAACATTTAAAATAGTATCCGAATACTTATTTGTTAAGTATTCCTGAATGTCAAGATTAGGAATAACATTCTGATTAGCTAGTACAAAGTAATCAGTTGAAAACCCATCTAGTTTTAAAATCATTAATCCATCATCGATAAACTGATGGTTGTAAAGCCTTTTTTCACCATTTATATCCAGCAAAATAGAGTTTGCTAAAGATACCAATTCCCAATTACCACTTGATACGATTCCATTTTTAGAAACCATCAGCTTTCCATTTTCTTGGAATATGATTTTAATGAAATCATCAAATTCATTAACAAGAACCCAAGGTTGGTTGTATAACTTTGCTAACTTATCAAGGGTTAAGCTAAAGTTCTTAATTTTTGGAATCCAGCTCTTTAGATATTCAGTCATATTATTAGAAAATAGTGGTATATCTGCTTTTGGGATTTTTATAATCTACCTCCCCACCGAAGTAAACCTGAAGAAAGTACCCAACGGCAGTTTTCTTTCACCGCTATCGTGCAGGTATAGTTCGCCTAGTTCTTCGTTCTTCACCATATCGCCGAAAGTGCCGCGCATCAGGTTGTCGAGCACCATCGCCGAGAAGCCCATTGAGTACAGGTTTATCAGCAGGAAATAATCGGTGCCATCCAGCATTTCGCGACAAAGCTTTATCATTTCGTTTAGCTCGTCTTCCAGTTGCCATTTTTCGCCGTTCGGGCCACGGCCGTAGCTTGGCGGGTCCAGGATGATGCCGTTATACTTGTTGCCACGTTTTACCTCGCGGCGGGCATACTTCATGGCATCTTCCACTATCCAGCGCACGTTGTCCAGGTTGCTGGCTTCCATGTTGTCGCGGGCCCAGAAGTTAACCTGCTTTATAGAGTCCAGGTGCGTAACGTCGGCGCCGGCAGCTTTGGCAGCAAGGGTGGCAGCACCAGTGTAGGCAAACATGTTCAGGACTTTGGGCTGCTGGGTTTTTAGGTTGCGGGTGGTGTCGTAAATAAATTTCCAGTTAGCGTCCTGCTCCGGAAACAAACCCACGTGCTTAAACGACGATAAACCCAACCGGAAACGCAGCTTCAGGCCATTATAGTTATAGTTGATGAACCACTGCTCGGGCATTCCTTTCTTCAGTTTCCACTGGCCTTTTTCCTGGCTGCCTTTGTCGCGGGTAAACACGGCGTTGGCCATACGCTGCCATTCCTGCTCGGGCAGGTGTTTGTCCCAGATGGCCTGCGGCTCGGGGCGGGCTACATAATACTGGCCAAAACGCTCCAGTTTCTCAAAGTTGCCACTATCCACTAATTCGTAATCGGCCCAGTTTTCTGTTGTAAGAAAGGAATACATATCTTTGTCGTTTATTTCGGGCGGCGTGCCCTCAGGGTGGTAAAATTACGCATTATCTGCCACACCTTAAAAAGTGCACGAAGCCGCGGTTTTAATTGTTTCAGAAACATGGCAATCAGCTTTTACAAATACCAGGGCACCGGCAACGATTTCGTAATGATCGATAACCGGAAGATGACCTTCCCGGGCGAGAACGAAGAATTGGTAAAGCACCTTTGCGACCGCCGCGTGGGCATCGGCGCCGACGGACTTATTTTGTTGCAGGACCATCCGGACTACGATTTCGAGATGGTGTACTATAATGCCGATGGGCGTGTAGGCTCGATGTGCGGAAACGGTGCACGCTGTACCGTTCGTTTTGCCCGACAACTGGGCGTGATAGAAGATGTAGCCTGCTTTTTAGCAGCCGACGGCGAACACCAGGCCAGCGTAGAGCGCGACCTGATACAGTTGAAAATGAACGACGTGCAGGGCGTGGAGCATATTGGCAAAGATTATTACCTGAATACCGGCTCGCCGCATTATATCCGTTTTGTAGATGATGTAGAAAAGGTAGATGTATTTGAAGAAGGCCGCGCTATTAGATATAACGAGCGTTTTGCAGCAGTAGGTACCAACGTAAATTTCGTGCAGAAGCTAAGCGAGAACGAGATTTTTGTACGCACCTACGAACGCGGCGTGGAAGACGAAACTCTCTCTTGCGGAACAGGCGTAACAGCTGCGGCTTTGGTAGCTGGTCTGGAAGGCATGCAAAGCCCCATAAAAGTAAAAGTACTTGGCGGCGAACTGGAAGTAGCGTTTGAAAGATCTGGCAACGACGGCTTCAAGTACATCTACCTCATCGGCCCGACCAGGCAGGTATTTACCGGTACGGTTACGGTTTAAAATATAGTAAATACCATGGCGCAAGTTTAGCGCCAGCGCAACTTGTGGCTAAACATGGCGCCAGTTTGTAACTGCCGTATATAGCAAACTATAGTTTCGGCAGTTGCAAACTGCCACCATAACTCACCACCAGTTACCGCTTCGCTCAAACTGGCGGTATATCGTACTCGTTTAAATTTCTGCAATCGTAAATCATCCCCCTACCCCCTTCAAAGGGGGACTTCATCTGATAACGTAACGCAAACTATAGTTTTACGCATTGTGAGTGTCCCCCTTTGAAGGGGGTAGGGGGATGACAACTCAGGAGATCATACTATAGCTTCAACTATAGCAAATGCCCAATTCCCCTCTTGGGAGGGGTAGGGGTGGGTTAAACTACACCAGGTCAAACTATAACCCCAACTATAAAACAAGACTTTCAGCAAGTATAAATTGTTGGAAGTCTTTTCTTTTTATACCTTGAGCTAAGTATAAACGAAAGATCCCGTGTTCCTGAAAACAGACCAAACCTACCTGCGCGCCCTCGAGCCCACCGACCTCGATTTCCTGTACTCATTAGAAAATGACACGACCGTATGGCATGTGGGCAACACGCTTACGCCGTACTCTAAATTTGTGCTGGAGCAGTATTTAGAGAATGCCGCACTGGATATCTATACTGTAAAGCAACTGCGTTTAGTTATCTGCAACTCTGATAGCCAACCTATAGGCGCTATCGACCTGTATGATTTTGACCCGTTGCACCGACGCGCCGGCATTGGTATAGTTATTACAGCGGAGCACCGCGGCAATGGCCATGCATCCGATGCTCTGAACCTGCTGCTCGATTACTGTTTTAAAACCCTGCAACTACACCAGGTTTACTGCTCGGTTACCGCTACCAATTTGCCAAGTATTCATCTGTTTACCAAAGCCGGGTTTGCCAAAGTAGGAGTGCGCAAAGCGTGGTTTCTAACACCCGATGGCTGGGAAGACGTAGTGGAGATGCAGTGCATTTGTGATGCAAAACCCAAACTATAGCATGGAGTTTACACCGCCTATTGCAGAACGAGCTACTGACGAGTTAGTAAGAATAGCGAACTATCCCGATAACTGGAATCCGGTTGCGGTTGAGCAGGCAAAACAAGAGCTTATATCCAGAAATGTTTCTGTAGATTATCAGCAAAAGAAAACTAAGATCTGGAACCAGTTTTATAATAGAAAAAATGAAGCTACGAGCCAGAGAAGGGCGAAAGAGAGCTATAGTTGGCTGGATGTAATTTTTGATTTACCTGAATTCCTGGTTGGAGTACTATTCGACTGGAGCCTCAAGAAGGATGGCTATACAAAAAAGCATAAACAGCGAAAGTACATACTTTCAGCTTTGGTACTCTTGATTGTTGTACTTTATGTTTGGGTTCAGCTTTATAAAAAGTTCAACTATTAACAATTCATCCATCCAGCCATCAAAACCTACCTGTTCTGTCATAGTCAGTTAGCCCCATAAACTATAAATAGTATATCTGCTATACCTTATCGGTAAATATGGCAGATAACCTTTGTCGCAATAATTATGGTATTGTTTTAGTGCAGAACATTAGAAATATCGGAAAAACCCCTATTTTTGACGATATTGCGAACAGAAGATTTCATTTTAGCATAACCGACACAGATGTTTGATTTTTTCGGTAAAACCGTTGCGAAACTATTCGGAACCAAGTCCGACAAAGATATAAAGGAGGTAATACCCTATGTATCTAAAGTTAATGAAGAATACGCCAAACTGGCTAACCTGACAGACGACCAGCTCCGCCAGAAAACTATAGAAATTAAAGGCATCATTAATGAGCGCCTGAAGTCGATCGATGAAAAGATCGGGGCCCTGCACAAACGCGTAGCCGATGAGACCGAGCTGAACATTGTGCAGAAAGAAGCCATCTTCGCAGAAATTGACGAGCTGGAAAAACAGCGCAACAAGGACCTGGAAGTAGTGCTGATGGAAGTGCTGCCTGTAGGTTTTGCCGTTGTAAAAGAAACTGCCCGTCGCTGGAAAGAGAATGGCCAACTGGTAGTAACTGCTACCGAAATGGACCGCGAGCTTTCTGGCCGTAAGCCAAATGTACAGCTCGATGGCGATAAAGCTATCTGGGCAAACAGATGGATAGCTGCCGGCAACGAAATTACGTGGGACATGCTACACTACGATGTGCAGTTGATAGGTGGTATTGTGCTGCACCAGGGTAAAATTGCTGAGATGGCCACAGGTGAAGGTAAAACGCTGGTAGCAACCCTGCCCGCTTACCTCAATGCTTTGTCTGGACGTGGTGTTCACGTGGTAACCGTTAACGATTACCTTGCCCGTCGTGACTCGGAGTGGATGGCGCCGTTGTTTGAGTTCCATGGTATAACCATAGACTGTATAGACAAGCACCAGCCAAATTCGGAGCAACGCCGTTTAGCCTACCGTGCCGACATTACCTACGGTACTAACAACGAGTTCGGTTTTGACTACCTGCGCGACAACATGAGCCGAGAGCCAAAAGACCTGGTACAGCGCAAGCACCATTATGCCATGGTCGATGAGGTTGACTCCGTGTTAATTGACGATGCCCGTACACCGCTTATCATTTCTGGTCCGGTTCCGCGTGGCGATGTGCATGAGTTTCATTTGCTGAAGCCGCGTATTGCCATGCTGGTTGATGCGCAACGTAAAGTAGTAACCAACTTCCTGACAGAGGCCAAGCGCCTTATAAAAGAAGGAAATACACAAGAAGGCGGTTTAGCCTTGTTCCGTGCATACCGTGGTCTGCCAAAGAGCAAGCCGCTTATTAAATTCCTGAGCGAGACCGGTAACCGTGCCATTATGCAGAAAGTGGAGAACCACTACCTGCAGGACAATTCCCGCATGATGCCGGAAGCTGATGCGCCGCTATACTTTACCATCGACGAAAAGCATAACCAGATAGAGCTGACGGAACAAGGCGTTGACCTGATCACAGGACAAGGCGAAGATCCGAACTTCTTTATCATGCCGGATATTGGTATGGAGATAGCCGAGATCGAGAATAACAATTCCATCTCGCACGAAGATCAGCTGCACGCCAAAGAGAAACTGATCGCTGATTTCCAGGAGAAGTCGAAGCGTATCCATACTATTAACCAGTTGCTTAAGGCTTATACTTTATTTGAGAAAGATACCGAGTACATCGTTACGCCTGATAATAAAGTAAAGATAGTAGATGAGCAGACTGGCCGTGTAATGGAAGGTCGCCGTTATTCTGACGGTTTGCACCAGGCCATTGAAGCGAAAGAGAACGTGAAGGTAGAAGATGCCACACAGACTTACGCTACGGTTACGCTACAGAACTACTTCCGTATGTACCACAAGCTTTCGGGTATGACGGGTACTGCCGAAACAGAAGCAGGCGAGTTCTGGGACATATATAAACTGGATGTGGTAGTTATACCTACCAACCGCCCGATTGCCCGAAAAGACGAACACGACAAAGTATATAAAACCGTTCGTGAAAAGTATAACGCCGTTGCAGACGAGATTGTACAACTAACAGAAGCCGGACGCCCGGTGCTGGTAGGTACAACTTCAGTTGAGATATCGGAGTTGCTGAGCCGTATGCTGACGCTGCGCAAAATAAAGCACCAGGTACTGAACGCTAAAATGCACCAGAAAGAAGCCGAAGTTGTGGCAGAAGCTGGTAAGCCAGGCACCGTAACTATAGCTACCAACATGGCCGGTCGCGGTACCGACATTAAGCTAACCGCAGAGTCGAAGTCATCAGGTGGTCTGGCCATTATTGGTACAGAACGCCACGAGTCGCGCCGCGTTGACCGCCAGTTGCGTGGTCGTGCCGGTCGCCAGGGTGACCCGGGTTCTTCGCAGTTCTTTGTGAGTTTGGAAGATAACCTGATGCGCCTGTTTGGTTCGGATAGAATAGCCCGCCTGATGGACCGTATGGGCCTAGAGGAAGGTGAGGTTATCCAACACTCGATGATCACGAACTCTATTGAGCGTGCGCAGAAGAAAGTGGAAGAAAACAACTTCGGACAGCGTAAGCGTTTGCTGGAGTACGATGACGTGATGAACGCACAGCGTGAAGTGGTATACAAACGCCGCAGAAACGCCCTGTATGGCGAGCGCCTGGAGTTGGATATCTGGAACATGATCTATGATATCAGCGAAGATGTGATCGTAAGCTATAAAAACATCAACGATTACGATAGCTTCCAGCTGCATGTGCTACGTGTATTCGGTATCGAGTCGGCTATTTCAGAAGAGGAGTTTAAGACAGGTAATGCAAACCAGTTGGCCGAGCGTTTATACAACGAAGCGCTTAACCATTACCTGAACCGTAATAAACAGATCGCTGCGCAGGCATACCCTATCATCTCTGACATCCACCAGAACCGTGGACCGATGATCGAGAACGTAGCCGTACCGTTTACAGATGGTAAGCGCCAGTTAGCTGCCGTAGCCAACCTGACCAAAACATTCGAAAGCAAAGGGCTTGAGCTGATCCGTACTATGGAGAAGCTGATCACCCTTGGAACTATAGACCAGGCCTGGACCGACCACCTGCGCCAGATGGACGACCTGAAGCAGAGTGTGCAGAACGCTGTATACGAGCAGAAAGACCCATTGTTGATCTACAAGTTCGAGTCTTTTGAGCTGTTTAAGCGCATGATCGGTAAAGTGAACGAAGAAACGATCGCTTTCCTTTTCCACGCCTTTATACCGGTGCAAGCGCCAGAGCAGGTACAGGAGCCACGTCCGCAGCAAATGCCGAAACCACCTGTATTAAAAGAGCAGAAGCAGGAAGTGCACTCGTCGCTGGAGAACCAGAGCGGACAAACTTCGGCGCCGGCTCCCGCACCCGAAAAAGTAATGCCGGCCCACTCGCAGAAAGTGGCAGGCCGCAACGACCGGGTTAGCGTGCAGTACATGGATGGCCGCGTTGTAAAAGACGTGAAGTATAAAACCGTAGAAGACGACTTGTTGCACAACCGTTGTGTAATTATCGAAGACTAATAAAACCGCAGCCACTAACTAAACTTAGTGGCTGCTTTATGTTTAAACTATAATTTGAGGTGACATTTGGGAAAGCCTTTTGTCCTTCATCTTTTGTCTCAGAAACTATGGCAGCTAAAAATCTTGCCTCTTATATCGACCACACTATATTAAAGCCTGAAACTACAGAAGCGCAGGTTTTACAGATATGTGATGAAGCCAAACAGTATAATTTTGCAGCCGTGTGCGTGCCGCCAAGCTATGTACAGGTTTCGAAAGAACGTTTGCAGGGCACTGCTGTAAATGTGGCAACAGTAGTTGGTTTTCCGTTAGGCTACAATCACCCGAAAGTTAAGTTCCTGGAAACTCACCAGGCCATTGCCGACGGAGCCAACGAGATAGATGTAGTGATAAATGTTTCGGCATTTAAATCGGGGAAGTATAGCGACGTAGAAAATGAGCTGAGTGAGCTGGCTAAGTTCTGCCACCTGAAAGAGGCGAAACTGAAAGTAATACTTGAAACAGCTTTGCTTAGCGATGACGAAATAGTAAAAGCCTGTGAACTATGCACGAACGCCGGCGTGGATTACGTTAAAACATCAACCGGCTTCTCTTCTGGAGGTGCTACCGTAGCGCACATCGAACTCATGCGCCGTGTATTGCCAGACCATATCAAAATTAAAGCGTCAGGAGGCATCCGAACATTCGAAGATGCGCAGGCGTTAGTGAAGGCGGGCGCCGACAGGTTAGGTTGCTCAGCCAGTATCCAAATTGTTACCCATGAACAGAATAGTTAATCTTATACTTGTGTTTGTAGTGGTGGTGGCTTCGGCCTGCTCGCCATCTGCCGGCAAAAGTCCTTCTGATACACGAACTGCTAAAACGAAAGTATCCGAAGACCTGAGCCAGTACCGCCCGACCTATAATGTGCCTGATGAAAATGCACCTGTAGCACGTGTAGAGCCAACGAACCATGTAAACCGCAAAGTGGCTGTTTTGATGGATACGGTTGCCAGCGTGAACAAGAACATTAAATACGCACAGGGTTATCGCATTTTAGCTTATAATGGCTCAGAAAGACAAACTGTGATGGACCTGCGTAAATCTATTGCCCGCCGTGTGCCCGAAGTAAAAGATTACCTGACCTATAACCAACCAAATTTTAGGCTGAAAGTAGGCGATTTCTTTAACAGGGTAGAGGCACAGCAGGTACTAAACCAGATATCGGACCTTATCCCGAATGCCCAGATCGTACAGGACCAGATCAATATTAAGTAAAGATCAATCTTATAAACTATAAAAGAGACGTTGCGGCCACACAGGTTCGCAACGTTTTTTATTTTTGCTACCTTTAGTTGGGGAAAGATAACAACAAGCCGCAAGAGTTTCCTGCAATTGTAAATCATCCCCCTACCCCCTTCAAAGGGGGACTGTTCAGATAACGTAAAACTATAGTTGGATTACGCACTGCGAGTGGTCCCCCTTGGAAGGGGGTAGGGGGATGATAACCCAAGAAAGCAAACTATAAAACTATAGTTTCAACCTTGCTCTTCGGGATTTGTAATCCCGAAGCACTTACTAAAAGGATTTGCAATCCGACTTTTAACCATAGTTTAACAAATGGCAAAGTATAGAATAGGATTATAAATCCTGATGTTAACTTACTTCCGGATTGCAAATCCGAAAGAGATATAGAGATAATAAAAGAGGGGTAAATTCCCCTCTAGGGAGGGGTAGGGGTGGGTTTTACATCATCCCAATAAGAACAGAACACATGAACACAGCAGATAAAATAAAAGAACTGGCAAAAGTGTATGCCCCTGACACGGTGCATGTGCGCCGCCACATACATGCCAATCCCGAACTGAGTTTTGAAGAACATAACACCGCTGCCTTTGTAAAACAGGCCCTGAAAACCTACGGCATCGCTGCTGAAACCATGGCTGGGACTGGTGTAGTTGCTTTGATAAAAGGACGTGATCCTGAAAAGAAAACCATAGCCCTGCGTGCCGACCTGGATGCTTTGCCTATAGTAGAAGCCAATGAAGTAGACTATAGATCGAAAAATGAAGGGGTGATGCATGCCTGCGGACATGATGTGCATACGGCATCGTTGCTGGGTGCTGCGCGTATTTTGCAGGAATTGCGCGACGCGTTTGAGGGAACTATAAAACTGGTGTTTCAGCCGGGCGAGGAGAAGTTTCCGGGTGGAGCGTCTATCATGATAAAAGAAGGTGTGCTGCAAAATCCGGCACCTGAAAGTATAATTGGTCAGCATGTTTTCCCGTTGTTGCCAGCCGGTAAGGTGGGTTTCCGGGAAGGAATGTATATGGCCAGTGCCGACGAGATCTATATAACCGTGAAAGGAAAAGGTGGTCATGCGGCCATGCCTGAAATGAACATCGACCCAGTGCTTATCTCATCACACCTTATAGTTGCGTTGCAACAGATCGTGAGCCGCCATGCCAGCCCTAAAGTGCCTAGCGTTCTTTCGTTTGGTAAGATAGAGGCCAAAGGCGCAACCAATGTAATTCCGAACGAAGTGAAGATAGAAGGCACTTTCCGGACGATGAATGAAGTATGGCGCAAAGAGGCACACCAGAAAATCAAGAAACTGGCCGAAGGCCTATGCGAAAGCATGGGTGGTAGCTGCGATATCGACATCAAACATGGGTATCCGTTTCTGCAGAATAACCCGGAACTGACGGCAAAAGCCCGCGCTGCTGCAGAGCTATACTTAGGCGAAGAAAATGTAGTAAACCTTGACCTGTGGATGGGTGCCGAAGATTTTGCTTACTACTCGCAGGAAGTGCCTGCCTGTTTTTACCGATTGGGTACCCGCAACGAGGAACGTGGTATTATATCGGGTGTGCATACCCCAACCTTCGATATAGATGAAACGGCCCTGGAAACAAGTATAGGTTTGATGGCTTTTATAGCTCTCGAGGAGTTGAACGCTTCGGTATAGTTTAGAATGTCCGGGTATTTTACAGTTTTATACTTTAACTGCTGCTAACTTATGAAAAAGCTATACTTTATACTTCTGCTTTTGCTCCCGGGGCTGACTCAGGCACAAAGCAAGTTCAGTTTGCCTACTTCGCTGTGGCCGGAACTTCAGTTTAACTACGGAGTCGGGGAAGATGGTATGCTGTTTCTGCACAACCAATATCGCATCAGCACCGATAGTCGTTATAATGGTATCGGAGATGCAGCTGAACGGATTGAAGTAAGCCTGGGCTACGAGCATACTTTTTCAGATCATTGGCGAGGTGGGGCTGTTTACCGCTATGCCAAGGAAGATTTCCCGACAACCAATTTTTATGGTTTGTTCGTGCGGCATAACGGCGAAGTAAAAGGCTTATACTTTAACAAGCAGCTTATGGTCGAGTACACGGCTCAGCAAGGTCGCGAAGCTTATGGCAGAACAAGGTTAATGGTAGAACTGGGCAAACGCTTACCACTCGGGAACAAATTTATCTCACCAGGTATAAGCTACGAGGCCATGCTGTTATCTGAGTTTGGGAGCGACGACGATATAGATGAAAAGAAAAGGGTAGTGGACCGCACTCGCCTGCGCCTCAGCCTGAACTACGAACTAACCGAAAAGCTGCGCATTAATCCCTACTTTATGCGGCAAACCGACCGCTACTATGTTATTGTGCCTCCTGAGTATGATGAAGACGGCCTGCTTCTGAAAGATAGCTACACAACCAAGCGTAACCGCATCACCCCGGTAATCGGACTGGAACTGAAGTATACTATAAACCGCACTCCCGAAACTGCCAGTTTTACTTACTAAGCTATAGGTAACTGTAAAATAGTCAGCCTGTTAAGTGATTGTTGTGTTTCAGGAATGACAATATTTCATGAATCTGAAGGATAATTCTGTTGGCATGCTTTTTACTGAAATATAAGTGTAAGTTTAAAACAAACACTTATAAAAAGGAGATTAACTATGGCACTTAACAGATATACAGGCATGGAAAATAACATGCCCCAATCATTCAGTTCGATGTTGGACAGGTTCTTTAATGAGTCTGTAAACACCAAAGGCTTAAGCAGCTTTACACCGCACGTAGATGCCTGTGAAACAGACAAAGGCTATGAGATTGAAGTAGCTCTGCCGGGTATCAGAAAAGAAGACGTTGCAATTGATTACCAGGAAGGCCGACTGAGCATTTCGGGAGAGCGCAGATTTGAGAAGAGTGAAGGCGACGGCCGCCGTTACCAGATGCTGGAAACACAGTATGGTAGCTTTAACCGCACCTTCTACCTGCCAGATAACGTGAACCCAGACCAGATCAAGGCTAAACTGGAAGACGGTATACTACACGTAACTGTACCGAAAGATGTACAGAAAACGATGAAACGCCAGATCAGCATTGCGTCCGGCAGCGAGCAGAACGATAAAGAAAATGCTAAAAATAAAAAGGTGAAATCAGCTGAAAACGGTAAAGCCGTAGAAGCTTAATTTATACCTGACCACAAAAAAGAGGCTGAAAATTTTTGGCCTCTTTTTTGTTTGTTTATACCTTAGAAGAGGCTTCATCACCAAGTATAGCATACTACCGTATAAATAAGTAGCGTTATACTTTAAAATATAGCCTGACCAATATATTAATCTACTAACTACTTACTATTCTATTGTACATGAAGACGAAACAGTTTATCGTTGGCCTCACGCTTTCAGCCTTATTGGGTGGCGGTGTTGCGGTAGGTAGCTATAAGCTGCTGGAAAACGACACCTCTGAAACAACCACGCAAGAACAACAGTACCCCACTGTTCGCTACACCAGCGAAATGCGCAGCAGCACCAACGCTGTGCCCGAAGGGTTAAATTTTATCAAAGCTGCCGAAATATCAACACCGGCGGTAGTACACGTCATGACCGAGTATAGCGTACGTTCATCGGAGCGGTACAGCAGCCCGATGGACCCATTCCTGCGTGAGTTCTTTGGCGATGGCTTTGGCGAACGTGTGCCGCGTGGCCCGCAAATGGGTTCCGGCTCAGGCGTTATCATTGCCTCTAACGGCTACATTGTTACTAATAACCACGTGATCGACCGTGCTGACAAAGTTGAAGTAGTGCTGGACGATAAGCGCAAGTATGAAGCAACCCTCGTTGGTACCGACCCTAACACTGACCTGGCCCTGCTTAAAATAGAAGCCGATAAACTGCCTGTTATCCGTTACGGTAACTCCGACGACCTGAAAGTAGGGGAGTGGGTGCTGGCCGTAGGTAACCCGATGAACCTGACCTCAACTGTTACAGCCGGTATTGTGAGTGCCAAAGGGCGTAACATTAACATCCTTAGCACAAACCAGCGCAGCAATGGGCAGGTAGGTGACTTAACTATAGAATCGTTTATACAGACAGATGCAGCCGTTAACCCGGGTAACTCGGGTGGTGCCCTTGTAAACCTGAACGGCGACCTGGTAGGCATTAATACAGCTATTGCTTCACAAACAGGTTCGTTTGCGGGTTATTCGTTTGCAGTGCCATCGGCTATAGTTAGCAAGGTGGTTGATGACCTGCTGAAGTATGGCGAAGTGCAGCGTGCCCTGTTAGGTGCTAACATACAAGAGATAGATGCCGGTTTAGCGAAAGAGAAAGGCCTGAAAACCCTGAACGGGGTGTATATTGCCCGTGTTACCGAGAATAGCGGTGCCCAGGATGCCGGCCTGAAAGAAGGTGACATTATTACATCAGTAAACGGTGTGGCAGTTAACAAATCGTCGCAGTTGCTGGAGCAGATAGCCCGTTACCGCCCTGGCGATAAAGTTAAAGTAGAATATCTGCGTGCAGGTAAAACCCGCAATGCAAATGTTACACTTAAAAACCTGAACTCGAGCACCGAGCTTACCAAGCGTGCCACAGCTAAGGCCATTACGTTTGATGGTGCTACTTTTGCCCCGGTATCGAAACAGGAAATGAACAAACTGGGAATTGATGGAGGCGCTAAAATAGCTGATGTAAATAACAGCAAGTTCCGCGACACAGGTATAAAAGATGGCTTTATTATTACCAGAATTGATAAGTTCCCGGTAAATGAGCCGGCTGATGTAGAAAAGCACCTCAAGAATTTTGAAGGCGGCATTGTATACATCGAAGGTGTGTACCCTGATGGCCTGAAAGCTTATTACCCGATAGGCAAAGGTTAAGAAATTGTAAACTCAACTTACAGAAAGCTTCTGCAGCCTTGCAGAAGCTTTTTTATTTTTTAGCTTTGTAAAAGACCTTTTGTAAAGTATAACCTGCGCTGTTGAAAGATAGCGTAGCTAACCATAATATAAAACTGATGAAACAAACCATAGACGAACTTCCGATCCGTAAAGAAGTGGCTGATGTACTACACCAGCTTGGCATTAAAGAGCAGAACCCGGCGTATAGTACTGGCCTGGAGTGGGGAGGAACCGAAGGAAGAACGACCCGTGAAATTTATTCTCCTGCTGACGGCACCCTGATTGCCAGTGTTAACATGGCCTCTGCCGAAGATTACGAACAGGTAGTAACCCAAGCCCAGGCTGCTTTTAAAGTATGGCGTACCATGCCTGCTCCAAAACGTGGCGAGATAGTGCGCCAGATCGGTGAAAAGCTGCGCGAGCATAAAGAGGCCCTTGGCCGGCTGGTAAGCTACGAAATGGGTAAAATTCTGCAGGAAGGCCTCGGCGAAGTGCAGGAAATGATAGACATCTGCGACTTTGCTGTAGGTTTATCACGCCAGTTGCACGGCTTTACTATGCACTCTGAGCGACCGCAGCACCGCATGTACGAGCAGTATCACCCGCTGGGTATAGTTGGTGTTATATCGGCCTTTAACTTCCCGGTAGCCGTTTGGAGCTGGAATGCTATGCTGGCTGCCGTTTGCGGCGATGTTGTGATCTGGAAACCATCTGAGAAAACGCCACTTACCGCCATTGCCTGTCAACACATTATTAGAGAAGTACTGGCAGAGAACGAGGTGCCGGAGGGAGTATTTAATACTATTATCGGTGATGCCGAAATTGGCAGCCTAATGAGCCACGACAACAGAGTTCCGCTTGTTTCGGCAACGGGCTCTACGCGCATGGGTAAAAAAGTTGGCGGGGCAGTTGGTGCCCGTTTAGGCAAATCGTTGCTGGAACTTGGTGGTAACAACGCTATTATACTTACACCGAATGCCGACCTCGAGATGGCCCTGCGTGCTATTGTATTTGGTGCGGTAGGTACTTGTGGGCAGCGCTGCACTTCTACTCGTCGCCTTATCATTCACGACAGTATTTACGACCAGGTTAAAGAGCGTTTACTTAAAATATACCCTAACCTGCCAATTGGCCATCCCCTGGATAGCACCACGCTGGTAGGCCCACTGATTGATAAGGATGCTGTAAAAGCCTTTAGTAATGCTCTTGAGAAAGTACAGCAGGAAGGCGGCAAGCTGCTTATAGGTGGTGATATACTGGAAGGCGAAGGCTACGGGACTGGTACTTATGTAAAGCCTGCCATTGTAGAAGCTGAAAACCATTACGAGATGGTGCAGGAAGAAACATTTGCCCCGATCTTATACTTGCTGAAGTATAACGGCGAAGTAGAAGATGCCATTGAAATACAGAATGGTGTACGCCAAGGCTTATCGTCTGCTATCTTCACTGCTAACCTGCTCGAGGCAGAGGCTTTCCTGGGCCATTGGGGTTCTGATTGCGGTATTGCTAACGTAAACATCGGTACATCCGGTGCGGAGATCGGTGGTGCCTTTGGAGGTGAGAAGGATACTGGTGGTGGCCGTGAGTCCGGGTCTGATGCCTGGAAAATATACATGCGCCGCCAGACAAATACTATAAACTATGGCCGCGAACTGCCATTAGCACAAGGTATTAAATTCGATATCATGGACTAAGATTTCTAAGGATTTTGGGATTAGGCTGAAGCTATAGTTTGATACATAACTAATGGATCAGCCAGCATGTAGAGACGCAATAACTTGCGTCTCCGCTATGAAACTATAGGTAAGAATAGGGGAAGACCTTGTTATGCAACTATAGCGAAGCGAGTCTGCAGACTCGCCCTCACTACGCGGCACCGGTTAGATACCTGCGTCAGGTGGAGATTTAACAGAACTATAGTTTCATCGGATAAAAATCCTGTAAATCCTGAAAATCCTGATTCTGACAAACTATAAAAGCCAGCTCTGCAAAGGGCTGGCTTTTTTGTGCTTTTACTTCCCGGTTTGGCCGCTATACTTACTAGAATGTGGCATTTAAAAAATATCAGGAAAAATTTTGCAACTTGATGCAACCCTGGCTTGCTTCTGCTGTCTTTAGTGCGGAAGTAGGGAGGAAATAGATGAAAGTATAAACAGGCCACAGGCAGGATCAAGAAAAGTATAATTGCTAAAGCGGAGTAAATTGGAAACTTCTACTTATCAGGATGTAAACCAACAGGTAGTGGAGCGGTGCAAGGGTGGCGACAACCGGGCACAGTATGAGCTCTATAAACTATACTCCAAGGCTATGTTTAACGTGAGCATGCGCATTATTAACGATTATGCCGAAGCAGAAGACGTGTTGCAGGAGGCTTTTATCAGTGCTTTCAAAAACCTGGGTTCCTACAAATCAGAAGCTTCGTTCGGGAGCTGGCTCAAAAAGATCGTGATCAATGCCTCCATCAATGCTATCCGGAAGCGCCGCTCGGAACTGGTGCCCAGGGATGAACGACTGATGGTCGATGTTGCTGATGAACCAACCGATGATGGCCATACCGAATGGCAGGTAGATAACATAAGACGGGCCATTCAGAAACTGCCGGACGGTTACAGGGTTGTGCTGAGCTTATACTTGCTGGAAGGCTACGACCATGCTGAAATAGGCGAAGTGCTGGGCATAACCGAATCGACCTCAAAATCGCAGTACAGCAGGGCAAAAAAGAAATTAATGGAGATAATGCGGGAGCCGCAGTTTGCGGCCTGATTATAAAACAACAACAACGAACATGGAAGATAGACTGAAAGATTTTGTAAGCGGGCATCGGGAAGATTTCGATGTGTATGAGCCGCGGCCGGAGCTCTGGCAGCAGATCTGCCAGGAATTGCCGGAAAACAAACCTGCAACCAGGCAGGAAACGAAAGTTATAAAGTTCAGCTTCGGCGATAGTTTCAGTTTTAGCGGCGATCTGGTTTTCATGCGTGTAGCGGCCGCTGTGCTGTTGCTGCTGGGTTGTGGCTTAACGTTATGGGTTGCAAAGCAAAGTGTAAGTGAGGGCGCTTATTACGCTGCTACAAGCAACACACAACCTGCCCTGCAAGCTATAGCTCCTGAACTAAATGATATAGAAGCTTATTATGTAAATCAGCTGGAAACTAAGAAGGAAGCCCTGAGCGAGTACGATATGAAAGTACTTGGCCTGGATGAGCAAAAGGAAATTGACCTGGAGCTTGCCCGCCTCGACAGCAGTTATCATCAACTTAAAAAACAGCTTTTAACTACCCCTAATACCGAAAAGGTGATGAACGCCATGATCCGGAACCTGCAGATACGGATCGAGGTGATGAACCGCCAACTGGAAGTACTCCAGAAGATTGAACAACTCCAGAATCAGACAACACAAGAACGACTAAAAAATGAAACCAATGTATAGATATTTACACTGCCTGGCCATAATTTTTGTGATGGCTCCTGCTATGGTTTTTGGCCAGAATGCGCCACAGCCTCCAACTCCGCCAACACCACCCTGCCCGGCACCTGCACCTGTTTTAGCTTTTGTTATGCAGGCAGCACCTCAACCTTCGTCTCAGCCAGCGGGCACTATGGCCTTTGACTCCGAAAAACGAAAGGTGTTTGAGAAAACCTATAAAGTAGGCAAAAACGATGTGCTCCATATCGAAAGCAAGTATGGCCGTGTGCATGTAAACACCTGGAATAAAAATGAGATACAGGTTAAGGTAGATATGATCGCGCGGGCCAACTCCGATAGCAAAACAAGCCAGATGCTGAGCCGCATGAGTGTGGCAGAATCGCGGAGTGGAAACAACATCTATTTTAAAACAGATTATGACCCGGTACGCATTTCGGGACCAAGCTCCTCTGAAATAAACTATACGGTATACATGCCAGAAAACAACGCCATTAACCTGAAAACCACTTACGGCGACGTATACCTGGCTGCCCTGAAAGGAAAAGTTAACCTGGATATGCGCTACGGCAACTTAAAAAGCGACCGCCTGGCCAACCCGAATAACACTTTAAGGCTAACTTATGGCAAAGGCAATTGCAGTTATATAAATGGCAGCAACCTGCAGGCCGCTTATTTCGACCTGAACCTGGCAGAAGCAAAAGGCCTTAAAGGAAATACAAAGTATACTGAGCTAACGATTGGAAGGCTGGAGGATGGACTTAACCTGGAAATGAAGTATGGCTCGTTTAAGGTGCATAACATCAACAGCAATGTTAAGAATATTAACCTGGCCAGTACCTACATTCCTATCTCCCTGAACTTTGCAGAAAACGCTGCCTTTAATTTTGATGTGAACGTGCAGTACGCCGAATTTAAGGCCACTAAAGAGATGGTGAATATGACCTCTGTTGAAAAAGATTATACTTCGGCTGCTTATAAAGGTAGCCTGGGCAATAACTCACCTAAGGGTGCGATAATTATAAACTCGAAGTATGGCGATGTCAGATTTCAAAAGTAAATAAACCTTGTTGATTAGTTGCAGGAGCCGGCCCATAGCCGGCTCTTTGCGTATGGTATGGTTTATTAATTAGGCACATTGCTTATATTTGAATATGACAAACCCTAACGAAATACTGAACTCCTCGAAAGCCCCGGAACCGGTCGGCTCTTATCCGCATGCCCGCAAAGTGGGTAATTTGTTATTTTTGTCGGGTGTTGGCCCCCGCGAGCGCGGCACTAAAAAGATACCAGGCGTTGAGCTTGATGAGGCCGGTAATATTGTGTCTTATGACATTGAGGCCCAGTGCCACTCGGTATTTAAAAATGTGCGGGCTATACTGGAAGATGCCGGATCTGGTTGGGATAAGCTGGTAGATGTAACTGTGTTTTTAACGAATATGAAAGCCGACTTTGCTACCTATAACCGTATTTATGCGGAGTATTTTAAAGATAACCAGCCTTGCCGCACCACTGTGGAGATAAACAGCCTGCCTACGCCTATTGCCATCGAACTGAAATGCATCGCAACAGTTTAAACTATGGCGCAGCAATATCCTTCAGAATTTTTTACAGCTAGTGCAGAGAAGTATAAAGCGCAGGAACAGGCAGCAGCCCGCAAGGTTTTGCGCGTCTCGTGGTTACGTGTACTTGTTTTTGTAGCTGTAGCCGGACTAGCCTATTACTTTTTCAGGTTCAGCGATGGCTTGTATGGCGCTTTAACTATAGCCATTGGTTATGTGCTGTTTCTGGGCGTAATGCGCTGGCACAGCCGGCTGGAGTACCTCCGGAAGCAATACCAGCTATTGCACGAACTTAACCTCGAAGAGCAGGACAGGCTGCAGGGTAACTTAAGCAAACTCGAAAACGGACAGCGCTTTTCCGATAGCCACCATCCTTATACTTCAGACCTTGATATTTTTGGTCCTGATTCACTTTTTCAGCTGTTGAACCGGTCTGTTACAAGTATAGGCCAGCAAAAATTAGCTGCCTGGCTACAGAACCATAGTTTGCCACAACAAATTAGCGAACGGCAGGAGGCTGTTGCAGAGCTCAGCCAGAAAGAGAATACCGATTGGTTGCAAACCCTGCTAACGGCACCCCGCCACTACAAACACCCCGAAAACCAGCGATCCGACTTTTTTGACTGGCTGCAGCAAAACCGTTTTTACGAGAAGCATACTTACCTGAAGCCTTTATTATTTATACTTCCGGTTGTAACCGTGATAGCTTTGGTAGCATGGTTTTATGGGTATCCGGGCTACCCGGCTGTAGGGTTGCTGGTTGTGCAGTCGTTGCTGGCTTATAAGTACAGAGTGGAGCGTGATGCTTTTTATGATAACAGCATTGCCATACACGAAGCGATGCAAAGCTATACCAGCCAGTTACAATTAATTGAGCAGCATACTTTCAGGGCACCTATACTTGTCGATCTGCAGCAAAAGCTCTTTTCCGGAAATATGAAAGCATCTGCTGCCCTGGGCAAACTATCCACTATCATCGATTTCTTTTCGTACAGGCTCAGCACGTTAATGGCCTTTTTCCTGAACACGATCGTGATGTGGGATTTTGTGTGGATGTACCGACTGGAAAGCTGGCGCGATACCTACCTCGAGCAGGTAAAAGGCTCGCTGGATGTATTGGCTAACTTTGAAAGTATAGCCAGTATAGCGGCTCACCAGTTTGCAAACCCTACGCACGCCATACCAGAGTTAAGCGATGTGCCTTTCGAGTTTACTGCTGAGGAACTGGCGCACCCGCTTATTTTTGCCTCTGAGCGCATTGCCAACGACTTCTCGATGCAGGGTGCCGGCCATACTATTATTGTTACAGGTTCTAACATGTCGGGTAAAACTACTTTTCTGCGGACGATAGGTATAAACATGGTATTGGCTTTTGCCGGTGCTCCGGTTTGTGCCCGTAAGATGCGTGTAGCGCCGGTGCAGGTGTATACTGCCATGCGCACCGTAGATAACCTGGCCGAGAGCACATCGTCTTTCTACGCTGAGCTAAAGCGCCTGCGCATCTTACTGAACATTACCGAACAGGGCGAACCGGTTTTCTATCTTCTGGATGAGATACTGAAAGGAACGAACTCCCGCGACCGGCACCTGGGCGCTATGTCCCTTATCAGGCAACTGCACAAGCGAAACGCTTCCGGCCTCATATCTACCCACGACCTTGAACTGGGGGCTATGGAAGAAGAACTGAAAGGCAGTGTGCAGAACTATAGCTTTAACAGTACCATTGAAGGCGATAAGATATTATTCGACTATAAACTGCAGCCGGGCCTTTGCCGTAGCTTTAATGCCAGTAAGCTTATGCAGCTGATGGGCATCGAGATCGAAGAAGAGAAAAGCTTTTTAGACAAAGGACAATAGATAACATTTAATTTACCCTCTTGAGAGGGGTAGGTTTATACTTCACCTGACAAACTATTAACTAACTAAACAACACAAACTATAAACTATGAGAGTAGTAGCAGATATCCCAAACCCGCATTTAAAGATCACCTTGCACTCATATAACGGCAAGTATGTTTTAAAACTGGAGAAAGCGAACCTGGAGCAGATCTATAAAATAGAAGAAACTGAAGTGAACGGCGACGAAGGTGCCATTGCTTTAGTTGATGATGAATTTGTAGAAGCCGTTGTGAATCGCTTTGTAGATATGCGCGATGTTTTTGTAAGTACTTTAAGGAGAAATAACTAAGATCAGCTATATTAGGTGTATAACTATAGTTTTCTGCCTTATGCTACGAAAGCAATTCCTGACAAACCCGAGCTACCCTACTTATTTTATGTATGGTGGTTTGCTGCTTGTATTTTTAAGAACGCCGGCTGCTGTTTATGGTATAGCCGAAGCTGGTAGCTTTTTAAGCGGTTTGCTGCTTGGCCTGGGGAGTTTACTTTTAGTTGCGGGTTTGTTTTTAAGGTTTTACCAGGCAAAACAGAACGGTACTCTTAAAACTTTCTTCTTTAGTATAGGCTTTGGCATTGCTATAGTTGTTATCCTGATGGCTACCGGCCTGATTCATACACCAGCTTTCCTGCAGAATATATTTTAGCTTAACTAGTTAAAACTTATACTTGCCAGTTTATAGTTTGACTACAAGTAAGAACTAAGGCTAAACTAAGGTCATAAAAAAAGCCCGCTGAAAAGCGGGCTTTTATACTTTATAAGCAAGGTTACTTATGCACCGATAGCTACACGCTTGAATTCAGTTACAGTTAAACCTTTGCTGGTTTTCTCAAGTAGCTGAGAGATTGTTAAAGATGGGTCTTTAACGAACTCCTGGTTTAGCAGGGTGTTCTCTTTGTAGAACTTATTCAGTTTACCCATTGCAATTTTCTCCAGCATCTGCTCAGGCTTGCCTTCAGCACGCGCCTGCTCTTTACCAACCTCGATCTCGCGCTCTACAGTTGCAGAGTCAACACCGTCTTTATCAAGAGCGATCGGCTTCATAGCTGCGATCTGCATCGCGATGTCCTTACCAACTTCCGTTACATCAGTACCGCTTGTGCTGTTAAGGCCAACAAGTACACCTAATTTACCATTAGAGTGGTTGTAAGCTACAACTTTCTCAGCGTTTACGTTTTCGTAAGATACTACGTCGATCTTCTCACCAATTTTACCCATCAGGTCAGTGATGTGGTCTTGTAGCGAGCGGCCGTCAGCCTGTGGCGTAGCAAGTAATTCTTCTTTAGAACCAGCGTTAGTAGAAACTGCTGCTTCTAAAACTGACTGTGCAAGGTTTTTAAAGTCTTCTACTTTAGATACCGGCTCAGTTTCGCAAGCGATAGCTACTACTTTACCATTAGAGCCATCAGCAGAAACCTGCGTTAATACAATACCTTCAGAAGTTGCATTGTCAGCACGCTTGCTGGCAATTTTCTGTCCCTGCTTGCGCAGAATATCTTTAGCTGCTTCAAAGTCGCCGTTTGCTTCAGTAAGCGCTTTTTTGCAATCCATCATACCTGCACCAGTTTCCTGGCGAAGTCTGTTAACGTCTTGTGCTGTAATAGCCATGATCTTTATAATTAAGAATTATGAATTAATAATTAAGAATTTCTGTAGCAGGGGAGCAGTGCGTTTTAGAATTAACTATACATCGCTGAACCCCTAAAACAAACTGAACATTGAAGCAGCAAAGCCCAATGTTCAGTTTATATTATTGCAATATGAACAAGTTCTTATTGCTCGTCAGCTTCTTGTTTAGCCTTGATGCCTTCTTCTTCAGAACGCTTACGCTCAGTTTCTTCTTTGTCAACCTTACGCTCAGACAGGCCTTCTTCAATCGCTTTACCCATGATAGAAACGATCAGGGAAATTGATTTAGAAGCATCGTCGTTCGCCGGGATAGGGAAGTCAACTGACTCAGGGTTTGAGTTAGTATCGCAAACCGCGAAAACAGGCAGGTTAAGCTTGTGTGCTTCTTTAACTGCGATGTGCTCACGCTTCACGTCAACGATGAACAGGGCTGCAGGCAGTCTTGAAAGATCTGCGATACCACCAAGTACACGGTCAAGTTTCTCACGCTCACGAGAAAGCATAAGTCTTTCACGCTTCGCGATAGCTGCATAAGCCGTGTTGTCTTTCATCATTTTGTCGATAGTCGACATTTTCTTAAGCGACTTACGCACAGTAGCGAAGTTAGTAAGCATACCGCCTAACCAACGATCGGTAACGTAAGGCATTTTAAGACGTCTTGCCTCTTCCGCAACGATGTCCTGAGCTTGCTTTTTAGTAGCTACGAACATGATCTTACGGCCAGACTTAGCGATGTTCTTGATAGCAGAAGTAGCTTCGTCAAGGGCAACTAAAGTCTTGTTAAGGTCAATAATGTGGATACCGTTCTTCTCCATGAAGATGTATGGAGCCATTTTCGGATCCCACTTTCTGGTAAGGTGGCCAAAGTGTACACCAGCTTCCAGTAATTCTTTATAATTAGTACTTGCCATGTTGTTGATACACCTTTAATATTAACGTTTGCTGAACTGGAATGAACGACGCGCTTTACGCTTACCGAACTTCTTACGTTCTACCATTCGAGGGTCACGGGTTACGAAACCTTCCTTACGCAGAACTGATTTAGTTTCGGCGTTTTCTACTACCAGTGCTTTCGCGATAGCAAGTCTAAGTGCTTCAGCCTGGCCGCTTACACCACCACCTTTTAGATTAGCAGTAACATTGTACTTGCCAATTACTTCTAAGGTTTGAAACGGCTGATTCACTATAGTTTGCAATACTTCGTCAGGGAAGTATGCCTTGATATCCTTACCGTTAATAGTGATATTCCCTTGCCCGGCCGTCATATAGATACGTGCCACCGAGGTTTTTCTTCTACCAGATGTATTGATAACTTCCATTAATTAATTAGATGTTGAAGGTTAATTCTTTAGGCTGCTGAGCTGCAAATGGATGCTCGCTTCCTGCAAAAACATGAAGATTTCTGAATAGCTCGCGGCCTAACGGGCCCTTAGGCAACATGCCACGAACCGCGCGCTCTACAAGCAGCGTTGATGATTTAGCCTTAAGCTCACGTGGAGAAATTCTCTTCTGTCCGCCTGGATAACCAGTGTGTGACAGGTAGTATTTCTGGTCCCACTTGCGTCCTGTGAAACGAGTGTCATCAGCATTGATAACGATCACGTTGTCACCGCAGTCAGCATTTGGCGTGTACGAAGGCTTATTCTTGCCTTTCAGGATCTTGGCGATTTCAGACGCCACGCGACCCAAGCTTCCTTGCCCTGCATCAACAATCACCCAGCCTTTGTTGGCTGTCTTCTTGTTGACATAAAGGGTCTTATAACTTAAATGATCCATTTTTGGTGGTAGTAAGCGATTTATTTATTGTTAACTATTTTTCTTTCGGTTCTTCGAAAATGGTCACAAAGATAATGAGTCTTTATTTTATATGCAATATAGTTTTATAAATTCCCGAAAATCAGTGGGATAGCTAACATGCTTATACTTGTATAAAGGCGGCTTGTGCTTACCTGTCAATATGTTATAGGTTAGTAACAGGTATAAAAGCAAAGCAGAACTATAAAGGTATAGTTCTGCTTTAAAATAATTGCTTTACAGGTTTTATTTAGCCGGTATGGTCGTCACGATCATAACTTCCCCAGTTTGCTTGTTGCCTCTCACTACAACTACGTTCTCATTCTTGTGCAATTCATCTAAGTTATAGCTGTTGCTGGTGCCTTTGTTTAGCTTTTTAGAAGCCAGGGTAATGTTTATGTCACTCAGTTTGCCAGCTTTGTACTCTTTCTTAAATTTCAGGTTAAAGCCATTCTTCTCAAAGGCTTCTTCTGCCACTTCAAATTCGCGGTTGTCCCATACATCACTTGGCCATAGTATGTAGGTTACATTTTCGCTGTCTTCTACCATCTTGGCTCCTGGAGTTGGCACAAGTGGTTTATCGTTTTTAACTGGGGGTGGCGGTGGAGGCAGTTCGCTCCTCTCAGAAACTCTTACTGGTGGCGGTGGCGGTGCCGGTAAAGCAGGTAGCTTTTTCTGGAACTCCTGTACCTGTTTAGAGGCCTTGTTCTGCTCTGTTACAATAGAAACCACGCCTTTGCTGGCCTTCTTCCCGAATGTTTCTACAGCCTTATCTCCTTTATATACATTTATACTATAGATCTGGTCAGCGTCCAGCTTTTTATAGTTCTCCTGCTTGTCTTCTTTGCCATCAATGTAATAGATCACACCTTCAGGTAGGCCCGTTAATTTACCCTCTACATGTCTAACCGGTGGTGGAGGAGGTGGCAATGCTGGAGCCTCGGGTGCTGGCGGTGGAGGCGGTGGTAACTCTTCGTTAGCAGGAACTGGCGGCGGTGGAGGAGGAAGCTCTGGTAAGCCATACTTGTGCTCCAGGTTAGCTATACTTTCAGCGTCTCCTAAATAATATACTTCGGTGCCGCCGCCTCGCAGGTTAAGTACAAGGGCATCTTTACCATTAATGCGTTGGGTTCGCACATTTTTTATAGCCTTATTCTTTTTCAGATACTCTATAAGCGCTTTAGGTACTTTGCCATCTTGCTGAGCTGGGTTGTCCCGAACGACAACAGGTGGAGCACTTGGCAACTTACCGTATGTCATTTCCGCAATGGCCATATCCTGCTTGTTATCAAACCTGAATACCTCATTCATGCCGGACTTAAGCTTGATCATGATCTTGCCACCAGACAACCACGCTACTTCGTTTACCTGGGGGTTGCGGGCATAAAATGTTTCATAACTAACCTCCCCATCCGGGAATTCCTGTTTTATTCCTTTTAGTGCATCAACCGAAATCTTGTTATACTTCTCATGGTCGGGCATGTATAAGCCGTACTTGCTGTTTGCTACGGCTAAATCCTTTTCATTATCTAACTGGTAGCTTTCTTCTTCTCCTGCTATAGTTGTTATAGATAAAGTGTTGGGAGCAAACCAGCAGGCAGCTTTAAAGGTGGGAGCCTTTTTAATATAGATGTCCGGGCCTACTCTGGTGTAAGCGCCCAACTCGCCTGTAATAAGGTTGTTTGCTTTTGATGGCGTAACCATATTAAAGGCAAGTAACAACAGCGCTGCAACCGGAACCACAGCCAGAAACTTAAGCAGGTGCTTTTTGGTACTTGGCATCTTGTTCATCATGGCAATTCTTCTTTTTAGTGATGGAAAATTGAATTGATTGGCAATCTGAGGTTGCGTGGCGCCTACAACTTTCAGTAAAAGGTATTGGTATTCTTTTTTGTCAACTCCGGTGCTTACCACATTCTGGTCGGCAATAAATTCCAGGTTTTCTTTCACAGCTTTTTTCATGAGCCACGCGCCCGGGTTAAACCAGTAAAACACGGTGCTCAGCTCAGCCAGCATTACATCTAAAGTATGCCAGCCGGTTATGTGTATCAGTTCGTGGTGTAGTATCGATTCCAGCTCTTCGGTTTTATGACTCGCCGGGTTGATGTATATGGTTTGCCAGAAAGAGAATGCCTGGCTTATACTTTTAACCTGCCGGAAACCAATGCTTTTATACTTAGCAGGCTCCGATGCTGCATGTATTCTATAAAGCGATACCAACTGAAGTATAAACCGAACCAGCATAACTATAACCCCGGCCCAGAAAAGGTACACCGGCAGCTGCCAGTAATCAAAAGCCTCGGGTGCAGGGGCAGCCGTTTGTGCGGTAATAACCCAGACTGGTATCGTGGCTATGTAAGTGCTGGTTATTTTATCGTTATCGGCAAACAACTCCGAAATATCTATAAAAGGGTACACCGTAGAGAACACGATACCAAACACCAGGAACAGGCGGTTTAAGTGGTAAAACGTAAGCCGGCGAAGCGCTACATGGTAAGCCAGGTAGAACAACACCAACGCTATATTTACTTTCAGGAGGTATAAAAGCAGTTCCGGCATGGCTATTTGGCTTTTTTGTTCTCGATCATGTTGATGATCTCTTGCAGATCTTCGGCGCTTATTTTCTGGTCTTTGGCAAAAAAGGCCACCAGCTCTTTGTAAGAGTTTTTAAAATAGTCGCCTACAAAGCTTTTCATGAATCGCTTTTTATAGTCTTCGGCCTTTATGCGCGGTGCGTAGCGGTAGGTATTGCCCAGTTTTTCGCTCTCCAGGAAGCCTTTCTTCTCTAAGTTCTTCACCGTAGATGCCAGCGTAGTATAAGGTGGCTTGGGCTCAGGCATTTGCTCCAGAAAATCTTTGATGAAGCCACCTTCGGTTTCCCAGATGGTTAACATGGCTTCTTCTTCTTGTTGTGTCAACTTTTCCATAATCCTACGATGTTTTCGTATATTTACGAAGTTTTCGTAATAAAAGCTACGAAAGTTTCGTAAATATTTTTGATAAGTGTATTAACAGCTCAAAAAGCAGGCTTTTAAACTATAAAAAGTTTAGGTTGAACTATAGCTTAAAAGGCTTGCTGTGTTAATTGTAGAATTATCTGTACCTTATATTCAGAAACTGAACTATAAACTATGAAGCAACTTATACTTTGTTTAGCAGGAGTATCCTTATTTTTTACTAGCTGCTCTGAAGAAACTATAGTCCAAGAGCAGCCGGTGTCAAGTAAGCAAAGTATTGAGTTGCTTACATTCGGGTTTGCTGAATATCAAACTGAGCAAAACAAAGGATTTGGGGCTAACTTTTACTGCTACATTGATCTAACAACTGATTCAGTCTTTATTCAGCGAAAGATTAATCCACTAGAAGAAAATAAAATTTCTGCGTGGGCTGGAATTCTTCCAGGTATATCGCAACAGCCTGTAATTGTAGAATACATAGAAGCAAGCCAAAAGTATGTAAGTGGCACAACTATATCCCCGGAATTATCCGAAGGTACTTTGTATTGTGGAAATCATTACTACATAAAATATAAGCAAGATGATGAAGAACGGTTTCATTTTTATCGAACTACTGGGCTAGATGAAAAATATAAACAAGTGACAGATTATATCCAGTTGCTTGAACAAAATAGTATCCTTAGACAATCACATAAATTTATAAATGAAGATAGTGTAGTTGTTCCTGCAGTAAATCAACCGGGATTCAGCCTGCGCCAAATTCCACCACCTATCAGAGCAAAAGTTAACTATGCACCGCCTGTAGAAAAGCGCTAAGAACTATACTTCATACTGAATTTATATGCTCAAAAAACTACTTAACTCTTTCGCGCTGGCGCTGCATAACATCCGCACCAGACTGTTCCATACATTGCTATCTATATTGGGCATTGTGATAGGCGTGGGTGCGTTGGTAACGGTGCTCTCGCTGATAGATGGCATGGAGAAATTTGCAAAAGAACAAATAACCACGACCACTTCGCTGAAGGCTGTGATGGTAGAAACAAGAACCAGCAAGCGTGTAAACGACGTGTTGCTACAGAAACAGGATTACGGCTACCTGAACTATGAGCGGTTTAAGAAATTCTCGGATGCGATGAATATACCTGCTACAGGTTATATGCAGTTCATGGCAAACAGCGAAGTGTTGCTGGCAGATAGCAGCAAGGTAGGGGCTGGCGTAAATGGCGTAAATACCATACATCCGGTATTGGCTGAACTGAAAGCCGGACGTTTGTTTACTGCTGAAGAGCTGGCTGCAAAAACGCCGGTAGCTTTTGTTAATCATGCCTTTGCAAAACAAATAGCTGGCAATGACGCTGCCCGAACAGCTCTGGGACAAACTATAACATACAAAAACCAGCTTCTAAAAGTAGTAGGTGTGCTAAAACCTGTGCCTCGTGAAAAGCCTGAGTTATACCTGCCTGTAAGTTTGCTCGCTGATGATGTGTTGAAAGCTGATCCGCCGCGCGTTGTTTTTGAAGTAGATGAAGTAGAGCAAGTGCAGGAGTTCAAGAAAAATGCCGAACGATGGTTGCAAGTCAATGTAGCGAAAGACAGTACAGATTTCAGGGTGATCACCAACGAAGCCAGGGTAGAGCAGGCTGCCAAAGGTTTTTTATTGTTCCGGGTGATCATGGGGCTTATAGTTGGCATCTCGGTTATAGTTGGGGGCATCGGTGTGATGAATGTGCTGCTGATATCAGTTTCTGAACGGACTGTTGAGATCGGTGTTCGTAAAGCCATGGGCGCTAAAAAGCGCGATATCCTGATGCAGTTTCTGGCCGAGTCGGTAACGGTGTCGTTATTTGGTAGTCTACTGGGCTTAGTGCTGGGTATACTTGCTACGCTGGGCATTGTGCCTGTTATAAAAGCCATGACCGATGTTCCTTTCCAGGCAGCGTACACATTCGATACTTTTATGGTAATAACTATAGTTGCCATTGTTATCGGTATTGTGTTCGGAACGTACCCTGCCATGCGTGCTGCAAAACTAAATCCTGTAGAGGCTATCCGTCGTGAGTAAAACAAGCCATTGCAAACTATAGTATCTATCTATAACCGAGAAGCTGCATTAATTAGCTTGTTTGAGATTTTATCTGGCGTAAATAACCCACCCCTGCCCCTCCAAGGAGGGGAATCTCAGGAGATAAAAATCCCCTCCTCGGAGGGGCGGGGGTGGGTAGATCGAGTGCAGAAACTCTTTTTATAACAACTCGGAATTCTAACTATAAACTATACCAACCTAACTATGAAAGCCATACTTGTAAAACAACCCGGCGGACCCGAACAGCTTATACTTGGCGAATACGAACAGCCGTTGCCAAATCCTGATGAGTTGCTGGTAAAAGTGCACGCCACCGCCCTTAACCGCGCCGACACATTGCAGCGACAGGGTAAATATCCGCCACCAAAAGGAGCCAGCCCTATACTTGGGTTAGAGATAGCCGGTGTGGTACACGAAGCAGGCATCAACTGTACAAAGTATAAAAAAGGAGATAAGGTTTTTGGGTTACTGCCCGGTGGGGGTTATGCGGAGTATGCAACTATAAACGAAGAAATGGCGATGCCTATTCCGGAGAACCTGAGCTTTGAAGAAGCTGCTGCCATACCCGAAGTTTTTTTAACAGCCTGGCAGTCACTGGTGTGGTTGGGCAAACTGCGCCACGGCGAACGCGTGCTGATACATGCAGGAGCCAGCGGTGTGGGTACTGCAGCGATACAACTTGCCCGCGCCCTGAAAGCCGAAGTACTGGTAACTGCCTCCGAAGGAAAACTACATGCCTGCAAAGAACTGGGCGCGCATAAAGCTATAAACTATAAAGAAGTGCCTTTTGAGGACGAAGTACTGGCTTATACCAACAATGAGGGTGTAGATGTTATAGTTGATTTTATAGCCGGGCCATACTTTAACCAGAACCTGGACTGCCTGCGCTTAGATGGCCGCTTAGTTATACTTGCCAGCTTAGGTGGCGGAAAAGTAGATGGCGTAGACCTGCGAAAAATACTTACAAAACGCCTGCAGGTAATAGGATCCACGCTCCGTTCCCGCTCCAAAGCTTACCAGGAAGACCTTACAAAAGACCTTGCCCAGTTTGCATTGCCACTATTTAAAGAAGGAAAACTGAAGCCTGTGATAGACTCCGTTTATAGTTGGGAAGACGTAGCCGAAGCTCACCGCTATATGGAGCAAAATAAGAACATCGGGAAGATCGTGTTGCGGGTTGGGTGATTTCTGGACAAAGTATTTCTGGTTAAAAGATGTTCTGACAAAAGACAAAAGAGGTATAAGTGCTGAGTTACTTATGCTGTTTCGGACATCCGTGTCCGAAACGAAGCCTGCTGCGGACATCCGTGTCCGCGTATAGTATGGGACATGGATGTCCCCGGCCAATGGCTTTCGGACACGGATGTCCGAAAAAGCGGGAAGAGTAGGTAAAAGCAGGCTTAATCTCTTCTCTTAGGCGTGGTAATCATAAAAACAAAAAGGACAAAAGAAGCTGTTATACTTTCTTTTGTCCTTTGTCATAAAGTCTTTTGTCAAAAACTATTGAGCTCTAAGTTGCTTCACCAGCACAGCAAAGTCTTTTGGGTAAGGGGCTTCTATCTTCACTGGCTCATCGTTTATCAACTTGAAACCAATAATATGCGAGTGCAACGCAAAACGTTTGATCAGAGGCTGTTCTTCGGTATCGTTTTTCAGGTTAAACTTTCTCTTCAGGCTGCTCAGGTAAAGGTCTTCGCCACCATAAAGCGAATCGCCAACTATAGGTGCTTTTAACGAAGCAAGGTGCACGCGTATCTGGTGCAGGCGACCGGTTACAGGCAAGCATTCTACCAGCGTGTGGCGGCTATAGTTCTCTAAAGTTGTAAAATACGTTTCGGCTGGTTTGCCCTGTGGGGTTAGCTTCGCTACACCTTTTGCATTCGGAAGTATAGATTTGTTTACCAGCTGGTCTTCAAAATTAAAAGTGCCCCAAACTACGGCATGGTATACTTTGTACACTTCGCGGTGCTCAAACTGCATCGAAAGGTGGCGGTAAGCTTCCGGGTTTTTGGCAAATACAAGGCAGCCCGAGGTGTCTTTATCCAGGCGGTGGCAGGCTTGCAGGTCCTGGTTATATTGGCGTGCTATTTTTAGCAGGTTGGTCGTATTCGGAGTTCTGTCTTCCAGCGTCGACAAAAATGGCGGTTTATTAACTACAATGTAGTCTTCGTTCTCAAATATGATCAGGTCTTTAAAAACCGGGTATTTCATGTGTATTTAAGCTTTGTCGGGCACAACTATACTTTCAGCCATGCATTCTGCAAAGATACTGATTATAATTGTTGGATGGTTGAATTGCTAAATTGTTGATTGCTAGTTGACAGGTAATTCAGCTAAATTAAGCTTCATTAACCGAATAAAAATTATACAATTTAACATTCAACAATTACTTTGCTTTTAACAGCTTGAAACGTAGCGTAGAGCCTTTACCAACTATACTGCTGACAGCTATAAACGACCTGTGTGCTTCAATGATATGTTTTGAAATAGCCAGACCTAAACCAGATCCGCCTTCGGTCCGGGCACGGCTTTTATCTATCCGGTAAAAACGTTCAAATATACGGTTGATGTGTTCCTCAGCTATACCTTTGCCGTTGTCCTTAACAGTTATAGTATACTTTTTACGTCCTTCGTTAAACGATACCCAGATGTTGCCACCATCACGGCCATACTTTATCGCGTTGTCTATCAGGTTAATAAAAACCTGCTTTATGCGGGTCGGGTCAGCGTGCAGCAGTATCGTTTCGTTTTTAGAGGCATCCAGATGAAGGCTGATATTACGTTGCGATGCCTTGAATTCCAGTTGTTCAAATACTTCGCGAACAAGGGGCACCACATTAAAATTACGCTTCTGCATGGTAATAACGCCATTCTCCAGCTGCGAAATACTGATCAGGTCCTGTACCAGCGTATCGAGGCCGTCTAAGCTATTGGCAGCTTTTTGCAGGAATTTATCCCGTACTGTTACATCATCTACAGCGCCATCCAGCAACGTATGTATAAAGCCCTGAGCAGCAAAAATGGGTGTCTTCAACTCATGCGAAACATCAGCCAGGAACTCGCTACGCATAGTTTGTAGGCGCCTTAGCTCATCGATCTCCAGCTGCTTTTTGGCGGCTATCTGGTATATTTCGTTTTTGATCTTTAACAGCGGGTCGGTGGTGAAGAATGAGCGGCCTTCGGCTCTTTTACTTTCCTGCCGTTTTATGCGCTCCAGCGTAGAGTAAACATTCTTTATTTCGCGGAGCACCAGCGCCTCATACGAAAAGTAAACCAGCAGAAAACAGCATATAAACACAGCTATAAGCGCAACTATAAGCCCTTTTGAAGAGAAGTAAGTAGCCAGCGCCAGGAAAGCGGTTAGTACTGCCGCCACCGCTAACGATAAAAGTATGGTAAGCGAACGGGAGGTTAAGTTCATGCAGCTTTAGTCGGTGTTAAATTTGTAGCCTACGCCTTTTATGGTAGTTATGTGGTCTTCGCCAATTTTCTCGCGCACTTTCCGGATGTGCACATCTATCGTGCGGGCAACTACATATACATCGCTGCCCCAAATGCTATCGAGCAACTCTTCGCGGGTAAAAACTTTATTAGGCGTAGCAGCCAGAAAAGCCAGTAATTCAAATTCCTTTTTGGGCAATACTATTTTCTGGTTCTCTTTGTACACCGCAAAGCTGGTACGGTCTATTTTCAGGCCTGCAATATCAATTACTTTTTCCTGTTCTTCCTGCTGGGCATCGCGGCGGGCAAGGGCAGCCAGGCGGCTAAGTAAAGCGCGCGGTTTTATAGGTTTGATGATAAAGTCATCGGCACCGGCATCAAAAGCGGCCACTTCAGAAAACTCCTCCGAGCGGGCTGTCAGGAAAAGGATGTAGGTGTTCTTAAATTCGGGGAGTTCGCGGAGTTGGCGGCAGGCGGCAATGCCATCCATTACCGGCATCATCACGTCCATCAGTATTATATCAGGCTTAAATGTTTTAGCCGTTTCGATCGCTTTGCTACCGTTCTCGGCCTGGGCCACTTCGTAGCCTTCCTTTGTAAGGTTATAGTGTAGCAGCTCTACTATATCAGCTTCATCGTCTACTACCAGTATTTTATACTTTATCGGCGTTGCCACGTGCTTATACTTTAAGTGTGCGTTAGTCGCTACTGTAAAGGTAGTATGTTTTAGTATATGTGATATGGCTTGCCAGAATGTTAATGTTTTCTTAACACTGGCCTCATAAAAAAAGCCAGCTGGTGGGCTGGCTTTCTCTGTTATTTTGTCTCTAACTTATGTTTGAGGTTCTTGTATTCGTACAGGTCAACTTTCAGAGAGCCTACAAACATACTTGCTTCAATCATTACCGGCACTTTGTTTAGGTCATCTGATAAGTATACCGATATCGCGTTCTCACCTTTAAACAGATCGTTTTCCGGCATTTTTGGTACCAACTTGATCGCTTTGATCTTACCTGCCTTGGTGTTTACTGTTTCGTGGCCTTTATAAGTCACTTCCATGTCAAAGTTCTCCTCATCAAAGAAACCTTTAATAGTAAACTTATCACCTTTGCGCATCTTGTCGTAATTCATGGTTCGCAGGTAATAAAAACCACTTACGATATCCTGAACGTTGTCGGTTATTTTATGCGTGCTCTGCTTTTCAGCATCTTTCTTCTTTTTCATCTTCACTGCAGCAATGTTGCTGTAGTGGTTAAAGTCAACAGTTTCTTTTTTACGGTAGCTGCCTTCTTCTATATTGCGGTAAAAGCGGTGCGGTACTATAGCGGCCGTATCAATATAAGATTGCCAGGTATCGCGTACACGTATAAACAGGTCGAAAGAGTTTGTGGTACGGCCATACACGGTAGCCCTGTAAGTTGGGCGGCCGTTAATTACATATAGCTGCTTCGAAATATCTATAGTTGCTTCTGCTGCAGTTATAACGCCATAGTGTACTTTATACTTCAGTATTTCGCCTTTCGTAAAGCTCTCGTTACGGATGGTGCGCATCCTGTCCTTAGTGGCAAAAGCCGACAGAACAATAACCAATAGAAGGGCGATCGGGAAAAGCTTCTTCATATTTTTCATTTTCATAAGGGGCTGCATTCTTATAGCTCTTTATTCAACTATCATACCAACCTTTTCAGGTTTTGGGTTAAGCGGCAGCTATGTTATTAGCGTTTGGTCTTTGGTTCAGGTTGTTGGTTTTATACTTGCGCCATATACTTTATACACCGTAACACACAGCAAGTTAATATTTTCTGCTAACTTATTACGTGAGCGGCCATAAAAAAAAGGTGCTATAGTTATAGCACCTTTTTTGTTATTTTAGTTCAGCAAATAGACCTTATTCGGCACCATTTCCTTCTTTGTCTTCCATTACTTCAGCTACTTTTTCAGGCTCGCCTTTCACAATAGCTCTGATCTTCTGCTCGATCTCGTCCATCAGTTCAGGGTTGTCAAGCAGGATCTGCTTCACGCCATCGCGGCCCTGGCCAAGCTTGTTGCCATCGTAAGAGAACCATGAACCAGACTTCTGTACAATGTTCAGTTCTACACCAAGGTCAAGTATCTCACCTACTTTAGAAATACCTTCGCCATACATAATGTCGAACTCTACTACTTTAAACGGAGGCGCTACTTTGTTCTTCACAACTTTAACGCGGGTACGGTTACCGGTAATGTTATCGGCAGCTTCTTTTATCTGGCCAATACGACGGATATCCAGACGTACCGAAGCGTAGAATTTAAGGGCGTTACCACCAGTAGTTGTTTCAGGGTTACCGAACATCACACCGATCTTCTCGCGAAGCTGGTTGATGAAGATACAGCAGCATCCTGTTTTGTTGATAGTACCGGTTAACTTACGAAGCGCCTGAGACATTAAACGAGCCTGAAGACCCATTTTGCTGTCACCCATGTCGCCTTCCAGTTCGCCTTTTGGTACCAGGGCAGCAACCGAGTCAATAACTATAATATCGATAGCTCCTGAACGGATCAGGTGGTCAGCGATCTCCAAAGCCTGTTCGCCGTTGTCCGGCTGCGAGATAAGTAAGTTCTCTGTATCGATACCTAATTTTTCGGCATATACTTTATCAAAAGCGTGCTCTGCGTCTATAAATGCTGCCAGACCACCAGCTTTCTGAGCTTCGGCTATGGCATGCATGGTAAGCGTGGTTTTACCGGAAGATTCAGGACCATAGATCTCGATAACACGGCCACGTGGCAAACCGCCAACACCCAAAGCTATGTCCAACCCAAGAGACCCTGTAGAAATAGCGGGTACATCTACTACTTTGTTGTCGCTAAGCTTCATTACAGTTCCTTTACCGTAAGTCTTGTCCAGCTTGTCGATAGTGAGCTGCAGGGCTTTAAGTTTTTCGTTGCTTACACTCATGTGTTCTTTTCTTGTTTAGCTTAATTTGATTGTGAAATTACGACATTCAGTTTCAATTTGCAAAAAAGTTAGCCTATATTTTGCTAATTATTTTAGCTGATCTCTGCTGTCTGTTCTTAACACAAGCCAGGCGGCTTTTGTCCCATTTATTTCACTTATTTATAGTTATTTTTTTAGCCTGCAGCCTCTTTAGTGCTATGTGGTATAGTTAGTTGCAGGCACAGCTTAATTTAGCTCATATCTATAAACTTTAGGGTGGGTAAAGTATGAATGCTAATTAAATTAGAATTTATACTTGTTGATCTCAGCAGATATGTAGTTTTTAAGTTTGTACCAGAAGCTTTTGCTAAAACTATACTTTACAGGTGTAGTGCAGGCTATATTTATGGTATAAACTATAGTTATGCGAGCGCCGTGTTGTTTTCTGGCTGCTGTTGCTGGCGGTGTTTTTCGAAGTCGTCGCGGGTCATTCCGAAGTAGGTCAGGTCGTGTAGCTCTTCCGAATCCGAACCTCTGAAGTCGCTGCGTAGGGTGCCTTCTTCTATAAACCCATTCTCGAGTGCCAGTTCTCCATAAAACTTATTGTTGGCTGTGCACCGGATGTATACTTTATTTAATTGTAGTTGCTCAAAAGCAAAGTCAAGTATAGTTTGCAGCGCTTCCTGCACTATAGCTTTGGTTTCGGGCCAGCCGGTAAAGTATAAGCCTATCTCTGCTTTGGGTATTTTATGATCAACATTTTTTAGCGCGATATCACCTAAATAAGCATTGTCCGTTTTTGTCCACACGCCAAAATCGAAGGTTTTAAGGTTGTCCCAGTCAGTGCGGAGCTGTTGCATTTGCATGCGGGCATCTTCCAGGGCTTTAACACGTGCAATGCGGCCGCTAAAGGCAGGGTGCAGGTTGTCGGGGTTCTCCTGTATCACACGCATAAAATCGTTTTCATCGCCTTCCTCATAAGGCCGAAGTATAAGGTGCTTTGTTTCCAGTCTTTCGTTTAAGGCATCGGGCAGAATGTTATAGAGTAAGCTCATGAGGGTTGGCAGCTATAAGGTTAATAGTAAAGCATTTGCTACTTATTACGCTATCCATTTGAATTGGTATGGTATTACTTAAAGTAAAAATCATAAACATGCCGTTCTTCAGGTCGTTAATAAGTAACACAAACTATTATCAATATAAACTTTATAAAACTATGGGAGACAGACTTAAAGGAAAAGTAGCTATTGTAACAGGTGGCGGAACAGGAATTGGTGAAGCTATCTGCAAGAAATTTGCCCGGGAGGGTGCCAGCATTATAGTTGCCGGCTTCCCAGAAGACCCGGTAGACGACGTGGTAAAAGAAATTGAAAAGGAGGGAGGGACAGCGCTGGCTTTTAAAGCTGATATATCTACGGAAGCAAATGCAAAGCAATGCGTAGAAACAGCCGTTAAGCAATTTGGTAAACTTGACATCCTGATAAATAATGCCGGTGTTTTCCCGGAAGTGAACATGCTGCAGGACTATTCGGAAGAAGCATTCGAATACATGCTGAAGAACAATGTAAGAACTGCATTTGTGATGAGCAAAGCTGCTCTTCCGGAACTTCACAAAACAAAGGGTAACATAGTATCTGCGGGGTCGGAAGCCGGGGTGCTTGGTATTGCACAAAACACACCGTATGGTGGCACCAAAGGTTTTATTCACTCGTTTATGCGTGGCCTGGCCGTAGAGCAGGCGCAGTTTGGCGTACGCTGCAATATAGTTGGCCCAGGCCCTATTGATACTGCTTGGACTCACGAAAGCACCGGTCCGATGGATAGTAAAATGGTGAAAATGATGAAAGAAGCTACTCCAATGGGCCGTCGTGGTACCCCGGAAGAAGTGGCTAATGTTTACCTGTTCCTGGCCTCAGATGAAGCCTCTTACGTGACTGGCGCTACTTATATGGTTGATGGAGGTATAACTGTAGCCAAAGGTGGAGTAGGCAGCGAAGCAGATTCTAAAATGAAGAAAGAGCCTAAAGGTGAACTGGATCTGGAGCACTCAAAAGAAGGCCACACAACTATAAGGAAGTAAACTATAACTTAAAAACAGAAAGGCCGGCAACTATAAAATTGCCGGCCTTTCTAATAAGAAAATATCGTTTCGCCTATTGGTTCAGGAACGGATAATTGTGGTGCTTTGGGCTTCCCAGCTTCTGCTGTACCATCATTACCTGTAGTGTGTGGGCTGTCTCGTTAAAATATTCCAGCCTCCTGATGATCATCTCTTTCTGCAGGATAACGCCAGTAGCTGTTTTCATGTATGCTTTCTTGTCTTCCAGTACGCGGTGCATTACTTCCGCTACGGCTTCTTCGTTCTGTAAAAACCACTGCTGAAAATCCTGTAGCCTGTTAGCGCCTTTGGTTGGCGATGTAAAGTTAAGGCCATGTATGCGCAGTATGTCGCTCAGTAAGTCTACTTCAAGCGGAATAGATACATTGTATGGCATGCTACGCACTTCCAGCGGGCTGTTAAGTGAACCAATTATAGTTGCCAAGTTATCTTTAAAGCGAAAGTATAAAGCAGCCGCCTCCATAGTATAAAGTATTAGTGAGAATTAATCCGCCGCAAAATTACACGAATTTAACTAAATGGCTAAATGGATGGGAGGTTAAATTGTGAAATGGCTAAAACTATAAATGACTTAACCATGCAGCAATTCAACTATTACAACAGGTCAAGTATAAGTTTTTCTTCGGTTATGCCTTCTGCTTCGGCTTTAAAGTTGCGCACAATGCGGTGACGAAGTATAGGTAATGCCACTGCCTGCACGTCTTCAATATCAGGGCTATACTTGCCGTTAAGTATGGCATTGCACTTGGCGCCAACTATAAGGTGTTGTGATGCTCTTGGTCCTGCGCCCCATTCTAGGTAAATGTTGGCTTCCTGCGAGGCCATAGGTGAGCCAGGACGGGTTTTGTGTACTAACTGCACCGCATACTCCACTACATTGTCAACTACAGGCACGCGGCGCACCAGCTCCTGGAAAGCAAGTATGTCATCGGCATGCAATATCTTGTTCAGTTTTTGTATAGCTACGCCGGTCGTGTTCTTTACGATCTGCAGTTCTGATTCGTAGCTCGGGTAGTCCAGCATAATGTTGAACATAAAACGGTCGAGCTGCGCTTCAGGCAAAGGGTAAGTACCTTCCTGTTCGATCGGGTTCTGGGTGGCCAGTACAAAAAACGGCTTGGGTAAAGAATAGCGTTGGCCGGCAACCGTAACGGCGTGTTCCTGCATCGCTTCCAGCAGGGCTGCCTGGGTTTTAGGCGGAGTCCGGTTTATTTCGTCGGCTAGTACAATGTTGGCAAACACCGGGCCGGTAACAAATTTAAAATTGCGGTCCTTGTCCAGTGTTTCGGCGCCAACTATATCCGATGGCATCAGGTCCGGGGTAAACTGTACTCTGCTGAACGACATATCGAGGGCAGATGCTATAGTTTGGATAAGCAGCGTTTTGGCAAGGCCGGGTACGCCAACCAGTAAACAGTGCCCCTGACAAAAAACCGCCGTTAACACTAATTTTACTACTTCGTCCTGGCCCACGATCACTTTCGATATTTCGTCGGTGAGATTGCGGTATGCCTGGTGTAGTGCGTCGGCTGCTTCTTTGTCAGAGGTGTACTGCTTCATATAGTTGCTATTGTGTGAGTTGTAGCGCTTTACAATCCTGGTACTCCGGGTCGATGTCTATAAATACTGTCCCGATGTTGTTCTTAAACCATTCATCTACGGCTTTACTCTTTTTCTCGTTGAGGGCAGCAGCAGCTATTTTCGGGTAGTCGTCTTTCAGGTTAGCCTGGTGCGGCAACGATTTGCCAACTACTTTCACAATGCGTACTGCTTCGCGTCCGTCAGCTGTACGGAAAGGTATAGGTTTCGATACTTCGCCAACTTCCATAGTGTCTATCACAAAGAAGATGTCCGGATCAACCTGGTCCATCGGGATGTAAGTAGAACCGCTGCGGCTGGTCATCATACCACCGTTATCTTTTGATGCAAAATCATCAGAATACTCTTTGGCTGCTTTCGCAAACGAAATGCTGTCGCTCACGATCAGGGTACGTATGCTGTCGAGTTCGCTTAAAGCTTCTTCTATGTTTACAGTTGCTGTGGCAGGCTTTATCAGGATGTGGCGGGTGTTGAACTCCTGGCCTTTGCGCTCGATCAGCTGTATCAAATGGAAACCGAACTGCGACTCCACTACACCTGAAATGCCACCTGGCTCTAAACGCAGTGCGGCTGCTTCGTATTCCGGTACAAGTTCTTTCTTTTTAAAGAAACCCAGTTCGCCGCCATCAGCTGCAGAGCCCGGGTCCTGGGAGTATTGTTTGGCAAGTGTTGCAAAATCTTCGCCGGCAACTATACGCTTGCGAAGTTCTTCTAACAGGCTGCGTGCTTCTTGTTTCTGCTGCTTGCTAACCTCTGCATATCGTACTATCTGGCCAAGCTCCACTTCGCTCGAAAAGTAAGGTAAGCTATCGGCTGGAATGCTTTTAAAGTATGATTCAACTTCTTTTGGAGTAACACGCACTTTGCCGGCGATCTCTTCCTGCATTTTCTGCATTACCAGCTGCTCGCGTATCGTTTTGCGCAATTCATCTTTTAACTGGCGGATGCTTTTGTTATAGTATTGCTCTAAACGCTCTACGCCGCCTACCTGCGCCGACAGGTAATCTACACGTCGGTTCAATTCGCCGGTCACGCGGTCTTCCTGCACGGTTACAGAGTCTATTTCGGCACGGGCCAGTAACAGCTTGTCCTGTACCAGTGTCTTAAATATCTCGCACTTCAGGGTTTCGCTCTGTTGCTGTTTTGTTTGCGCCAGGTACTGCAGGTAGCTGAATTCCAGGTCAGAGCGGAGCACGATCTGATTATCAATTTTAGCAATAATGCCATCTACGGGGTATTGTGCCGGGCCTTGGGCCGATGCCTGGAAAGCCGACATGATACTTACCACCATGGCAGCTACCATGCAAAATACTTTTGATGTTGATCTAGGTTGGGTATACATAATTGGTTGTTGGTCGCCGTGTTGCAAGGCGATTTACTTGCTGTGTTGTTAAGACCGGCGCTTTTACCGGCATTTATACTTTGCTGAACCCGGAATACAGGTATTGCAACCTGCAATCTCCAAAGATTTTTTTAGCAAAAAAAGCTCCACTATAAAAGTGCAGCTTTTTTTGCAGCAGATTTATTTCCTGATAAGCTTCTCTACCTCGGAGTTATTTACATTTACCGGGTATTTCTCGCGAAGCTCCTTTATCCATTGTTCTTCCAGGTAATTCTGGTAATCAGAGATAGCGATACCGCGCACTTCGTTCAGTTTTTTATAACCCGGAGGCAATACATCTTTTATAATTACCAGGTATTCGCGGCCATTTAATTGTGTAGTATAGGTGCCTTTTTCCCACTGCACCGCATCCACAGCTTTATGCTCACCTTTCTGGAATTTCTTTTCAGAGATCTGTACGGCCAGCGGGTTGCCTGTATTCAGGTTATCGGCCAGCGTGCTCAGGTCTGATGAGTATAACGTAAATGTTACCCTGCGATTGCGTTTGCGATTAGCTTCTGTGTTATCAGTTGCTGCCTGCTTTGTTTTGCCAAGGGCGTTTACCTGTAGTTTTTCGGCTGCTACACCTTCCTGCTGCAAATAAGTGGCCACAGCCTGTGCGCGTTGTTGGGCCAGTGTTTTCGAAGCGGCATCCTCGCGTGCATCGGCATGGCCGTTTATGTCGAGGGTAGTGGTTGGCATTTCCTTTAAGAGTTCAGCCATTTCGTTCAGCTGGGCGATGCCATCTCTTGTAAGGGTTGCTTTTCCGTTCTCGAACAGCACATTAGGTATGCGGGCATTACGGATAGCATAACGGCGTTTTTCCAATTGCTCTTTAGCAGACTGCAGGAGCTCTTTGTTTGCAGCGCTGATCACGATCGCGTCGGCGCGCTCATCCCATTTATACTTCTCTTTATTCGCCTCAAAGTATGTTCTCAGGCCAACTGTATCTTCTACCGCCTTCGACCATACTTTCTCATCCATCATCTGGAAAAGCAGGATGCCATCGTGGTACTCGCGTACCAGCATGCGATAATCCGGGTGTTTGTTCTCGAGGTTGGCGCGCTCATAATCAAGCAGGCTGTTGTTTACATAGTTCTCATACAACAGGTTAAGGGCATGCTGCGCAGAACCTGAGTTGCGGGGCTGCTGCTTTTCCTTTACATAAGTATAAAATTCGCCAACAGTATATGGTTTGCCTTGTATGGTAAACAGTGTTGTTTTTAAGGTTTTGTCAGTTTCGTTGTAGGTCCAGGTGCCTTTCAGTAACTCATCCGATGCTTTGGAAAGTGCTAAGGTCTTGGCCTCCTGGTTTTCGGTGAAGTTGTTCTCCTGGCGTATGCGCTTCAGGAAAACGGTTTTGTTCAGCTCAGAGCGGGAGTCTTTGGCTACACGGTTGCGCAGGTTCTGCTCCATCTCCTCGAAGCCTGGTAAGCCACGTTTTTCAAGCAGCTTTATTATATGCCAGCCATAAGGCGTAAGTACCGGCTTTGCTACATCACCTTCTTGTTTCAGGGCAAAAGCAGCTTCCTCAAAACTCGGGATCATACGGCCTGTACCAAACCATGGCAATTGTCCGCCATTGTTTGTGGTGTTATCGTCTTCCGAAAATTCTTCTACCAGCTTGTTCCAGTCTTCGTTGCGCTGTACGCGGCGGAAAATGGCATCGACACGTTGTTTGGCTGCCAGAGAGTCGGCTTTTGGCATGCCCGGCGTTGCTCTTACCATAATGTGCGCTACCTTCACTTCGCCACGGGCAGCACGCTTATCGTGTACTTTTATCAGGTGGTAGCCAAAGCGTGTACGCACCGGCATCGCTAATTGGCCCGGCTGTGTGTTGTAAGCAGCGTTCTCGAAGGGGTAAACCATTTGCATGGCCGTAAAATAACCCAGGTTGCCGCCATTATCTGCTGCCGATGGGTCCTGCGAGTTCTCGCGTGCCAGCTTGGCGAAATCTTCGCCGGCTTCAGCACGTTTGCGCAGCTCTAAAATGCGGTTGTATGTTTCCAGGGTGTCCTGCGGCGAGGCATCCGGAGCCAGGTTAAGCAATATATGCGATGCGTTTACCTCCTGCTTCGAGCGCTCGTAAGCTTCGCGCACCAGTTTGTCTGTCACGCTGTTCTCGGTAAGGTAGGGCAGGGCCAGTTGTTCTTTATAGCCTTCCAGTTCCCGCTTAAAAGCTGTAGTCGTATCCAGGCCACGGCTCTGGGCTTCCAGCACTTTCAGCTTAAAATTAGTGTAGAGGTTCAGGTATTCCTGTACGCTTTGCTCGGTGTAGGCATCGTCGTTGCCGCCGTTGTTCTTTTCGTAAACGTACTTAAACTCGGTTGTGGAAACAGGCTGGTTGCCAAGCGTGGCGATAGCAGGCTCTTTTGTGCTGTTCTTGTTTGATGCGGTGCATCCGGCCAGCGCCAAAGCGGCTACCGCAACAAGTAGGTGGTTGCTGCGCATAAGTTGTTTTAACAAAACTCGATTCGCTGATTAATGTCAGGTTATGCAATTTTAGTTATTTTTTCTGACAGATAAGCCAAAAAACATAACTATAATCCTATTGCAATACTTTTTGTTCCGGATAACGGATAAAGCTCCGTTAAAGTGTGTATTCGCGTACTATTTAATCTTTTTGTAGAGCAGAACGGCGTTGGTGCCTTCTTTAGTAGTAAACTCTACTTTATCCATAATACGCCTTACCAGGGCAATGCCTACACCGCCTTTTTTGCCTACGCGCACATGCTCCAGTATGTCTGGCTCTTTGTAATCGCTGCTTTTAAAGGCGATGCCGTTATCTTTTATCTCGAACTGAACGGCATTGTTAGGTTCAGTAACGGTCAGGTAAATGTACTTGCTTGGGTCTTCGTTATTTGCGTGGATGATGAGGTTCGCACATATCTCATCCACAGCCAATACGATCTGGTTCATCAGGACATCTGAAAGCGCAAGCGTCTCCAGATATTCCGTAACGAAACTCCGTATTGACTTAAGGTTATTTTTAGTACAGCTTACCCGGATGGAATTATTCATCAGCTATGGTAATGGCTTCCTCGTAGTTTGATACGATTGTCATTAATAGGTCCAGGCCAAGTATCTCGAATACATTGCGGACTTTATCCTGCATGTTAAAAAAGATAAGCTTTATCTGTGCGTCTTCGAAGCGCTGCAGATGAGAAATAAATACTCCCAGGCCGGCAGACGAGATATAGTTCAGGTTACGGCAGTCTACAAGTATCTTTTTATACTTCATTATTTCCGGGTCCGAAAGTTCTTCGTCCAGAACTACAGATGAGCTTGCGTCGAGTTCACCATCAAGGGTCATGATGATGGTTGAGTCTTTAATGTCTTGTGTTATTTTCATCGGCTACTTTACGTTATTGTCCGGCTTTTGTTGAATTGGTTTAAACTTAATAACGAGCAACGTTTGATCGTCATATAGGTTGTCGGTTGATGTGAAATCTTCCAGGTCGTTGATGATGGCGCACTTAATGTCCTCGGCTTCCAGGTGATAGGTCTGGGTGAGCATATACTTTAGCCTGTCCTCGCCATATTCATCATTGGTAGGGCTGCGGGCTTCTACTATACCATCCGTATAGATCACCATTACATCGCCCGGGTTATAGTCGTAGTACATTTCCCGCACGTGGTTGTTATAGCTCTTATCGCGCACAATGCCAAGGCCCAGGCCATCTGTCTGGAAGTAGAAAACATCTTCCATCATGGCGTTATAGTATAACGTATGGCAATGGCCGGCGCGGGCAAATACAAAGCCCTGCATGCGGTAATCTATAATATACAGCGAAGAGGTTATAAAAGATGTTTTCTCGAGGCAGCGGCTAAGTGCGCTGTTAGCCTGCTTCATAAAATCGCTTGGCGGCATATCCTGCTGCATCAACCCATGGAAAATACCTTTCATCTGGGCCATATGGAACGCTGCCGAAATACCTTTGCCCGATACGTCGCCTATAATAATGGCAATCCTCGATTCGCTGAGCTGCAGGAAGTCGTAAAAGTCGCCTCCCACTTCTTTAGCTGCTTTGGAGTGTGTGGCTATCTCGAACCAGCTATCGCTCGGGAAAGTTTTAGGCACCAGGCTTTCCTGTACCTGCGTCGCAATTTTAAGCTCTTCTTTGTAACGTTCGTTCTGTAACGATTCAGCTGCCAGGCGTAGGTTATCGAGGGTAAGCACCGTCTGGCTGGTAAAAGTGCGTAACACGTTTATAGTTTCCCTGTCGAAGCCCTGTTCAATATCGCGGAGCAGGTATAAGGTACCAAACATACGCTGCTTCGACTTTATAGGTAATATAATGAGCGACTTCCACGGAAGGGCCAGGTCACGGAAACCGGTGTTACGGTCGAGGTTATTGTTGATGTAGTCTATCTGCTGTATGTTATAGGCCATCAGCAGGTGGCGGATACGCTCTATCTTTTCTGCATTAATATTAAGCAGGTGTGAGATGTGTATATTATTGTTTCCGCGCGATGTCTCGAACCAGGCAGAGCTGGCATCCGAAGCTTTTATAGTGCTTTCGAAGAGCAGGTCGTAAACCTGTGCCTCGCTCTGGCCTTGCTGTATCGACTGGCTCAGGCGCTGGAAATTAAGCAGGTCATCACTCTTTTGCTCGAACACACTGGAGGTAGGCAAACTGAACAACGATACCAGGAAGGCGGCCAAGGTATAGCAGCCCACAAATAGCATACTCATCGTCAGGAACGCTACATCAGAGTAATCTATAATCAGAGCAGGGCTATCGGCAAACTCCTGGAAAAACTTCGTGAAAATGTAACAGCTGACCAGTATAGCACCCAGCAATACCAGCGAGCGGCTCTTTTTATTGAACGACAGGTAAGCTACCCACTTCAGGTTAGTACACAAAAACAGCACATACAGCCCCATGAGTATAAACAGCGGCAGGAATATGTAGTTTGTGTAATTAAAATTGAGCAGGGTGAGCACCAGTGTACTGAAAAGCAGTATCTCGAACCACTCCCAGGCTACCTGCAGGAAACGGTTCTTGTGATAAAGCAATAACTGACGCCAGATGTAAAAGGCCTTTGCCAGGAAAAATACAAGCAAACCAAAGTTTACCTGGTACACCAGGTGCAGTAACAACGGCGACTGCAGGCGGGCATAGCCGGTAGAGATGCGGTATGCAAAGTATAAAGCAATGCTGAGGTAAGCCGCAATGGCCGCCTTCGAGAACAGATTCCAGAGATAGCTGCTGAAGTCGATGCCTTTGAGGCTATTGGCACTTAACCGCTGAAAAATAAATACTGAAACTATAAAAACTATGATCAGCAGGTTGTTGAGGTAGGGGAGTGCCAGTTTAACGGAGCCCGGTTGCCGCGCACTTTCTGCCATAAGCAGCACATTGCCCAAAAGCAGTGCCCAGCTAACTATAGCAGCAGTAACCAACAAAGATTTTACGTTAGTTTTGTATAGCATAAAACGGAAAACCGTGCTAAGTACCGGCAGCGACTGTTTATACTCCTGAGTGGAGTTTAATTTATTGAAAGGTAAGAAAAAATTTCGCTCTTTAAACAAAGTGCTTTTATCAGCTAAGAAAAACACGTTGTATAACGTATAAGCTATATAGTTGGTTGGCTTTATTTTATACTATAAGGCCAACCAACTATAAAAGAGCAGTTTAGTTTAACGGCTATAGTTTGGTGCCTCGCTTGTTATCTGCACATCGTGCGGATGGCTCTCGCGCAAACCGGCTCCTGTAATTTTAACCATACGGGCTTTTTGTAGCTCCGGTATAGTTGGCGTTCCGCAATAGCCCATGCCGGCGCGTATGCCGCCCACCAACTGGTAAATTACTTCGCTAACCAGGCCTTTGTAAGGTACCCGGCCTACAATACCTTCCGGTACCAGCTTTCGCGAATCGCTTTCGTTGCCCTGGAAATAACGGTCCTTAGAGCCTTCTTCCATAGCCTCTACAGAGCCCATGCCACGGTACGATTTAAACTTACGACCTTCGTAAATGATCATATCGCCAGGAGCCTCTTCGGTTCCGGCCAGTAACGAGCCGATCATTACAGTGCTGGCACCGCCGCCAAGAGCTTTTACAATATCTCCCGAAAACTTAATGCCGCCATCCGCAACTACAGGTACACCGGTTCCTTCCAGGCCACGTGCGGCTTCCATTACAGCCGTTAGCTGCGGCACGCCTATACCTGCAATAACGCGGGTAGTACAAATACTGCCAGGTCCAACGCCTACTTTTACGGCATCAGCACCTGCATCGGCAAGGGCCCGGGCACCTTCGGCAGTGGCAATGTTACCTGCTATCAGGTCAACATCCGGGAAAGTATCTTTTATTTTTTTAACAGCATCCAGCACCCCTTTCGAGTGGCCGTGGGCTGTGTCTACGCTTATTACATCTACACCTGCCTCAACTAAAGCCTGTACACGGTCCATTACATCGGGAGTAACACCCACGGCAGCGCCTACGCGCAAACGGCCAAACTCGTCTTTGCAGGCGTTTGGTCTGTCTTTTTTCTTCAGGATGTCTTTATAGGTTATCAGACCTACCAGCTTGCCTTCTTCGTCTACAACAGGTAGTTTTTCAATTTTATACTGCTGCAGTATGTCTTCGGCTTTGGCCAGGTCGGTACCGCGCTCGGCGGTTATCAGGTTCTTACTCGTCATGATGGACATTACCGACTGGGTAAGGTCCTTCTCGAAACGCAGGTCGCGGTTGGTGATTATACCTGTTAATTTGCCTTCGGTGTTGATGATCGGGATACCACCAATTTTATGATCTGTCATGATCTGAACAGCATCGCCAAGGGTAGCGGTCTCCTGCAGCGTAATCGGGTCGAGTATCATGCCACTTTCGGAGCGTTTAACTTTGCGTACCTGCTCTGCCTGCTTTTTGATCGACATGTTTTTGTGGATGATGCCGATGCCGCCTTCCTGGGCCATAGCTATAGCCAGGTCAGCTTCGGTAACGGTATCCATAGCGGCCGAAATAAGCGGCACGTTTATCCGGATGTTCCGTGTAAGCCAGGAAGATGTATCAGTGTTATTTGGTAGCACCTCGGAGTAAGCCGGGAGCAGAAGCACATCGTCGTAGGTTAGCGCTTCAAAGGCAATCTTGTTCTGGTCAGAGAGCATGGCAAATAATTTTAGGGGTCCTTATTTGCCGCATAAAATTACGAAAAAATACTTAGATTATTTACAATAACTGCGTTTTTTAAAATTTAGAAGTATAAAAGTAAATAAAATCAGAAAGTTTAGAGCATCTGAGGTTACTAAACGTACAGCTTGGCTTTTATACTTGCTGGTGAAAATACGCAGCAAGGGCACATGCTAAAGCCGGAAGAATATGAAACAGCCTCTAAGTATAAAATCCTGATTTTAGTAAGTGCGCATGGCAGGGTCTATTTCGGTGGCCCAGGCATGTATGCCTCCCTTCAGGTTAAGCAGGTTATCGAAACCGAAGCGCTGATTCAGGTAATTTATAGCCTGCGCACTCCTGAACCCATGATGGCAGATCACCACAACGGGTACATCGCGCCGGATGCGGACTGTTTGTTTGGGGAGTTCCTGTAAAGGTATAAGCTCGCCGCCCAGGTTACAGATCTCAAACTCCGAAGGCTCCCGCACATCAAGTAACTGCATGTGCTGGCCACTCGATAAGCGTTGCTTTAATTCAGTTGCCGTTATCTCATCCATAAACAAAGTATAAGTTATAGTTGTAGCGCTTAGTTGGGTATTTGGTTTCGATTTACAAACTTAGCAACCAAATGTGGAAGCTGCCCGGTGTAGCCTCTTAAACTTAAGTATGGGAAGTATAAATTTTTTGCCTGATGTGGCAGTGCTGGCAAGTATAATGAGCCAGGTAAGTATAAGCCAGGTCTGGGAGCAGTTCGTAGCCGGCATGCAGCAAACCTCGTTGCTGGAGTACATTGCGGTTTTTGCAGGTATAATTAGTGTATGGTATTCGCGCAAAGAAGATATACTGGTGTACCCGATCGGCCTAATAAGTACAGTTATTTATGTTTACCTCAGTTTTAAGTACCACCTGATAGGGGAAGCCAGTGTAAATGTATACTATAGTGTATTAAGTATTTATGGCTGGTACCTGTGGACGCGCCGCAACAAGCAGCAGGAGCCTGCTCTGCACATTACCTTCTCTACGCCCAAAATGTGGATGTGGCAACTCCTGTTTTTTGGAGTGCTTTACGCTGTAATTTACTTTAGCCTGGTTTACCTGAAAGATGCTTTTTACCCGGGCGTTATACCTTTTGCTGATGCTTTTGCCAGTGCAACGGCCTATACCGGCATGTGGCTGATGGCCCGCAAAAAAGTAGAAAGCTGGTATTGGTGGATCGGTACGAACGTGGCCTCTATCCCTTTATACTTTGTAAAAGGACTTGTTTTTACCTCGGTGTTCTATTTTATATTGTTGCTAATGGCTTTTTGGGGGCTGGTAGAGTGGCAGCGCAGAGCCAGGCTGGCGGCTCAAAAAGAAGCAGTTGTCGCCTGATTGCTGCAGAAGCTCTTTTTTAGTTGATATAGTGACGTTTTATAGTTGTATTGTGCTATCCGATAGCTGGTTGTATGCGTAAATGCTGGTAACTGGCTGTTATATAAAATGTAAGTCCGGTTTAGTAAGTAATGTTTAACCACTTAAAGTGCACTAACATGAAACAACGAAAACTAGAATTACCGGAAGAGCTTAAGTATAAGAACAGATTGAAGTGGGGTTACGACTCTCCGGATGAAAGCCCGAAGCATATCCTGTTCAATCAGTTTGACGATAAGAAGCCCCGTGAACTGGAAGTATATAATTTTTATGGCTACAGCTTCTCTGAAAGTTAATGTTGTAACATTTTGATTTAGACTTGCCCTATTTTAAGGGTAATTCCCCATCGATTATCATTGCTTTACTATTATTTATTATTGCGATAGTCCAAAAGAGGGTGGCTTACGTTACAAATTGTAACAGCTACTCTCTTTTTTTGTGGCTATTATTCTTCTCTTGCCGCCTCTACTCGGCATAACACTGTTTGTATGGCTTCAAAGCCATTGTTCGGAAGCAGCTCCTCTACCTGCTTGCTTTAGAAATCTTATTCACAATAAAGACATCTTTTAGATAAAAGACTTATACACATGTTCTGTAATGCCCGGAACCACCGGGTAGCTTAAACACAAAAGCCAGTTTAATTATGGTAATAACCTGCCACTCCCAAAAGGGCAACGGCCACTCCTTTGTCCAAATTTTCCTGAAACCACCTTGAACAAAACAGCTGCTTGCGCCCAATCCAAGTTAGCTGCCTTTTCATGTACACTCAATATGAAACTACCCAACAGCCCTGTAAAAAGGGAGCATAATTACCAAAATATTAAACACACAACACTATGATATTTATTTACTTATGAAGACATTTAATAATTTTACGGATAGAAATATCCTGTCGAAGCAGCTTCAGTGGCTATGGCGTTGTGCTATGGTTGTTGTAGCTGTTTTTTTGTTTATGGCCCCAAATGTAGTATTATCTCAGAGTATTACATCCTTTTCTCAGTACGCAAATAAAAATGCAGAGTGGATCCCAGGGATATTACAGTCCTCAAAATCAGATTACTATGAAGGTACATCAACCTTACAAAGGGTAGTTTTTGTTGGCATTCCTGATGCGCCGAATAATCAGTATGAGTTGAAGTTTAAAGTGTTAGCAACTAAAGGAGGGGTTAATGCTTATGATTTCGTTACGGGCTATGATCAAGCCTTCAAGGATTTCAATACCATGACAGACAGGGAGATAATAGACGAAATTGCTCCTGGAAATACTTTTGATCCTGGTGATGCGACTGATATGTTAATGTTAGTAAAATCGTATGCAATACCACAGCCAGCTAGTGAAGAGATAATTGATGAGTTGTATAAATCTATGTATACAGCCGTTGCATTATCACCTAGTGCTACATCATACGCTGATGCGGGAAGAGCTGACGTTGCGGCAGCTGTTAACTTTTATGATGGCAGTGATTATCCTAGTGTATCCGGTAACCCTAGAGGGGTACAGTTGTATGGTGATGCAGAAATAACAGCAGAGCTTATTTTTGATGGATATAGTGGAACAGATCCAAGTACAGGAGATAACTATGGTTTATATACACTAAAATGGACATCGACATCTGATAATGTAATGGTTTTAATGGCTGGCCACCTTTCTATAGGTGTTTATGCGCCATTTTTGCCTTTAAACTATGGTGAAGGGAAGGGGTCTTCCTCTATAAGTGGTGGGCCATATCACTTTAAACTTGAAACCTTGAATGGGGCAAGTTTAGGTAATCAGGATAATCAAATACAGTCAGGATCAATTATGCCTCCACCGTTGTGCGATTTGCCTCCGGCAGGACCTGTATGTGTTGGAGATATAACTCAACACACTGCTACTGCTACTGCTGGTGCTAGTTATAAGTGGTTAGTTACAGGAGATGGTGAATTAGTAGATAATTCCACACCTCCTGTAGTCCTGTCAAACCCATACACATCGTCCTCTAACACAATAAAGGTTAGAGCAACAGGAGGAGGAAGTTATACTATTGCTGTTGAAATAACCGTGTCAGGAAGAACTAGGACATGTGATGCAACCGTAATAGTTACACCAAATGCGACTCTTACAGCTCTAAGCAATGCTACCAAGTGTGCAGGAGAGAATGCTTCTTTCTCTTCCACTGTTAGTGGTACTGGAGTAGATGGCAATGATATCAGCTGGTATTTTGGCAATGTGCTTATTGCAGACGATGACAAGTATGATATAGTAGTCTCAGGTGATATGAGCACATTAACAGTTAAATCTGTTGTTGATGGGGCTTCAACTACAGGAGACGAAGGTACTTATTATGCCAAAGTAGGCGGTACTGGTATCTGCGGTACTCCGTCCCAGTCAGCTACGCTCACAGTTACACCAAATGCGACTCTTACAGCTCTAAGCAATGCTACCAAGTGTGCAGGAGAGAATGCTTCTTTCTCTTCCACTGTTAGTGGTACTGGAGTAGATGGCAATGATATCAGCTGGTATTTTGGCA
>CANMMP010000007.1 GCA_947499125.1 uncultured Pontibacter sp.
TTTTTATTATCTGCCGACATTACTTCGAAAAGCAATGCCTTGTGCTATTCTGTCTCAATCAATCTCTCAAAGAACTTCCCTCCCTTCCCCCTCACCTGTCGTGAGACGTCCGGAATGTAGCCCTACTCTTAAGTAGGCAGATCACCTGTTGTGATCCCGTGTTATCAATCTGTTTTTTTCTTTCCTTTCGAACCATCCGTCCGAGTCGTTCGAACCATTCGTCCGATGTTCTCGAACCATCCGTCCGATTGGGAGTGCAAAGGTAAGAAGAGTTTTTCTACTTGCAATACCCTGCCACTAAATTTTATTTTTTTTCTTTTCTCTCCAAAGCCAGCTGCTTCTTCAAGTCTTCTCCTCTCCAGGTCTTAGCCCCAAGCGGAGTGCAAAGGTAGCAGTTATTTCGCAGCCTTTGCAAGCTTTTAGAAAGAATTATTTTTTGGAAGAATGTGAAGTGTTGAGCTTAAACCAACGCCGCTTCCCCTTCTTCTCTTTTACCCCTTCCTGCTGATTGGGAGTGCAAAAGTAGTGGATACTTTTTGATTAGCAATACCTGACCGGAAAGATTTTCCTTTGCCCTAGCTAACGTGCTCACTACCTGCTTTAATATTTTTTATGGAGTTTACTGTGCCTGCCTTTTCCCCTGCCCGAGGGTTGGCTTAGCTACGGCAGCAGAGTCATAACATACCTGGAGTTCCCGAAAGTTCCGGATGGGTAGAAAATAATTACAGGCAAAAGAAAAGCCCTGCTTTTGGGGCAGGGATTTGCGTAAAGTTCTTATAGTTTATACTTTAGGCCTTTTATATAGAGGCACAGTGCTGCATGGTTCGCCATACATCAGGCTGCTTGTTACGGGTAATAGTTTCCGCATGATCTCGACATATGCATAAGTTGGTACCGGTATACTTCCGCAACCCTTTACTACTACTTTGGCATCGCGGTATTCTTCCGAATCTATTTTAGAAATTGCTTCCTGCATTAATGCCTGTTCCAATGCCTCCAGATCACCGAACACAAAATAGTTTGCATAGTTCTGTAGTTTTGATGCCAGCAGCATGTAAGCCCATGTAGGCACAATGGCATCAACTGAACAAAGTATAGCTACGTTCTTGCCTTCGTAAACCGACCAATCGTTTTCCTTAACAAATGCACGGAAGTCTTTTTCACGGAGAATCAATCCTTGAAACAGATTGTCCTTTATATCATAAACTACACGCTCGCCTGGGTGCAATAGTTCTTCCAGGTTTATAGTTGTTAGTGCGCTTTGCGCTACTCTGTTTATTAGCTCTGACATATCTTTATTTATTTATGCCTTTTTACGTTCTGTAATATAAACATCTTTCAGGTAGAAGGGTTCATAATATGCCACATCTTCAAAAGCCTGATCGTTATACTTTATAAGTGCCAACTCCCCTACCGGTTTGGCCGAAAGCGATATATCATCTATAAAAAGTGCTTGCGGGTTATTGTGTTGCAGATCTTTGAATTTAGCGGCTCCGTTCCCGAAAAAGATAACCTGTTTGTTCAGTAAATGTTCTGCAAACGTATCATCCGCCAATACGACCGGAGCAATTGGCTCCACTTCATTTAGCTGATGATCGAGCAGGCAAGTATAAACCTCCATTCTACGGGCATCGAGCATAGGGCAAAACAAGTACTGCTCCGGATTTGGTGTGGTATTTATCACCTGTAAGGCAAGGCTATGCAAAGTAGACACAGCCAGCAGCGGCTTATCTAAAGCATAACAAATACCTTTAGCCGTTGCGCTGCCAATTCGCAAACCCGTGTAAGACCCGGGACCTCCCGAAATGGCAACTCCATCCAGTTCCTGTAGCGTAGTGCCACAGTTCTCGAGCAACTGGCTTACCATAACTGTAATGTGAGATGAGTGTGATTTCTCGATCTGTAGTTCAGAAGCACCAAGCAGCTGCCCGTTACGGTGCAGGGCAATTGAACAAACGTTAGATGATGTTTCGAGGGAAAGTAGTAAAGGCATTTTGTTTATACTTAGCTGCAGCAAAAGTACGGCAACCTGACTTGGCATACAACTATACTGTAAAACCTGACAGGCTTATACTTTATAGCTATACCTATAAAACAAAAGGAGACGCCTGCATGGCATCTCCTTTATAGTTTATACTATATAAGTCGTGTTATTTAACTTTCAGGTAAGAGCTATACTCTTTCTGATCATTAAGTACTCGCTGTGCGGTCAGGATATCCGGGTCATCATCAAATGAAGCTTCAATGTAGCCTTTCTGCAGATAATAGCGCGAAGCGATCTCGGCTTCCAGCATTTCCTGGATCTCAGAGCGGAAACGCTGCAGGTCGTTCGACTTGTTATGCGACACCTTTTTGCGAATGGCATCCAGCTCTGTTTTTATATCGTCGTAGTGCTTGCCATCTTTTGATTTAGCTGCCAGGTCTTCCAGTTCTTTCTCTACTTTAGTTGTATAAGACACATCCTTATCGGACAGGAAAGCTACGAAGTTCTGGTAAACGGCATCGCTGATCTGGAAATCTTTGGCAGCCGGTATACTTGGGTTCTCTGCTTTAAACTTATTTGCAAACTCAAACAAATAGCCTTTGGTAACTATAGTTCTGGCAATTTCTGAAAACTCAGGCTGGGGCACTTCCACATCGGGACTTATGCCACCACCATCATATACTACACGTCCGCCTACCGTTTTGTAAGCCACACGGAGCGAATCAGGGATGGTACCTACGCTGCCGTCTTCGTTGCGGTGCGAATAATCGATGGCCTGAATACAACGACCACTTGGCGTATAATATTTAGCTGTTGTTACTTTTAGTTGCGAGTTATAAGATAATGGGCGAGTTGCCTGCACCAGTCCTTTACCAAAAGTGCGTTCCCCAACCAGCACTGCTCTGTCGTAGTCCTGCATTACGCCGGCTACAATTTCGGCGGCTGACGCACTACGCGAACTGGTAAGCACTACAAGCGGTACCGTTTTATCCAATGGCTCATCAAGTGCTTTATAGGTTTTATTCCACTCCTTTACTTTACCTTTGGTACTTACAATATCTTTGCCTTTATCAACAAACACATTCGAGATATTAACCGCCTCGTGCAGCAAACCACCCGGGTTATCGCGCAGATCAAAGATGATCTTTTTGGCGCCCATCTCCTTTAGTTTCTGTACAGCCTGCTTCACTTCGCGCGAGGCATCCATGGTAAACCCTGATAACTGGAAATAACCGATATCATTAGAAAGCATACCTATATAAGGTACGTTTTCGACAGTGATATTTGCCCTGACCAGTTGAACCGTGCGGCTTTTGTTTTGACCATAGCTTTTGATCTCAAGTTTTATAGGTGTGTTCGCCTGGCCCTTCAGTAGTTTGCTTACTTCTGATGATGATTTGCCCGCTACGGCAATACCATCGATCTTAACTATTTCGTCGCCAATGGTAAGGCCGGCTTTTTGTGCTGGCGAACCTTCGTAAGGCATCTGGATAACCACTTTGCCATTATGATTGCCAATACCTGCCCCTATTCCGCCATATTGCCCGGTGGTCATAGTTCGGAAATCCTCAATATCGTCTTCCGGAATATAGTTCGTATATGGATCCAGCGACTTCAGCATGGCATCGATACCCGTTCGCATCATTAGCGCGGGAGGCACATCGTCCACGTAATAGGTATTAACTTCTTTAAAAAGGGTAGCGAATACATCGAGGTTCTTAGCGATCTCGAAATAACGATCGGAATTAGATTTGAAAGAAAACAAACCTAAACCCAGACCAGCTACCAATATGCCGGCAAGATATTTCTTATACATAATTCTCGGGTTATAGAACGGGGGAATGCCTATTTATTCAGACAACGTTCTAATCCGTAAATTAGTTTTTTCTGGATGGATTGAAAGGATTTTTTTTCTTTACCGATATAGAGAATACCTAACAGAGCGGGCGCTTTGTCGGGTTCGGCAAACAGGATATGCTTGTTAAGGCGGTAAGCCTCACGCATTTGTCTTTTCAGGCGGTTGCGGTCTACGGCGCGCTTAAAATGACGTTTTGATACAGAAATTACTACCTGCGTAGGTGCGGGCGTAAGGCCGGGCTCGGTATAATATACAAAGCGGAGCGGATACAAATTAAAAGAAGAACCCTTGGAGAACAGTAGCGTAATGAGGCGCTTACTGCACAAGCGTTCTTCTTTCGAAAATGTATAAGTTACGGGCTGGCCGTTTTGCTGTTCGTTAGCTGCTGCTGAATCCATTAGCGGCTACGCAATAGCAAAGCTGTTCCTTTTCAGGAATTAAGCTGCCTTGTGTCTTTTCTCGTCAGAAACAGATAGTCTCTTTCTGCCTTTGGCTCTTCTGCTAGCCAAAACTCTTCTACCGTTAGCGGTCTCCATTCTAGATCTGAAGCCGTGCTTATTTCTTCTTTTTCTCTGAGAAGGCTGGAATGTTCTTTTCATCGTATGCCAATGGTTTTATTATGGCCTGCAAAATTAGTAAACCTTTGTAAATAACCAAAGCAGGCGCTGGATATTTTGTACAAATATAACAGCTTTTTTCCGGAGTGGCAGTAAAAATATCAATTATAGCGCTACATGAGTATAAAACTCCACAGCTTAAACCTGTAAATTTATCGCACACACTATAGTTAATAAAATGATCTCTTACCACTTAGGTTATACTTCGGCACTGTCGCACTTTGTAGATATAAGCATAACGATAACCGGCAACACACAGCAGCAGTTATACTTACAGTTGCCTGCCTGGCGCCCCGGCCGCTACGAACTACAAAACTTTGCCCAGAAACTGAGTCAGGTTACTGCTGATGCCAATGGGCAAACTATAGCTATAAATAAAGTAACCAAAGACCGCTGGCTGGTTGAAGCTGATGGAGCTGAAAGTATAATTATAACCTATAGCTTTTATGCGCGACAGATGGATGCCGGCGGTTCGTGGCTGGATGAGCAGATGCTGTATATAAACCCGGTAAATTGCCTGATGGCTGTGGAAGGACTTGAACACGAACCCTGCGAAGTAACGATGGCTATACCTGAAGACTGGCAAATCGCTTGCGGATTACCGGAAATTAGAAAACACACCTTACTCGCAGCTAACTTTGATGAGTTAGTAGACAGCCCGTTTATTGCCAGTGGCTCTTTGCAACACAACAGCTATAGTTTAGCCGGTACAACTTTCCATATCTGGTTCCAGGGCGATTGCAAACCCGACTGGCAGAAAATTATAAATGACTTTAAAGCCTTTACCAAAGCGCAACTGGAAGTATTTGGCGACTTCCCGGTGCCGGAGTACCATTACCTGAATATTATACTTCCGTATCGCACCTATCATGGCGTAGAGCATAGCCATTCTACAGTAATCACACTTGGACCGGGGGAACTGCTGATGTCGCCGGCTTTGTACAATGAGTTTCTGGGAGTGAGTTCGCATGAGCTTTTCCACACGTGGAACATAAAGAGAATCCGGCCACAGGAAATGCTGCCCTATAACTTTGCACAGGAAAATTACTTTAAAACCGGTTATGTGGTAGAAGGCATTACCACGTACTACGGCGATTACATGCTGGCCAGGTCTGGGGTTTTTACAGCCCAACAGTACTTCGATGAACTCAACACTACCCTGCAACGCTACTTTGCAGACTATGGCCGCCATAACTTATCGGTAGCTGATTCATCTTTCGACCTGTGGCTGGATGGCTATAAACCCGGCATACCTGACCGCAAAGTTTCCATCTATATAAAAGGTGCGCTAACTGCTTTGTTATTAGACCTCGAGTTACGGAAAGCTACCAACAACAAGGCAACTATGGATAGCCTGATGCGGGAACTATGGCAGCAATTTGGAAAGAAAACTATAGGTTATACTGATCAGAATTATGCAAACCTGGTAGATAAAATTGCCAGACAGTCCTTTAGCCTATACTTCGACAACTATATAGACGGTACCACATTTATAGAACCTGCTTTAGATAAAGCCTTGAATTATGTGGGCTGCACACTAAAGCAACACGAGAATACTTTGCTTTATGAGAGCCGCTTTGGCTTTAAGGTAACACAGGAGCAAACTATAAAAGTTACTGCCATAGCACCGGAGTCGCCGACTTATGATACCCTAAGTATAGATGATGAACTGGTTGCCCTGAACGGCCGCAAACTGGAACAGAATCTGCAGCACTTATTACAGCAACATGCCTCTGATGAAACTATAACACTCACACTTTTCAGGGAAAAGCAATTACGTGAAGTAACGTTTACGCCAACCGGTCAGGCATATTATCCAAAGTATACTATAGAGAAACGGTCTGGTGCGACAGCAGCAGAAAAGGCCAACTATAAACTATGGTTGCACCAAGACTTTGAGGCATAAAAAAACGCGGGTAAAAGGTGTAAAACCTTCTGCCCGCGCATACTATTCATAGTCTTATTCTGCTTGGATAGCCCTACTTTTTATCGTAAGGCGTGTTGTTGCCACCTTTCGCCAGATTCCTGTTGGGGTTCTGTACTTTGGTGTCATCTTTGTTAAGTTTATTACGCACAGGGTTATCGTTAATATTACCCATCAGCTTCGTTGTATCTTCCTGGTTTGGATTGTTCTTCTTCAGGTTGTCCTTCGTGTCTTTATTCTTATTTTGATTGCTCATAGCTTGTTTTCATTAGTGGTCTAGACTTTAGTTTTACCCCATTTCCCACCATTTAGTTACAAATCTCTTGTTTATAGCACTGAACCGGGCAACAAAAAAGGGAGACTTTCGCCTCCCCTTTTTTATAGTTTAAAACTGCCATTTTAGTGCAGCACTGTGTCGAAAGCAACTAAATTAACAAATTGCTGCACACGTTTTTCTATCTCTTCTGAGCTCAGGTTTTTAAGGCGCTCCGTTCCGAATTTCTCTACGCAAAACGATGCCATTGCCGAACCATAAATAATGGCGCGCTTCATATTCTCGAAGCTGATATCGTCGGTGCTGGCAATGTAACCTATAAAACCACCTGCAAACGTATCGCCGGCTCCGGTCGGGTCAAATACTTCCTCTAAAGGCAAGGCTGGTGCGAAGAATACTTTGTCTTCATTGAACAACAACGCGCCGTGCTCCCCTTTCTTAATAATCAGGAACTTAGGGCCCATCGCCATGATTTTTTTGGCAGCTTTAACCAGGGAGTACTCACCACTCAATTGGCGCGCTTCTTCATCGTTTATAGAAAGTACATCTACCAGCTTCAGCGTTTCCATCAGTTCTGTCAGGGCAATGTCCATCCAGAAGTTCATTGTATCCATAACGATTAGCTTCGGCTTTTGCGTCAGGCGCTCGATAACGGTTTTCTGTACCTGTGGTGCCAGGTTACCCAGCATCAGGTATTCGCAACCCTGGTAGCTATCGGGAATGATCGGGTCGAAATCGCCCAGCACGTTAAGCTCTGTAACCAGCGTTTCACGGCTGTTCATGTCGTTAAAATAGCGGCCAGACCAGAAGAAAGATTTCTCATTTTCCTTTACCTGCACACCTTCGGTGCTGATGTTGCGCTCGTGCATCAGGGCAATGTGGTCCTGGTCGAAATCGCCACCAACTACAGATACTACATTTACCGGCTTCACGAAGTATGAAGACGAAAGAGAGATATAAGTAGCTGCGCCACCTACAATCTTATCAGTTTTTCCGAAGGGAGTCTCCAGCGCATCAAACGCCATCGAACCTACTACTACTAAGCTCATATTTTTAATTGTTGAGTGTTAAATTGTTTAACTGTTAAAAGGCTGTGACAACAAAAGTATTAATTATCAACAATTTAACAGTTCAGCCATCTAGCAATTTACCTAAATAAAAAAAGCCCCTGAAGGTTTGCTTCAAGGGCTTGGGGTGGAAGATGGGTCTCGAACCCACGACCCCCAGAATCACAATCTGGTGCTCTAACCAACTGAGCTACAACCACCGTGTCTCGTTTGAGTGTGCAAATATACGCAGCAAATCACACAATGCAATACCCAGAACGCGATTTTGGTTAAAATTTTTCTACTGCCGTTGCTTAAGGATCTATAACCAACTAAAGTAAAGCGAGTTGCTATAGTTTAATCTGGTAGTCTGATCTGTTAGAGTGATACCCACCCCTACCCCTCCGAGGAGGGGTATTTCCTGCAATACCTGATTCCCCTCTTGGGAGGGGCAGGGGTGGGTTAATTTTGCCGAGGTGGATTCGCAGCTCAACCGGGCCAGAGGCACAACTATAGTTCGACACGAGCGTGGAAGCTCGCGCTATAGCTATGCTTATAGTTTGCTACCACACCAGGGGCAGTAGTTTATTACTACCATAGTTGCGCCGTCATTGTGTACAGGAATACCATAAAAGCCTTCGTCCCATTTGTTGATGATCACTTCCGGGTCGTCGTATTTTATCTCTCCTTCTTCGTCCAGGCTTTCGGAAACTTTGTCGGCCATCATCATGCAGCAGTAGCTTTGGTAGTCAAAACCCTGGGCTTTCAGTTTTTCGGCAGTAGCCCAGTTGTAGCAGGCTTCGTCTTCATGTATGGCTTCTTCATAAACTTCGTATTCTTCCGATTCCAGCACTTCCTGCGGTAATTTCTTCCCAGAGAACTTATAATGTAGCTCTTTGAATTTCTCTAATTCCATACTTACCTGTCAAAAAGCAGCCTCTCCCCTTTTTTACTTTCATCAAAAGCGCCATTACTAAAAGCCAGGTGCCCCGAAACTATAGTATGCATTATGGTTGAGCTGAATGTATAGCCTTCGAATGGAGACCAGCCGCATTTATAGTAGGTGTTATCTTTTGTAACAGTATAGGGTTTATTCAGGTCTACTAGCACCAAATCCGCCCAGTAGCCTTCGCGTATGTAGCCGCGCTCACGCACATTAAAAAGTATAGCTGGCGCGTGGCTCATCTTTTCCACCACCTTCTCTAAAGTCAGTTTGCCCTGCTTCACAAACTCCAGCATCATCTGTAACGAGTGTTCTATCAAAGGCACTCCGGATGGCGCTTGTTTATACTTGCCTTGCTTCTCTTCCCAAAGGTGCGGGGCGTGGTCGGTAGCAATCACATCCAGTTTATCTTCCAGCAATCCTTTCAGTAAACCTTCTTTGTGGCGATGCTCTTTTATAGCCGGGTTACATTTTATCTGGGTGCCAAACTTGTCGTAGTCTTCCTTGTCGAACCATAGGTGGTGCACGCAAACTTCGGCGGTAATACGCTTCTGCTCCAGTGGAATATCGTTTCTAAAAAGCTTTAGTTCTTCTTCGGTAGAGATGTGCAGGATGTGCAGGCGTGTGTTGTGTTTCTCAGCTAATTTAACAGCCAGGAAAGATGATTTAAAACATGCTGCTTCGTTACGAATTTCGGGGTGGCATTTTACCGGAATGTCCTCGCCATATTTTTCTTCATAGATAGCCATGTTGTCGCGGATGGTCTGCTCGTCTTCGCAATGCACTGCAATCGGTAATTTGGCTTTCGAGAAGATCTGTTCCAGCGTTTCGGCGTTATCTACGAGCATGTTCCCCGTCGAAGATCCCATAAATATCTTGATGCCGCAAACCGTGTTAGGGTTGGTCAGCAGCACCTCAGCCAGGTTATCGTTGGTGGCACCCATGTAAAAGGAGTAGTTCGCCAGTGATGTTTCGGCCGCAATTACATACTTGTCTTCCAGCAATTCCTGGGTTGTTGCGTTAGGCACCGTGTTCGGCATTTCCATGAAAGAGGTAGTTCCGCCAGCCACAGCCGATCGGGCCTCAGTTTCAATATTTGCCTTGTGCGTCAGGCCCGGCTCCCGGAAATGCACCTGGTCGTCAATCACGCCGGGCAGCAAATGTAAACCAGTCGCATCTATAGTTTGGTCGGCTTCTGCGGTTATACTCTGGCCTATCTGCGCAATGCGTCCGTCTTTTACCAGTACATCGGCAATGGCTATAGTTCCTTCGTTTACGAGCTGGGCGTTCTTTATGAGGATTGATTTCATGATGCTAAGATACGGAGAGAATTAAGGGCCGGGCAAATCATTTACTTTAGATTATCGAGATCATCCAAATCCCGGAGACGTCCACTACTTTCTTTATTCTTCCTAAGATCTTTTAAGCTGATAAAATTCACAGGAACCCCTTCATCTTGGATCACCACTTTACTAGGATAACATTCTTCAAAAGTTACCCCATCTATAGTTGTAAGAACATCAATCCGGAAAGGCGGATAACCAAGCTGAATGATATTGTCTTTTGCTAAAAAATCACTTTCAGTCAGCCCAAAACTTCCAAAACCAAACTCTTTCATCACATGCAACATAGTTTGGGCTGTTTCTGGATTAGGGCTGACCCAGACATCTAAATCTCCGGTATACCTGGGATGCCCATGAATACCAACTGCATACCCGCCAACTATAAGGTATTTAACCTTGTGCTTGTTTAACAATTCTACAAACTCTCTGAAGTCCGGGCTCAGCATCTTTCTGTATAAATTTTATGTATTGATCACGAAGTAGTTCTATAGCAGCCAAACGCTCTGCAGGCGTTTTGCGCTGCCAAAATGCAAAATCAGTTTGCTTCTCGCGCAGACCTATCTTTTTAACAACCTTCTCCATTAACTATAGAATTTCAAAATACAATATACGCAGAATAACGAACTCCTTTCTACTCACCTTACCTCCTAACCATAAAATTACCGTACTTTTGTAAGTATAAATAAAGTATAACCTATAGTACCATGGCAGAAGAAGCAGAGAAAGAAGTAACCACGTTCGAAGATTTTAAACTGAACAGGCAGTTGCTGAATGCCATTGAAGAAGCTGGCTACGAGAAACCAACTCCTATACAATTAAAGGCGATTCCGGTAATAATGGGCGGTCACGATGTGATGGGTATTGCCCAGACCGGAACCGGTAAGACTGCTGCATTTTTGTTGCCAATATTGATGAAAGTGAAGTATGCACAGGGCATGAATCCACGTGCTATCATACTTGCTCCTACCCGCGAGCTGGCTATGCAGATAGAAGAGAATATCTCCTTGCTTGGCAAATACACCGATCTGCGTCATACTGTTATTTATGGCGGACTCGGCCCGAAAACACAGATCGAAACTATAAATAAAGGCCTCGACATACTGGTTGCCACACCAAAACGCCTGATGGAATTATACCTGAAAGGTGAACTGATACTGAAAGAAGTAAAAACGCTGGTGCTGGACGAAGCTGACAAAATGATGGACATGGGTTTTATGCCGCAGATCCGCCAGCTGCTGGAAGTTCTACCGCGCAAACGCCAGAACCTGCTATTCTCCGCCACCATGCACCCGAAGGTGGTTGAGCTTTCAGAAGAGTTCCTTGAATTCCCGACCCGCATAGAAGTGACGCCACAGGCTACGCCCGTTGAAACCGTTAGCCAGGTACTTTACCAGGTACCAAACCTGCGCACCAAAATTGCGATGCTGGAACATATAATTAAGGACGAGGAAACATTTAACCGCGTGATCATCTTTACACGAAGCAAAAAAAATGCGGAAGATGTGGCCAAGTTCCTGGAGCGACGAGAGTATGGCGAGGTGCGTGCCATACACGGCAACAAAGGGCAGAACACACGCATCAACTCTATGGAAGCTTTTAAAGGGGGTGATGTACGCTTTTTAGTGGCTACCGATGTAGCCTCGCGAGGGATTGATGTAACCATGGTAAGCCATGTGATAAACTTTGATGTGCCGTTTGTGTACGAAGATTATGTGCATCGCATTGGCCGTACCGGTCGTGCTGAAAATGTTGGTGCTGCCATAACCTTTGCTAACCCGGCCGAGATGTACCACATCCGTAAGATAGAGAAGCTGATCAGGATGCAGATACCGGAAAAGCCGATGCCACCGGAAGTTAAGATACATGAAATAACCTTTGACGAACAGCAGGCCATTGCCCGCGACATCGACCACCAGAAGCGCAGCGAGAACCCGGACTTTAAAGGTGCTTTCCATGAGAAGCAGAGCAAGCACAAGTCTAATTTCGAGAAAGGCAAAAAGAAAAAAGGTGACCCAAGAGACTCGGGTTGGCAGAAGACCAAGAAAAAAGGTAGCAAAAAGCGCTAACTTACCTATAAACAATAAGGCCTAAGTATAGATCTATACTTAGGCCTTATTGTTTATAGTATCAATGTTTTAAATATACTTCTCCAGCAGATCACCGAATTCAAATACGAGTAAGTTCAGCAGGAAACTCCAGGCTACAGCGCTCCAAAGCATATGTATAAATATCTGTTTACGGGTGGCGCCAAATAGTGCGGCCACCACTGTACCAACTATAGGCGTTAAAAGTATAGGCGTTAAAAAAGCGACACCAACTACTCCGAAGTTATTCCAGATCTTTACAATCCGGCGGTTCTTTTTATTGAATACAGACTTCTTTTTATCGCGTTGCCGCTTTGCCCACCATTTGGAGAATGCCCTGCCAACTACCGAAAAGATCACGACTGTGGTCATCATTCCGGCAATCGTTAACCCAACCGACTCCATGTACGACAACCCAACCGACGCACCTGTAACAGGCCCGGCAAAAAACTTTACCATGCTCACCAGGTAAACCGACAAATATTTTATAATCTCCACGTTATCTCCTTAAACACTTTGCACTATTAGCGCCTATAGTTGCTTTATACGCAACTACCCAAACCATAAAATATAAGTATACCAACAAGTTTACAGGATAATACAAGTACCTGATATGCTGCACGTTGCTAACAGAACGAATAACACGTTAAGTTCAGTATCAGATCTTCGGACCGAAAGCCAGATCGCCGGCATCGCCTAAACCGGGCACAATGTACGACTTCTTATTAAGGTGATCATCCATAGCGCCCAGCCAGATGGTGGCTTCCGGAATTTCCTGTTGCAGGTACGCTACACCCTCCGGCGAAGCTATAACAGCTGCTACATGTACTTGTTTTGGTTTGCCATGGCGCAGCATCCCTTTATAAGATTTTACCAACGATTTACCCGTGGCCAGCATCGGGTCGGCAAGTATAAGTATCTTATCGTGCAGGTTGGTAGATGCCAGGTACTCCATGTTTATCTGTAGCGCAGTATTTTCTTCCTCTACCCGGTAAGCACCCACAAATGTGCTGAAAGCCTTATCAAAATAATTCATGATGCCATTGTACATGGGTAAGCCAGCCCGAAGTATAGTTGCTATTACAGGCTGTTCAACTAAAAGCTGTGTTTGCGTTTGAGCCAGTGGCGTAGTTATTCCAACTGTTTCGTAAGGCATTGTCTTCGATATTTCGTAGGCCAAAAGCTCGCCTAAACGCTCCAGGTTACGGCGGAAGCGCATGCTGTCGTGTTGTATGTTTACGTCGCGGAGTTCGGCAATAAAGTGATTGGCCAACGATGGTGTGGCCGTAAGTATGTGCAGGTTTTGGTGTTGCATAACAGGGAGTGGTTTTACCTGCTAAAGATACAGAAGCGATGCGGTTGCACCAATCTCAAACTATAAATTTATACTTGATACTTCTTTTACAGGCAATATTACCGGAATAGGCATCTTGCAGATTTTCAATAGCAACAGAACAAAATCATATAAAAGCAGTAAATTCGGCTTTCGGAACACGATCCATCTATACATGAAAAAAATAGCATGTTTGCTGCTGCTCGCATTTGCCGGTAGCACTGCCCTTGCCCAGGACACGTACGTACCCTACGACCCGGATATTTACCGCCTGATTGACCGTTACCAGATATTATATGGCCGGGAAGTGCCTGACCTGCACACAACAGTACGCCCTATTGGCCGCCAGGATGTTGCTGCACTCGCAGAGATCAGTGCCCGAAACGCACAGACAAACGTCGATCAGTTTAACACGCAGTACCTTTTAAATGATAACTGGAACTACACGGATCAGGAGGACAATGAAAGCAACCGCCCTGTTTTGAAATACTTCTATCAGAACAAAACTGATCTGTACCATGTCGATAACGAGGACTTTACGTTGCGTGTAAACCCTGTGCTGCATGTAGAGTTCGGAAACGATAACCAGTCGGATGGCATACGGTATGTTAATACCCGTGGCGTGCAGCTGGAAGGCATGATCGATCAGCGACTGGGTTTCTATACTTTTATAGGTGAAAACCAGGTACGCTACCCCGAATATGTAACACGAAGAATTATACGTGACAACGTAGTGCCACACGAAGGTTGGTGGAAACCTTTCAAAGAAGATGGCTATGATTTTCTGACAGCGCGCGGTTATCTTAACTACAACATAACCAAGCATGTAGAGATACAGCTGGGCCACGACCGGCATTTTATCGGTAATGGATATCGCTCACTGTTACTTTCTGACTATGCACCGCCCGCTTTTTTCCTTAAGCTAAATACACAAGTATGGCGCATCCATTATGTAAACCTGTTCCAGGAACTTACTGCTGAGTACCGACGCTTATCGCAGGATGTATTGTTTGATAAAAAGTACATGGCTTTCCACCGCCTTGGCGTACAAATAACTGATAACTTTGATTTAGGCATATCCGAAACTGTGATCTTTGGCCGCCGCAAAGGACGTTTTGAGCTACAATATCTGAACCCGATCATTTTTTACAGAAGTGTGGAACAAGCGATTGGCAGCGAAGACAACGTAACATTGGCAGCTGATTTTAGATGGGACCTTTGGAACCGCGTGCAGCTTTACGGACAGCTAATGCTGGATGAATTTCTGCTGAAAGAAGTAAAAGCTGGTAACGGCTGGTGGGCTAACAAACAGGCTGGCCAAATTGGAGCTAAGTATATAAATGCTTTAGGTGTAAACAACCTGGACCTGCAAGGCGAAGTAAACATCATCCGTCCTTATACTTACCAGCATCTGGACAACTTTCGAAACTTTCAGCACTTCAACCAACCGTTGGCTCACCCGACAGGGGCAAACCTTTATGAGTTAATTGGTGTGGTGCGCTACCAACCTCTACCACGACTGAACCTGACAGGCAAAGCCATTTACACTAAGTTTGGCCAAGACGAGTATTCAGCAACAGATACTATTAACTGGGGAGGAAACGTGAACTTGCCTTACACCAAGCGTCCAAGCGCTTATGGCCATACTATAGCCCAAGGCAACACTACCCAACAACTACACCTCGACCTGACAGCCAGTTTCCAGCTGCGCCACAACATATTTGTAGACCTGAAGCAGATCCTGCGCAGGACCGACAGCGAAATAACTTCCATGGATTTGAACACAGCTTATACTTCGGTAGCTTTCCGCTGGAACATTCCGCAGCGTTTGCACGAGTTTTAAGACCTCCCCTTGCCCCTCCTAAAAACAGGAGAGGAATAATAGCAACAAAAACGGCTATACTTGCTGATGCAGGTATAGCCGTTTTTGTTTTAGGCGGGTAGATCTTTTAATAAGGTGGTCCGTTCCTCTTCGCTCCACTTCTGTTTTAGCGGAATAATGTTGGCTGCATCTACAAACAAAGGCGGCTTGGCACCTACAGTTAACCGGATAAAATGATGGTTAAAAACTCCTAATGCCACATGTACCGGTTTAATATCGCCATGTTCCAGGCTTCGTTTTTTACTGCGCAAGTATAGATCCCAGTCGGCAGCCTGCAGGCGTTCATCCCAAAGGCCAACCTTATCCAGGGCGCTGCGCTTCATTATCACCGAATTGCCTAAAAAGCCTTCTATTACATCGGTGCCATACTTCTGATAACGCTGCTGGTTAAACTTCTCCCAGTTGCCATACATCAGCCACACCATAAACCGGAAACTGAGGTCATTCTTAGCTACAAAGCCTACAAAGTTTTTAATTGCCTTCCAGCGTCGGTGTAGTTTTTTGGTAGCTTCGGGAGTTTCAGCGCGCTCTATGCCGCTTGGCGTTGCAATTTCAAGTCCATGCGCATCCATCGCCTCCAGCAGCTTCTTATCCCAGTGCGGGGCAACTATAATATCATTGTTCAGGAAAGCGAACACATCATACTTTGCCGCTTTTATGCCCTGGTTCTGGCAATAAGGGTAAGAGTAGTTCTGGCTGTTTTCGATAACAGTAGCGCCTATACTTTTATAGTACTCGCGGCTACCGTCGGTGGAGTTGTTATCAACTATAATAAGCTCATACGGATGATAAGTATACTTTTGAAGGTGCTCTACAAAAATTTTATTTATAACCAGCTGGTTATGCACAGCCACAATTATACTTATCATAAACCCTGAAGTAAGTTGATTTAAAATGCAAAAGTAGTAAAAACCGACTGATATAGGTAACGTGCCAATTTAATGCATGGGCTAAACGCTAATTAATTAGTAACTTGCGCCCGTTTTTACCACATCCCTGATGAAGATTTTTTTTAGATTACTTGCATTCGCAAAACCTTACAGCCGTTACGTGCCTTCGTATGCGGTGCTGGCTTTGCTTGCAGTTGTTTTCGGCCTGTTAAACTTTACGCTGCTTATTCCTTTGCTTAATGTTTTGTTCTACCCATCGGCGGAGCAACAACCTATAGAGCCTGAGTTCGCATTAAGCATAAATTACTTAAAGCAGCTTTTTAATTACTACTTCCATACTATCCGGACTGCTTATGGGCCTAAGGGTGCCTTGCAGTTTGTGTGTGCAGCAATAATTATCTCGGTTTTCCTGTCTAACCTATTTAAGTACCTTTCGCAGCGCGTGATGACGGATATGCGCACGGCAGTGGTACGAAACATTCGGCACACACTTTTCGAGAAAGTAACGCAGCTGGATATCGCTTTCTTTAACAAGCGCCGCAAAGGCGATCTGCTTTCCAGTTTATCAAGTGATGTAAACGAGATTGAGTCGTCGGTTGTAAGTTCGGTGCAGGTGGTTTTCCGGGAGCCGCTTATGCTGGTGGGTTACATTGTGCTGCTGTTTATGATGTCGGTGGAGTTGACCCTATTTACAATGCTGGTACTACCAATTTCGGGCTTTGTGATAGCTACCATCTCTAAAAAGCTTCGACGCGATGCCAAGCGTGGCCAGTCTTTATTAGGTAACATCCTGAGCACTATGGAAGAAACCATATCAGGTAACCGCATTATAAAGGGCTTTAATGCAGAAGATTATGTACAGGGCAAGTTCGACCATGAGAATAACCAGTATCGCAGAGTGCTGGCATCAGTTTACAATAAAAAAGAATTAGCCTCCCCTGTTTCTGAGTTTTTGGGAGTTACAGTTGTAGCCGGTATACTTTTATACGGCGGGCAATTAGTACTAGAGAACCGCTCCGACCTTGATGCAACTGAGTTTATAACTTACATTATACTTTACTCGCAGATACTGGTGCCGGCTAAAAATATGTCGAATGCTTTTACCACGATACAGCGTGGCATCGCTTCCGGCGAACGTGTGCTGGGCATCATTGATCACCCGATAGAAATACAGGAAAAACCAAATGCTACACCTGCCCCTGATTTTGCTAAAGGGATAGAGTACCGGAATGTGTCCTTTTCTTATGGCGAAGATACAGTACTTGATGATGTTTCATTTAACCTGCAGAAGGGTAAGATAATTGCCTTAGTGGGTCCGTCGGGTTCCGGAAAGTCAACTATAGCCGACCTGCTGCCTCGTTTTTATGATGTAACGGGTGGTCAGATACTAATTGATGGAACAGATGTACGGGATGTAAAATTGCGCGACCTTCGCAGCCACATGGGTATTGTAACACAGGAGTCGATCCTGTTCAACGATTCTATTTTTAACAACATCGCCTTTAACAAGACCAACGCTACAGAAGAAGAAGTTATAGCTGCAGCCAAGGTTGCTAACGCCCACGAGTTTATTATGCAAACGCCAGGCGGCTACCAAACCATGATCGGCGACCGCGGAAGCAGGTTATCGGGTGGGCAGCGCCAGCGCCTGAACATTGCAAGGGCTATACTTAAAAACCCGGACATACTTATACTTGATGAAGCTACTTCGGCGTTAGATACGGAGTCGGAGAAACTTGTACAGGAGGCATTAACCAACCTGATGCGGAACCGCACTTCTATCGTTATAGCCCACCGCTTAAGTACCATTCAGCATGCGGATGAGATTCTTGTACTGCAAAAAGGCAAAATTGCTGAGCGCGGCACTCACAATGAGTTACTGCAAACCAATGGTTTATATGCTAAGTTAACCCAGATGCAACTCGTACAATAACGGAATAATAGTATTATTAGCATCATAATATTCCTTTTTTAAACAATTTAACACAGGGTGTTTTAAAATAAGAATATCTTTTTATAGATTTAAAAAGATATGAATGTTTTACCTAACCACACCCTGAAGCATGAGAATACTTAATACTCTTTTTAACATAGTAGCTGTAGCCTACACCCTGACCCTTGTCCTGATGTTGACGGGCATTGTCAGTGAGAGTGCAATATTCAGCCAGGTAAAGACCGAAGCACAGGTTCTTATACTTTACAAAGTTTTAGCAGGGGCAGGAGCCCTCATGTTAATTTCTAAAGTAGTACTTAGCAGCCTGTACAGTGGCAACCTGCGTTACGAGAACCATATATCGCAACTAAAAATAAACGACCTTAAGGTTGAAATTTACGAACGTCGACAGGAATTCAGGAGCAACAACTTCAAAACACAGATAACTGAAGAACGCCTGGAAGCTGCTGCCGTTTAACATACACCATGACAACAACCATACTGGCAGAACTGGAGCAGGCACAGCAAACGCTTGCAAACTTTATCTCTGATAAAAATAATATAGCTGCCATAGAACAGGCCGCTAAATTAATGGCTGAGGCTATTACAGCCGGAGGCAAAATACTTTCGTGCGGAAACGGTGGCTCGATGTGTGATGCCATGCATTTTGCCGAAGAACTGACCGGCCGCTACCGCGATAACCGTCGTGCGCTGCCAGCTATTTCTATTTCTGATGTTAGCCACATGAGCTGCGTTGGCAACGACTATGGCTACGATTATGTCTTTTCGCGTTACGTTGAAGCATTAGGCAACTCCACCGACGTACTATTAGCTATCAGCACCAGTGGCAACTCAGGCAACGTACTTAAAGCTGCCGAAGCTGCTAAAGCCAAAGGCATGAAAGTAGTAGGCTTAACAGGTAAAGATGGTGGTAAATTAGCCCCGCTTTGCGATGTTGAGATACGTGTTCCGCACATGGGTTACGCTGACCGCGTGCAGGAGATCCACATTAAAGTAATACACATACTTATACTTCTGCTGGAGAAACAACTTACATAAATTTACCACACAAGAATAGATGAGAAGGTATAGTCGCAGGCTGTACCTTTTTGTTGGTTTATACTTTCGCCATTCACCCTCAAATATTTATACTTGCCTTCCGGAATTAATCTTTTGTTAAAGCTGTTCCGCCTCAAATCAAACTTAACTTATACTTCCTAAGCAGAAAGTATGCTCATTAAAACATTTGGCAGTGCAGTGCAGGGCGTAAACGCCTATACTATAACTGTAGAGGTCAGCGTAAGTGCAGGCACAAAATATTTCCTTGTTGGCTTACCAGATAATGCTGTAAAAGAAGGCGAACAGCGCATCGAAGCCGCCCTGAAGCATTTCCATTACAAAATGCCGCGCCAGAAAGTGGTCATTAACATGGCTCCTGCCGACATCCGGAAAGAAGGCTCTGCTTATGACCTGACCATCGCGATGGGAGTACTGGCCGCATCGGGGCAGATAGCTCCTGATAAGATAGCGAAGTACATGATCATGGGTGAGTTGTCGCTGGATGGCTCTTTGAGACCTATAAAAGGCGTGTTGCCGATCGCTATACAAGCCCGTAAAGAAGGCTTTACAGGATTTATACTTCCTGCCCAGAACGCTAATGAAGCAGCTATAGTTAATAACCTTGATATCATTCCGGTAAAAACTATAAAAGAGGCGATAGACTTCCTGGATGATAAGCTGCACATAGAGCCGACAGTAGTGAATACCCGCGAGATGTTCCAGAACCAGGCCGACCTGTATGCTGCCGACTTTGCTGATGTACAAGGTCAGGAAAATATAAAGCGTGCCCTGGAAATTGCCGCAGCCGGAGGCCACAACCTGATCATGATAGGCCCTCCCGGAGCCGGTAAAACTATGCTGGCTAAAAGATTACCGTCTATACTTCCGCCACTCTCGATGCACGAGGCACTCGAAACAACCAAGATACATTCTGTTGCCGGAAAGCTGGGAGAAACATCATCGCTATTAACAACAAGACCTTACCGTGCGCCGCACCATACTATTTCGGATGTGGCACTGGTAGGTGGTGGCGGCATACCACAGCCCGGCGAAATATCGCTATCGCATAACGGCGTTCTGTTTTTAGATGAATTGCCGGAGTTTAAGCGTACTGTACTGGAAGTAATGCGCCAGCCGCTGGAAGAAAGACGAGTTACCATATCCAGAGCTAAAACAACTATAGATTTCCCGGCTAACTTTATGTTGGTTGCCAGCATGAACCCCTGCCCCTGCGGCTTTTATAATCACCCTGAGAAAGATTGCGTGTGCGGCCCAGGGGTTGTGCAAAGATATTTAAACAAAGTAAGCGGCCCGCTGCTCGACCGTATTGACCTGCATGTGGAAGTTACTCCGGTAACTTTTGATGAGATGACTGCTACCCGAAAGTCAGAGGACAGTACAACGGTGCGCGAGCGTGTGATGCAGGCACGGGATGTACAACAGGAACGTTTTAAAGACTTCCCGCAGATACACTCTAACGCCATGATGCCATCACAGATGGTAAAAGACATTTGCCAGATAAACGAAGCAGGCAGGACGCTGCTGAAAACTGCCATGGAACGCCTTGGGTTATCAGCGCGTGCTTACGACAGAATATTAAAAGTTAGCCGCACCATAGCCGACCTGGCAGACAGTAAAGACATAAAAATTGAGCACCTGGCCGAAGCCATACAATACCGCAGCCTGGACCGCGAAGGATGGGCTGCTTAAGCCAGTTTCGTCAATTTATAAGGCTCTAACTCACAATCACTTTTACATCGCTATATCTATTTAAGGTATAGCGATGTTTTGTTTGTATCCTTCCTGTTCATACTTACCCTACAGGTAGCACTGCTTCCTAAAATCCGGAAACATTATCTATACTTTTCTGTACACATTGCGTAATAGGCTTACGTCGGGCTAACTAGCCTACGTTGTTTAACAAAAGAGAATTAGAAATGAAAAAGTACCTTATATTATTTGTATTTGCGTTAGTGGCAACAATTTCGGCTCAGGCCCAGGTTGGTATTGGCCTTAGAGTTGGTGCAAACTATTCGAACCTGAGAGGCGACGATGCTCCTGACCTTGACAGAGTGATTGGCGGACATGCCGGCCTTACAGCAAACATTCCTATTTCAGCTGATAACTTTTTTGCGGTGCAGCCAGAACTACTTTTCTCGATGAAAGGTGCTAAGAATGATGCAACAGATACAGACTTACGTTTATACTACATTGATATTCCTGTATTAGCCCGTATAAATGCGGCTCCTTTATACTTTGAGTTTGGCCCGCAACTATCCGTTAACCTCGGCGACAATGTGGATGATGCTGACCTCGATGGTTTTGAGCCGGATTATAAAAGAACCGGATTTGGTTATGTAGCCGGCCTTGGTATTGGCACCCCGATGGGTGTAAGCCTGGGTATCCGGTACAACAGCGACTTATCTAAACTTTATGATGAAGGTGATGCCAAAATTCATAACGATGTATTTATGCTAACACTTGGCTATACGATCGGAGCAAGATAATCTGCCTTAGTACAATCTAAAACTATGAAAATGGAAAGCCCGGCAGATGTCGGGCTTTCTTATTTATGGTGCCTGTAAAAGCACAGGTACTTTATTAGTGTGTGATATATAGCATCAAACTATATTTTGGCATTGTTGTTGTAAATGAGATCTCAGATTGCAATCGTAGTAACTGGCCAGGCGAAAATTTTATAGTTGCGCCTCAGCCAGTTGCGTTTTAAGCCTGAAACTTAACAAAGATCACACACTAAAAACTATGAAAGGGCCGTATAGGCCTCATCAGATTAACTAAAACTTTAAAACTATTAAGATCATGAAAAAACTATTGTTCATATTTTCTGTAATGCTTGCCAGTGCAACTGCCGTACAGGCACAGTCGGGTTTCGGTATCAGAGGCGGTGCAAACATGTCTAATATTTCCGGTGACCTGCGCAACGAAGATAATTTTGAAAACAAGTGGGGCTTCCACGGAGGTATCACTTACAACATTGGTATAGTTGGCGATTTCTTCTCCATTCAGCCGGAGCTTTTATACTCACAGAAAGGATTTAAAAATGCTGACACTGAATTTGAAGTGGATGGCTTTAGCTACAAGCGTACCGGTAAGGTAAACTATAATTACCTCGACCTGCCAGTAATGGCTAAGATAAAAGCCGGCCCTATCTATTTCGAAGGTGGTCCACAGGCATCGTACCTGCTAAATGTAAACAACGAAACTAAGACCTACCTGAATGGCAGCCTGCAAACTACCGAACGTGACGAGAAAGACAAAGACGGACTGAAGGAATTTGAATTTGGCTATGCAGCCGGTTTAGGTTTTGCTTTAGGTAACAGCGTTAACCTGGGCGTACGTTACAACGGCAGCTTCAGCGATTTTGTGGATGAGGACGTAAACTTTGATGGCGACATTACCAACGCGCGTCATTCTACGATCATGTTCACGCTTGGCTTTACTATTCCTTCAACCAGATAATTTATACCTGACAGTTTCTGAATACTACCTATAAAAGAAATCCCCGGCGCTACTACAGCGCCGGGGATTTCTTTTATAGGCTATAGTTTATACTTACTTGCTCATTTCAGCATAATACTGGTAGAACAATGGAATGGTCTCAATGCCTTTCATATAGTTGAATACACCAAAGTTCTCGTTCGGCGAGTGTATCGCATCGCTGTCCAGGCCAAAGCCCATCAACACCGAATCTAAACCAAGCTCTGATTTAAACATCGCAACTATAGGAATAGAACCACCGCTACGCACAGGTATAGGTTTAATACCGAAGGTATCAGCATAAGCTTTTGCAGCTGCCTGGTACGCTACCGAATCGGTTGGAGTAACTACAGGCTCACCACCATGGTGCGGCTTTACAACTACTTTTACACTGCCAGGAGCTATACTTTCAAAATGCTTTGTAAACTTCTCTGTAATTTCTGCAGATGCCTGGTTAGGCACTAAGCGCATCGATATTTTGGCATAAGCTTTTGACGGGATAACTGTTTTGGCACCCTCGCCTGTGTAACCACCCCAGATTCCGTTCACGTCCAGCGTAGGACGGATAGAGTTACGCTCCATAGTAGAATAGCCGTCTTCGCCGTGCACATCGGTTAAGTCCAGCGCCTGCTTATACTTATCCAGGCTAAAAGGTGCGCGGGCCATCTCAGCACGTTCTTCCTGGCTCAGGTCCTGTACATTATCGTAAAAGCCCGGTATGGTTATGCGGTTCTGCTCATCGTGCAGCGAAGCGATCATTTTGCAAAGTATATTTATCGGGTTAGCAACAGCACCGCCATATAAGCCCGAGTGCAGGTCGCGGTTAGGTCCTGTAACTTCCACCTCCATATAGCTCATACCACGCAGGCCTGTCGTTATAGATGGCGTATCGTTGCCCAGCATACCTGTGTCCGATATCAGGATCACGTCGGCTGCCAGCTTGCTTTTATTGTTCTTTACAAATGTTGCCAGGTTTTCAGAACCAACTTCCTCTTCCCCTTCTATCATAAACTTCACGTTGCAAGGCAGGTTGTTGGTACGCATCATCACCTCAAACGCTTTTACGTGCATGTACATCTGGCCTTTGTCGTCGCAGGCACCACGCGCGAATATCTTACCATCTTTAATTACCGGCTCAAACGGAGGTGAATGCCAAAGCTCGTAAGGGTCGGCAGGTTGCACGTCGTAGTGGCCATACACCAGCACAGTTGGCAGGCTTGGGTCAATTATCTTTTCTCCGTAAACGATTGGGTAACCGGCCGTTTCGCATAGTTCTACCTTATCGGCTCCGGCTTCTTCCAGACGGGCTCTCACAAATTCTGCAGTACGAATTACATCCTGCTTAAATTTAGGATCAGCACTAACCGATGGGATACGCAACATATCCAGCAGTTCATCCAGAAACCGGTCTTTGTTCTCAGCGATATAGTTATTCATCTTTTATACTTTTGTTTGATTTAAAATTAATAAAAAATGCCACCCTTACAGCAAAGAGTGGCATTTTGATTTATCTGCATCTGTTTTATACTTACTTTTTACGACCGATCGTGATGTTGGCCTTGCTTTCTTCGCCGGCTATTAAGCGGTTAATATTTTTGCGGTGCGTTATTACTACTACAGCAAAAAGTATAAATCCGAAAATGATCAGGATCGGGTTATCCGGGTGGAAACGTGGGTGCAGTAACAACAGCATCGGGAAAGATAAGGCACCAAGTATAGAACCCAGCGAAACATACTTCGAAACAAAGAGCACCACCACAAAAACACCGATACAAACCAGGGCCACTTCCGGCTGAATGGCCAGCATCATACCTAACAAAGTAGCAACGCCTTTACCGCCTTTAAAGCGCTCGTATACCGGGAAAATATGGCCAACTACAGCCAGCATACCTAAACCTAACTGGTAATAAACTATAGAATGATCCTCAGGTATAGCATTAAAAACTACCAGCAGACCAGCCAGCGAAGTGGCTGCCCAACCTTTTAAAATATCGATCAGCATTACAATAGAGCCCGGCTTTTTGCCCAGTACCCTGAAAGTGTTTGTTGCACCGGAGTTACCGCTGCCATGCTGCCTGATGTCGATACCGTAATACCATTTACCAAGCCAAACTGCCGTACAAATAGAGCCAATAAGATATGCCGCTACAAAAACTATAGCTATAAGTAGTATATTCATTAATCTTTTATGCGTTTTTAAGTTAGCCGATGTTGCGCTTACTAACAGCGCGATGGCCTTTAGAAGTTCAAATATAGATAAATCTTAATTTAAATCTAAAAGCCACCACCTGATAATTGGTATACGCTACATGTATGCTTACTGGTTATTCGGGCCTCCTTCAGTTTCCTCTTCCTTGTTGCCGCGTTTTTTCTTTTTACGCTTTTTCTCTTTCTCAGGCTCCTCATCTACAAAGTCGAAACTGCCACCCTGTTGTTCTTCCGGTGCCTGCTGCGATACTTTAAATCCGGATTCGCCCTTCAGGTACGTTTTGCTGAAGTGCTCCATAAACTGGTTCTTCTCGATCTGCTCCCCCGGGTAAAAACCATAGTTAAGAGTTGTACCACGGCCACGCTTCGATTTAGAACTTACCGCTTTGTTAAACTTTTCGTTCGAGGCTAGCAGCGTTAGCCCGTTTTCGTAGTAACTGAAGTAGTACCAGGTATACGGATCGGCCTGTAAGTATAAATTAAGTACCGGCACACCATTCAGGTCCTGCTTAATTTCCAGGTAGCCATCCACCATCGCATTAATATCCTGTTTCAGAATATTCGATACGCCAATTTTACCAGTGCTGTACCAGGCGTTCTGCTCATCAGACCAGTTAAGATCTACTTTGCTTAGCACCAGGCTACGGGCCATCGATTTATCGCGCTCCGGCAACGACTGGTATGTACCCATTTCGCTGATATACTTTCTTACGCCGCGGTCCCCGATAAATTCAGCTAGTTTATAGTAAGTGGCATCGCTGTGGTCCAGGGCTTCCGGGGCGCTTTGCGTATTCTCCTCCAGGTGCTCTCCCATTGCCTCCAGGGCCTGCTTTGGCATCTCAATATCGAAAGCAATAAAGCTATCTATGTTATAACGGCTGCTGTCTACGTTTGCAACACCATTACCAGAGGCTTCTACTTTAAACTGACGGCTAGATCGCAGCAGGTTCATTTTACCATCAAAGTGGAGCATGTTTGTTACCTCGCTGTAACGGAGCACATTGCCCTGGTACGAGTTGGCATAAGCACGCTCTTCACGCCCGATCTTAAATTCACTGTCTGCTTTATTATAGGAGATAGCGCCATCTGCCAGGAACAGGTCCAGGTCGTCTTCGTTCTGCTTTTCCGAAACGAATGTGTTGTATAGTTTAGCTGTAGCTGCCGAAACGTGTATACCTGTACGAAGCGGCGTACCATCTGCGGTCTTCGCTTTTTGTATCGGTATCCTAACATTGCTCGGGTTCAGGGTATCTTTTTTGTAAGAGAACCAGTCGGAGTCAGCTTCGTTACCGGTAAAGTTCAGTTTAAGCTCGCCGTCAAAATCCATGTAAGGTTTGCTTGCATGCATCAGCACTTTACCCCGGAACATAATACGCGGGAAAATATAGAATTTGTCCTTCTCTTCGATATTGGCAGTAGCAAACGAATAAATCGGCTTGCGCTTACCCTGCGGGTTATCAAAAGTAAAGTTGCTGAAGTGTAGTTTAAACGAGTCTTCGGCAGCGTTCAGGTAAGTCAAGTATGCCGAACCGCCCAGCAACTTACGCGCTTTCACATCCAGGTTACCATCGTAAAATTTATGGTACTGATTTGCTGAGTCGGCTAAAATACGGGAGTTACGCAAGGTCCTGATCGTGGCATCAGCTGACACCACAACTTTACCGCTATCCGGCAACACATGCATATCGGCAACGGCAATGTAAGGCACGCCACCGGCAAGTATCGTATTCTTTTTCAGGTCGTACACGCCGCTGCCCGCCATAAAGTTAAGCGAGTCCTGCTCTGGGTGCATCGAGTAAAAATAGTTCTTTCCTTTATCGTCGGCCTGAAGGGTAATACGCTCTGTCGCAAAGTCCCAGCGGGCACTACGCATTGAGGTTTTATACTGTGCCCTCGGGAATTCTATACTTGCCGCACCCTGCTTCTCAATACCGAAATCCACAGCTCCTTTGGTCATATCGTAGTTAAACTCCACCCCTTGTGCTTTAATAGCCGGCCTTACCTGCACATCCGACTTAGCGATCATCTGCGAGTTATTACCTGCAAAACTGCGTTGCTTAAATGTAAGTGCAGGCGAGGTTACGTTAGCTACCGGGTTATCAAGTTCTCCATTGCCATACATGCCCCCCGGCGATAATTTAGCAATGCCATTAAATTTATACTTCTCTTTATAGATCAGGAGCGGCTCTTTTACCGTGTGCAGGTACATGGTATCCTGCTTTGGCAGCCAGTTCATAGAGTAGTTATTCAGGGTAGCTACCGGAAACTCTGCGCCGTTCAGCTTTTCTTCTTTTATAGTTGCAGTAGCTCCTTTATCAGTTTTAACCGCGTCCATATAGTAGGTGTATTCGGGAGCCTCAAATGTAGCAGTCAGGTACTTTAGCGTTCCTTTGCTTTGTATACCTGCTGAGCTCATCATAACCGTATCGTAGGCCATGGCTTTGCCACCAAAAGCAGGTAATCCTTTTTCTGATGGTTGATAATAGAAGCCCAGCGTTTGGTCGGGCATCATAATGAGCTTGGTTTTGATGGCCGGAAAAATATCTCCTGAATGGAAAGTACCTTCAAAACCGATCGTGTTTTTACCCGAACTCAAACTATCGAGCTTAAACGGAGGCATATCAAAGTATACGGTGCTATCATAAGCGCCACCTAACACATCCGGCCGGTTAAAAGTAACCTGCGCACCAACCGGGGCATCAAACTTCGGATATTCGGGGTAATGTTCCTTCCCTGATTTATTGTTGGGTTTATTGATGTATAGCTTACCTGTTAAGTTACCTGAGCGACTGGTAAGTACCTGGTTCGATACATCGCCTCTCGACGATCTGCGGGTTTTAGTAACAAGGGCAATGGTATCGAGTTGCTGCATATCGATCATGAACTCTTCGTAATCGAACTTAAATTTAGAGCCCTTAAATGCCAGGCTACTCGCAAATACCTGCCCGCCAAACTCAATATTACGGTTATCCAGAATACGCACGATGCTGCTATCCGGCACGATGTATACGCTGGCCGTGTCGTTGTTAAACGCGATCTTGCTTACCCCACGCACTTCCAGTTCATTATTATCCATGTTCAGGGTAGCATTTCGGCCAGATGGTACTACAGACCGGATCACGATGTGGTCGTAGTCCGTTAATTTTTTAGAGGCGCCAACATACAGCCAGGCTTTCTTTTTAAGCGAGATATGTCCGGTCTTGTCCTCATAAACCAGGTATCCCTCCCGCGACAAATTATGCGCAGCCTTACGAATAGCCTGTTCGTTTACTTTGTTGTATCGGGCTACATCAGCGGCATAAAACTCATTTACCTTGTGTTTACCTGCATAAGCAACCAGCGCCAATAGCGGATGGAATGTAGCGATACCCACCATTTGCTGGAAACGGTTGTTCGAAAAATACTCCGTCGACTCGAGCTGTACCGGTATAATGGTTTTGGTATTCAGTACCGAGAAATTAACAAGTGGCGTATTGAGATCCCAGAAAACACGCTCGGCAACAATTTCCATTTCGTGGTAAGTGTCGTAGAATGGCGTGCGACTATAAGGGCCTTTGTCTTTGGTAAGCGTTAACCTGTTCTGCGGCTTAGAGTAACGTAACTGTATTGCCAGGTGCGATATAGAATCCTTTTCCTGGTAAATAGAAACTGCCGCACGCGATGCGACGATCACAGAATCATTTAAAGTATAGTTCAGGGCCCTGGAGCTGAATTTACGTTTACCATCATCCACAACCGAAATCTCTGAAAGGCTGGCATCTAAAGCACGGCTACCGATCAGGTCGCCGTTCAGCGCGAAGCCCCCACGATAGCGAATCCGTTCGCCTAAGCTTTTCACCTGCGCATCGTTCGTAAAAGACACAAAACGCGGATATATTATCTCGCCATCTTTACCGCGCTTGGTGCTTCTAAACTCAAAAGCGCCCTCTACAGGCTGTGACAGTACTGCGTTATAGGTTAAGGTAACATCCGGCGCTTTAAAACCGGCAAACGAGGTATCGAAATTATACTTGCGGATAACCACAGATGCCGGGCTACCGCCTGCCTGCCAGTCATAAGTACCGCCTTCACCTACAAAAATGCCTTTTGCCAGCATTAACTGTCCGCTGGTTTTCTGTATAGCCGTAGAGTCGTAGTTTGTAGCAATGGCGATGTTTACATTTTCAAGCTTCAGCACAGGGCCGGAAACAGCAGGCTGCTCCGGTATAAATAGTTGCTTAAGGCTTTCTTTTTTGCGCTTAGCTTCTTTTTTAGCATCCTCTTTCTTTTCGGCTTCTGTTTTAGTTTTTACAGGCTCACCCCAGCCATCATCTCCCCAGCCATCGCCAGCGTCGCTTTCGGTGCTAACTTCATCATCCCACGAAATATTATCCCAGGCTTTGTTGTCTTCAACCTCATCGTTAGCGCGCGATTTACCTTCATAAGCAAAATTAAAACTGCCGCCAGTGGCGTACAGTCTATAGTTTGTTTTCTGGTAGATGCGGCCTGTTGTTAGGTATAAACTACTTATGTTCAGGAAAGTACCCAGCCCGGCAATATCTTCGTTGTTTACAGCTTTATCAACCACTTCCAGCATCTCGTTGAGGCGGTCGCCGCGCAGATTATGCTTGTTTACAGCAGACGTAAGCATGATGTAGAAGTCGGAGAAGTGCGGGTTGGAACGCATTTTTTTGCGATACATCTGCTTGGAGATGTCCATCACTTTCTCTTTCTGCTTTTCGGTTAGCTTGCCGCTGGTCCAGATATCATCGAGCTCCGCGTTTAGTTGTTCGGCATTAGCCAGCTTGCCTGCAATCATCAGGGCTTTGGCTTCAGCTATAAACTCGTCGGGCTTATTCGAAAATTTGCTTTGCGCCTGCGCCACGAAGCTTGCCAGGAAAAATAATAAGGGTAAAAGTCTGTACCTCATAGTAGTACGGTTATGGTAAAAGCTATTTCTTAAATATGGCCGAAACCCAGTTGTTTTTCACGCGATGGGACAAGTATGTTAGCCCCAGTCCGGTTGACCGTTCCTGTAGCATCGGGAGATCTTCGGTATAAAATCCGCTTAAAAGTAAGTAACCATCTGTTTTAAGCACAGCTACATAAGCAGGCATATCATCCAGCAACACATTGCGGTTTATATTGGCAAGTATAATATCGTAAGAATTATCGCCTTTTATAGTTTCTGCGCCGCCTAAACGCACATCTATACTTTCGTAGCCATTTAGTTCTGCATTTTCGCGGGCGTTCTCTACTGTCCAGTCTTCAATCTCTACAGCTACAATCTCGTTAGCATCCAGTTCGCCGGCCATAATGGCCAAAATACCAGTGCCGCAACCCATGTCCAGCACACGCTTGCCCTGATGGTCCAGGGTCAGCTGGTTTTCGATCATGAGTGTGGTAGTTTCGTGGTGGCCGGTGCCAAACGACATTTTCGGGTTGATCACGATATCATACTTCGCGTTAGCAGGTTTCTCGTGGAACGAAGCTCTGACTGATACTTTATCGCCTATAAAAAGTGGTTCGAAGTTGCGTTCCCACTCTTCGTTCCAGTTCTGGCGCTCTATCTTCTGGGTAGTGTAAGCTAATTCAACAAGATCAGTATAGCGCGTCAAAGTTTCTTCCAGTGCATCTTGGCTATACTTGTCTTCATCAATGTAAGCACTAAATCCTTCTTCGTTCTCTACGAAGGCATCAAAACCCAGCTCTCCCAGCTCGGCGGTTAGTATGTCCGCAAATTCAGCGTTTACTTTTAGGGTTACTTCTATAAAATCCATGTGTTGTGTTATTCGCGGCAAGTGGCAAAAGACCGAACTGTTGTAAAATGCACCGTTATATCGGCCAGGTTACGGTTATCGGTAACATATAAAATATGATCTGCAAAGGCTTTATTAGGTGTAATATACCAAACGGCCGTGGCATCGGCAAAAAGCTTGTTGCTCTCCCGGTACACAACCATATCAGCAAAAGCTTCCTCTTCGTTCAGGAAAACAGTGTGGCTGGCAGCATTTCTATACTTCGGGTCGCGCTCCAGGTAAACCGAACCATAAATGCGGCAATAGTTATCCGCTGTAACCGAAGCCTCGGGAGCAGCAGACTTGAAAAAAGGCAAAAGCGCCAGCCAAAAGGTAAACAATAAAGGCATAATTCACATTTTACTCAAAGATAATGAATTACGGCAACAAAAAGGCTGCCAACACAATGTATCGGCAGCCTTTTATGATTAAAATTTTTGCTACTTAAAACGATTTAATGATATCGGCAAAATCTCTGGACTTAAGCGATGCTCCACCAATAAGGCCGCCATCTACATCTTCCTGAGAGAAAAGCTCTTTGGCATTGCCCGGGTTGCAGCTACCACCATAAAGTATAGAGGTGTTAAAAGCCGCCTCCGCATCAAACATTCTGGACAACTGCTCCCTGATATACGCGTGCATTTCCTGGGCCTGCTGGCTGCTGGCCGTACGGCCTGTACCTATCGCCCAGATAGGCTCATATGCTACTACTACCTGGTCAAACTCTTCGTTACTCAGGTAAGATAAGCTGTCGTGCAGTTGCTTGCCTACATACTCAAAGTGGTTCTCTGCATCGCGCTCTTCCAACGGTTCGCCGCAGCAGAAAATTGGCTTTAAGCCCTGCGCTATAGTTGCTTTCAGTTTTTTGTAAAGTGTCTGGGCATCTTCGTGGTGGTACATGCGTCGCTCACTATGCCCAATGATCACATACTCCGCACCCACCGACTTCAGCATAGTTGCCGATACTTCGCCGGTATAAGCGCCACTTTCGTGCTCGCTCACGTTCTGGGCAGCCAGGTGCATCAGGTCGTTGCCTTGTGTAAGTTTGCCTACGCTTTGCAGGAACGGAAAAGGTGGTGCCACGATTACGGTCACATCACCGGTCACTTCGTCTTTCACCATGTTATCGATCTCCGACACAAGCGTTAGCGCTTCTTCGTAGGTCTTGTTCATTTTCCAGTTGCCGGCAACAATTCGTTTTCTCATGTTTTATAGTTTGATGTTGATTTATAGTTGATTTAACAGGTACGGCAAGTTAGTAATTTATGGTTTACCCCACCCCTGCCCTCCCCTAAAAACAGGAGAGGGTGTTAAAATTTTAAACTAAAAGATTAAATAATTTATTAAGAGCGAAAAATTCCCCCTCCTGTTTTTTAGGAGGGGGGGTAGGGGGAGGTAGAACGCCAACTATAAAACTATAGCCTGAACTATAGCACACGCAGAATCCTAGAAATCTAATCCCATAAACCTTATTTAAAAACAAAAAACGCCGCAGCAACTTTATAGTTACTGCGGCTTTATTATAGTTTATAATTCAACCTATAGTTTATCCTTCAGGAAACGGGCGGTGTGGTTATCTTCCAGCTTTGCCATTTCTTCCGGGGTACCTTCAAACAACAGATGCCCACCATTTATACCGCCTTCCGGACCAAGGTCTATGATCCAGTCTGCAGATTTGATGATATCCATGTTGTGCTCAATGATAACGACCGTGTTGCCGTTTTCTATTAAAGCATTTATAGATGTAAGCAGTTTGCTGATGTCGTGGAAGTGCAGACCGGTACTTGGCTCATCGAAAATAAACAGGATATTCTCGTGATGCGGCTGTATACCTTTCGTCAGGAACGATGCCAGTTTTACGCGCTGTGCTTCGCCACCCGATAAGGTATTACTCGACTGCCCTAATCTAATATAACCCAAACCAACATCGTTCAGCGGTCTTAGCTTTTCAATGATCTTGGGCTGCTCTGCAAAAAAGGTAATACTGTCGGCAATGGTCATGTCCAGAACTTCGGAAATGCTCTTCTCTTTATATTTAATATCGAGCACGTCTTGTTTAAAGCGTTGGCCATGGCAGCTTTCGCAGGTCAGGTAGATGTCGGCCATAAACTGCATCTCGATCTTTACCTGCCCTTCGCCCTGGCAAACTTCGCAACGGCCACCTTCAATGTTAAACGAGAAATGCGACGGCTTAAAACCACGGGCTTTCGCCAATGGCTGGTCTGAATAAAGTGCACGGATCGCGTCGTAAGCTTTTACATAAGTTACCGGGTTAGAGCGCGACGATTTACCGATCGGGTTCTGGTCCACAAACTCCACGTGTTGAATTTTATTATAGTCGCCAGCCAGTTTATCGAATTTACCAGTTGACTCGGAGGAAGAACCGTGCAGCTTTTGCATGGCCGGAGCCAGTATTTTCTTGATCAGTGTAGATTTACCCGAGCCACTTACACCCGTAACCACCGTCATGACATTCAGCGGAACCTTTACATTCAGGTTTTTAAGGTTGTTCTCCCGGGCTCCGATCAATTCAATGCTATTGCGCCACTTACGGCGCTGCGCAGGCACCGGAACTTCCATTTTTCCGTTCAGGTAGCGGGCAGTGTAGGTATCAGCTTTCTTCGTCAGTTCGTCCAGTGTACCCTGGAACATCAGGTTACCACCACCCGAACCAGCTTCGGGCCCAATATCAATGAGCTGGTCAGCGGCGCGCATCATTTCTTCTTCGTGCTCAACAACTATAACCGTGTTCCCCATTTTCTGTAACGAGCGCAACACCCCGATCAATTGTTCAGAGTCTTTTGGGTGCAGGCCTATACTTGGCTCATCTAAAATATACATAGAACCCACGAGCGCACTGCCCAACGATGTTGCCAGGTTTATACGTTGGCTCTCGCCACCCGAAAGCGTATTAGAAAGTCGGTTTAGGGTTAGATAACCAAGCCCTACACGTTCCAGGTAACCTAAGCGATTAGCTACTTCCGTTACCAATCGGTCGGCAACTTTCTCTTCGTGCTCGGTTAGTTCAAGTTTCTGGAAAAACGGCAACACCTGAGTAATGGGCATCAACACCAAATCGGTTATACTTTTGCCGCTTACTTTTACATAGCTGGCATCTTTACGTAAGCGCGAGCCTTTGCAATCGGGGCAAGTAGTGCGGCCACGGTAGCGCGACAACATAACGCGGTACTGTATTTTGTGAGTTTGTGCCTGTATATGTTTAAAGAAGTCGTTCAGACCATCAAAAAACTTATTTCCTTTCCAAAGCAATTCCTGTTCAGCTTCTGATAGTTCGTTGTAAGGGCGGTGGATCGGGAAATCGAAGCGGATACCGTTTTTTACAAGTGGCTGCAACCACTCATTCATCTTATCGCTTCGCCATGGCGCAATAGCCCCTTCGTAAACGGTCAGGCTTTTATCCGGAATAACCAGGTCAGGATCTATACCTAACACTGAACCAAATCCTTCGCAGGTCTGGCAGGCGCCGTATGGGTTGTTAAAGCTGAAGAAGTTAACAGACGGCTCTTCAAACACCATTCCGTCCAGCTCAAACTTATCCGAGAAAACCCGCTCTTCGCCATCGCCATACTTTACCCGGCACTCGCCATGTCCTTCAAAAAAGGCTGTCTGCACCGAGTCGGCTATTCTAAACTGCAGGTCTTCATCCGATTTATAGATAACAGCACGATCGATCAGGATGTATACTTCCTTGCCAAGCTTCGGACTTTTCTGCTCCAGCAGTTCTTCAATAAAGTAAACCGTACCATCAGCATATATTCTGGAGTAGCCTTTTTGCAGGAGCAGGTCCAGTTCTTTTGCCAGGGAGCGATCTTTGTGCTGTAGTAGCGGCGCCAGTATCATAACCCGAGCTTCATCTTCCAGCGAGAAAATAAAATCCACCACATCAGCTACTGAATCTTTCCGCACCACCTCACCAGAAACAGGCGAATAAGTTTTGCCGATTCTGGCGTAAAGCAGTTTCAGGTAATCGTAGATCTCAGTGCTGGTACCAACCGTGGAGCGGTTATTTTTGATACTTACCTTTTGTTCAATGGCAATTGCCGGACTGATGCCTTTTATGTAATCGACATCCGGTTTATCCATACGGCCCAGGAACTGGCGGGCGTAGGAGCTAAGGCTTTCCACATACATGCGCTGCCCTTCGGCATAAAGTGTATCAAAAGCCAGCGAAGATTTTCCGGAACCTGAAAGACCGGTTACAACTATAAACTTATTCCGTGGCAGGGCCACGCTCAGGTTTTTCAGGTTATGTACGCGCGCGCCTTTTATAATAATGTTCTGGCGAGCGTCAAGCTCATCAATGTTATAGTCGGGAGTTATTGCCATAGTAGCGTTGGTTTCCGGGTAACAAGATCCAGCCGAAAAGCCATTTTCTCTTTTTAGATAATTGTGTAAAGTTACGAATACCCGCTATCATTTTGAAGCGGGCAGTACAACTGACTCAGTGCTATTTTGCTACAAGTCTCCGATTTCAGGAAATCGCGCTTCAAAACAGCGTAAAGCATCTTTTTGTAACAGCATCTGCAACAAAAAGGTTTAGCAAATACACTATAATACCTGAATGGGTCGTCAATTATACTTTGCTCTGTTTTTGTACTTCTTTTTAATAAAAAACACGTTTATACTTTAACGTGAAAGTATAGAAATCGTAGATATACAGTACAGTTATACTTTTGAACCTGGTAACTGCAAAAACCGCCTGACAACCGGGTTACCGGTCTATTTTTTCCCCTCTACGCCGGCCTCAGCGCCGCACCCTGCCTTAGGGCCGCACTTCGTTACCTGACAGTAAAAGCGGGTTACTACTTACAATTTATTTGTGCGCACGATAACTCCCCAGCTATGAAAAAATATATTTACTTACTTTTTATACTTTCTGCTTCTCTCCTGATACTGCCTTTGCAGACACTGGCGCAAGCTGATCAGGAACCTGACCCACAGCCTTGTGCTTATACCTATAATGAGTGTGTTAGAATTGGTTACCTAAGTGTTACCCCTGCTATTAATCAGGGTGGTGGCCCTCAGAATGACCAATTGGACGTAGAACTTTACTTCCAGGATATCTGTGACATCGTTTCCAAAATTACGGTAACACCTACTCAAGATCAGGATAGAACGATACCGGACAGTGAGATATCAGAAGTTGTGAATACCTATCCTTTTCAGGTGAATGCAAACTCATTTAAAGATGGGATATTAAAAATAACGATATGGCTTGATAACGGTGAAAAGTTTATGGTTGATCTTTGGTATGACGAGACATTTGATTGCGGTGAGATAATTCCACTACCAGTAGAATTGGTATCGTTTACCGGCAAACCAACCCAGAGTGGTATTAACCTGAACTGGGAAACAGCCAGCGAATTAAACAACAGCCATTTCGATATAGAAAAGAGCAGTAACGGAAAAGAGTACTCAAGTATAGCTCGTATAAAGGGACAAGGCAGTACATCGGCTTTTACAAAGTATAAATTTACAGATATCAACCCCGGGGAGGGCACAAACTATTACCGCCTGAAGCAGGTAGACTTTGACAATACAGCTGCTTATTCCAAAACTATAGCTGTAAGGTGGCAGGCAGGCGAAGCCATACAAGTTGCACTTGCCCCTAACCCTTGCCGAAATGGCGATTGTAACCTGACGGTTGCTAACACACAAGGGCAGGAAACCCTGATAGAGTTAAAAGACATGGCCGGCCGGGTTGTGTATACTACAAAAGTTAAAAGCGACAGGTATTTACTGGAACTACCCATGAGCGACTTAACACACCTGAAAGGCTTATACTTTTTAACGGCTACATCGGGCATGCAGGTAGTGAACCAACGGATCGTGCTTGAGTAATTTGGTTACAAACTGTAAGTATACTTTAAGCGTATTACCACCTGTACACTAACCAAACTATACCAACTATGGGAAAAGGAGATAAAAAGACCAAGAAAGGTAAAATAAGCAAAGGCACTTTCGGAAACAGACGACCACACAAAAAGAAAACAACTACCGAAGAAACTTCGAAAACTGAAAAATAAACAAGAACGGCTACTTAAATTAAGTAGCCGTTCTTGTTTCAGGTTTACCCTTACTTACTCATATACATATTCCTTTCAGAATAGATCTTGGTGAAGTAATCATCCTGCAGGTCATCTATAAAGTAAATCGCTTCGCCTGTAGACTTCATTTCCGGGCCGAGCTCCTTGTTTACTTCCGGGAACTTGTTGTAAGAGAAAACCGGAACCTTGATCGCGTAGCCCTGCTTGTGCGGGTTAAAGGTAAAGTCCTTCACCTTGGCGTGCCCCAGCATAATTTTAGTTGCGTAGTTAATGTACGGCTCGCGGTAAGCCTTGGCAATGAACGGGAAGGTACGCGATGCACGCGGGTTTGCCTCGATGATGTAAACGATCTCATCTTTAATGGCAAACTGAATGTTAATCACACCCACCGTGTTCAGGGCAACGGCTATCTTCTTTGTATGCTCTTCGATCTGGCGCATTACGTTCTCGCTCAAATCGAAAGGTGGCAGCACAGCATACGAGTCTCCGGAGTGGATACCGGCCGGCTCTATGTGCTCCATAATACCACAGATGTATACATCTTCTCCGTCGCAAATGGCATCAGCTTCGGCTTCAATGGCTTTATCCAGGAAGTGGTCGAGCAGTACTTTGTTGCCCGGGTGATCCTTCAGCAGGTCTATTACGTGGGCTTCCAACTCTTTCTCGTTTATCACGATCTTCATATTCTGGCCACCTAATACGTAGCTTGGGCGCACCAAAAGCGGGAATTTAAGGTCTTTGCAAAGCTCTAACGCTTCTTCAGCAGACTCGATAACCGCGAAAGGCGGATACGGAATGTTCAGGTCGCGGAGCAGCGTCGAGAACGAACCACGGTCTTCGGCAAGGTCCAGCGCTTTGTAACTCGTGCCCATTACTTTTATACCATAACGGTCCAGTTTCTCAGCTAATTTAAGAGCGGTTTGGCCACCTAGCTGAACTATAACGCCTTCCGGTTTTTCGTGAAGTATGATGTCGTAAATATGCTCCCAGAAAACAGGCTCAAAGTATAGTTTGTCAGCAATATCAAAGTCTGTACTTACTGTTTCAGGGTTACAGTTGATCATGATGGTTTCGTAACCGAGCTCTTTGGCAGCCAGCACGCCATGCACGCAACTATAGTCAAACTCAATGCCCTGTCCTATTCGGTTAGGACCGGAACCAAGCACTACTACCTTCTTTCTGTCAGATGAGATGCTTTCGTTCTCACCATCGAAGGTGCTATAAAAGTATGGCGTTTGAGCTTCGAACTCGGCAGCGCAGGTGTCTACCATTTTATACACACGCGTTATACCTATCTCGGTACGTAGCGCATGCACTTCACTTTCTTTGCAACGCAGCAGGTGGGCTATCTGGCGGTCGGCGTAGCCTTTAACTTTGGCTTCGCGCAGCAGGTCGGATGGTATGTTGGTCAGGTTATACTTTTCGATCTCTTTTTCCATCATATCCAGCTCTTCAATCTGAGCCAGGAACCATGGGTCAATCTTCGTGATCTTCTGGATAGTGCTGGTAGGTATACCGATGCGCATGGCATCTTTTATACTGAACAGGCGGTTCCAGCTGGGATTTGTCAGGCTATCGATCAGTTCGTTATAGTCAGTCTTTTCTTTACCGTCAGCACCAATACCATTGCGCTTTATCTCTAAGCTCTGGCAAGCCTTCTGCAATGCTTCCTGAAACGTACGGCCAATACCCATTACTTCACCCACCGATTTCATCTGCAGGCCAAGTTTACGGTCGGCACCCGGGAATTTATCGAAGTTCCAGCGCGGTATCTTAACTATAACGTAGTCCAGGGCAGGCTCGAAGTAGGCCGATGTTGTTTTGGTGATGGCATTCTTCAGCTCATCCAGGTTATAACCTATAGCCAGTTTAGCAGCAATTTTAGCGATCGGGTAACCGGTTGCTTTAGATGCCAAAGCCGATGAACGCGACACACGCGGGTTGATCTCGATAGCGATAATGGTGTCGTCGTCCGGGTTAACAGAGAACTGCACGTTACAGCCACCTGCAAACTGCCCGATGCCGTTCATCATTTTAATGGCCAGGTCGCGCATTTTTTGGTATACGGTGTCTGGCAGCGTCATGGCTGGCGCTACCGTTATCGAGTCGCCGGTATGTATGCCCATCGGATCAAAGTTCTCGATAGAGCAGATGATAATGATGTTACCAATATTATCGCGGAGTAGCTCCAGCTCATACTCTTTCCAGCCTAATATACTTTGCTCTACAAGCACCTCGTGAGTTGGCGATGAGTGCAAACCACGTGTTAAGGCTACATCAAACTCTTCGGGTGTATTTACAAATCCGCCTCCAAAGCCACCCAGTGTAAACGACGGACGGATTACCAATGGAAAACCGATCTCCTGTGCAATTTCTTTACCTTCCAGGAACGACGTTGCTGTTTCGCCTTTACAAACATTAACCCCGAGCTCCAGCATTTTCAGGCGGAACTGCTCGCGGTCTTCTGTCGTCTCGATGGCTTTGATATCCACACCAATAATGCGGACACCGTATTTTTTCCAGATGCCGGCTTTTTCGCAGTCGATAGCCAGGTTCAAGGCAGTTTGTCCACCCATAGTTGGCAACACGGCATCAATTTTATGTTTCTCCAGTATCTCGATGATATACTTCTTCTCCAGCGGCTTCAGGTACACGTTGTCGGCCGTAACCGGGTCCGTCATAATAGTGGCCGGGTTGGAGTTGATGAGCGTAACTTCTATCCCTTCTTCACGGAGAGAGCGGGCGGCCTGGGAGCCTGAATAATCGAATTCGCAAGCTTGTCCGATAACAATAGGTCCGGAACCGATAATGAGAACTGATTTAATACTGGTGTCTTTAGGCATAGTTCGAGCGTGTGGTAGGTATAAATTGCTCAAAGTTAAGGCAAAATGTTGGGGCAGGCAAAAGGAAACCGGCCAAAGGCAAATTTAATTTCAGATTGGCGGGCTATAGTTGCCTCATTTGCCAGGTTTAGTTGGATCGCTGTTTCGGACATCTGTGTCCGAAATTTTGACTGCTGCGGACATCCATGTCCGCGTAAATGGAGAGCTGATGTACAAGGACATGGAAGTCCCCGGCAGAGTGCTTTCGGACATGGAAGTCCGAAAGAGCAATGGTAGATTTTTCATTGCATTCGAAATGACAATATGGAAATCTAGGCTGCGAAGTAACAGGCTATTGTTGGTACATCGGCACTTTATAGTTATGCCATTGTTGGTGTTTTCACCAACAATCTAATTACAAGGCTTGGTATACTTGCTGGTGAAAACACACAGCAAGGACATTAGATAATGGTTCATAAAACTATAAACAAGTCCAATCTATAGTCTATAGCTCAATCCCCTTCTTCCAGTATAAAAAGCTCGTTTACGGTTACGCCGAACAAGGCCGACATTTTAAGGGAGAGCAGTGTAGATGGCAGGTATTTATTTTTTTCGATAGCATTTATAGTCTGGCGGGTTACGCCAAGTGTTTCGGCAAGCTGTTCCTGGGTCAGGTCTTTTTTGGCTCGCTCTACCTTTATGTTATTCTTCATCTGTTTCCAGGGACTTGCGTGTGCGGTACAGGTTATACCTAAAGGAAATGTAAGTATAGATCAAAAGTATAAAAAGCGCACCCAGCATACCGCCGGCATCGGGCATACCAATTTCCCTTCCTCTGACAGATGCAACTATAATACTAATGACCGGCAGAAACAGCAACGCTATCACCAGGAAAAACACACCACTTACAAAAGCCTTATACCGCAGATTCTGCACCATTTCATCTTCCTGCTTCTCTTCCGAAAAAACGAGCAAGGCCATCCCGATTATGATCGGGTAATACACCATGGCATCATTCCATTCATTAAAAAAAGACCTCGAATCTGTGAGCATGCCTGTGCTTTTAAACAGGTAAACTATGGCTGCAACTATAGGTAGCCCTAATATCAGGACCCAGAAACCATACTTTTTATAGGTGTATGGTAATAACTGTATCTGGAATGTAGTGTCGTTTGTCATAATAAACACGTTTGATATGTATAAATTAATTTACCATATGTAAAAAATAGTATACATAAAGTAAATACTTATTTCCATTTAGATTTGTTTCAGAAGTATAACTATAAGTTTGGGGGCAATTAATTCAGCATCAGGCTACACCTTAGGCTGCATTTGCGTAACTATAAGTGTACTATAAACTATATCACTATGGAAACACCAAAAAGCGATGACATCATTACAAATGCTGATGAAGGCAAGCGCCTGCCCGACGAAAATCCGGAACCACTGAAGGGTGTAAAAAAGGATGAACTGGAAATAAAGCAGCCTAAACAAACAGACCAAATGGACAATGAGCGGGAAGGCAAAGAACAAGCCGGCAATGTGGCTGCCAAAGATCCTGCTGATACCAAAAAGCTGGACGGCAGCAACGCCAATAACCTGTACACTAAATAAAATAAAGCTAAAATAATACGAAACGCCCGGTTGCCTATAGTTGCAGCCGGGCGTTTCATCTTTTCAAAGATTAAGTTTTTATATAAAACTGACAGTCAAACGTTAAGCTAATATTATTTTTCACTAATCTCTTTCAAAATCAATATATTATGGTTAATATTATAAAACCGTAATTAAAACAGCATGGTATACCTACAAACAGAATATCTGCAGGTAGAACACCACACAGCTAATAATGTACTGATAACCCAATGGTACAATGGCTGTAGCAGCTTGCAATACAGGCAAGCCCTTATAAATATTGTACGGATAGCGCGTAATTTGCAGGTGGAGCACGTTATTATGGACCGAAGGCTGCTACAACCTATTTCAGAAGATGACCTGAACTGGACCTGCACTATTTACGCGAAAGCTTACGATAAGCTTCCTCTCAAAAAGATCGCTGTCATCCACTCTTTCGACAACCGGACCGAACAGCAACAGAAAAAACTTTACGAGCAACTGGCACATCGCATCGAGACCCATACTTTCGACGACCTGACCTCTGCCTACGAATGGCTGACAACTATACCTGCTAGGTAAAAATTGCTGCAGCCGGCTAAGTGCCCAAGTATAATAGCAATTACTTATATTGCTTTGCAAATTATACATAGCTGCACATGCTTTACCTTATACTTAAACTACTTTACAAAGCCGGCTTAGGAGTATTTTTCAGGAAACTGGAAGTACGCAACGCACACCTTATACCTAAAACAGGCCCGCTACTTGTAGTTTCGAATCACCCCAATACTTTTATGGACCCGATCGTGATAGCGGCACAGCTTGACCAGCCAATGTATTTTATCTCTAAAAGCACTGTGTTCGGTTCGAAGTTACAAAACTGGTTGCTCCGCCAAATGCATCTTATACCTATTAACCGCCGCGAAGACAACCCCGAAGCATCTGTAAGCAACGACGAAGCTTTTTCGACCAGCTTTAAAGCGCTGCATGAGGGCAAAACCATACTTATTTTTCCGGAGGGGAACAGCTTTAACCAGCGCCGTTTGCGCAAAATTAAAACCGGCACGGCCCGCATAGCCTTAGGTGCTGCCGCAGAAAAAAACTATACTTCTGATATCAGCATACTGCCTATAGGTTTAAATTACACAGACCCTAGCAGTTTCAGGAGCGACGTGTTCGTAAATGTTGGCAAACCTATACTGGTGGCAGCTTACCAGGAAAAATATGCCCAGGATCAAATACTGACTGTACAGGAATTAACGGAGGAGATACGCACCCGGTTAGAGAAACTGATCATACATACCCCTACCGACGAAGACGACGCACTTACCAGGCAGGTAGCAGCCATTTATATGGATAAGCTAGGCCCAGCAGTTTTACCTACTGCCCTGCCCCACGAACAGGATTTTATACTTACAAAGGGCATCATCAAAAGTATAAACTACTACAGCCAGACCGAGCCCGAACGTATAGCAACTATAAAACAGGAGCTCGATAATTACGGACTGCAACTAAAACGCCTTAACCTCCCCGACCCTGTGCTGGACAAAAACAAAAATGAGGTACTGCTGCAAAGTATAACTGGGCTGGTATACTTGCTGGTTGGTCTTCCGGTGTATGTGTTTGGTTTATTGCACAACTACCTGCCGTATATTATACCTTCTAAAATAGCGCGGGCGTTTACCAAAGAGGAAGAGTGGCATGCCCCTATTATGCTGACAACCGGCATTTTTACATTCCCGATATTTTATGGCCTCGAGATATGGCTGGCGCACGAGTGGCTGCAGCTAAATGGCCTGAAGCTGCTACTGTATGCGTTAAGTTTACCTCTTAGTGGTTTTTTAACGCTTCATTATTGGAAAACCCTTTGCCAAACACAGAGCCACTGGCTGTTACTGCGGCTTTTTTATAACAAGAAACATATCGTGGACAGGGTGCTCGAGCAACGCAACTATATTATCAGCTTACTCGAAAAAGCGCAGCGCGATTACCTGCAAAATGCCCGCTAAAACTATAAACTTATACTTTACCGGCTGATATGCGTAAAAACACCTGACCAAGCCTACAGGCTAATTTTAAAAAAGTATAAAAATGAAAAAGATATCTTTAAACTTACTGGCAGCCGGTTTTGTAACTATAGGTTTGCTGGCATCGTGCTCCTCCGAAACCACAACAGGTGTAGACACAAACGAGACGCAAACGGAAACCGACATGCAGAATGACATGGACATGGATACAGACACGGCAGGTATGCACTCCGACACCAGCATGCAACACATGGACCATAACCAAACAGAACAACAGCAATAGCCAATATTAAAAGTATAAACTATAAAAGCCCGGCACCTGTAGCAGATGCCGGGCTTTTATAGTTTTGTATGGCTACTAATCTTCTGTGGCTTTAACTATAGAACGTGCAATAGCAGCGGCAGCTAGTCCGCCCATTAAGTATAAACCTACTGCCATAGCCTGGGTTTGCGGCGTACGGTTGCTTGGCCCTTCGCCTAAGCCCAGCGGCCCCGGAAGCGTAACTGCCCCTACACCCGCCAAAGCGCCCAATACTGTTCCACGTAACCAGGCATTTTTATTTGCACCGGCCAGGCTATAGTATAACCCATTCGAAATAATATCACCTACCATTGCCCAATCGTGCAGGGTTTTATCATCTGGGGGTGTGGCTCCTGCTTTGTGCATTAATTTAGAAATAGCACGCATGCCTAAAATATCCATTCGTGGGGCATCAGGCACAACTCTGCGCAGGCTCTCATGTACTAAGGTTACAATACAGGCGCTTGCAAGGCCACCTGCTAATGATTCTAATATCTTCATAGCTTAATTTTTGTTTTAACTCAGGTATACGTAATCAAAGTAAAGTGCTTTGCCTTAATCTAGTTTTATAACATCAGCAGTAACTGCATATTTTCCTACTTTACGGCTATCGGTCGGGCTATCAAAAACCACGATCAGGTTATGCTCGTCGTAAACGGCCAGCCCTTCGGCTTTGTCTTTACCACTCTCCTCACCAAAGCCATGCGGCACTTCGCACAGCCGTTCCAGGTCAGGCGTATGCACCATGGTTTCATCGGTCAGGTTTACGGCATTGCGCCAGCGGTAAACAGCAATCACGCCATCCAGGTCCATGGTTGGGCCGGCCAGCACATACATATCATCTCCTAATAAGCGGAGTTCCCGAATGCCCTTTCCTTTCAGGTGCAGAAAATGCTTTTTATAAGGTTGATCCGGTTTCAGTTGTTTTAATTTCAGGTAGCCATCTTCGGCATCTTCCAACTCAACCTCCAGCACTACTGCCCAGCCACGCAACACAGGGCCGCGCAAGCCAAGGTATAGTTTGTTGCCGCTGGTCGCCAGTCCTTCAATATCAATACCATTATCTTTGCCGGGAAGGTGCGTAAAAGGGCCTATGTGTTCATCATTCTTTAATACATCGAGCAACTGGCTACTGCAATGGCTACCCCTAAGCTGGGCTGCACGCAATATTCTGCCGGGATTATCAGGATCCGGGCATTCTTTGCAAATAGTGTAGTCGCCGGTTTTATCATCTTTATAGATCGGTATGCGGGCCAGCAGGTAGCGGTTTGGGTCGGCCTGCACTTTTGCCAGCCTATTCATTTGCTTGGCTATACTTTCGTGTTTGCGTGGTTTCTTGCGCTTTAAGCTATGCGAGCCCATCACCCATAAATAGTTATTTGCCATGCCCATCCCTTCAATATCTATTTCGCTGTTGGTGCTATCGGGCAGTTGCACGTAATCGCCGAGGCAAAAAGAAGTATGCGCCCCAAACGAGCCGTCGGGTTGTTGGGTAAGCCGTTCTATAGTTGTGCGCTCGTCGCAGGTTAGCCACAGGTTATCGCCGGTATGCAGCACCGTAGACAGGCCATCGCGTACATGCTTTCCTTTTTTGTTGAGACTTAGCTCAGGGTCGAAATGCAGGGTTATTTTGCGGGACATCTGGAGTAACAAGTTTATAGTATAAAAGCTGAAAGTATAGCAAACGTAACGGGCAGTTTTCAGAAAACAAAAAGCCTGATGCAAATGCACCAGGCTCTCCGTTAAGAACGATCAGTTATTTATGATGTTCTTCCGAACTTGTTTGAACGGGTTGTATTTAACTTGTTCTTGATCTTGCCTTTGTTCTTAGAATTCATGGCAAGCCAGCCGGCACCTAATGCCAGTAACGAACCGCCAACTACTTTTTGTGTAGTGCTCAGGCTGTTCACTTTGTTCATGGCTGTGTTACCATACTCCTGCAACTTGTTTGTTACTGAGTTCATATCTAAACCGCCTAACTTATCGGTTAGCGAAGATTTAGACGAACTTGTATTAGACGATGTGTTGCTGGACGAATTCGTGTTATAAGGAGAATTAGAACCAGAAGACTGAGAGCGTGACTGGTTTGAAGAACTTGAGCTCGACGAAGTAGGCTGGTTGCTCTGCAGATTATTATTTGTAGACTGGCTTGATGAAGCCTGTGTTTGTGAATTTCTATTTTGTTTGTTTTCCATGGTATATTGGTTTTAAATTACATTAAATGCTTCGCACTCTGGTCAGTTCTCTACTGCATTATCCTTCTCGGGAACCAAAGTGCTAGTTATATTTTATCGGTTTTCAGAGCATATTGTTTCATTAATTGTAGTATTTCCCCTTTTGGCACCCCGTAAAAAGGCAGCATTTCATCACAAAAAAGCAGCTACATCAACTGTAGCATCACATTAAGTGCTTTATAATAAGATTCTTAAATTACTGTTATAGTTTATAGTTTTCTGAGGGGGCAGTTATACTTCCTTATCGTGTGCCAGCCTGCGTTTATAGTTGTTTCGGTGCAACATTACTTCCTCAATACTGATGCCTACCATTGTCCAGAGCAGCCCGACCAGCATACCGGCCATCACATCTGACAGGAAGTGAACTCCAAGGTATACTCTGCTAAAACTTACCAGAAGTATAAGCACAATTGCGCCCCAAAGTATAACCGGCCGGTATGGTCTGCTACCCTCATGCCGGTACAGGAAATAAGCCAGCATTCCGAAAAGTGCCATGGCTGTAGTGGCATGCCCGCTCGGGAAAGAAAAATGCTCTACCTGGTAATAGGCCACATCTTCGGGGCGGGCACGACTGATAAAACGTTTTGCAAACCGTACTGTAAGCCCAACGCCGCCCATGGCAACCCAGTAAGCAACTATAGCCCAGTACCGTTTCCGTATCAAAAAAATAAGTGTTAAAAAAGCTCCGAAAATAAATACGGCCTCACGCTCGCCTAATTGGGTAAGCCCGTAAAAAACATTACTCAGCCACTCCGAGCGCATGCTATACAATAGCTCTGTAAATTTTTTGTCGGCAATTACTATCCATTCAGCATCCAGTATACTTTCGGTCAGTTCCGATAACAGCATCAGGTTTATACCTGCCGCCAGCAAAATTAAGGTTAAAGGCAGGCCAACAAAGTGGTTTGTATTGAACCGATCAGCTACGAAGCCAGTCACTGTGGGGTGCTGCTCCTGGAAACGTTGAATTGCGGGCACACCAGCTGCCCAGTTCCGGAAAGAATCGATCTTATTCGCTATCAGGTCTTTCATAAACAATTGCTAATGTATCGGTATACGTAAGCATCAGCTATAGTTTTATAGTTAGCCCAGCACAAAAAAGCCTGAATAGCACAACTATACGCATCTATATAAAGTACATATTTAGATATGAGAGGGCTGGATAAAATAGTGGATCATACGTTGCTGGCAATCGGAGCTTTGCTGCTCCTGCTGTTTGTAAGCACCGTACCACTTGAGCCTACCCAAAACCAGGAGCAGTTTGGCCTTTACGCCAGCACCGGCGAAATTCCGGTTACAGCCTCGGAGTGGAGTTACATAAAGCCATCCAAAAGTTTTACGCCGCAGGAAGTAGTCCAGATACAGATAAAAGCGCTGCAGCAAAACGATAAAAGCGATAGCGGCATTATTACTGTTTTTAACTTTTCGTCGCCGGCAAGTAAAATGCGTGTAGGGCCAATAGAGCATTTCAGGCTGATGGTACGCGACCCATCCTATAAACCTATGCTCAACTTTAAAACCTACCAGAAAGGCAATATGGTTATTACTGGCAAGTCGGCTTACCAACTGGTAGTACTCACCACCGAAAACAACGAAAAAGCGGCTTACCTGTTTATGCTCGCCCGCCAGAGCAAAGGGCATTATAAAGGCTGTTGGTTAACGGTAGGCGTAGTTCGCCTCGAAAACAGCCGTCCTGTTTACAGCACCTAAAATAAATTTATTTCCATTTTGATATCGGCGCGCTCATAGATACTGGGCGGCATCGGCACTTCGATAAACCCCAGCCGTTTGTATAAATGCAAAGCAGTTTCGAGCCGGCGGTTAGATACCAGGTATACTTTTTCGGCTCCGGCATCGCGGGCTTTCTGAATGGCAGCTTCCCCTAACAGTTTACCAATTTTAAGCCCCTGTGCTTTCGGCGATACAGCCATTTTAGCTAACTCGTAAATACCATCCCCATCATTTATCAAAGCACAGGTACCCACCACTTCGCCTTTATAGTTAGCCATTAAAATATAGCCGCCTTTATCCAGAATGTACCCCTTTGGGTCGCCTAACGATCTATGGTCAGCTTCTTCCATTACAAAGTACCGGGTGATCCACTCATGATTCAGGTCATAAAAAGCTTTTGCGTGCTGTGGCTCAAAATCCACTATTTGTACTGCCGTTGGCAATTCAGAAGTATAGGTCATAAATAAGCGATGCTGTAAGGGCTGCAAAAGTAATGTTAAGTACGAGTTCTTACAAACAAATAGCCTGCACCGCATTACTGGCACAGGCTATACTTTGCTATAAACTATAAAATTCAGGTCTAATCTACCAACTGCCCTCTGAGTTCACCATCCGGGTTAGTGGTGCTATGGATGTTTAAGTACCAAAGGCCAGCTTTCAGGTCATCTTCTTCATCCTGAGTCAATGCCCGGGTAGTGCCGGAGTATGTACCTGTGTCGTCGGTAGTAGATGGTGTAACAGTTATAACAGGAGGTGCTGTTTCTGTAGTAGATGCTGGTCCATGGAAGTGAGCCCCAGTTACTTCATCATCCGGGTTTCCCAGGGTCCACGAATAAGTATAGCTCAATATGTTAGTAGCATCATTATAAGACGCGTCCAGTTCACCTACGCCGGAAGTTGTAACCATAGGCACCTCATTCTCACCAGTTAAATCAATGTCATCAAAGTCAATTTCAGTATCAGGTAAAATGTCATCATCGTCGTCATCGTCATCGCAGGCTACCGCAAAGCTACATAACACCATCAGGCAGTAAGTAAGCATTTTCTTGTAATTAAAATCAAGATCTTTCATAGCTGTAAATATTAAGTAATGTTAATAGTAGAGGTATGTATCTGTTTACTATACAGATGCCCATTAGTTAATTTTACCAGCTCTTATTTAGTAAGCTGCACAAATTAAATATTGAACTTATACTTTGAATTGGTAGATGCCGCTTTAGCATGTTACTAAAGCGCATAACATAGCTCGGTAGGTTATCATCTTTTGCAGAAAAATTTAGTTGTCGTTTAAATCTGCTCTAAAGCCTTATATTTACTTTTGCTAATGAACAAACTTATACTTTTATGCCCGTGAAGAAACATTTTACCCTACTCCTTATTCTCCTGTTTATTGCCCAGCTCTGTTTTGCACAAACCATTCCCGACTCTGTAAAGACCTATGTGGTGCGGGCGCTGGATATCATGAAGAACAACTCTATTAACAAGCAGAAAGTAGACTGGGAAACACTTTATGCACAAACCTTTGAAGCCACCAAAGACGCGCAAACTATACGGGATACTTACCCGGCTATTAACGAGGCATTATTAAACCTGGGAGACGGACACAGCAAACTATACCCACCTGAAATAATTAAAGCTTACAAGGAAATGGGTGCCGCCGGAGCCTCTGGTGAGAAAGTGCCGATGCCAACCGGAACTATAGTTGATGGCAAGTATGCGCTAATCACGATTCCGGGGTTTGCCGCCATCACCAACGAAGACCAGCTTGCTTTTGTAGATTCGATCCAGCACGTTATCCGGAAACTGGATGCCCAGAAACCCAAAGGCTGGATAATAGACCTGCGCCTGAACCAGGGCGGAAACCTGGAGCCAATGGTAGCCGGGCTGATGCCGATATTAGGTGAAGGAAAATCGATAGGCTGGGCTGATGGGGATAACAAAATAACCTACGCCAACTATAAAAATGGTGTGATAATCGGGTTAACGGATAGTCTGGAGCATTTTATTAAAGAACCTTATACCCTTAAAAAGCAGGGCCAGCCAGTAGCAGTGTTGGTAAGCGGCCAAACCAGCAGCTCAGGCGAGATGACAGCCATCTGTTTTAAAGGGCGTAAGTTCACCAGGATCATCGGAACACCTACCTTAGGCCTTACTAACAGTAATTCTCCACGAGAGTTATCAGACGGTGCCTGGCTAAACTTAACCGACTCCAACGCCGCCGACCGCAATGGCAACATCTACGGCAGAAAGCTGCAACCCGATATCGAGCTAACTTTAACCGACCAGGCAGTTGTAAACAGTTACCTCTACATCAGCACTGCCATCAGGCATATCGATAAGCCAAAGAAGAAGCTACTATAGCCAACTATAAAAAAAACGCCACCCTTTGCAGAGTGGCGTTTTTTATACTTTATACTTTTATACTTGCTTAGATGTGCAGTGCACGGTTCTCGGTTGCAGTCAAACAAGCTTCTTTCATGGCTTCAGCATAAGTCGGGTGCGCATGGCTCATACGGGCTACATCTTCAGCCGATGCACGGAACTCCATAGCAGTTACCGCCTCAGCTATAAGGTCAGCTATACGCGGGCCGATCATGTGTACGCCCAGTATTTCGTCCGTTTCCTTATCTGCCAGTACCTTCACAAAACCATCCGTATCACCGGATGCCTTCGCACGACCAGAAGCTTTGAACGGGAACGAACCAGCCTTATAAGCACGGCCCTGCTCCTTCAGTTGCTCTTCGGTAAAGCCAACGCCTGCCACTTCCGGCCAGGTATACACTACACCCGGTATCAGGTTATAGTTGATGTGCGGCTTCTGGCCAACGATCTGCTCAGCTACCAGTACGCCTTCTTCTTCGGCTTTGTGTGCCAGCATAGCGCCACGCACTACATCGCCAATGGCATAGATGCCCGGTACGTTTGTCTCCAGGTGGTCGTTCACAGCGATCATGCCGCGCTCGCCCATTTCTACACCAGCATTTTCTAAACCAAGTCCTTCAGTGTATGGCTTACGACCAACAGATACCAGCACATAGTCGCCTTCAAACGTTACCGCTTCGCCTTTCGGATTCTCGGCAGTTACTTTTACTACTTCGCCTTCGTTGGTAGCGCCAGTTACTTTGTGGTTAAAGAAGAACTCGAAACCAAGTGTTTTCTTCAGCACACGCTGCAGTTCTTTACCAAGCGCACGGTCCATAGTTGGGATGATGGCATCCATGTACTCTATCACCTGCACTTTAGCACCTAAGCGCGCATACACCGAACCAAGCTCCAGACCAATAACACCGCCACCAATCACGATAAGGTTCTTAGGGATATCAGTCAGCGTTAAAGCCTCTGTAGACGTGATAATGCGCTTCTTATCGATTGGCAGGAACGGCAATGCAGTTGGCTTAGAACCAGTCGCGATGATGGTCTTGTCCGTCTCGATCTGCTGCTCTTTCCCTTCTGCGTCTGTGATCTTGATCGTGTTCTTGTTCACGAAAGAGCCCAGGCCATAGTACGTATCGATCTTGTTTTTCTTCATCAGGAAAGCAATGCCGTCGTTGTTCGACTTCACCACTTCGCCCTTACGCTTGATCATCTGCTCCATGTTCACCTGCAGGTCATTCAGCTCGATGCCGTGCGTTTTAAAGTTGTGCGCCGCATTGTGGTAGTGCTCTGAAGAGTCGAGCAATGCTTTGGACGGAATACAACCTACGTTAAGGCAGGTACCACCCAGTACATTATATTTTTCTATGATCGCGGTTTTTAGGCCCAGCTGTGCGCAACGTATCGCTGCCACATACCCACCAGGACCAGAACCGATTACAGTAACATCGTATTTCATTTTTCTATACTTTAAGGAGCACTATTCGCTCGTTTTTGTATTTGATTTTTCTGCATTTGTAGACCCACCCCTGCCCCTCCCAAGAGGGGATTTTTCGCAATACCCAATTCCCCTCTTGGGAGGGGTTAGGGGTGGGTTAATTTATACTTGGACCAGAGGCCCCTGCTATAAATCGTCACGAACGAAGATGCTCGCGCAATCTAAAACTATAGTTACAATAAAAAGGAGGAGCAAACTTCTTCGCTTACCCCTCCTCTTCTATCTATATAAATTAAACGCCTAACAGCAATCTCATCGGATCTTCCAATAGCTCCTTCACGCGTACCAGGAAGCTAACTGACTCACGGCCATCAATAATTCTATGGTCGTAAGAAAGTGCCAGGTACATCATTGGGCGGATCTCAACTTGTCCGTTGATGGCAACAGGGCGCTGCACAATGTTGTGCATACCAAGTATAGCCGACTGCGGCGCATTGATGATCGGAGTAGACATCATAGAACCGAACACACCACCATTGGTAATAGTAAAGGTACCGCCAGTCATTTCTTCGATAGACAATTTACCATCACGTGCCTTCTTAGCTAAGCGCACAACTTCTTTCTCGATTCCATCCAGCGATAGTTCATCTGCGTTTCTGATCACAGGTACAACCAGGCCTTTCGGCGACGAAACAGCAATTGAAACATCCACAAAATCACTAAAGATCATGTCGTTGCCATCGATCTGAGCATTTACGGCAGGCCACTCTTTTAAAGCAACAGTACAAGCCTTTGTGAAGAACGACATAAAGCCTAGGCCTACTTCGTGTACTTCCTTAAACTTGTCTTTATACTTGGTGCGGATATCCATGATCGGCTTCATATCTACCTCGTTGAAGGTAGTAAGCATGGCCGTTTCGTTTTTAACTGTTACCAGACGGCGGGCAACTGTTTTACGCAGCGAGCTCATTTTCTCACGACGCTGGTTTCTGTCGCCGGATGCCGCTGGTGCTTCGTCAGCAGCCTCTTGTTTAGGTGCAGCAGCGGCTGGTTTAGCAGCGGACTTTTGTGCGTTCTGCGCATCCTCTTTGGTAATGCGGCCATCACGACCTGAACCCTGCACATCGGCAGCGTTTATACCTTTCTCAGCTAATATTTTACCGGCAGCCGGCGACGGCGTACCAGAAGCATAGGTTTGAGAACCAGACGGAGCAGATGCAGCCTGGGTAGCCACTTGTTGTGTAGCAGCTTCCTGCTTGGCATTTGCCTGTGCGTTGGCTTTAGTCTGGCCGGCACCCGGTACAATTCTGCAAAGCAAACCGCCGATCTCTACGGTATCGCCTTCTTTTGCTACAATTTCTAATGTACCTGCGGCCTCAGCAGGCAACTCAAAAGTAGCTTTATCTGATTCCAGCTCAGCTATAACTTCGTCCATCTCTACATGGTCACCATCGCTTTTCAGCCAGCTGGCTATAGTTACTTCTGTAATAGATTCGCCTACAGTTGGCACTTTCATTTCTACGGCCTCGCCGGCACCACCAGTAGCAGCTGCCGGAGTAGATTCCTGTGCAGTGGTTGTTGGTGCAGGAGCGTCCTGCTTTGCAGCAGGAGCCGATGGAGCAGCCGGTGCAGCACCATCCTGATCGATGCGGCAGATAACAGCGCCAACATCTATCGTGTCGCCTTCCTGCGCTACAATGCGTAAAATGCCTGCGGCTTCAGCTGGCAGTTCGAATGTGGCTTTGTCAGATTCCAGCTCCGCAATCACCTCATCCATCTCTACTCGGTCGCCATCTTTCTTAAGCCATTGGGCTATGGTCACCTCAGTGATCGACTCACCTACGGCAGGCACTTTAACTTCTAAGCTCATATTATTCTTCTAATTATGAATTACAGTTTTTGAATTACGAATGAATAATGGGTAATGATTGATATCCTTTAATAATCATTACTCATTAATACTTATTCATTAAACAGCGAATGCTTTCTCCATTAACTCTTGCTGCTCTTTTGCGTGTATCTTTAGGTAACCTGTTGCAGGCGATGCACTTGCTTTACGGGCTATTACATCCGTGATGCTATTACGCATGATACGCAGTATATACATCCAGCCACCCATATTTTCCGGCTCTTCCTGTACCCAGTATACTTTTGCATTCTTATACTTGGCAAGTTCTGCTTCTAACTGCACTTTCGGGAATGGCGCCAGCTGCTCCATACGAATCAGGGCTACATCTTTGCGCTTGTTCTTCTGCTGCTCTTCCAGCAGGTCGAAGTATACTTTACCCCAGCACAGCAATACTTTCTTCACCGATTTAGCTGAAGCATACGAATCACCGATCACTTCTCTGAAACCACCAGATGTAAAGTCCTCGATAGGAGAAACTACAGCCGGATGACGCAGCAACGACTTAGGCGACATATTGATAGCTGGCTTGCGGAATGGCAAGGCCAACTGGCGACGCATAAAGTGGAACAGGTTAGCAGGCGTTGTAATGTAAGTTACGAACATGTTGTTTTCGGCTGCTAACTGCAGGAATCTTTCAGGGCGTGCGTTTGAGTGCTCTGGTCCCTGGCCTTCGTAACCATGTGGCAACAGCATTACCAAACCGTTCATGCGCTGCCACTTCGATTCTGTAGCTGAGATGAACTGGTCGATCATGACCTGGGCACCATTGGCAAAGTCACCGAACTGGGCTTCCCAGATAACCAATGCATTTGGGTTAGCCATAGCATAGCCAAATTCAAACCCTAATACGCCATACTCAGAAAGCAGGGAATTGTAGATCTCAAACGAGCCCTGGCCTTCGGCCATGTGGTTCAGGTTATTATATGGGGCACTTGTTACAGCATCGTGCAATACGGCATGGCGATGCGAGAATGTACCACGCTGCACATCCTGACCTGTGAAACGCACGATCCTACCATCCAGCAGAACCGAACCATAGGCAAGTAATTCACCGGCTGCCCAGTTAAGCTGCTTTGTTTCAAAGAACATATCCTTACGCTCTTTTATCAGCTTCTCTATCTGTTTTAATGGTTTAAAGCCTTGCGGTAAGGTAGTAAGCGCTTTACCAACAGCATCAACAGCATCTGCAGATATACCTGTTTCCGGAGACTGGTTAAAATCTTCGGGTTTAGAACGGCGCAGGCTTTGCCATTCTTTCTCCATTTGCTGGTAGTTGTATGGCAATGGCTTTTGCTTTACCATGTCCAGGCGGTCCTGCAACAAGTTGCGGAACTCCTTGTCCATAGACTTGGCCAGCTCAGCATCTATCTCTCCACGGTTGATCAGGTCTTTGTTATAAACTTCGCGTGGGTTAGCGTGCTTTGATATCAGGTTGTATAGTTGTGGCTGCGTAAATTTCGGCTCATCCGACTCGTTGTGGCCATGACGACGGTAGCACACCATATCTATAAAGATATCGTTGTTATAGCGCTGGCGATATTCCATGGACATACGCATGGCAAATACCACCGCTTCCGGGTCGTCGCCGTTTACGTGAAGTACAGGGGCATCAATTATCTTGGCAACATCTGTACTATAAATGGATGAACGGGCATCTTCAAAATCGGTAGTAAAGCCAACCTGGTTGTTTATCACGAAATGGATCGTACCACCTGTGTTGTAACCATCGAGGTTAGCCATTTGGGTAACTTCGTAAACTACACCCTGTCCCGCAACAGCAGCATCACCGTGTATCAGTATCGGCAATACTTTATCAATGTCCTTATCGTACATGCAATCGATCTTGGCACGCACAAAACCCTCTACTACCGGGTTCACCGCCTCTAAGTGCGATGGGTTAGGGGCCAGTTTCAGATTTACTTTTTTACCTGACGGCGTTACTACTTCTGAAGAGTAACCCATGTGGTATTTAACGTCACCGTCACCCATGGTAAGGTCCGGAACGGCTGTACCTTCAAATTCGGAGAAGATCTGCTCATAGGTTTTGCCCATGATGTTGGCCAGTACGTTCAGGCGGCCACGGTGTGCCATACCTATCACTACTTCCTCAACACCCAGTTCAGATGCTTTATCTATAGCCGCATCAAGGGCAGGTATAGTTGTTTCGCCACCTTCCAGTGAGAAACGTTTCTGGCCTAAGAACTTCGTATGCAGGAAGTTCTCGAACACAACTGCTTCATTCAGCTTGGAAAGGATGCGTTTTTTATATTCGATCCCCGGATTAAAGTTCAGTGAATCCTGCTCTACTTTCTTTTTGAACCACTCCAGTACTTCCGGATCGCGGATGTACATGTATTCAAAACCGATAGAGCCAGTGTATATCTTTTTAAGAGCTGCTTCAATATCGCGAAGCGTAGCTGGCCCGATGCCAATTATATCACCAACCTGGAAAACGGTATCCAGGTCAGCATCGGTAAGGCCAAAGTCAGCCAGGTCTAATCTTGCTTTGCGGTCTTTGCGGGCACGCACCGGGTTGGTGTTAGAGCGCAGGTGGCCGCGTGTGCGGTAAGCGTGGATCAGGTTACGAACGGCTACTTCTTTATCAGAATCGCCTGAGGTGGCAACCATACCTTTTGCAGGAGCAGGTGCAGTACCTTCTGTTACTTCGCTGCCATTTTCGCCGTAAGCAGTAGCAAAGTCATAACCTTCAAAAAACTTGCGCCATCCGGCATCAACCGACTCCGGATCTTGCTGATAAGCTTTGTAAAGCCCATCAATATAATCGCCGTGCGCGTTAGCGATGTAAGTATATTTATCCATAGGATTACTCTCTTTGTATGCAGGCAAAGTTAGAAGTATTATTCATAAAACAAATTACCTATAATCGCATAAGCAAATATGCCTGTTTCACAACCACATATCTTTATTCTATACTTATATGGTAGTGGTAAGTTATACTAAAACCGTTTAATATTGCTTATTATACTTTAAATCAAATACCTTCTTCATTTCAGCCTCTTTATATTCCCAAAAAGAAAAATAATTAAAGCTGGCACTCAGCAACTATAAATCTGCACTTAAGACAGAACCATAAGTATTGCCTGTTTTACTTTCCATATCAACCTATACTATAGATTGTTACTTTTAGCAACTTAAAAATCAAGCAAAGAGACTTTAAAGCAACTTTTTACAGCTTTACTCTCTCTAAAACCGGTTAAAAGTAATGTTACTTTTAACCGAATTCTTTCCTGTTATATATACTATGATAGAATTAGCTTTATACAAGTACTTCAGCTTTTTCCATTAACTGAGGTATACGCTAATTATATCAGCTATGTATAGTATTCTACTTGAGGAGTTATCAAAAGCTATTGGAGCGCGGCAGTTCGTAGAGTTTACATACAAAGAGCACACCTACGTAATTGAGCCGCACTTGCTTGGCCAGAACCATCGCAGGCAAGACTGCCTTTGCGGATGGAGCATCGAAAGTTCACCGTCGCCTAATATTAAAACCGGGTGGCACTGCTTTTTATTACAGGATATTAAAAGCCTGAAAACATTGGACAAAAGATTTTCTAAAACGCGACCCGGTTACGATCCTTATGACAGCACTATGAACCGGATCTATTACCGGGCCTGATTTAAGATTAACCTATACTGCTACGCTTACCGCTTACCTACTATCTAAATATCCTCTGTCAGTCTGAACAAGATGATATTTCCTTACATAAGATTCAGTGTTCACTTTTAATCGTATGTACTATGGAAAAAGAAACATGCCTCCGTATTACCGGCAAAGCACAAAACACAGCCGGTTCTTTATTTCGCTTTATTTGTTTAGCCAGCCTTGCATTATTTTGCACACAGGCAGCTTTAGCGCAAACTATAAGGTCGGTTAGCTCCGGCGACTGGAACAACCCGGCTACGTGGGAACAAGGCATTATACCAAGTGCTGGCGCTGCAGTAGAAATTGTGAATGGTCACCAGGTAACTATAACCGGCAACATAACAACAGGTAGCATTAATGTATACCCACCGCATAACAGCGACAAACAAAACGAAAAGACTGAACTACTGGTAAACAGCGGAGCAAGCTTACAGGCTGCTTCATTGTTCCTGCATAATAAAAACGATCGTCGCTATTCTTCATTAATTAACCAGGGCGGCTCTATTACAATGGCTGGCTTTTTCACTATAGGCGACGGCTGCATTGTTACAAACCAGAGCGGAGAAATAACTACAGGCGGTACGCTAACGAATGCAGGCACCATTGATACCGGAAGCGGCACGTTAAATATTGGCGATACGTATTCCGGTATCGGGATATTTAACAAAGGAACAGGTACTGTAGTTTACTCAAAAAGCAATGCTTCTCAGACTATAAATAACCTGCCCTACCATAACCTGCAACTTTCCGGGGGAACTATAAAATATCCCGCGGCGGCACTATCTGTTTCCGGTAATTTAACTATAGCTGATGCTACCACGCTACAGGCTGGCAATTACTCGCACATTATAACAGGAGACGTAGAGAATCGCGGTATACTTTCGGGGCAAAATAGTATCATAACTTTAGGTGGAAATTGGCTTAATTATAGTGTTTTTAATGAAGGTACTTCAACTATAAACTTAGCTGGTAACACCCTGCAAACTATAACCGGCGACAATACTTTCTACAACTTTAACTTTACCGGTACAGCACAAGCCGAGCTTTTATCAGATATAACTATAACCAACGGCATAAGCGTTACTCAAAGCCACCTGAATACAAATACCCACACAGTATGGTTAAGCAACAGCGCATCACTTACAACTCCTGAAACCGATGCAGCGCACATAATTGGCACCGTGCAAACCAGCCGCACGCTTATACCTGCTACTACCGAAAACTTTGGCAATATCGGGCTTAGCCTTAGCCGTAATGATGTAGACCCAGGTTTAGTAACCGTAGAGCGCCTGACAGGTGTAACCACCCAGATAATAGATGGAAACGAAAGCGTAACCCGCCAATATAACATTAGCCGCAGCGGCACCAACGATATTACTTCCCTTGAAATGACCATGGATATGGAGTTTCTACCAAACGAGCTTAAATCGAGGCCACTGAACGAGTATAAGCTTTATAACAAGGGCAAAGACAAGGAGGCACTGCCGGTACCAAGCTCAACTGTAAATCAGAACACTATCCGACACACCAACTCCAACAGGTTTGGTACTTATACATTAGCTCCTTCCATTACGCCAATGCCAGTAGAACTGATCTCTTTTAAAGCCATTCGCCATGACATGGTTGTTACTTTAAAATGGGCTACGGCATCAGAAGAGAATAATATGGGGTTTGAAGTACAAAGCGCTACTGATGGCCTGAATTTTACAACTATAGATTTTGTTGAGAGCCTCTCACCATTCAGCAGTACGCTGCAGAACTATACTTACACCGACAACAGCCAGGCACGTCAGCAAAAAGTTTACTACAGGTTAAAGCAGGTTGATTACGACGGAAAGTTTAGTTACTCGAAAGTACAGGCGGTTGCTGCAGATGCTACTCCTTTTACTTTCAGTGTATCGCCAAATCCATTTGCAGGCCAATTACGCTTTGCGCTTGATGCAGAAACCATGCAGGCTACCCTTTCCGACCTGAACGGGAAAGTAGTGTTAAATCAAAGTATAACTACCCAGAATAAAGACGCCAACGGTTACTATACTATAGATACAAATCAGGTAAACACCAGCGGCTTATACATTTTACGCATCCAGACACCAGAAAGAACCTACCAGGCAAAACTGCTGAAAAACTAAGTACAAAATATAACTATCAGATTAAGAGCACCTAATTACCGGTGCTTCGTACAAATGGTCGGTTCAGGATTTTTATTATCTTGTCTGACCATTTTGTTTTTAACTTATACCTATACTATGAGAAGACCCATTATTTTAATTGCCCTGCTCGGAGGCTTTGCTTTTGGTTGCAACGAAAACGCCAGGCAGGTAGCCGAAGACGAAGAACAGGAAGTAACTGAAACGCAGGCTCTCCCCGACACTGCCAATCTCACTCCCGCCCTTTCATCCATCACCACTGACGACATACTGAAACACACCAAGGTGCTGGCATCGGATGCATTTGAAGGTCGTGGCCCCGGCACTATTGGCGAAGACTCTACAGTTAATTACCTGGTAAGGCAGTTTAAGCAACTCGGCCTGCAGCCCGGCAACCCTAATGGCACCTTTGTGCAGGAAGTACCCATGTTTGGGTTTACGGCTCAACCTAAAGCCTCATTTACAGCAGGTAACAAAACTATAAATCTCAACTTCCCTTCTGATTATGTGGCTGTTTCGCGCCGCTTTGTGCCGAATGTGGAAGTTAATAATTCGGACATGGTTTTTGTAGGCTATGGTATAGTTGCCCCGGAGTATGGCTGGGACGATTACAAAGGCCTGGATGTAAAAGGCAAAACAATAGTGATGCTGATAAATGATCCGCCAATACCTGCTGCTAACAATTCCGGCGAACTGGATAGCACCATGTTCGCAGGCAAAGGCATGACCTACTATGGCCGATGGACCTATAAATATGAGATCGCTGCTGAAAAAGGAGCTGCCGCCGCTATCATCATTCACGAAACAGAGCCGGCCAGTTATCCTTACGAGGTAGTATCCGGCAGCTGGAGCCGCGAGAACTTCGATGTTAGCAACGCAAATAAGAACATGGATAAAACAGCTGTTGAAGCCTGGATAACTTCTGAAAAAGCAAAAGAACTGTTTAAAGCATCCGGTAAGAACTTTGATCAACTGAAGGCAGCCGCTATCAAAAAGGATTTTAAACCTGTGCCGCTTAATGCTAAAGCTAATTTCAATATCAAGAACACATTGCGCGAGATAAAGTCGAAGAACGTGATAGCGAAGCTGGAAGGCAGCGACCCACAATTAAAAGACGAGTATGTGGTTTATACCGCGCACTGGGATCACCTGGGCAAAGACACCAAACTTAAGGGCGACCAGATATATAATGGTGCGCTCGATAATGCCTCCGGAACAGCCGGGCTAATTGAGCTTGCAGAGGCATTTACCAAACTCGAACAGAAACCAAAGCGCTCTATACTTTTCCTGGCTGTAACCGCCGAAGAAAAAGGTTTGCTGGGCTCTAAGTATTATGCCGAAAATCCGCTTTATCCACTAAATAAAACCTTAGCTAATATAAATATGGATGTGCTGAACGCTTATGGCCCTACCGAAGACGTAATTGTAATCGGCCATGGCAACTCCGAACTGGAAGATATCCTGGAAGAGGAAGCATCAGCACAGAACAGGCATATCATACCTGAAACATCTCCTGAAAAAGGATCTTACTACCGCTCCGACCATTTTGAGTTTGCTAAACAAGGTGTACCGGCTTTATATTCTAAATCCGGAGTGAAAGCAAAAGGCCAGGCCGCTGATTATGTAAAAAAATGGCAGGACAAGTATACCGCAGACGACTACCATAAACTAAGCGACGAAGTAAGGGACGACTGGAACCTGCAAGGTGGTGTAGAGGATGTGCAATTGTTCTTCAGGGTTGGCTACAGAGTAGCAAATGGCACAGAATACCCGAACTGGAAAGATGGTTCAGAGTTTAAAGCCCGTCGTGATAAAATGCTATTTCAAACTAACAATTAATCAATGGGGCATTACTAAATAAGTACAATTAAATTTTAATCAAACTATAAAGTATAACTATACGGCAATCTTTTTTAACCCATCAAATAATAAGCTTAACTATAAGTATATAGCTGTTTACAAGTCAGGTTACGTTTATCAGCTAATTACAAACGTTCACTTACAGATTTGGCGCGTTCGCTTTAAAAACCTATAATTTATACTTAGCGCCGGGTTACTTAAAAGGCTTTACCGTATTAATAGATACAAAATTGGTTGTTTAACTAATAATGGAATTATGAAAAAGATATGGAAATCAGCCTTTGTAGTTTTTGCTTTAACAGCATTTACAGCATGTGGCGGCAACGACAATACAACTGAAACAGAAACCATGGAACAGGTAGAAACTGACATGGATACTGAAATGGATATGGATATTGAAACGGATACTACTACAGTTCAGGACACCACAATTAATGATGGTGTAGCTGATGAGATTCCGGAAGAAACTCCACCTATCCAGTAATAATTTTATTTAATCCTGACTAATCGAAAGTCTCTGTCCGTAAAAGACAGAGACTTTTGTTTTATTTATACTTTGCTGCCCTATTTGTGAGGTACAATGTATAAACTTGTTAAATTTAGGGAATGGAATTTAAAACGTTACCCAACAATACTATTACGATTAAACTGGTAGATAGCAATCAGGCATTGCAGGAGGCTATCACAGACCTCAGCCAGAGCACTGAACTTGCCCTCGACCTGGAGTTTGACCAAAACCGGTATACTTACGGCTTTAACCTGTGCCTGATCCAGATCACGGCTGGTAATGGCTTGTGTTATATTATCGATCCGTTTGAGCTGGAGAGCCTGCAGCCTTTCTTTGACCTGATGGAAAATAAGTCAGTCACAAAGATCATCCATCACTCCAACAACGACATATTATTACTTGATAAACTGGGTTGCCGGATACGGAATGTACTTGATACAGATGTGGCCGCAAAAATTCTCAACTATGAGCGCTCATCGCTGGCGACCGTGCTGAAAGAAGAATTTGATATCGAAATAGATAAATCTCAGCAATCAAGCAACTGGAATAAACGACCGCTTACAGAGCAGCAGCTACAATATGCCGCTATAGATGTGGTGTATCTGCACCAGGTAAAAGATAAACTGGTAACTGAACTCACTAACCTGGGCCGTCTGCACTGGCTCGAGGAAGAGAACCAGTTACTTGAAAACCTGCGCTACACAGAAACAGAGAACCCGCACCTTCGGCTTCGCAATGCATCGAGGCTCACCTATTACGAGCAGTTTATACTTAAGTCGCTGTTCATTTTCCGCGAGAATATAGGTAAGACCCTGAATAAACCAGCTCCTTATATAATACCTAACGATGCACTTGTAGAATTAGCTACTAACCCGGACGTAGACCTGCATGAATGGCTTAACCATACGCGCGGTATACATGGCAGGCTAAAGAGCCCTTCGTATGAAAGGCGCCTGAGCGAAGCTGTATATATGGCCAAACAAGCTGCAAAAGAGCAAAGTATATCGCACGAATATGCCGGCAGCAACTATAAACGGCCTTTCCGTACTGCCGAAACTGAAAAGCGGAAAGATGAACTTACACAAGTACAGGCGGCTATTGTTCATAAGTATGGCGAGTTTGCGGGCCGCCTTATTATAAACCAAAGTCTGATTAACGAATACAGTTATACTGGCAAACTGCGTTGCACAAAAGTATATGCAACCCGGATAGTACTAGAAACTGCTGATGCACTGGAGATAAAATTACCAGAACCAGAAGTTATAGTATAAGCCTGCACTAAATAGAACTCAACAACTGAACTGGAAACGATCCATGAGCAATTTCAGAATAGAACATGATTTTCTGGGAGAGAAAGAGATACCCAATGAGGCATATTACGGTATCCAAACCCTTCGCGCCCTCGAGAACTTTAATATAACCTGTATCCCGATATCTAAAGAGCCGCTGCTGATACAAGCTTTCGGATATGTAAAAAAAGCTGCTGCTCTGACTAACCAGGAATGTGGCGTACTGAAGCCTGAAAAAGCAGACGCAATCTGTAAGGCTTGTGACGAACTGATTGCCGGTAAGTATGTCGATCAGTTTGTAACAGACATGATACAGGGAGGCGCAGGAACTTCGGTGAATATGAATGTTAACGAAGTGATCGCGAACATAGGTCTGGAGATGTTGGGGTACGCAAAAGGCGACTATGACCACCTCCACCCAAATAACCACGTAAACTTCTCCCAGTCGACCAACGATGCCTATCCTACTGCATTCAGATTAGCCTTATACATTAAGATCGGCCACTTTATAGAAGCACTCTCCAAACTCGAAAAAGCTTTTGACGCGAAGTCGGAGGAGTTTAAGACTGTGTTAAAAATGGGTCGAACGCAACTACAGGATGCTGTCCCTATGACATTGGGAGCGGAATTCCATGGCTTCTCCACCACCATAAAAGAAGATATACAACGCCTGGAAGAAGCCCGCCTATTGATATGTGAAATTAACATGGGTGCAACAGCAATTGGAACATCTATTAACGCACCTGAAGGTTATCCTCAAATTGTAACTAAGTATTTAAAAGACCTGACAGGTATACCGGTAGTTTTAGCTGAAGACCTGATTGAAGCGACCTGTGATACTGGAGCCTATGTGCAGTTGTCGGGTATACTTAAGCGAACAGCAGTTAAAGTATCCAAGATCTGTAATGATCTGCGATTATTGTCATCAGGGCCAAGAGCCGGCATAAACGAAATAAACTTACCTCGTATGCAGCCGGGTTCATCTATAATGCCTGGTAAAGTAAATCCAGTTATTCCGGAGGTGGTGAATCAGACAGCTTATTATGTGATCGGCGCAGATGTAACTATAACTATGGCAGCTGAGGCAGGGCAGCTACAACTAAATGTAATGGAGCCAGTTATTGCTTTTAGTTTATTCTCGTCCCTGAGCTATATGACGAACGCATGCCACACACTAACAGATAAATGTGTAGTAGGAATAACTGCTAATGAGGAGATCTGTAAGAATATGGTGATGAACAGTATTGGCATTGTTACCTCACTAAATCCTATACTTGGATATGAAGCCGTATCTTCCATAGCCAAAGAAGCACTGAACACAGGTAAGTCTGTACATCAGATTACAGTTCTGGAAAGAGGACTTATAAGCCAGGAGAAATGGGACGAAATATTCTCCATAGAAAACCTACTCCATCCAAAATTCATATCTAATTAGTAAAGTAGTTCAAGCATTAACAGTAATAATCCCGGCCCTCAAAGCTGGGATTTTTCTTTTATAATCGGGTCTCCGAAACTACTTATATAAACTGATACGTACTAAATAGTGTAGATTAGAGTAATAAAACCAGTGTAAAAATTGAGCGCATTTATAGGAATAATTAAAGCCCTGCCTCCCTTGTTGGTGTTTTCACCAACAAGCACCAGCTACTAAGCAGGCAACTCCCTAATCAAGCCACCACCACACTAGCTATAAACGCAAAAACACCCCATCTACTTTCGTGGAAGGGGTGTTTTTAAGGATAGGGTTGGCGGCCACCTACTCTCCC
>CANMMP010000008.1 GCA_947499125.1 uncultured Pontibacter sp.
TGATGCCATCCAGCCCTCTAAAAAAGCCTGAAAGACACGCCACTTTTAAAACTCGTAAATTCCCAATCACGGTCAACGGTGGTCGTATAAAAGGCGAACGAGGCGCAGCCGAAGGTGGCTTTTATACCTTGTTAGCCAAATCAATTTTCCCCTTCAGGTTCTGCCCCTTCTCTTTTCTTCTTTTTCACTTTGTTCACGGCTTCAATCCATTCACTTTTAGGCTTTATGAATCTGTCAGCACGCTTAGCACTTATTAAGCCATAGTCCGTCCACAGGATTTCTGCACCATCTTCTAAGTCTTCGTAAAGTGGAAGCAAGTCACCTATACCTACGAATGTGTTCTCCATTTCCACACCGCTTTGATTCTTGAAGCTATAGTTGTAATCGTTTCCGAGCTTTTCTGCTTTTTCATAAGCTTCTTCGACAGATTCAGCTTTTATCAGATGATAGTTGCCCCAAACAGTACATCTTCTATTTGCATTTGATTTATCTGAATCAGCCGATTCTGTACGCTCTATTATCTCGGCTATGAACCAGTCGCCCTTATTGATGATTTTCTCTTTTAAATTCATAGCTTTTGTTTTGGCTAACGTACTGGGCTTTGCGGTGGCATAGCTACCGTAAAGGTGTTGTTAACTCCTGTTTTTCTTCTTTTCTAATAGTTTCCCTTCCAAGTCGTAGATGCTTTCACTAATCAAGCTTCCGTCTTTGGAGTATTCTTTCCATTCCTTAACTGGTTTTGTTTTCTTAAGAAGATGGCTTTTTGGCTCTTGGTAGTCAAGTAATACCTGAAAGCCTTCTGCCATCAACTCTCCAGTCTCATAGTAGGACACAATCCGATGCAGATGGTAGAGCTCCCCGCCGATGTTTTCTTCCTGTAAGGTCAATTCTTCCCTAAGGTAATATTTCTCTTGATTGTGCTGCTTCTCAAAGGCTTTACTACTGATGATGTTGCCAAGGCTATCAAATACCATTTCAGCTTTCAAATGTCCCTTTTCGGATGGCGTTCTTTGGAAAACTGATGCCTTCTCCCACTTGCCTATCTCTATGAAGTTAAAAACATTATCCTTTGTTGTCGGCAGTACTCGCACTTCACCTGATGCTGAGAAATCTGGAGAAGAAGGACTAAAAGATAGATAAACTTCTTTTCCCCTGCTCAATAGTTGCTTGTCTTCTTCAGTTAAGAATTGCTCATACGTCTCGTGCCACCCGCCTGAGTATGGGGAGAGTAATCCATACTTAGAAGTTACACCACATGAAGTCAATAAAAGGAAGCTAAAAAATATAAAACAAGTATAAATTCTATTCATCTAAATTTGAGTTAACGGTGGTCGTATAAAAGGCGAACGAGGCGCAGCCGAAGGTGGCTTTTATACCTTGTTAGCCAAATCAATTTTCCCCTTCAGGTTCTGCCCCTTCTCTTTTCTTCTTTTTCACTTTGTTCACGGCTTCAATCCATTCACTTTTAGGCTTTATGAATCTGTCAGCACGCTTAGCACTTATTAAGCCATAGTCCGTCCACAGGATTTCTGCACCATCTTCTAAGTCTTCGTAAAGTGGAAGCAAGTCACCTATACCTACGAATGTGTTCTCCATTTCCACACCGCTTTGATTCTTGAAGCTATAGTTGTAATCGTTTCCGAGCTTTTCTGCTTTTTCATAAGCTTCTTCGACAGATTCAGCTTTTATCAGATGATAGTTGCCCCAAACAGTACATCTTCTATTTGCATTTGATTTATCTGAATCAGCCGATTCTGTACGCTCTATTATCTCGGCTATGAACCAGTCGCCCTTATTGATGATTTTCTCTTTTAAATTCATAGCTTTTGTTTTGGCTAACGTACTTGGCTAAACTGTGGCTTAGCTACTGTTTAGGTATTGTTAGGTGCTGGTTATTTTCTGTTCTATTAATGGTCATATAAGTTACTCCTGCAGAAGACCAGAGAAGTGTAAGTAAAAGGAAAATACCTTCTTCATTAATAAATAGGTGGATAAGTATAGCCAGTACACCTATAAGAGCCGCAATAAAACAGAGAGCATAAGCTACAATTCTTGCAGCTAAATATTTTTTACCCCATAGATATGAAAGTACAAAGGCTGTGATGGGCAGCACATGAAGGACTAAATAAGTACCTAAGTATTTTGGTTTAAAGAAAGATGTTTGTGCCAGTGCTGGGTTACTTATCAAAATGATAAGAACGAGGGTAATGAGAAGGGGCTTTATAAATCTCATGTATCAGGATCTTGATTTCATATTTAAAATTACACCTAACGGTTTGTATAAACAATGAGCAAGGCCGTTGGCCGTAAATTAGTGTTTATACAGTGTTAGGGGCAGGTATTTTTTTTATTTCTAACCAAACACCGATGCTTATGCCTAGTCCAGCCAAAGTTTGCCAGCAAACAAAGAAGTGGCTAGGGTCAAGTGTAAACCCAGTTTCTACTCCTAAACTAGGCAAGTTCCTATTTAACACTTCTAAAACTGGGAAAGTAAAAGAACCAAGAATCGCCGTTATTGCTAATCCAACTTTAAAGCTTTTCATGTTTAAATATATTCTGTTGACCAAATACATTAGCGTTGCTGCTATTGAGGAGCTAAACAGAATCGAGTATTTGCCTAAGATTGGTTCTATTCCAATTAACGAGATTATAGCGATAATGAAAACAGGCAAGGTAAGTGATAACCCAAGTAAAGTTGCTTGATACCATTCTATTTTCAGTCTGTCCTTATTTGTTAAAATAATGACCAGAGTAAAAATTAATGGGCTTATTATAATGATGTTGTTGTTCGGAATAGAAAAGCATATTACCGCCGCTACAAAACAAGCTGTAGTTGTAAAGACTAATCTTTTTATGTCGGTAGAGAATTTCATTTTAAATATTTATACTTGCCCCTAACGAACAAGGCCAGGAAGCGCCAAGGCTTGCCTCCTTGCCTTGGTGGTTTATGGGTGTAGTTATCCGTGCTTGTTTTTCCTTTTTTGTAGTGACTGCTGGTCTTAATTTCTTTTTTTATTTAAGGAAAAGCAAGCTGCTCGTTGGGTTATTTTCTCCTTATATTCTTCTTTTTTTCTAAATGGCGGCTTTAGCCACGGGCCATGTTGTTGATACAGGTATCTGCAAGCGTGGCCAGGGGCGGTAGGCTTTTTAATCAAATTATCACAGGCTTCTTTTGACAATATAAAAGCCTGTAAAAGAGCCACCTGGCCGAAGTGAGCACACTTGACTTTGTCCTTTTTCAAGGCTAACTTCGCCCCGCTATAAGTCTTGCATGGGACGCTCCCGTCCGAAAGCCCCGGCTTTCTACGGCATCGCCGCCGCAAGACTTCCAGTCACAAATTCCATTTATGCCTTTGGCTCTTTTACAGGCCATTTTCCTTTTTAAGCCTGTGATTCCTTCCTGCCAGTAAGCCTGAAAGCTTCGCCATTTTTAAATTTGAAAATAATCCCAATGACGGATTAACTATAGTATAAACGAAAGTCTATTACGTTTATCTGCACTATATGCGAAGGTGGACTTGTCCTTAAAAGTGTCCGATTTTAAAGATCAGAAGGCCATTAAGCCTTCACCTTCCTTTATATTTCGCTTATTCAATATAAGAAAATAAATCAGCTTTACCAGCTCCTCTCCTATTCTTCTTCAGCATTGTACTAATAAAATAGGAATCTTGGGCTCTGGTATTGGCAAAGTGTTTCGATAAGGAACAGATTCTTGAATTTCTATACCATCACTACTATAAAAACCAGCAGCTTTCACTAAGCGGGGAGTTAATACCACTTCAATTCAGTGCAATTTTCCTTAACTACTGCTAGCCGTATGTATCCGTATTATCCGGATATACCCGCGTATACTCGGATACAAACGACTCTAGCTATCAAAAGCGAGCTTTCGCTAAACAGCAGGCTTAAAGTCTGGAGGCTTTGTAGATGCACTTTACAAGATCTTAACTCCTAAAGCAGTGCAATTTTTAATTTTAAAGAAAACAAAATGATCCAATAGCCTTATTGGGTGTTAAATAGACAAGTGGTATAGGCTTAAATTAAACTACAACTGGAGCAACCTGGGAAAGGTAGCGGTAGCAGGTCGCCCTAGAGATATGCAAAATCTTGGCTATTTCTTCAACAGACTTGGTACCAGAGTCAAACAAGATGCGGACTGACTTAGCTTTCTCCATCGCAGCTTTAGATAACCCTTGCGGTCTTCCCCCTTTCCGGCCGCGTGCTTTAGCGGCATCAAGTCCGGCTTTGGTACGCTCGCGGATGATCTCGCGTTCAAACTCAGCCAGGGAAGCGAATATGTTAAAGGTAAAGCGACCTGTTGCTGTAGCGGTATTGATGCCATCCTGCAAGCTCACAAAATCTACTCCCCTTTGCTGAAACTCAGCTACCAGATCGATCAAATCTCGAAGCGAGCGGCCCAGCCGGTCGAGCTTCCAAACTACTACCGTATCTCCAGTTCGGAGCTGAGAGATCATCTTCTCCAGCTCAGGTCGTTCTTTGCTTTTGCCGGACTTTTTTTCTTTGTAGATCTGATTGCACCCGTATTGGGCAAGGGCATCAAGCTGCAATTCTAATTTTTGATCCTGGGTCGAGACCCGGGCATAGCCTATCTTCATAATTTGTCTCAGTAACTCGTCTCAAATATAGGAAAATACTTTTGATTTGTGAGATGGCAATTTGAGAAAGGTTATCAAAGGATATGAAGTTAATGCTGCCTTGGTGAAAATATCTCATAAAACGGAGGTTTTTTGAGATGGAAATTCAGGTTGACCTGTTCTTGCCTCGTCCTGAAAAAAGTTGACAGTTTACACTGAGTCGTCCTGAAATAAGTTGACACTATTTAGACTTATGAAAGGAAAAGAAGAAGCAGGGCACAGCAGGCGTACGCGTCGGGACTACCCCTTAGGCTTTAAACTGGCTGTTGTGCAGCAGGTTGAAGAAGGCGAACTGAGCTATAAGCAGGCTCAGCGCCATTACGGTATCCAAGGGCGCTCTACGGTGTTGGTGTGGCTTCGGAAACATGGCCGGCTGGATTGGCGTTACCCTGATATACACACACGCATGATGAAAGCCGAAACACCCGCCCAAACGATCAAACGCCTGGAGCGCGAGCTCTCTGATGAGCGTCTTCGAAACCAGGTGCTGGAAAAAGCCGTGCAGGAGATAGACCGTCAGTTAGGTACTGGTTTTTCAAAAAAGTTATTGCCCGGACAATGTGGATCTTCCAGCAAGAGAAAGGCGTGAGCCTGTCGCGTCTCTCTTCTTTGTTCGGGTGCAGCAGGCAGTCGCTCTACCAGTCAAGGGCACGGCAAAAGCGGCGCACAGCCCAACTGGCCCCTGTCAGGGAACTGGTGCAAACGGTACGCCGGCACTTGCCCCGTGTGGGCACGCGCAAGCTGCATTACCTGCTCTCAGCATTACCAGTACATCCTGAGAAAGCACGGCATCCGGCCTTCGATGACTGATGGCTATGACTGCTATCAGAATGCATTGGCAGAACGCATGAACGGCATACTCAAAGAAGAATTCCTGCTCTACCCCTGCAATACCAGACACGAACTCGAGCTACTCGTAAAACAGGCTGTGGAAAGCTACAACACCCGAAGGCCCCACCTGAGTCTGCAGATGCTCACTCCACTGCAGGTGCATGAAAAAACCTGTGAGCTACTGCCCACAGATCCTATAAAATCATCGTAAAACCTGTCAACTTATTTTAGGACGGGTCATTAACAATGTTAGTGAGCATGTTCTACTACATACTGGCTTACAGCTTCGACTACCAACTGGTTAAGGTTTTTACCCTGCTCCAGCGACACTCTCGCTGCTTTCTTATGCAAATCCGGATGCATCCGAATATTAAAGGTCCCTTTGAAGGCTTTTTCAGGTTCTTTCCCTACTTCTTGACACATTTCTAGATAATCATCTACAGACTCTTGAAAGGCCTGCTCTAATTCGTCTACATTGGTTGCCTCAAACGTAACCACATCATTTATAAACTCAATCTTGCCAAAAAACACTTTGTCCTCGGCGCTATACTCGACTGAGCCGATATAGTCCTTGTACTTAATAGTGTTGCTCATTTTTGCCGTTCTTAATTTCTCGTTATAACAGTTAATTTCTATCTTCTTCCTGCTTTAGCAGAGCCCCAGTGAATTTATTACTATCTCCAACTGGTAACGTTTTAAAATATTCCCTGGGTGTGGTTTATGTAAGTTTATTATATGGCCGGCTCCATTTATAAACTTCCTGCGACTGCCTCCCGTTTTACCCCCTGTGTGCTCTTGGTACCCAGCTCCATTCAGCACACTTACTAATTCAGACCACGTAAAGTCCGTGGGGTAACTGCACAGTCTAGCTATTAATTTTTCTTTTCTCGCCATTTTACCAATTGGCCTCCCTTCCTTATACAAGTGCAACTAATTTATAGTTGCAAATATATAAAAATTTTTTTCACTTCCTTGTAACACCGCTTATCAAACTTGGTAGTATTATTTACTTTTTTACCTGCAAAGCTTCCAACCAACACACCATTTTGGCTTATAGGGGTGTAAGCTATCTCTGTGTATAGAATTACTCCATGATTATAAGCAACTTAAGGCCATAGTTTAGAACTGTACCAGAACTAAGCAGACCCTGTCCTTTTTTACGTCAAAGGTCTAATTTAAATTTGCCGTAACGCTTTACGGGAATAATAGAGAGACACTGCTTACAATTTTAAGCGGTGTACTATGTCCAGACGGAAGCGTAATAACAAGCCCCACAAAACAGCCTCTGCAGCAGCAGCGGTTGTGGGCGCTTGCGCTTGCCTGAACGGACCTCAGAAAGGCAACTGGTTTAATCAAACCATCGCGTGGTTTAAAGGGCTCCCTTTCGTTGCTCAGGTATTCTCAGGCCTGGCAGCTTTAAAAGAGTTTTACGAGGTGCTTGAATGGTGTAAGTCAGCAGCAGTTTACATAATCAGTAAATGGCCGGTAGTGGTTGCATGGTTGGAAGCTATAAGAGGTTACTGCAGCAACTTATAGCCGCAAATAATAGACCGGAGGAATTTGTCCCTCACTGAAAAGTACCAGAAACAAGGCCGAAAATCAGCAGCATCTGGAGCAAATCAGAGCGGTTTGCTTCATAACTACTTTTATGTTAAACAGAGCTGGTTTCTGAGAAAAGTTAAATTTGGGAGCAGTTAGCTTGACTAAGTATTGTTACTAATAAGTTAACTGTGAACTAAACCTACTTGGCTATTGCAACTCTATAATAGTTCCTGTTATACAATGTAAATAAATAGGTCGTGGGCTCGTTTTTTCTCTCAGCTACAATAGTTCGCACTACATAATTCTTGCCTGCAAAATCTGCAATAACAGCATTATCGCGTGCCTCAGAATTAATCTTCTTCATTCCGTAGCTGTCAATTTCCTTCCTCATCTGAAGATACTCGTTCCTAGAATGTGTTTGAACGAAAACAGTGGTTGGCCTATCTTCAAATGTATTGAAAATGTAATTGATATACTTAAAGGCTTGCGTCTTATTGTTTTTAGAAGGATCCCACGACCAACTTATTCTCTTCTGGAGGACATTATCTTTTATGTCTTCAGTCCCTAAAAATGCCCACCCTCTTTCAAGGAGATAGTCATTTGCATCATTCACATCTTTCCCATGAAGTTTAATAAGGAGATCAATCGAAACATGTTGGGCAAATAGCTGGAGAGGAAGGATTAGAAGAATTATGGTAAAGGCTCTTTTCATAACTTGTGTTATTGGTAATGGTTACCGCAATATAGTGATTACCTATTGTTCTTTATAAATCACTATACTCATTGAGCAACTACCAAAATGTTTACTCTTCCAGGTTTGCATTTTCCCATACCCAGTCTTCTTTGGCCGTATAGCCGCAGACACACATGTAAGGTGGTCGGTACCCCTCTGTATAGTTAGACAGTCGCTCCAGCAGCCAGTCGTATGCGCAGGAAATGTCGTAGCTGTCCTCATCCCAGTTACGACCTGTTCTTGTTTTATATTCTTTCCGCATCAGGCGGTATTCGATTGGCATGTTGAGTCTACACTGATTTTGCTCCTCATACTCCTGCATTTCTTCTTCCAGATTCAAGAGCGCCTGGTACAGACTCAAATCATCCATGTAGCTGAGCTTCCACTTCAGGTACGATTCATTACAGCCTGCAAAGTTGTCCAGGCTTTGACCGAACTCTTTTAAGTCGTTGGTGAAGGCGGCTCTAAGTAAACTGATTGTTCTAAAGTTGATACGCATGATGAAGTTGATTTAAGTTCTGTCCAGGCAGCACACCTTGTGATGCTGGTAGAACTTATACTGTTAAGGGAGTCAGTTATTACCTCACCTCCCGGCAACCTTAAAGCAACCTCGTCCTCATCTTTCTCCTCAACCATTAGCAACCTTAAATCAACCTCATTTAAAGGCGCTCCTCAAAGCATAAAACATGCTTTTGTGCTTTGAGGACGTGTTTTCTTGAGGACAACAAGAACGTCCTCAAAAATTATTTCTTTAATAATCACGGTTTTTTTCCAAGTCCGGCGGCTTTTTGTCTTATGTAGATACTATTTATAGATACATACATTTTAACCGATGTATGTGCTTCTCAGTTCTTCAATTATAAGAGCCGCTAATACATAAGGGAGCTTACAGAAGTTACTATATAAAATAGTTCACATCAGAAAGTAACGTTGGGCTTCATTCCTTGTTATAACAAATGGCTTTTGATGGGAGCACATAAAATTAACTATATAAAACAGGTGCCACTGGTACCGGATGGGTGGTAAGCCCTATGCCAAAGAATACTTGCCAGAAGGGAGAAAAACGATATGATAAGAAATTTACGAAAACTGATTTTTAATGAAATAGTGGGGTACATTGTTGCAACCATGTTAGGGTTGGGTGGAGCCTACTTAGCACAAGGGAAAGACAAACCTGTAGAAGCTGTGAAAACAGAACAAACGATAACGTCACAAGAGCAAAAGCAGCCGATTATAATTGTAGCTGAACCTGGTAGTACTGTAACCATTCATCAAACTAATAATGGAAGCTAACACAACATAAAGGGCTGGTAGTGGGAGTGCTGCCAGCTTATTTTTATATGCAAGAAAACTAACTCAATCCTTCACCTGGTTACAATCGTGCCATCGCCTTTAAAGATGCCGCCGTACTCTATGGTTACCTTTAGGCTGTATTCAGGTGTGGTGAAGGTCAGGCGCCAGCCTAAGTTATCCAGGGTGTATTCGAAATGATGCGGACCCGTGGCGATATGATACGCCAGCTGCTGAAATTCTTTATCGTAAAATTCCAGGTCTTCGCCGTTGCGGTAAAAAGCAGAATGAAGGTAAGCAGCCATACTGCAAACCTACGTTTGATTGCCTTACGCCGCTACACTTTCACAAAATAGCGGGGCTACATTATCTGCTGTGATCCCAAAGTATTTAACCCGTTTACCGTTTACCTTAGCTGCTATCGTATCTACTTCAAAGAAGATCCGGAACAACTGCATAGCTTTATCTTTCGTGAGCTTTATGGCTTTAGGGCGGTCTTTATTGATTAGTGCCGTTATCTCTTCTGAGGTAACCCGATTAGCTCTTTTATTATTAATAGAATCTAATTCAGTTACCCTGCTTTTAAGCTTCCTGTAGTGCTGTAAAAGCCTGTCAGCATCGCGCTTGTCTTTGATTGCCAACTGGTTATAATGTCTCAGGTTATGCCATACATCCAACCTGGTCAGCAGGTCCCCCAACTTACGCGGGCTGTTGTGTTCTCGCATCAAAGATACTATGTCATCCGCTGCCATGTCCCTACGCTGTAGTTTCAGATAGGTATTGAAGATCAGCAGCGCGGCGCGGTCTGTGAGTATTGGCTGGTAGGTTTCCTGTACTTCTTTGGCAGTATCCTGCAACAAGGTATCATAGCCGGTCTTTACGATTTCGGCGCGGGTGTCCAAGTCTTTCACGCTATGGTATAAAGCACTGAATACGTCAGCCGGGTGGTGGGTTTCCAATAGCAGCAACGCCTGTTCCTGCATTGTTTCCTTTACAGCTTTGGCGGCTTTGTCCAGGGCTTCCATTTCCGGCGTTCTGGCTATCGTCAGGTGTTCTGGCTGTTCTATAATAATATGCTGTTCCTGTTCAAGTTGAGCAAAGTAAGTTTCGGTGGCCATGTACCGGATCAGGGTTTGTTCTACCTGGTAATGAATCAGCAGCTCGTTTGGCTCGTACTGTTCGCTTTGGTGGTTATACTTGCAATAATGCGCCGTATCTGAAAAGGTAGTACGGTTTGCTACTAACGGGTCCCGGCGGTGTGCTTGGCGTTCATCTGATTTAACCAGTTACATTCGTAAGTTGCCAGCTCGTACGCATCTTTATACAGTTGTTCGCGGCTTATGCCTTTGCCAGGGCGCTCCAGTTTGTAAACGGTTGCTTTCAGGTTGCTAACCTTGCGCGGGCGGGCTAAAAACTGCAGTGTGTCCTGTGTGCTAAGGTGCTCGTTTTGGTGTTCTGCAATAATGATTTCAAGATCCGTATTGTAAACATCAACCCCACAATCAATTAGCGACGTAGTAAAAACCAGCCTTACCTGCTGTGGTATGGTTTTGCTTTTTGTTATTTCCTGGTACACATCGCCTGCCTTTGTCTCAGAAGATAACAATGCTATTTGTTCCGGCTCCAAGTCCTTAAAACTTTTCAGCACCCGCTCAATCAAGTTCAGGTTGTTAAGCCTGATCAGGTACTGTTTCTCTTTATAGTTTAGGGTAGGTAACAGGCTGGATAGTTCGTGCTGTATCTTGCCTTTATAGACCTTTGGCGTTATCGTTATAGTGTTACTGGTAGCTGGTTCTACTTTAACCGTTCTAAAGCCATACTGCGCAAATATATCCGGCGGTGTAGCTGAGATGCACAACACGTTCTTAACTTCTTTCAGGCTCATGTAAATTGAAACTTGTATAAACGGTCTAGTTGCTTCCCTATGTTTTTAGAGTTCCCACCACTCTCCTTGTAAAGATTTACAAACTTTTTTTCAGTCACCTTCATATTTGTAATCCAACTCGGCTATTGCTCTATACAAATCCCCGTCTTCGAGGTAGTCTTTCTCATCCAAATTGAATGCTTTATAATCCTTCGCCTGATGATCCGCCAAACACCTGAAGAACCCCGAACAGCATGACCCCTACATACACCAGCACGACAGCCCCTAAAGTGAACACCTGCCAGCGGTTAAAGCCGTGCTCTTTACCAGGTCCTCCCCAGTGGATGAAGGCGGCATAGAGAATGCCCACCAGTCCGGCAAAGCTCAAAACTGTTACATACAGGGTCAGGTCTTCAACAGGTACAGTGACTAAGGCAAGGGGAAGAAAAGCGACCGTCAGCGTAACGGCATGGTCTCCGATCACACTGGTTACGGCAGAGGTGATCTGCCCCGATCTGGCTACACTCCAGGTAGCGAACACTTCTGGCAAAGCGGCCATGGGAGCCGTAAGGAACAAGCCACCCACAATTCTAGAGATACCCAGAACAGAGACGATGTTTTCAGTAGCCTTTACTGTGAAGAAAGCACCCAGCCCCAGGGCGGCAAGGCCAGCTACGGCCAAATAGATCTCTTTCTTTTTCCACTCTACCTTTTCTCCTTCGCGCTTACCACGCATAAGGGCCTGCGCCAGATATACCAGGTACACCCCTAGCATGATCCAGCCGTCTATTGGCTGCAATCCCCGCCATTGTGCCGGCACGGTGAGGATAGCCACGATAGCTACTATTACAAGATAGGGAATCGCCTGCACTGTGACAGCGGTGGGGTCCACCTTCACCAAATGCTCCTTGACGTGCTGCTCATGGTTCTTGTCAGCATTCTCCTTCTTAAGATGGCGGGTAGCAATGTAGGCAGTGATGACCATGAAGGGGATAGCAATTACGTTGGAACCGAACATAGCCCCCAGACCAATGTCAGCTACGCCTGTAACAGAGCTGGCCACGTTGATGCCAATCTCAGGGCTGGCAGCTGCCAAGCCAACTAAAGCGCCACCCGCAGCCACTGAGAAGCCCCACTGTTTTCTGAGCTTTTTCAGGGGCTTTGCCAGATGTTCTGCTCCCCAGTGTGCCGCCCAAACGGCAGCAATCAGCACAAGCGCCCAGAGCCAGGTACTCATACAGTACCTCCTTTCTGCTGGTATGTAAAGCAATTAAGACTACTTCTAATAGCCATTGTATTAGCGTTAAGTTACCAGGTGCGGTTTTTTGTACGCCTGTTGTGGTCAAGGGTTCCTGAAATACCAGCAGTCCCCTAGAAACAGGCGCTATAGGCTCAACGCTTGATCATATGCAGTTTAATCAAACTTGGTCCGCTGTATACGCACGGCATTCAAGATAGCCAGAAAAGCTACGCCTACGTCCGCAAATACCGCTTCCCACATGGTAGCCAAGCCACCGGCCCCTAAGATCAATACAATGGCTTTTACGCCAAAAGCTAGGCCAATATTTTGCCACACGATCTGTTTGGTCTTCTTGCCAATCTTGATTGCAGTCGCAATTCTGGCAGGATGGTCTGTTTGAATCACTACATCAGCCGTTTCTATGGCTGCATCAGAGCCAAGACCACCCATGGCCATCCCAACATCAGCCAGGGTGATCACAGGTGCATCGTTAATACCATCTCCTACAAAGGCAACTGTTCTGCCTTCTGCTTTTAGTTTTTCTACATGGGCTACCTTATCCTGGGGCAATAGCCCTCCGTAGGCTTCATCCAACTGCAATTCTTTGGCTACCTTTTGCACAATGGAGTCTTTATCTCCTGAAAGCATCACTAGTTTCTTCACACCTAGCTCTCGCATTCGTTGCACGGCAAGTGGCGCATCTGCTTTCGTTTTGTCCGCAATGGTAATGTAACCCGCATACACACCGTCCACCGCGACCAATACAATCGTCTCCACAATCTCTTTTATGCTCGGATCATAACTTACCTCAAACTTATCCAGCAACCTTCCATTCCCAACCAGCAGCTCTTTGCCATCTACTGTGCCTTTCAAGCCATGGCCGGATATTTCTTCAACCTGGCTTACGGAATGTTGTTGATAGGTTTGGCCAGCTTCAGCCACAATAGCTTGGGCTATTGGATGTGTAGATTTACTCTCCAATGCGGCTACAGCCGATAAGAACCATGCCTTATCAGGTGATACCGACTCGATTTTCTGCACCTGGAAAACGCCTTCAGTGAGTGTTCCTGTTTTATCCATTACCACGGTGTCAACTTGTGTCATCAGGTCCAGGAAATTAGAACCTTTGAACAGCAAGCCGTTACGCGAAGCAGCCCCAATCCCACCGAAATAACCTAATGGTATAGAAATCACCAGCGCACACGGACAAGAAATAACTAAGAAGATCAGCGCCCGGTACAGCCACACGTTAAAGTCATAGCTTTCCATAACAAAGTAAGGAATAAACGTAAGGCCTATGGCCAGGAAAAAGACGATGGGTGTGTAGACCTTAGCAAACTTGGTAATGAACTGCTGGGTTTTGGCCTTGCGGCTACCCGCTTCTTCTACCAGTTTCAGGATCTTTGACAAGGCGCTGTTTTCATAGGCAGAAGTCACCTTTAGTTCGATCACCTGGTCCAGGTTGATCATCCCTGCCAGCACTACTTCGCCTTTAGCCTTCGTATCCGGTTTAGATTCCCCTGTCAGGGCAGCAGTATTAAACGAAGCGCGTTCAGTCAGTAACTCCCCATCCAGCGCTATTTTTTCACCGGCTTTCACCTGCACGACTTCGCCAATTTGTACTTCTTTCGCTTTTTTAATAACCACGCCATTTTCAGTAACCACGCCCACTTCATCCGGCCGGTTATCAATAAGTGCTTTGATAGAGCGCCTGGAACGTAGTACGGCTGCTTCCTGGAAATGCTCACCAATCACATAGAATAACATCACGGCCACCCCTTCTGCATACTCTCCAATATAGAAGGCACCAAGCGTGGCCATGGTCATCAGGAAAAACTCGTTGAAGAAACTCGAACGCAAGCTTCTAATGGCATGCCACACCACCCGCCAGCCAACCAGCACATAGGCAATACCAAAAGTTATGAATCTGATATAACCGGTAAACCAAGGAGTATCCAGGTAGTCCAGTAGAATGCCGCCCAGCAGGAGAGCCAGGCTCAGTATGGTTGGCATATAGGAAGACTTGGCTTCTTCTTCCGCATGCGCATGGTCTACGGCCCCTTGCATCTTTGTTTTACCATCTGCCCCGCAACACTCTGCGCCTACATTGGGTCCAGGAGCTTCAGCGGTCCGGGGAGAAGTGATCTCCAGTGGTTTAAAATCTTCTTCTATGTTTTTAGTTGTTTCAGCGTTCTTATCCATAATTTTTGTGTTTATTGTTAATGGGCAGCATCTATAATTTGCTGCAAATCATCTGGAATTGGTAAGGGCTTTCGTAGTGGTACGTTTGCTCCACCTGTGTTGCCGAGCGGGATCATCCCAGCCCAGGATTTGTATCCATTTCCTTTGAGTTTAATGGCCATGTCCGCCTGCTTCTTCGGCATTTCGCATTTTAGCTAGTAGCGAGTGTGCTCCTTTGGTGACAAAGTTAGTGGCTGCCGTATCGATACCTGCCGGAAGGGCTATCTGTACAAAGCCACCTTCTTCAATGCCACGCTCTACAGGTACCATGCGAAATTGCTTCATCACATCTTCTCCTTCGGTTTCCTGACCAGTGTATAGAAAGATGTAACTGCTGTTGTTTTCCTGCACCACTGCTGCTTCCGGTAAAGCAAGCACCTGCTTGTCGTCTAGTGCTACCTGGGCCTGCACGTACATACCGGGTACCAGGTTTTTATCTTCATCCTCCATATGTGCATGTACCTGAACCGTTCGTTCGGGGCTAATCTCTTTACCGATCAGGTAGATCGTCGCCTGGTGGTTCACCACTGTTTCGCCAGGAAGTGAATAATGCACTTTCTGCCCTTTTTCCAATGAGGCTAAGTCTTTTTCAAATACTGTCAGCTCCACGTGCATGTGGTCAGTGTCCGCGATGCGGAAAAGCACATCGGTGGGCGCTACGTATTGTCCCACATCCGCATTCACAAAGGTAATGTAGCCTTCCAGCGGGGCTAAAAGGGGCAAAACACGTTTGATTTTACCACTTCGCAGCGAACCATTGCTAATGCCGATGATGGCTAAACGTTCCTGCAGCGCCTGTACCCGCGTCTGCATGCTTTTGTATTCGGCCACGGTTTGCTGGTAGGTTTTAGCTGCGGTGACTTGTTCTTCATGTAGCTCCTTTTGCCGCTTGTACTCCAGTTCCAGGTATTCGAGGCGACTTCTGGCTTCCAGGTAATCTTCCTGCAGGGTCACAAACTCCGGGTTTTCAATGGTAGCCAGCAATTCCCCTTTCTTCACGTAGCGGCCTTCCATTACTTCTGTTTTCCGGATAAACCCGCCAAGCGGCGCAGTTACGGAGGCCATGTTTTGTGGAGGGAGATCTAACTTGCCTGTTAAGGTGAGCATATTGCTCAGGTTCCGCATTTCAGGTTTGCCTAAGGTAATACCTGCTACCTGGTACTGCTCTGCGGTAAGTTCTGCTTTGTCAGCGCTTTCTTCTTCATGTGCTTCTGCCTCTTCCTGTGCCGGTTCAGCCGTATTACCACAGGAAGTAAAAATCAGAAAGCAGGTAAAATATGTGATATGGATGATCCTTTTCATGTCGGATGATTTCTCTTATAAATTTGTTATAGTTGATTTTCCAGGATGTACTGTAATTCGATGATAGCTTTATCGTAAGTATAAAGCGTCTCCAGGTAGTTGTTCCGGATGGTCAGCCCCCTGTTCAAGTTCAGAATATAATCCTGGTAGCTTATCTCTCCAGCACGGTAAGCTTTCGTGGCCTGGGTAATAATAAGCTGCGCCTGAGGCAAGGCAGTCTTTTCGTAATAAGCCAGGCTGCTCTGCAACTTTAAAGCTTGCTGTAGGGCCACTTGGGCATCTGCCTTTAACTCATTCCGAGTTTGTCTTAAGTTTAGCTCTGCCACCTCTGCCTGCAATTTAGCAGCCTGTATACGACGCTTCTGTGGCTTTACCCAAAGTGGGATAGCTACGCCAACCATGACTTCCTGTGGTGCTTCAAAGGCTTCTGCTCCATCGCTGGTATGTTGGCCCCCTAAGGTGCGGTTCGTGTACCCTAGCTGCAGGTCTGGGAGCAATTTTGCGCCTTCCACCTTCGTCTCTGCCTGCCGTACAGTTACTTGCTGTTTGGCCAGGCGTAGCCTAGGGTTTTGTTCTAATTGCTCTTCGGTTATAGTTGGTAAAGGTAGCCGGTTGAGCACCGTATCTGATGTTGCGACAAGGGTATCGGTTGCCAGCAGCGCCTGTAGTCTTTCCTGGAAAACGGCAACATCTGTTTCAGCCTGAAAAGCGTTGTTGCGCACCTCAGACAGCTGCGCCTCGGCGGTTACTTTCTCCAGCAGGTTGGTTTCTCCTGTACGTAGCCTGAGCTGTGCTGCTTTGGCAAACTGCACATACAAACTATCCTGGTAGGTAAGCAGGCGTAAGCGGGACAGGGCATACACCAGACCATAATAGTTGAGCCGCACATCACGAATAACTTCCCGCTCGCGTTGCGTTAAGTTAATGTTGCTGACCTCGGTCAGTTCATTGGCCAGCTTGGCTTGCCTGCTATACAACGTAGGCAGTGAGAAGGACTGCGAGATGGAAACTTCGTTATCATAGGTACCAGAAGCCAGTTTACCGGTTGAAAACTGTACTTGCGTTTTGTTTATGTCCCAGGAAGCTCCTTGTAGCGCTTGACTTCTCTTCGCTTCTACCCTTGCTGCGCCTACTGCCGGGTTTTGTTTGAGTGCGCGTGCCTCTGCTTCTCGTAAGGTATACTGTTTCACAGGTCCTTGTGCATGTGCAGCTGGTGTCGCGCCTACCGTAAGGCCGAAGGTGGCAAGAATCAGGAATAGAGCGAGAGAAGAAGTAGAGAAATTACTACCGCCCGATCTTCTTTGCTTGCGTTGCAGGTAATAGTTTTCCAGCAGGATATAGAGTACGGGTAACACCACCAGCGTTAGCAACGTGGATGTTATAAGCCCACCGATCACCACGGTCGCCAATGGTTTCTGTACTTCAGCTCCAGCAGTATTCGATAGCGCCATAGGCAGAAAGCCTAAGGAAGCCACGGTTGCTGTCATTAACACTGGTCGCAACCGGATTGCAGTACCATTCAACACTACCTCCCGTAAACTTATGCCTGGATACTCTTTGCGCTGCCTGTTAAATTCTGCGATCAAGACGATGCCATTCAACACGGCTACACCAAACAACGCGATAAACCCGACTCCGGCAGAAATGCTGAACGGCATCCCGCGCAGCCATAAGGCTAATACACCACCGATAGCAGACAACGGAATAGCGGTAAAGATCAGTAGTGAATGTCGCACAGAGCGGAACGTCAGGAAAAGCAGCAGAAATATCAGGGCCAGGGCGGCTGGAACAGCAACCGAAAGCCGCTGGTTGGCTTGCTCCAGGTTCTCAAACTGGCCGCCATAGGTAACAAAGTATCCCACAGGCAGCAGCACGGCGCGGTCAATCTTTTCCTGTACTTCCTCCACCACGCTGGCAATATCACGGCCCCGGACATTAAAGCCTACGATGATCCGCCGTTGGGCATCTTCGCGCTGGATCTGGTTTGGCCCTTGCTGGTATTGTATGTTAGCTACCTGCGTAAGCGGCACTTGCATTCCGGTTGAAGTCGTAATGTAAAGCGCTCGCACATCGTCGATGTCCTGCCGTTCGTCCTGCAGAAGGCGCACTACCAGATCAAAGCGTCGGTCCCCTTCATACACCATTCCAGCGCTTTGACCGGCAAATGCAGCATTGATCGTCTGGTTGACTGTTTCCACGTCCAGCCCGAACTTGGCGATCTGGTCACGGTTGATGTCGACGACAATCTGGGGAAGCCCCGACACCTGCTCAACATACAGATCTTCTGCTCCTTCGACGGAAGCCACCACACGGCCAACTTCCTGCGAGAGCCGGGTTAATTCGGCCATATCTTCTCCAAAGATTTTGATGCCTACGTCCTGCCGCACCCCGGAAATAAGTTCATTAGAACGTAGCTGAATGGGCTGTGATACACCAAAGGTAACACCCGGAATAACTTCCAGGGCTTCGGTCATTTTACTGGCTAATTCTTCCCTGGTCTTTGCGCTGGTCCATTCATCTTTGTCCTTCAGCAGTATGGTTACGTCAGCCGCCTCCATCGGCATCGGGTCTGTGGGGATTTCTGCCGCACCGATCTTGCTGATGACTTCTTTTACTTCCGGAAACTGCTCTTTCAGAATACGGGATGCCAGCGATACTTTTTCAATCGTTTCTGACAAGGAGCTGCCGGTCAGTAACCTGGTCTCCAGTGCAAAATCGCCTTCTTCCAACGTTGGGATAAATTCGCTGCCCATGCGCGAGAAGATAACCAAGGCTAGGGCAAACAACCCCACCGCTAGCAGTAATACCAATGCTTTAAACTTAAGCGCTCCCCGAATGACCGGATTATACATCCGCTGGAAAAAGTCCATCATCTTATCTGAGATGTTGCGCTTATGTGCTGTGTTTTTGCTGAGTACCAAGGCAGACATCATTGGTATATAGGTCAGCGAAAGTATAAACGCACCGAGAATAGCAAACGACACGGTCAGGGCCATCGGGCGGAACATCTTGCCTTCAATGCCCACCAGCACAAGGATGGGTAAATAAACGATTAGAATGATGATTTCCCCAAAGGCAGCGGAGGTGCGGATCTTACGGGCGGATTCGTATACTTCCTCATCCATCTGGGCCTGGTTCAGCTTCTGCCCACCTCTTAAACCCAGATGGTGCATGGTAGCTTCTACAATGATCACGGCTCCGTCTACGATGATCCCAAAGTCAATAGCTCCCAGGCTCATCAGGTTACCTGTTACTCCAAACAGGTTCATCATAATAATGGCAAAGAGCATTGAAAGCGGGATGACAGAGGCCACGACTAGCCCTGCGCGGAAGTTACCCAGGAAGAGTACCAGCACAAAGATCACGATCAGCGCCCCTTCGATCAGGTTTCGTTCTACCGTGCCAATCGCACGGCCTATCAGCTCACTTCGATCCAGAAAGGCTTCTACTGCTATCCCTTCCGGCAGTGACTTGGTGATCTGGGCCATCTTTTGCTTCACACGTTCAACTACCTGGTTGGTATTCTCGCCTTTGAGCAGCATTACAATACCACCCACAGCTTCGCCTTTTGCGTCCGTTAAAGCGCCATACCGGTTAGCCGTACCAAACTGCACCTGCGCTATATCCGAGATCAGAACGGGCGTGCCATCGGATGTATTTTGAACGACTACTTTACCTACTTCTTCCAGACTCTCGATCAGGCCTTCGCTGCGGACAAAGTATGCATTCGGTTTCTTGTCAACATAGGCTCCACCAGTGTTACCGTTGTTGCGTTCGAGTGCTTCCAGCACATCCGATATACTCAGGTTGTGCGCTTTTAGCCGGTCAGGGTCTACTGCGATTTCATATTGTTTTAGGTAGCCGCCAAAGCTGTTTACTTCTGCCACTCCAGGCGTGCCGAGCAACTGCCGCCGCACAATCCAGTCCTGAATGGTACGCAGCTCGACGGGGCTGTATTGTTTTTCATAGCCAGGCTTGGCATGTACTACATACTGATAAATCTCCCCAAGACCTGTTGAAATAGGAGACATTTCGGGACTGCCTACACCCGGGGGAATGTTTTCGGCAGCTTCTACCAAGCGTTCTGCTACCTGTTGCCTGGCCCAGTACACATCTACCCGTTCTTTGAAGACAATAGTTACTACAGAGAGGCCAAAGCGGGAAATAGAGCGTACTTCTTCGATGTTTGGAATCGTAGACATCGTTTGCTCTACCGGGAAGCTGATCAACCGTTCTACTTCCTGGGCTGCCAGCGAAGGGCTGGTGGTAATAACCTGAACCTGGTTATTAGTGATGTCAGGTACGGCATCAATAGGCAGCTGCGTGAGGGAATAGCTGCCCCATACAACAAGCACCAGCGTAAAAAGGCCGATAATTAGCTTGTTATAGATAGAAAAATGAATGATTCTGTCTAGCACTTGTGTGTTGATTAAACTTAAACAACCACATACAATACCTGTATGCGCACGCCTTCCAAGTTGCATATAGATGCAACAAAGCGTGTTTTCTTACTCTAAGAAGAAATCGGTTAAGCTTTAGGCGGGTGCCAGAAGGGTATGACCGGAGCCACAGGGCCACGGACTACATAGGTTGGGTGATATGTGCTTTGCGGAAGCACTAGCGGTTGTGTTACTTTTTGAAATTGAATTGCTAAGGTAATGCCTCCGCAGCAGTTGCATTCACATAAAGGGGAACATAAGTCCGCTTCCTGATCAGCGTCTGAGTGGCTTATATCAGCTTTTAATTCTGTATCAGTACCTTGGGCATAAACAGTCCCGCTGTCCGTGCAAGGCAGGCAGGCCAGTAGAAAAATAATTATCCCCCAAATGATGATCGGGTACTTCATTACTGCAAAGGTATAAAACAATTTTTATAGGTGTACTCTATTTAACGTGCTGCTGTTACTTTAACCTGTGATATGGTGCTTTATAAATTATTCGGCACAGGGCTAGATAAAGCAACTTTCGAACGTTATAGTTTAAGATAAGAATGATTAAGGAATTGATAACCTGTTGCCGTTGGCTATAAGTTGTATTTATAACCTTATTGCATTGGCTTAGATTTTAAATAAACCTAAAAATTATTTCCCATTGGCGCTCCTCTCCTATTACTGCTTTTAGACAGCAAAACGTTAAGCTAATCATCCTAAGTAGTTGTTGAATTTTGATTTGAGTATTTAGGTGTAGGGCCAGCTGAGGCACAGCAGCTGCAGTCTTCTCACTTTGGTAATCCAGCAAATAAGTCATCTGGCTTTACGTGTACTTAGTTTTGTTGGTGAATTAAACTCATTATCCTTAAATACTCTGTATAACAAGGGTTATAGAGAGATCAGCCTATAACAGGTGTTATGATAAGTGAAATCATGAAGTAAGCTAATTGTTGAACTTTCAAGGCAAAGTGCTATTTATAAAGCAGGATTTATTTACCTAACGGTATCAAATAAAACATATGTTTTATTTGATACCTGTAAACATTATAGATCAATGATTTTAGGAATATCAGAATAATTACATTTGAAAATCTAAAAAAGATACATTTTTACTAAATATTACCATTATTTAGTAAAAATGGGGTAAAATCAACTATATGTGTACAAAATCCCACCCTTTATATAGAAGGCATTTTGGATATATGTACAGGTTTTATTTGATACCCCACAGGCCTTTTTCCATTATTCACTGTAAATTGCAAGTGTTTAATTATCAAGACTTTAACCACACGTCATAAAATCAAAAGTTTCTCTAACATGACATCATTAATGTACAAAATCCCACTATTCTAAATGGTTGAGACATCAAATGACTAAGTCTATAGATGTATATATGTACAGAATCCCACAAAAGGCGATCTCTTTATTTTTTGGAAAGCATCAAAATAACGTCCTTAAGGGCTTTTTTTAAATGTTTTTAACCTTATAAAGAATAAAAAATCTATTTTTTTTATTCTTTATTCTTTTACTTATTAATTATTAAGAATGGCATATATGCTTAATTACAAGGCTGTTGCGAGTTAATACATGTACAGATTCCCACTTTTACATGTACACTTTCCCACTTTTACATGTACACTTTCCCACTTTTACATGTACACTTTCCCACTTTTGTATGTACACTTTCCCACTTTTACATGTACAGATTCCCATTGTGTGTACAAAATCCCACCAAATAGATATTTAGTGGTTTAAAATCTTTGAAATTATATGTACAAGAAGAATATTTTATACATATATTTAAGAAAAGATATGAAAACTCATGAGCGAATTATTAAATACACATGTTAAGCAGCCGAACAAGATAGTTACGCAACATAACAATTTAATTAATAGTCATTTTGACATTCCAACTGTTCAGCTACGAGCATTTATTTATGCATTAAGCCATATTCATAAGGATGATAAAGAACTCACTCATGTAAAAATACCTATTGCTGCTCTTTATACATCTAAAGGCGGTAAGAACTTTAAACAAGTAGCTAAGTTAGCGTCTGATTTACAGGAGATAAAATTCAAAATTGAGAGTTTGGATGCTGATAAGAATAGAACTTTTGCCAGCATGGTTATATTCCCGACTGTTACTTACACTCAAGATAGTAAATACATTGTAACTAAAATTAACAATGACCTTGCTCCTTACTTGCTTGATTTAAAGGGGAATTATACCCAAGCAGAACTTGAACAGCTTCTGGGCCTTAAAACAATTCAAGCTTATAGGATCTACATGCTAATAAAGCAAGGTCAATTTAAAGAAAAGCCTACTACTATTGCTTATAGAGAGCTTCGCTTGATGTTAGGTCTTGATATAGAATTGAATGATGAGGAAGCTAGAAAACAAGGCTTACCTGAGGGAGAGAATGTACAAGTTATAAAGTATCCTCTTTTTGCTGAATTTAAGCGTAGGATTTTAGATGCTGCCAAAGAAGATCTAAAGGATACAGACATGGCTTTTGATTACAAGATTAACAAAAGAGGTCGGAATGCAGATTCTATTACTTTTTCATTAATTAAAACTATTAGAATACATTCACCTGAATCTGGGAGGTCAAGTAAGTTAGAATCTACTTTAACTCAACAAGAGCTTTTCTTCTCCCCTATTACTAACCCAGCAATAGATAAAGTGACAAGAAATGCAATTCGTATTATGAAGGAGAAATACTCTTTCTCAGACGAGTTGATTGATAGATATATTCGGCTCTTAGATCCAGTTGTTATTACAAAAGCTAACAATTGGTTTTCAACAAATAAAGGGACCTTGAGCTTTACTTCTGAAAGTGAATGGTTTTCTAAACATCTAGAAAATAAAATAGAAAAGAATAAGCGTTAGTTATAAAGTATCATGCAGTGTTTTATTCATTGTTAATAATTTAACAACTGTTTGCAAGGGCTTGATTTTTAATAAAGTGTGTAATGTTAATATTGTTAATAACCTTAATAATTTAGCCGTAGTTAAAATGTATTTTTGGCAGTAGATATAATGGGGGGTGTTGTTCCTCTACTTCCTTCTAACCACTATTTATGAATAGTAGTATTACCCATCATAGTTCTAGTATTAGATACTGCTATACTTAACAAATATGATAAACTAGTTGGCAAATTTGGCCCATGGAGGATCTTGAGTAAATATCAAGATCCTCCATGGGCCAAATGCATGATATGGTTATACAGTAAATATTAATCTACTCTACTTTGCTTAATATCATCTATACATGAACAGGCTTATTAATAGTTAATAAAATTAATAAATTAACAATTTTGAATAATTTGCTAATATTAAATAATGTTAATATAATTACGTTATTATTTAAATTATTAACTTTTAATACTTCATGAATGTCATGGCAAAAGTTCTTTCTATAGTAAACGCAAAAGGTGGAGTAGCCAAAACTACAAGTACACAGAGTATAGGATTTGCATTAAAGGAGATGGGTAAGAAAGTTCTTTTAGTAGATCTGGATGCACAAGCTAACCTAACAACGTCAGTTGGAATATCGCCCAAGGAAGATCTAAACATATCTGATGCTCTTCTTGATAACTGTAAAATTACAGACGTAATCAAATGCGTAAATGGAGTAGACATCGCTTATTCAGGACATTCTCTTATTTCTAGAGAAAATGCCGTAGCACATTCAGTAGCTGGTGCAGCAAAACTTAGGTCAATTTTGAAAAAGGTTAAAGAAAAATATGATTTTGTAATCATTGATTGCCCACCTTCTTTGGGTATCTATACAGTAAATGCTTTAATAGCTTCAGATAAGGTTTACATACCTATGGTTGCTGAGCCTTTTGCCTGGAATGGATTAGATAAGATGCTTGAAACAATTGATATAATAGTCGAAGAGGAACTAAATCCTAAATTAGAGCTTGGAGGTTTGTTCTTTACGAACCACTCTAAAAATGCACAAACTATACTAGGGAAAACAATCGTACGGGAAGCACAGCAACAGTTAGGAGATAAGGTGATGAAGACTGCTATACGAACAAATGTAGCTCTGCATGAATGTTTAGTCATGAACCAAGATGTATTCTCTTATGCTCCAGACTCTAATGGGGCAAAAGATTATAAAGAATTAACTGAAGAAATTATTAATAGTTAATACTTTATTTAACATTAACAACTTATTACTTTTATTAACTAAATAGAGTTTAGTCAAGAATCATGGCAAATAAAGAGACGAAGAGATTTGATAATGTTTTAGGGAAGCTACATGGATCAAAGCCTTCTGAGACAACTATAGATACATCAAAAGAAGAAAAAACTATAACTATTCCATCGAAAAAAAAGAAGGAATCAAATAGGAAACGAATTACTTTTTTTGTTGATGAAGTATTGGAAGATTATATTGACAAAGGTACATTGCATGAAATGTATAGAAGCAAATCAGACTTTGTTGAATATATCTTAAAGGAATACTTTAAGGGGAAACCATATTTAAAAAAATAGATGATTTTAGAAAGCCTCACAACCTATAGTAGGAAAGAGGTGCTAAAGGCATTCAAGCACCTGCGGTACGTTCGTGATAACAACACATATTTTCTTTATCTCATCTTTGAAGGAAGTGACTGCATGTATGTAGGAGAGACAAGTAACATCTTCTGGCGCATGGCCAAGCATAGAGCTAAATGCACTGATACTTCTCTGATCTATCTTCAGGAATACAAGAGCAAAGAAGAGGTGCTACGTTTGGAAAAGCATTTCATCCGGATGCTCAAACCAAAGTTCAACAACCGCTATTGCCTGGAAGGGCAATTGGAACTCTTCGCTGCGTAAGGGTAGGGGAGAGGCCGTATCTATAGCTTTGTGAGGCGTTACTGAAAAGATAGCGCCTCTTTTGTTTTCTCTCTATTTCGAACCAGGCAGCGGACCTAGTCTGTTTTAATTCTGGCTTATAAGTAGGGTTATGTAAATTAGATAGCCTGTGACTTGTGCACATTTAACAGAGCAGGTGTTAAGACAGCTTTTATAAATGCCTTAGGGTCCCGGCAGATTCGCAGACACTTCTATGATGCCGCGAAAGTGAAATTTTTAAGTGTCAGCACCTCTATAATCACGGCAGAAAGAGAGAATTTGTAGTATATATTTTTCCCCTATAGTAACCTTACCCTGAGCATTTTTGTAAAACAGGTAGGAATGTTTTATCCTGATTTTCAATTTTGACTGTTTAGCCAATCTAGTGATACCTGCTATTAAATATAACTAGTAAGCAGTATTGGGCTTACCCATACTTAACTGCTGCTCCTTCCTCCCAGCACCCTTTCTGTTTAAAGTGATATTAGCACTTCCTTTATTTGATAAGAGAGAGAATAAATTAAATTTAAACTCCACAGAAATGACAGATAGCAATAGTAAAATGGGGAAACAGGGTGGTGGCATGGGCATGCGCGGTGTAACCCGGCCAATGGCTGAAAAAAACATGCGCGACCACGACCAGAAAATGCACGAAGGCAATGACAGCGACAAAGACCATGATATGAAGATGGACCCTGAGATGCGCGAGAAGATGCTGCACATGCACCACATGCAAACACTCTGGATCTATTGGATGATTGTCATACTTGGCCTGTGGGTACTTGTATCGCCTTTTACCTTTGACTACGGTATTGGTACGGTGCAGCCATCAGGAGGCCGGAGCGTATGGCTTACCTTAGAGCAGCGCATTGCTTTTATGAAGTGGAGTGACATCATCAGTGGCGCTTTGCTTATTTTCTTCGGTTGGCGCGGCCTTACACCAAATCGCCCTGTCAGCCTCTGGATCTGCTGTTTTGTGGGTATCTGGCTAACTATGGCGCCCATCCTATTCTGGTCACCTTCAGCTGTGGCTTACCTGAACGATACGCTGGTCGGGGCACTGATTATTGCCCTTACCATTCTGATACCGGGAATGCCTAACATGATCATGTACATGAAGATGGGGCCGAAGGTGCCGCCGGGCTGGAGCTATAACCCCAGCTCCTGGCCGCAACGCTGGATCATGATGGTGCTGGGCTTTCTGGGCTGGATCGTGTCGCGTTACCTGGCTGCTTTCCAACTGGGCTATATTGATTCGGTGTGGGACCCCTTTTTCGGAAATCAGAGCCAACAGGTACTTAACTCTAATATGTCGCACTCGCTGCCAATATCGGATGCAGGGCTGGGAGCCATTGCTTATACGTTCGAGTTTTTGATGGGGTGGATGGGCAGCCCTGCTCGCTGGCGCACCATGCCCTGGATGGTTGCCGTTTTCGGGATTCTGGTAATTCCTTTAGGCCTGGTGCATATCCTGTTGGTAATCTCACAACCGGTGATGGTGGGTGCCTGGTGCACGTTCTGCCTGCTGGCTGCTGCCATTATGCTGCCTATGATTCCGCTGGAAGTTGACGAAGTGATAGCCATGGGGCAGTTCATGAAAAAAAAAGTAAACCAGGGAGAAAGTTTCTGGAAAGTGTTCTGGAAAGGCGGCACCGTAGAAGGAGGCGAAAAAGAAGAGCATGCACCGGAGCTGATGAAGTTTCCGCAGGAACCGGGCAAAGTATATGCGGCATCTATCTGGGGTATGAGCTTTCCATGGACCTTAAGCCTGGCAACTATAGTTGGTGTAGCTATGGTTTTTGCGCCGGGTGTTTTTGAAGTACCCATTAAAGATACCGTAGCAGACGTGTTTCACCTGGCCGGTTCGTTGGTTGTGGTAGTATCTGTTATCTGTATGGGAGAGCCTTTGCGCATTGGCCGTTATCTGAATGTATTGCTTGGCCTAGCAGTGGCGGTGGCGCCATGGTTTTTTGGCGGACCAACAGAGCTGCACATTACAGGCGTAGTATTAGGTTTAGCCGTAGCCGCACTGGCCTTCCCGCTGGGTCCTGTTAAACAACGCTTTGCTGGCTGGGATGCGTACATCAGGTAAGCAAATGCAGCAGCAGGATGTAATTTCGGATGAAGCGCTGAGAGCGCAGGTGCGGGACCTGTTACATCGTAACATGATCAGTGGCACGCGCGATGGCTTTACCTATCATTTTACCAAACCGTCGCCGGATACATATCCGTTTCAGTTTTTCTGGGATACCTGTTTTCATGTATTTACGCTAACGGCTCTTGGCGAAGTAGATATGGCCAAAAAGCACATGCGCAGCCTGTTCCAGATGCAGCAACCCGACGGATTTGTAGGCCACATGAGTTACTGGAAACGCCTGTGGCCGGGCCGTGTTACCGACCTGCTGCAGTTACGCCCAAAAGAAGTGCTGCAGCTGTACAAACCGCACATGTCGGCGCTGGTGCAGCCGCCCCTTGCTGCGCAGGCCGTGATACGCATTTATGAAGCGGATAAAGACCTGGCTTTCGTAAAGGAGATGCTGCCAAAGCTGAAGCAGTTATTTCGATGGCTATCTAAGAATCGTGATTTTGAAGGGGAAGGGCTGCTATCCATTATCTCGCCCTTTGAGTCTGGGATGGACTGGAAAGCCAGCTATGACCCGGTGCTGGGCTACGACAGGGGCAAGGCAGGACCGCTGCTGTTCTGGAAAGTGCTGCAGGTAGATACCTTTAACTTTCTGAAGAACTATAACCTGCCTGCCATTTACAAAGGAAATAAGTTTATAGTTAAAGATGTGGGGTTCAACACAATTTATGCGCAGAACCTGCGGGCCATGTCGGCACTGTGCAAGCTTGCCGGTGATGCTACTGCCGCGCGCTTTGATGATCAAGCAGCGCGAACCGAGCAGAGCATTATGCACTATATGTTTGATAAAAAGGACGCTGCTTTTTACGACTTGTACGGCCACCATTTTCAAAAGCTGAAAGTACGGACAGGTACCATCTTTTTTCCGGTTGTGCTTAAAAATGTACCCAAAGGCATATGCCAATGTGTGCTGGAGCGCCATTTGCTAAGCAGAGACGGGTTTAATGTAGATTTCCCCATTCCTTCGCTAGCCGTGGATGAGCCGGCTTTTAATCCGCATGAGTCGCTCTACATCTGGCGTGGCCCCACCTGGGTTGTGTTTAACTGGTTTATGCAGGAGCACCTGTTAGAGAAAAACTATACAGAAGAAGCCGCAATGCTATTACAAAGTGTAAAGCAGCTCATACGCAGAAGTGGTTTTAGAGAGTACTACCATCCCTTGGCAGGAGCAGGCTATGGAGCAGAAGACTTTACATGGTCGGGGCTGGTTGTGGACATGATCAAAAGGCAAAATGAATGTGAAAGAGGATCGTGCAGTTAGGATTGGTGCTTCGCTCCTCCTGCTCAACTTGCTCTAGGGTACACGTCCTGCCAGGTCCACCCGTCCATCTCCAACAAGGCCGTCAGAAGTTTGCGCCGCTCGTGCAGTTGCTGGGTAAAGATCTCTCTTAGCTCTTTGGAATTCTTCAAGGAAATTCCCTTAGCCTCAAGATTTTCGAGATCAGGCACAGGGGCGGTCTCATTTGGCGAAGGGTTTTTCAGGTAACTACCCTTGACCATGTCCAGGTAGGCATCCAGGGCTGTTTGCAGCATATCTAGTTTCAATTCATCCAAATCTATTTCTTCCTTCAAACCACGCCTCAATATAGTCTGGGTCTCATCCAACAGCACAAAGGCACGTGCGATGGCTAGCTTGGGCTGACTGTTGTGGAAGTAATGGATAACGGGATAAGAGTGGTGGTTCAGAGTGTGCTGCATCAGCATCTGGCACAAATCTGAGGTCGTGTCAAAAAAAGATGAGAAGTTCCTCCCGTCCCAGCCTTTTGTAAGGATTTGCTGAGGCGTCTTGCCCATTCCGCTGATGTACAGGCTCAGCTTGCTCTGCAGCCCCACGGCAGAGAGCACCGGCACAAAATACGTGATGGAAGCTGTGATGAACACCAGACCCGAGAAGGCGCCGATGCTGGTGGCAATGCGCCATACGTTGCTGGAAGCAACATAGTCGCCCACCCCCAGCGTGGAGAGCGTGAAGCCGGCATAGTATAGTTTTTCCAGGGGGCTGGCCACCGACTGATCGCTGCTCTTGATGATTGATTCTGCATCAGAAAGTAGCACCAGGAAGAGTCCGGCCCACAGCCCAACCACCCAGGTCATCAGAGCAGTGACCAAGACAGCTGGACCGGCATAGGGAAGAAGCTTTGACCTTCCGTTTTTACCAGCCAAAGTGAAGAAGGATTTCCACACGCTCTTGGAAACGGCGTCCGTGATCTTGCCGCCGCCGTTGGAGGAGAAGGTGGTTTTGACGATGTCCATGGCCGTTAGCAAGTAAACAAGCAGGCCCAGCACCAGGAAGAGTGTGTTCATAAAGCGGAGTGTTACGTTTCACTGATACGCTAAACGTATCCAAATAAATCAGGTTAAAACACCCAGACTTGTGTCATCTTTGAGCCAATTCGTTTTACTCTAAAACAAATTGATTACGCACTGGTGTAGAGCAACGAAGGCCAAAAATATGTAACACTTATATATAAATCTGTAAAACATACTTTCCATGTACCGGGTAAAAAGATAGACAAAACATATGTTAAACAAACAAACCATTACTATGAACAAAGACTTAATAAGAATACTCGCCGAATGCGCAGCTGCCTGTAACCACTGCGCTGTTGCCTGTTTACAGGAAGATAATGTTAAAATGATGGAGCGATGTATTCGCCTGGACATGGATTGCGCCGCTATTTGTAAAATGGCGCAGGAATATGTGGCCAGAGACTCCACAATGGCTAAAGAAGTGCTCGACTTGTGCGCCAGAGTGTGCCGTGAGTGTGGAGACGAATGTGCTAAGCACGAGCATGACCACTGCCAGGCTTGTGCAGAGGCTTGCCGTAGATGCGAGCAGGCTTGCCAGCAGGCGTAAACTTTACAGACGGTTCTATTTACAAGATATTTATAAGACTCCAAATCCTGACAGACTGTGTGTTTGTCAGGATTTGTTCTGTCTGGGCATGGTTCTCCAAAAGCTAAATTGAGTATCTTTGAGCACGATTGGAAGCTCGTAAACGCCACTTCACTTTACTAAACCCTTAACTTATTCAAATGCTTTCTTACAAATCAGTAACATTTATCGTACTCGTTCTATCAGGTACTTTGTCTTACTGCTCTCAGCCAAGCCAGGAGCAAGAGATACCTGCTACAAATGAACAGCATCAGGCACACAACAATGCCAAGGAAGATGGAGCGTTGATCGTAAAGGCGCAATCGGAGCCAGATACACTAAAAGGGAGCTTAAAGGCCGAAGCACATGGGCAGATCGGGAATGCTCACCTGATGCTCAACTATCACTCGCCTGCAGTTCGAGGAAGAATGATCTGGGGAGGACTTGTGGCTTATGACCAGGTTTGGGTAACTGGTGCTCACTCTGCCACCAGCCTGACAACTGACAAGGCTATCACTGTAGGAGGGAAGCCATTGCCTGCAGGAAAGTATGCGTTCTTTACCATACCGGGCAAGGACGAATGGACAATTATTGTAAACAAGAACTGGGAGCAGCACCTGGCAGACGATTATACGGAGACAGATGATGTACTGCGCATAAAAGTAAAACCAGAAGAAACAAACCAGCACCAAGAGCGCCTGCGTTACGAGATCGTTTCAGGGCAGGGAAGCGAAGGTGCCATCGTCATAACCTGGGATAAACTGAAGGTAACAGTACCTGTAGCTGCAGTTGGCAGGTAAGATTTAGGTGCTTATATCACACAGGAATACTACTTTAGAGCAAAGTTACACTAGCTTGTTAAAATCGAGACTTTCTAACTGCTTGAAAGCTCAGCTTGCTACTAATGTTTACTTAGGCATCATTACTGTCGGGAAGATACGAAGGTACACCTGCGCACTTACAGGTAAGGAGCCGTAATAAGGGTGCAACTCACTTGCCCCCCTAAATACGCTTAACTGGGCACCAAGGGAAGTATTCACCGAACCAAACTCAAACAGTTGCCTGTTGGCGCCTACTGTTAGGGCGTTGATACCGAAAATAGCGTCATGTTCGAAAAAGTCATGCTCAAAGCCTAACTCCTCTGCTGATTTCTGCAGCCACTCATACCGTCCGTAAACAGCAAACTTATCGCTTTGCAGCGTAGATTCCAGCAAAACAGAATGCTCTTTGTGGTCCTGGTCTACATAGTTATAGCCCCAGTTAAGAGTGGTAGTCAGAAAGCGGTTATTGCCCGAAAGTTCCTTGCCATAAAGCACTGAGGCAGTGGAGCGGTAAACGTCTTCATCAGGCTCATTAGACTCAGGACTTTTTACATAAGCAGTGGAGGCCTGTAAACTCCATTGTGAAGTTGGGTTATACGTAAGCCGCACCGCTCGTGAATCGAAGCGTGGCTTGTCAAAGTCATAGCGTTCCTCGTCTGGCTCACGACCGGTAAAGGAAGATCCTTCCAGTTTAAAGTTGCGGTATCTGAAACCGAGTGTAGCTACTCCGAAGGTGATGTGGGTAGCATCCTGCCAGTGGTGTCCTAATGGAGAGTCCGGGTTGTTGAGGGCAGATGGCCGGTGCATAAAAGCCACATTGCTCAGGGCGGGCTCCCCCGGGTAGCCCAGGTACAGGAACACGTCTGCGTCTTCAGAAAACATGTGCGTGTACCCAACAGAGAGCTCACTGAACAAGTCGTGCGGGTGCTGGCGGTCAATGAGCGGTGAGCCTTGATAGGTTTCACCTGTCTGGAAAAGCAGGGGATAGCCACTGCCACCTACCGTGAGCGGATCGAGCGAGACCATGGCACTAAAACGGAACAGGCCCCTTTCACCGACAAACCGCTGACCCATCAACATCAACCAGTTGGGTGCATCAAACTGGCCGTCGCCCCGGTTGCCCTGTTCAAACACATCCTGCTTGTTGTAGCGCAGAAACAGGTTGTAGTGGAGCATGAACATCCAGTCTCCCTGGTGGTACATGTTGCCGTACATAGGCGACTCATCTGGCAGCCACCCCGTGCCGGAAGCGTTGCGGCTCATGGGCAGGTTACGTGAGAAGGCATGGGACATAGGCATCTGCATATTTCCGTGCTGCATGCCATCTTGCATCTGGTGCTGGTTATGTTTTGTAGTATCCTGCTTTTGTTGATGCTGTTCGTGTTGGCCTAAGGCAGGCGTTATACCAGCAAGGAATAACACAAGCATGTATAATGGTACTGTAGTTTTCATAGTTATGTGTTAATTGTTAAAATCTATTTTTGCCATCCTTTCGGATACCATACCTTCGTCTACTTTATCTGCCTGCGCAGAAGCTGGGCATTGATGGCGACTATTACAGTGCTCAAACTCATCAATGCCGCACCTATGGCTGGAGAAACCATAATTCCTTGCTGGTAGAGCACACCGGCCGCCAGTGGCAGGGCCACCACGTTGTAACCCGTGGCCCAGATCAGGTTCTGAATCATTTTCCGATAAGTAGCCTTGCCAAACATGATGAGCGAGGCAATGTCCTGCGGGTTGCTGTTCACCAGGATGATGTCGGCTGTTTCGGCGGCTACATCTGTGCCAGAGCCCACAGCGATGCCTACGTCTGCCTGTGCCAGAGCAGGGGCATCATTCACGCCGTCGCCTGTCATGGCTACGAACTCTCCCTGTGCCTGCAGTTCTTTTATCTTCTCCTGTTTCTGGTGCGGCAGCACGTTGGCCAGGTAGCCATCCATGCCTAGTTTATCGCTCACACTTTTGGCTACGCGCTCGTTATCGCCGGTCAATAGCAGATTTTTGATGCCGTTCTCCTTCAATACTTTTATAGCGCCTGCAGACTCCGGACGAATCTGGTCGCGCATGGAAATATAACCAACCACCTGCTGGTCTACCATCACATAAACTACCGTTTCTACACCTTCTTCAGCCTTGCTTTCCGGTACTTGAATGGCATATTCTTTCATATAGTTTGGACCTACCACTTTAACATCTCTGCCTTCTACAGTGCCTTCGAGGCCTTTGCCAGGCAAATAGTTAAAGTTGTCTGATGCAGGAACGGTAATGCCATCCGCTTTTACTTTGCGCAGAATACCCTGCGAGATGTAGTGCTCAGAGTTCTGTTCCACACCCGAAGCCAGGCGTAATAACTCCTGCTCAGGGTAGCGCTGGTCGAAGGAAACAACCTGCGCCACTTCATGAGAGCCCTGTGTCAGGGTGCCTGTCTTATCAAAGATGATGGTGGTGATGAGGCGGGAATTCTCAAAAGCAGTACGGTTGCGTATCAGAAGCCCGTTGTTGGCAGAAACCGCTGTGGAGATGGCTACTACCAACGGAATGGCCAGACCCAGTGCATGCGGGCAGGAGATCACCATCACCGTTACCATCCGCTCTAGGGCAAAGTCCAGCTCAGCGCCTACCAACAGCCATACTGCAAAGGTGCCAAAGCCTGCTACCAGCGCCACGTAGGTAAGCCATTTGGCAGCTTTATCGGCCAGGCGCTGTGTGTCCGATTTTGTTTTTTGTGCTTCCTGCACCAGGTTGATCACCTTGTTCAGGTAACTGTCTTTGCCAGTGCTAACCACACGTACCTGCAGCGAGCCGTTTCCGTTAATGGATCCTCCGATCACATTGTCTTCTTTTCTTTTCTGTACCGGTTTGCTCTCACCCGTCAGCATGCTCTCATTCAGGTAGCTTTCGCCATTTTCTACCTCCCCATCAGCAGGAACTTTCTCGCCGGGCTTAATCAGGATTAAGTCCCCTTTTTTCAAGTCTTCAATCGGCACACGGACTGTTTCTCCGTTCCGGATCAGCATGGCCTCAGCAGGCATCATGCTTACGAGCAACTCCAAGGCTTTAGAAGCACCCAGTACAGATTTCATTTCGATCCAGTGCCCGAGCAGCATGATCACAATCAGGGTGGCCAGCTCCCAAAAGAAATCCATACCTGACAGCCCAAATACAATGGCTGTACTATAAAGATAAGCGACAGTGATGGCCACGCCGATCAAAGTCATCATACCTGGTGCGGCTTTTTTAATTTCTTCTACAAGGCCAGTAAGGAAAGGCCAGCCACCATAAAAATAGATGATAGAAGAGAGTATAAAAGCGATGTACATGCTGTAGGGTATCTCCAACGAAAAACCTAGGATGTGCTGCACCATCGGGCTCAGGATGATCACAGGTATAGATAGCATCAGCGACACCCAGAACCGCTTTCTGAAGTCATCAATCATCATGCGGTGGTGATCGTGGCCATGCTCGCCATGGGGAGGATGGCCGGTCGTGTCTTTATGCATGGCATGTTCGTGGCCATGCAGGGTCTTCTCTTCTAACCGTTCAGTTAGCTGTTCTTTCTGATCCTTTGCTGTTTGATGTGCCCCTTTGTGGTGGTGTGCGTGGTCCATATGCTGTTCTCTTTACATATCATGATTCAGAAAGGCTACCATATGTTTTCTTCCTTTACACTTTTACGGATGTTGTTCCGTTTGACAAGGTTAGCTCAACAAGTGCTGGTGCTGCCATAGATCTAGTCTGTGTTGTGCATAGAAAGATTCGACAGTGAAAGCCAAACACAGCATCTGTATTTTACAATAGGCCTAGGAAGAACCTGAACGGCACCTACGCCCTTAAACAAATATTACCTCCTGAATCGTGGCTTAACTTAATTTACCTGATAAACCTTGCTAGCTCTACAGCACGGGAAACAAATAGGTTTTATAAATTCATTGAATAAAATTACAGATATGTGACCATCAGGAAGGCCCAAGCAGGTTGTCAATGGAATTACGCTGGGGATTGTTGTTCTTTTTATATTGCAGGAGTGTAAATCCAGTGACTTCTTTGAACTGGCTGGAAAGGTGCTGCAGGCTTTTATAGCCAAGACGCGTGGCAATCTCCGCCTTTGATAATTCATCATAGGAGAGAAGTTCTTTGGCACGCTCTACCTTTTGTAGCACGACAAACCTGCTTAAAGCAACTCCCTCTGAGGCTTTAAAAGCAGTACTGATCGTAGAATAATCCTTGCCAAGCGCATAAGCCAAGTAGGTTGAAACATTGGTGGCTAGCGTAGCTATTTTTTCTGATCGGATCAGATCTATCACGGCAATCTTTATACTTTCTACCAAGTCTTCTTGCTTGTCCAAGATCAGCTCAAATCCCTGACTTACCAAGGCTGCTTCTATAGCGGAAATATCTAGGTCTTGTGATGCTTCCACTGTTGCGGAACCGAGCACCACTTCCAGCACACGCAGGCCTAGCTTTTCCAGCTCATGCTGTACGGCTGTAATGCAACGGGGGCATACCATATTCTTTATGCGAAGCACCTGTTGGTGCGAACTTTCTTCGTGCATCGTTAGTAAATGATGCCTGCGCTTCCTAGAGAAGTAAATAGACCTGGAAGTGCAGAAGTGAATGATACAGTAACTGGCCAGCCGCCTAGTAACTCCCATAAAAGGGGTAGACTCAGGCGCACGTAGCCGCCTGCCTCATTGACATTAGCGCATGGCTATCGCCTGAAGCAGGTGCAAGACTGGATGTTCATTCAAATCGTAAGAGAGTGCAGAAAGATCCTGATGTCTGGAATCTTTGGGACAGGATCGTCCGGAGGGGCGGGGGACACTTCAAAAGCAAAACGGCTCAGCGCACCCCCAAGAATAGTTTGGTAAAAAACATTGGAGCAGACGACAGGGACTTTATCAAGCAAAAGAAGGTCCGCGGCCGCAGATGCCTTAACGAACGGAGCATATGCTTTCTTTTCGCAGCAGTCAACATCTTCGGAGCCTGAGTGAGAATGATCTGAGGGTGCATGAGCGTGCTCCTCTGCATGCTTGTGAGCAGAAGCCTGCGTATCAGGCGCAGCACTGTGGTGGTGCCCTTGTGCAGCAAACGTAGGCGACAAGCGTTCTACCAGATGCGGCAGGTTGCACGCTAACTGGATAAGGAATAGGTTTAGGAAAACTGCAATCAGCAGCAGCCCCGGAATACCTCTACGCTTTACGTTTTTTTTGCTGCTCATTAGCCTAAAGCACTAGCTAGGATGGATTTATGTAAAGATAGAAAAATGTTAAATATGGAAATAGCTGTTTGTGCCTAGCTATAGCACACAAGATCTAGCGCCTTGGGTCTAACGGTGATACGTACCAATGTGTTTCTATTAAGGTTGCGTCCTGTGTAACGTTAATCTGCAAGTTAAGATTTACCTCAAGAGATGCTATATATGCAACAGGATACACAAAAAGTTAGACTAGATTAGGTACTGCTCGGATCGCTACATTAAATAAAAGAAGGTAGTGTAAGTTTTAAAGCGGAAAGAATTGCTAAACTATTGCTGTGAAGCAACCCTATAGGCTGTCATAGATGAAGCTCCCCATTTTATAAACAATAAATATATAAACATGCTTTCTAAATATATAAAACTAGTCCTTTTAAGACTAGGTAAACATAAACTAAACCTAACTGTAAACCATAAGCTATGAACAAAGACTTAATAAGAACACTTGCCGAATGTGCTGCAGCCTGTAACTTCTGTGCCGTTTCCTGTTTACAAGAAGATGATGTGAAAATGATGGAGCGCTGCATACGGCTTGATCTAGATTGTGCGGCCATTTGTAAGATGGCAGCGGAATATGTTTCCCGCGACTCTACGTTAGCAAGAGAAGTGCTAGATGTATGTGCTAGGGTATGCCGGGAATGTGGCGAAGAGTGTGCTAAACATTCGCATATGGAACATTGCAGGATGTGTGCTGAGGCATGCCGACGTTGCGAACAAGCCTGCCAGCAAGGATAATCATGTAAAATAGCAAACACCCTGATTATTCGAGTAGAATGGTCAGGGTATTATGCTTTGTAGTATTCTGCTAATCTTCTAATACTGGATTCAGATCCCATAGATGAGAAAGCCCAGCTAATGATAACGTCAGCTGGGCTTTCTCATCTATGGGTCTAAAGGTTACCGTGATTGATGCACAGCCAAGCAGTCATCTATCAGTCGGGTTTAGCTATGATGCAATTATTTTGTATTTCTTGAGGAACTGTGCAAGCTCATTATCTGCCATGTTCCATTATTCTTCCTTAAGGCGGAAGTGGCCACGCCTTTCTTTTTAATCGCACTTCCGTCCTTAGCTAGTACAATCGTGTAGGTGTAGGTCTCTGTGGCAAAGGCGTAAGGGCCATCTACTTGTACCTCAACTTTGTAGTCACTGTAGCTAAAAGATTTAAATGCCTTGAGTTCAGGTGCCAGGTGGTGATCAAGGTAATTGGCATAGGTGCCTTCCTCGCCACCTGACTCAAACACTTTAGAATCGGGAGCAAAAAGGTGCAGCGTTTTAGAGGCGTCCAAAGCCTCTACAGCCGCTTTATAGTTGCTCAGTACTAATTTTACCTGCTGTATATCACGTTCGACTGTAGGTTGTGCGTACAGCTGTTGCAGGGATAGCAGGCAGACAGCAAATAGGATAGCTAAAAATTTTTTCATGGATTAATTTAGGGTAAAGGCTAAGCAAGATGATTTTATAAGCATAAGCGCGTCATAAGAAATTGATTTTTAAAATGAAGCGCGCTCAGCGGAGGTCCTTCTTCGGGAGTGAACTTAATGTTGATGTTCTTCCAGGAATTTTCCTTGAGGTCCTACCCCTTCAATGTGCACGAGTTGCGCTCCGTAATGACCGGCCATGGAAACAGCATATGCCGAACCCGTTAAGATAAGCGCCGCCATAGCCACACTCCAGCGCTTGCCCTTGAATAAGAACTGACTAAGCAATTGTACGACAACGCCTACAGCACCCAGATACACGGTCCACTCAGCATATAGGTCGTGCTGGTCAAGCACGAGCTGGGCATGGTCGGATAGCCCGGACGTATGCGGGTGGTTGTAATTAGCAGCCAGGTACGCGGTGCCAAACCCAATGAGTGTGGCTACCGTGGCCACCCAATTAAGCTCCTTTCGAAGAAAAACAATATTGGCCAGCAGCACTGCTGCTGCCACCATGAGCAACATGATCGGAAAGTGAACAATTAGCGGATGGGTGTTCGGGAAATCGCTGAGCGAAGCATGCACTGAGCTTGGGTTTTGCTCATGGGCCTGTGTGTGGACACTGGCAGCAGGTATTGGCTGCTGTGCTACTACAGTATCACTGGCCGGGTGCGAGGCATGGGCTGTGTCAACGGTTACAACTTTTGCTTCCTCCGCTTTTTTCTTATCGTGCTTCTCGCCTCCGTGCGCCAGGGCAGGAGTGGCGGCAAGTAAGTAAAAAGCCACTACGCCGATAAAGGGTTTCAGAATATAATGTTTGCGTGTCATGGGTGAAAAAAGATAGATTAGTTTAATTAATTAGAAGATTATTGATTGGTGATAATTCCATTCGGCATGCGGCCAATGGCAAGTTCTTTGATCCTGACATAGGTTGTTGCATCCAGAACTGTCACGGTATGGGCACCCTGGTTGGTAATATAAGCCAGGCTTTTGTCTGCACTGAAGGCAATAGCATGTGCATCAGCACCGGTTGGTACTGCTGCTTTTTTCAGCCAGCCAGTAGCTCCCCGTTGATAGATCACTACTTCACCATCAGTGGCATTGCTTACCCAGAGTTCCTTCGTGTTGTCCTGGTAGGCAACATACCCTGGCTTAAAGCCTAAGGCAAGTGTTTCTGTTACCGTTGTAGATGCTACATTGATGATACTGACTGTCTGCGCACTTTCATTATCTACATACATGTTGCCATCACTAGCCGGCCAGGCCCCTACAGGTTCCTTGCCCACTTGAAGAGTCTTTAACACTGTCTTGGACAAAGGATCAATCACAGAGATGGATGCATCATTGGTATTGGCAACAAAGGCTAGTGCACCATCTGTTGAGAACGTGACTTCAGAAGGGTCCTTGACTACAGTGATTACTGCTTTGATAGACCAATCAGCTGTATCAAATACAAGCACAGTACCAGAATTCTCATTTTGCTGTCCGAGCCATAGCTCATTCCCGGCAGCATTGAATGCTGCATTATGTGGCATACTGGGTAAAAGGAGTGTCTGCTTAACTAAGCCGGTTACTGCATCCAGAATTATTACCTTAAATGACTTGTCGCTGTCATCCATACCCCCATGTCCGCCGCTTAAATCAGTGGAAGTGATCGCAACAGCAAGTGTTGTTTTATCAGGGCTTATCGATATGTGGTGGGGCGCTACGGCATCCTGTAGTTTGATCGTTTCTGAAAGTTGATTTTCACTTAGCCTGATAACAGCAATTGATATTATCGAGCCCATTTACGACAAAAGCAGCCGGGTAAGTTAGGTTCAAGGGTGTCATCTGCTCGTCGTGTACCATGAGGTCATTACAACCTGTTAGGCTACCGGCAAGTGCTAAGGCCCCAATAAAGGATGTCCCGAATTTATGCATGAGGTTATGAATTTGATAGGGGCTGCGAGAACGTAAGCCCTGCTTCCTGATTTGACTAAAGATGATAAAGAAGGGAGCACTTTTTAGTACTGCTCCCTTCTTTCATGTTAATTAAGCACTTCTTCGTTGCTACCACACTTCAGCATCTTCTCTCCAAAATAAGGATTCTGGATCTCTTTATTTGAGCTCAGCCAGTAGGCTCCCTGGTCGTTGTTGGCCATCGGGCAATGCTGGTAGTATAAGGCTTGATCAGCAGCACCAAACGCTTTGGTCAGGGCAAAGGTCGCTTCAGATAATAACTCCAGCTGAGCACGCTGTAAATCCAGGTCAGCAGCCTCGGCCATGGCAGAAGCAGCCTGTGTTACCTCACTCAGGCGTTCTGCTGCAAAAGTTTTCTGTTCGCCTTGTAAAGCCGATACATCTACTTTTTCAGCAGCAGATACGATGGCTTTGGCATCCATCTGCGCCTGCTGCGCGTCAGAAGCTACCAGGTTGTCTTTTAATTTTAGATAGCTGTCTACTACAGCAGAGATTTGCTCCTTTACAGGGCTCGCCACCGACGTATAGTTCGGCACTTCTACGACCACTTTTCCTGCGGCAGGCTGCGCATCGCCGTGCGCCATACCTTCGTGGTGTTCGTGGTTTTCTGTTTCAGTAGTTGCGGTAGTCGCTTCCTGCTTATTTTCAGAGCAAGAAGTAAATAGGAAGGATGCCAAGGCAGCTGTTGCAAATGTCTTTTTCATTTTGTAGTTAGTATTAGGGGTTAGAAATTTATTTAAATTGGTTGATAAGCACTAAAAGTATAATAACGGCGACGGTACCTATAACAAGCCAGCGTAGCCACTTTTGCCACTTACTAACTGGTGCTTGGTCACCAGTCTTACAACAGTCTTTCATAATACATTAGTAATTTAATGTTGATGGCCTGCCATGGGGTTAGTACCTTTTTTGAGCACAAACTCGCTATACAATAGGTATGCTCCGGATACGACAACTTTATCGTTTTCCTTTAACCCGGAAAGGATGGCCACATTGTCTGCACTTGTTTCCCCTAGCGTCACCATTTGGGCTTTAAAAGTATCTTTCCCGGACTGCACCCACACATGCGCCCCTTTTTCATCACGGATGACAGCATCAGTCGGTAGCACCAGTGTAGGGCTTTCATCATCCGAGTTTTGCATGATAATATTGGCCTGCATGCCTGGCAGATACTGATCATTTGGATTTGGCAATTCAGCACGTAGTATCGCTACCTGGCTACCGGCCCGAAATTCCGGGCTGATAAAAGTAACCTCTGCCGTTACCAGCTCTTTTCCAAATCCTTCTACTGCTACCTTGATCGGATCACCTTCTTTCACACTAGCCACTTCCTGGGGATAAATTTCAGCTTCTACCCAGATCTTGCCCAGTTTACCTAATCTATATAGCACCCCACCTTCAGCTACATACTGGCCTTCAGCAGCAGCAACTTCGGTAACCACACCACTGGCTGGAGCTACAAAAGTTATCCGGGAACTTACATTTCCGGTTCTGGCCAAACTCCTGATCTGACCTTGGGTTAAACCATATAAGAGCAGTTTCTTTTTGGCTGCTTCCAGAAACGAAGCAAATCTTGGGTTTTCATTCCCAAGTTCACGGTTTTGTGCCAGGGCCAGCAGGTATTCGCGCTGCAGGGTTAGAAGCTCTTCAGAATACAATTCGTACAGCGGTTGCCCTTTTTGGATCGTTTGCCCACTTTCTTTCAGGTGCAGCTTTTCAATGCGACCTGCAGCCCGGCTACTGATCACATCCGTTTGTGTTTCATCCAGTACCAACTTGCCGGTAAGTATAGCGTTGCCACCTACGGAACCAGCTTTAACACGCATGGTTTTAATGTTTCCTAGCTTGATCTGGTTTTCCATCAGCACCAGTTCCCCATTCTCTTTACCCGTTTGGGATACGGGTACCAGGTCCATGAAGCAGATAGGGCAGGTACCCGGTTTATCCTGCACAATTTGCGGGTGCATCGGACAGGTATACGTTGCAGTTTCACCTTCTGCATGTGTTTTTTCTTCTACCGAGCAGGCAGCCACGGCAAAGGCTACCAGCAGGAAGAGTATGTTCAAATATCGTCTCATGGTTTTCTTTTTAGTTTCGAACCTTGATAAAACTTTCGCTGTCTACCAGGAACTGCGCATTTGCAGCTATTGTATCCGCTTGCGTTAAGCCAACTGTGATCTGGATCTTGCTGCCTACATCCGTACCTGTAGTAACCGCCACTGGCTCAAACACGCCATTCCTTTTTATGAAAGCGACGGTCTTGGTACCTATATCCAGCACTGCTACACTAGGTACCCAAAGGGCAGTGTCTGTACTATATGTTGCCTGGCCACTTACCAGTTGCCCTACCATCGCAGCTTTCATATTGCCTGGCAAGTACACGCGCGCCTTGGCAAAATTCTCTCCTTCATCAAAAAAGGGTTGCAAGAAATCTATGTTGGCTTTTAGCTTTTCACCAGGTACTTGCGGAAAAGATATTACCACAGGAGAACCTTTTGCTAATGACTGCATCTTACCTGGGGGAATAGTAAACTCTGCCCATAACTGCGCAACATTTACTACCCGCAACAGGGGTTGCCCTGTAGTTACATACATACCCTCGCGCAATTGTATGGCCTGTCCAGCTGGCGTACTGGAGGCTGCTGGAGTTGTAGCAGCGTTACTACCTCCCATGGCGTCCATACCCCCACCAGCGCTGGCAGCTGGTGCTGTAGCGGCACTTGCCCTAGCAGCAGGGGCCGAAGCGTTCAGGTCGACCACGTAGCCATCGTAGGGGCTGTAAAGCGCGAACGTATAGCTTTCTTCCCCTGTGCGGATCAGGCGGTTGATCTGATCAGTAGTAGCACCCAGGTACTGTAGTTTTTGCCTGGCAGCAACGATCAGCTGCTTGTCTTCCGGAGCCGACTGCACTAAGTACAGCAGCTCTTTTTGGGCCGTGATCAGATCCGGACTATAGACTTCCATCAGCTTTTGTCCTTTGCGGATCTGCTGGAAATTATACTTGATGAATAGCTTCTCTATACGACCACTTACCCGCGCCGGAACAGAATAAACCCGTCGTGGATCGTAGGTGATAATGCCATCCAGCTGCACTGTGGCTTCCACAGTCTTTTGCACAGGTTTGATCGTAGCAATGTTAGAAACTACGGTCGTATTAGTTGGTTTTAACAAAAAAGCAAGGTCTTCGGTTAGCTCAACACCTTCACCTTGTACAGCTTTAGGAACTAAGTCCATGCCGCAGATAGGGCAGGAGCCAGGTTCGCTTTTGACTACCTGCGGGTGCATGGGACAGGTGTATTCCGTTTCCCCCTCTGCATGTGTTTTTTCTTCTACGGAGCAGGCGGCCACGGCAAAGCCTACCACCAGGAAGAGTATGTTCAAATATCGTCTCATATTCAATTTTGTATAAGTAATAGCAGGATTGTGTGAGAAAAGCTTTAACATTCACTCATCCACATTTCCCAATACACTAGTTATCTTTCTAGCTCCTTCTCGTAGCTTACCGTCATCTGAAAAAGAGACAGCAGCAACTTGAGATACTCCATCTGCGCCATGTTCAGAGCTTCCCAGGCATCGATTACCAAAGGCAATTCTTCGTTGTTTTGCTCGTAGGCCAGCATGGTCACATCATAGTTTTTCTTTAATGCCGGTATGATTCTATTATTGTAGTTGTCTACCTGCTCTCGCATGGTATTCAGCTCCAGTGCCATGTTACGGGCCATCCCCTGCGCTTCGTTTAGCATCGCCTCACGCTCGCGCTGCATAGCTTGTATCTCCAGGTTCATGGCTTTGGTGTTGGCCTTGTACATCTTCGACGACCAGGGTGCGATCGGAATGGAGATCATCCCCATCGCGGTAAACTGCTGTGGCATCATCTCATCACGCGGGTACATGTGATCAAAGCGAAGTTTAAAGTCCGGCAAACGTTCTTTCTTTTCCATCTCTACATTCAGCTGCATGGACTGAATGGTTCTGTCGAGTTGGCGGATGTCGCTGCGGGCGCCCGCTAGGTAAGTGGTATCAACTGCAAGCGCAGCAGGCGCAGGTACAGCGATAGTGGTATCAATTTTATACTTCTGATCCTTTGGCAGGTTCATCAGAATGTTGAGCTGCACGTTCTGTTGTTCGATCTGCGAAGCCGTCATCACCTGCATATTCTGCACTTCGTGCAGCCTGGCTTCCGCTTTGTAAACACCGCCTAGCTTGCCCTGACTGTAGGGGTAACGGATTCGTGCCAGCTTGAGCATAAACTCCATAATGCGTTCATTGTCTTTTAATACATCAAGCTGTTTTTCAAGCACCACCCAATTGTAATAAGCGGTCTTGGCCTGGGCGCGCAGGTCGTTATAGGTGACATCCTTTGCTGCCTGCTCAATACCAGCTCTGGATTTCATGTACTTTTCTTTCGCGCGTTGCTTTATCGGGTTTGGAATGTCCTGCTCGGCTGAAACCATCCACGCACCTTTGTCGCGCTCTTCCATGATCTCAGCACCGGGATAGGGGGCCATGAATACGCCAGCACCGACCATCGGGGCCATCCAGCTTTTAGCGCCTTCCGCGTACGCATCCATCGCCTTTGCGCGGTAATTGTACTGCTGCAACATCGGGTTATTGTTGCTGATGCGCTGCAGCACACTGTCTAGGTTTAGTATTTGTTGCTGCTGAGCCAGCACCGGAGTGCCAGCCAGCAACATCACAAACACACACAACCAACTTAATTTCTTAATGCTTAACATCGTATATATCTAGTTTACCGTGTTTTTTAAGTTCATACTCTTTTGTCATTTCAAACACCACGGGCGTTACCAGCAGGATGTGAATGGAAGAGGTAAATACACCCCCAATCAAGGGCAGCACGATTGGCAGCATCACGTCAGTTCCTACACCGGTTGCCCATAGCACCGGGATCAGACCGAACAGCGAGACAGATACCGTCATGATTTTAGGTCGTAGGCGTTTCACAGCCCCTTTAAACACATAGTCGCGGATGTCCTGCTTCGTGATCGTCTCATCGGAGTTACCTTTTGTATCCGTCAGTTCCTTCATCGCTTCGTTCAGGTATACCACCATCAGCATCCCCGTTTCGATAGCCATGCCAAACAAGGCAATAAAGCCTACCGCCACGGCTACAGACAAATTCACGCCATAGAAGTAGACGATGAACACCCCGCCGATCAGGGCAAAGGGAATGGTAATCAGACTAAAGAAGGCTTCTTTTAAGGAGTTAAAAGAGAAGTATAAAATGAAGAAGATGATCAGCACTACCAGTGGGATAATGAGCTGCAGGGTTTGATTGGCGCGTACCTGATTTTCCCATTGGCCGCTCCATTCCAGGTAATAGCCTTCCGGTATACCCGTTACTTCCTGGTTTATCTTTTCGATCGCTTCCTTTACCGTACTTCCTAAATCGCGGTCACGTACGTTAAAGAGTACGGCCCCACGCAGCTGCGCATTCTCCGAGTTGATCATGGGCGGGCCATCGGTAAACCGAATTTCTGCTACCGATGATAATGGGATAGTTCCTGCTGCAGCTGTCTGGATTGGAATGCGCTGAATGCGGTCCACGCTGTTGCGATACTCCTGCGCCAGGCGCACGTTGATCGAAAAGCGCTGACGGCCTTCAATGGTATTGCCAATAGGAGTGCCACCCAATGCTGATTCTACAATCAGGTTTACATCATCTATGGTTAAACCGTAGCGGCTCAACGCTTCCCGGTTAATGTCAATCTCAAGGTATTTGCCACCTGTAATAGGCTCTACGTACAGGTCGTTCACACCCGGCACATCGCGCAAAGCACCGCGTACTCTTTCAGACACCGCAGCTATTGAATCCAGGTTTTGACCATATACTTTCACACCCACATCGGTGCGGATACCGGTAGCCAGCATGTTAATGCGGTTGATAATAGGTTGGGTCCAGCCGTTCACTACACCTGGTATTTGTAGCTTACTGTCCAGCTCGCTTATAATGTCCTGTTTGGTGATGCCCTCGCGCCACTCGGACTGCGGTTTAAGCATGATGATGGTTTCGATCATGCTGATAGGGGAGTTATCGGTGGCCGTGCTGGCGCGACCTGCTTTTCCTAATACACTTTCCACTTCCGGCACTGATTTGATGATTTTATCTTGTACCTGTAAGATGCGCTTTGCTTCGGCATTGGAAATATCCGGCAACGTTACAGGCATAAACAGAATAGAACCTTCATCAAGGGGCGGCATAAACTCTGTACCCAAACTGAACAGCATCGGGATGGCAACAAGCAAGGCTAGGATGTTCACGCCTATGGTTGTTTTGCGCCAGTTCAGGCACCAACGTAGCAACGGGCCGTACACACGCTCTAATGCCCTGTTGATCGGGTTCGCAGATTCATCTTTAAATTTGCCTTTCAGGAAAAAGGAGATCAGTACAGGGGTCAGTGTGATAGCCACAATGGCATCCACAATCAGTATAAATGTTTTTGTCCAGGCAAGTGGCCCAAACAGCTTTCCTTCCTGGCCTGTTAGTAAAAATACCGGAAGGAAAGAAGTAATGACAATAACGGTGCTCCAGAACACACTTGGGCCTACCTGCTTGGCTGCTTTTTCAATGATCCGGATTCTATCTTCTTTTGATAATTTCATGTAGCTTCAATTTTGAATGCATGTTGTTTTGAATGAACGGTTAGTTCATTCACTTTACTCTTCTTCCATCCATTGCTTACCCTTCTCGGCATCGGCTAAATGCCGGTATGCATTCTCTACCATCACGATGGCATCATCCACGATCACACCTATCGAAAGGGCAATACCGGTTAGGGACATGATGTTGGAAGAGATGCCGAAAGCGTTTAGAAGTATAAATCCGATAGCTACCGAAAGTGGCAACTGGATTAGGATAACCAACGCACTACGCCAGTGGAAGAGAAATAAAAATACAATCACAGAAGCCACCAGCATCTCTTCAATCAGCGTGTTTCGGATAGAATCTACCGATTCGTTGATCAAGCCACTGCGATCATACACAATATTAAACTTTACACCTTTAGGCAGCCCTTTGGCTACTTCTTCCATTTTTACTTTTACATTGTCTATTACTTCGTCCGCATTCTCGCCATAGCGCATCACCACTATTCCACCAACCGCTTCTCCTTCGCCGTTTACATCGAAAATACCCAGTCTGCTTTCACCAGTCATCTGCACCGTGGCTACATCACGCACCCGTACCGGTATTGTATTGTTGGTTGTGATGGCAATGTTCTGGATTTCTTCAGCAGACTGCAGGTAACCTGTCGTTTTGATGATATAGCCGATGTCTGAAAGCTCGAATTTGCGGCCACCAGCTTCGTTGTTATTGGCCCGTATAGATTGAATGACCTGAGGGACTGAGAGCTTGTAATAGGTGAGTTTAGTTGGATCAAGTGTGATCTGGTACTGCTTCTGGAAGCCACCAAAAGAAGCCACTTCACTCACGCCTTTCACATTTTGCAGACCGAATTTAATGTACCAGTCCTGTAGCGCACGTTGCTCGCCCAAGTCCATTCCGGGAGCGTCTAAGGTATACCAAAGAATATGACCTACACCGGTTCCATCGGGACCGAGGGTGGGCGTAACGCCATCGGGCAGCATATTGCCAACAGAACTCAGACGTTCCAGCACCCTCTCGCGTGCCCAGTAGACATCGGTCTCATCCTCGAAAATGACATAGATAAAGCTCATGCCAAACATGGAGCTGCCGCGTACATACTTCACTTCGGGCAATCCCTGCAAGTTGGTCACCAGCGGATAGGTAATCTGGTCTTCGATGATCTGTGGGCTACGGCCCATCCATTCAGTAAAAACGATCACCTGGTTTTCAGACAAATCAGGGATAGCGTCCACTTTGTTTGTCTGTACAGAATATAAGCCCCAACCGAACAGTACCGCTGCTATAAGCAGTACCACCAAACGGTTTCGGAGCGAAAAGGAAATTAGTTTCGCAATCATGTAAGAATAAAATAAACCTTAACAGGAAGTTGAGAAGCCACAGAAGTGTGGCAGGCGAGAGTTGATGCTACCAATTTAAGTATTGACTGAGCAGCCTGTATCTCAGGATAAGACACAGCTACACCAGCTTAATGGGCATCAAGAGCGCTAAGGTTTATAGTAGGAAAGATTGCACCAGCACCGGTATGTCGCGGGCTAGCGGGGGCGCTTCGTAGCAAGCGTAAGCAGGCTTAAGGCTAGTTTCGGAAGCAAAGAATTGAAATATAACGGCTTTAAAAGCAGCTACAAACTTCAGATCTATTGTTTTAGCAAGCAGTTGTGCTTTTGTGGCAGCGGAAGCTTCGGAGTGTTCGAAAACCAGCTTGTGGTCATCGCAGCAGTCAGCCGTATCACCAGCACCGGGTACCTGGTGGCAGGGCGGCAGCGTTTCTTTTTGCTGCTCCATCGGGCAATCTGCCTTAGCCCCAAAGAAAGCAAGATCTTCTAGCTCCCCGCCGCACAAGTGCATGCCTACCGAAATACCTGTCGAAGAGACAAGTACCAGCAGGGCCAGGGTAAGTAATATGATCCGCTTAAAGAGTTTCATGGGTTGGTTATACTACGGCAAAGGTAATAGCAATAGCCGACTTCTTTTTACAGAATTCTAAAAAACATTTACATATTTATGGAGAGCAATTCTTTTTTGGGTTGTCTTTATGCTTTATAAGAAGCTACTGCTCAACGAATAAAGATGTCTGACTTTTTTAACCATCTCTATGTATATGTTGTTCTTATGCTGGTATTGGGCAGTGAATATAATAGCAGATAGCTACTAGGACCTACCACTTTACTATAGATTTTCTGCAGTTTCAAAGCCACTTGGGGAGTGTTTTACGCAGCAACTTTTGAATTCCTAAACTACTATAAGGTTCTGCGGCTTATCTTATAATAGAGTATTAATTAATTCAAGTTGCGATTTAGTATTGGCTCGTAAACGATGAAGCCACTCAGGCTTGTTAAGGAAAAAGTAACCACACTTAATTTCTTACTTGCCATGAATGACTTCACAATAGCAATTTACTGTTTTGTTGACGATTACCTGCAAATAGCGGGCAAAAAAGCGTCAGCCAAGCGCAAAGTCAGCGATGCGGAAATAATTACGACGGCCTTAGTGTCAGCCCGCTACTTTGGCGGCAACTTGGCTGTGGCCAGCAGCTATATGCAGCAGCACCACAAGTGTCGGATGCCGCATAAGAGCAACTTTAACCGGATGCTGCACCGGCTGGGCGAAACGATTGCGGCTATCTTTCTGGCTTTGGGAGAATGCCTCAAACAGCTTAATACCACAAGCGCGTATGTGATTGACAGCTTCCCAGTGGCCGTGTGTCGCAATATTCGCATTAACCGGTGCAAATTGCTGGAGGGTGAGGCCTACAGGGGCTACAATACTTCTAAAAGGGAGTATTTCTACGGGTTCAAGGTGGAAGTTATCGCAACTGCCGGGGGCCTGCCGGTGAGTTACTTTATCGTGGCCGGAAGTGTGCACGATGGCAACGCCCTGCAGGCCATGGACCTGAACCTGCCGCCGGAAAGCCAACTGTACGGGGACAGCGCCTACACCAACTATGAGTTTGAAGACCTACTCGGCGAATGCGAGCAGATAAGCCTGCTTACCCAGCGAAAAAGCAACAGTAAGCGAAAAGACAGCCCAGCGATGGGCTTCATAAAAACTGTGATGAGAAAGAGAATAGAAACAACTTTTAGTGAAATAGAAGCGGCCTTTCCCCGAACTATCCACGCCGTCACCCCACAAGGGTTTCTGCTAAAAATTGTTCTCTTCCTCTTTGCTTACACCATTAATAAATGTGTTTAATCGCAACTTGAATTAATTAATCAGAATTTATTCTCGGAGACAAGCATATAGCAGCTGCATTAATCTTGTGAAATTTGGTGGCAGAGAAGCTCTCTTTTTTGAGTAGCTGTAAGAATCTCTTCCAGGCTATTAGGAAGAACTGAAAGAAAACAACGCATTCTTAAGTTCTGAACTTCAGCAAAAAAGGTATGCTCGTCATTTGGGAAGACATAATACTTAATACCCGATTTAACCATTAAGCGGCGTTTGAAATTCATCATCGTTTCTTTGGAGTTCTCTTCTTCTCCTGATGGCCAATCGATGATGGCTATCGGCTCATTTTTAGCATTGCAGATGGTAAAAGTTACCCTCGTCTTCAGAAAATAATCAAACCATACATCGTCCTTGGTAGGATAGACAGGTGAACGATGATGAATGAAGGTAGAGGGCGCCAAGTTCGGATATACTCTTGGGAAATAACTTAGCAGCTTGCCTAAAAAATCGTGCTTCGGGTGGTTAACATTAATGACTGGCCTCGTATAGGCAGGTTGTTGTTCTAGGTCAAACAAACTCTTGTAGTTGACACGCAAGTAGTCAGTACAGTCATCGCAGTTTACGGCATGTTCTCCTGCTGCGCGCAAAGCAATCAACTTCCGGCGATTAGCGACAAATATAGGGCTATGACAGAGGCTACATGAGATTTCAGCCTTACAGGTCAGCGCTATAGTGTGCTCCACACTAGTAACATCGCAGCGATGCTCGTTGGCCAGCGCTTCTAAGGTAGAAGTAAAAGAAGTTGCTTGTTGCTGGGTTTTTATAAATGTCCAGTACTGCCGGCACATTTCCTCAATGCGCTTGCTGCTTTTTCTTTTAAAGGTCAGTCTTGGAGATTGCTCTGTTATCATGTCCTTGCTGTTAAGGGTGCATCGTGTTGTAAAGATAAGCACAACTTCTTTATAATGACATATATGTCATTATAAAGGAAGCCGCGTTTTTACAGCTTGCATTCCAGGATGGCAAGACTTAGAAACGAACAGCTCATCAAGGCCACGGCGGCACGCCTTAAGCGACTCAGAGAGCATAAAGGGGTGACGCTTGAAGCCTTCTTTCATGATACGGGCATCCACCTGGCACGGCTCGAGTCAGGGCGCGCCAACATCACACTCTCTACCTTAGAAGCTGTTTGTCGCTACTTTGGAATCTCATTAGCTGAATTTTTTTCCGAAGGGTTTGAGGATGTGGCACCTGCAGGTGATGCATCGATGATATAACTGGTAATCAAAGCTTACCTTAAAAGGATAGCCTATAGCTTTTAATGCAAGTGGCGCTTGCACAAATACCAATAACAAGGCATATACACTTTGTTGCTATGATTTTGACCTTCTTAAATCTTGATAGATAAAAGGCGTTCAATTAAAAGTACAATAATCAGTCTTATAATTATTCTTATGTTAAGTAAGAATTACCCTATATAGTTTTCCTCTTAAAGAGGTGTTACCTTTAGTTGTAGTATATTCTGTTGAACTAAATTAGTCATAGTCCTTATAAGGACATTCGGGTTTGCTTCTTCATATTGGATACATTGCTGCGATACTAATTTCACAATATACTGTACCTATTAAGGTATCATTTAAATTTTTACAAAGGGTGCTTAAGTCCTGGAAGAAATATAAAGTGTAACACTTAGTCGCTAACGACCAAGCTAGCGACTAAGCTTCCTAGTGAAGACACCTAAGAGAGCATCCACCTGTCTTACAGTACTTGCCGAAAGGCAGGCGCCATTAATTCCTGGTCCGCTTTTGAGATATTATACTTGCTGGCCACACCTGGCCAGTTGCTCACAGCTTCTCTTACTTGTTGATGTATTGCTGCGGCCTGCTTTGGAGAAAGGCGGTAGTAGTCCGCCGTAGTGAGTGCCAGTTCCGGATCCAGTGCATTGTCTTCCTCTGTGATATTAAGCTTAAGTCCGGTGCCGGTCTCTACCGGATTTAGATCAAAAGCGGGTGATAACCGCCAGCCCAGTGGGGTAAGGATAAAGCCATGGTTGCGCAGGTGGTCATCTGTGTTGCTCACGTAAACGTTAAATAAAATCCGCCGCCAAAGCTCCTCCAAATCCTTTTCCGGCGCAGCACCCTGCGTGGTAATGAACTCCGCTAGTTCCAGGTAGCTTACCCCATCCTGGTAGTCAATGCCATCGTGGTAGCCCAGCAGCGTCATAGCAGACGCAAAGTGGATGCGTTCCCCGGTTTCCGTGCGGTCAAAGCGCTTGGTTAGGAAAGTATGCTGCCTGGAGGCGTAGCGCTCCATCCTTGCTTCTGCCATAGTGATGCCGGCCGCCAGAGCCAACTCTTGAACTACCATCTCCCAGGCCCCCACATCCCGGTTGTCGGTACGGCTTGGGAACTTGGCGATCCACAGGTTTCCTTTCTCATCCGTTACACCTGCTTTCGGCCTAGCGCCCCCTAGCGAAGATCCAGGGGCCACCAGCAAGCTGAGCCATTTAAGATACTCCTCGTCCTGGCTGATGTCATCTTCTTCGAGCTTTTGGCTGGCAAAAGCAAGTTCTCGCAAAGCTGTCCAGGGCGGTGTAGCCATTTCGCGGTTGTCGTTCAGGAAAGGCCCGTCAGTCGCCTGCTTAAATCGCAGGGCCCCCATGCGGTGGCCGTCATATACCCCCAGCAGATAGTCGCTTTCCTGAAGGCGTTGCTCCGGCCGGCCTTCCTTGCGCGCCATGGCCGCCTCACGCCTGCGCATTAGCACTCTACCCCACCGGTCCGGAGATGAATCCAGAAATACACCGAAGTTATTTTTCTCTTCTCCTGCCAGGTACTGCGGTCCTGTGTACAGCTGTAAGTCAGGATCCAGCACCTGCGCATACGGGCTGCTTAGCCAGGCTTTCTCATATTCAAAGGAAAACACTTCCTTACCTCGCACGGAGCTCGCGTGCAGCGTGCCCATCCACTGGGGTTCTCCTAGTTCTGCCCAATCGGCGTACACAAATATCGCTTTGGTTAGCTTCTGCTTTGCCATCTTCGTTTAGGTATCACTTGAATGCTTAGGAGCTCTTTCGCGCACTGGTAGTTCGGCATCCTGCAATTTGCGGCCGAGTTTGTCGTCCCGCCCCACTTGCGCTAAGTCTTTCTCCAGGCCTAGCACGGCCAGTACTTTAAAATAATTCCCCATTGCTACGGTGGGTTCTCCTTTCTCAATCTGGCTTAGCGTGGGCCGCGAAATAGCCGCACGTTCGGCTACCTGCTCGGTGCTGAGTTTACGCCGCAGCCGGGCCAACTTAATATTTTCTCCCAGTTCAGCCAGTAGCCGTTGCCAGGTAGGATATAAACGTCTTGATCTAGCCATAATGTAAACTATAGTTGACAAATATACATGTTTTTGTAAAATGTAATTTACATTATCTTGCAAAATATGCAACATTTTGCACATGCTTTAACGCCAACGTGTATAACAGCGTGCTTTGTCAAGTTTAATAACATAAAAACTTGACAAAGTAGCGCAAGTATGCCTGTTAAACGAGAAGCTTTATCCGACTTTTATCCGACATAAGGGCAGGTTATCCGACATAGGCCTTATTTGAATACTTGTTCTGTGGTTGCAGCATCAAAAAAGCATATAACTTGAGACCATTCTTTCTTGCAATAAGTGCAGTACCTCCCTTAGCTTTCAGGCCCTCCAGATTATGAGCGAGCAGCCTACCGGAAAGCAACATTAGCTACATACACCTTTCCGTGCAGCTATTTCGAGAAGTAAAATGAGGTGCATACCGCACCAACCTATTGTGAAACTAGGTAGAATTTAGAGAGACTGTTTGCGCGCAAGTTATGAACAAGCTACTAGTCGGATGTGGTAAAAATCAAGACCTTTGCGAATCCTCCCCCCACCAGCGCCTGACCCTTTACCAGCCCGACGTCTAAAAATTATAGTAAACACAACGTATTGGTAGTGTCTACAGCTCATTGCGCTGCAGACACTACCAATACGCTTTGTCTGCCTTGTTAACGCAAGTGTAGAGGCACTCTGCTCCAGTGCTTTTTCTCTTCCGTGCGGTGTATGTAAAAATAGACTGCTGCTAGCAACAATATTATGCCTATGAAGATATACCACCCATACCTACTTGTAGGTACTGGGGTTAGGGCCACCGGCAGCATCTGTGCCTGTGGCCATTCGATCATGGTGACGTTCTGGATCATGCTTAGGTGAGTTGAATGGTATCTAAACAATACTGCTCTCCTTGTTGCCAATAGCAGGCATCAAACACGCAGTTATACTGCACCTGCTGCTGGCAGAACATGCTGGTAGCGTACTTAAAATCAAAACCTGCATCCAGCAGTGCCTGCCGGCTGACCTTGCTCCTGCTCTGCTGCAGAAAGGATTGCAGGGCCTGGTAATTCTTTTCCAGTTTTGCAGTAACGAAGCGCTGGGCTTTACCTGGCACTGCTAGCTTCGCTTCCAGAGTAGTTACCTGCTCTTGTAATCGCTGTTTTTCTTTCAGCAGGATGTTGATCTCAGCTACCTGATCTGCTAGGTTAGCATGGCCGTTAATCAGTGTGTTCGCCATATGCCTGGAGAAGCTTATGCCAAGGGCGCTGGCTTCTCTACTCAGCTGTGCATTTAATGTGCCAGGGATTCGGGTAGAGGCCCGAACACCATACAATTCCTCACGAGTCGGCTCGTGTGTTTCCATAAGAATTAAGGTTAAGGGTTAAAATTGATTAAGGTACTCTTAGAGCTGTAGCTACAGGGGGATAACTACAAGACTTGTTCCCAAGTCATTACTGATGCTTTGCCTATGGCCTGGGCAGCGGCCAACGCAGCAAAGCGCTATAACGCTCACGCTTCAAAGGAAAGTAATTCTTATTGCAATCTAAAGTGTTTTATAAATAAGTGCTTATTTTTTTGCACATCCCTATTTTACGAGTCGTAATTCCTAATCACAAGAGCGGCTATCCTGTGGTTGAAATCACTTTAAAATACGCCGTCTGCACAACGTATTTTCAGGTGGACGTAAAGCGCTGCAAAGCCACCACAAAGTGTAGCGCAAACACGGCAACTGGCGCTGGCGCAATTACCGCTGTTTTACCTTCGGATCTGGCAGGTATCGAAGGCAGACTAGTAGCTGGTAAAACTGGCGTTGAAATGCGCTATAAGAAAGCATGATTAGCACGCTCGAGCAGCTCAAAGTACGGACTATTTATTCCGTCCGCGCAATGCCAGCTACAGCGCGTATTTACGGTATATTGGCGCGATATAGTATGTGGTGTAAATCCCTGTAACACAAGGTAGACAAATTGTAACGCTACCACCACAATCTGTGGCGTGAGCACCACAATTTGTCTACCTGACGCCACAAATTGTAGTGCTCGTATGCCACGCTGTAATAGCCGTGCAAGATTCTCCGCAACTGCTACCATTCCGGCTACAAAGAGCGATGATCCAATAAGTCCGCAGCTTTCTTATAAACTGGGGTTGTTGTGTGGCGCAGGAAGCATCTACTCTTAAGTACTAAACAGCAGCTAATTTAAATTGTAACTACTTAGTAACACGTAACTTACCCCCTATTATGTAGCAAACGGTTGCTGCTTTATCTTGCTGGAGGAATAAGGCCTTATTAATAGACGAAATAGCGCAGAAAATAGGTGCTTATATCTACATCGTGCGTATCTCATTTAGCATGTGTTAAAATGCAAGAGTGTAGCGCTACCTACATAGGCAATATTTACGGCTGAAACGCTGGAAAGCGACTTTTTTCAGTGCGGCCATTAGTGCATGAAAAGCAGCAGTTGCGGCCCGAAAAAGTCCATTAACTTAAAGGTTGCACTTAGGCCTAGATTAGGGCTGCAGCCAGTTGGCCGAAATAGCGTCCGTAAAACTCCTATCGTCAGCAGAAATAAGCGAGAAATGCTGGGCCCGGAAACTGCAGTATAGGAAGCATAAAAAGCGGGCTAATTATAGGCCCAGCACAATACGTTAAAACCAGTACTTTTAGCTTGTCTTTTATAAGAAGTTAGCTGTCAACAATTAACCTCTTGTTGAAGCAGTAAAATCACCTATAGTTTACGGTGCTGTTTTTTCTGCTATTTTGCTTGTAACTACTTGGTAACACGTAATTTAACCACTTTTTCTAAGGCATATAAAAGTAGAGCCAAAGGCACCTATATTTAACCGAGTATTCTTCGGGCAATAGCGTGCTTTTTTAACCACAAAATAGCTACTGGGACCTATCCCCAAAATCAGGACAAAAACAGCGGTAGGTAATACTGTTAAAAGCACCATTTTTGCGCAAAAAACAGGTGCATTGTGGTGCCATTCTAGCGTTACAAAAGGAGTGCTGAATTATATACTGTAGCAGCATCTACTGAAGGGTAGTTCTACTACTCGAAATCTGATCTATAGCAAGGTACTTAAAGTAATACTTTAAGTACTTATAAGAAGAATAAATACAGGTACTTCTACAACCTAGTATAAACCTATGCTGTGCTTCAGGCTTTGCAGTTAAATTATGTTTTTGACAATACTAACAGAAGGGTTAATAGGTATGAAAAATGCTGTTACTTATAGATACGTTTTGCTATGAGCTTATCTTAAATAAACGAGGGTTTTGTGAGATGTATTTAACGGTTTACGGCTTTGCGATGTGGCGGCATTTTAGCACAAAAGTTCAATAGAATTACTGATGTTGAATCTTGCACAAATGTTTCATAGTAGCACTTCACCCGCCATATTGCAAAACCGATGTTATGCGGTCGGCTTTCGATTTCAGTCAGTTTTATCATTGTCTTTAACAGCAATTTGTCCCGGCTTGAATGGATGGACATTTCACTGTTCCATAGCTACAAAATACACAACAGTCGCCCTGTTTTGGCTTTAATACCTTTTTGCAGCTTTCGCACTCGTAAAAATATTGGCAAGCGTCTGTCGGCATAGTTTCTTCTTTCTTATGTCCACATTCAGGGCAAGTGATAGTTGATTGCAGGATTATGTTCATTTTATTTCTTTTTTGTCGGTTACGGAATAGCCTGTTTTAGTTATGGCTTTTTCTATCTCTTGAATGTCGGTTTGAGTTCTATCAAATTCTATGATTGCGTTGCCGTTGTCGTAAGAAACATTCGTCTTAATTATTCCTGTCAGTTTATTTACTTCGTGATTTACGTTTTCTTCACAACCTGCACAAGTCATTCCGTTAATTGTAAATTCTGCTGTTTTAATGTTTGATTGGTCGGTTATGATTGTTTGACTTTCTGTCTTTGGAAAGAATATGTGGACATAACTTGGAAACGCAAGCATCAGTCCTGCAAAAACTGTTACGAAACCCAAAAACTTTTTTGTCTGAATAAAGGGTGTTTTTTCAGTTGTGTCGCAGCAGTCAATTTGTTTTTGAGGTTTCAGTTTTTGATACCAAGCAAACGCAAGAACCAAAACTGTCAAGCCAATTAAATATGGTCTGAATGGGTCAAGCCAAGAGAAAGTAGAAGCAAGTCCACTTGTTCCAGCCAACAGAGCCAAAACAGGTGTAATGCAGCATAGTGATGCCGAAATTGCTGTCAAAAGCCCAAGTCCTGCAAGTTTATTATCTGATTTCATTTTCTTACTGTCAATGTCGTTGGTTGTTGTCTTTTAAGCTGCCGCATAACGGTTAGTATAAACAACGTGTGAGGCCGTCGGCCGAAACATGATGTTTATACAATGTTATATGCAGCCTTTTTTATTTTCCGAGTTTTAAGATTCTTATTGCGCCTTGAATCACAATGACAAAAACTATTGCCCCAATAATAAGGTCGGGCAAACCTGTGCCGAGCCACATTACCAAAAGCCCCGCCAAGATTACCCCGCCATTTATAATTACGTCATTTGAAGTGAATATCATGCTTGCCTGCATGTGGGCTTCTTTGCTTTTTGACCTTTGGAGCAAGAGGAGGCAAATCACGTTTGCGGTAAGCGCAAAAATTGAGACTATAATCATTGTCGAGAAGTCGGGCATTTTTTCAGCACCTATGAATCTCCTGACTACTTCTGCAAATCCGATGACTGCCAATGTTAGCTGGAAGTATCCGGCTGTCTTTGCGGTTTTCTTTTTTCTTGCCAACGTACCGCCAACGGCAAACAGGCTAATCCCATATACCAATGAGTCGGCCAGCATGTCCAAGCTGTCCGCCACCAATCCCATTGACTTTGATATTAGCCCAAAGACTATCTCAATAATGAAGAAAGCGAAGTTTATTGCCAGAACAATCCAGAGCAATTTTCGCTGGTTGGCCTGTTCTTCGAATTCCGACTTGTCCGAATGTCCGGTTTGAAGCCGCTTCCCGCCTAAGTTCAGTTCTAGTATAGAATTTTCAATCTGTTCAAGTTTGTCAGTATGGTAAACAGTCAGTTTCCGGTTGGCTATGTCAAACTCCAGATTCTTTATTTCCGAAATTCCGTCAAGTTTCATTCTGATTAGATTCTCTTCAGATGGGCAATCCATTTTAGAAATTTCAAAAACTGTTTTTTCCATTTTTTTATTTAAGGTTGCATATAACGAAATAGGCCATAAGACGGTGAAGCTTGTCAGACTTGATTCAGTGTCTTATGGGGTGTGTTGGCCGGGGTTGT
>CANMMP010000009.1 GCA_947499125.1 uncultured Pontibacter sp.
TGATGCCATCCAGCCCTCTAAAAAAGCCTGAAAGACACGCCACTTTTAAAACTCGTAAATTCCCAATCACGGTCAACTAGTGTATAAACGGAACTCTATTCGGCTTATCTGTCATTTTTAACAGATAAGCCGAATAAGCTATACAATATACTCCAAAACTATACATCAACAAAAAAGCCTGCCGCAACTATAGTTACAGCAGGCTTTTATACTTTAAAGGCTCAGCTAATTACATTCCACCCAGTTTATTCTCCGGGTCGTCGGGTATGTTGGGGAAGTTCTTCTGGAAGAAGGCACAGAAATGGGTAAGCGGGCACTCTTCGCATTTTGGGCGGCGGGCTATACAAATGTAACGGCCATGAAGTATAAGCCAGTGGTGCGCTTTAGCAATCAGCTCTTCGGGTAAATTACTTACCAGTTCACGTTCTACTTCCAGCGGTGTCTTTGCTTTTTTATCTACCAGCCCTAAGCGCTTGCTAACCCTGAACACGTGCGTATCTACGGCCATAGCTGGCTGGTTCCAGATAACCGAAACAATAACGTTAGCCGTTTTGCGACCTACACCCGGTAGTTTTACCAGTTCATCCACGGTGCTGGGCACTTCGGAATTAAACTGCTCTACAAGCATGCGGCCCAAACCAGCCAGGTGCTTTGCTTTATTGTTCGGATACGATATGCTTCTGATGTACTCAAATATCTCCTCCGGTGCAGCGGCAGCTAAAGCCTCTGGCGTAGGATAAGCTTCGAAAAGGGCAGGCGTCACCATATTTACGCGTTTATCGGTGCATTGCGCACTCAGCACAACGGCAAGTATAAGCTCGTAAGGGTTGGTATAAGCCAGTTCGGTCTCAGGCTCCGGAAAGTTATTTGTAAAATAATCGATCAGGAGCTTGTAGCGTTCTTTTTTGCGCATAAAAAAAGTTTGCAGTCAGTTAAGACTGCAAACTTAAGCTTTTTGAGTAATTCAGGATGTTATTTATAGCGCGGTCGCTCGGACTTTTGGTCACGCTATCTAATAGCCGTTGAATCAGCAGGAAATCTGAGCAGCCTTCGGCCAACTCGTTATCGTGCATAAATGCCGCTTCCAGCTGCTCGCAGGCATCATCTGCCAACTCGTTGTATACATACTGGATCAGCTCATTCTGAGTAGAGGTTTTTATCATAAGCAAAATTACTGTTTAGCATCTTCTTCCTGAGGTTGATCAGCGCATAGCGCATACGACCCAGGGCTGTGTTGATGCTCACACCAGTAGCGTCTGCTATTTCCTGAAAGCTCATGTCGGCATAATGGCGCATCATAAGCACTTCGCGCTGCGCTTGGGGCAGCGTCTGGATAAGCTCGCGCAAACGTACGCAGGTGTCCTCTTTTATCTGCAGCGACTCGGCAGAGTCGGCGGCAAATGCCAGCGTGTTAAACACATTGCTTCCGTCTTCCAGCGTGATCATCGGGCTACGCTTCTCTTTCCTGAAAAAGTCGATTGCCAGGTTATGGGCAATACGGCATATCCAGGACGAGAACTTGCCTTCTTCGTTATACCTGCCGCTCTTCATGGTGTGGACTGCTTTAATAAAAGCATCCTGCATTAAGTCTTCGGCCGTGTAAGTGTCTTTCACGATCAACAGGATCGTGGTAAATACTTTGTTTTTGTGTCGGTTTACTAGCTGTTCAAACGCATTCTCATTACCTGAGATGTAGAGCGAGACTAAAGCTGAGTCGCTCATCTGGGTAGTTGTATTCATCGTAAAGCTACATTAGTTTAACGTAGAGCTTTATATCATATTGTGCGTTTTAGGGTTTTTGAACAGTTTTATTTTAGAATGGTAAATCAAATATATGTAATGCTTTTTATATGTGCAACAGCCGGCTCTTGTTTAAGCTTAAATTAACTGTTGCCATGTTTACCTTTTCGATAAGCGGGCAGTAGTGCGCCGGCTTATAGATTACCTTATACGTTAGCAAAGTATAAAAGAGTATGCTTTTAATTTAATTTATTTTTCAAAATATAGTAACTCTCTGTATATTAATATATTAAATTAGGGATACTCTATTAAATAATATTAGCGCAGAGGCTAACAGGCAGCTTTGTAGACAAAAAAGAATGCCTGCAAAGCCCACCCGTTTAAAGTGCGCCTTGCAGGCATCAGTCAACTAAATTTTTTTTTGTTTTAGATCGCCTGGTAATCGATCAGGCCCAAACGCATCTGGAACACCTGGGCTATACTTTTTGCTTTCAGTTTTATCTCTTCTGCTTTGTTACCCTCGTAAAGTTCGTCTACGGTACTTACAAACAACAATATCCAGCGTGCAAAATGCTCACGGCCAATAGGCAGGGGCATGTGCTTCGGGAAAGGCTGGCCTTTATAAGCCATACTGCCAAACAACACCGAGCTCCAGAAACTATACATTACTGGTAAATGGTGAGCCCAGTCGGTTTTGGCAAAATCATTAAAAACAGGACCGAGCATATCGTCGGTATTCACGTGGTCATAAAATGTATCCACCAACTGCTTTATATCTTCTTCGTTTTCTATGTCACGTTTCATGGTCAGGCCTGCGTCTTTTTTTCTACGATACAAGTATAAGCGCATAATCCTGCCTATAAAATGACTTTGGTCAACATCGGTGTCTGGTAACGCTACAGGCATAAAAAAATCCTTTGTCGGGCTTACGGGCCTGGCAAAGGATCTTTATCGTAATCAATAAGTAAAGTTCTATTCGCGGCTATATCCTTTTAAACGGTTAAGTATAAGTAATATGCGTCTGTTTATCTCACGTTCTTCAACGGGCTTGCACTGCGCAGAAATATCGCAGGGCTGCTGTAGTTTTCTTTCGAGGGTTTTAAGGTGATCCAGGTAGCACTCCAGGGTAGTGCATGATACGTTCTTAAATGCGGTGCTTTGGGTGTCAGCTGTTCCGTTTTTCAGGTTGATCGCTTTCACGATCTCAGCATTAACAAGGTTATTTATAGCTTCGCTAGTCGTAATCTCCTGCTGGTACACCTTTTTCTCCAGGTTCTCCAATAAACTTTTGATGTCCAGTAAATCCATAGTGTAAATAATAAAATCGTAAATACTAAAAATATATAAAGCGTAAACTCCCCAGCTCAGTTCGGGACAAAGCCCGGAGCATACAATTAAACCATACTGGCGGTTGTAAATATATAGGCCTGCTGTATGCGTTTTTTACAATGTGCCGGAATAGGCGGGTAAGGCTACGCGCAGGTGCTTTAAACGGAGTAGATTGCTGAGGGAGTCTGGTTCCGTTCTCTAAAAAGTTATACTTCTAAGATAGCTGTAGTGTTGCAGAAATGACAGTAAAAATATATGTTTTTTGCTTATTTATTTTTAAGTAGCTATAAATTAATATTTTAGGCAATTTCCGGAGTTGTTTTGCTATACTTTCAGGCTATAGTATAGATTAGGTGCAATAGCTGATTTTAACAATTTGGTGACTGTTTTAGCAAAACAAACAAAGCCATGACTACCTTTGTAATCCCGGGCAGGTTACCCAAAGCCACCGGCTAAAGTACAACAAGGCTATGCCCCAACCCAAACCTGTTAAACACGACCCCTACGCAGTGCTTCGCCTGCCCGAGTTCAGGCTATACATTACAGCCAGGCTTTGCATTACGCTGGCCATGCAGATACAGGCTGTTATAGTTGGCTGGCAGATCTACGATATTACAAAAGACCCGCTCTCGCTTGGGCTTATTGGTTTGGCAGAGGCTATACCTTCTATCATAGTTTCGTTGTATGCCGGTTACCTGGCCGATGTGGTTCCGCGCAAAAAGATTATCATGATCGTTATTTCGGCATTGCTGCTTTGCTCGGCGGCATTGCTATACTTTACCCTGGATATTAGTAGCGTGCTGGCCGTTTTTGGAGTGCTGCCTATTTACATCGTGATATTTATAAGCGGTATTGCCCGTGGTTTTATGAACCCGGCTGTTTTCTCGTTTATGCCGCAATTGGTAACGGGCAAGCAACTATACGCCAATGCTATTACCTGGAGCAGTACTACCTGGCAGGCAGCATCGCTGGTGGGGCCGGCTATTGGTGGTTTAGTGTATGGCTTTTATGGTATAACTGCCGCCTATGTTACCGATGCTATACTTGTGCTGTTGTCGTTTGTGGCATTTGCAATGATAGGGGCCAAGCCGTTGCCTGAAAATATCAACCCGCAAAACCTGAAAGAGAGCTTACGGACAGGTATAAAGTTCGTGTTTGGTAACCAGGTTATACTTAATGCCATCTCGCTGGATATGTTTGCCGTACTGTTTGGCGGTGCGGTTGCCCTGTTGCCTGTTTTCGCTTCGGATATATTAAAGATCGGGCCCGAAGGACTCGGCTTTTTACGTGCCGCCCCGGCAGTAGGCTCCGTAACAATGGCTGTCTGGATGGCTTATCACCCGATAACTGTACGGGCCGGTAAAATTATGCTTTGGTGCGTAGCCGGCTTCGGGGTGAGTTTAATATTGTTCGGCTTCTCTACCAGTTTCTGGTTCTCGTTGGTTATGCTGGTGCTAAGCGGTGCTTTCGATAGTATAAGTGTTATCATCCGGTCTACGCTGCTGCACACGCTCACTCCCGAGTACATGAAAGGCCGCGTATCGTCCGTAAACAGTATTTTTATAGGTTCATCGAACGAGATAGGGGCTTTTAGGGCAGGTGCAATGGCAAGCTGGCTGGGTGCAGTGCCGTCGGTGGTGCTGGGCGGCATAATAACCTTAGGGGTTGTGGGTGTAACCGCCTGGAAAGCTGACAAGCTCCGTACTTTAGACCTGATAGATGAGTCGCAGGTATAGCCTGCTGTAGCATAAAGTATAAAGTTGTTGGGCTTTGAGCCCTTGTTGGTATTCCCACCATAAATCCAAGTGCACTTCTACTTGCTGGTGAAAACACACAGCAAGGGTAATCAATGGATTTTTATAAGGTCCTTAACTGCTTCGATAAATAGTTAAATCAAAACCGCCCTGCCATTTAAAATGACAGGGCGGTTTCTTTTAACTATGAAGGAATACTATGCTCTAAAAATCTTCTTCGTCGCCTCCGCCATTATCGTCCTGCTGGCGGCGGTTGCGCTGGTTGTCACCATCTGAGTTTATGCGGTAGGTAAAGCCCAGGTAAATAATGCGGCTCTGTCGGCGGTTCTCGCTTTCGGTTCTAAAGTCGGGGCCAAAGCTCAGAAAGTTGAACTGGCGGGTATTAAAGAGGTCAGATACGCGTAGCGAGATAGTGCCATTCTTCTTCAGTACATCTTTCTTAACGCCAAGGTCGGCGCTGAACATCTGCTCCATGCGGCCCTGTATGTCGGCAGAAGGTGCGCGGTAAAAGCCCGAAAGCTGGATGTCCATATCTTTCCACACCGTCATGGTAGAATTAATCTTAGAGTTCCAGCTAATGCGGCTACTGCTCAGTTCTGTTTCGCCCTGTGTCGTATTTAGCTGCGTCCGGAAACCGGATACGCTGGCATTAATGCTCCACCAGTTATTTATAGGGTAATTTGCACCCAGTTCCAAACCATAAGCCGTATTGCTGTCCAGGTTCAGGAAGGTGATGCGGTTGATCTGTAAAGTGTCGCCTTCCGGGTTAATTATATTTTCTGAAGTACGGAAACGCTCTATCTCGTCGGTGGTATGGCGGTAAAAAACAGTGCTGTTAAACGACGCATTGCCCATATAACGCAGGTAACCAAGCTCCAGCGAGTTCACAAATTCAGGTCGCAGGTCCGGGTTACCGTACCGTATGTTGTAAATGTCCGAACGGTCCTCAAATGGGTTCAGGAAACGGCTGCGCGGGCGATTGATACGGCGGCTATAGCTGAACTGCAGTTTGTTGTTGTCGTCAAAATCATTGGTGATAAAAAAGGTCGGGAACAGGCTGAAGTAATCGTTGCCATCCTTCAGTTTTTGTGTTCGCTGGTCCGATGTGGTGTTAGTTTGCTCTGCACGCAGGCCCACCTGGTAGCTTATACTTTTATACTTGTTGTTATAGTTGGCATAAACCGCATGCACCATTTCATCAAAAATAAAGTGGTTGCTCTGGGTCTTGTTCAGCTCCAGGGCGCCGGTCTCAGGGTTTTGGGTAAAAAAGCGCGCGTCTTCATCCAGTCGCTCAAAGGTGCTCCGGAAACCAGTTTCAAAATTGCTGTTCTCTGATATCGGGTGCACGTAATCTGCTTTCGCTACAAACTCATAGTTGCCGTCATCTACCAGGGTTTCCTGCAATTCCGGGTCGCCGCCAAACATCTGGCTAAACTCCCTGAAATCGCTTATCTCGTTATCTACATTGGTGTTGTAAACGATATCTGCTGTAAGTTCCTGTCCTTTTTTGCCGAAAGTCTGTCTGTAGCCCAGCGTCAGATCTATGGCTTCTTCATCTTCCAGTTCGGTGGTGTTGCGCAGGCGCAGGTCGGTAGGGTTTCGGTTCTCGTCTAAAAAAGTATAGCGGTTGCTGTTGCTGCCTTCGTCTTTTCCAAAACGGTATAAAGCTGATGTAGATAAAGTGATCTTAGGTGTAATATAATAATCGGCACCAAAACGGAAGTTATGCGAGATGTCGGTGCTGTTGCGCTCCCCGAACTGATCGCGGTAAGTTGTGCGTGTTATCTGGCCGGCCTCGTTCCGGAAAAAGCTGCTCGTAAAGCTCTCACTTTCGCCGGCCCTGTTACGTTGCCTGTAGTCGTAGCCACCATTCAACGACCATTTAAAGTAGCGGTAGTTCAGGTTGAGCGAGGTGTTATAGTTGTCGTAAGTGCCCGCCGTAACCGAAGCAGAACCATGGAAACCCGGCTTTTTTTCTTTCTTCATCACCAGGTTGATAATGCCTGATGTACCCTCCGGGTTATACTTTGATGATGGGTTGGTGATGAGTTCTATACTTTCGATCAGGTTTGCGGGGATCTGGTCAAGCGTCAGGTTTGATAAAGCGGAGCGTTTGCCATCGATAAGTATAGTTACGTTCTCGCTGCCACGCATGCTCACGTTGCCATCGATATCAACATTAACTGATGGCAGATTCTGCATTACTTCAGCCACAGAGCCACTTTGCGCGGCAATATCTTTACTAACGTTCACTACTTTTTTATCGAGGTCGTATTGCACGAGTTCCCGTTCGGTAACGATCTCTACCTCGCCGAGCTGCTGTGATGTTGGTGACATAGTTATTGTACCCAACTGAACCTGGGACGAGCCCTCTGTAACCGAAATGTTAGGTATAAACTTGTTTGGATAGCCCACCATGGAAGCGCGAAGTATAAAACGGCCCATAGGAACGCGGTCAAGTATAAATTTACCCTCAATGTCGGTGGTGGCACCGGTTACCAGGCTGGAGTCGGATGAGGTTAGTAGTACCACATTGGCAAAACCAACAGGAGCTTTGGATGTGCCATCCTGCAATGTTCCGGAAACGCGCCCCAAGGTGTTGTTGGCAGGTTGTGGGGAGTTTTGAGCAGCCAGTGTGGCTGGTAAGGTCAGTAAAAAAAGGAATGTAAAAGCTTTGTATATATAGGTCATCATAGTTTAAATCTACCCGCTAAAAAAAACGCTTATAGGGTGAAGTAGGAGTATAGCGCCCGGTTTTAAGACATCAATCTAAAAACCGGTGTAAGTAGGACAGTTAAAAAGCCCGGAAGTTTAATTGAAGAAGGAAAAAAATGTAAACGTAGTAAAGCAGGTGGTAGAGTAATCAAATCTCACAGCCACCTGGAAAATACAACCGAATATTTATGGTTTGGAGGGAGTTAAGATAATTGCTTGCTCAGGAAATCCCATACTACCACGCCGGTAGCCACCGATATATTAAGGGAATGCTTAGTGCCGAATTGGGGTATCTCCAGCACAAAATCAGAATTATTGATGACTTCCTGTTCAACGCCAAACACCTCGTTGCCCATTACAAGCGCATAATGCTGTCCCGGTTCAGGTATAAAGTTATTTAGTTTCAAACTGCTTTCTGCCTGCTCTACAGAGCCGATTTTATAGTTCTGCTCCTTCAGTTTAAGTACCAGTTCCAGCGTATCCGGCACATGTTCCCATTCCACAGACTCAGTTGCGCCCAAGGCTGTTTTTTCAATATCGCGGTGGGGTGGGGTGCCTGTAATGCCGCACAGGTATATTTTCTCTACCATAAAGGCATCGGCTGTTCTAAACACAGAACCCACATTATTCAGGCTCCGAACATTGTCGAGCACCAAGACTAACGGTATTTTTTTCTTATTTTTGAATTCTTCAACCGACTCGCGGTTAAGTTCATCCATCGACAGTTTGCGCATTTTTTTGAGACAAAAGACTGTTTGATAAAAGACAAAGGACTATAGTTGCTTCGCCGGTACAAAGGTCAGGCTGTTTAGATTAAAATCAAACTTATAGTTTATAGTTGGCTGTTTAATTGTTAAATGGCCAGATGGTTAAATTGTTGAGTTGATGTGCTGGATATGAAACCAAAGCAGTACCATGTGCATCAGTTGTCGTGTCACTGTTTGAGCGTTCAGCGAGTTTGACGCGACTTGATTCTTTTGCTTACTTTTCTCATCAAGGAGAAAAGTAAGGCCTAGCCGGCGAGGCGAAAAGCCAGCTAAGAATCTCAAAGAAATTAAAAAGTGAATACCTATACTATAAAAGTATAGCTTAAAATATCAGATAGTATGAAAGGAGAAGGCACCGTAACCCCACTGATGAAACAGTACAACGCTATTAAGGCGAAGCATCCGGGGGCATTGCTGCTGTTCAGGGTAGGGGATTTTTATGAGACTTTCGGAGAAGATGCGGTTAAGGCAAGTAAAATACTGGATATTGTGCTGACCAAGCGTGGCGCAGGCTCCCCATCTGAGATCGCACTGGCTGGTTTCCCGCATCACTCCCTGGATACTTACCTTCCCAAACTGGTACGTGCCGGCGAGCGCGTGGCCATCTGCGACCAGTTAGAAGACCCGAAATCTGTAAAAGGTATAGTGAAGCGTGGCGTAACCGAGCTGGTAACACCGGGCGTGTCGTTTAACGACCAGGTGCTGGAGCGTCGTAGCAACAACTACTTGGCAGCCGTGCATTTTGGTAAAACCGAAACAGGTGTATCTTTCCTGGATGTGTCTACCGGCGAATTTATAACGGCACAAGGCGACAGAAACTATATTGGTAAGCTGCTGCAAAGTTTAGCCCCATCCGAAGTACTGTTCTGCAAACGCGAAAAAGAGACCTTTACCGAGCGATACGGACCTGACTTCAGATATTTTGCCCTGGAAGAATGGGTATTTAACTATGATTTTGCTTACGAGTCGCTTACCCGGCAGTTTGGTACGGCTTCTTTAAAAGGTTTTGGTATTGAAGGCATGGTAGAAGGTATCATTTCGGCCGGAGCTATACTTCATTACCTTTCTGAAACGCAGCACAAAGAGATAAGCCACATCGCTACCATATCCCGCCTGGAAGAAGACAAGTATGTGTGGCTGGATAGATTCACGATCCGGAACCTGGAACTTGTTTTTCCGCAACACCAGGAAGGTGTGCCGCTGATTCAGGTACTCGACCATACCGTAACTCCAATGGGTGCACGCCTGCTCAAAAAATGGGTGGTGCTACCGTTAAAAGATGTAACGCAAATAAAACGCCGCTTAGATACGGTAGAAGCCCTTACGCAACATCGCGAACTGCTAACCGAACTTACAACACATTTAAAGCAAATAAACGACTTAGAGCGTTTGATATCGAAAGTAGCTGTTCGTCGCGTTAATCCACGGGAGTTGGTGCAGCTTTCTAAAGCGCTCGATGCTATAGTTCCAATACAGGCTGCCTTAGCGCTCAGCAATATTTCTGCCCTACAAAAACTGGCTGCTCAGCTTACACCTTGTGATGGACTGCGCGAAGAGATAAAGAATATCCTGAAGCCAGAACCTCCGATGTTGACCAACCAAGGCAACATGATCAACGATGGTATTAATGCCGAACTGGACGAGCTGCGTGCTATTGCTTTTTCGGGAAAGGATTACCTGGCGCAACTACAACAGCGCGAAGTAAAGAATACAGGCATCAGTTCTCTTAAAATAGCCTACAACAAGGTTTTTGGTTATTACCTGGAGGTTAGCAATGCCCATAAAGACAAAGTGCCTGCCACCTGGCTACGTAAGCAGACGCTGGTAAATGCCGAGCGATATATTACCGAAGAGCTGAAGACCTACGAAGAGAAGATACTGAATGCCGAAGATCGCATTTATAGTATAGAATTTGGGCTGTTTAACGAACTGGTATTACATGCGCTGGATTATGTGGCCCAGGTACAACAGGACGCCAAGGTTATAGGTGTGATAGACTGTCTGAGCTCGTTTGCAACTATAGCGCGGGCCAACAACTATACCAAGCCTGAGGTAAGCGACAGCCACGTACTCGACATTAAAAAAGGCCGCCATCCGGTAATAGAAAAGCAATTGCCTTTGGGCGAAAGTTACGTGCCGAATGATATTTTCCTGGACAATGAAACGCAGCAGGTGATCATTATTACTGGTCCGAACATGGCTGGTAAAAGTGCCCTGCTCCGCCAGACTGCCCTTATAGTCTTGATGGCTCAGATCGGTTGCTTTGTGCCGGCAGAGGCTGCCAGCATTGGCATCATCGATAAGATATTTACGCGCGTGGGCGCTTCGGATAACCTCTCGAAAGGCGAGTCAACCTTCATGGTGGAGATGACTGAAACGGCCAGTATCCTGAATAACCTGTCGGATAGGAGCCTGGTGCTGATGGATGAAATTGGGCGTGGTACGAGTACCTATGACGGTATTTCTATTGCCTGGGCTATAGTGGAGCATTTGCACAATCATCCGAAGTTTAAAGGCAAAACGCTTTTTGCGACCCATTACCACGAACTTAACCAGCTGGCCGAAGAACTGCCGCGTGTGAAGAACTATAACGTGTCGGTGCGTGAGGCGGGTGGCAAGATATTGTTTATGCGCAAACTGGTGGAAGGCGGTAGCGAACACAGCTTTGGTATACATGTGGCGCAAATGGCCGGTATGCCGAACAGCGTAGTGCTGCGTGCCGATGAGATCATGCACCACCTGGAGAAAGAGAAGGTGTCGGAGCATTCGCCTCATCAGAAAATGAAATCAGCGCCAAAGAATAACTTCCAGCTGAGCATGTTTGAACTGAACGACCCGCAACTGGTACGCGCCAAGGAATTGCTGGAGCAGCTTGATATAAATACTATTACGCCTGTGGAGGCCCTGCTCAAACTGAACGAGTTGAAATTGTTGCTGAAAGAGAAGAATGAAGCCGTACGGTAAGTATAAACTATGCAGTACCCAACTATAAAGACTTTAGAATCTAAAACCTTAGCCGGCCTTAGTGCTGATACAACGCTGGCTTCTGACGACCCTGCTATACTTTGGCAACAATTTATGCCACGCAGCCGGGAGCTTACAAGTGTAGTGGGAGATGAGCTGTATGCAGTGCAGGTATACGATGCTGGTTTTGTACAAGGAAAGTTTACTGCAGAAAGCGTTTTTCGGAAATGGGCGGCTATTGAGGTTCAAAATGGGTTTGTTTTGCCTGCAGGAATAGAGCAGCTTATACTTCCGAAAGGCATGTATGCGGTGTTCATTCATAAAGGTCCGGCGAGTAATTTTGGGGCTACTGCAAGTTATATTTATGGGGAATGGTTGCCGGCTTCAAACTATAAGCTCGAAGACCGGCCACATTTCCAGGTGATGGGTAAAAAATACCTTGGCCATACCCATCCGGACTCCGAAGAAGAAGTATGGGTGCCGGTAAAACCGTGCTAGTTATGCCCTTTTTTATACTGCTCTGGAGCCGGAATAATGCGATTGTTATAGTTTGAGAAAAATTTTCTGTCTGAAAATCAGTCTGAAAGGTTAAAATGCCATATTTTTTTTGTGCAGACTATTGACAAGTGAGATTTTGTCTATATCTTTGTATCACTAAATCGCTGGGACGGAAACGAAAGGCGGTAAAGTGAATGACTCAAGCGGGAGTAGCTCAGTTGGTAGAGCGCGACCTTGCCAAGGTCGAGGTCGCGAGTTCGAACCTCGTCTCCCGCTCAAAAAAGGCAGACAAAGACGTTGTGATAAACAACGTCTTTGTTTTTTAAAGTCACCCTTCGGATATCGTCCGAACGGCTGCCGGGATGGTGGAACTGGTAGACACGCAAGACTTAAAATCTTGTGAGCGCAAGCTCGTGCGGGTTCGATTCCCGCTCCTGGTACTTTTTTAAAGCCCCTGTAACACAAGTTGCAGGGGCTTTTTTGTTTGTATACTACTTTCTTTAATAACCTGCGTATACTACCATCTCTATATAGTTTTTTATACAGCACCTTATGGGCAGGTTATTGTTAGGTCTGGTTTTATGGTTTGCCAGCGCAGGAGCGATGGCGCAGGATAGTCTTGCCTGGAGGCATAGTATATTAGTGAGTGCCGGTATATCTATGGCACCCGAAGAATTAGCCGGAATTAAGCAGGTTGATGACAAAGGCTATGTGCAGAATGGCCCGGCAGCAGCTATTAGCTATGTGTATCGGTTCTATAAATATGCAGGGGCTGGTGTAACTCTATCACACTCCCAAAATAACTTGAATGCCGAAGCTATAGGTGGCGCATCGGCCTCCGAAGTAGAGACAGAAGCCTATAAGCAGACATTTATACTTGCCGACATTTATGGTTTATATCCTTTCAGGCAATGGAAGTTTTACCTAAAGGGAAGTATAGGAACCGTAATAGCCAATAAATGGCAAATGACAGCTGTAAACAACGTGGGATCCGGAACAGCAACCACTGGAGGGAAACCTGATCTGGCTTATTCTGGGGCCGCGGGAGTGCTTTATACTTTAAATAATGGGATCAGTGTAGGAGCATCGTCTGCATTATATGCCTCTAAGCCTGAGTTTGAATTTAACAACGGAAAAAGTATTACCCACCAGAAACAATGGTTATCAGCTTTTAACCACAGCCTGCAGGTAGGCTATCACTTTTAAAGGAAGTCTTAGCGCGAAAGGTCCTGGGCGCGGTTAGAGTCGATGGCCAGCAAAATGAACAGCAGGACTGTAAACGACCACAACGATGATCCTCCGTAACTAAAGAAAGGCAACGGAATACCTACCACAGGGGCCAACCCGATGGTCATGCCAATGTTTACCAGGAAGTGGAAGAAGATAATGGAAGCCACACAATAACCATAGGTTCGTGCAAAAACCGATTTCTGGCGTTCAGCAATTTTCACGATACGGGTCATGAGCAGCAGGAACAATACAATAAGCACTGTGCTTCCGATCCAGCCATGTTCTTCGCCGATGGTACAGAAAATAAAGTCGGTGCTTTGCTCCGGTACAAAATCGAATTTGGTTTGAGTACCCTCCAGGAATCCTTTACCCCAGAAACCTCCAGAACCGATCGCAATCTTAGATTGCGTTACGTTCCAGCCATAACCAAGCGGATCAGCCTCGGGGCTTATAAGCGCTTTGATGCGGTTCTGCTGGTGTGGCTGAAGTACATCGTTTATAAAGTAATCGACACTAAATATCATGCCTACAATCAGTACCAGTAAAGCCGCCATAGACTTAAGACGCTGCCGCAGTCTGTAGTCGAGCCAGATGGCAGCCCCCATCAGCAGGATAATGCCTATGATAAGGTATAGCTTAGGAACAAGTAAGGTAAGTATAAAAATAGCCGCTGCCGATGCTCCAATAATAAGTATAAGCGGCGACATGCCTTCGCGGAAGTAGGCAAGTATAAATGCACCAAATACCAGCGCTGTACCTGTTTCGTTCTGAAGTATAATAATAGCAGGTGGCAATAGTGTAATGAGCGCCAGAATAAACTGGTCTTTCATTTTTTGCTGGCGCAGGTTTACGCTGCTCAGGAATTTGGATGCAGCCAGTGCCGTAGCAAATTTAGCTAACTCGGCAGGTTGTAGGCGTATACCGCCACCCAGATCAAGCCAGGAACGGGAACCGGCAATCGGATTAGCTACAGCCAGCGTAAACAGCAACAAAAGTATAATAAGCCCATAAATAGGGTAGGCTAGGTGCTCATAGATCTTATAGTCAACGGCCAACATCATAATGATCAGCACAGCAGAAGTGCCTATCCAAAGAAGCTGCTTACCAGAGTTAATATCAAAGCTCAAGATGTTCACAACATTATCGGGGCTGTAAACCACGGCGTAAATGTTCATCCAGCCAAGTGCTACCAGCAGGAAGTAAAGCAGCACAGTAGGCCAGTCCAGGTTTTGCAGAATGCTGCGCGATGTGCGCCGGCTGCTCCTGGTAGCTATTTTATACTTTGATATGGTTTGTTCTGCTGGCATTCCTTACTTCGATTTAATGTCCAGGTATTTACGGCTTAGCACCCATTTCTCCTGCTCTTTTATAGTTACCGTGTCGGTCAGGTATTTTTCTATCATCAGGCCGGCAATTGGTGCCGCCGACTGGCCACCCCATTTACCGTGCTCCACATACACAGCAATAGCTATTTTCGGATTTACTTTTGGTGCAAAGGCCACAAAAACGGCGTGGTCAGCACCTTGTGGGTTCTGGGCAGTACCTGTTTTGCCGGCTACTTCTATTCCTACTTTCGCAAGATTTGCACGACGGGCAGTACCGGCACGAACTACTTCGGCCATACCATCCACGATCGGCTCATAATGCCGGGCATCCACGGAGGTATAATGGCGTTCCTGGTATTCTTTCAGCGGTTTTCCATCTTCGCCAACCGCCCTGATAATATGTGGTGTTACATAATAGCCCCTGTTAGCGATAATTGCCATCAGGTTAGCCATTTGTAGTGGTGTTACACCTAACTCGCCCTGGCCTATACTTAACGAGTAAATAGTGGAGTATTTCCAGCGGTTTTTGCCATACACACGGTCGTATAGTTCCGGAGAAGCGATAATGCCTTTCTTTTCGCCTGGCAGATCGATACCTAACTGCTTGCCAAAACCAAAGGTAAGCACATGGTCGCGCCAGCTCTTTAAGCCAAGCGATGTATCAGTAAATGTATTAGGCGATTTGCCCTGGTTTAGTAAAGCTTTATATGCCTGGAAGAACCATGGGTTACAAGAGTGCTGCACCGCACCATACAGATCAAGCGGTGATGGGTGTGGGTGGCAGTTTACAAGCGCTTTGTTGCAGGCATACTTGGTATTCGGATTAATAACGCCAGCCTCGAGTGCAATAAGCGCCTGTACCAGTTTAAATATAGACCCCGGCGGGTTCTGATCGGCCATAATAGGACGGTTGAACATGGTTTTGTTCGAGTCCTGGAGGAGTTCCATGTAGTTTTTGCCGTAATCCTTACCGGTAAACAGGTTTGGGTCGTAGAACGGTGCCGAAACATAAGCCAGCACTTCGCCTGTAGCAGGTTCTATGGCAACTATACTTCCTTTAGCACCATTCATTAAAAGCTCACCGTACGCCTGCAGGTCCAGGTCTATTGTGCTATACAGGTTTTCACCGGCAACAGACAAGGTGTCGTAAGCGCCATTTTTAAAGGAGCCTTTTTCGAGACCACGCACGTTTACCATGATGTGCCGAACACCGCGCTGGCCCATCAGGTAATTCTCATATTCGAGTTCTATACCACTTTTACCAATATAGTCGCCTGGGCGGTAACCGGCGTAAGCAGAGTCCTCGAGTTGTTTCGGGCTGATCTCGGCAATATAACCTAAGGCATGCGCCAGGCTGGTATGTGAGTAACCGCGTGCCGTACGGGCATTAATATAAAACCCCGGGAAATCAATCAGGTTATCCTGTATATGGGCAAAATCCTGGGTAGTAAGTTTCTGGTAAAAAATAGATGGCTTTACATAAGAGTAAGTCCGGGCTTTCTTCAGGCGCTCGCGGATATCTTCCAGGGGCAGGCCCAAGAGGTTACTCAGTCGCAGGGTATCCAGGTCTTTTGTTTCCTTGGGCACCACCATTAAGTCATATACCGGGGTGTTCTCTACCAGCAGTTTGCCGTTTCGGTCGTAAATGAGGCCCCGGAACGGGTATTGTACAACCGACTTGATGGCGTTGGTTTCGGCGGCTTGCTTATAGCTACTGTCAACAACCTGTATATAGAACAGGCGCAGGGCAAAAACTACCCCTACAGCTATAAAAATGGCCTGAATTATGTATTTTCTGTTTTCTAAGTAATTCATGTACTATCTACTCGCTCTTTTCACAGAGAAGAACAGTAATTGAAGAATCACGACTACAACCCCTGTAAACATGGTGCTCAGCAATAAATTCAGCAGTATGCGCCAGTCGAACCCAAATATCTCAAGCATAAATACTGCTGTATGGTGTATTGCTATCAGCAGCAAGGAATAAGTTAAAAACCAGTTCCAACCCATTTTATGCAGGTTAGCTGAATCGCTTGTCTCGTAACCATCGCGGGGGGTGAGAAGGTTCAAAATATGCGGGCGCATGAAGGCTAGCAAAACGCTGGCCGCTGCATGTATCCCCATCGTGTCGTAAAAAATATCGACCGTAAAACCAGCCACAAAACCCAGGAAAAGTAAAAGTACCTTGTTTATATGGATTGGCAGGAAAAGCAGGAAAGAGATATAAATAAAACAGAAACCTGTGCCAAAAAGAACCAGGCTATCGAATAGCAGGATCTGGAGTGCTATAAACAGCACGAACTGTACGATATGTCGAATGCCGAAGACGCTATTCATTAGGTAAAATGCCAGATGTTTGTTCCAGGGTATCGCGTTCTGCTTTCAGGGTGTTTTCTACAACATACACATAAGCCAGTTGTGCAAAATCCACAGCCAGTTTTACATCTATCGTATAAAAACTTTTGTCAGGCTCTTTCGAAACAGAGTTTATAGTTCCGATCATGATGCCCTCCGGGAAAACAGTATTATAACCGCTTGTTACAACCGTATCGCCTTTAGTAAGCTGCACATGCAACGGAATATAGTCGAGGATAGCTGTGCGGTAGTTACCGCCCTGCCACTTTATAGTTCCGAAAGTGTTGTTTCGCTTTATTTTGGCAGATATGAGCAACTGTGAGTGCAGCAGCGAAGTTACGGTAGCATAATTTTCGGATACTGTTTTAACGCGACCTACTACACCGTTCGAAGCAATTACACCCATGCCGGGCTGCACGCCATTAGCAGAACCAATGGAAAGTGTAAGGTAGTTGTTGTTACGGCGCACCGAGTTGTTTATCACCTTGCCGGCATGCAGCTTATAAGGTATAACTTTGGCCGAATCGGTGGTAACCAGCAGGGTGGTATCCATGCGGGCAACACTGTCGGTTATACCTGCCAGTTTATACTGCATTACTTCCTGGCGAAGGCGCGCATTTTCATCGGCTAAGGTTGTATTTACAGTAGCCAGATTAAAGTATTCCGTTATGCCGCTCTGGAACTCAAGTACACGCCCTACATACGTGCTGGCTGAGTTGAAGAAAGCTGCGCCCTGGTACGTGTTATAGCGTACGATAAGGAAAATACACAGCGCCTCCAGCAGAACGAACACAAGGAACGCACGGAACCGGTAAATAAAAGCAAAAAGATTCCGCATGCAGCTTTGTTACGTAAGCAGTACGTTTTTAAAGCCTTCGATATTTTTAATAGCTGCACCCGTACCACGAACTACGGCTCTTAGCGGATCTTCAGCAATGTGAATGGGTAGTTTGGTTTTAGCAGCCAGTCGCTTATCAAAACCGCGAAGCAATGCACCACCACCTGTCAGGTGAATACCGTTATCGTAAATGTCAGCAGACAATTCCGGCGGAGCGATCTCCAGTGCTTTCAGAACCGCTTCTTCTATTTTAGATACCGATTTGTCCAGTGCAATCGCGATCTCCTGGTAAGTTACTTTGATAACTTTCGGAATACCGGTCATCAGGTCACGGCCACGAATCTCGTAATCAGCTGGTGGGTTCTCTATTTCAGTAAGGGCAGAGCCTACTTCAATTTTGATTTTCTCAGCAGAGCGCTCACCAATCAGCAGGTTGTGCTGGCGACGCATATAATCCAGGATGTCTTTTGTGAACACATCGCCGGCCACACGAATAGACTGGTCGCAAACGATACCAGAAAGCGCCACAACAGCGATCTCCGTTGTACCACCCCCGATGTCAACTATCATAGAGCCTATTGGTTGCTCCACATCGATACCGATACCGATAGCAGCTGCCATTGGCTCCTGAATCATCCATACTTCTTTAGCGCCGGCATGCTGGGCAGAGTCGCGTACGGCACGTTTCTCTACTTCGGTTATACCTGATGGGATGCAGATAACCATGCGGTGCGATGGCTGAAACAAGCGGCGGCCAGTATCGATCATGCGGATCATGCCACGGATCATCTCTTCAGCAGCGTGGAAGTCGGCAATAACACCATCTTTCAGCGGACGAATTGTTTTGATGTTTTCGTGGGTTTTTTCGTGCATCTGCATTGCCTGGCGACCAATAGCAAGCACTTTGCCTGTTGTCCGGTCTACAGCAATGATAGACGGCTCGTCCACCACAATCTTATCGTTATGAATGATCAGGGTATTTGCGGTACCAAGATCTATGGCTATATCGCTTGTGAAAAAATTAAAAAGTCCCATTTCGTATGTATGCGGGCGTGCGGTTGCCCTTGTTATATTTCAAATATACTATAAATTGTGGGTATACACCCGTCGCAAAATTAGTGATTTTAAAGAGAATTAATAATGTACTGCTATAGTAGTAGCAGGTTTTTATGAATTTGTACTCAAAATAGGCGTCTGTTCCTGTATTTCAGGGGTATAACGGTTATTTATAGTTTAAATTGGATGCTATTTTAGTTTTGATGCTTTAAAAGAAAAGGGAGTGGGGTAAAGGGAGGTTAATGTATCTTGGCTTGCTGGCTTGGTCTTTGGAAAATTACAGCTTGTAAATTTTATAGTTGCTGTTTTATACTTGGCTGTACTCGGAGCTATAATTTATGCTTATAGTTCTACAGCTTCTTTATTGTCATCCTGAGCATCACTCGAAGAATCTTATATGTTTTATAGTTGTAAGATCTAGCAGTGTGCGAAGCTCCTTCTAGTGTATGTTATCCAATATCTTCTCATTTGTCATTTCAAACTTCGTGAGAAATCTATTTAGGCCTATAGTTTGATTCTCCTGTAAATTGAACCAAGCTATACTTTTATAGTATCCTTTTATCCTGGGAGCTCTATTTACCTACAGTTTTATAGTTTACTTGGCTCGCTCACGGCCGTGAGGCCTCGCCTTCGGGCATCGCGCTGCTGCTTTCTTGCTATCCTCGTACCTCGGATTGCCTCACGGCACCGCAACAAATCAAAGGCGCTCAACCCAAAGACTGGAAAGTTTCGCATAGCTTCTGCTTAACTATAATTTATACTATAAGCTTCGACCTTTCTCGTGGTCATACTTCCGTAGGGACAGGTCGCGACCTGTCCGCTCTTGGTCTGTAACTATAAAACTATAACTAATGAAACAACAGTAGCAGAAACTGTCCCCTTGAGGGGACTATAGGGGTGTTAAATCACTAACTACAAAACTATAGATCAACTTTAATAGCAGCAGAAAATTCCCCGCCTTGGATAAGGAGGGGTTAGGGGTGGTTTGACTTAGCCAACTATAGAACAGGAAACTCAAATTATAACAAGAGCAAATCCTGATTCAGCCAAACAAAAAAGTCCCCAGCTAAACTATAGCCGGGGACTTTCTGCTAATCAAAGTATAAATTTCTTAGTGTTTAAAGTGGCGAACGCCGGTCATTACCATAGCCATGTTGTGGGCATCGCAATAGTCAATCGAATCCTGGTCTTTGATAGAGCCACCTGGTTGCACGACTGCTTTTATGCCAGCTTTGTCCGCGATCTCCACACAATCCGGGAACGGGAAGAAAGCATCGGAAGCCATTACCGTTTTGCGCAAATCAAATCCGAAGCTATTGGCTTTCTCGATAGCCTGGCGCAAAGCATCAACCCTGGAAGTCTGGCCAACACCGCTTGAGAACATCATTTTATCAGTTGCCAGAACTATAGTATTAGATTTTGTGTGCTTGCAAACTTTGGCTGCGAATACCAGCGCTTTCTTTTCTTCGGCAGTAGGCTCGCGTTTTGTTGCTGTTTTAAAGTCGGCTTCCGTTTCTGTTGCCAGGTCTTTATCCTGCTCAATTACACCATTCAGTAAGGTTTTGAACTGCTTTTTCGGCATTTCCACTTGATTCTGCTTCAACAGGATGCGGTTCTTCTTAGTCTTAAGTAATTCTAAAGCATCATTATCAAAAGCAGGCGCTATCAGGACTTCAAAGAATAGTTTGTTTAATTCCTCAGCGGCAGCCATATCTATAGTTCTATTGGCGATTATAACACCACCAAAAGCAGAAACCGGGTCAGAAGACAGGGCATTCAGGTAAGCCTCTTTTATAGTTTTGCCGGTAGCGCAACCGCAGGCGTTGGTGTGCTTCAGTATGGCAACTATAGGTTCTTCAAACTCAGCGGCTAAAGCTACGGCAGCATCAACATCTACCAGGTTGTTGTAAGATAATTGCTTACCGTTCAGTTGCTCGAAAAGGTCATCCAGTTTTCCGTAGAAAGTACCTTTCTGGTGCGGGTTTTCGCCGTAGCGGAGTGGCGTAGCCTCACGTATACTTTGCTTGAAAGGCTGCTCTTCTGAACTACCGTTCATGTAGTTGAAAATGTGTGTGTCGTAGTGCGACGAAACATCAAATGCCTTGGCAGCAAAACGCTTACGGTCTTCCAGGTCAGTTGAGCCGTTCTTCTCTTGTAGCAATGTCACCACGTCATCGTACTGTTCACGCGACGACACAATCAGTACATCTTTATAGTTCTTGGCGGCTGCACGGATAAGTGAAATACCACCAATGTCTATTTTCTCAATAATATCAGCTTCTGATGCGCCGGATGCTACCGTTTCCTCGAACGGGTACAGGTCAACTATAACCAGGTCGATGGATGGGATCGCATATTCTGCCTGTTCAGCCAGGTCGCTTTCGTTGTCACGGCGGTGCAGTATGCCACCAAATACTTTCGGGTGAAGTGTTTTTACACGGCCTCCGAAAATAGACGGATAATCTGTCAGGTTTTCTACGGCTGTAACCTCAGCACCTTGTTCTTCCAGGAAAGCCTGCGTGCCGCCTGTAGAGTAAATAGTAACATTATTCTTTTTCAGAAGCTCTACTAGTGGCTCGAGGCGGTCTTTGTAATAAACCGAAATAAGTGCTGATTTGATTTGAACTGGTTGCATGGGTATGGGTTGATTTCTATAGTTTATTTTTGAAGCAAAATAGTTTCTACTACCTCCGGCAAGTGCTTATGCTCTAAAGCTAATACGCGGGCGGCTAATTCTTCGGGGGTATCGTTAGGGTGAACAGGGCAATATTCCTGAAGTATAAACTCACCCTTATCGTACTCCTCGTTTACGCGGTGTATCGTTATGCCTGATTGCGCATCTCCGGATTGTACTACGGCTGAATGTACGTTTAAGCCGTGCATGCCTTTGCCGCCATACTTTGGCAGCAGGGCAGGGTGTATATTAATGATCTTATTAGGGAAAGCCTGCAGCAGGTTTTGCGGTACCAGCCAAAGGAAACCAGCCAGAACTATAAGATCTGGGTTAAAAGACCTTACCTGTTCCAGCACCTTATCGGAGTTGTAAAACTCATCCCTGGAAAACAAAAGAGCCGGGACGTGGTAGGTCTCGGCTCTTTTTAGGGCATAGGCTTTCGGATTGTTGGAGAACAGGGCGGCCACACGTATCTGTGGGTGGTGCTCAAAGTGCTCGAGCAGGCGCTGCGCATTGCTCCCCGATCCGGAAGCGAAAATGACTATATTCTTCTTATCTGGTCGTTCCAAAAGTATAAGCTGCTATTGAAGCTGCAAATATAGCGGGTTTGCTTATAGTTGCCAGTTTTATACTTTCAATTTAAAATAAGAAGCTAAACATTTCTTTACAGACCGGATGCATACTCCAGCACCTGCTTAATTTCCTTTTCGGACTGCAACTGCAGATTATGCGATTGCATGTAACTTTGCAGCGATGCTTCGTGTGCCGGGAATAGTTTTAGTAGGTTTGGCTTTGTAGCAGGTAAGTAATCAGCTTTATGGCTTATAAAGTAGGCTTTTGTTTCAGTTTGCGTGTTATCCTTAACGAGAAGCTTTCTGTCATTAACTCTCTCCAGCAGCTTTAAAATGTGCGCATTCCGGTTGTCATAATAAAAAGTGTCATTCTCTACCGTGATCATATCTATCAGGTACATGTCGTTAAAAGCGAGCGTGTCCTTTTTCGCGACAATAAACTCTATTTCCTCGTTTAGCACATTATAGTTGATAACTCCTGAACTGGCCGTGCCCGAAATAAAAGTAATCTTACCTTTTTTAAAGTTAGGGTAATAGTAAGGTTTGCTAAGAGTAGGCTTTTCCTGTTGTGCCAGGCCTGCTACTGATTCCGTTTTGCTTTGCGCATGTGAAACCGTTGCAAATAGAAGTATAAAACATAATACCCCGAAAAGTTTGTGTAGATGTGATGGTAGAGGAAGCATAAGCGTTTGTTTTTATAAGTGAGTAATATTATATATAAATAAAGTAAGGTAAGATACGGATATCTTAAAATAAATAGTTTAATAATTATAATTTTTTTTCCTCTATATGTAGTCTGCGCTATTTATACTTCTATACTATCATAAAGTATAAGCCTGGATTTAACTTAAGGAAGGATCTCGGTGGAGAAGGTATAGGTTCAGGAGAAATAAATAAAAAAAGCCCGCAACAGATCATCAAATCTATTGCGGGCTTTCTTTAAAGCTTAATTGCGGTTACTCTATAGGAGTAGTAACCAGTGTTTTTCCGGCTTGTATTCTTTCTTCCAGAACCTGAACGGCTTTTTCGGCGCGCTCTATACGGGCTTTGCGTTCGTTATAGATCGCGTCAGTAACAGTGCGGTCTTTACGGTTTTTTTCCAGCTCTTCGTTCGCCTTTTTGATCTTCTCTCTGGCTTCTTTTACCTTCTCATCACCTTCTGTAACCACCTTGTCAAGGTTCTCGCGTTTTTCTTCAGCAGTCATTTTAGCGGCAGCAGCACGGGCCTGGCCAAACTCACGTCCGCTTAGGTCGCCTTTATTCTTGCCATAAGCATTGCCTTTGTTGTCCTTGTCAGCTTTATCGGCCTTCTCTTTCTGGTCCTTGTCTTTATTTTTATTCTGGTCCTTATCAGCTTTGTTTTTAGCTTCCTCGCGGCTTTGCTCCAGGCGTTCATTACCTTTTTCAGGTTTGCCTTTGCGTTTGTCCGTTTCGTCCTGCTGCTCAGTGTTCTCAGCTTTCTTGTTATTTCCTTTTCCCTGGCCTTGCGCAATTGCGGCATCGGCAGTTAAAACAGCGAAGCCCAGTGCAAGAGCAAAGCCGGCTTTATGTAGGTTATTCTTTTTCATATGACTTATAAATTAAATAGCGTCAAGTAACGAGTCTACTTCTTCGGTGGCAGCCTCGATCTCAACAGCTGTATTATCAATTTCAGTAATTACAGTTGTATCTGCGTCTTCAACAATGGCTTCCTGCTCGGCAACAGTTGTTTCTGTAGTCGTTTCAGGCGTGCCACATGCCGTGGCCATTAGTGCCAGCGCGGCAAATGCTACAAAGTATTTCTTCATCTTAAATGGGTTATAAGTAAAGCACAAAATTAGATATAGTGATGTATAGATACAACAAAAAAACTGCCAGCGCAAATACTCAGGTTAAGTACCGGGCTGGCAGTTTGAAAAAACGTGATTACAGGCTTATAGCTGAGCTGCGTAGTGCAGTACTTCCGCTACTCCCTCATAAGTATTCAGGTTAAGCTTCTGCTCTTTTATATAGGACTTAATGTTGGTAGAGTGGTTAGGGTACAATTTTAAGATATTTGACCTGGTGGCAGGCACGTACTTCCCGTTGTTCTGCAGGTAGTAATACGACTTAACTTTAAACTCCAGCGTCTCATTCGCTTTTAACGAATTAAGGTTGTTATTTATGTGGTCGGTGTTGGTGGTGCTGGTAGGTGAGGCCGTGCTTGACTCTATGCCCATAGCGCCTACATTCTTCACATTACTTAATGTATACTTTTCCTTAACTAGCAGCATGTGGCCGTTTACATCATCGAGTTGCTTTAACAGTTCCTGGTTATCCAGGTCATAATAAAAGGTGTCGTTGCTAACTACTATCCGGTTAACCGTATGCATGTTATCCAGTGCAAGGGTATCTTTTTTAGAGTTGATGAACTCGAACTCGCCGCTCAGCATATTATAGTTTAGTACACCAGATGTTTTAACCCCTGATATAAACTGTACATGACCAGCCTGGAAGGTAGGGTAATAGTATATTTTGTTTTTGATGGCAGTGCCGATGCGCCCATCAGATGGTTTTACCGAAAGCTTTTCTTTATCCGTCTGGGCCAGAACAGCGCTGCTGCATAAAAGCACCATAGCAAGAGTGAAGAATAAGTTTGTGAAAGATGGACGATGTGTGGACATAGTTGTAGCGATTAGATTATAACTCAGGAAAGGATATTGTTTGTTTATCTAAGGTACGAAACTTTGTGAAAATCAGGCTGTTTTCAGGTAGTTTTTTGAGTTATCTGTTGTTATGGCGCCGTAAACACCTATACCAGTAGCTTGCTTTTTGCCTTAAGCGACCAAGTAAACCTGAATTCTGCTACCTGGTCTCCTTTCTCATCGATGCCTATACTTGTCGTCATGACCGTTTTGCCTTCACCGGTTAGTTTGGTTTGCTCGGCAGCCTCCTGCACGCGCAGGCCGTCTTCGCACATAAATGTTATCTTACCTATCGCTTTCTTCGTGAAATCAGCATCCATGTGTACCACCAGCATCGACACCGTTGGATCTGCTTTATAGGTGTGCATCATACAAAGCACGCCAGTAGATAACTCGGCAGCCATGCTCAGGCAGGCGAAGTAAATAGAGTTAAATGGATTTTTGTTGAGGTATTTGTAAGGTATGGTAACAGTGCAGCGTTCGTCGGTAAGGGCTGTAACGCGCAGGTCGGCCATGTAAGCCATAGGCAGCTTGGCCAGCATAAATAACCTGAATTTGGTCGGCGACGCTACCAGCCTTCTGAACTCTTCTGCTTCGCGGTTGCTGTTTCTCATAAGCCCTTTATACTTAAATATTGATTTTTAGATGTGTATGGCTTTTACCTCAACCTACCAGCAGCATCGATAAGATACCGGTAAACATTATAACCTTGTTCAGGTTGCTCAGGAAAGTAAAGTCGCGTTTTCGGTCGGCGCGGGTAAGTTTTATAGTTAACCACAAAGCAGGCAGCAACACTAAAATCACCATGTAAATATCAAACCATAAACTGGTGCGCGGGTGTATGGTTACTACAAACACAAAAGCTATAAAAAGCGCAATTATAGGGTATAACACCAGCTTTGTGTTGCGTATGCCCAGCACAATTGGCAAGGTACGGCAATCAAAAGAGGCATCTCCTTTCATGTCTTCTATATCTTTAATTATCTCCCGGATAAGCGAAATAAGGAAAGCGAACACGGCGTAGCCGATTGTAATGCGGTTCAGGGTGTCGGCGTATACAGCTACTACCAGCAACATAGAGGCCGAAAGCAAAGCAGTAACTACATTACCTATAAGCGGCAGTTTTTTTAGTTCTGCAGAATAGCCCCAAAGCAGCAATACAGCCCCGGCATTTATTAAACCTATAGGCAGGTATAACCAAAAACCGATAGCAATGCCTGCCAGCGAAAGTATAAGGTGGGCAAACATAGCGCGCCTCCTCCTTATAACAGTACCAACCACCAACTTATCCGGCTTATTGATGGCGTCTATTTTAATATCGTAATAATCGTTGATGATGTAACCGGCAGCTGCAATAAGCACAGTTGAAAGCGTGAGCCAGCCAAACCCCGGTTGCATTACGTTGCCCCAGTTAATACCCGGCACCAGCAGGCACGCCTGCACCAGCGCTTGGCTCAGCACGATCAGGATGAGGTTGGGAAAGCGTACAAGATTAAAAAAAGCCTTCACGGTAGTAGTAGCAGTAACAAAAGTATAAGCCGGTAATGATGCTAAAGATAGGAAACTGAAACGCAAAAAAAAGCCCCTGTAAGGAGGGGCTTCTTCTTGTAACTGTAAAAGTATATCTGATTAGATTCTTTGTACGTTTACAGCATTGATTCCTTTCTTGCCTTCCTGCGTATCAAAAGTTACGCGGTCGTTCTGCTGAAGCTGCAGACCGTTAAGGCCAGTAATGTGTACAAAGAAATCTTCGTTTGTCTCGTCTTCCGTAATAAAACCAAAACCCTTTGACTCAATAAAAAACTTTACTTTTCCTGTTTTCATAAAGAATTAATTATTGTAAATAAAATAAAATTGATGTAAAGATAAATTTAATTTATATATATACAAGTTGTAATAATAAAAAATTTGATTTAAAATCACGAAAAAGTATAAGTATTTTTTACCAGGTATCCTGGGCCTTCATTATTTTTTCGATCAGTTCTCTTACCGCTCCTCTGCCTCCGTCTCTGGTTGCTATAAACGTGCTTATTTCCTTAATATCGTCGGCAGCATCAGCAGGGCAGGCCCTGAAGCCGCAGCGTTGCATCACTTCCAGGTCAGGCATATCGTCGCCCATGTAGGCTACTGTAGCCGGGTGAATGCCTTGTGTGTAGAGGTAATCTTCAAAAGCATCCACTTTGTCCTCAATACCCAGAAAAATATCTTCCAGGCCCAGATCCTGGAGGCGGTTAAGGACGCCAGGTTCGTTTTTGCCTGATATTATGGCCACACGGTAGCCCTGGCGGATGGCATGCTTAATTGCAAATCCATCTTTAATATTAAAGGCGCGCACTTGTTCTCCGTCAGCAAATACATACAGGAAACCATCTGTAAGTACGCCATCTACATCAAGTATAAAGGTGTTGATGCAGGTAAGGTCTGGTTGAGTGATTGACATAGCTTTTAAAAACAAAAAAGGTTCTCGTTAAAGAACCTTTAAATGTATAGAAAATTTTTAATATTAAAACAGGTAATCAGGCTAAATGGCCTTAATCCTGGTTGTCGCGCCATTCGTAAACCCAGGCCGACTGTATCTGCTCTAAGTGTCCTTCGTTGGCTTGTTCGCGTGTGCCTTCAAAATTTGGTAACGCAAGTATCCATTCCAGCAGGTCGGTAAAGCGGATACGGTAAATCTTAGACTCGTTAAAGTCGTCGCCAAACTTTTCATAAAGTGCAAAGGCTATATCTTCGTGATCGCTCCAGTGTATAGGAGGCTCGTAATTTGTGCTCATCTGTTTCAGTTTTTCGGTTTAACAGTTTTACAACTATAATTTAATGACCCAGGAAGTCCTGTGGCGGTATGGTTACCACTACGTCTTCGTTGCCCTGCACTACGCACTGGCAGCCAAGCCGTGAGTTTATGCGCGGGTCTACGGCACGGTCAATATAATCTTCTTCCTTATCAGATATTTCCGGAAGATCGTCCAGGCCGGCTTCTACATATACGTGGCAGGTACTGCAGCCACATACGCCGCCGCAGTTATGCTGCAGTTTTATATCGTTGTTGAGGGCTACATCCAGCACCGACTCGCCTTCTACGGCTGGGTGCGTCTGGTCCGGAGAGCCGTCAGCGAATTTAAATGTTATATTTACAACTTTCATTTTTCTTGTCTGTAATACGGGTGCAAAGTTATGAAACACGGTTCCCTAATCAAAGTTATAACCGTTTTGTGTTAGAGTAGGTGTGTAGGTTGTCTTTTGCACTGGTATTGTGGAGAGTTTTGTAGTTTAAGACTTACGTAGAGTTGCAGCCTCTTTGTTATCACGAACATTCTCTAGATGTGAGTCGAATAAAGCCAGCGTAGCTGCGAAGCATCTTATATAACCTATAGTTTTTCTTTTGTCATTTCGAGCGTCAGTCGAGAAAACTTATGTGGCCTATAGTTGTAAGACCTAGCAGTGTGCACAACTCATGCGAGTCGAAGATCCCGGACTTGTTTCGGGATGTCTGATGTTCTATAGGTCAAGCAGCTATCCGCTTGAACCAAGCTATACTTTCATAGCTGCTACTTATACTGGGAGCTCTACTTACCTATCGTTTTATAGTTACTTTGGCTCGCTCACGGCCGCGAGGCCTCGTCTTCGGGCATCGCGCTGCTGCTTTCTTGCTTCCCTCGTACCTCAGGTTGGCTGCGCCACCGCAACAAATCAAAGGCGCTCAACCCAAAGACTGGAAAGTTCTCATAGCCACCGCTTAATAATAGCTTATACTATAAGCTTCGGCTTTTTATTGTGGCTATAGTTCCGTAGGGACAGGTCGCGACCTGTCCGCTCAATATAGTAAACTATAGAACAATAGCTTATGGATTGGCAATAGCAGAAACTGTCCCCTTGAGGGGACTATAGGGGTGTAAAGACAGTAACTATAAAACTATAAAGCCAAATATATTAGCGTCCAAATTCCCCGCCTTAGACAAGTCGCAGATCCCGAACTTGCTTCGGGAGAGGGGTTAGGGGTGGTTTGATCAACTGTAACTATAAAACTATAACTCAAACTATAGAAATAGCAGAAATTCCCCTCCTCGGAGGGGCAGGGGTAGGTTTATACTTAAACTAAAGCTATACCATCTCCGTCCATTCCGAGCCTGTTAAGTTTGGAGCATATACCAGCGGAAACAAAATCCATAAAACTATAACCGAAAGCCTTACTCAACTACCAGCTTATTGTCTATCATGCGGTTATTGTATTGCTGTATAAATGCTTTGACACGATTTTCGAGGTACTGGCGTTTTTCGGGCAAAGTATCTTTCAGGTTATTGGTCAGCATTTTGTCTTGCTGGTAATTGTAGAGGGCTATAGTTTTGGTACCATCAAATTGTAGCAGCAGTTCATCTTCTATCCACTGGTATACGCCGGCATTGTAGCTTACCGCAAAATCCTGGGAAGTGGTGTCCAGTATATTCTTGCCGAACGAAAAGTAAGGCTTATTATAGTTGAGATAACTTAGCACGGTAGGCATAATATCGAGCTGCTGTACTACACGTTGCTCTGTGTCTTTAAAACTGCTATCGCCGGGTGCGTAGAATAAAATAGGGGCAGCAAAAGCGCCTAAGTCGGTGTTATACTCCGGGTAATGGCGTGGCGCAGCCGGGTGGTCTGCAGAAATAACGAAAAGCGTGTTTTTATACCAGGGCATCTGACTGGCTTTCTCGAAAAACTTTTGCAACGCCATGTCGGTGTAGCTTATAGTTTTGAACACTGGCAAGGGTCCTTCGGCAAACTTACCGTGGTAGCGCTCGGGTAATTTATAAGGGTGATGCGACGACAAGGTAAACACCGTGCCCATAAACGGCTCCTGGAATGTATTCAACTTGTTAGCCGTGAACTGTAGAAACTCCTCATCCCAAATACCCCACATGCCATCAAAATCAGCGTCGTTGTTATACTCGTCTTTGCCGTAATATTCCTTTATCCCAATCAGGTTCATGAATGCTTTAAAACCCATTGAGCCGTTTGGTGCCCCATGGAAAAAAGCAGTATGGTAGCCCTCGTTATTTAGCGTGCGTGGCAAACTTGGCAGGTTATTGCTGGCATAAGGAGTAAGCACAAATGGTTCCTGTATACTTGGTATGCTGGTAAGTATAGATGGCAGTGCATCAATAGACTTTTTGCCGTTTGTAAAGGAATGAAGGTATACTTTGCTGTCCTGCATAAGCTGGTCCAGGAAAGGGGTGAAGGTTTGGTAGCCGTCTTTTTGCAGCGTTTCGCCGTTATAGCTGCCCATCATTTCTTTACCAAAACTCTCCAGCACTATAATTACCACATTCTTTTTTTGGAAAGCAGCCGTGTCAGCAGGAACATGTATAGGAGAGTAAATAGCGTTTAGTTCGTCCTCCTCAAAATAAGCAACCTTGCTGAAGTTGGTTTTGCCAATAGTGCGCAGCATCGAGAAAGGTGTGTTGAGCACCAGGTACATTTCGTTGGGGCGTTTTACATATTCGCCGGCGTTGCTGAGCGTAATTGGGCGGGTGCTGTGTGCAAAGCCACCGCGCATACCGGCAATGGCCAGGAAAATGGCTAAACCCATAACCGCCGTATGGGCAGGGTAATACACCCACGACGAAACCCTTGGCGGCGACTGCATTTTGATCTTATCATATAGCCAAACCATAAGCGCGGTCAGCAGGAACCAAAGCAGCGGGATGTACCAGAAATCAACTATAAAACTACCGGCTAAGGCACCACCGTTTTCGTTGGCAAATTCCTGCAAAACGCTCCAGGTAGTGCGGCGCAACGTGTAGCGGTAATAAACTATATCAATAAAGTTAGCGGCAAGGGCAATGCTGTTGGTGACTATGAAAACATACTTCAGCAGCTTTCGATAGCCGGTTTTATACCTGAACCTGAAAGGTATAAGCATGAGCGCCATAAACAACAGGTTGGTATACAGCACAGCCGACAGATCGAAACGCAAGCCGGGAAGCAGTAAAGCAGCAAAATCAGAGAGGCTGGTTGCTTCGAATAAATGGCGGTTAAAAATAAAGAACAGGATGCGGGTAATGGTATACAAAAGCATAGCTAGGCCCAGGTATAAACCCAGCACTACGTGCACGTTCCGCCATGTATATTTCTTATCTGCAAGCATCTAAATACAATAAATCATAAAGCAGGTGAGACATTGATCAGGCAATTACAGGTGCAAAAGTAGCCTATTTTATAGTATAAAGTCTAAATGCCGGTTTCGGCTGTTAAGCGCAAATGTTATACCTTTGTAACAACTGGCATTTTGACAGCAATAAACTTTTGGCAGGGGAGTTGTGTAGTATAAGTAACTATAACCTAATCTTTAGCCAGGCTAATAACTTACAAACTGATGCTCAAGTTCATAATCATATCTATTCTTATTTTTCTGTTCCTGCGACTCGTAGCGCCGGTGCTGCTGCGTTTTTTGCTGGGGATGTTCATCAAGAAAAGCATGCGCAACGGTACGTTCTTTTCAAACATGCACCAATACCAACGCCCGCAGCAACCAAATAACAATGGAAGACCTAAAGGCGATGTTAAAATAGACTACATGCCTAAGCAGGGCAAGCAAAAAGACTTTGATGGCGGCGAATACGTCGACTACGAAGAAGTGAAATAATACTGCTGCTGCAGTACGGGCACGATACTTGCGAACTGCTTTTTCTTTAATTTTGTGATCTTATACTTCTAAAAAAGCAGTTTATGCGAAAGCATCTCTACCTCTATTTGCTGGTGGCTATAGTAGCCGTTTCTGGTTGCACGGCCCCGCGTTCGGTTATCCATTCGGGTAAGGTTACGCCAAAAGGGCAGTTTAAAGCTGGTTTTAACGTGGGCGCTAACATCGCCACAGAACCTCTAGGCCAGATAGATGATGTAACAGAAGCAGCTGTTGACGCTATAGCCAAAAAAGATACCGTAATGTATAACGAGCAGATCGATGTTTTTTCGAAAGCATTGGTGGCTTATTCCCTCGACCCTGTAGGTACTACATTTGATTTTTATGTGCGCTATGGTTTAGCCGAGCGTGTAGATGTTGGGTACAAGTATGCCACAGGCGTGCATGTGTTTGATGCCATGTACCAGTTTATGGGGCCTACCGGCACACCGGATAACCCGGGCGTAGGCGATTGGTATGGTAGCGTTGGTATTCAGTATTCGGGCCAGAGCTCCGATTTTGCAAACAAACTTTTCCTGGATAAACTGGTGCCCGTGCTTGATTTTACAGCTCAGCGACGCGATGTGGTAGTGCCGCTGGTGTTCAGTAAATCGTTCGGTCCTGAGGAGGAGATAGGCAATATTTCGTTTGGGGCTGTGTATAACCACACGTTTATAAAATATGGCTTCGAGCCCGGGCGAATTTTTAAAGATGTAGCCGGCGAAAAAGTAAAAGTAGACGGTGTATTCGAGAAGAAAAGTTTTCCGTCGTTCGGCTTGTTCGTGAATGGTAAGATCGGCTTTAAGTATGTGTATGTGCTGCCGGCTGTTACCATGTATTACCAGAACTATGGAACGTACCAGTTCCTGGAGGGTAGGGAGTTTAGCTTCTCCGGTGTTACCATCATTCCATCTATAGGTTTGCAGGCTACCTTCGGCGGTGGACGTAGCGGAGCAAGATAAATAACAACACACTAGAATAACAAAGCGGCAAGAGCACTAAAAAGCTTCTGCCGCTTTTGTTTTTATAGTTGTAAGCTATAGCTTAAAGGTGTGAAGAAACTCCTGAAATATTTTGAAGAACCCTTTAAGAAAGAGCTCCCGCTTTCAAAGTATAAGTTACTGGTTAAGCTTACAGAGGGAAAAGAACAAACGCGGGGAATTGCCGATCTTATAAGTTTAAGTTTAGTTGATCATGGAGACGTCAAACTTCTGGGAGAGGATAAGATTGAAATAAAGCCAAAGGCAGGGATGTTTGACCCATACAAAGGTGGAGGAAGTATAGTTATGACCCTGGAATCAGGCGCTGAAGTTTCGGAAACTATAGGTCGGGGTAACATCAAACCATACAATCAGTCCTACATAGTAGCATTTTACGGCCTGCTAACTTTTCTGCTCCTCTGGACTATTGTAGCTTTTGTAACTGATATAAGTTTTAACACCATATTACTGGTAGTTGCCGGCTGGGTGTTGTTCCCACTGTTCATGTTGTTACCCATCATCTGGACCCGAAACCGACTTAGAGATTACAGGGACTCATTTTTAAATAATATAAAATAGGAGCTTTAACTATTGATAGTCTTTCATGTGCTTTCACATCCTATAAATACCTCTTCGACAAGGCTCCCATAATGCAGAAATAAAATAAAAGTTATATCTTTCAAGCTCTATATTGATGCATATTAACTTTTATGACAGCTTCTATTAACTTTAAACGCGATGTATTACCTCACCTGATCGCGGTTCTTGTTTTCTTGTTACTTACGGCAGTGTATTTTGCCCCGGTCTTGTTCGAAGACAAAGGCCTGGCACAGCACGATATTCTGCAGTTTAGAGGTGGTGCCCACGAAATTATGGAGCACCGCGAAAAGACCGGCGAAGAAGCCCTCTGGACCAATTCCATGTTTAGCGGCATGCCGTCTTACCTGATCAACACCCGTTATTCCGGCGACCTTTCAGGTATCATTCATACTGTGCTTTCGCTTAACCTGCCAGCAATGGCGGGTAATATTTTTATAACGCTGCTTTGCGCTTACATTTTAATGCTGACCCTGGGCATGCGCTCGTGGCTGGCTATAGTTGGTGCTATCGCGTTTGCGTTTACTTCTTATAACATCATCATCCTGGAGGCAGGCCACAACACCAAATCGCTTACTATTGCCTATATACCGATGGTGCTGGCTGGTTTGCTGTATGCTCTTCGTAAAAATGTATGGATTGGCGGAGCGCTTTTTGCCCTCGGTTTAACGCTTAACCTGCATTTCAATCACCTCCAGATGACCTACTACATGCTGTTGCTTGTAATAGTGTTTGCGGTAGTGGAGTTATACTATGCCTTCAAAAATAAAACGATAGCCGACCTGTTTAAGCGTGGTTTGGTACTGTTGGTAGCAGCTGTGTTGGCTGTAGGTGTAAACTTTGGCCGTTTGGCTACAACTGCCGAGTATAGTGAGTACAGCATCCGTGGCAAATCGGAACTGAGCGCGGCTAACATCGGCGACAAAACCGGCAGCGGCCTGGACCGCGACTATGCTTTTAACTGGAGCTATGGCGTGACTGAAACAATGACCCTGCTAATACCTGACTTTTATGGTGGCAGCAGCAACTCACCTTTAGATAGTGATTCCGAAACCTATAAAGCATTGGTAGGCATGGGAGCTTCGCCGATGCAGGCCGAGCAAATTGTGCAGCAGGGCATCCCAACTTACTGGGGCGACCAGCCTATGACAAGCGGACCGGTTTATGTAGGAGCCATTATTGTGTTCCTGTTTGTGCTGGGTCTGTTTATAGTTGACCGCCGTTGGGTAAGTTGGCTGGTAGCAGGAACTATACTTTCGTTGCTGCTGGCATGGGGCAAAAACTTCGAGGCTTTCAACTACTTTATGTTCGATTACTTCCCGGGCTATAACAAGTTCAGGGCGGTATCGTCGGCATTGGTAATAGCACAGGTAACGATACCATTACTGGCCATGCTGGCATTGTGGAGATTATTCCGTGACCATGCAACTATAAAAGATCTGGATAAGAAACTGCTGATATCAGGAGGTATAACGGCAGGTATCTGTTTGCCGGTGTGGTTATTTGCAGGTATGGCAGGTTTTGCGTCGCAGGCTGATGCGCAACTTATGCAGGCACAGTTCCCGGTCGATGCCATTCGCCTTGACCGTGAGAGTATGATGCGTTCTGATGCCTTCCGCTCGTTTGTGTTTATTGTGCTGGCGCTTGCCGTGCTATACTTCTTCGTTAAAAATAAGATTTCGGCTACCGTGGCTATTGCAAGTGTAGGTATACTTATATTGGTGGACCTATGGGCAGTGGATAAGCGTTACCTGGATGGCAACGATTTTAAAGAACAGCCTATCGCAAACTTCTTCCAGCCAACTCCAGCCGACCGTATGATCCTGAGCGACGAGAGCCCGAGAAAAGGTTTGAGCTACCGCGTGATCGACATGACCAATCCGTTTAACAGCGCGCGCGCCTCTTATTTCCATAAAAATGTAGGAGGTTACCATGGTGCTAAACTGCGCCGCTACCAGGATGTTATAGATCGCCACATCTCGCAGATGAACCTGGAAGTGCTGCGCATGCTGAACACACAATATGCTATAACCGGCAACCAGAAACAGCCTGTGGAGCGTGTACCTGGCGCTTTGGGCAATGCCTGGTTTGTGGAAGAGATACAAAAAGTAAACACTCCGGATGCAGAACTGGAAGCTTTGACAGGTTTTGATGCTGGTACTACTGCCGTTGTAGATGTTACCAAATTCCCGGTAGAGAAAGAGGCCTTTACAGCCGAAAACGCAACTATAAAACTGACCACTTACGAGCCTGACTACCTGAAATATGAGTATGAGGCGGCTAACGATGGTTTTGTGGTATTCTCGGAAGTATACTACGAAGCTGGCTGGCAGGCTTATTTAGATGGCGAAGCAGTTGACCACCTGCGTGCCAACTACATTCTGCGCGCTATGCAGGTTCCGGCCGGTAAACACACCATCGAGTTCCGTTTCGAGCCGCAGACCTATACCGTCGGTAACACTATATCTATGATATCTTCAATACTATTGCTGCTGGTAATTGCCGGGGCTATAGCTTATAGTTTCAAGAAGAAAGTGAGAGAAGAGGCTTTAGAAGTAGAAGCGTAATTATAACAAGCCCTTTCAAGTAGATAAATCCCCTCCTCGGAGGGACTGGGGTGGGTTACTCTACCTAACTATAAAATAAACCACAAAAAGCCCCGACTATAAAAAGCCGGGGCTTTTGCGTACTTAATAACCTATGCAGGCACCATTACAGCAACTAGAACACCCGCTTTTGCAACAGCACAACATTACGCTTTGGGTTAAGCGCGAAGACCTGCTGCATCCGCATATATCGGGTAATAAGTGGCGCAAACTGAAGTATAACCTGCAGGAGGCACAAGCTAATGGGCATAAAACCATACTTACTTTTGGCGGAGCCTACTCGAACCACATTGCTGCCACAGCCGCAGCAGGAGCCGAGTTCGGCTTTAAAACCATAGGCATTATCCGGGGAGAGGAGCATTTGCCGCTAAACCCTACTTTACAATTTGCTACGGAGCAGGGCATGGAGCTGCACTACATCAGCCGCGAACTATACCGGCGTAAAAATGAACCCGACTTTATAGCTGAACTGGCGGAGAAGTATAACCAACCTTACGTTGTGCCCGAAGGTGGCACCAACCTACTCGCCGTAAAAGGCTGCACCGAGATTGTTGAAGATATACCTATAAAGTATGATGTAATCTGTTGTGCGAGCGGCACAGGCGGAACTATAGCTGGTATTATTGCCGGGTTGGCTGGCCAGAAACAGGTGCTTGGCTTCCCGGCACTAAAAGGTGGTGATTTACTGGAAGACGAAATCGAGCAGTTGGTTTATAGTTACAGCGGGCAACATTACCAGAACTGGCAGCTCATTACCGATTACCATTTCGGGGGCTATGCTAAAATGAAGCCAGAACTACTACAGTTTATCCACGATTTCAAAACAAACCATAGCATACCGCTGGAGCCGGTTTATACAGGTAAACTATTCTACGGCCTCTTCGACCTGATCGCGAAAGGCTATTTTGCTGAAGGTACACGTATTGTAGCCATACATACAGGTGGCCTGCAGGGTAACGCCGGTTTTAAAGAGCGGCTGGGGATAGAAGTTTAAGCACCGGAACAGTTTTTGTAACTATAAGTATAAATGCAGGGTTTTAATCCTGAAAGATGATTTGTCTCCGGGTTGTCATCCCCCTGCCCCCTTCCAAGGGGGACTTTTTCAGATAACGTAAATCATACATGATTTTTTTACGCATTGCAGAGTGTCCCCCTCGGAAGGGGGTAGGGGGATGACAAACCTGGGAGACAGTTACAACTATACTTAACAAAAACACCAAATGCCCTTACTCCGATTTCTGATTCGACTTTTGCCCTGGATACTGGTTATTACAGTAGGTATCTTTATCTGGCGCAGTTTCAAGGATTTTTTTGGCACCGATGAAAAAACCGAGCCGGCTGTTACGGTAAACTATAATACGATACTTACATCGGTAGAAGAACTGGGTAAAATGGAGCTGGTGCGCTTTAATTTTAAGGATGTGGTGGAGTATGAGAAGAATGTGTCGCGGTTTGTGCCTAACTCCAAAGTAGTATTGATTGTGGCCGGTGAAGCCGTTGGCTGCGTGGACTTTACTAAAATTGAAGCAGGCGATATTGTATTTGAAGGCGATTCTGTTATCCAGATTGCCTTACCTGAGCCGGAGCTATGCTACTATAAAGTAGACCATAGCCAATCGAAGGTGTTCAGCAAAGAGAATACTTATTTCCAGGATGCCGATCTGATAGAGGAGAGCTACAAGTACGCCGAAAATAACGTGAAGCGTGCCGCCCTGAACTCGGGTATACTGGAACAAACAACCGAAAATGCTGAAAAGATACTGAAGCCGATGCTGGAAGAAATTACCGGAAAGCGTGTGGTACTCGTTCCGCAACGCCGCATCCAAAACCCGCAAATGCCGGCTAAACGCTAAGTATAAATGTATAAGCATACATTTTAGCATGCTTATACTTTAGCGCCATGTTTAAACTACAGCTTTTACTTTCTGTTTCCGCCCGATGAGCAGGTAAAGTATAGCACCCAGCACAGGTATAAACACTATAACTATAAGCCAGATCAGTTTGGTAATGCTGTCGGAGAAGTTGCTTCGGAGCAGGTCTATTAATGCGCCCAACCACAATGCAGCCGGAATACCCAGAAATAGAAGGAAGATGATAACTTCCTGTAGACTAAAAAAGCCGGTAAAAAGTAAAGTTGTTTCAAGCATAGTATTTAGATTAATGACGTGCTCGTGTAGTAGAAGTGAAGCGTTAGCAAGCCTTACTGCTACACCTTGTTGTGGTGTGGTTAATTTTGTATAGGTTTAGCTAAATCTATTATTTGACTGTATGTGTCTATTGTGTAGAACTTACCATTCAAGGATAGCTTAAAGTATCCAATTATGGTATCCACCCTATCATAGTATGCAGCCCTTTCCTTTTCATACTTTTCCCAAAACTTCTTGCGTTTCTTTTTACAATCAAAGTCTAAGGCACCACAATCGAAATGAACTAAGGGTATTTCATAGCTGTATTTGTAGATAGGTATCGTACCTAAATCTATAACTCGATTCTTTGGTAAATTAATTATTCTGATATTATTATGGTTTAAAAAGAAGATATTTAGAGTGTCGTTTATTTGCTGTTCATCAGCAAATAATTCAAATTGTCCATCTAAATCTGTTTGAGTTACATTAGTAGAATCGAAACCTACATGAACCCCACCTACGGGAGCAAAGTACTGCCCAAGAAAAATCTTGCCTTTTAGTTTATACTCTTGGGCATGACCTTGATTAAAGGCAATGATGACTAAGCTCAAAACTAATAGTATCTTAATCATTCTATAATTTTAATGAACCACAACTATCAGCTAACAGAAGTACCTACTCCTATTATCCGCACTATGTATAGAGCTCTATATCCTATACATTAACTTTAGCTAATATATAACTTCTTCCGGAATAAATTAACCTTAATACTTACTCCTTCTCAAATTCCTTGATAGCATCCTGCACCAAGTCACTTTCATAACCTTTGCTCATAAGGTAATAGCTGAGTTTCTGACGGCGGGCGAAGGGGTTTTTCTCTTTTTCGGTAGTGTTCTTTTTCTCGAGCAGGTGCAGCAGGTTCTGTTCGTATACTTCGGGGTCAATTTCTTTCATGCCCTGTTTAATGCAGTAATCCGAAATGCCTTTTGCCTTGAGGCCCTGCATAATTTTACGTCGGCCCCAGCGCTTCAGGCCATACTTGCCACGCACATAGCTCTGGGCATAACGCTCTTCATCAATCATTTTTTCCTGGCTCAGCCGGACGATAATTTCTTCCACGTCATCAGGCTCCAGGCCGTAACTGAAAAGCTTGATGCGCACCTCCTGCTGTGTGCGGTCCTGGTACGCGCAGTAAGCCGCCGCTTTAATCAGCGCCTCTTTGGGGGTGTACGTCTTCTGTTTTTTCTTCTCCAAACTATAAGTCGGTTACCAAACTATAAACATAGTATAGAGTTAGAAAGTTAGAAAGTTTAGGAGTTATAAAGTTGATTTCAGTTAGAGAGTTTAGGAGTTAGAAATACTGTAAATCCTTTAATCTTGTAGATCCTGATTCAGACAACAATCAACAATTTAACAATTCAGCAATTTAACCATTAAAGCCTACCTTTGCAGCAGTAAACTATACGTGCTTATGTTTTCGAAGGGAGTGCAGTACATGTTGCTGTCGACGTTGTTTTTTGCGCTGATGAACGTGTGCGTGAAGTTGGTGCCGCATATTCCGGCTGTGGAGATCATTTTGTTCCGGTCGGGTATTTCGTTACTGATGAGCTATGCGGTGCTAAAACAGCAGGGCGTAAGCGTGTGGGGTACACACAAAGGCCTCCTTATATCGCGGGGGCTTACCGGGGCAATAGCGCTGGTTCTATACTTCACCACGCTACAACATATACCGCTGGCCACGGCCGTAACGCTGCAATACCTTTCGCCCATCTTTACCACCATTTTAGGCATTTTTATAGTTAAAGAAAAGGTAAAACCCTGGCAGTGGCTGTTCTTCCTGGTGTCGTTTGCAGGCATTTTGGTTATTGAAGGGGTAGACACCCGCATTTCGCCGTTTTACCTGGCAATAGGTGTGGCTGGGGCCGCTATTTCGGGCATCTCATACAATGTCATCCGGAAACTTAATACCCGCGAGCATCCGCTGGTTATAGTTTTTTACTTTCCGTTAGTTGCTCTGCCGTTTTCAGCCGTCTATAGTTGGTACGACTGGGTGCAACCCATTGGCTGGGACTGGCTTATACTTATACTTGTTGGGGTTTTTACCCAAATAGCCCAGTATTTCATGACGATGTCATACCAATCCGAAGAGCTTTCCAAAGTAGCCAACCTGAACTATATCGGTATCTTTTATGCACTGCTTATCGGCTTCTTCATGTTTGGCGAAGTATTTACGTTTGGCTCTTATGCAGGTATGGCATTAGTGTTGTTGGGTGTGGTGCTTAACATAGGCTACAAGAACAGGCTGGCCAAGAAGGCGTTAGCAGTGCAGTAGCAGGCATTGCACAACAAAATATAGCCAAAACATAACATTGGGTAGTATGTTTTACGTTAGCTGCGTATAATCCTAAAAAATCCTTAGCTAACAATACTGCGCATGCGCTTCTTCTGGCTTTTCACCCTTTTGGTATTGCTTCCTGCCCTATGTTTTGGCGGTACGCTGCGCGGTAAAGTTACCGACGAGAATGGCAACGGTTTGCCTTTTGCCAGCATCTACATAAAAGAGACAAGCAGCGGCACTGCCACCAACGAGAACGGGCTATACTCCCTCCAACTCGACTCGGGCACTTATACGTTGGAGTTTAAATATGTTGGCTACAAAGCTAAAACGCATACCGTAACTATAAACGGCCATGCCCGCGAGCTAAATGTGCAACTGCAACCTGAGGTACTTAACCTGAAAGAAGTTGTAGTACGCGCCTCCGACGAAGATCCTGCTTACCCTATAATGCGCAATGCTATCCGTTTGCGTAAATACCACCTGAACGAAGCCCTTGCCTGGAGTGCCCGCGTGTACATGAAAAGTGTAGCCCGCATGGATAAAGTGCCTAATAAAGTATTAGGCATCCGGGTGGTTGATGTGGATACAGGCATTGTATACTTGTCGGAGTCGGTGTCGATGCTGCATGTAAAGCGGCCAAATAAGATAAATGAGCGGGTAATTTCTTCGCGGGTAAGCGGCCAGAAAAAAGGCTTCAGCTTTAACCAGGCTTCTGAAATGAACGTGAGTTTTTACGAGAACCTGTTGAAAATAGAAGGCTTGAGCGAACGCGGATTTATATCACCGCTGGCCAATAATGCCCTGTTCTACTATAAATACCAGTACCTGGGCGCTTTCGAGGAGAACGGCCGAACTATAAACAAGATCAAAGTAACCCCGCGCCGCCGCAACGATCCTGTTTTTGAGGGCACCATATACATTTGCGACGGCGCCTGGCGCATCCATAGCACCGACCTGACATTAACTAAACGCGCCGGCATCGAGTTTGTAGATTTTATTCGGGTGCGACAAGTATACGCACCAGTGTTGGAACATGTCTGGATGCCTGTTTCGCAGCGATTTACGTTCGAGGCTGCTGGTTTAGGCTTTAAGGGAAGAGGCTACGTTACGGGTGTTTACTCGAACTATAAAGTACAGGCCGCCTATAAAAAACCACCGAAGCTGGAGGAAATAGAACCTGAGCCGGAAGAAACTATAGTTGCCTCAGCCAACGAAGCAGCGCCTCCTAAACCACGCTTTAAAGTAATAGAGCCCGAAAAGGCTGACCCAGATGAAAAGCCGATCCATGTAGATAAAATTTTCAGCAAAGAGGTGCTGGTAGTAGAGGAGAACTCAAACAAACGCGATTCGCTTTATTGGGACAAGATTCGCCCTGTGCCGCTCACTCAATCCGAAGCCCTGGATTATGTGAAAAAAGACAGCCTTGAGTTGATAAAGGAATCAAAACCGTATCAGGATTCACTGGACCATATCCGGAACAAACCAACTATAGGCAATATGTTTCTGCGGGGCTATACTTACCGGAACAGTTTCGAAGGCAAAAACTTTTATTTCGATCCGCTGCTGGATGTTACCGGTGGGCCAAGTATAATACAGTACAATACCGTAGAAGGCGTTGCTGCAGATGTGCGCATGACTTACGTGCGACGGTACGACGACCGACGGCGATATATATTAGAGCCGGCTGTGCGCTACGGTTTCTCCAATCATCAGCTAAACGCAAAGCTTCGGGCTGCTTATGTATACAATGCCATTACCAACAGTATTGTGCAGGCCGAAGGCGGCCGTTATGTAGAGCAGATAAATACTACCACTCCAATATCGCCTTTCGTAAACACGGTTTATACGTTGTTTGCCGGCGATAACTACATGAAGCTTTACCAGAAAGGTTTTGTACGTTTGAGCCAACGCAGCGAATTGGTAAACGGACTAATCCTGACCAGTAACCTGGAGTATGCGCAACGATCACCACTTAATAACACCTCGTTCTATAGTTTCCGGGATAATAAAGATCCGGAAGGCCAGAGCCGGTTTACTTCCAATGTGCCACAGAACGCAGAACTGACCGATGCTGTTTTTCAACCGCATGAGGCGCTTACTGCATCGTTTAGCTTAAGTATAAAACCTGGCCAGCGTTACATTAGTCACCCGGACCGCAAAATAAACCTCGACTCGAAATACCCGACCATTACCTTAGGTTACCGTGCTGGTATAGCGGCTTTGGGCGGAGATGTAAAGTATAACACTGCAGCCATTGGTATTTCTGATGAAATGAGTTTTGGCCTGTTGGGTGCCAGTAACTATAGCGCCACGGCGGGCGTGTTCTGGGGTAAAGGTGAGATGAAACTGATGGACTACCGCCACTTTAATGGCAACCAGACCATTTTTGCCGGTACTTACAAAGGCTTCCAGTTGCTTGACTATTATAAGTATAGCACAAATAATAACTACCTGGAGGCGCATTACGAGCATCATTTCAATGGTTTCCTGTTTAATAAGATACCACTGTTTCGTAAACTGAAATGGCAGGAGGTGGTAACCCTCAATTACCTGAACACGCAGCAGTCGGGGAACTACCTGGAACTTGGATTAGGTATAGAACATATCTTTAAAGTTGTCCGCGTTGATTTTTTCACAGCTTTCCAGGAAGGCAAAAGAGGTCGTACAGGTATAACAGTTGGGCTTGGCTTCTGATAGGTGTTGTATAACCTATTGATACTATAGCCGTTAAAAAACCCATGAATTTATACAATAAGACTATGAAAATGATACCCAATATATTTAAAACAGGGGCCGCTATAGCCTTTTTTGCTATAGTTGGTTTTGGCTGTGGCCAGCAGGACACGACTATCGACGAAGATACCGGCACAGCCGATGCTATAGTAGAAGGCGACTCATCGGCAGCTAACCTTAGCAACCCGCGCCCAGCACCTATAGGTGACACCTCCGAAACTGCCAACCAGGCAGACCGCTTCGGCAACATGAATCCAAACCAGGACTCAGCAGCTCGCGCTATGGAAAAGCTGGATGAGAAGAAAGAACAAATGAAGAAACAGGATCAATAAAGATCATAAATGAAACAAAAACAGCCTTGCTACTAATTGTGGCAAGGCTGTTATTGTTTTTAGCGGGTTCACGGTTAATCTCAAGGGGGTATTATAAGTGTAGCCGATAAATTTTTGACCTAATTCTCTCTGTCATTTCGAGCATTCTTGAGACGCGAGTCGAAGAGAGCCAGCGAAGCTGTGAGGAATCTTAATTGTCCTATAGTTGTAAGACCTAGCAGTGTGCGCAGCTCTTGCTAGAGTCTGTTATCCTATAGTTAAATTCGATTGCACCTTGAACCAAGCTATCCTTTCATAGTTTCCACTTATCCTGAGAGCTCTACATACCTACAGTTTTATAGTTTCTTTGGCTCGCTCACGGCCGCGAGGCCGCGTCTTCGGGCATCGCGCTGCTGCTTTCTTGCTATCCTCGTACCTCGGATTGCCTGCGGCACCGCAACAAATCAAAGGCGCTCAACCCAAAGACTGGAAAGTTTCTCATAGTAACTGCTTAACTATAGCCTATACTATAAGCTTCGACCTTTCTCATGGTTATACTTCCGTAGGGACAGGTCGCGACCTGTCCGCTCTTGGTCTGTAACTATAAAACTATAAATGGTGAGACAGTATTGGCAGAACTGTCCCCTTGAGGGGACTATAGGGGTGTTTAGGCTGCACCATAAAACATTAAAGCCATCCATAGCAACGTCAGAGTTCCCCGCCTTAGACAAGTCGCAGATCCCGAACTTGCTTCGGGTGGTGGTTGGACCACAGCAACTATAGAACTATAACTTATGAAACAGCAATAGCAGAAAAATTCCCCTCTCGGGAGGGGGCAGGGGTGGGTTAAAAAGCCAACTATACCAAGCTTCCTATCTTTAAAAGGAGAGAGCTGAGGTGAAGTAACCCCTCACTTCAAAACAGTAACCGCAGACGTTGGCGGCACTGGCATGCCACTACCGGTTTTGCGGCGCTTTTTCAGGTTGATATTGTAGATGATAACCGAAATAAAGATGAGCAAGTAAGCCAGAGCTTTTACCAGGGTAGTTTCCTCGTTAAAATAAACGAAGGCGATTACAAAATTCATGATTGGGTTAATATACATCAGGATGCCAATAGTGCCGGAAGTCAGTTCTTTTAGGGCATAAAGGTTCAGGAACAAAGGCAGCACGGTAAACACCACACTCAGTATCCCGACATTCATAAAAAAGTGAGCATCGGGCAAAGCAGCTGAATCGCCTGCGAAGTAACTATAGAATGGCCCGATCAAAGCAAAAGCCAGCAACAGCTGCAGGGTTAATAGCACGATCTTGTCGTAAGCCCGCAGAATGCGCTGCGATATCAGGTAAAAGGCATAGCTCAGGGCAATAAGCAAACTGAAAAGTAAACTGCTGAGCTCTCCGGTACCTATCAATATACAACTGATAACACTGAGCCCGATGGCCAGCCACTGGTTAGGCCGTAGTTCTTCCTTTAGCAGTATAAACCCAAGCACCGCCGTCAATATAGGGCACAGCAAATAAGAGAAAGAGCCAGTCTGTATGTTGATGTTGTTGATGACATAGATAAAAGCGAGCCAGTTTATAGTTAGCAAAAGACCTCCCAGCAAGGTGAAAACTATAAATCGTCGCTTCTCGGCAGCTACAGCTTCCTTAACCAAAGTATAAGTTGCCTCCACCGCTTTCCTTCTGAAAAAGACAGAAATAACCAACAGTAAACTTACGGACAAAGCAATTCTGAAGTATAGAATTTGTCCGCTTGGATAGTCGGCCAGCGCTTTTAGCGGGAAAGGTATAAAACCCCAGATGATAAAGGCCGCAATGCCCGCCGCGTAATACGGATTCGCTTTAATTGAATTCATGTAAACTTAAAAAGTGGGCAAAGGTAGTTAATTGCTGAAATGTCTGAATCAGGATGCACAGGATTTTGAATGATACACAGGATTTTTAATTCACTAACTCTTTAACTCCTGAACTCTCTAACTAAATCAAACCTGCTATATTTACGCCGAATAACTATTTGCCATGCTCACATTTCAGCAACTTGCTACCGTTACCAACGGCACCCTTCTGCAATTTATAGTTGCGCAGCCGGTGGTGCACCTGCTCACCGATAGCCGAAAGCTGTCACAGCCGGCCGGTACGCTGTTTTTTGCAATTAGTGGCAAGTATAACGACGGGCATAAATACCTGAGGGAGCTGTATGGGCAAGGCGTAAGGCAGTTTATAGTTGAGCGCACGCATAACGAAGCCGGTCTCAACTATAGCAAGCTTTTCCCGGAAGCCAATTTTTTACTGGTGCCCAATAGCTTGCAGGCTTTGCAACAACTAGCCACATGGCACCGGCAGCAGTTTAATATACCGGTAGTAGGTATAACGGGCAGTAACGGTAAAACGATAGTGAAGGAATGGCTGGCGCAACTGCTGAGCCCTGACGAACTGGTCGCTAAAAGTCCGCGAAGCTATAATTCGCAGTTGGGTGTGCCGCTCTCTGTGTGGCAACTTAACCATAACCATACATTTGGCATTTTCGAGGCCGGTATCTCGCTGCCCAACGAAATGGAAAAGCTGCAGTCCATCATCAGGCCAACCATAGGCATATTTACAAACATCGGCTCAGCTCACGATGAAGGTTTTGCCAGCAGAACACAGAAAGTACAGGAAAAACTAAAGCTCTTTAAAGGCGCCGAAGTGCTCATTTACTGCACCGACCACGAACTGCTGCACGAACAGCTACAAGATCAAACTATAAAAACCTTTACCTGGAGCCGCCTGCACCAGGCCGACATAACTATAACTGCCACCACCACAGCAGGCCATAAAACTATAGTTGTCTATAGTTACCAGGATCAAAAACAACGCTTGTCTATACCGTTTACTGACGAAGCTTCGGTAGAGAATGCCCTGCACTGCCTGGCGGTGCTTTTATATAGAAATGTGCCGTTGGCCGATATTCAGGATAGGCTGGACAAACTGCACCCGGTAGCCATGCGTCTCGAAATGAAGGAAGCCATAAACGGTTGTTACCTGATCGACGATACCTATAATAACGACCTGGCCGGACTTGCTATCGCCCTCGACTTCCAGGCAAACCAGCCAAAACGTGGCAGCCGCACCCTTATACTTTCCGATTTGCTGGAATCTGGTTTATCGGAAGCGGCTTTGTACAGCCAGGTAGCTTTGCTCCTGCAAAACCACGACATAGATAAACTTATTGGCATCGGCCAAACTATAAGCCATCATAAGCTAAAGTTCTCCTGCGAAGCAGTTTTTTATAACAGCACCGCCGAGTTCCTGTCGCAATTCAATGCCAACGATTTCCGGAATGAGCTGATCCTGGTAAAGGGTGCCCGTGTGTTTGAGTTTGAGCGGATCGTACACGCCTTTCAGCAGAAGGTACACGGTACGGTGCTGGAAGTAAACCTGGATGCGCTGGTGCATAACCTGAATTTTTACCGCTCCAGACTTGCCCCGGAAACAAAGCTGATGGTAATGGTAAAAGCCTTTGCTTATGGTAGCGGAAGCTCTGAAGTGGCAAACCTCCTTCAGTTCCATCGTGTAGATTACCTGGCTGTTGCCTATGTAGATGAAGGCGTGATGCTCCGTGAGAACGGAATAACACTGCCGGTTATGGTCATGAACCCGTCGCCGGATAGCTTTTCCAAATTGCGGCAGCACAACCTGGAGCCGGAAATATACTCGCTGGAATTGCTGCAGCTATACTTAAAGGATCTTCCGGACACCACCACACGCCAAAAAATTCACCTGAAGCTGGACACGGGCATGCACCGGCTCGGTTTTACACCCGAAGATCTGGATGCACTGTTCCCGCTTTTACAGCAGCACCCGCAGGTGCAGGTGGTAAGCGCATTCTCACACCTGGCCGGCGCCGACGAAGCTTTGCACAACGATTTCTCGCAGCTACAGATAAGTAACTTCAGAAGTATGGCTTCAGGAATTGAGGCGAAATTAGGCTATACTTTTATCAAACATATTCTTAACTCGGCTGGCATCGTCCGCTTCCCGGAGCATCAACTGGATATGGTAAGGCTGGGTATTGGTATTTATGGCGTAGAGGCTAGTGGCTCGGAGCAGGAAGCTCTTAAACCGGTCAGTATTCTCAAAACCACCGTGTCGCAGGTAAAAAATATTGCGCAGGGCGATACGGTAGGTTACAGCCGCAAAGGCATCGCCGATGTTGCCAAAACTATTGCAACTATAGCTATTGGCTACGCCGATGGCTACGACCGTCGTTTCAGCAATGGAGTAGGGCAGGTTCTCTTAAACGGAAAACGCTGCCTCATTATCGGGAATGTTTGTATGGATATGTGCATGGTTGATGTGACAGGCCTCGAAGTAAAAGCAGGCGACGAAGTTATAGTTTTCGGCCCGCAGATCACTCTGGTCGAGATGGCTGGTCGTATCGGAACTATTCCTTATGAGCTTCTCACCAACGTAAGCCCCCGCGTAAAACGTATTTTCTATTCGGAGTAGATCTGATTGCTGACTATAGGTTTAATTGTTGAAGGTTGAGTTGTCAAGTTTCTAACAATTTAACCTTCAACCTGCAACAATTCAGCGATCAACAAGCAAGCATTTAACAATTCAACCACCAGCCTCCAACCATTATCTTAAATCTTTTGCTTTAATGTTGAACACCTTGTAACTTGCAGTTGTTTATAAACAGTCTAAATAAAAGTAACTCAAAGTGCACAACAGGGAAGAAGAGCATCAGGATAAAAGAAGTGTACGCGACCTCAAACTAGGTGAGTGTGGTATAATTTGCTGCCTCCGGGATCCGGAAATGGGCCTTAAGCTCCTGGAAATGGGATGTTTGCCTGGTACACCGGTTAAACTCAACAGTCGCGCCCCTTTCGGTGACCCGATCACTATTATCGTGAATGACTATACTCTTTCGCTGCGCCTGGATGAAGCTGAAACTATAATGCTGAAATAGCAATTCCGTTTACATGACTGTTATAACTCAACCTGAGATACAAGAAACACCCCCTGAAGTTAAGCAGGCAGCCATTGCTCGCGTAGCGCTTGTCGGAAACCCAAACTCAGGAAAAACCTCTTTATTTAACCAGCTCACTGGCCTTAACCAGAAGGTTGGCAACTTTCCCGGCGTAACCGTCGATAAAAAAACAGGCTTCTGCCAGCTTAGCTCTACCCAAAGAGTACAGGTGATCGATTTGCCGGGTACTTATAGCTTATACCCTAAGTCGCTGGATGAGCGCGTTATTATAGACCTGCTCTACGATCCGGCCTCCAAACATTACCCTGACCTGGTTATAGTTACTGCCGATGCCTCGAACCTGAAGCGTAATCTGCTACTGTTTACTCAACTTGCTGACCTTAACATACCAGCCGTTTTAGCGCTTAACATGGTGGATGTAGCCGAGCAGGAAGGCGTTAAAATAGACGTGCCAGCCCTGCACCGTGGTTTAGGCGTACCGGTTGTGCCCATGAATGCCCGCAAAGGTGTAGGCATGGCAGCCCTTAAAATTGTAATGACGCAGCAGCTGGACGCTACGCCAGTGCAGTTCTATACTATACCTGAAAAGCTAAAGCCGGTAACTGAAAGTATAAAAGCACGCTTCGGGCTCGAGAACGATTACCTGGCACTGCATTATGCACACCAGCATAAAAGCCTCAAGTTCCTTACCACCGATGATGTTGATTTTATAGAGCAGTTGCTCGAGGTGCATGGGTTTAAATCGAATGTGCTGCAGGCCGAGGAAACCATAGCGCGTTATACTTATATTAATGAGCTCCTTCTGGATGTGGTGCGTGTAGAGCGCGTAGAAAAGGACGAGAAGTTCAGTAACCGTTTAGACCAGGTGCTTACGCACAGGGTATTTGGCTACCTTATCTTTTTTGCCATTCTGTTCATGGTGTTCCAGGCTATATTTACCTGGGCCAGCTACCCCATGGACCTGATAGATGAAGGTTTTGCTGCGCTTAACGGCGTAATACAACAGAACTTTAGTGGTCCGCTGGTAAACCTGCTAACCGAAGGCGTAATTGCCGGACTAGGTGGTGTGCTCGTATTCGTGCCCCAGATCGCGATCCTATTTGCCTTTATAGCTATACTTGAAGAAACCGGTTATATGGCCCGCGTTACGTTTATGATGGATAAGATCATGCGTAAGTTCGGCCTGAATGGTAAAAGTGTAGTGCCGCTTATTTCGGGTGTAGCCTGTGCTGTGCCGGCTGTTATGTCTGCCAGAACTATAGAGAACTGGAAAGACCGGATGATCACGATCTTCGTGACACCTTTAATGAGCTGCTCGGCCCGTATTCCGGTGTACACGGTGCTTATTGCGCTGGTTGTACCAGAAACCTACTATTTCGGCTTTCTCAACCTGCAGGGTCTGGTACTAATGGGCTTATACCTGATCGGTTTCCTGGCAGCGATTTTTTCTGCACTATTATTAAAGGTGTTGCTTAAGGCACGCGAGCGCAGTTACTTTATAATGGAGTTCCCTACCTATAAAATGCCACGCTGGAAAAACGTAGGCTTAACTATAGTTGAGAAATCGAAGACGTTTGTATTTGAAGCGGGTAAAGTAATTGTTGCCGTCTCTATTATATTATGGGTGCTGGCATCGTACGGCCCGGGCGATAGCTTTGAGGTTGCCGAGCAACAGGCCGTTGCCGAAGCCCAACGGCAGAACCTTTCCGAAACCGAACTCGATAACCTGGTAAATGCTCATCAGCTGGAAGTATCGTATGCCGGGCGTATTGGCCGTACCATTGAGCCCGTAATAGAGCCGCTGGGCTACAACTGGAAGATCGGTATTGCGTTGCTTACCTCGTTTGCTGCCCGCGAAGTGTTTGTGGGTACTATGTCTACTATTTATAGTATAGGCGAAGAAGAGAACGTGAGTACTATTAAAGATAAACTGATGATGGAGAAAGATAAAGACGGTAATCCATACTTTACGCCGGCCCGTTCCTTCTCACTCATGATCTTTTACCTGTTTGCCATGCAGTGCGTAAGTACCCTGGCCATAGTACGCCGCGAAACAAAGAGCTGGATGTGGCCACTGGCTCAGCTTATTTATATGAGTGGGCTGGCATACGTAATGGCCTTTATTACTTACCAGGTTTTAAGCTGATATTTTATTACAGGCAGTAGCCTAATTTATAGCGAAGCCCCGTGCGATTTAGTATTAAACTAATAGACCGGGGTTTTTTGCTCTTTACTCCTCCCGTAAATTATCTTTTATACTTCCCTGTCTTTGCTATTTCCTGGAAAAAAAGTGCGTTCTAATTGCCTTATAATTAATGGGTTGCATTTAAGTCTTTAATAATTAAAATAGTACAATACTATCATATAAAACTTAAATTAACAATCACCGTAATTAAGCTTACAACCAATAAAGTATGAAGGTCAACATCTTATGTATGTCTAATTTTTCATATGTAAAAAAGCTGCTCTGTCTGACGAAAACAGCCTCTTCAGATGAAGAAATTTGTATTAAATATTTGGTATAAACTTTATTAATGTTTATCATTGAAGTATCGCAAACCATAAAAACGTATTAATGCATGAAACAACCTTTACTTTCTCTTACTCTTTCCTGTACACAACTTTCACTTTCTTAATAAGTGACTCACGTGTAAATCAATCTTCTAATTTGCTAACTATTAACCATTTATGATTTAAATAAAGATGTGCTTTTAAAAGTGGTGCATACTTAAGTCAGTCAGTGTTTAACCTAGTTGTATTGCCTCTTTTGTTTAAATTCATGTTGCCCGTTGTAGGGGTGCTGTATAGTTTAAAGAAGAGATAATGCTGCCACAAAGGCAGGTATTTATTAGTAGCCTGATTTCAAAAATTACCATTACCAACTTAACTATTTTCTTATCTAAAACTAAAGCAAATGAAAAAACTTCTATTGTTGAGCTTCTTGCTGGTCTCTGTGCTTATGCAGCAGGCCATGGCTCAGAGTAGGGTAGTTACCGGTACGGTAACAGATGCCGCTACAAATCAGCCCTTACCGGGCGTATCAGTTCTGGTAAAAGGAACTACTGTGGGAACTGCCACTGGCGTGGATGGTACATACACGCTGAACGTACCTGAAAACGGTACAACACTTGTTTTCCGTTATATCAGCTACAAAAACGTAGAACGCACAATCGGTAACCAGACTACTATAAGTGTAGCCATGGAAACTGACGCCCAGCAATTGAGCGAAGTAGTTGTAACAGCTCTTGGTGTTGAAAGAGAAGTTAGAACTGTAACATATGCAGCTCAGGAAGTACAGGCCGAAGACCTGAACATTACCCAGGGTACAAACATTAAGGATGCTCTTGCCGGTAAAGTTGCTGGTGTTCAGATCAATGGTCAGTCTGGCTCTAAACTGGGTTCATTCGGTAAGATCCGTATTCGTGGTGCTATCTCTCTGACTGGTGATGATGACCCGCTTTACATTGTTGATGGTGTTCCAACAGCAGATCCGAACGACATCGACATGAACAACGTGGAGTCTGTTAACGTGCTTAAAGGACCAAACGCAACGTCACTTTACGGCCAGCGTGCTGAAGCTGGTGTAGTTGTAATTACAACTAAAAAAGGTACAGGCGGCTTATCTGTTGAAATAGATAACTCTACAACCTGGGATAAAGTAGCTTACCTGCCAGAATATCAGAACCTTTATGGTAGAGGCTATGATGGAGAAGGTTCATTTGGCACTTTTGATTATGCAAATGGAGCTTTTGGAGAAGGTGAATACGCTTATCCTGAAATGTGGCAAGTATTTGATGGCGAACGTTATTTCGTAGGTGATAACTGGTTAGCTGACGAAAGCTGGGGTGCAAAATTTGATGGTGAGGATTATGTTCCGTGGTACGCATGGTGGCCTGGTACTGAGGCTAACCCTAATCCATACTATGGTCAGACTCAGAAATATGTGGCTCAGCCAGATAACATCAAAAACTTCTACGATACAGGTTTAACACTTAAAAATTCGGTTTCTATTAGTGGTGGTAGCGATAAATTCAATGGCCGTTTATCATATACTAACCTGAAGCAAAATGGTATCACACCATACACAGGACTTAACAAGCACTTCGTATCTACTAACTTTGGTTTCAACGCTACAGAGAAACTTAACATAACGTCAAATATTCGTTATACTACACAGTCTGTAGATGGTGATTTCAATGATGAGTATAGCAACCAGACAACAGGTTCTTTCAACCAGTGGTTCGCGCGTGACGTTGAAATGGATAAGATGAAAGAATTGAGAAATCTTGTAACTCCAGATGGTCACCAGGCTTCTTGGAACTGGTGGGGTCCTGATTATTATGCTTACTATGGTGACGCAGCTAACATGGGCTTTAAGAAGCCAGCGTTCTGGTTTAACCCATACACCTTTATGGAGCGTTATGAGAAAAACTGGACAAAAGACAACGTTACGGCTAGCATAACAGCTGCCTATAAGTTTAACGATAACTGGGATCTTTCTGTAACAGGTTCAAGAAATGCAACTGAATCACTCAGAACAGAATTCTTACCTTCATCCATTTCAGGTTCAGCAGCTCCTGAGCTATATAACGCATGGAGTAACTCTTTTGGCCGTAATGAGGTAACTACTGTTGAGAACAACTTTAGCTCAATGTTAAAGTATAACAACCGCTTCGGCGAGTTCGACGTGAATGCTTTTGTTGGTGGTAACATCCGTAAAAACAATTTAGATCAGTTTTATGCTGTGATGGATCCAGGCGCTAAGACTGGTGGCCTGATCATTCCTGACCTGTACATGTTCTCAAACGCTAGTGTAGCTGTAACGCCAACTACATTCTTGGCTGATAAGCAGGTAAATTCACTTTACGGTAACGTATCCTTAGGTTTCCGCGACATGTTATACATCGACGGTAGCGTTCGTCAGGACTGGAGCTCTGCGCTTCCAGCAGATAATAACGGTTACATCTACCCAGGTATTGGTGCCAGCTTTATCTTCACTGAACTACTTGGCGACATCAACTACCTGTCTTTCGGTAAACTGAGAGCTGGTTGGGCACAGGTAGGTAATGACGTTGATGAGTTATTGATCAACCAGGTATATGGTGCGGCTTCTCAGCCATTTAATGGTAGCCTGCTACAGTATACGCGTCAGCGTTTAGTTGACCCTAATATTGTACCTGCTCTTAACTCTTCGTTCGAAGCTGGTTTTGACCTGCGTTTCATCGATAACAGAGCTGGTTTAAGCTTCACTTACTACGACGAAACTCGTAAAGACGAGATCATTCCAGTTACTATTTCTCAGACAACTGGCTTCTTCGATTACCTGACTAATGCAGGTAGTTCTTCAAGAAAAGGTATTGAGGTTGCAATGGATGGTGACATCTTCCGTTCTACTGATGGTTTCAACTGGAACATCGCTCTGAACTACGCTCGTAACAGAACAACTGTTGATGAACTTCCTGAAGGTTTAGAAGCGATTTCTGCTCCAGGTGGTACAGTTGCTTTCGGCTTTGTTTCTATGATCCACGAACTTGGTAACAACTGGGGTCAGATAAGAGGTAGAGGTATGGCCAGAGATGATGAAGGTCGTTATATCCTTAATCCAACTTCAGGTTTCCACGTTGTAGAAGAAAACCAGTACTTTGGTTCTGTACTTCCTGATTTCACAGGTGGTATCGTTAACAGGATGAGCTACAAAGGCTTAACTTTAGCAGCTGCTATCGACTTCCAGAAAGGTGGTAAATTCTTCTCATTAACTGAGATGTGGGCAGGTTACTCAGGCTTAACTGCTGAAACTGCTGCTATCAACGATCTAGGCAACAATATTCGCGATGATGTTGATGCTGGTGGTGGTGTGCACGTAGTAGGTGTGTCCCCAGATGGTGAAGAAGTAGATATGTATATTCCTGCTATCAGCTACTTTGCTCAATTCCAGGCAAATACTATTGCTGAACCATTTATCCACGATGCAAGCTACATCAAACTAAGAGATGTAAGCCTTTCTTACGACCTTACTAATGTATTGAAAGACGGCATCCTGCAGAACAACCTGATAAAAGGTGCTTCTATTGGTGTAGTTGGTCGTAACCTGTGGATGATCGCTGTATCTGACGATAACAAGCACGGCTGGGATCCATCTGAACTTTCTCAGACATATGGTGAAGAAGGTCAGCTTCCAGGAACAAGAAGCTACGGCGTAAATGTTAAGTTAACATTCTAATTTTACTTGTAATGAAGAAGAAACTAATATATCTATTACTAAGCTGCACCCTGGCACAAGGTTTTGTTGCCTGCGACACAGTAGACTTTGGTGATACTAACGATAACCGCAATGGTGCAACGCAGCCATATACTGCTGGCTTGCTATCAGGTGCCATTATGGATTATGCTACTGTAACAGGGCGTTCAAACTTGTTAGTACCTACACTATTAGTGCAGTGGCAAACACAGGTAGTATATACAGATGAAATGCTATATGCTCAGGCTCCTTATTCTTGGAGAATGTATTACACTTACATTTTACCAGCACTTAATGAAGTTATAGCTTACAATCAGGATGAGTCGAACATCACATCAGCTCAGTTGGCACAGGGTGCTCCTGAAAACCAGATTGGTGTAGCTATGATCATGAAAGCAATTGTGATGAAGCGTGTAACAGACACCTGGGGTGATGCACCTTATTCACAGGCTTTCCTAGGAGCAGAGAACCTTACACCTGAATATGATTCACAGGAGCAAATTTATGCCACTTTAATCAATGAGCTTAAAGAAGGGCGTGATATGCTTGATGCTGCTAAGAATGGCCCAACAGGCGATATCCTGTATGGCGGTGATGTTACGAAATGGCAAAAGTTAGCTAACTCTGTGTTAATGCAGATGGCCCTTCAGATGTCTGAAGTAGATCCAACTACAGGTAAAGCAGTATTCAATGAAGCACTAGAAAGCGAGCATGGCTACATTGATGAGGTAAGCGAAGAAGCTTGGTTTGAATATGGTGAATTAGCTGCTTTTAACAACCCATTCAATGCTAACAGAACTGCTGACTACTTCCTGTCTAAGGAGTTTACTGATGCATTAAAAGGTTTGGATACAGAGCTTAATCCAACATCTAACCGTACTTTCGACGATAGAATTAATGTGTATGGCACATCAGCAACTGCTGATGGTATTCCTTATGGATTTGCAGATGGATCAGGACCGGCGAATCAGATATCTGCTGAATACTACTGGAATGCAACAGCACCTCTACCTATGATGACTGCATCTTATACTTTTCTGAATAGAGCAGAAGCTGCTGCTTTAGGTTGGACTACTGAGATTGCTGCAGAATTATTAGTAGAAGGTATCAAAATGTCGTTTGCTACATTAGAAGCACACACAGGTGAAGATATCACTGATGGTTCAACTTATGCTGCAGCACGTGTTGCTGATTCTGCTACAGAAGGTTTGTTGACTGTGATCCGTGAAGAAAAATGGAAGTCTTTATTCCCACAAGGTTTTGATGCATGGGCTGAGTGGAGAAGAACTGGTGTTCCGGATTTAGATCCAGCAGCGGATGCAGTTAACGATGGTTCTATACCAACGCGTTATTTGTATCCAATTGAGGAAACAACACTAAACCCAACTAACAACACAGCGGGTATTGGTGGTTTGTCTCCAGCATCTAACACTAATACATCAAAAGTTTGGTGGGATGTAAACTAATCCTTTCAAATAAGTTCTAAAAAGGCTGCCTGAGTAATCGGGCAGCCTTTTTTATTTATACTATGGAGGTGCTTAATTAAATAAAACTATAAGAAAGGTATAACAAAACTGCTCTTTCGGATTTGCAATCCGGAAGTACTATAGCCGCGGATTTGTAATCCGCAAATGCAAAGGATGTAGCTACTGGCAAGCAGGCGGATTCCAAATCCGCAGTTATCTGAGTTCCGGATTGCAAATCCGGAAGAGCAATAGAGTTAACAGTTGGTTAAGTATAACAGCCAGTTAATACCTGGCCTATGTAAGTATAAAAGTCGAATACCTATTACTATAAACTATAGCTTATGAATAAAGACTACTAAACTATAGAAACCATAACACTGGCTAACCCCCTAGTAACATAAAGTAAAGAAAATTTGAAAATAATTCGGCTCAAGATCAGGGAGTTACTTTGGGGAAGGGTTTATTTTAAAGGACATCCCTTGTTAAACCAAAAACAACTGCTACTTTTGCACTCCCAATCAGCAGGATGGGCAGTGAAGAGAGTGGTGTA
>CANMMP010000010.1 GCA_947499125.1 uncultured Pontibacter sp.
TCTACCAAATGCCATGGCCTATGCTCCTATCAAGGACATGACAACAGATGAGGTTTGGACTTATTTACAGAGTACTAGTAGTCCATGGACAGGCAAGAAGAATAGAGAGCTAATTACGCTCTATAGGAATGGAAGTGGAGGGGACTGTCCTTTAGTGATGGATGTAAAGACGCCTTCCTGTGGCAACAGTCGTTTTGGCTGCTGGGTTTGTACGGTTGTAAAAAGAGACAGATCCATGGAGGCCTTGATTGATAATGGAGAAGATTGGATGCAGCCCCTGGTTGAAATACGAGACTTCCTGTATGGCACAATAGACAGGGAAGCTGCTGATTACGATCCTGAGAAGTATCGAATGCCAATCAGACGTAATAAAGCTGAGGGCCTTGGGCCTTATTGGCCTAAGTGGAGGTACCATGTATTAAAAATGATTTTAGAGGCTCAGAAAATTGCTCAACAAGAAGATCCTCAAAACCAATTAATAACACTTCAAGAATTAGCAGCTATACAGGTTGTATGGAATCGCGATCATATTTATGAATACAGCGTCGCTGATTTATACAATGAAGTATACGGGAAAGTAATTGATTTTGAGCAAAAAGATTCAAGTGTTTCTCAAGAGAAAAAACTTTTAAAAGAAGTTTGCCAGGACCACCCAGAGGATTTCAATTTAATAAACCGCTTACTTAATGCTCAAAAGAACAAAGTTCTTCTACTCCGAAAGCACGGCTTACAGAACGATTTAGAAAACATCCTTCAAGAGCATGTAAGGCCTACTTTTACCAAGCTAGAAGAATATTAGTATGTTTATCAAAGATATAGCCCTTCATAATTTTAGAATCTATAAAGGGGACAACAGAATTTATTTTGAAGAGGACCCTAATCGTAACATTTATATACTTGCTGGCTACAATGGGTATGGCAAAACTACATTTCTGACTTCACTAGTGTGGTGCCTCTATGGACGTCATATGCAGGATGTTGATGATATCTTCAAGAAAAAGATACAGGAAGCCGGGGGATATCCTGGTTATCTTGATGCCTGTTTGAATAGAGCCGCAAGAAGCAATAACATTACTGAATATTCAGTAACACTTACTGTTTCAAGTCTGCAGATACCTGGTATAACTGCACAAGAGGTTGAAATAAAACGCTCCTATACTTTAGGTGCCAAGCAAGATCAACTAGAGATAAAAATAGATGGCTACCGAAATGAGTTAGTAGAGGATGTAGGTAACGATATCTTTATCCAGGACTTTCTGTTGCCTAAAGAAATAGCTAAGTTCTTCTTTTTTGATGCTGAAAAGATTACTTCTATAGCTGAAGTGCAAACATTAGAGCAGAAAAGGCAGCTTGGAAAAGCATATTCAGAAGTATTAGGTATAAAAAAGTATGTAGACCTAAGAAATAACCTTTCTGACTTAAGGCTGAAATATCGTAGAGAATCCGCTAGCCCCGAGGAACTACATAAGCTAGAAGCGGATGAGCTTCTGGTGGCAAAGCTGGAAAATGAAATATTACAGCGAGATCTACTAACCGTCGAGTATAACCAAGATTTAGAGAATAAAGCAAAGAGGTCTGCAGAGTTACAAGAGAAACTAATACGAGAAGGAAGTAATATTTCTTTAGAAAAATTAAGTTTTCTAAAGAAAGAAAAGATCAGGCTTACTGAATTAGCAAAAGAATATAAGGAGCGTTTTACGAGCATGCTAGACTATGCTCCTTTTGCTATAGCAGGCAAACTTTTCTTCGAAACTGAAAGACAACTCAACCATGAGCAACAACACAACAGCCAGAAAGGGATGTCCTTAACTGAGTTGAAAGAGGCTATAAATGGTATAAAATCTACTATTGCAGCATTACCAGACCACCTAAATAAAGTAGAGCTTGAGAAGCAGGTAAGTAAACTGCTTGATAAGTACTTTGTAACTGATCAGCAAGATGCTTCACCAAGCCAAACAGTACAGATCTTACACGATTTTGATGATACTCTTCATAGGAGTTTCCGCGCAATTGCAGACAATTTAAGGACTACATATAAAGAGCAGTTTAAGCTCCTAAGTCGAGATATTAAACGAAATCGCTATGAGCTCAATGAGGTGAACAAGCAACTCGTAAGAGCTGAGTCCAAAGAAAGTGATATTATCATTCAAAAGCATCGTGAGGAAAAGGAGACTGTAGACAAGGAGATTGCTCAAATAAACGAGAAAATATTTGGTTTACAGCGTGAGATAGGATCCTACTCAAACGAATTAAATAACAGGAAAAAGGTACTTCAAGAGTTAAGAAAAAAGCTATCTGTAAAAGAGGATCTAAAGGAGAAGGATATTACTGCCGAGAGATTAGTTAGCAAGCTTGAAGACTTCATCCTCAAAATTCAGAAGGAGAAGAAAGCAACGTTAGAGGCTAGAATCCGGGAGGGCCTTAATAGTCTTATGCATAAAAAAGAGTTTGTGAAGCGCGTTTCTGTCGAAGTAGAGGGCGATTTGATCGATATTAATCTGTACAATGAAAGAAATGAACTCATAAATAAAGAAGACCTTTCTATGGGTGAGAAGCAGTTGTATGCGACAGCTATACTTCAAGCTTTGGTCGAAGAATCCCATATTGAGTTCCCTATTTTCATAGATAGTCCTATGCAGAAACTGGATGCAGCTCATGCTAAAAATATTATTACTGATTTCTATCCAAAGGTATCTAAGCAGGTGGTTGTGTTGCCTCTTTTAAATAAAGAGATGACGCAAGATGAATTTGAGCTATTTAGAGCTAATGTAAAAGGCTGTTATCTGATTAAAAACATCAATGAAGACGCTTCAACATTTATGCAAGTTGATAATAATGAGTTGTTTATTGCAGCTGCAAAGTTAGACAGAAAGGAAGAAGCATATGTTTAACTCTATTACAACCTCAGAAGCAAACAGGGCAATTGTAACTGAATTAACGAGTAGGTTTGCATTAGGAGCCGAAAATATAATAGCTAGACTAGCTATATCGTATTCACTTGCTCAGGATGTTAAGCTTGAACTGAAAGAACTACAAGACGCTAAAGGGAAAACTTACTCTGCAAAGATTCTCTTTGGTAATCATCTTGAAGTATACATCGCATTGGTTAGCCAACATTATCAACTTCATAAGTCCGATAAAGATCTACCTAAGTATATTAAATTACATCTGGATCATGGCTTACAAGAAATGATTCATTATAGGAATAGTGATGGCACTGATTTTTTATTGAAAGCTATTAGTAATGGACTAGAAGATCAAATAGGCCTATTCTAATAATATCAAGGACTAAAAATGTTTTCTACAATTTTAGCTAATTAGTGTTATTCCCATAAAAGTAGATTTAGAATTAATCTGTTTTAATCAGCTATAAATCCACTTCTATTTCATTATATAAGATTTTTTACAATAGCATATATAGGGAAGAGCAACTCTGAAATAATACAAAATATTGTAGTTGTATAGTTCTCTATACAACTACAAAAAATATAGCACTAATCTGTTGTTTCTTCTAATTCAAATGAATTCACTGATGCTTCTCTGAGAAAAGTAAATATTTTTCCTATACTTTCCTTGAAAGGTATATTCTTATCACTTTTATCAAAATAAATCATACTACTAGGATTAACGGGCAAATTACTTCTTATTTCCCTTAAAAAATTTTGCACATCCTTATCTTTCGATAAATCTAAATCGAAATAAATATGTCTGAATAGTCGAATGAAACCAGCGAAAAATTTTGACGAAAAAATAGCACTTTTGTTCCCTGCTGCCCAATCTTCCTTATATGCCGTTCCTATGAAGTTAAAAAACTTTGTTAATAAAATTTGAGCGTTCTTAACTAGTAGTTTAGCAGACTCTTCAGCATAGTCATTTGATGAATATTCTACTTTAAAAAGCTTTTTAAAGACCTCCTGTTGAACAAGTTTTCCATTCGTTTTTTTGCCTTGAAGCAATAGGGTTAGTTCGTCTGTTACTGATTTAATCTTTATTGGATGAATACCTGAGGAGTTAGTCTTCTTTAATGGATTAATATAAAATAGGCTTTGAAGAGGCCCTTTTGAATTTAACTCTTTTACTATTTTACCAGCTATCCCCTCATGGTCAAATTCTTTTAAAATATCATACTTCAATAGCACAATCAAAGATTCCTCAACTTTTGATTGTTTAGAGTTTATTTCACAAAATATTTTAGCAGCCAAATCTTCTCTTACATTTGAATCATTACCGCTTTTAAAACTTATTGCAGTAATTATCAATTCAGTACCGTTTCTAGTATCTTCATCTATTGAATCCCAGGCATACGCGTAAAGTCTGTGTTGACCATCAATAATAGATAAGCTTCCATAGCTAATTGGAAGATGAAGTTTTCCTTCTTTTTCAAAACAGTTAGGAGATAAAACTGCTGTTAAAGAAGTTGGATAGCTTCTTCGTCTATCATTTTGAATAAAATTTTCAGAGATATCTTTAAGTTTCTTCTCCTTAAAAAGTCTTTGATAGCTATCTTTTTCTTCTACAGCAATTAAAGGATAACCTTCGGACCTGGGTATTTTGCTGATATTTAAGAGATCACTTGCTGTTGCTTTGAATGTATAAATATCTGCAAAGACTTCACTGTTGGGGGTGAGTAATTTATTTTGAACCTTAAAATAATCAGTAATTAAACTATATTTTGGTTGGATACTAATATCTAAAAAATCTATAAGTTCATTTTTTGCGAAAGAGCCTATTGCCTTGACTAATTTAATAAAATAGTCTAGCTGATGTGGTCTTATTAGGTATAGATTTTTTGAAATGCTTGGGTAATCAGTAAACTCCTTGCTATCTAAATGAATGTTATCAAAAGATCTTGATGTTCCTATAAAAACATATTTCCTGTCCTTAGAAGATTTTATATCAGTAATTTTCTTTTTATCGTCAATTGAAAAGTATTTAAACTTTTCATCATTAGATCCTTTTTCGAACAAGTAAGAGTTTCTAATAAACTTATTAATTTTTTCTTTTGCAGCTCCTTTTTTAGCGAAATTCTCAAGAGTATATTCTAAAAGTATAGTAGTATCTTCTACTTTGATAATTGCATCTATTTCAATATTATCACCCTTCATCTCGGTCGCGCCGATATCAATCGTGGGTATATTCCCTGTACTTTTATAATAATGGCTAAAATTAAAGTGTTGAGATCCAAATAGGTCATGGAAAAAGTCTTCTAACTCTTTACCATCAGTTATAGTCTTATAATCTTGCATTATCTATTTAAGAAAATTGCCTTAGGAGTAGTTCTGCTTTAGTTAAAATATAATTTAAAGTAAATGTAGTTTCTTCGATATAATGACCCAGACTAATTCGGATTGAACTAAAAGCTACATCTTCATCTTCATACATCGCCATCAACACATGAGAAGGAAATACTTCAGCTGAAGTGCAAGCCGAACCACTTGACACAGCTAACCGGTCACGTAATTGAATAATTAGAGCTTCTGCATCAATTCCTTTAAAATAGAAGTTGGTTATATGTGGGAGGCGGATAGCATTTTCTGCATGAATATGGCAACTCTCTAAAGTCTTTAATCCTCTTTCCAGCTCTAGCCGCAATTTTAGTAATCTTACAGCTTCGCTTTCCATCTCAGATTTAGCTAACTCACATGCTTTTCCAAAACCTACGATAGCCGGCGTATTTAACGTTCCTGACCTGAACCCTCTTTCATGCCCCCCTCCATGCATCTGTGGGATTACTTTTATCCTTGGGAATTTACCTCTTATAAATAATGCTCCTACCCCATTAGGCCCATATAGCTTATGACCCGAGCAAGCTAAAATATCAATACCATCCTGCACAACATCTACAGGTATTTTCCCAACAGCTTGAGTAGCGTCTGTCATGAATAAGACATTATGCTTGTGAGCGATCTCAACTATATCAGCGATTGGTTGAATAACTCCAGTTTCATTATTTGCATACATCACAGATATTAGTATTGTCTCTTCTGTGATAGCTTTTTGTAGCTGTTCAAGATTTATCAGCCCATTCTGGTCGACAGGAAGGCAGGTAATTTCTGCACCCTGCGACTCTAAATACTTACAGGTGTCAAACACGGCCTTATGCTCGGTAGCAACTGTTATGATATGGTTACCTTTAGCTTTGTAATTTTCGTAAACACCTTTCAACGCTAAATTTATAGCCTCTGTAGCACCCGATGTAAAAATAATTTCTTCTGGTTTAGCTCCTATCAGATCTGCCACTTGAGCACGAGCTTTCTTCACTGCTTCCTCCGCTTCCCATCCATAGGCATGGGTGCGACTCGCAGCATTACCAAACTTATGGGTGAAATAAGGAAGCATCTCCTCCACTACCCTAGGGTCTGTAGGGGTGGTGGCTGCATAATCTAAGTAAATAACATTTTTAGTATTAATCTCCATCTCTTATCCGCATCAATTTTCATTCACTAAATTAAGCAAAAGAGCGGCAGACTAAAGCACGTTTAAACATGTTCTAGTCTATCACTCTTTTATAAGCGGTAAAGTATCTATTTGGACTTACACTACTACTTTAGCTTACAATTCCCAGAAGGCTCTATCCTTCATAAGGATTGGTGGGGAGCCGGCTAAGTTCACAAGACTATGGTGCTTTTCTAGCTTTTTAATTCGATGGATTAGAACATCTCTTTGATCCTTATCTGAAACTGAGAATAAGGCCTCTACCTCCTTCGCCTTGATCTCATTCACTCGATGAACAACCCAGGTAAGAATATATTGAGAGTAGTCATTATCACTTGTGGCGAAATGATCTACAAATTGGGTAGATAATATAGTACCTACGCCAAACTCTCTTCCTTCTTTTAAAATCTTACGCAAGGAGTTAAAATCCTTACTTAGGAAGTTATCCGCCTCATCCACTAAAATCATCCTTGTGAGCTGCCTATAATCTCCTTCGATACGACTATGCCCATGTTTTTGCATCTGGGAATAAAAGGAATCCAGTGTTATGGCCACCACCAGGTTCTGGATAGCTTCACTATATCCTGAAAGATTTATCACGGTTACACCATCAAGTAAATTGTAGAGCGAATTTGTCTTAATCCCGCCTGGCTGAAAAATCTCATACTCAAACAACTGTGTCAAAGCTGCATGGAGACTATCTTTTGAACTATTCTCATCCATTAAATAAATCTCACAGACATCTGCAATGGTTGGCGCAGTATTGCCCCATGTGGATTGATTTACCTTATGTATTCCTTTTTCTTCATATGCCCGAATAATCAAGTCTCTTAAGATAGCTTTTTGCTTTACTCCAAGATTGAAAGCTTTAGCTATAGTTTCCTGCAGCGTTGAGGCAATGTGCAAAGGTAAGAGCGGCATTGCATTTGAGCTTATATCTATAGCGAGAGGATTATAAGGCAGATGATATAAGTTATATACCTTTGCATTGGTTGCTTGCACAAAGTCATTTTTAATATAGTCTCCCTTATAATCAAAGATTAGAATACCAACAGGAGTCTCTCCAACATTATACTTCCCTTCTAAATGCAGTTGCGTGATCAATGACTTCGTAAACTGTGTTTTACCTGTACCCATTGTACCAATAATTCCAGTATTAGTATGCATGACCTTACTCGTGGTCGTAGGGTACCAACAAACCAATTCTCTGTCATTAACTTCCTCTCCAAAAACAATGCGCATAGGCCTTTCCTTTTCAGCAGTTAAAGCTGTAGGTTGCTCTTTGTCCTGATGAACACCATTATCTGCAGGGTTATCCTCTATAGGATCATTGCTTTCTATCATTTGTTCAAAACGGTCATCGACATCAGAAAGGGGAAATGCTATTTGAGATGCTAAAAGCCTTGTCGTTTCAATGCTGTTTTTTGTATGGAATAACCATGCCTTGATCTCTTCAACGCTCTTAACAAGATAGTTATAACCATCTTGCTCCAAGAAAGTAGCAGCAACGCCTCTTTCTTCGTCAAATGCATACTCTCTTGATAATGCATCCTGTGAAAAGGCAAAAACTGCATATTCACGTATCTTCTCTGAAAGGAAATCAGATATGACAAAATCATCATTAAGGAGACGACTTCTGAACACTTCAGTAATCTTATCCCAATTTTGCTCTGGCCATATTCCATAAAGCTGCATTTTACTTGCGTTTATCACCGCAATCTTTGCAAAAAAGCTTCTGTATAGCTTTGCCAGAAAAGGATTCTCCTCATCTGTCAGATGATCATAGATAAGCTGTTTCGTCTTTAAGGCCTGTAAACGTGCCTTCTTAAGTACATCTGGGTTATTTTTACCAATCTTTACTTCTACCGGATAAAATTGAACATGCAGAGTATTGCCTACTTCGAATAATCCAATCATCAGCAAATCGTCACAGTGATGCTCTGTGGCGCCTAGATTCTTTCCCGAAAATAGACCTTCGTTTTGCTTCAGTCCCGCCCCACCTGAGATCCTCAAAATTTCTTCAAGCGAAACAGGTACCCAAATAATATTAGGGTGATCATAGAATGCTAAAAAACTTTTTGCTGCAGAAAGTAGACTCAGCTTTTCTCTCCGCAGGTTTTCTTCTTTGCTACCTATCAACTTCAATAGCCATTCCCCATTAATAGCATTATAGAGGTCGATCAACTTTCGTATTTCAGTGTCCACAGCTGGGACGTTTTTTTGTCTTAATACCTCTCGAAGCATAAATTGGTACTGCTCCGTTTTCCGAGTAACAGTTATAGCATCAAAACCGCTCGCATTACTGTATTGGTCACTATAGTGAATGATAATCAAATCATTCTTGTCTTTAAAGAAAGAGAGATCAAAATGTGGATCCACAAAAGTTACCCATTGTGAATGCATGTATAGCTCGTCGAGCTTATGCTTAATGTTACTGTCTATATGGGTGCTTAGACTTTTATTTCTTTCGAAAGGATTCTTTGTAAAAGAAACTTTAGCCAAGGCATTATAGGCTTTAGTAGTATCTAAAAGCAAGCTGTTTCTGCTATGGTACTTCGTTCCAAAACCTGTAATGTAAGCTTGGTTGTCATAAAATGATGGCAAGTCTGAGATCAGACCATCTAGAGACAATCCAGAAGGTACATTATCCATCATGGTATACGCATTTGTTACATCTGCACTATCAAATTGATAGAAAGTAAGATGAGCGTACTCACACTCAGTTTTTAGGTCACGCGTGTAGAAATGAATCTTGTCTCGAAAAGCATTAATCAGGTCATCTAAATCGTGATTATCTGAGTTGACGCTGATGTCAAACGCATCCTCAAAGTCTTCCCTGTCTGACAAGTGTGCCATCTTCTCAAAGGCTGTCACATATCTGTCCGACCCATAAATAAATAAGTCTATTGGTCGCAACTCATGTGGAGCTGTTCCATCATAAACTTGCTTTTTGTAATAGTCGAATATGCCCTGTAAAATTTGTAAGCAATCCCCCATATTAACCACATTGATTTTTAAAGGAGATTTTTTGTCATAGAAGAATAAATAATTAAAGTTATTAGAAAAGTCTTTCAGCTTAGTTGTCACTAAGCTTCTTATAAACTCTCTACCTGCAAATTGCTTAAAGTGCAGGTCATTGCTGAAATACATCCATTCAGGAGAATGGCTATTCTCCTTGCTGGCATATAGCACTGGATCATTTAACTTGAGTGGATTTTCCCAATGGATCAACGGCAACAGGTTAAGAGGGGTCAGTTTCTTCAGAACTGCCTCATATAGCTTTAAGCCGCCTACCTGTCTGTTCAGTTCTAGCTGATAAGCAATAACTAAGGGGTGTAAGGGGGAAAGTTTAACGACACGCCGCCCGAAATCTTCTACGACAGTCCCAAGTAAGAATAAGTCAGCCTCTTGGTTCTCGTCCAATACACTATTCTCCTTAATCTTACTAACTTCATCCAAGTAAGCCTCGACGTAACATTGTGCTTTATTTTGTAAGACATCGCCTATATATGTTAGGCTTGGCAGTTGATCTCGTTCTTTATAGAACTGTACGAAGTCAGAAAATGCCTGCTTCATGGTTCCTGAAAGGCGCAGTTCTCTTCCCTCCAATTCCCCATTCTCATGTTCATGCCAGCAATATCCCTCGCTCTCTAAAAGCTTAATTTCTAGCAGAAGGGTCTTTCTAAATTCATCTTTAACAGTAAACTCCTGATTTCGGAAGTATAGTTTAAGCGTACGTGATTCGCTGTTATAGACATGTTGATAATTCTCAGAATGTACCCTCTTATCCTGCCATATCTCCCATCCTTTAATATTTCTAGGCAACTCAACAGCTGGCTTGACACACATGTGCATCTGCAACCCCTGAAAACCTACTGTGAAGGGGATTGTATCGTCATCTGCCTCAGGATCCACACGTAATGTCAATTTTTGGTCTTCCTCCAACTCAAATTGGTCTCCTATTGATAATACTTTAGAGTATTCCTTAAGCTTACTGGAACGGTTAAAAGTCAGTTCTCCATCCGTACTCAAGATGAGCTTGCCTTGCTTATCAATTGTATAACATGCTCCGATTCCCTCAAAATATGCAGGTGAGAAAGGCAAAGACCAAATTTTGAATTTGAATTTGTTGGTCTTGGCTTTTTCATCGTGGAATTCAAAAGACAGGAAATCATTATTGGCTGCCAGCCCCTTTACCTTCACTTTTATAGTCTTCCCCTCCACAGTAACCTCTCCCTTTTCTCGAGAAGAGCCTTCGGTCTTTAATTTTCCCTTCAAGGAATCGTCAAAACCAAATGTAACTGTAACAGGATATTCAGCAAGCGGATTAAAAATGAGAATATTGCGCTCCCTTTTTTTAGCTGTTGTTTCCGCTTGAGGTCTGTCCCATACAAATACCCCTTCAGAAAAAGATACTGGGTTTGTATCCAAATATACCGCCGGCTTGGTTTTGTCTTTTACCTTAGTCCATCTGCTTACCGTTGAGAAGTCAGTTTCTTTCCAGCGATCATCCTCCAATCCCTCCTCCAGGCTTTTTATACCCTTTGGGGTTAACTTTCTATCTAAGTCTCTATTGATTTCTCCATGCCTGACAACATATTCTATGTTGGCAAACCATTTCTGGTTGTCCTGTAGTGCTTTCCGAACAGTTTCGGTATCAGTAAATGATTCTAATTCCTCATGTGGAAAAAGGCCTAGAGCTGCATAGTCATTCTGCTCAATAAAGCCCTTCTGATATAAGCCGACAATGTTAGCTAAATCAAAAATAGTGGCACTATCTGTGTGAAGTTCCTTTAGCTTCCTTGAGACGGCATCTTGCAGAATAGTCTTCTCCACAGTATTAAAAGTTGACTTCTCAATACGCGAAATTAGACTATCAGAAAAGTCAGAGAAATTAAGCGGCATTCCCGCCTTGGACAAGTCCCCGCTACCTCCTAACAAACTGTCAAGCTTACCACTATAAAGAATAATAATAGCTGTCTTCTGAAAATCTTTTATTTGCCCGGCTACCTGATTACGCAGGGTAGTCAGGTAATTTTCCGTTGCTTGTCTACTTGTAGCTAGAATGAGATCAACCCCATTAATGTTCACCTTATGGGATACAAACTCTTTTGATTCCTCTGTATGTTTGTAGTGAAAACCTGATGTGGCTTCCGGCTTGTAACTTATTAGGCTTTGGTAAAAGGCATTTACATTTTCCTCTTTTTCAAGGTGTAGTGAATAGCGATCACCTGCTTTCAGTAAGGCTGACACCTCAAAGAACTGGAATAAGCTATCTGCCAGGTAATTATAGAATTGATTTAACATACTGTGCGTCTCCACTATCACTTTTCTTCTCTAATAAATTTATCTTCTCAAATAGCTCAATAATTGCTTGTTGGCTTGCATCATCGAAGTAAATTCCTCTTTCTTTATATTCAAACCAAAGGTCTTTTAGACGGATCTTAGAATGATCCCCAATGCATAGTTTCGTGATAAACAACAACATGCTGTGATTAAGACTTATTGAGGTACCGTTTCTTCCCCTGTTCTTTAGAAAGTTCTCACGGCAAAAGAAAACAAACCAATTTGCATAATTCCCCTTGGGCTTTTTTCTCCCAGAATGCTCAAACTGATACTCTATCATGAACCATAGCTTATAAACTTCTATTTCAAATGCATCAGTAATCTTTCTTCTATTTAAGGAGCTTATAAACTGTTCATCAAAGCTTTCCCATTCACCTTCAACATCTGGAACATACTGTTGGTAAATTTCTGAGATACCTTTAATAGCATGAATTAAGCTCTCTTTGGCGCTATAGTTAAGCCCCTGGTAATATTCTTTCAGTGCAACGTAATCGAAAGTCTTATTGCTGTTTGAAAGCTCCAAATGGTTAAGCAGATCTAAGCAGATCGCATGGGAAAACAAGTGATTAACTTTAGGTTCCAATTGCCTCCAACCAGCATCGTAGGCTCTTCTGGATTCTGAAAAGGTTTCTTCCTCTAGCGTAAAATACAGCGGGTGGACCTGGGGATTGAAGAAATCGTTTAACTTAAAGGCTGCCTTGGCAACGTAGAAAAAGTAATAAAACTTAAAAAGCTTCTCAACATCTTGCAGGAAAGACTCCTTATTTGATGCTAAGTACAATAAATCCTTCTTGAAAAGTTTGACTACCTCATGATCCAACACATGGTAGCTAGGCGGTGTGTAGTCAAAGTCCTTTAAAGGAGGCAAGGATTTATTTACCAGTTGATTGAGGATATGCTCCTCATGTATGTCATGCTCTTTAAACAGTCCTTCTAGCTCTTTATCTATAAATACAGCCTTTATAAATGCTGCTGTTTTATCAAGTGTATTGTAAGGAGTAGACCAATTTAAATATGGTTGCGCCTGAGGACCGTACTTAACTAAATTTAGTTCATCGAAGTAAAGAGAGTCAACGATCGCTTGCAATTTGCCTTTAAGCAACTGCTCTGCTTTTGTCTGGGTTACAACATTATCTAAAATCGTTTGCTTTAAACGCTCTCCATAGTTTTCGGCATTTTTCAACTCATTTGAAAAGTCCTTTTGCAAAATCATCCTATAGCATTTCCCTACATAACCGTCAAAGTTCTTCAGGTCCTGCTTTAAAACTTTGCCCAGGTTCGGCTCCATCTTCGTATTGTAGGGAAACAATAAAATTTTCGAAGGCTGTCTATGCTTGAATTCTTTGATAGTGCCATCTTGATTTAAGACAAAATAACCCTTCAAATCTTGCTCAACATTAATGTAAGTTTCCATCGCTCAGTTAAAGTTTTTCAAAGACGTACTCTCCATACTCATTTTGTGAAAAACTATAGTCTAAAGGTCCTCCTAAATTTATTTCATCTACATACAGCATAGAGTCAGTATTTCCAGTATTGATCAACAAATCCACAAATCGCACAAAGTTTATGTAGTTATTCCTATCTAGTGTATTTGGCCTATACCCCTGATTAATTTTACATAAAAGCATATAAAGCGCATAATCAATATCAATACGCTGGGTGGCCTGGTTACCTGTAGATCTAAATTCGAATTGAAGCTGAGGGTAAAACTGGTGAAGCACAGTTTCATTGACTTTTTGATCTGGAGAAGGTAAAATGGAATGCAAGCCAATATTTTTAAATACTCTATACTTGTACCTTTTTGAGGCACTCGGAAGCATCACGTTGTTTTTCCCATGTGTGCTACCATTCCACTTTTCAACCGCCGCCTTTACAATTTCATTAGTACTTCGCAAACCCAATGCATCTTTTCTGTTGAAGGCATAGAGTGCCTTGGTAAAGGCTTGAAAATAGGGATCTATAAAAAATTCTCTATTGGACTGGAAAAAGGCCAAACGGATGAAGAGTTTGAATAATGCATCCTGATCGCTATTTAACGCCTCTATAATCTTATGTAGGTATAAGGTTATATTCTGCACATGCATTTCAAAGACTTCTATAGGTTTTGTACTAGTAAAGAGCTGTATAGCAAGCTCATCTAGTTTTTCATCTCTGTTTGCGCAAGGATCAAGATTCGTAAGGGTTGCAAAAATTTTGGAGAGTGTTGGGTGTTCAAATATATAATATGGGGTATAATAACGCACTCTACCTTTGAACCACAAACCCTTAATATCTTTACCATACTGATCCAAGTCTTCATAGGAAAACTGATATGGAACAAGAATATCATGAACAAAATTTAGCAGATGTCGAAAGGAAATAATCTGCTTTTCTTTGATTATTGCCTTAACGAGCAAGTCCGCTATCATTGCACGATGATTGGGGTCAAATAAAAACTCATAGTTATACCTTACTGGACACCTGTCACTCCACTCATAGGTAAGCACTTTTTCATAGGCTACATATACTGGGTTTGAATTTTCTTGAAGCACTAAACGATCCAGAAGCTTGCTGAAAATTGTCGGCTGGGCACCATCTTCAGTTAATTCAAAAAAGTGGTAGTTGGTGAAATTAACATACTGGAAACTGTTGCCTTCGCGGTATTCATCTTTTTTTACTTGGGCTAGCTCTAGGATTCCCTGGTTTTCTACAAAATCCTTTAATTTTGAAAACTGGTCCTTACGTTCCTCAAGAAAATTACTTAAAGTACCTAAGTTTATGGCTAAGATCTGTTTACTAACATGCCCTCCATCAAGATTTTCATCAGAAAAAGGTTCCAACACATAAGTCAGCGTTTGAATGCAACTCTCATCAGGGCTAAAGCTTTCTGTAGCATCATTGTGAACTTTAAAAGACTGATAAAATGGTCTAAGCTCTGCGTCATTGTTTAAGCATGACAGCAAATGAGATTTGCCATCTCCTACATTACCACATATCAACAGTAAGACTGGGTGCGGAGCCTGAGATGCCTTCTGCACGATATTTCTTAAAACAGATTCAACATGCCGCTCAATGTGTAGATATTGTTTTAGGGCATCATCATTAGAAATATCACTATGAGCCACGGCTTCTTTAGAGGAGTCTTTCAGCTTCTGTAGTTCATATACTAAAGGATGTTTGTTCATAGCATAAAATGGTTACAAGTCCTCTGAAAAAAACTCGGAAAGAGGTACATCTAATCCTTTAAGCACCTTTATTAAGGTCAAGAATTTTATATTCTCTCCTGTTTCATAACTGCCATACTGAGTTCTGGAAATCCCATGCTCGTAAGCAAAATGCTCGTAATTTGTGTAGCCTTTTTTAAGGCGAAATGTCTTAATCCGCTGTCCTAGCTTTTTGAGAATCTCTTTTTCCTCATCTGTTAGATTTTTCATTACCTATATAGTATCTAACAAATGTTGCAAATATGCCCTAACATTAGTACCTGTTTAAAGCGGTACTAATAAGCTTTCCATATAAATAGAATAATTAATCTACTAAAAACTCCTATTTTAGCTTTATAAGGAAAAGAGAACCATGCTTCAGCTAAACAAATAAGACTCTACTGTTGTATAGACCTGCTTGCATCATGGGAAAAATTACACTACGTCTATAGCTATTTTACAATTATGCTTGCTTTACCCCATGATAATCTCCTACCGGTCGACCGGCTAGCCAGCTCCTTCCGTCATGTTACTAATTCCTATAAATATTATTGGTTTTTGGCTGTACTAGAGACTTTAGAGGCCAAACCTGACTATCCTATCATGCAAGTTGAGGGCTTAGCTCTGCGGATGTTATCTTTGGTATGGTACCCATTGGACTTCTATAAACTGTCTTTCGGAAAGCAGGACAGCTTCAAACTTATTGCAGAGGCTCTGTCAAAGGAGGTGCACCTAAATACTTCATTCAATTCTCCTCATCTTTACCAGCAAATGCAGCGAAACCTTACAAGTGAAGCGCTAAACTCATTGGCTAAGCGTGTAAAAACTTTAGTAAGGTATGTACCTTATCGCTTTCAACATTCATTTATTTCTGAGGAGCTAAGAGGACTAAAGGATCAACAGGTAGACAGAGCAACAGTAGAGGTTGCAGCCAAACTTTTCTATTCTCCGCTTGGTAAAGTAATGTACCGGTATCATGAGGAGAATGCCACTATTGAGTTACACCCTCTTTGGATGTCTTACCTGCAGCGGCACCTCCACATCCTTCGGGGATTCACATATTTCGAATTAATACGCTTTCTACAAAAGCATAACCCACATGTACCAGGGCTTTCAGAAAAGCTATTTCGTCCACACAATAGGAATCTTAGTCATGCGACTACTTTTTGGTCACTATACCTGCAGCATAATCCTGACTATAGGTGCCCATATTCATCCGAAGAAATAACCTTATCAAAGTTCTCGTTGGACCATTTTGTTCCTTGGAGTTATGTTGCTCATGATTTACTCTGGAACTTATTGCCTGTACCCAAAGAGGTTAATTCTGCCAAAGGGAATGCCTTGCCTTCGCTGTCCTTATACTTTCCGGCCTTGTGTGCTAGACAATATAATGCCTTTAAGTTTCTATTAGAGAACAGAATCCCTAAAAAAGAGAGGCTACTAGAGGACTACGCCACAATGTATGGGCAAGACCTCACGGGTTTGTTACAAATTAGCCAGGAGAACTTTAATATAAAATTAGGTGAGACTATACGACCTTTGGTACAGGTAGCCACCAACATTGGGTTTAAGGCGGAATGGACTTACAGAATATAATTATTCTGTTTGATTGCTGAAACTACTGTTCTGCTGCAATTCGCATTCTTAGCCTTCCATTAGAATGTATCAATATTTTCTTCTTCGTGTTTGATAATGGTATGATGGTCCTGATGAAGGATGACCTACCCTTTAAAGTTAATAGAGCCAAATAAGGAGCTCGTTTTAAGTAATGCGGTATGTTCAAAATATTTTGAACCCGCATTACTGCACTATTACATTAATGACATTACAGTCATAAGAATACTCACCTATCTTCATTCTGCTACTGAAGTCTAATGTTAGTATCAGTAACTAGAGCAAAACTTTATATCAAAATAGCTTCATAACTAGAAGTAATTAAGGCCAGATATAAGAGCTCAATATATATCCTATTATATATTAAAGCATTTATATGTATAGCTTAAAATAAGTTTTAACTTTAGAATATAATTAGCACAAAAAAGAAAATTAAAACATTTGATTTTGAGCCTGGTGGTTGTTTTATAGCATCAGCTAAGGTTCAATCAATGAGGGAAAACAGCATGAATAACAGCTTAAAAGTTAGGAGTATCAATGAGTTGTTCGGTGAACGATTTCATATACCTTCTTATCAGAGAGGGTACAGATGGACAGAAAAGCAAGTAACAGACCTACTGGAAGATGTCTGGCATTTTGGAAATACCCCCCAGAGCCATGAAATTGGAAAAGACAAGCCTTTCTACTGCTTACAGCCAATTGTAGTAAAGCAGAATGATAGAGAAGAATGGGACGTGATCGATGGGCAACAACGTTTGACAACCATCTACCTTATTCTGAAAAATCTTGAGGGTTTCATTGATGGCTCTACTAAGAACTTTGGGAAGATCGAGTATGAAACTAGAAAGGAAAGCGAACACTATCTTAAAAGCATTGTAGAGGCCGATAAAGATGCGAATGTAGACTATTATCATATCTATAATGCTAATAAAACCATTAGTGAATGGTTTGCTAACAAAGCCAATAATGGCTTCTCTAGCGCGCGCATAAAGTTTCTAACGCCTTTCCTGGAGGACACTAAAGTTATTTGGTACCAAGTCAATGATGGCACTGAGGCAATAGACATCTTTACCCGAATCAACATTGGCAAGATTCCTCTTACTAATGCGGAACTGGTAAAGGCTTTGTTCTTAAAGCAAGGTAACTTCGATAAGGGAGGGATCAGCAACATCAGACTTAAGCAGATTCAGATATCAAGTGAATGGGATAAAATAGAAAGTGTGCTGCAAGATGATGGGTTCTGGCATTTTATTTACCAAGGCAACAAGAAGTACAGCACACGCATCGAATATATTTTTGATTTGATGAAAGGCAAGAATCCCAACCACGATCCCCATTATACCTTCTACGAATTCCATAAAGACTATCTGCAAGACACAGACAAGGAGAAAGCTACAGATCGCCTCTGGTTGTCTATAAAGAAGTATTTCCAGACGTTTGAAGAGTGGTTTAAGGATAGAGAATTCTATCATTTAATTGGTTATTTAATAACCAGCGGTTACTCTGTATCAACCCTAATAGCGGAGTCAAAAAATTACACCAAAACAGAATTTAAAGAAAGATTAAGATCCAAGATCAAGGGTGTTGTAAACTATAGCTCAGATGATCTGGATGAACTGGATTACAATGACAGAATTAAGGTAAAGTCTATTCTCCTGCTGTTTAACATTCAAACCATTCTAAGCAATAAAGCATCAAACATTCGATTCCCTTTTGATAGCTATAAAAAGGAGGATTGGGATATAGAACACATTCGGTCAGTAAAGTCTGATATGTTAAAAGCCACCTCTAAACAGAGAAGGCATTGGTTAGAAACTGTACTCGAATACTATACAGGTAAGACAGAAGTAAAGGAGCAGGAAAAGGAAATCCCTAACTTGAAAGCAGAAGACAAAGCGTTTGCAGAAAATATACTTGTCCTTCTGTTACAAGAGAAAATCGCAGAGGATGAATTCTTAAAGCTTTATGAAGATATTCTTCAGAGATTCGAGGAGAACAACGAACCAGATAATATCAACTCTATCTCTAACCTGACTCTTTTAGACGCATCTACTAATCGAAGTTACAAAAATGCTGTGTTCCCTATAAAAAGGAAGACCATCCTAGAGAATGACATGAAAGGTACATTCATCCCTATTTGCACGAAGAATGTTTTCCTGAAGGCTTACAGTAATAAACTCGATGGTGTGATGTTCTGGCAAAAGAAAGATGCAAAAGACTACTTGCAGGCCATTAAAACAACATTGAAGCCTTACCTTAAATCTTAAGACCCGAAATCTAATGTCAGATAATACAAATTCAATCAAAGGTGAACAGCTAACATTCTTCCAATTATTTAAAGAGAAGAAATACGACATAGAGGTTCCTATCATACAGCGTGATTATGCACAAGGAAGAAAAGAGTCCCGGGAGATCCGTAACCAGTTCTTAGATACACTTGAGTACCACTTAAGGGCGGGGGAAAGAATCGACCTTGATTTCGTTTATGGAAGCTTGAGAAATAATAGAACAGTTAAGTTCATTCCATTGGATGGACAGCAGCGCTTAACAACGTTGTTCCTTCTTCATTGGTACCTGGCAAACAAGGATAACAGTTTTCAGGATTTTGAAGATTGTTTCGTTAATGATCAGGGCCATTCCCGTTTTGCTTATGAGATACGCTCCAGCTCTAAAGAGTTCTGCGACAGCTTAGCAACATACAAAATTGATCTTCATAATTTACTGGAAGCAGATCATAAAAAGAGCAATAGCCTATCCAAGACCATCAGAGATCTAAACTGGTATTACTTAGCTTGGGATAATGACCCTACCATCAAGGCCATGCTTACTATGTTAGATTCTATCCATAATAAGTTCTTTGGTGCTATCGGCTTATTCAACAAGCTGACAAATATTCAGAATCCTGTTATCACTTTCCAATTCTTAAACCTGGATGAGTTTAAGCTAACAGACGACCTGTATATAAAAATGAACTCCCGTGGAAAGCAATTGACTCCGTTTGAAAACTTTAAGGCAAAGTTTGAGCTGTTCATAAAGAAAACAAAGTTTAGTACAAGTCCATCTTACAAGTTATCCTTTGGATCTCAAGCTTTGGATGTAACAGTACATGAATATTTCGCTCATAAGATCGATACTACTTGGGCGAACCTTTTCTGGTCTTACAGGGACAGAACTTTAAACCTTTTCGATGATCAGTTGATGAACTTCATCAGAGTAGTTGCTACCAATCATTTCGCAGCTGAAAAGGATGATAAAAAGCTTGATAAACTTAAGGTTTTACTTGGTAAGGATCCTGAGAAGAAAGAAGAGTCTGCTAAACCGATCTCATTCTACCAGTACAATGAAATTGAGGCTTTAGATGAAAATCTGATCCTTAACCTTATCTCTATCCTTGACCTAATTAGTAATGGAGATGACAAGATCAAATCTTATCTATCTGATAGGACACATTATGATGAAAGTAGCGTCTTTGAAGAGGTTTTAAATAACAGTTTAAACTATACTCAGCGAATTAATTTCTATGCGTTTTACTATTACTTAATTTACAACGATTCTGCTAATGGGCTTCAGGAGTGGATGCGGGTTATCCATAATTTATCCGAAAACACCATCTACAACAGTGCTGTTGACTTTGCTAGATCCATAAAATCAGTAAAATCCCTGCTGCCTTACAGTTCAGACATTCTCAACTATCTGGCATCACGCAGCAGCAAAGACATCAAAGGTTTCTTAGACATTCAGGTAACCGAAGAAATAATTAAAGCCTGCCTGATCTTGAAAGATACCGTCTGGGAAGATGCCATCTCAACGGCTGAAAACCATCCCTATTTCAAAGGTCAGATAGGATTCATTTTGAGCTTTGCAGGTATACAAGCATATTATAATAACAATAATGCCTGTAATTGGAATGATGGTGAGAATGCAAAATTCTTTGCCGCTTTCAATGATTATGCTGATAAAGCAGCGGCTGCATTCAGCAAGGAAGGGGTAGTTGCTTCACATGAACACATCTGGGAGCGGGCTTTGCTTTCTAAGGGGGACTATCTATTAAGCAAAAACGGGAACTTCAGCTTCTTGATAAATGCAGACAGGGATATAAGTTGGAAACGTTTGCTGAGAGATGGCAATGAGGGTAAAAGAAAATATATCCGTGAGTTATTTGATGACCCTAATTTTAATTCAAATAACGTAGCTAATTCTTTAAGTACGATTATCAATCAAGCAGACGTTCAGGACTGGAGAAAGTACTTCATTGAGTCAACTGCAATACTTAGTTTCTTAGGTCCTAAAAGATACATCAGATGGAATTCGCCAGATAGTATTTTTCTCTTAGAAAGACAGCGCATGAGTGGTAAACACGTTGAATACTATTCCTATGCTTATTACTTAGAGAACTTAAAAGGAAAGCGTTTTCTTCCTTTCAGCGAAACAAGGTATCATTTTGTGAGTGGGGAAGAAGAAAGTCCATATGCTGTCATTGATTCTTGGAACTTCCAGGGGGATTTCAGATATGCCATTAATATCTATTACTCAACCAACCTAATGTTTAAGGTGAAATTCTTCAATAGGAAGAAAGGTATTATTGCTACAGAGGTTACTGATATACTGAAAGCAAATGGTTTTAACGCTGAAGACAACTATTTTACTGTTTCAAAAGCATCCACTGAGTTAAATGGATTCATCACTTCGCTTTGTGATTCATTCCAAAATTTAGCTGGGCAAACTAATGGAACAGATGGAATAGATAATGCAGTTGCATCAACCCCATTCCCACCTTCTCCAGGTACAGGGTCATTAGTGTATAATATTGGCCAATTCAATAGTAACTTTGACTTTACTACTTTTGTAACCAAGGAATTAAGGGATAAACTTAAGGGATTAGGACTGACAGATAAGATTAGGGTGGTGCAATGTGGTGAAAATGGTAATGGCAATTATAGTTGGGTCTATCTTAGACCTATTACTGATCATAAACCTACCACACAGGTTATTCCAAATGGCTCCAATCATACGTCAGATTCAATGTCTCTTTTGAATGAATTCGAGGACATTCTTAATTCATTAGACAAGAAGATTGAATCACAACGGAATGAAATGGGACTGCAATAACTCATAGATTAAATCTCCTATAGGTCAAACTACTTTTATAGCTATTAGGTTGATGGGCTTTAGCCCCACATAAACTAAAAGAGCTCCAATAATAAAGCCCATGTTAGAAGTATAACATGGGCTTTATTATTGGACGATGAACCTATGATAATTGTACAGACATCAATTCTTTCCCAAATTCATGTAATGCATTTTCAATTTTCTTTACTTGAGGTTGACGTGGCTTTTTTAAGCCGCTGGCATAGTGTTGTAATTGTTTTTGATTTATTCCAGTCATACGCTCTAGAGCAGAATTTGGAATTATCCTTTTGAAGTAATTAAGCAGACTTACCACATCATACTTAAATACTAATTTATAATCTCCCTTTAATTCGTTTGGAATATTATCTTCTGTATTATATTCTTTTAAAAGTCGAATAGCATCTTCAATAGACTTTCTAGCTTCTAATACAGTTTCACCTCCCCCATAGATACCTGGTACATCTGCCGCGTAGGCAGTGTACAGGTCATCTGTTTTCTCAATAATAATTTTTATTTCTTTCATGGCCTTGCTACTTATTACTTTCTATCTATTTAGTAAGTCCTAGGTCCTTCTTTATTTTTAACTCTATTCCTTTACCCACTTCTTTTGCTCCGTGAAAGGGCACTGGGTAAGTTCTTCCATATTTTTCATAAATGTAATGGCTCCCATCTGTTCGAATATGTATCCATCCGTTCCGCTTAATCAGGCGGTGCAGCTCCGATGACTTCATTAAGGTATATCTCTGATCACCTTACAAAGGTAGTAATTATACTACCTTTTATCAAGAAGGGTTTCAAGTTTTTATTCAAATGACTTTTGATTGCAGGGAGCCACTATACTCTACCTAGATAATAAGCCAAAATGATACATGATGAACTATAGATTGATTTCTAGACAAGTTAGAATCCATTTGTCTAAGGAGTTCGGCGATATACATGCTGGACTGAGAATTACATTTTCATACATGCCTCTTATACTCATATAACCTTGGTTGTATGTACTCTGTCAGCGCATTGGTTTAGTATATTGCTTCGTAGCCGCTTCAACTGATGGTCGCAAGCTTTATTGATTAAGGCGATTAAATTTTCTCTTTATCTTAATTTTAAAGTACAGAATTCTTTACTCATTGAAGCTATAACATTTTACAAACGTGCGTTTATAAAATGTTATAGCTATATTCGCATACTAAGATTAATAGATAAAGCGATTGTAGAGGATGAAATATGTGGCTTATTATCGGGTCTCCACTAAGAAGCAGGGACAAAGCGGTCTGGGATTAGAGTCCCAACGAGACATGGTCACCCGGTACCTAAAAAATGGTGATTCTCTACTTGCTGAGTTTATTGAAGTAGAAAGCGGTAAAAGGAATGATCGTCCAGAACTCGAATCCGCAATTGCCTTGGCTAAGCAGCACCAAGCTCAACTCTTGATCGCTAAGCTAGATCGCTTAAGTCGTAACGCCGGCTTCATCTTTCGATTACGTGATAGTCATGTAGACTTTTTAGCTGTTGATATGCCCGATGCTAATACCCTAACCATTGGTATCTTCGCTGTATTGGCGCAGCATGAACGAGAGTTGATCAGTTCCAGAACCAGAGCCGCTCTGCAACAAAAGAAGTTACAGGGCTTTACTTTAGGTACCCCAAAAAATTTAGATAACCTGGCTAGAGTAAAAGGATTACAAGTAAGACAACTTAATGCCCTTGGTCACAAAGCCAACAGACAAGCAACTGAGCTGATACAGATGTACAGGGAAAAGAGCATGACCTATAAGGAGATCGCAGAGAGATTAAACAACCATGGGTTCACCACCCGAAGAGGGAAAAAGTTTTATGCTATCACTGTACAACGGCTGCATATCCGTCAGATGCAATGCCAGGAACTACAACCTGGATTAGCATAGCAGGTATGGTGAACAATATGCAGTACCCAATGAAAATAGTTAATCACATGATAAACCAGTAATCACGTAAATTGCTATTTATTAGATACATACAAAAACTATCTTCTTATATAATCATACAAGCCATAGTAAGCTACTTAAAGGGGTACTTTATATAAATACCCCCCTTCCTAAAATAAGCACCCCCGGTGACTTTTTATGTTCGCCTACTATAAGGGGAGAGACACTTGTAAACCACCCCCGGTCCTACATTTTTCCAAATCAAAACATTTGACCAGAATTGTTCTTTTACCCTTCCTTATAATTTGTTTCCTTTCCTATGTTCTGTGTAGTCCGGGTGGCATCAACTCGAAATCGAAATCAAAAGTGAGCACCTTAATTTAAGCATTCCTTCCAGAGGCATAAGTGTATTTTATAGGGAGGCGTACTCCATTTACAGCTATTCTTAAATGCGCACTATTAGTGCTTATTTCTCCTTTTTACATAACTGTTGTTTTACTTACTGTAGTAAACTATAGTACGAGTGATTTAAGGGACAACCTATAAGCTAATCAATTAAGACTTACCACAAGTTGAACCGACTGTAACCCCATAAGGTCAGGTGATCTTTTAAAAGCAAAAAACTGGTTACTGGTTGAGTTGAATATCTATATTCTATAATAGTCTGTGTAAAGGGAAGACTCATACCTGAACTCACAGGAAACTCTAAAAATCAGAATATTTCCTGCAAGTTGTTTTACTTATTGTAGTAGACTATAGTACGAGAGCCTTTGCTGTTATTATCAGTGATCTGTTTCATCTAAAAATGTGCGTATATCGGCAGCTTACACACCAACTTTTAAGATCAAATTAACTTCCATAACTGAGATCCATTAGAGCTTAACCACACAACTTTATTCCCCTTCATATTTTTTTGATTTTTTTAGGTACAGAAGTATTTATCCTTTGAACTGTATTATACCATTGGAGAAGTTATCTGCCACTTTCAACTAATATGTATAGTGTTAAATCTCATTAAAAGTAGAAATCTTAATTCAATTTTTTCTTTGTTTGATTTCTTCCTTTAAAGTAGTTTACTGTAGTAGCTATAATTTAAGATTAACTTATTATTGAAAGAAATAAAATAATCGCCTAATACCAAGAACCAGCCTATTACCATTACCTGCGGCTAGTAGTAAATACTTGCAAGTGCTCAATAAGGTAATCTAATTTGTCTGCTTAATAATATAACCCCCTGCCAGTACATAACTCATTTAGCTTCATTCCGTTATCTTATTTTAATAATAAAGAAGAAGCAAATTGCAACCTACTAATAACCAATGCTTTATTAGCTCATCTTTTTCCCATATTGGAAACTATTTTTTCCCATTTTGGAAACTATAAATTAAGAATATAAGTACTCTTAAACATCCAAATATTTAAGTTGTATTTCTGTGCCAGAAAAATTGAAAATTGAAAGCCTTAATACCCTAAAAAGAGAAGAAAAAAATAAACTATCTGACTTTCCTAAGAATGAAGTAAACCCATACTTATACAAAGCATTTACCAAATTAGGTCGTAAGAAACAACATTATAAAGTTAATTCTGAAGAGCCAGCTTTTGTTATAATGTTAGGAAATGATGAAGCAAATTTTAAGAATATAACAGGCCTAGAAACTGAAAGTAATGAACTGATCGACCGTGAAAGGTTTATCAAATTCTTTATTCCAAACCTATCATACTTTAACAACTTACCTGGTGCAGCCTATCGAATCTTTTTCTCTTATATTCTGCCAAATCTTCGGAAGGATTCTGATCAAGTAGAGTTTAATATTGCTAAATGTAAGAAAATGACAAATTACAGTAGTGTCAAGGATATCTATAAAGGATTAAGCTCTCTTCTTAAAGTAAATATCATAGCCCGAGGTTACAATAATATTTACTACATCAATCCTACTATCGTCTTTAATGGAGATCGAAGAAAACTTGCTCAAGGGAGCAGCTCAAAGAATTTGAATTAGTAAGCTCTAAAATAATACTAGCTGTGATGAAGGCTTAGTCTGCTGAATATGTAGTTTGCATGAAGTTACATTCAAAGTTATGTGTGTAACCATTCGCTTATGTCTGTATTCTTTATAACGTATGTCTAAAAGTCCCTTATCTCTAATTGCTAAAATTGCCTGATCCAAGACTCTGGTTTTAAAGTCATAATAGCGTTCATACTCTGCGTCTTTATGACGATATTTCCGCACACCAAGCATAACCTCTCTTAAGGCCTCCACTGTTACTTCAACTTTGCCTTTGTTCTCATATTCCCGAAGGAACCAAAACATCCGCTGAGAATGACTGTGATGCAACATTAAAAACCGAGCAATCTCTTCAATAGAATATCTACAAGTAAGATCGTACAACTCCTGTATCACATAAGGTGAGAAAAGTGCTTCAATAGAACTAGTATCAGAATACTTTACATACTGAAATATTGGATAGAAACCCAGACTTCTTCTATTTAGTCCAGGTTTTGTAAGCCGCTTTGCAGCAAGCTCGTTGAGTGCCTCCTCTAGCAAGAAGTAATGGTCCTGTTTTGGGTCATCACCTAAAATTTCTTCTACATCTATAAGTATTGGAACACATTGAACTTCATTCTGAACACCACTTAGTAACCTGGTAAATATCTTAACCTGTAAGTGATCTAAACCAAAATCAGAATGAGCAAAAATAGAATTTAATGTAGGTGTACTCTCTAAAGACAGGACTTTCATAGGCTCAGTATATTATATTACAATATAATAAAAAAGCCATTACAATGCTATTTATTCAATAAATACAGAGCTTCTAAAATGCTCTAAAAGAAAATCCAGAACGCAGTTTAAATATTGCGCGTTGGTATTTTACTGCGTTTACTTACTTCAGGTATTGGACTCTTCATAAGCAATTGGCACCCTTACTAACACATTAACTTTATAAATAGTCAGCGCCCTCCTATTCAAGAAAAAGGACATAATTTATATAACTGCTGCCCATACCTTTTCAGCTATCAAGTATGGGATTAACAGTAACGCCACATTATCCCAATGTAGTCCCAAGAAAGCCCACTGGAATCCAGTGGGCTTTCTTTTTAGCCAAATTAAAGTGTCAGAGAACAATTCCTGTAACGCTTTACTCCCCATACCTCCTTACAAAATTTCAAATTAACCTCTATTTCCAATGAAAAAATCAATTGTTCCTAGAAATGCCGTATGTATTAAATGCGGGAAAGAATTTATTAAGAAAAACATCTGTAAACCTAACAAATACTGCAGTATTGAGTGCAGGCGATCAAAAACTATAAGCTTTACAACCTGTCAGTATTGCGGTAAAGAGTTTATGATCAAGTACCCTAGAAATCCTAACAAGTTTTGTAATCGCTCCTGTCAGGGCAACCACTTCTGGTTATATGAAGAAACGGCAGAACAGAAGCTAAAAAGATATCGCGCTACTGCCTTAAGTAATACTAAGAGGCTCAAAGGAACGAAAAGCCCAGAAAGTTCTAAACGCATGAAAGAGAACAACCCCATGTTCAATCCAGTGATACGAGCTAAAATGACTGCAACGATCCGAGCCAGGAAAAGCTGGTTAGGCGAACGCGGTGGTAACGGGTTTGTTACTCAACCACAGATGATTTTAGCTGAAGCTCTGTTTGTTGAAGAAACACTTGAGTATGTTATCAATTTAAAAAAGGCACGAAAATACTTTCATAGTCTTCCTACCCACTATTGCGTTGATCTCGCTATCCCTGAGTTGAAAATAGCAATTGAAGTGGATGGTAATTCTCATAAAACCAAAAAGTGGAGATACCTTGACAAGAGAAAAACTGAGGTTCTTAACTTCTTGGGCTGGATTGTGATTAGGTTTTGGAATGAAGAGGTAACACAAGATGTATCAGGTTGTATTTCAAAAGTTGAGTTCTACATTGCTGCCAGGCTACAGGAACTGATCACTAACCAGTCGCTAATAGATTATACAGTTCCAGCTGGTATTAATACTGAAAATCGATATCATCTTCCACCTTTTAATAATGCAATGAATCTCTCTATACCTTTTAAGGCTAAACCAATACTTAAGAAAGTAAAGGCAATGGAAATGTTAGGTCAACTGCCATTATTCATCAATTGATTATAATTTTGTAATACTGTATTAATGTCATACACTAATACAGTATTACAAAATTACTAATTAACCTCATTGCTTTTGTATGCCAATCCTGATATCGGTAATTAGATAACATAGTAGATGTTTTTTCACTGAACAACTCCCCTACTCGCTTCCTCTAGACTAAGCATAATTGAATATGAAGATAGATATTTGTAAAAGTTGATTTAAGCCGTTCTACAATACAGAACTCCAGTAGTACCGTAGTATCATAATACCTTATTATTGTATTACAGTATTACGTTAATAGACTATTACATTTATAGCTTATTACGTTCATACATTTTTTGTGTCATACAGCCATACCGTATTTTAGTTTTACTATATTGCATCCATAATCTTTCCCTTAATTAGAATGACTAAAATTATTACCATCGCACAAAATAAAGGTGGGGTTGGCAAATCTACGACGGCTGCGAATTTAGGAGCAGGGCTGGCACGAGCAGGAAAAAAAGTACTTCTCATAGACATGGATGCACAGGCAAACATGAGCTCATGCTTTACTTATGAAAGTAAGTTTAATATTGGTCAAGTATTGACTGGAGCAGCAACTGTAGAAGATGCGATCACACCTATCTCAGATAACTTAGACATTATTCCGTCTGTCAAATCACTTTTGGAATATGAAGAAGCTATTTCTGGTAAGCCTCGCCGGGAAGATATTTTGCGAAAGGCTATCAAGAAATACGTAACTGGTCGCTACGATTATGTATTAATTGATACACCACCTCATTTGGGTTTAATGACTAACAATGCGCTTTATGCATCAGATTACTATATTATGCCAATGCAGTCTGAGTTCTTCAGTTATGACGGAATAGATACCTTGATTGGACATTGTAACAATATTGCTGAAGATACAGGCCTTGAACTTGGCGGTATTGTTTTGACCCGTTACAACGAAAAGAAAAGGGGGCTTGCACTCCAGGCAATTGCAAATGCTATAAAGACTGATCCTGATTATAAAACCTTTAATTCATATATACGGGAAAACAGTAAGTTATTTGAAGCTCAACTTAAACGTAAGGATATATTTTCTTATGATTCACAGAGTAATGGGGCAGAGGATTATCATAAGTTAACACTAGAGTTTATTGAGCGTTATGGCTAAGAATATTTTTGAAGATGATTTAAAGGCCAAGAATAAGCCCAAAACAGTAGAGTATCACTATCGGAAAGTAGGAAAGACCGGCCGTAAAAAGGATGTAGTAACATACTCTCTTCATCCAACACTTGTCGATAAAATTGAGCGTTGGGCTTATCATGCTCGCAAAGATCGGTCAGAAATAGTTGAGGCTATTTTGCTGGAGGCTCTAAAAGGCAGAGATTTTGATCCTATTCCAGAAGATAAACCCTTGGAACTTTAAATACTCCTTACATTATCATCTTACTGTATTACTGTAATATTGTCATACAGTAATACAGTAAGATGATAATACTTTATTATAATCATTCAGCCTCACTATTAATAAAGTGCGCACTTTATTAAAAACCCTTGAAATGAAATAGGATAACTATAAGTTTATCCTAGGACCTAGCTGGCAGAATTAGTCAATACTGCCATTATTAGAGGCTGAAATTTAATATGAGTCACTATACATCTAGCAATTAAGAGTTCCCAAAAGGATATGTGAAACCTACACTGCTGTTCCTTCTTTATTAGAAAAAAGGGAACTTAGGGTTTACTTTTAGGGAACTCAGGTTAGATGTATTGCCACCTTTGCATCTAAAGAGATGGCTTATTAATCTTCTGTACAAAATCGTTTCTTCTTTTCTAGAAAGTCATGAGTATCGTACTTTTCTCTTTTTAGGAAACTGTTAGTATCGTACTTTTCTCTTTTTTAGAAACTATCAGTTCCCATTATAAGCTATAAAAGGAAATCCTAATAAGGATTATCGTGGCAATTCAGCTATATCACATTAGTTTACGAATACCGCCTATTCTAATTTTGCCTCCCGTAATTGCATCAAGAAATACACAATTTTCAAAGCTTAACATTTTTATCAATTCTACGGGAGTCTATACGTAGTCTATAACAACACATACATGCTTGTAAAAGATATCAATTGCAAAGGCCAATAAGAGTGTAATTCATTGATATAATATTAATTAAAGCCATTTAAGGGCATATTCTGCTGCCATGATCACTATCAGCTCTACTGAAGCTAAATGTAAGCAATAAATGAAAAGATATTATCATCACAGCGTGCCAAATTGTATACAAGTAACCAGCTTAAAATTTAAATAAAGGAATAGAAAAAAGAGAAAAGTACGATGAGCGCAGTTTCTTTATTTCCCTACGGACCATCGTACTTTTCTCTTTTTATTCTCTTTCTCCCACTTTTAAATTTCATTAAAATCGGGAGCTATTCTTCCATTCTTTTATTATTCTTTATTCTATTATATTCTAGGTGTTGTAAGTGACTTATAATCAGGTATTAACATGGGTTAAAAAAGAGAAAAGTACGATGATAAAAAGAGAAAAGTACGGTTAATACAGAGAAAAGTACGATGTAAAAAGAGGAAAGTACGGTTGATACAGAGAAAGGTACGATTCAATCAAGGGAAAAAAGAATATTTTTTTCTTTTTTCTTTTTTATATATCTCTATATTTACTTTCGATAATACTGATAATGTATGGCAAAGCAAAATAAGAAATCCAAAATAGCTATAGTTGCTCAGCATAATAACTTAGTTCGTTCAGACCTTGCGTTCTCTACTCTGGAAGCTAAAGTCTTCACACGCCTCTTAGAAACTATCCCGAGAGACGCTGAGCAGTTGGGGCAAGTCAGCCTTAAAATCAGTGATGTATTGGGGGCAGGAACCTCAGGTAAGCACTATAAGTTACTACATGAAGCTATAAAAAGTCTTGATTCACGTCGAATAAACCTTCTCAAAGTTGACGCTGGACCATATGATTATGACAGTTGTGCTTTGTTTGACAGCATGGAAATGAAAGTTGGGCAAAATCTTATTCGTGGAGAATGGGGAAAGAAGATCCAGCCTTACTTGATCCAGCTTAAAAAGGGATTTACTTTAGGTGAATTAGATATTCTATTAAATCTTAAGTCTGGACACTCTTATAAGCTGTATTGGGTATTAAGAAGTTATGAGTCTCTAACGGAGTTTACGGATACAGTTGAGAACTTAAAGACTATCCTTGTTAAAAAAGAAGAAGGTAAATCAGACAAGTACGCGCAATGGAATGACTTAAAGCGGTATGTTCTACAACCAGCGATTGATGAAGTTAAGTATGTTTCGGCTGAGAGAGGAAACCCTATGACTTTTGATGTTCAGTTAATTAAGCAAGGGAAAAAAGTTGTGGAGGTGCGATTCTATAACATTAAGTCAGCTAATACAGGGTCAAACCGAAACCTAATTCAGGAGGGGCAAACATCGAGTGAATACGCCAGTGCAAAAGCTGATTCTTCTCAGCAAGGCTCCTATGAAGGTAAAGTTGCAATGGCCTACAAACGTTTGATTGAGAGCTATGGGCTAACTCCAGCACAGGCGGTTCAAGTCGTTGAAAATGTACCACAGAATGAGCTATGGCCTGTCATGAAACAGCTTAACTTGGACATCATTACTAACAAGCTTCATGAAAGAAAGCAACCACCCGTAACAGCTGGTGCCTGGTCTGTAAGTCTTCTGAAACAAAGGCTAAATAAATTTCTTAAATGGCCAATAAAAGATTCATCAGAGCAGGCTACATTAGCTCTGTAGACATTTACTATGAATGACTTATAACTAAGAAGCTCCTCTATAGGGAGCTTTTTAAATTAGTACCCTAATGGTTTTTACTTCTTTTCATTAGGAATCCGTGTTCCATGCTTTTGATGATAGTGGTTGGATTGCGTCATCAGTCTTATTGCCTTTCCTGTTAAGGGGTTATTCATCTTCTCTTTAATTCTATAATTTATTCTACAGTCTTTTATTAATTTACCTCATACAGCATTTTACGCAAGATAAAACAGGTTTTTACTGACTAATCTAATGAAGAAACTTACTTTAACTCGTCAGGAGCTTTATGAAATGGTCTGGAAGCTTCCTATGACCAAGCTAGCAAAACAATATGGTCTTTCAGATAATGGTCTCAGAAAGATATGTTTAAAGCTGCAGATCCCTTTGCCTAAATCGGGCCATTGGACAAAAGTTCAGAGAGGTAAGAAAGTAACTATTGTAGCTTTACCAACTGGGTATACTGGAGAGCAGGAAGTTACCCTTTCTGTGGGAGATGATGGTAAAGTGATTGAAGAAGGCAATTCATCAGCCCTTTCTCTTTTAGAGCATGAACTAACAAAGGGCCTCGGTGAGCTACTTGTTGTTCCGCAAAAATTAAAAAAGCCACATGAACTGATAGAGAAAACAAAAGAGCAACTAGAAGACAAGAAAAACAGATATCTGGACAACGGACTAGTTCGTCATTCCAGGGATACGATAGCCATTTCCGTTTCTCCTGATAACATTGGCCGGGCGTTGCGATTTATGGATACCCTGGTCAAAGTATTAATAGCCAGGGGACACGGAGTTCAGATAAGGTATGGGGAGACAATTGTAACTGTCCAAGGAGAAGAAATAGAGATCCGCTTACGGGAGAAGCTAGATAAATCAATTATTAAGGAGGGACGATGGGACAGGAGTATTTACAAGCCTTCCGGGATTCTTATTTTTCAAATCAAAGATATATGGAGCAAGGAATGGGCAGATGGAAAGCATTCCCTAGAAGAAAGGTTGCCTAGGATAGTAGCTAGTCTAGAGCTCAAGGGGATGAAAATGCATACAGACAGGATAGAAAGGGATAGAAGGCATGCAGAAAAAGAGGAAAGAGAAAGAATTCATCGGGCTATGGAAGCTCAGCAGGAGAAGGAACTCAGCAAGCTTAAAAGCTTACTCATAGAAACAGAGCGTTGGGAAAAAGCCTTAAAAATGAGAGCCTATGCTAATAGTATTGAACAAACTGCCATTGCAAAAGGAACCTTAGTTGATGAACTCAAGGAACGCATTAACTGGATCAGGAAGAAAGCAGATTGGTATGATCCCCAGGTGAAAAGTAATGATGAACTATTAACTGAAGTAGATTGGGAAACACTTATACTCAGAAAGAAACCATCTTATCTGTTCTGGTAAATCAGTGTGAAAGACAAAATATTCAATTTCAATACAATTGTAAGTTGCTCATACTGTATTATTGTATGACAGTAATACAGTATGGCAATAATAGTTTAATATCCTCATTTCACATAGTACATTTTACATTTAACGATATAATTATATATATTTAAAAATGTAAAAAATAGCTATGGAACGCAAACTTCAAATTACAGGTCGTGGCAAGCTCTCCGTGACCCCAGATACCATCTTTTTGTCTTTTAATGTTTCGTCTCAGAGAAATGAATACGAAGAAACAATCATTGCTTTAAATCAACAGGTAGAAGAATTACGAATTGCTGTAGAACGGGAAGGAGTAGAGCGTAAGAAGCTCAAGACTACTAACTTTTCAGTTCGGAAAGAAACTACCTGGAATAAGAAGACAGAGAAGTACGATTTTGCTGGGTTTAAAGCTACGCACAATCTGGAACTAGAACTACCTTTAGAGAAAGCTCTCATAAACAGTTTACTCAATAAAATTACCCAACAGCTGAATGATCTTGATTTTAATATCAGCTTCGGAGTAAAAGATACATCAGCCCAACAACAGAATTTACTCCTACAAGCAATTGGTAAAGCTAAAGAGAATGCTGCCCTTATTGCTCAAGCTACCGGGGTAGAGTTACTGGAGATCCTTCATATTGACTATACCTTCCGTGAATTAGTTATCCGATCGCAACGCTATGACTATCCTGTATATGAAGCAGATACAATAATGACATCAGATGCTGCGCCAGATTTTGAGCCAGAGGATATTGACCTTGCTGAAAATGTGACAATAACCTGGAGGATAAATTAACAATAGTAGCATATCAAAAGATAAGTCATGGCAGCATCTATAGGTTGGATTTATTTCTCACAGGCACACCGGGAAAGAGTGGGTACGATACTGGAACTCTTGGAGCCATCAGGCATGATTGATGAGTTGGGTATTGGAGGTATACGAGATGCCTTGGCAGACCAGCTTTTTCCTGGCATAAGCACCATCCAAACCAGGGCGAAGTACTTCTTTATCATTCCCTATATTTTATATGAATACCAGCATTTGAAGCCTCACCAGCGCCGCCTAACAGCTGCACAATATTTGGAGCAGAGAGAGTATGAGATCATGTGGCGGCTAGGAGATAAGTACCGTAATTTGGCTAAAGATGAAGAGTCCCAAAAGTCATTTGGTGTTATAGGTATAAATCGTCCAAAACCTTTAAAAATCATCCGTCGCCCTTCCGCTATTTACTGGAATGGGTTGCGAACCTATAATATTATTGCTACAGGTGGATTAGGAGTTAACCAGTTCTTAAATCGCTGTACCAATACTACCTTAGAAAGCCAACTTTCAGTAGCTACTGGAGATGATAGTCCTTGGGATGATGTAGATGCAGAATATGAAAAAAACTTCCATATCAAGGTCCGACCTCCACAACCGAAATGGGATGAAGACCTCAGTTTGGATCTCACCCAAGAAGAGGCTGAAATCTTAAATGACCACATTCAAGAAAAGGGAAAAGGTTATCTAATTGGAGAGCTTCTTAGAAATGATGCGCTCTACAAAGAGTTTCATGCAAAGAATTCTTTCATGGATTTTGCGAAAGCAGCTATTTATATTCCTATTCCTAATAACCTACGGCAGCTGATCATCCTGGCACATGATTTCTCTGAACTGCTTTATGGAGCACACATCGCTTACAATCACATTCTACAGAATCTAAAGCGTCCGGATGAGAATAATGGAGCTTGGTGGGAAAAATGGATTGCAAATATTCAGTCCGCTATGATTGATTTTGAAGGCTTTGACCCGGGATATATTTTTGAGCACTATGCATTCAGGACAAAAAGCTTCACAAGGTTTTTTGTCCTGGAATGGTGGGATTTTATTAGGCATGGGGGAGAAGACTTGCAGCGAAGAAATGGTTTAATAATAAACCAGGAGAAATCAAATAAGGCAGGTAAAGCAAGGCTTGCCTGGAAGAAATTAGATGATGTCAGCGAAGGTCAGTGGATTGGCTTGAGTACACTTGATTATCGGTACCATAAAGGCAAAGGAATTTTAACGGATATCAAAAAAGGACTTGGAGAGAACTATGCTACATCCTAAACACAATTGGTTAGACTACGGTGAGCAGCTTATTCCTCCGCCGGGTTACGAACTTTCCTACGCAGTTGGGACCTCTTATTCTTTGGATCTAGAAGCATTGGTTATGCTTCCAGCAGCCCTATTTTACTCTCAGCTGCTGGATACCCACAATCCGGGAGAAGTTAAAGAGGATATGCTAGAAGCCATTACCCAGGCCTCTGATAAAATCTCCATCTTTTGCCAAAAAGGAAAGATCAAGGTGCCCAAGAAATATCAGTACCTGATCGCATTCTGGGAAAAAGGTATCAAAGAAATAGTGATGCCGAATAGTTTCTCTTCTTTTCACCCGAAAGTATGGGTGATTAGATTTACTGCTCCTGATAGGCCAGCATTTTACCGGACAATCATTACCAGCAGGAACTTAACCTTTGCAAGGGACTGGGATATAGCTTTCTCAACCGAAGGCGTGGTAGGAAGAAAAAAACAGGAAGAGACAGGCCCCTTAGTAGACTTTATTCAATACTTGTCTCATGAAGGAAAACAAGAATTCCCAGATGACTTTGTAAAGGATTTAGCAAGGGTAACATTTGATGTACCAGCAGGTTTTGATAAGTTAAGTTTCTTCCCGATAGGTATTCCCCGAACACACAAAGCTTCGACAAAGACTTCTATCCAGGCTAGTACTTACTTAAATCCATTAGAAGTTGAAGAATGGGATGAGCTGCTCATTATTTCCCCTTTCGTAAACGATAAGACAGTTGATCACTTTTCAAAGTCTACCAAAAGAAGGTTGTCCCTACTATCCCGAAAGGAAGAACTGGATACCTTGCGAGGATCAACGATAACGGATTTAAACTGCTATCAGTTTTCACAGTCGATAGAGGCAGCCGAGTATAACGAGAATGTAAGTGAAGACGCTGCTGAAGAAGCCTGCCATCAAAGCATTCATGCCAAAATTTATATCGGGGAGCAGCATAAGTTGTCCCGTTGGTACCTAGGATCCGCTAACTGTACCAGTGCAGCCTTAAAAAGGAATGTTGAATTTTTGGTTGGGCTACAGAGTTATTCCTCAGCTCATCGTTCAAAAGAGGTGCTCAATCTTTTAACGACTAATGCTAAAAGTGAAGTTGCCCTTTTTGAGCCCTATGACTTGGAAAATAGGACAGCACATGGTAGCATGAAGGAACATGAGGCTGCCATAAGAGCCATATTATATGGTCTGACAATCACTCCCATTACAGGTAGCGTGGCTCAGGTACCCGATGGGACGGTATATGATCTAACGCTTATCGTACATGCAGAGGAGTTGCGCATTAAAGCGGGGTATGAAGTGCGCATTAAACCGTTGCCCGAAAAGAGTATTTCTCCCTTTACTGTAGTGCCAGGACAAACAAATAGAATTGAGCAATACTTCAAAGGATATGAAGAACGGCAGCTGAGTTCTTTCATGCAATGGGAGATATGGCATCATGGGACTTGTTTGAAACAGTTCCTGGTACAGATTGATATTGAATTGCCTCAGAGTCGTTTAGATAGAATATTTACCTATTTTATCGATAATCAAAATAAATTTCTGCGGTATCTGACTTTTCTGCTCACAGGGGATGATGCGGGAACAATTTCGCTTACTGATGAGTCAGGCGAAAATCGAAATCAATTGAGAAGAGATGCGAGAGGTAGTTTCGCTATATTGGATAGTACACCGGTGTTCGAAAAGCTACTACTCGCCGCAAGCCGTTTCCCGCATAAACTACAGACAGTTGATAAGCTTATTAATCGGCTAAAGATGGAAGTGGTAGAAGAGGGAGTTGGCCGCATCATAAGTCCTGAATTTGAAGAGATGTGGGATGTTTTCAAAGGTTATTTAGAGCGCAAGGAGGTATGAACCAAAAAATTACAAAAGCACTAGATGGTCTAAAGGACTTCCAAAAGAAGACGGTTGATTATGTATTTGAACAGCTGTATGAGAAAGGACTTGATCGGATGCTTATTGCTGATGAGGTAGGGTTAGGCAAAACAATCGTGGCTAAAGGGATTATAGCCAAAGGTTTTGAGAAATTCTTAGCTAATGGTGGACCTACAAAAGAAAACCCTACTTACAATGTAATTTACATCTGTTCAAACCTGGCTCTAGCTACTCAGAATATTCGCAAACTCAACTTTATGGGGAGCAAAGAATATGAAGAGAAAAGAATAACACGTCTAGCTTATCTAGCCTACAAGCCGTCGAAAGATCCCAAAGAGTTTATGATCAACTCTCTGACTCCCGGAACTTCATTTGATGATAAAAGCCATCAGGGGACAGCAGATGAAAGAGCTATTCTATACTGTCTTCTACGAAACAGTAAAGCCTTTGAAGAAAGAGAAGTTGGTTTAAGCAGATTACTTCAGGGACCGAAAGGAGATGCCTCCTGGGAGTCCCTAATTGATAAATTGTGGGAGGAACGCCACGGCCGCATCCGGAAAGATCTTTACAAAAAATACAGAGACGCCCTGTCGGCTACTAATGTAACTTCTAAAAACTTCCCTAAGCTACATAAACACTTAAGGTCTACTAAAGAAATAACTTTATGGAAGGCTCTGTTAAAGGTCTGTAAGGAGCTAAGTGAAGGTGAACGTAAATCAATTTTTTTTGCTGGTGAGTTAGTTGTTAGACTAAGACGCATCCTGTCCAGGGTATGCTTGGAATACCTGAATGCTGACATCTTCATTCTGGATGAATTCCAACGCTACAATAATCTTATAAAGCTTGACCATGCTGCTGACAGTCCTGCGATTGAATTAGCAAGAACAGTATTTGATCTGCCCGATGCAAAGGTGCTGATGCTGTCAGCTACCCCTTTCAAGCCCTATACCAATGACTTTGATGAACTCAACGGAGAAGTTCATTACAAGGAGTTTGAAGCAGTTTTAAAATTCCTGATGAAGGGTAGGAGTGACGCCTTTTGGCAGGAGTTCCAGAAAGACCGTAAACGCTTCTTTTCTTTCCTTAGACATCCGGATAAACTGAAAGAGAATCATCAGGATGCGCTTTCAGTAAAGCTTAAATTAGAAGGTTTGTACAGAGAGGGTATTGTGCGGACAGAACGCTTGTTAGCTGCTGAAGACAGGGATGCCATGGTTCAATCTGTTTTAAAAGCAAAACCCCTCACACTTCAGCGGCAAGACATTGAAGACTTTGTTGTCTTGGACCGAATTACACAACGTTTAAATGAGGAGCACAGTGCTCAGCTTTCTACTCCCATAGAGTACGTAAAGTCCAGTCCCTTTTCCCTTTCCTTTTTAGATAACTATCAGCACCGAAAAAAACTGGAGCAATGTGTCCGACATGACAAAGTGCTTAAAAAGCTTCTGAAGCAGACAGAGCATGCCTGGGTAAATCTGAAAAGGATTGAGAATTACCAGCCTGTTATTCCTGTAAGAAGCACAAAGTTGCCTAATGCCAAACTTAGGCTCCTGTTAGACGAGACCATAGAAAATGGAGGATGGAAGCTGCTTTGGATTCCACCTACTTTAAATTATTATGCTAATGAAGGAGCTTACAAACATGCAAAAGAGTTCTCAAAATCACTGATCTTTTCTTCCTGGCTTTTGGTACCTAGGATGATTTCAGCCTTGGTTTCTTACGAGGCAGAACGTAAATCTGTCGGTGCGATGGCTTCAAATGGAGAACTGGAAGGTGCAACGTATTTCAGTAGACCAAGAGGGCCAAAGCCTCTGCTTACTTTTACCTTGGGAAAGGGGGATGAGCCGTTAAGGATGCCTAACTTTACGCTGTTGTACCCTTCTATAACATTGGCTAACTTATACGATCCAGCCGAGAATCTTAAGACAGGGAAGACTAGAAGTCAGATAAGGCAGGATCTGGTGAAGCAAATTAAGAGGCTATTAAAGCAGAAAAGCGTTAAGATAGTAGCTAGTGGAAATGGCGATTACCGCAGATGGTTCTGGGCCGGGCCATTAATACTTGACCATTTTGCAAACGATATTTCGAATAAGGAGATAATAGACTCTTGGTTTGAAAACTACTGGTTTGACAGTTATGCTACAACAAGAGAAGAAGAGGATGATACATCTGGTAAAGATGCCTTTGGTAAAGAAAAGTACTTCGACTATGCGCAGAAGGTATTCTTAGATCCTGCTTGGCTGAATCTTCCTAAGCTCACTGAAAAGCAGCTCGGTATTGTCGCAGGGTTTTTAGCAGACCTTGCCATGGGTTCTCCTGCAATATGCTATCTCCGGTCGCAACTGAGACATTTCAAATTAGGTGAGGAGTTGCTTGGTGCTGCCTATGAAGTAGGTACAGGTTTTGTAGCGCTATTTAACAAACCTGAAAGCATTGCAGTTATACGTCTTAATACGAACTCAAAAGAATACCTGGATAAAGTACTGGAGTATGCAATAGGGGGTAATATACAGGCAATGTTAGATGAGTTTGTGTATCTCCTTTATGACTGTGAAAATATTACAGACCCTAAAGAATTGGCAAACCATATAGTGGGTACACTAACAATAAGAACATCAGGGTTAGAAGTTGATGATCTGACATCTTTTAATCATAAGGTTTCTACAAGCAAGGGTAAGAAAACTAAAAAGATAATCAGAATACATTATGCAGCAGACTTTGGAAACCAGAAGCTGAAAGCTTCAACTGGATCAGGGCGGCAGACAAACATAAGACAGGCATTTAATTCTCCATTCCGTCCTTTTGTGCTGGCCTCTACTTCTATTGGGCAAGAAGGGCTGGATTTTCATCTTTATTGTAAAAAGATTTTTCACTGGAATCTTCCGTCTAACCCAATAGACTTTGAGCAGCGTGAAGGGAGGATACACCGTTATAAAGGTTTAGTAATCAGGCGAAACTTAGCTGATAAATATGCTTCTCAGGTGAATGAGTTTAAAGAATATGCTAATATATGGCAGCTTCTATTTGAGCAAGGAGCAGGCGAGAAACTTACTTCTAAAGCTGGATGTGAATTAGTCCCTTTTTGGCATACAGAAAGTAAAAGCAATATTAAAATAGAACGATTTGTGCCACTCTACCCATTCAGTAAGGATGCGACGCGTTACAAACAAATGCTAAAAGTGTTGACCTTCTACCGACTCACATTTGGACAACCCAGACAAGAAGAGCTAATTGATGCTTTGGAGTCCGGAGGCTTTGATGATGAATTTAATCAGGTACTGGAGCAGCTGATCATAAATCTCAGCCCTGTGAGATTCTTTAATGTCTGATTCTATTTACCAGTTTTATGAGTGGAAAGTGTGAAGTGTGGGCTCAGCTATTCCTAAGTGAAAGCAGCAAACAGCGTATTCATAATTTCTTTATCAGTGAGTTCAAGATTGATAGGAGATATCTTGTGAAGTCTTTACATGTGACGGTGTATCATGCATTGGAAGAAATACCTAATCTTTCTTCTGTAGATTTAGCATGTCACCATACTTTATCTCCTGAACAGACTAGATTTATGGTGCTCGCTCCAGGAGGAGAAAATTCAAGACCTGATTTGATTCCATCAGATAATAGGGTAGGTGTTCGAATACAAAAGAACACAGACTTTAGGACTGTGATCGATTCTTACAGAAGCAGAATACTTGAACATGAAGACCATTTTGTTTTAGGTACAAGAGCTCCGAGTACCTTGAGTAGGAATGCGTTTGGCGCAAGGCACTTTCAGCCACACCTAACTCTTCTCCACCCAGGAAGTGGAATCATGAATGACTTAAAAATTATTGGTCAGGCATTTAGGGAATCGGTGGGTCTGCTTGTTTTTGACCGCTACATAATTGAACAGAAGTTTAATAAGCGTTAACCACCTGGTACTACAATTGTGCTATACCTAGTGGCAATTCTGAAAAGGGTTTTATTTAAGGCTTTGCGGAGAAAATGCTTTCTAATCTCCGCAATTATGCGGAGATTAGATTAATTATTTACCGCATAAACTTAAATAATGAGCTACTACATCTACCATTATCCGAACTGGCCACATTTTACATGGGATGAAATTGGCATCTCAGAGCAACTTGGGGAGGTGCGTTATGTACAGGGGCGAATCATGGGAAGGATGGAAGCACTCGGCTTTTCTATCAGATCAGAAGCCGTGCTGCAGACGCTAACTCAGGATGTGCTGAAATCTACAGAGATTGAGGGGGAGTTGCTGGATCCAGGCCAGGTACGCTCTTCTATTGCCAGGCGCTTAGGAATGGACATTGCTGGATTAGTGCCTTCTGACCGCTATGTAGAAGGTGTTGTAGAAATGATGTTAGATGCTACACAACGCTACCAGGAGATACTCACAGAAGAGCGCTTATTAGGCTGGCAGTCTGCGCTGTTTCCAACAGGAAGAAGTGGAATGTACAAAATCATAGTAGGAGCATGGAGAGATAATGAAAAAGGTCCAATGCAGGTGGTTTCTGGGCCGCTAGGGCGCGAGAAGGTACACTTTCAGGCTCCAGATGCATCAGTGATAGAAAGTGAAATGAAACGCTTCTTAGACTGGTTTAACAATGCCTTAGAAATAGACCCTGTATTGAAGGCAGGAATTGCGCATCTTTGGTTCGTAACTATTCATCCATTCGATGATGGGAATGGACGAATAGCCCGTGCGATAGCTGATATGCAACTGGCTCGTGCTGATAAGAGCAGCCAGCGGTATTATAGTATGTCTGCCCAGATCAGGCAGGAACGGAATGAGTATTATGCCATCCTGGAAAAAACACAGAAAGGGACACTGGATATCACCCCATGGCTGGAATGGTTCCTATCATGTTTACACAATGCTTTACGAACAGCTGATGAAAAGCTGGGAACAGTGCTTCAAAAGGTACACTTTTGGGATAAGCATGCAAGTACACCACTTAATGAGCGGCAGCGACTTCTGATCAACAGATTACAGGAAGGGTTTGTAGGAAAGCTTACGTCTTCTAAATGGGCCAAGATTGCTAAATGCTCCCAGGATACAGCAGGTAGAGATATTCAGGATCTAATCAAAAAGGGAATACTCAAAAAAGAAGCTGCTGGTGGCAGAAGCACTAGCTATGCTTTGCTGGATGGGATAAACGAATTATATGAATAATGATTAGATGTAAATAATATGATTGAACAAATATTTAGGAATGAACCTGAGGATTGGGGACTTAGAGGTGATCCATATTTTTGGCGGGACTTAGGAAAATATATGGCTGCGGCTAAGGAGCCGACTGATGTAGCTGAGTTTGAAAAATTATTTTTTGAGGCTTACAGAGCATTGATAGGAGAACCCTTGATACCTGGAAAGAAAATCTTTATCGAAAAGTATAGTTTCGGTGGAATGTCAAGTGGTCATATAGATTCATCCTTTTGGCTGAGGAGGGGACTACCTATACTCAGAGAGCGTTTTGTAAAAATGAATCAATAGGTCTCAAAATATACTATTATAAACCCTTTCCATACTGCTAGCCAATGATAGCTGACCAGGATACAAACTTTGTTTATTTCAGTAGTCTTTTAAAAGAGCTCCCCTCTTTGCAATCCTTTTGGCGCCGGCTAGAGAAAGTGTTGATTAAATCAAACATCAATTACGGCTTTATTGAAGGTACGAGGGATGTATGGTGCAGGGACTATATGCCAATACAGGTAGGTCTAAGTGAGTTTGTACAGTTTAAATATTACCCATCCTACTGTAATGACGAGAGGTATCGGCATCTGATCACTGATGCGGATGCAATACAATTGAATCATGCAAATATTCTGCAGCGGACTTACTCACCTTTTGTCCTAGATGGGGGTAATGTGGTGAAGTCACAAAATGCAGCTGTTCTTACAGAAAGAATATTCAAAGAAAATGAAGGTAATAAAGACGCTGTTGTGCAGCATCTGAAAAGTAGCTTAAGGGTAGAGAACTTATATCTGCTTCCGGAACAGCCTTACGATATGACAGGACATTCAGATGGTATGGTTAGGTTACTAGGTGACCATACACTTTTGGTTGCAGACTTTCAAAATGAAAGTGTCTCCTGGAAAGCGAAGTATTGTAAAGCTCTTCAGAAAACAGGTCTAACGATAATTGACTTTCCAGGTGTGACAACGAATTTGAAGAATAGCAGCGGTGACTATACAGCCATAGGATGTTACATTAACTTCGCTTGGATAGGTAATATAATTTTATTCCCACAGTTTGGCCTTCCAGAAGATAAGGAGGCCCTGAGGGAAGCTAAACACCTGTTCAAGGATTGTAGTGTTATGCCTATTGCCTCATCAGATTTAGCAATGGAAGGCGGAGTATTGAATTGTGTTACTTGGAATATAAAGGAGTAGCACAATTTCTTAGTCAATTATCGAGACACTTCCTATAACGTTGTATAAGCTTATTTCTCAATTCTATTGGCTCAAGAACTTTTATGCTTTCCCCGTATGAAAGTAATGTTTTTTCTAATTCATAATTAGGAATAACTTCTATTGTTAATTCTAAACCAGATGGACTATCTACTAAATATTTTTGGGTAAAGTGTAAAGGTTTCGTTTTGATATAAGGAGCTTGGGTAGGAGAAACCCATATTTTTACCTTTACAGGTTCTATTCCTGCTGTTTTAGTAACACCAATAAAATCTTCGAAATATTCTTCCCAATTCACATCAGAAGGCTGATATTCTTGTTGCGTTTCAACAATTTCAATAATTCTGTCTAAAGCTAAATTCCAGTAGGGAGTTTTGCGAACAGAGTTTAGCCCAAAAGCAAACCAACGACTATTATACTGCTTAAGATAATATGGGTGAAAGAAGAATGTGTAAGGTTCTGGAGATTTAAAGTCCTGATAAGTAATTTTTAGTACCCGTTGATTATTTATAGCATTAAAAACAGGTGTAAAGAACTTTAGACCCTCATACTCCCAATTAGCTTCAAATGAGATTATCTCACGGTCTAAGGTAATTAAACCTAATTTCTTTTCAATAGCCGGCACAATCTCATTTACCCATTCAAATTGAGGCATCCCTTTGAATCTTGATAAAACAGTAAGAGCCTCCTTGATTACATTAGATTCTACCTCGCTTATTGGCTGCTTCTCTATTGAAAAGCTACTATCTTCATATCTATATAATTTTATACGCTTATCTAAAGGATCACTCTCTGATATAATGGGAGCTTTCCAGAACTCACGCATATGACGCAAATCATCATGCAGCTGACTTTTGACTATACCCTTTTCATAGCCCTCCAATTCTAAGACACGCTCAATCTCCTTTAGTAAATCTTTGGCTGTATACTGCCTCGTTGTATTGCTTAAACATTTGTCTAGCGCTCTGTAACGCATTAAAGCTTTCTTATTTATTGGCATAGCTAAATGATCTTAAGATTAAATATGAGGGATGTTATAAAAATAAAAAAGTTTGTTCAGAAACACTGAACAAACCGTCCGTAATCTTGCAATGTAGTCGGGAGACATAAAAACATTTTTAACCTTAATCCCATTTCTTATGACCGCATTCTCTTCACAATTAGGTTTCCAACCAACTAAGGAGCAAGAAGCTGCTCTAACAAAAATCAACGCTTTCGTTGATGAAACATCATCAGATGACTTTTTTATATTGAGAGGATCTGCTGGTACTGGCAAAACCTCTATTGTGAAGGTGATAACTGAGCAACTTAGGAGCAATGGTAATGCTGTAAGGATTGGCGCACCAACTGCCAGGGCGGCTAAGATAATCGGCGCTAAGACAGGTCAACAGTCTAAAACAATGCACAGCCAGATCTATACACCTGAAGCTGTCCAAAATGGTGGTGGTGTAAGGCTCATCCGAAGGCAAAACACAGATGCTGATAGAACCTTCTTTATAGTAGATGAGGCATCTATGATTTCAGATACATTAACAAGAAATGAAAATTTCTTTGTTAAGAAGCCGTTGCTCACCGACTTCTTAGAGTTTGTGAAACAGGGCAATAGCAGGAACAAAGTTCTCTTTATTGGAGACATTTACCAGTTGCCACCTGTTACGCCAGGTGTGGACATAGCTTTTTCTCCAGCATTACATACTGACTACCTTTCTGGTAAGTTCGGTCTTGATGGTGACAAGTTCGAGCTGTCGCAAGTAATGCGACAGGCAGAGGGTTCTAACGTGTTAGAACTTGCTACAGCGATTAGAGATACCATGGCTAAGGGTGGAAGCTCTGTCAATAAAGCCTTACCTAAGGTTGCTAATGCGACCCAGGCCATAAATCTGTACTTAAGTCTTTATGAAGATGGCGTACTAGACAAAACGACTATTATCTGTTGGGCTAACAAGGATGTAAACTGGTGGAATAGTGTTCTGCGACAGAGATTAGGCTATACAGGACACATTGCAGTTGGGGATTTTGTAACAACTCAAGTTAACTGGTTTAGTCCTTCTGACTGGATCTTTAAAGGTGATACAGGTATCATCAAATCTTTAGATAGTCGCATTGAAGATTATGCTGACTTAAAGTTTGTGGAAGCCGAGATAGAGTTTGGAGGCGATGCCGGAGGCAAGAAATTAATCAGAACGAAGGTCCTGCTTGAATCACTAGCTAGTGATTCTGGTAGCTTGAGCCCTGAACAGGAAAATCAACTTTTCCATAAAGTTATGACGCATAACGCAAAGTTCAGGGATTCCAAGAAGCCAAGCGATGATCCATACATTGGCGCTATGCGTCTTAAACATGGCTACGCCACTACATGCCACAAGGCGCAGGGTGGTGAATGGGATAATGTTATTTTACACCCATACCAGCCTAAAGACTTACGTTGGCTGTATACAGCAGTCACTCGAGCAAGGCAAGATGCATATTCTTGGGCTGCATAAGACATAGGTAGAGTATGCCCATAGAAAGTATATGGGTATACTCACTTTAAACCTTTATAGATTTTGAACATAATAATTATACTATATTTGTAAACAAGGCGCCTGCGGTATAGGACTTAATTTGCATTGTGGAACGCAATGTGCTCACCAATGTCTCTACATAAATAGAGCATTAGTTGGATGTGAGTTTAGATTTTTTTAGATTTTTTTTTGTTTTTAGATTTTTTTTATTTGAAGACAAGAATTGAAAGCCCCCGCAGGCTGCCTTTATTTATCATGGAATTAGCTCAGCAACATATCGATCATATTAAGCATCAGGTGATGCAAGGAGAGACTTTAGAAGACCTAAAGTCTCTTATCAATTATATAATTGATTTGCAGAACGATGCTTTGGGAACTACCTATAAGCATATTTCTACAAAGCGGCTGTCTTATTATTTTGTTCACCGTGATAAAAAGTATCTTACTTTCGAGATACCAAAAAAAACTGGTGGTTTTCGCAACATTACAGCTCCTGATAAATTCCTTAAGAAGGTACAGCGCAGAATCAATTTTACATTAGATATACTGTTTAAGCCTAAAGCTGCAGCACATGGGTTTGTACCTGGCAGAAGTATTGTGTCAAATGCCCAAATGCATGTAGGAAAGAATTATGTTTATAACGTCGATTTAAAGGACTTCTTTCCCACCATCCATTATGGAAGAATAAAAGCAGTACTCCAGTTATATCCATTCAGAATGAAACCTGATTTTGCGCACATTATATCCCATTTGTGCTGCTATCAAGGTGTTCTGCCCCAGGGAGCCCCTACTTCCCCAATTTTGACAAACATAATCTGCCAACAGTTAGACAAGAGCTTAGTTTATTTAGCTAAATTCTATCAATGCTATTATACCCGTTATGCAGATGATATTACATTTTCATCTAATCAAGATGCTTTTAATGAAGATTTCTATGACAATTTGGAAGCTAACATAGAATTTAGAGGCTTTAAATTGAATGATAAGAAGACAAGGAAGCAAAAGCGAACACAGCGACAAGAAGTAACCGGTATAGTCGTAAATGAGAAGCTCAACCTTCAACGCACTTATATTAAAAAGATTAGAGCGATGCTCTTCAATTGGGAAAAAGATGGGCTTCAAGTATGTCAAAAAGAATTTAAGAAGTACTACCCGCTAGAGAAAGGATTTATGAGGAATAAAACCATACCTCCTTTTGAAAATGTATTGATGGGCAAAATTCTTTTCCTTGGCATGGTACGGGGGAAAGAAGATAAGTACTTTAAGATCTTTTCTGATACTTATAAAAAACTTTCAAATGAAAGAATATGATATATAACAATGTGCTAAAAGCAGTAAACGATTCTAAATTAACTGCTGACAAGAAAATAGAAATTCTTGCTGAAAATCTTGCTTCTGTTAGTTCTGAAATAGAGCTTCATCAAAACGAGTTATATTTTATTAAAAAAGGTATAATATTAAAATCTAACGCCTATTATAAAGATGCTAACCCTAAAATAAAAGCAGACTTAATAATAGCTTTTCGGGAGATGGAGTGGGCATTAGTTGTTGCTGATGTTACTGCTTTCTGTAATGCAATTTATCGGCAACTAGAGATATTCTCTAATTATGTATTGTTCGACCATTTAAAGTTTAATGACAACTTAGTTCTTTCAGGAACTAAATTTATAGCAGGACCTAACCACTTTCTTAATAAACTGAATGGATGCTTTATTAATGAGTCTAGAAGCGAGAAATTCATAGACTTCTCGATTGCGGCAGATAAAGCCTATATGGATAGGTATTATTTAGGTGCCGAGTCGAGAAAAGAGAATGGCAAGCAGGTAGGATATTTAAGAATCAATTTCGCTAATAAAATGAACTTACTGTATGGGATCTTTTTTAATAGCGAAATTGAAAATAAGGCTGATGGCAAAAAGTATAAGTATTTGTATAACCATTCCTTTAAGCTCACAAACATCTTAAAAGATATAAGAGATGCTCGAGAGCATGGTCTACAGTCCAAGCACCTTATAAATTGGGAAGCAAGACATTATTTTGATTCTATTAAGCTTGTTCATGATATCTATTTTGGGATAAAGGATCTACGTATATAACTTATGTACTTGTAGAACATAAAAGGCAGAGTAGAAGCTCTGCCTTTTCTCATATCCTTTAATAAGTAATCTCACAATCCATACACTTCCGCTTTTACTGATACAGGTCGGCTGCTTAATACTTTCCTTCATACATGTCAGCAGCATATAAGCCACGACCAAGATTTATTTTCCAACCACTACGCTTCGATCGTGTACGCTGAGGAATTTAGAAGTAAGGTAAATACCAATGTTAATCATGTTTACTATTAGGTTTTCGATGCAGGTAATAAAATTGGCTAAAAACTCTTTAACGTTCTAAATAACCACGCATAACTTTTTTCTTCATCAGGTTCTTGAAACTGCTCCAGCACCCAAAAAGTGAAAGTAATCTATTTACTAACTCGATCTTTTCATGATGATTATGACAATCTACCGTCGACCTATTTTATAGTGCAACATCGCACATAGTTCCGCTTCATTGTATTAAAGTTATAATAGAGGTATTCAGCTTAAATTAACTTCTTGAATACAAAGAAGGTAATGTAAGAGGTCAGTTATTCTCTATCACTGTTTGTGAATATTATCAAAGAAAGCTGGTTCGAATTTACTACTTTCGTAAGTAGATTTGTAGACTATGGCATTTAATAAAAGAGAGCTCATAAACGAGATCAAGGAGCAGTACCTTGAGGAAGATGAAGGCAGACCATGGATTGTAGCATTTAGTGGTGGTAAGGATTCCACAACTTTGCTTATGCTGGTGTGGGAAGCAATGCTAGAACTTACGGAAGTAGAGCGAAAAGTAAGAACAGTTTATGTTATTTGTAATAACACATTAGTTGAAAATCCACAAGTATTAACCTTTGTAAATAAGCAATTAGAAGTAATAAGAGAAAAGGCTATCGAGCAAGGGCTTCCGATTATAGTAGATCACACTACTCCTAGATTAGACGACAGCTTCTGGGTTAACCTTGTTGGAAGAGGCTACCCAGCACCTAATAATATGTTCAGATGGTGCACTGAACGTCTCAAGATATCTCCTACAACCCAGTATATTAAAGAAAGAATCTCTGAACATGGTGAAGCGATTATTCTACTTGGGACGCGCTCTGATGAGAGTTCAAATCGTGCTGCCTCTATTCAGCGCCATGAAATAAAGGGGCAAAGGTTGCGAAAGCACCCTCTACCAAATGCCATGGCCTATGCTCCTATCAAGGACATGACAACAGATGAGGTTTGGACTTATTTACAGAGTACTA
>CANMMP010000011.1 GCA_947499125.1 uncultured Pontibacter sp.
AAGTTCTTTGAGAGATTGATTGAGACAGAATAGCACAAGGCATTGCTTTTCGAAGTAATGTCGGCAGATAATAAAAAGAAGGGCCGGATGAAGCTTGAGATATTATAAAATAATTTTTTACAATGGAGAGTTTGATCCTGGCTCAGGATGAACGCTAGCGGCAGGCCTAATACATGCAAGTCGAACGAGATCAGAGACTTCGGTTTCTGGTTTAGTGGCGCACGGGTGCGTAACGCGTATGCAACCTACCTTCCACAGGGGGATAGCCCACCGAAAGGTGGATTAATACCGCATAATACCATTTGAGGGCATCCGAAGATGGTCAAAGATTTATCGGTGGAAGATGGGCATGCGTGCCATTAGCTAGTTGGTAGGGTAACGGCCTACCAAGGCTTCGATGGCTAGGGGTTCTGAGAGGATGGTCCCCCACACTGGTACTGAGACACGGACCAGACTCCTACGGGAGGCAGCAGTAGGGAATATTGGGCAATGGAAGAGATTCTGACCCAGCCATGCCGCGTGCAGGAAGAAGGCCTTCTGGGTTGTAAACTGCTTTTATCTAGGAAGAAAACGCCCATGCGTGGGTAACTGACGGTACTAGATGAATAAGCACCGGCTAACTCCGTGCCAGCAGCCGCGGTAATACGGAGGGTGCAAGCGTTGTCCGGATTTATTGGGTTTAAAGGGTGCGTAGGCGGCTATATAAGTCAGTGGTGAAATCCCAGGGCTCAACCCTGGAACTGCCATTGATACTGTATAGCTTGAGTTCGGTTGAGGCAGGCGGAACTGGTGGTGTAGCGGTGAAATGCATAGATACCACCAAGAACCCCGATTGCGTAGGCAGCTTGCTGGACCGAAACTGACGCTGAGGCACGAAAGCGTGGGGAGCGAACAGGATTAGATACCCTGGTAGTCCACGCCGTAAACGATGAATACTCGATGTTTGCGATATACAGTAAGCGTCCAAGCGAAAGCGTTAAGTATTCCACCTGGGGAGTACGCCCGCAAGGGTGAAACTCAAAGGAATTGACGGGGGCCCGCACAAGCGGTGGAGCATGTGGTTTAATTCGATGATACGCGAGGAACCTTACCTAGGCTAGAATGCGCGTGACCGCTCCAGAGATGGAGCTTCCCTTCGGGGCACAAAGCAAGGTGCTGCATGGCTGTCGTCAGCTCGTGCCGTGAGGTGTTGGGTTAAGTCCCGCAACGAGCGCAACCCCTATCTTTAGTTGCCAGCACATAATGGTGGGGACTCTAGAGAGACTGCCTTCGCAAGAAGTGAGGAAGGTGGGGACGACGTCAAGTCATCATGGCCCTTACGCCTAGGGCTACACACGTGCTACAATGGCCGGTACAGAGGGTCGCTACCTAGTGATAGGACGCCAATCTCAAAAAGCCGGTCTCAGTTCGGATCGAAGTCTGCAACTCGACTTCGTGAAGCCGGAATCGCTAGTAATCGCGTATCAGCAATGACGCGGTGAATACGTTCCCGGGCCTTGTACACACCGCCCGTCAAGCCATGGAAGTCAGGGAGACCTGAAGCCGGTGACCGTTACAGGAGCCGTCTAGGGTAAAACTGGTAACTGGGGCTAAGTCGTAACAAGGTAGCCGTACCGGAAGGTGCGGCTGGATCACCTCCTTTCTAGAGGCTTGTTTCGGTCCTTTTTTATCTGGCTATCTGTTTCAATTCTCTTTCAATTTTCTTTTTAAATGACATACTGCAAAACAGGCAGCTAAGGGCTTGTAGCTCAGGTGGTTAGAGCGCTACACTGATAATGTAGAGGTCCGTGGTTCGAGTCCACGCAGGCCCACTTGAGCTGCGCTTAAAAAGCAACCAGTAATAGATACTAGTTTAACTGGTAGTTATACTGGTTTATAAAGCTGCTGCAGCCATGGGGGATTAGCTCAGCTGGCTAGAGCGCCTGCTTTGCACGCAGGAGGTCAACGGTTCGACTCCGTTATTCTCCACTACACAATAACCTGCTTCTTTATAAGAGGGAAGCGGAAAAAAGATCAAGTAAAGACGACAGGTTTTTACTTCACATTTAAGGAATCACCAATCAGGCAGTTAACCAATAACAAGGCCTGAGGGAAGAATCTTTAAACAACGTTCTTTGACATAATGGGCAAATAAAGAGAAGTAAGAAGAAGCAGTAGCGATACTGCTTTGGAATACGAGCAAATCAAAAGAGAAAGTAGAGAAAAGACTGCGGGCCGGCATAATTTAGGTTATGACGGCCGGGAACGCAGAGAAGGGCGTACGGGGGATGCCTAGGCTCTCAGAGGCGATGAAGGACGCGACAAGCTGCGAAAAGCTGCGGGGATGGGCACATACCAATTGATCCGCAGGTATCCGAATGGGGCAACCCAGTTGAGTGAAGCTCAACTACCCTACGGGGGGCAAACCCGGGGAACTGAAACATCTAAGTACCCGGAGGAAGAGAAAATAACTAATGATTCCGTAAGTAGTGGCGAGCGAACGCGGAAGAGCCCAAACCAGGTTTGTTACGGCAAGCCTGGGGTTGTAGGACCACGACATCGGACCAAACATTGAAGTGTAACTACCTGGGAAGGTAGGCTGTAAAGGGTGATAGCCCCGTGCACGTAAGGTTTTTGGCCGTAGTGGTATCCTGAGTAGGGCGGGACCGGAGAAATCCCGCCTGAAGCTGCCGGCACCATCCGGTAAGGCTAAATACTCCTGAGAGACCGATAGTGAACCAGTACCGTGAGGGAAAGGTGAAAAGTACCTTGAATAAAGGGGTGAAATAGATCCTGAAACCGTGCGCCTACAAGCGGTCGGAGGCCTTTAGTGGGCTGACGGCGTGCCTTTTGCATAATGAGCCTACGAGTTGCTCCTCTCTGGCAAGGTTAAGACTTTTAAAGGTCGGAGCCGCAGCGAAAGCGAGTCTGAATAGGGCGTGCAGTCAGAGGGGGCAGACGCGAAACTTTGTGATCTACCCATGGGCAGGATGAAGCTGTGGTAACACACAGTGGAGGTCCGAACCAGTTTACGTTGAAAAGTATTTGGATGACCTGTGGGTAGGGGTGAAAGGCCAATCAAACTGAGAAATAGCTCGTACTCCCCGAAATGCCTTTAGGGGCAGCGTCGTGGTGGAGTCAAGCGGAGGTAGAGCTACCGATAGGACTAGGGGGAGTCACATCCTACCGAATCCTGACGAACTCCGAATGCCGCTTTGATATACACGGCAGTGAGGCCAGGGGTGCTAAGGTCCCTGGCCGAGAGGGAAAGAACCCAGACCGTCGGCTAAGGTCCCAAAGTTCATACTAAGTTGAACAAAGGGGGTCCACTTGCTTAGACAGCCAGGATGTTGGCTTGGAAGCAGCCATTCATTTAAAGAGTGCGTAACAGCTCACTGGTCGAGCGAGAGGGCATCGATAATAATCGGGCATCAAGTATGGCACCGAAGCTGCGGATTATACCTTTTAGGTATACTGGTAGGGGAGCATTCCAAGGGCGATGAAGGTGTGCCGGCAAGGCATGCTGGAGCGCTTGGAAAAGCAAATGTAGGCATAAGTAACGATAATGCGGGCGAGAAACCCGCACACCGAAAGACCAAGGTTTCCTGATCAACGCTAATCGGATCAGGGTTAGTCGGGTCCTAAGGGCGAGGCGAAAGCGCAGTTCGATGGACAGCTGGTTAATATTCCAGCACCGGCTATGTATAGCGATGCGGTGACGGAGAAGTGAAAGGATCGCGCACTGACGGAATAGTGCGTTGAAGGCCGTAGGTATTGGACGAGGAGTTAAGTACCCTTGTTTAGCTGAAAGCTGATAGTACTCCAAGGCTTCGGCCACGGAGATAGTGTCCCTAATCCGGCTCCCAAGAAAACCCGCTAAGCGTTTAAATACATAGCCGCCCGTACCGCAAACCGACACAGGTGGTCGAGGAGAGAATCCTAAGGTGCTCGAGTGAATCACGGCCAAGGAACTCGGCAAAATGGCCCTGTAACTTCGGGAGAAGGGGCGCTTCCTTGTAGCAATACAAGAAGCCGCAGTGAAAAGGCCCAGGCGACTGTTTAACAAAAACACATGGCTTTGCTAAATCGAGAGATGACGTATAAGGCCTGACACCTGCCCGGTGCTGGAAGGTTAAGAGGGGATGTTAGCTCGTAAGGGCGAAGCATTGAATCGAAGCCCCAGTAAACGGCGGCCGTAACTATAACGGTCCTAAGGTAGCGAAATTCCTTGTCGGGTAAGTTCCGACCTGCACGAATGGTGTAACGATCTGGGCGCTGTCTCAGCCGTGAGCTCGGTGAAATTGTAGTCTCGGTGAAGATGCCGAGTACCCGCAACGGGACGGAAAGACCCCATGAACCTTTACTATAGCTTAGCATTGACGCTGGGTAACTCATGTGTAGGATAGGCCGGAGGCTATGAAGCGGTGTCGCTAGGCATCGTGGAGCCAACCTTGAAATACGGCCCTTGAGTTGCTTGGCGCCTAACCTGACACAAAGGGGACAGTGCTTGGTGGGTAGTTTGACTGGGGTGGTCGCCTCCAAAACAGTAACGGAGGCTTTCAAAGGTACCCTCAGTACGCTTGGTAACCGTACGCAGAGCGCAATAGCATAAGGGTGCTTGACTGTGAGGCCTACAAGCCGAGCAGGGTCGAAAGACGGATATAGTGATCCGGTGGTTCCGCATGGAAGGGCCATCGCTCAAAGGATAAAAGGTACTCTGGGGATAACAGGCTGATCTCCCCCAAGAGCTCATATCGACGGGGAGGTTTGGCACCTCGATGTCGGCTCGTCACGTCCTGGGGCTGGAGAAGGTCCCAAGGGTTCGGCTGTTCGCCGATTAAAGTGGCACGCGAGCTGGGTTCAGAACGTCGTGAGACAGTTCGGTCCCTATCTGTTGCGGGCGTTGGAGATTTGCGGGGTTCTGACCTTAGTACGAGAGGACCGGGTTGGACGAGCCGCTGGTGCACCTGTTGTATCGCCAGATGCAGCGCAGGGTAGCTACGCTCGGATGGGATAAGCGCTGAAAGCATCTAAGTGCGAAACCCACCCCAAGATGAGATCTCCCTGTAAGGGCCGTCAGAGACGATGACGTTGATAGGTGGCAGGTGTAAAGGCAGAAATGTCAAAGCCGAGCCATACTAATTGCCCGGGAGCGTTCCCACCCTAGCTTCGGCTAGGACATGTGAGCCGGTTCCGAAAGGACCTGCCCGCAGCTTTTTCTCCACACCCTCTTTTTGAAAAAAGCACTCTTGCCCACTATGTCAATCTTAACAAAAGCAA
>CANMMP010000012.1 GCA_947499125.1 uncultured Pontibacter sp.
TAACGAAATAGGCCATAAGACGGTGAAGCTTGTCAGACTTGATTCAGTGTCTTATGGGGTGTGTTGGCCGGGGTTGTTTTTCCCTTTTTCTCCCGGTACTGCGAATATAAAAATAAGGGAAAAACAACCCGGATGGTTGGGAAGTTTTACTCCTTTTAAAAATCAACTTCTCAAGTGGCGCTTTAGCCCTTTGGCCATGCCGTTAATAGCGGGGTATTAGCGCCGTTGCCAAAGGCCTCAGGCTCCGGGCTGGCCCATCATCGAAGGAAAGAGTAACTCTATCATTGGCTTCTCTATTGCCAGTAAACAGCTGAAAAAGAACCACCTGTCGAAGTTCTGCACTTGACTTTATCATTTCCGGGGTATAACTTCGCCCCACCAAAGTCTTGCCTGGACGCTCTCGTCCGAAAGCCAGCTTTCTCCCGGCACCGCCGAAGCAAGACTTCCAGCCAGAAACTTCATTTCTTCCTTTGGTTCTTTTTCAGCTGTTTAATGAGCTTTAGTAGCCTTTGATGCCATCCAGCCCTCTAAAAAAGCCTGAAAGACACGCCACTTTTAAAACTCGTAAATTCCCAATCACGGTCAAC
>CANMMP010000013.1 GCA_947499125.1 uncultured Pontibacter sp.
ACTCCGACTCCAACACCAACTCCGGTAACGGAAGAGCCGGCTCCATCTGCACCGGTAGCAGCTTCTGGTAAGATCACGCATGAGTTCTGGGCAAATGTACACGGTAGCAGCCTGAGCGTTATACCTGTAACAACTGCACCAACGAAGAAAGCAGAACTGACAATATTTGAAGCCCCTGCAAACGTAGGTGACACTTACGGACAGCGTATCCGCGGATATGTTACAGCACCTGCAACTGGTAGCTATACTTTCTGGATCGCTTCAGATGACCAGGCGGAACTATACCTGAGCACTTCAGAAGACCCGGCCAAGAAAGTGAAAGTGGCTTCGGTATCAGAATGGACAGATGCGCGTCAGTGGACAAAGTATAGCTCACAGAAATCAGTAGCCATCAAACTGGAAGCTGGTAAGCGTTACTACATCGAGGC
>CANMMP010000014.1 GCA_947499125.1 uncultured Pontibacter sp.
GTGATCTTACCAGAAGCTGCTACCGGTGCAGATGGAGCCGGCTCTTCCGTTACCGGAGTTGGTGTTGGAGTCGGAGTCGGAGTTGGTTCCTCTGTTACCGGAGCTGGTGCAGTGCTGCCCATCGGCGAAAGGTACTTACCAGGTATTGGTCTCTCCATTGTTCCGTTTGGCAATGTCCAGCCGATGGCCAGGTTATCACCACCGCCACCTTCCAGGTGCAGGGCCTCGATGTAGTAACGCTTACCAGCTTCCAGTTTGAT
>CANMMP010000015.1 GCA_947499125.1 uncultured Pontibacter sp.
ATTGCAGACGATGACAAGTATGATATAGTAGTCTCAGGTGATATGAGCACATTAACAGTTAAATCTGTTGTTGATGGCGCTTCACCAACAGGGGACGAAGGTACTTATTATGCTAAAGTTGGCGGTACAGGTATCTGTGGTACTCCGTCCCAGTCAGCTACGCTCACAGTTACACCGAACGCGACTCTTACAGCTCTAAGCAACGCTACCAAGTGTGAAGGAGAGAATGCT
>CANMMP010000016.1 GCA_947499125.1 uncultured Pontibacter sp.
CTTTAGTTTGTATGTCTGTTGCTATTATGTCTACTATTCTTTCCCCTGCACTGTACCCCCCAATCCCCCCTTTTCTTTTAAAATTGTGGATGAATACTGCCATTTGTCTCAAGATCTAGTTACGCCAAGCTTAAAAAAGCACCGACTCGGTGCCACTTTTTCAAGTTGATAACGGACTAGCCTTATTTTAACTTGCTATTTCTAGCTCTAAAACTT